>NZ_JBVIGF010000010.1:0-335515 GCF_055570965.1 Streptomyces sp. NPDC031064
CCCGCGGCGCGGGTTCCGCAGCGCTGCGCGCTGCGCCAACGAACGGCCTCGCTTCGCTCGGCCGGGGGCGGCTCCGCTTCGCGGAGCCTGGTGGGACTGCCTCGCTTCGCTCGGCGGGAGCCTCGCTTCGCGAGGCTCGGCCGGCTCGCTTCGCTCTCCGGCTTCAGGTGGTCTTTCGCTTTGAGTTTCAGGTATCTCTGCGATCCGGTGGATGGCATGAGTTGAGTGTGAGTCAGGGATTTCGGTCCGCTTCGCTTCCCTGACAGGCCCGCTATCGCGGGCGCAGCAGTAGAGGGGTGTGTGGTCTGCCTGCGGGTACGGGGTCTTCGGGTTGCTGGGGTTTTCGAGCGTGGAGGCCATGCGTGGTCGGATTCCTCAGGGCTGTGCTTCATTTTGGAGTACAGATGGATTCTGGCACCCGGCGGGCGCAGCGATGCGGGCTGCAAGCACCGCGTCAGCTTGTCCGCCACCATCTGCCTAAAGCGACTGACCGGTAGTAACCCAACAAGGCATCAGACGATAGGTGTATGCGGCCGCTTGGGCAGCCATACGCGGCGCATCACAGAGTGCCCGGGCTCAACCCCGGTCTGCCCAGCCATCCCACAACAGCATGGCTGGCAACGCTCAGCGCGGAGGCGGGAGCTCGCGCAGACCGTAGTCCGGTGGCAGCCAGCCCTTCTTCCGTCTGTCAATGGTCGCTTGAGCGTGGGAGGCGGATACGGGCAGCCCTGCATCAGATCGGGTTCAGTCATGGCCAACCAAGAGAATCCCGACTACCGCCCGCCCTCGCCCGGCAAGCCGGAAATCTTGCACCACTAGCATCCGCACGTGCACCCCGAGCCCCGATCGACTCTCAAGACCCTACCCCCGCCCGGTCGGATGATCACATCCGATGAGAGCGATGGAGATGCGCAGCCCCTCTGGCTCAGCGATCGGCCGGGCACGGCCGAACTGTGGGCACAGCTCCAGGCCGAGCACACAACTTCCGGCCTCTACCCACTACTCCTTGATTCCCTAGATCCCCATGACGGCCACTTCCACCCATGAGGGTCAAGCGAGCTCTTCCCCGAACAGACGTCATCCCCGGCAAGCCACAACCCGGCCGGCCTCCTCTCGAAGTGGTGGTCGGCCTACACCGCCGTCCATGAAGACGACATGCTCTCCGCCGAAGAACGCCTCGCCGTCACGGCCCCCTTCGGCCAGAGGTGGCCCGGCCTCGCCCCAAGCCGACAGACAGCGACGAACCCCGGCCAACCGGCTGCCGAGTACGCGCAGGCGTTTCACTCCGATCGACCCGAGTCCCGGCTGGGGCTGGTCGCAGCCGCGTCCGGCGCCGAGGCCCTCACAACCGTAGGCTGGCCCGGACCCTGCAACTACGACAACGACACCGCAAAGCTCTCCGCGATCATCACCGATTGGGAACACCGCTTCGGCACCCGAGTCGTCGCCGTCAGGTTTTCCACCCTGCACCTCAGCATCGCCGCTCCACCGATGAACAAAGAAGACGCTCTCCTCGTCGCCGCCGAGCACTTCTCCTTCTGCCCAGACAACACCTGGCAAAACAGCCCACCCTGCACACTGGCCACCTACGCCGAACAACTCACCGGCGCCCACAACAGGAACTCCTGGTGGGACTGATCCTCCTCCGAAAACAATCACCAAGCCTGCTGGAAACCACATTCACTCAAAGGACCCGCACCCAGCCCAGACCACTCGACAACAGAACCCCCCACGCCCCACACACACGACAAGCACCCTTCACCGAATAACAACAACAGCCCTCACCAACCAAACAACACCCCCACCAACCCGGCACCCAAGCCCGCCACACCCACCACCAGCGAAACCCCGCGACGCACACCCAGCGCACACCACACGACGCCCCATCAACCAACACAGCGTCACAGAACAGTTCCCCTACGGCCGCTTCGACAACCACGCGCCGGTTCTGGACCTAGAGGCCTCCGCCCGTGGCCTACATATCGATGAGGGCCCAGCGTCGGCGTCCGCCGTCCTCCTGGTCCGTGCGCTTTGGTCCGGTAGCCGGTGTCGGCCCACGCCTTCGTGACGCGCGGGTGAGCCTTGGCGATATTCGAAAGCAGGTGGATGCCGCCAGCGTTGTCGGAGACGCTGGCGGCGGTGACCCAGACGGCCAGGAGCAGACCGAGGGTGTCCACACCGATGTGGCGTTTGCGGCCGGCGATGTTCTTGCCCGCGTCAACCCCTGGCCGGTGGCCGGGACGTTGACCGGAGGTCTTGATGCTCTGCGCATCGAGAACGCATGCACTCGGTGTAGTACCGATGGCGGCCATCCCGCGACAGGGCGCAAACAGACGCGACCGGGGCGTGTTGGGATCAGACAGGGGGCGAAGGGACCGAAACGGACCCTCGACCATCATCACTAGGCGCAGACAGCGCGACGGTGGCCAGCAACTCGACAGTCCCAGGCAGGTCGGCCACCCAAAACGCAGCCAACCACCCCTGGCAGAACAAAACGCTCTTTTAGACCGGCCGCGTCGAAAGTCACCTGAGCGGGTGATGCGGCCCGAGGCCTGCGCATGGGAACGTGATCAAGCTACAAGCCCGGAACGACCGTGTCACTCGGGGGACCATGCGCACGCCTCGCCCCAGCACCACCCTGCCCTCACGCCGGACTCCGCCCCCGGCCACGCGGGGCTGATCCGCCGATGCCCTTCCGCACCCGGTCCGACCGGAGAGGCCCGGCCGGCCCCGCACAACCGGCCGCCTCCGTGCGGCGGCTCGTACCGCTGCTGATCGTGGTCGTGCCGCTCCCCCTGTTACTGGTCGGATGTGCACCACAGGCGCCGCGTGCCGACCCCGACGAGGTGATCAAGACCGCCACCCAGCGACTCACCGACTCCTGCCTCACCCGCCAGGAACTGACTCCGCCGCGCCGCGGGCACGCCTCGCCGCCCCCGGGCAAGCACGACCGGGTCACCGCCGCTCTATTCGGCGCCGGGCCGACGGAATTGTCGCTGTCGCTGCCCACGGGTCACGTCGTACGCGCCCACACCGACGGCTGCCTGGCCGCCGCCCAGCGCCGCCTCTACGGAGACCAGCGGCGCTGGTTCCGCGTGTCCGTGATCGTCAACAACCTGCACTCCGAGGCCACCCACACCAATCGCAGCCTCGACGAGGTCCGCGCCCGGCACCGGGCCGACATCGCCGACTGGGAGCGGCTGCGCGCACACGCCCTCACCCAGGCCACCGCCCTGCTCGACAACCCCCAACCGACAGGAGACACCACGTCATGAAGCGCATCACCGCCGTCCTCACGGCCGGCCTGATCTCCGCCGGCCTGCTGGCCGCCGCCCCCACCGCCCAGGCGGCGGAATGCCGCAGCGGGTACTTCTGCGTCTGGACCCACGCCAACTTCGACGGGATGAAGATCGACCACTCCGGGGACGACCGATGGTGGGAGGGCAACATGTCGAACCAGGACTCCTCGTGGGCCAACCACGGCGTCTCCGGCCCCGGCGTCCCCGACCATGTCAAGATCTACGACGGCCGCGAGCTGACCGGTGGCGTCACCCTCTGCCTGGCCCCTGGGCAGGAGGTCAGCTTCAACGGCCGCGCGAACGACCGCGGCAGCTCCCACACCTGGGCGAAGAGTTGCTGACCGCCCGATACGCCTAGGGTCTGTTGCGACCGTGCTGGTCACAACCGTGCACCAATGGCTGTGAACAGCACGGTCGGTTCCCTCTACCGGCTCCATACACCCGCGTCACAGAGCGCCCACAGCGGCCACCACGCCGATGGGAACGGCACCGATGGTGCTGGCAACCATCAGCGGCGTAGCGAGCTTCGGATACCGGAAGGCCGGGTGAACCCAGCACCCATGACCAGCAAAGCAACAAGGACCAGGAGCAGGACGACGAGCAGAGCAAGCTTCAACGCCGGATAGTTCGCCCTTCGGAACAGGCAAGCCATCAGCGGCCAGTAGCACGGTGAAGCAGGCACTGGTCAGCCCCGCAACCCACCCCCCCTGGATCTCCAGGGAATCGATCGCCCAGCACACAGACGCCAACCGGCACGACACCAGCATCGAAGCGGCGGCGACGGGCGGCACCAGAGCGGGCAGCACGATCGGGGACCGTATCAGGCGCAACAGTCGGTACAGCGGATCGTGGACGAGGCCCACGGAACCGCCTGTGATCTTGGTCAGCCGTGGGCCTCGATCCACGACAACCAGCGGATCCCCGCCTACTTCCGGCTGTACCTGACCGCGACGCCGCGCATCCTGGCGGCGCCCCGGCCGCCGAGGGGCGCTGACGGCCAGAAGGTGGTGCTGGCGTCGACGGGCCAGGACTCGGAGACGTACGGACCGTGGCTGACCGAGCCCGGGCTCTCGGAGGCGATCGAGCGCGGGATTCTCGCGGGTTCGAGATCGACGTGCTGGAGATCCGCGATCCGTCCCCGGTCTTCGGGGAGTAGGAGGAAGGCGCTACGGGGCCGGCGCATGGCGCTGCTGCAGACGGCGCTCGTGGAGCACGCCGCCGCGTACAACCTGCGTACGGTCATGACGTTCCACCAGCGGGTGAAGGAGGCCGCGGCGTTCGCGGAGAAGCTGCCGGAGACGGCGGCCGAGCTGTACGTCAACGACGTCTCCGATGACGACCTGGCGAAGGTAGAGGCCCTGCCGAAGTCGTCGATCGACGCGGAGTTCTACGAGCTGGAGGCCGGCCGCCAAGTACCCCCGGACCGAGTGTGGGCGGCCTGGCTGTGCGGCGACCACCTCGTGTCCGAGCGGCGCGAAGTCCTGCGCCAGTGCGCCATCGGCATCGACGCGGCTGGCCGCCGGGTCCACCGCGCCTTCCTCGCCAGCGTTCGGGTGCTCGGGGAAGGTGTGGACATCACCGGCGAGCGCGGTGTCGAGGCGATCGGCTTCGCCGAAGACCCGACCGACATGGTCGCCTCCGCCTCGTTCCGCCCCCTCGTAGCGGTTCTCCAGGGCCTGCGCAGTCATGATGAACGACTCGTCGAGCAGCTCGCCTCCCGCGCGCTCACCAGCGGCAAACGCAAGTTACACGTCCAGCGTGACGAGGACGGGCGGATCGTCGGGGCCCGCGAAGAGGCTGACGGAGAGGGCCGGGAGCAAGAGGACACCGACGCCGCTGCCGAGACGGCCCTGCTCCACTTCTCTAGCCCGTGCGACGCGGTGACCATCGCGGCCTTCCTGCGCCCCCGGGTCTAGCGGCCCGAGTCGTTGGCTTGGCTGGAGGGCTACGAGGCGCTGCTGCGCTGGCGCAGGGAGAACGGGATCACGGGCCTGTACGCCGTGCCGTACGACATCGAGGTCGAGGTCGGCGTCATCAAGGACTTCCCCCCTCGGGTGGTGGGTGCACCAGCAGCGCGAGACGCTGCGGGCCGGTGAGCTCGATCCGCACCGCAAGGAGCTGCTGGACGCGCCCGAGGCCGGGATGGTGTGGGAACCCGGCGAGGAAGCGTGGGAGAACAAGCTCGCCGCACTGCGGTCGTACCGGCGGCCCCCCGGGCACCTCGCACCCCGCCAGGACGCCGTCTGGACCGATCCCGCCGACGGGGTAGAGGCGCCGATCGGACAGCACATGGCCAACCTCCGTCGCAAGGCCGCCAAGAACGGCCTGGGCAAGGACCCGGAACGGGCCGCCGTACGCGCGGCACAGCTCACCGCCATCGACACCGACTGGAACTGCCCCTGGCCACTCGACTGGCAACGCCACTACCGCATCCTGGCGGACCTGGTCGACACCAACGGCCACCTGCCGGCCATCGAACCCGGCGTGCTGTTCGGGGGCGACAACATCGGACGGTGGCTGGAACGGCAGAAGAACCCGGGCACCTGGGCGCAGCTTCTCCCCGAGCAGCAGGAGCGGCTGGCGAAGCTGGGCGTGCAGCCCGCTGAGGCCCCGTCTCCCGCCCCGGCAGCCACGCGCAGAGAAGGGCCCCAGCAAGGCGCAGGCGGCGTTCCAGCGGGCCTGGCTGCCCTCACGCAGTGGGTCGAGCGGGAAGGCGTGGACCGGCCCGTGCCGAGGGGTCACAGCGAGCAGCTCGCCGTCGACGGCGAGGCCGAGCCGGTGACCGTGAAGCTGGGCGTATGGATCACCAACACCAAAACCCGGCGCCACAAACTCACGGTGGAGCAACGGAACGCGCTGCGGAAGCTGGGAGTGGAGTGGGCGTGACACGCCACCTCGTCCGTCGTAGAGCTGGGAGGTCAGCGAGGCCCCGGGACGTCGTGACCCCCGGGGCCTTCGTCTTGTCTTCCGGCTCCGGACAGCGGTGCACTACGTGCTGAAACACAGGTCCCTGATGGCTGTGGTCTCGCGATTGTGCAGGTCAGATGTACAACGCGTAGGCGTGTTGCCACGCCGGTATTACACGGTCGAGCGGGCGCGTTGCAGTCCGCTGATCCGCGCGGTCGGGACCGTGGTGGCGTGATCGTCACCGCTTGGGGTGGCGCGTTCGTCGCGGGGCGAGGGTACCTTGCCGGGAAGCACGCACCCCTGTGGCCCGGGTCGGCTATACCGGAGCGGTTCCGACTGCCCTGCTCGCCGCCGCAGAAGGAGTCCACCACCTCATGACCAACGCCGCGAACATCCCTCCCGCCAGCCGCGCCGCCCGCGTGATCACGATCGTCGCCGTAGTCATCGGCGTCGCCTACACCGGTGTCCCTTGGCGGCCGGCGCATGACACGGTGTATCAGGCAGTTCGACTTCCACCCAGGCAAGCCACCACCGGATCGTCGGCAGCGCCGCGCTGCAGGCTGGCTTTGTACGCGAGAGCGGGAATCATTCGTCGACGGCTTCGGGAGTCACCGCGCGGCCCTGTTCCATGATCAATGTCGATGAGTTTGGGAGTCACTCACGGTCCGGCGAGCGGCCTCTGGACTCGAGTTGCACCGTAACGAGGAGAAGGGTGAGTGACTGCAATGGTCTTTTCGGAAGCGATGAAGGACTGGGTCTACTGGGACCAGGCCGCATATGAGCTGGGGTTGAGCCTCGGTGTGCTCACGGCTGACGTTCCCTTCTCGAAGAGCAAGAGGATCTTCTGGGAAGACAACCCGGCTGGGCGAGCTCTCCACGCTACCCTCTTGGCGCTTGTGGAAGCCGGCTTGCTGGAGTCGCGGGACAATGACGAGGAGTTTCGGTGGGCGTCCACCAAGTTCCTGAACGTGTTCGACGACGAGCTCCTGTAGCTGGTGACGATGTCGGCGGCGCGGGCCACGATGCTCGGCCACTGGAGTCTGGGCACACCGGTACATGTAGCCGTCGAGTCAGTGGCGGGTGCCTCCCGAACTCGGGTTCTGGCTCGCTTTCCGTGATGCGCGCACGCTGAGTGACGACTGGTGCTCCGATCAGGCTTCGGGAAGTTGCCTGAAAATGGCCAGGGCCGATCTTGTGTGGTCGACAGTGCGGCGTCGTGGAAGAGACGTCGCCCCGTCTGGAGGGCCTGCTGTTACCGTCCATCGCGGACGTGTCGGTGCTGTCGCTGGACGTGAGCCACGAGGCGATACGCATCGACGTGTGCAGTACGGCGGCCGGGGCGGCATGCCCGGACTGTGGAACCGAGTCGTCCCAGGTGCACAGCTCTTACCTGCGGACGTGCCGAGTGGGGGACGTCTCGTGGTTCCCCGACTGCGAGTCCGGCGGTTCTTCTGTCCGGAGTCTTCGTGTGCTCGGCGGACGTGCCCTGAGCAGTTGCCGGGACTGACCAGGCGGCACAGCAGGTGGACGGAGCGGTTGCGGTCGACTCTCGCCAGGGTGGGTCTCGCCCTCGTCGGCCGGGCTGGCGCCCGGATGGCACGGGCCTTCGGGGTGTCCATCAGCCGCAGCGCGGTGCTGCGGCTGCTCGATGCATTGTCCGAACCCGAAGTCCCGGCCCCGCGGGTGGTTGGTGTTGATGAGTACGCCACAGGCAAAGGACGGGACTACGGCACGGTGCTCGTCGACGTCGAGACCCGTCGGCCGGTGGATCTGCTGCCTGACCGGGAGGCGTCCAGCCTGGCCGCGTGGCTGGGAAGCGACCCGGGATCGAGATCGTTTGCCGGGACCGCGCGCCGTTCTTCGCGGAAGGCGCCACAGCCGGGGCACCCCAGGCGACGCAGGTCGCCGACCGCTGGCATTTGTGGCACAACCTCGGCCAGGCCGCTGAGCGGGCTGTCGCCCGCCACCGGCAGTGTCTTCGCGTCCTGGTCCCCGATCGCGAGGGGAAGGTCGACGAACCGGTGCCGCCAGAGGAGAAGGCGGACTCTCCATGGCGGAGCGAGCGGTTCGCCACCGCGTCCGAGCCAGGCATGCCACGGTCCACGCGCTGCTGGAAGCCGGCCACAGCCGCCGTTCCATCGGGCGTCAGCTCCAGATCACCCACCGCACCGTCAAGAGCCTCGCCGACGCTGCGAAGCCGGAAGACCTCTTTCGCGGCCAGTGGCAGCACAACAGGACCTCCGTCCTCGACGAGTACAAGCCCTACCTGGATCAACGTTGGGACGAGGGCTGCACCAACGCCTGGAAGCTCTGGGAGGAGATCGTTCCCTTGGACTATCGAGGCAGCTACGGCCGGGTGAGCGCCTACCTGCGGGAGAAGCGCACCTCGCCACGGCCGGTCACCACACAACCGCTGGCAGCCCGCGTGGTGACGAGATGGATTCTCAGCCGACCCGAGACGCTGACCGAGATCGAACAGCTCCAGCTCAGGGCCGTCCTGGCCAACTGCCCTGAACTCGACGCCCTGACCGGTCACGTCCGGTCCTTCGCCCAGATGCTCACCGAGCGCCAGGGCGAACGACTCCCGCAGTGGCTCGACGCCGTCCGCCAGGACGACCTTCCCAGCCTCCACACTCTCGCGGCCGGCATCGACCGAGACCGCGCCGCGGTCATCGCCGGCCTGACCCTGCCCTGGAACTCCGGCGTCGTCGAAGGACACGTCAACCGGATCAAGATGCTCAAGCGCCAGATGTTCGGACGCGCCGGCTTCGCACTGCTCCGCGAGCGGGTCCTTCTCGCCCCGTGACCGATGTCAGTGGCTCCTGAAACCATGCCTTCGTCCGAGACAGCCGTATCAGGAGCCATGCATGGGAACGTGGGGAACCGGCCCGTTCGACAGCGACCTCGCCGCAGACTTCGTCGATGAACTTGAGGGACTCACCCACCAGCAGGTCATCGACGTGCTGGAGCGGGCATTCCAGCGAGTCACCGACTCGGGAGAACGCGTCGATGGCGGAGACGGGGCCGAAGCCGTTGCCGCCAGCGCTCTCGTCGCCAGCACCCTCCCGGACAGCCCCATCGTGATTGACCCCGATGACGGCCCCACGGAGCCGCTGCCCGAACTGCCAGCCTCGCTTCGCGCGTCGGCGAAACTCGCACTTGACCGGGTTCTCCGGGACGGATCAGAAATGGCAACCGGCTGGGTGGACAGCGCCGACGCCGACCAGTGGCGCCAGGAAGTACGACAGATCCTCGAAGCACTCGAAACACCCACTGATCACTAATCGTGACCGCTTCACGGAAGTCGTGCCAGAGCCCTTCCAGGGGCAGCGTTTGTCCGCCAGTTTGGGCAGCAGTGGCGGATCTTGAGGCCCGTCGATGTGCACCAGAAATAGCAGCGCGAGCGACGCGCAGTGCGTCACGGCCCGGCGGGTGCTCGGGTGAGTCTGATTCCGACCTTCGTCAGCACTTGGCCGAGGAGGTGGAGGGCTCGTGGCCGGGCTGGCACTCCGCGCGCTGTTCCCGTCCAGTAGGCGTCAGTGAGCTTCTCCGTTGCCGTGAGGATTTGGTCGTCGTTTTGCGTGGTCAGGACGAGGACGAACCGCACGTAGTCGCCGATGTCGGTGCCCTGGGTGTGTTGGTGCGTGAAGGTTTGCAGGCGCGGTGTCAGGGCGGGCAGGGTGCGGTCCGTCGGAAAGACCACGGCGAGTCCGGCGAGGGCGAGGCGAACCGCGGGCATTCGGCCGACCAGCGGGCCAGCAGAGCTGGACCGCGCTGCGGGCCCGGGCCTCGCTGTCGGAATCGGCATGCCGCGGGGTGGCCAGCCAGGTCTCGGCGAGATGGCGCTCAGCGACAGTGGCAGCCCTGAACAGCAGGTCGACGGCTTGGAACCGGTGCCGAGTGGGAATGCGGTCGTCGACTGCGAGGGCCGTGACCAGGGCGAGGCCGTCAGCAGTGGCCGGCTGACAGGTGTCCTGGTGAAGGATCTCGCTGCAGAAGTCGCCGAGGAAGCTCCGGTCGTCCCAGCAAGAGTCGACCTCGCCGTCGAACAGCATCGCGGGCTGGGGCGGCCTGGGGCCCTGCATGCGGTCGGCAATGACGTCCCGGAACAGATGCCGGATCGGCGGACCAGCAGCATTCGTGGTGTGCCGGGTCTGCCCGGGTTCGGCGTTGGTATCCATGGCTAGCGGAGCCTACTGGAGCGTCTCGGCCCGACGTCCCCTCGCCTGGATGGGGCGGGTAGCCGGCCCTGAGCCTGTCGCGGTCAGCCGGCCTTGGCCGATTTCTCCGCTCGGGCTCGGGTGGAGGCGAGGCGGTAGGAGTCGGTGCCGGTCTCGATGATGGTGCCGTTGAAGGTGAGGCGGTCGACAATGGCCGCGCAGAGCCGGGGGTCGGTGGAGTCTTGGTCCAGCCGCCGAACGACTCGTTCGAGGCGATGGCGACGCTGTTCTTCTCCCCCACCCGGTCAGCACCCTGAACAGCGGGGCGAGCTGGCACATCGGCAAGTTTACTCGCCAGTACGCCGCGACCAGCAGTGCCCGGTCCTCCAGCGGAATGCCCCACCGTCAGCCCTTGCGGACCGCATCCGCACCCTCGCGCCGCAACAGACCCACCAGCTTGCCGAACAAGCGAGGGCTCAGCCCGGTTAACGGGGCTATTCAAGACGGCTCCGACGCCGTGATCACACCAGCCACTGCGTGATCATTCCACTGCTTCAGGCTCCCCCTGCTCGAACGCGATGCGGCAGCGTTCTACCTGGTCGGCCACCTGCTCCATGAACCAGCGCATGACCTCGTAGGGGACAACTCGCTCATCAGGGCTGTAGACGCGAACGGTCGGCTGCAGATTCGGGTCCTCGTCTGGGACAAGCGCTACCAAGAAGGCAGCGCCGGGCAAGTGGATCACCGCGGCGTCGGGGGTCTCGGTACCCGTGGCTGGCGCAGGCACAGCCTCGCTCAGCTCCACGGCCCAGGCGTCGTCAGGCAACGCGTAGTGGAACAGGACGGCGTAGTGACGGCCTGCATGTTCTCGCAGCTCCCATGGCATGTCAGCAGGCTGCCACACCGGCCGTGTCGGAGGCTCGTGGGATCCTGGCCCTCACCTGGACGAACCCAGCCAGCGTTTGCGGGACAGCCATTAGGCGTCGGTCGACGCTGACGCCGCTGTTTTTGTCCGGCCGAGCTGAAGCAGCCCCATGCGCAGCTCGTGGGCCATGCTGGCCAGCAGGGTGCCGGGCCGGTGGTGACTATGGGCGGCTCGGCTTCGTCACTGCCAGCGACGCAGTGCAGCTCCAGCTCATCGCGTCCCCAAGAGGTCAGCCACTCAACTGGGGCCGCTGCGCACGCCGTGGGTCGGCCGTGTGGTCGCCAGCGGTGGGGGTCCAGGCTGGGTGATCGGTCGTCAGTTCGCCCCTTAGCTTGCCGGTCGGCTCCGATCCGGGTAACCAGCCCGGCCAGCCGGGGCCGGGAGGCGATGTGTCTCCCGGCCCCCCGGTCGGTCCCTCATGCCAGCTGTGTGCCTTTCGCCCGGCGAGCAGCGGCCCGGCGGCCCGGCAGCAGTAGGAACCGGCCTTGCTCAGCCGCGCCGATGGGGGTAGCGACCAGTCAGGTAAGGCAGCCGGGCACGTCTCGCGCCGGAGGGACAGGTCGTGCTTGGCCTCGTAGTCGTAGAACTCGCGGTCGGTCTCCACCGTGTGGATCGGCAGAGTCATCAGGTCCTCGTCAACCTCCAGCACACCCACGGTGGCCGGGGTACTGGGAATGAACTCTTCCACCATGTACTCGCTATAGGGCTGCTCCCGGTTTGCTCCCTGCGCGTGCGGTATCGAACACCGTCGCCACCCGCATGAGCCGCCGCCCAGTGCCGTTACCCGGCCGAGCGTCTCGTCGATGTCGTAGACACCGATGCTGAGCAGGATCCGTGGCGCCCGCCCCGGCTTCGGCGTTGGCCTTGGCCACCAGCCCGAGGTCGGTGTCTCCGATGCGCAAGCCGAGGTAGAAGGCCGGGCCTTCCTGCGGTACGCGGAAGACCTCCTCGGCGCCGAGCAATTTCGTATAGAAGCCGAGCAGGACATCCTGGTTGGCAGTCAAGATCACTGGCTGGATGGTGGACATGGCACCCCTGTCGAGAACGGTCGTGTCGCTGTGTAGACCGTTCGAAGACGGAGGACTCATCGGCAAACCGTCCTGCCCGAATCTGACGGAAGGAGGCGACCGCGGCCGCGTACGACGCCCGTACACAGGTGCTCAGATCCGTGGGCCCGTATGGCGTCTGGTCGGAGCTGTGGCGGCCGGGTCAGGTTCGCTGCGTAGAGAGTGTTTACCGCTGCTTGTTCCAGGACGGTGGCGGTGTGCAAGAAGGCTTAATCGTTGGTAGTGCGGAGGCATCCGCCCGCGTTGATCAGGCTCATGACGATGTGTCCGCCGTGCTCTCGGTCAGGAGCGTATACGCGGCCGGTGACCGATTCGACCGTATTGATTGGCCGCAGTTTCTCTTCCTGACACCTGAGTCTGCAGTGGTGACGAGCGCCGGGAGTGCCGTAGCCGCGCGGGGCGTGCACTGATGGGCCGTCCGTTCGGCTACTCCTCCGGATGGGCCAGCCTGTGCAACTGCCTGCCCGTCGCGACATCCCACACTCGAGCGGTTCCGTCGTCGCTCGCGGTCGCGGCGGTCTTTCCGTCCGGGCTGAACGCCACGGCGTTGACCCAGTCGGTGTGGCCAACGAGCACGCGCAGTTGCTCCCCGGTGCCGGGATCCCACAGTCGGGCCGTGTAGTCGTCGCTGCCGCTGAGCAGAATGCCGTCCTCGCTGAAATCGACGCCGTTCACCCAATCGTCGTGACCGACCAGTTTACGAAAGGGCTTTGTCGTGCCCGTTTCCCACAGGTCGACCGCGCTGCCGCTGCTGGCGATGGCGAGAGCTTTCCCATCGGGACTGAAGGCCAGGCCTCCCGGGGACGAAACGTTCAAAGTGAATCTTAGTTTTCCTGTCGGCACGTCGGAGATGTGGATGGCATCGTCGTCCTCTCCAGCACTCGCCAAGAGTTTCCCGTTCGGGCTGAATGCCATGGACTTGACCTGGCCGGCATGAGCTTTCATATTGATGAGGTGCTTGCCCGTGGCTGCGTTCCACAGTCGTACCGTGCCTTCGTAATCGCCTATGGCGAGCGTCTTTGAATCGGTGGTCAGCGCTGCGGCCTCGACGTCGGCGTCCGCGGTTTCAACGTTCGCGTCCGTATCACCTGTCAGCGGATTGACGAGAGAGATGCCATTGTAGGCATCGTCGACGACGAATTTTCCGTCGGGGCTGAATGCCAGACATCGGCCGACGCATTCGTAGGTGTCCACGGCCTTGATTCTTATACTGTCGTCCGAGATATCCCACCGGCGCACTCTGTCGTATGTGCTGGTGACCAGGAATTTCCCATCCGGGCTGAAGACCACGAGGTCCACACCGCCGAGTGGAACATCAACTGTTCTCAGGTCACTGCTTCCGGCCGCGGTCAGCAACACGGGAATGAGCACGGCGGCAAGGCGGGCGCAGGCAGCTCGGCGGCGCACGCTCGGTCTTAGGGACCGCAACCGCCGCAATTGCCGGACACGACCACGAGGCGGACGTACAGGGGCGAGGGCAGGGGGGGGAGCGGGTGCCGTGGGGGATTCGGAGCCGCCGTCGCTCTCGACGGCATGGGCGGCGAGGAGGTCGCGCGCTGCCTGGGCCACCGTGGGGATGTCCTCGGCGGCGACCTGCGTGAGCGTTTCGCGTGCCGTGGTGACGCGCGCGGGATCGCCACTCCCCAGCCAGTCGCCCAGCGCCGCCACGGCGCCTCGCCGGATCGCCGGGTAGGGGCTGTCCAAGCCGATGCGCACCGATTCGGGCAGCCGTGCGGGGACAATGGGGGCCGGCGCGAAGGCCGCGTTGCGTGCAAAGGCCATCCGGCCCACGCGATTGCGGTCCAGGACATGCGGCTCCGGCCGTTTCCGGCTGACGAGCAGACTCCGCAGGCCTTCATAGACGGTGTCCAGGTCGAGCATCTCGGGCGCGTCGGCCACACCTGCGCGCAGTACGTCCGTGAACGCCGCGGTGAAGGCGGTGAGCGGATCCCCGGGAGGGGCCATGGCCACCCCGGTCTCCGCGGCGGCGGCCAGCACGAACGTACCGTCGACTTCCGCGAGATCGACCACCTTGCCGGACTGGGGGCCGAAGGCGCGGGCGCTGTAGCAGCAGTCGAGGATCACGATCCGCCGGGCGGCCGGACTGTTCTGCACCGCACGCCTGATCCACGCGTACGGGACGGCGGTGTCATAGACGGATGTTGGATCACTGTCCGGGACCGCGACATACAGGCTCCCGCTCGGACCGAGCAGGCCGTGTCCGGCGTAGTACACCAGCAGGGTGTCTGTGGCCGCCGCAGCGGCCTCCCGCACCAGTTTCGAGGCGGCCCCGGGAGTGGCGGGATCCAGCAGTTCCTTGCAGTTCTCCTTCGGCAGTCCCCACTTGGCCGTCAGCAGTGCGGCCACAGCACCCAGGTTGCCGGCCACGGCCGGCAGGTCTTCGAGGAAGGCGAACCGGCTGGCGCCGATGAGTGCGGCACGGGAACCTGACGGGTCGGGAAGCCTGTCCACGGCCATGGGCGGCTGCTTCAGGACTCGGGGTCGATCAGCTGCCGCAGCAGCCGCTGTGCCTGCTCGGGATCATCCGTGGAAAGGGCCACTTTGGTGCCGTCCGGGCGCTCGACGGTCACGGTCGGTCGCTGCGGGCGGGTGGCGCGCCAGTTGGCCAGGCTTAGTCCGAGCGAAGCTGAGCTGAAGCCGCTGCTGAGCACCAGGGAGACGATGTCGAGGACCGCCGACTGCTGGCCGGGCACAGGAGTGCTCGCCGACGCCAGTTGCGGGTCGGCGCTGCGCCGGATCGACCTGTCCTTGGTCAACCAGTCGTGGAGGGAACGCAGTTCGGCCTCCTGTGGATTCTTGCCCACGCTGATCACCAAGCGCATACGTCCCCCGGATTTCCGTGCTGACGGGCCTCCCCGAAGCTCGCTCAGCGTAGAGGTTCGGCCACGGTCCAAGGAAGCGGTTCGTCACAATCGCGCGGACACGAACAGTTGTGTCCCACAGAGGGCGGTCCCCTCGCTCAGCCGGCTTCGCGAGTCGATGACTGTCCGGTGATCCGCTTCTCGAACCAGTGGTGGGCGTACGGGTCGTCGGTAGGCCGCGGCCTCCCACTGCTGTACTGCTGTGTCGGGGCGGCCCAAGGGTGGTGGCCCCAACACTGTCCGCCGCTGGCGACTGTCCCTCCACAACATCCCAGACCCAGTGCCTGGCCGTCATACGCGGTCGTCGTGCACCGGTATCGTCCCGGCCGCCGCGGTGAGACGTGCCGCCGGGCGGCCGCGGCGAGATGCCGTGGTGTGTTGCTGACCCGCCGCGACGACGCCCGGCTGGCCGTCTGTCGTAGGGCCGCTTGGCCGTCCGGGCGTCTCGCCGGAGCATGCCTCGCTGCTGCGGCCGCCGGCGCGGTCGCGTGGTGCGGGACTCTGTTGTCCCGTCGCTTCGCCGCAGTGCGGTACGGGCGCCGTCCCCGCGCGTCTGGGCGCCGCCGTCCGGCCCCGTTCCGAGGGATGGGCGGCCGCATTGCTGCCGTCCACAGTGTCGCCGTCGTTCGTCTCCCCGCGCGGCAATGCTGTCCGTCACCTCGCCGCAGCCGCGTCGGGTTCGTCGCCCGGATCGGCAGAGGCACTGGTCCAACGTGGGGCGGTAAGGGACAGATACCCCACTGAGGTCACTGACGAAATATGTCAGGTCATGGACACGACCAAGCGGCGGGGACTCCCACCCGCTGCTTAAGACGTCGTTTCCTTTGGCTGAGGTCCGTGCTGCCGACGGCCAGGTGAGTGTCAGTGCGGTGTGGGAGTCTCCGGGGCATGAGCTACGACCTGGCTGTCTGGGAAGGCGAGAGGCCGGCGGATGACAAGACCGCCGGCCAGGTCTTCAGCAACCTGTACGACCGCTACATCGACGGCGAGGTGGAAGAGCCTCCGTCCCAACGCATTGCGGCTTACGTGGCCGCGCTGCTTGAGCGGTGGTGCGACATTACCGAGGACGAGGAGGACACCTCGCCTTGGTCGACCGGTCCGTTGATCGACGAGGCCAGTGGTCCGCTGATCTACTTCGCCATGCGGTGGAGCATGGCCGAGGAGGCGTCGGCCTACGCGGCGGCCGTGGCGGAGTCCATGGGGCTGGTCTGCTTCGACGTGCAGCAGGACCGGCTCAGGCCGTGAGTAGGGCCGCCAAGCAGCGGTAGCCGATCAGGGTCGCGGCTATGCCGACGAAGGCGAGGAAGTGTTCGGCCTTGCGTTCGTACCGCCGGTGGAGGCGTCGGCAGCCCGCCAGCCAGGACACGGTTCTTTCAACCACCCAGCGATGCCGGCCCAGCCGCTGCGGGGACTCGACACCCTTGCGGGCGATGCGGTGGCGGATCCCCCGCTCGCGCAGCCATCGGCGCAGGTGGTTGTAGTCGTAGCCCTTGTCCGCGTGCAGCTTCGCCGGCCTCCGGCGCCGAGGCCCGCGCTGGGACCGGATGGGCGGGATGCCGCGCACGAGCGGCTCCAGACCCTGGCTGTCATGCATGTTCGCACCCGAGATGCCCAGGGACAGTGGCAGTCCGTTCCGGTCGCAGATCAGGTGGATCTTCGATCCCAGCTTGCCGCGGTCGGTCGGATTCGGTCCCGTCAAGGGCCCCCTTTTGCCGCCCGCAGACTGACGGAATCGATTGCGCACCGGGACCAGTCCAGCTCGCCCCGCGCTCCGAGTTCATCGAGGATCACGCGGTAGAGCCTGGCCCAGACCCGGTCCCGGCTCCACTGGGCGAACCGGCGGTAGACCGTGGGCCAGGCGGGACCGAACACCGGCGGCATCTGCCGCCACGTGCAGCCTGAGGTCGCCACGAAGATGATCGCGGCCAGGGCTTCGCGGTCACCTGCCCGCCGTCGACCACCACCCTGCGGACGCGTGACCACTATCGGAGGCACCACCCGCCTGAACAGCACCCACAACTCGTCCGGCGCCAGTCGCTCAACGAGATCCGTCATGCACGGCTCAACGAACGATCACGCCATAAGAAACGATGCCTAAGCTGCCCCCAGAGTTGCTCGACTTGATTCCCCAACAGGCTCGCGCTGACCTGCCAAGGACGTCACGATGGAGGCGCCGCCCGATTGCCAACCAGCAGACACTTGGGGGCCGATCCAGGTTGCCCGTGGCGCGTGAGAACCCGCTTCTGAACCTGCGAAGTCGCGGTGCTGGGCCCCCTGGACAACACCAACACGCAGCATGAATTGACCGACTACGCCTCGGTTTGCCGGTAGTTTCACGCCTATCCCAACAGAAGCGGAGAGGCCGGTGAAAACAAGAACCGCGACTGCCTGGTTCACGCCCGCCCTGCGTACGCTCACGGTTCTCCTGGGTGCGGGGTCATTCGGTTTAGGGGCATGTGCGGTTTTCGCGACCCAGAACGGGACTGGCGCGGCGGCATTAATCGTATTCGGGGGCGTCCTACTTCTCCTCGCTCTGCTAGGCAGTCGTATCGAGAGCCTTGAGTTCGGAGGGGCCACGCTGAGGCTCCGGGCCGCTGCAGCGGAGAGGTTCGCATTGGCGGAGGAGATCGAGCGTCAGGGAGACATGACCACGGCTCGTGAGTTGCGTGCGGAGGCGAGGACTCTGCTGGACGCTGCGGGTCCTATCGCCGCCGACTACAGGTCGGTGCGCGGCTCGATGCGCCCCGGTGCCGCACGCACATGGGCCCTAGAAGCGGTGATTGCCCGTGCACGCCGCTTGGCACAGGAGCGGTCCTTCGAGTCGGCCGAGGTCTTGCGCTGGTTGCGTGACGGTACGGATGAAGAGCGCATCACCGCCCTGGCAATGATGCAGGCCAAGCCTGAACTGCGGAACTTCGAAGCCACCCTCGCCGCCATCGCGCACCCGCGCACCTCCTTCGAGCAGTACCACGCCATGCGGCTCGCGGTGCAGATGGTCGACGAACTCGACTGGGGCCAGGCCAGGAGGCTGGCTGAAGCAGTAGAGCGGCAGAGGGGCATTCGCTTCCGAAGGGACTCAGATCGCGTGAAGCTTCGCGAGGAGATTCTCCGGAAGGTGCGCGCGCGCTCGTAGAGCGGGGCCGGCCAGCGTGGCGCGGCAATCGAACGAGCGAGCGGCCTCAGCGGCCAACGGTACGTTGCTCGCCAGACTTCCCTACTCACTTGAGAACTGGAGCCAGTGGGGCGAGTAGCATCCCCGGTCGCTCACCAGAATCACCATCAGCCTTCCGAGACGAGCCGGTACACCACCTGGCGCAGCGCAACGCTGCCTGGTAGTTCTCCCCGATCTGCCGGGCCCGGTCCACTACGACCGGCCACCGCACCCGCTAACCTCCCCATGCAGTACATGTACCCCTTCGCCGCCCGGCCTGCCGCGTCACCTGGTCAGGGGCTGCTTGAGGCAGGGGCCGCGCGGAACTCCTGCGTCATCAGCGGGACCGAGCCGCGCTGCGCGGGTGCCGGGCCCGGTTCGCCCCAGACTTTGTGCAGCACCGCGCGCATCTGCGGCCCCGGCTTTCTGCTTTGTTGCAGCATTTGATCAACGAACGCCGCCCCTTAGCAGCCCCACTCAGGAGCCGGGAAACACCGTTCCTCTTCCCAGGGCTTCGTCCCGGCCAGCCGATGAACTCCACCACGCTGCAGAGACGCCTGAACCGCCTGGGCATCCCCAGCGACGGCAAAGCCCGCAACGGCGCCTGGCTTGCACTGGTGAGGGCAGTCCACTGGAAGATGCTCGCAGACCTCCTGGGCGCCGCCGACGGCACAGCCCACACCTGGCATCGAGCCAACGGCGGCGACCGCGCCAGCTACGTCGCCAGCCACCTACGAGCAGCCGAAGCGCCAACCGGCCCGGAGCAACATGGAGGTAGGGTTTTACCACTAACAGTCAGGAATTGGTTGCTGCTCTGCAAGGACGAGCATGCGGTAGTCACTGATGGCGCGCTTATAGCCGGAAGGTTTTTCGTCTCCGCCTGTGATTTTGTGAACATAATCACGCCTCAGTGTGCCGTTATGGTCAATTCGCTACTGCCTCGCGCGCCAGTCTGCAAAGGCTGTTGCGTCGAGCGTTCTCAGCCAGGATTCCAATCATTCTTGAGGACGCTCGGCTTGGCTTTCTTGACATCTTGCATGTCTAGCGTCCAACGAGTGCATGGTGGAACATGCGGAAACCTGAAGGCCCACCTGGCATCATCTGTGTCCGTAGCAAGAACAAAGACACCCTTGACATCTCCGGGAGTAGTTGGACAGCGCAAGAACGGTGCTCTTCTTATCCTTGCCCACTAGGACGGTCGAATCGAACAGTGCCGCTTGCTCTTCGGGTCGCAGATGATCCTGCTCGCGGCTTTGGCGTAATTGGTCCTGGGTTGCACGTGATTGCAGAATCCCGCTGTAGCCATTCAGGAGCAGGCCAACCCCCGCCACACCGACTGCGGCTACTTGAGCCCAGTCGACCCATCGCGCTCGAGATTCAGCCTCCCAATGCGCTTCAAGCTTCGGCGACAGACATGGGGTTGCGACACGCGATGCGCGCACTGCCCCGCCGCTACCTTAGAGCTCGTAACACGATCTTGTTGAGGTGTGCTGGTCGGGCGTGACCATTACGCCGATTCTGCCGTTCGTGGGGTGTGGGGAACCGGCCGTGGATCGTGGATGATGAACTGTGGGCGCTGATCGAGCCGTTGCTGCCGCCCTGGCCGCAGAAGACTCCCGGCCCGAAGCCGGCCGATGACCGGCTGTGCCTGCAGGGCATCTTGTACGTGCTCTACAACGACGTCAGATGGCAACTGCTGCCGCTCGAGCTGGGCTTCGGCTCGGGGCAGACCTGCTGGCGCCGACTCGGTCGGTGGCACGAGGTCGGCGTCTTCGACAAGCTGCACCGCCTCCTGCTCGCCGGGCTGCAAGCGGCCGACGAACTGGACTGGACCCGGGCCTGCGTGGATGCCTCCCACTCTGCGTGAAAAAGGGGGGCGAGGTCACCGGCCCGTCACCGGTCGACCGCGGGAAGACTGGCAGTAAGCACCATTTGATCTGCGACGGCAGAGGCACTCCGTTCAAGGTCATCACCACCGCGGCCAGTCAATGACGTCACGCAGACGCTGGCCCTGGTCGACGGAATCGCACCCGTGGCCGGCAAACCCGGCCGACCGCGCAGGCGTCCCGACGCCCTGCTCGGCGACAAGGGGTACGACAGCAATCCCAACCGCCGCGAGCTGCGCCGGCGCCGGATCCTGCCGGTGATCTCCCGCAAGGCGCCCCGAACATCAAGGGCCTGGGCAAGCTCCGCTACGTCGTCGAACAGACCTTCTCGCCCGTGCACCACTTCAAACGCCTGGCCGTCCGCTGGGAAAGACGCCTCGACCTGCACGACGCCCTCGTCTCTCTCGCCTGCGGCCTCATCTGCTGGAGACGTCTCAAGAAGGCCCGCGCGAGACGGGTCACGAGCCTTTTACTGACGGCGGTCTTCGCCTGCGGCTCGGTAGCCGGCTCACGGCCACCACGGGCCTGGTCAAGGCTGCCTTGGTCTCCGCCCATGTGCGCGAGCAGGGCGGTCGTGCAACTGATTCATCTTGTTGGGCATACCGGGTCTGCTGACTGATCCGACAGGTACGCCGTCCGTTCCTCTGGGGTGAGGTCGCGGTTGACGGCACGGCAGATTTTCTTGATCGCTTCGGAAGGTTGGGGGAGGGTCACGTCAGACAGCCGCGCGGTGTAGTCGACACTGCCGGTGGCAAGGGTACGGCCGTCGGGACTGAAGGCCACCGATGACACCGTGTCGTTGTGACCGGACACGGTGGCAACGGCCTTGCCGGCGGCTACGTCCCACAGCCGTATGGTCGGGACGTTGCTGGCGGTGGCGAGGGTGCGGCCGTCGGGGCTGAAGGCCACCGCATTCACCGCGCCCTCGTGCCCGGTCAGAGTGGTGCGGGTCTTACCGGTGGCGACGTCCCACAGCCGCACGGTGTAGTCGTCACTGGCGGTGGCGAGGGTGTGACCGTCGGGACTGTAGGCCACCGACCTAACCCAGCCGGTGTGCCCGGTCAGGGTGGTGCGGGTCTTGCCAGTGGTCACGTCCCACAGCCGCGCGGTGTCATCGATGCTGCCGGTGGCGAGGGTGCGGCCGTCGGGGCTGAAGGCCACCGCATTCACCGTGCCCTCGTGCCCGGTCAGGGTGGTGCGGGTCTTACCGGTGGAAAGGTCCCACAGCCGCACGGTCGAATCTCCGCCAGCGGTGCCGAGGGTGCGGCCGTCAGGACTGAAGGCCACCGACAATACCGCGCCAGCGTGCCCTCTCAGGGTGACGCGGGTCTTGCCGGTGGAAAGGTCCCACAGCCGCACGGTCGCGTCGAGGCTGGCGGTGGCGAGGGTGCGGCCGTCGGGGCTGAAGGCCACCGACCACACCGCGCCAGCGTGCCCGGTCAGGGTGACGCGGGTCTTGCCAGTGGAAACGTCCCACAGCCGCACGCTCGCGTCGAAAGCGCCGCTGGCGAGAATGCGGCCGTCGGGGCTGAAGGCCACCGAATCCACTTCGTGGGTGTGCCCAGACAGGGACGTGCGGGTCGCACTGGTGGTCACGTCCCACAGCCGTCCGGTCGCATCGACGCCGCTGGTGGCGAGGGTGCGGCCGTCGGGGCTGAAGGCCACCGACCACACCGCGCCAGCGTGCCCTCTCAGGGTGACGCGGGTCTTGCCAGTGGAAACGTCCCACATCCGTACGGTCGCGTCGCTGCTGACTGAAGCGAGGGTACGGCCGTCGGGGCTGAAGGCCACCGACGGCACCCCGCCATCGTGCCCGGTCAGGGTGGTGCGGGTCTTGCCGCCGGCGACATCCCACAGCCGCACGGTCGAGTCTTCGCCGGCGGTGGCGAGGGTGCGGCCGTCAGGACTGAAAGCCACCGACCACACCGGGCTACCGTGCCCGGTCAGGGTGGTGCGGGTCTTGCCGCCGGCGACATCCCACAGCCGCACAGTCCCGTCAAAATCTCCGACGGCGAGGGTGCGGCCGTCGGGACTGAAGGCCACCGAATTCACCTCGTCGATGTGGCCGGTCAGGGTGGCGCGGGTCTTGCCGGCGGCGACATCCCACAGCCGCACGGTCGCGTCGACACCACCCGTGGCGAGGGTACGGCCGTCGGGACTGAAGGCCACCGACGTCACCGCGTCATCGTGCCCTCTCAGGGTGGCGCGGGTCTTGCCGGCGGCGACATCCCACAGCCGCACGGTCGCGTCGCTGCTGGCGGTGGCGAGGGTGCGGCCGTCGGGGCTGAAGGCCACGGACCACACCTTGTCGGTGTGCCCTCTCAGGGTGGTGCGGCTCTTGCCTGTCGCGATGTCCCACAGCCGTATGGTCGCGTCGTTGCCAGCGGTGGCGAGGGTGCGGCCGTCGGGGCTGAAGGCCACCCAATTCACATCGTCGGTGTGTCCGGTCAGACGTCGGTGCAGGGGGAGGGCCGCTGCGGTCCGCAGGCTTTCGATGGACTCGGGGGTGTGGCTGGTGCGGTAGGCTTGGACGGCCAGCAGCGAGGCGAGTTCAGGGTTTGCACGGAGAAGCGTGTCGGACTGGGTGGCGAGTTGCCGGGACTGCGCTGATTGCCGTTGGGTAATTGCTGTCCGCCACTGCCAGAGGACGCCCCCTGCGGCGAGGAGTGCGAGTACGAGCAGGCCGGCAAGGACCGTGTTGAGGCGCCTGCTACGTCGAATGACGTCTTGTTGGCGCTGTTTGCTGGCGGTGAGGAAGGCGGTGATGTCGCCTGGCAGGTGACGTCGTCGTGACCACTCGAGGCCTTCCGCGAGTGCTGTTCCCCCGAGAAGATCTCCCGTGTCGGTTGTGGCTGCCCAGCGGGCCTGTTGTCCCCGGGTGCGGTTGAGCCACTCCTGGAAATGGTGATCCTGGCTGATCCACTCGCGCAGTGTGCCCCAGTCACGGATGAGCGCGTCATGGATCAGTTCGGCCACCGGCTCGCCGGGAGGCGCGTCTGGGCGTTGTGGGTCTCGCAGCGTCTGGGTGGTGATGATGCGATGGTGTGTGAGGGCGGCCATCACGGTGTCGACGTCGCCGTCGGTTGTGTCGTCCGGGCCCGCTGCCAGGTCTCGCAGTTCGTTGAGGAGGACCTGCGCGCGAACGGCCGGTATGTGGCGGCCGGCGTCGGCGGGGTGCACCAGGGAGGTCAGGATGCGCCGTGCGATGGTCCGTTGTCCGGGGGCCAAGTCGTTGAGGGCGCTGTCGCACCAGGTGGTCAGGCTTCCGCTGACCGCTCCGATGCGACGGTAGGCCTCATGGGTGAGGTATCCGTCCTGACGGCGGAGCCACAGTTGGCTGAGCGTCAGCTCCAGCAGGGGCAGCACGGTTGCGGG
Organism: Streptomyces sp. NPDC031064; assembly: GCF_055570965.1. Classification (NCBI taxonomy): domain Bacteria; kingdom Bacillati; phylum Actinomycetota; class Actinomycetes; order Kitasatosporales; family Streptomycetaceae; genus Streptomyces; species Streptomyces sp. NPDC031064. The sequence goes on from NZ_JBVIGF010000010.1 coordinate 23,653, forward strand.
TGCCTCTCCTGCTGTGGCTGTCTCGGGAGTGGTGGCCAGGACGTCGGTGATGATCTGTTCCGGCAGTCCCGATTGAAAGTGGAGTCCCACGTCCTGTGCGGGCAGGACGATGATGTCGTGCAGGTCCTGCCTGGTCAGGGTGCCCGGTACGTTGAGGAGCCCTGGCATCGCCCTTTCCAGCAACGTGGGGGCCGCAGCGGCCAGTTGGGCATAGAAGTCATCACGCATGACCAGGATTACGCTGAGGCTTGCGGGCGATTCGACCGCTGCGGCGATCTGGTCCAGGACGGCCATGCGGTTCCGCTGGGAGCCATTGGCAGTCTGGGTGAAGAGTTCTTCGAACTGGTCGATGATCAGCAGGAGGCGCTCGCGGGTGGGTTCGGCTGCAAGGCGACGCGTGACCGCCTCGGCTATCCCTTCGGTGATGGCCCCGGGCAGCCCCGCGCGCTCGATCTCCGCCGACAAGTCCTGCCTCGGCCGGGCAAGCACCGGCAACCACCGGTCGCTGCCCGGCAGCTCCCCAGCGGCCAGCGCACGCAGCACACCGGCCTGGATCAGAGACGACTTGCCCGACCCGGAGGGCCCGAGCAGCAGCGTGAGCGGCCGCTGGCGGGCCAGGTTCGACACGACTTGTCGTACCGCGTCCCGCCGGCCTTGGAACCAGCGGGCCTGGTTTTCGGTGAACGACTCCAGCCCCCGGTAGGGACACAGCGCCTGCTCGGCAAGTTCCGGCAGGATCTCCCGCAAGACCTGCGTCGGCGTGACATACGCGATGCCCTGACCTCGTACGTACTCGTCGGGAGCGGTGATCTCGGTGAGCATGCCGATGACCAGGCCGGTCACCTCGTCGAGGACCGGCCCGCCGCTGAACCCGGTGGTGAGGTCGTTGGCGGCCGTCAACTGCAGGTGCGGGCCCCCGCCGCCGACAGCTGGCAGCAGATCTCCGGCCACACCGAAGCCGAAGTGTCCGTCCGGCGGGGCCTGAGCGGGGAACCCGAATGAGCGCACATGGTGGCCCCGGCAGCCCGCCGCGGAGCCCAACAGCAACGATCTCATGCTTGCCGACGTACCGCTCAGGTGAAGGACGGCCACGTCCTCGTCCTCGGGAGCACGCCACAGCCCCGTCACGACATGTCCCTCGGCCCGGAACCTCTCCGCTATGTGGGGAAAGACCACTCCCACTCGCTGCCCGGGCCCGCCTCCCGCCGCCCGGACGACGTGCGCACAGGTGACCAGGACACCCTCGGCCACCAAGAAACCGGCTCCCGCCACTTTCCCTCCCGGCCCGAGGATCTGTGCCACGGCAGCGGGCAAATCCGACGCTGTAGGGTCGTCCGACACCTTGCCGACGCCTTCCACCGGATCAGCCCGTATTCTCTTGCGGGAGAGGGTGACCGAGTCCTTCCTTCGCCCATGACAAGGTCACCTTCAGATGGCCACTGGCCTGGCTCTTGGTGATCACGGCCCCGGCCTCGGCCGCGAGGTCGACACCGAACTCGACCGTGATGTTGTCGGGGTGAGCCTTGCGCAGCTGGTCGAGTGTGGCGTGAGCCGCCTTGGCGACCGGCTCCAGAGCCCCCTGCAGACTCCCCGGTAGCTCATGAATGGCATCGCCGATACGACCGGCCTTCACCGGCCCTTCCAACGCACCCGCTGGCTCCTCGACCAGAACCCAGCCCCCGCCCTCCAGCGGAATCCGAGTCAGAGGTGTCAAAACGCCTCCTCCGCCTATCGTGCTCACCTCAGGCGTCGACGAGCGGGGTGCCATCGGCGCCAATGCCGCTCCCTGTCGCCTCGTGGGTGAGGCCGCCAAGCGCCGTGAACGGAACTGCGGCGTTGTCAACGCCTGGAGCTTTGATCGATGGTCGTCGACGGTCTCGCTTCGGCGTCCTGGCCAGGATCCCCGCATATGGCATGGGCCGCATCTCGGAGCAGGCAGTTGAGAGCACGGGCATTTACCAGTACGCCGTGGAGGTACGGGCGGATACGGATGCGCTGCTTCACGCCGCTGAACAGTGGGATCTTGCTCTGGCATCCTTGCCGCCCCGCTGATCAGCATCGCGTGACAGCAGGCATCACGAAATATCCGCCACAGCCTAGAATTCCCCACCCGCGCTCAGGCCGCTCCCCAGGCCTGATCTTGCTCCGCCCTGGGATGGCCCCGCTCCAGAGGGCGCAAGCAGGCCTGGGACGACGGCCGGGTCAGTGGCTGGCGGGTACCGGAGCCGACCCACATCCACCGCCAGCGCCACGGCGGGCGCGAGCACACCACCGAAGGAGCACCCCGTGCTGGACCGCATACCCGACGACATCAAGGTGTGGCTGCTCATGCCCGGCAGCGACGACCACCCCAGCCAGGCCCCAGCGTGGCGCGCCGGCAACTACTGTGCCACCTCGTACTGGGAGGCGCCCGAGATTGAGGCGAACACCGCTCACGCCGAGGTGCTTGCGGTCCTGAAGAAGGCGTACCCGGACGAGGCGGCATCGTGCGGCACGCGGGCGACGCACCTGCGGGACTTCCTGTCGGACGAACGGATCGGCGACTGGATCGTCACCCCGGACGACGACACCGCGCACCTGGGCATCATCACCGGCGAGCTGGAGTACACGTTCTTCGGCGACGCCTTCCCCCGTCGGCGAAGGGTCGACTGGAAACTGTCCATACCGCGACGGCTGCTGCTGAGGTACGCGACCCAGACGGTCGGCACGTTCGTCCCTGTCCACAAGCACCGCGACGCCGTGCTGCTCGCCATCGCCCAGCACGGTGGCCTCGGGCTGTTCACTGGCCAGGATCACGAGGAGCTGGAGAGCCTGGAGGAGGAAGTGCCCGAGGCGGTCGGCCTGGTGGGCGTCCCGTACCAGGAGGCGGACGAAACGATCACCCCCGCCCCAGCCGTCCCCTCCACCCCCGACAGCGCAGCCGTTACCCGCGCGCTGCGCACCCACGCCCAGCTTCAGAATGCACTCGCCCGTCAGGCCGCCGACCACGGCCTCCTGCCCCGCACGCGAGGCAACGACGCGCCGGACTACGACCTGGTCCTGACCGACCCGGCCGGGAAGCATCTGATTCTCGTCGAGGTCAAGTCGCTTCCTCCCGGCGGCGAGGAGGCACAGCTGCGGTCCGGGCTCGCGCAGCTCCTCGACTACGCTGACCACTTCCGTCACCACACCGGCCTACGCCGCGTCCTGTGGGTCGAGCACGCCCCGGCAGAGGCCAAGCGGTGGAAGCGGATCTGCAAGCGCGCCGGGATCACCCTCGCCTGGCCCCGGCGCGAGGACCGGGTCTTCGGGTAGCAGTCGTCTACCTGCTTCCGTTTCGTCTGCGTCGTCTGCATGAGTCAGTGATCGGCTGAACTCCGCTAAGTAAACCGTAATCTGATCAACTCGAAAGGTTCGGGAACCGGAATCGGCCGTACCTCTGAAAGGTGAGGACCCCGCGCAGTTTGCACCCGGGGACAGGGAATGGGCCGGGGCTGGGACGTTGCTGATACCGGTGAAGCGAGGCCGCCCCTGGTTGAGCGCTCAAGTAGGTGGGGAGCAGAGCAGGGAAAGGGAAGTCCACAGAAACTGACCTTCGCGGTGCCGCCCAAGGCTTCGTACTTGCCATCGATTGTGCCGAAGCCCCGCAGGGCGTGGGGTTTACGTCGCTGGACCAGGACGCCCCCGCGCCGCGGAGCGGCCCGGGGGCAGGCTGGACGCCAGCCGCACCTCCCTCAGGGAGCCCAGTACTTCACGGCATCCCGCTCGCCGTAAGAGCCGCCTTCATCCAGCGGTCCACCGCCCGATCTGGGGGGATTCTGCGCGACTGGTCTCAGGCCGTCGTCGAGGAGGTCCGCCGCACCACTCGGGCCGACGTCGAAGTCGACGCGGCGGCGATCCGCCATGGCATTGCCGAGTTCACTCACAGCCGGATGTGTATTGCCAGACCCCGGGCTCCCGGCCCCGGGGCCTCGTGCTGACGGGCGCAGGGCGCGATCACCTGCACCATCCGATGAAGCACCGCACAGCCCCAGCACCCGTGTGCTGGGCCCTGAGGCTGGAGGCGAAGTGTGGTGGGGGCGGCGATTGCTGCCCCCACCTCGTGTCCTGGTGCTGCTGGACGATCTATTCGCCTGTGGTGCCCAGTTGTACGACCTGGGGGTCGTGGGTGCTGAGGCGGTTTCCGGTGCGTGTGTCGATGCGGAAGATGCCGCTCGCGCCTTCGATGACGTTGGTGGTATCGAAGAGGTAGAGCTGGGCTCCTACCGCGTTGATGTGGGGCGGGGTCTGAGGCGGGTCGACGGCCTTGCCGATGGCCAGGCTCGCGGTGAGGAAGGCATCGTGGGCCATGACCGCCCAGCCGCTCGCCAGGTGACCCGGGTCGAACTTCTGTCCGTGATGGGGCCGGCCGAATTCACCGGCGAATGCCTTGTACAGGGCGCGGTCGGGGTTGCTCTCGCTGTTGAGCTGGGCTGGGTCGGCGAGGGGGACGTAGAGGACGGAGATGGGGGCGTCGGGGTCATTCAGGGCCGGGATCTTGCGGTCCAGGGTTGCCGCGTCCGAGCCGGTGACCACGGTGATCGGGGTTGTGCGGCAGTGCCTCTGGTGCAGGTTTTCGAGGAAGGTGGGCAGGTAGGTGGCGCGGCCGGCGTAGAACACCAGGTCGGGTACCACATTGCCGCAGAGGTTCTTGCTGATCGTGTTCAGGCTGGTGCGGTCGGCGCCGTTCCTCACGTCGAAGTTGAAGTAGATCCTCTTCCCCTTGTCGAGGTAGGGGAGCAGGCCGGTCGCCTGGTTGTAGAACGCCTTCTCCAGGGACTGGGTGTAGAGGTCGGGGGTGTTGTTGGGGGTGAAGGGGGCGCTGACGAGTGCGGCGGTCTTGAGGTCGGGGCGGTTTTGGATGTGCCGGCTGATCGTGGCGAGCTGGGTGTTGACCGTGGGTGCAACACGTACGAGGCCGGGAATCTTGGGGCCGTTGTTGATCGTGCCGGTGGTGTCCAGGCCGGCCGCGGTGATCAGATCGCCGATCATCGGGATGGAGGCCTTGGACAGTGCCCGGGCGGCATCGACGGTCTCCTGGCGGCTGAGGCCCATTCCGGTGACGGCGACGAGCCGGTCCTGAGTGCTGGTCATCGACTTGAGCCGGTCGGTGACGGTACGCCAGTCCTTCTGCTCGCTGCCGGTATTGGCCAGCACCAGCCGGATCTTGGGGTAGGCGTTGCCCTGGTTGGCCCGGTGCTGGGCGATGAAGGCGCCTTCGACCTGGTGGACAGCCCGGCCGCCGGACAGGCTGGTGGGGCCTTCGGTGAGCGGGCCCAGCAGGGCGACGGTGACGTAGCCGGCGTTCTTGGTCGCTGCCCGGTTCTCCGCGTCGATCGCGGCGAGGGCCGGCTGCATACCTTTGCCGAAGAGGCTGTGGCCGTCGCGGCCGTCGGTGATACCGACGCACTCACCGGCCGCCGTGCGCAGCAGTGCCGGGTTGGTGGTGCCGCAGTGACGCTTGCGCTCTGCGGCAGCCTTCTGATCATCCCGCTGTCGCTGCAGGGCGGCGCGGGCAGCGGCTTCCTGGTTCTGTTCGTGCTGCCACCACACGACGCCGGCGGCCGCGGCGACGACCGCCGCCGCGGCAAGCACGAGCGACAACTGTAGTCGCCGGGGCTGAACAAGGCGTGAGGCGGAGAGTGCCCGCGGCCACTTCCGTGAGCGTTTGACGGGCGCGAGGCCTTCGTTCACAGCGTGCCAGGCCTCACCCCATGGAGCTTGTTCGTCCTCACTCAATCCGCAGGCCTGCAGATACTGAGTGACGAACTTGAGGCTGGGAAGCTGATCCCGGCGGAGGGTGGAGGCGACTGTGGAGGGCGGCAGCGGCTCGCCTGCCGCGGTGGCGTTCTCGTTGAGCCGTTCAAGGGACAGCCGCTTGTAGGTCCTCAGACTCGCCAGGGCGTCACGGAACTCCTTGGCGTTGCTGATCGTCAGCGGCTTGGGCGCCTTGGGCGCCATCGCCTGCCGCAGCTGACCGGGCTGGTCCACGGGGCCTGCCGTCTTCTTCCAGAAAGTCCTCACGCGCGCCTCCCCGTGACAGAGACGGAGGACTGCTCCAGCCACGCGATGATCGGCACAGCAGCGCCGGCGGCCACCGTGATGACGCCGAGCGCGTCGAGGACGGACTGTCCCGACTTCAGGAGCACGACGACCACCAGCACGATGACGACGAACACCGTCACGCGAAGGCCGGCGGTCACCGTCCCCGTCCCGCAGGACGGGGACGCGGGCAGGACGCTGCTGCGAGGACTTCGTGAGCGTGAGGATCGGGGAACGCGCATGATCTGACCTCCTGGGCGCTGGCGTGGATACGCCGGGCGGACCCCGCGGGCGATTACCGGTCACCGACACGGGGTGTGATGGGAAGTAAGCGTGCTGTCGCCAACGGTCCGGTGGCAAGCCCTGCACCTTGTCGGAACGGCACCCCGCGAGAACCGCGCCGTGCGGCAGGCGTTCCACCCTCCTCCGCCCCAGGCCAGGCTGCTCCCCAGCCGGTTCGTCCGAGCCGTTGAGGGTGCACCAGGCGTTCGGAACGCTCTCTGACACTGGATGGGGAAGTGACCGTGACCTGCGCGTATTTCCTTCGGAAGGCGGCGGAAAGCCTCTTCGATCTTGCTATTGCCCTCGGGCAGTGACGAGACTGGGTACCAGCGGCCGCTCGCAAGACAGGCCGCTGCCGTGACAACCCTCGTCAAGTCCTCCTGGGCGCGATGCGGACAGCTCACGGACAACGAGAGGGCCCCTGTTACCGGCAGGGGCCCTCCCTCACGCTACCCACGGCCTGTCGACACCTTCGGAACACGTCCCGCGGGCTCCACGATCGTACCGAGCGCACATACCCCCGGGCAGGCCAACTAGAGAAGGACGGCGAGCGTTCGCGCCGGTGGACAGGCCCTCAGGTTGCCGCTTCGCCAGTGCCACGTCTATGGGGATGTGCTCCCGCCTGCCGTGCGCACCGTGGACACGCCCCTGGGCCTTCACCCCGCAAACCTCGTATCACACATGTTTTACTCCTTTGGTGAACAATTGCCCCTATATGTTCAGAGTCATCGGTGTCGCAGCCGCGCTAGTCCTTGGACTCGCGCTGCCCTGGTCGGCTGCGGCTGCCGAGGAGGAGCCGAAGCTCACGGTCATCGGCGCTGAAGAAACCATCAAACTGAAGACACGACCTGAGAACGGCCAGCTTCTGCGCGCCCGGGTAAGGGTCGCGGTGTCCAACAGCGGGACAACCGACGCGGTCCTGGCTGCCGAGACGTTTCTCGATGCGATCAACCACGAAACTGATGAGACGTGCACGCGGGCTGAAGACGTCACCGAGACGATTGACGGAACGCCCCCCAGCGTCGGCCGCGGCAAGACCGAACTCGTCGTGATTGATCTCGAACTAGACGAAAAGTGCAGCAACAGGGAAGGAACCCTCCTCCTGTCCAGCGGCACAGGGGCCCCGGCCAAAGTCCGCCTTCTGGTCCCCCGCCTCGAGGAACTCGAACCGGGCTACTGGCAGGCCGGGTTGGCAACCTTCGTAAGCACAGTCCTCGTCGGCCTGACCATCCTCTTCTTGGGCGCCAAGAGCGCCCTGACCGATGAGGTGCCCATCGGCAAGGCGTGGTCTGTCGAGGACAACTGGCTCACCAACGTCGCCACACTCGGAGCCATCCTCGGTAGCGTCCTCACTGCCACAGGTTTCGTGGAAGACTGGCTGCCAGGCGTCTCCCTCGGACCTCTGCTCGGTTTGAACCTTCTCTTCACCGGGTTCCTGCTTGTCGCGCCGGTCATCTACTCCGCTTCATGCACCTGGAAGTGGATGCGGGCACCCGCCAACGTCCAGAACGGGGAGCCGGGATACGAGATGAAGGTGACGGGCCGGGGCTGGGGCCTCCTCCTCGCTGCCTGCGCCACCGTAGCCGGAGTGATCGGCCAGCTCTCGATGACAGGAGCGCTGATCTTCTCCTCATCGACACACACCGGGATCAAGGTTTTCCTCCTGATCCTTTTGGGTCTCGCAGCCACCTTCACCGCAATCTATGCCGTCAAGTTCGTGCATGGAACGCTGCGGTGGGAACGGGAAGAGGGCAAGGAACCGCTGCGCAGTCTGAACGGACAATCACGCAGCGGCATCATGTAGCGGTGCACCGGCGCCGTCCGCTCGGGGTCGTAAGACACATACTGCGCGAGGCTTGAGCGCCTTCCCATCGAAGGCCAGACATGCCCGGCCGGATCCTCCGGCACGGCATCATCGACCAGCCCGAGGCCCGCGCCTCCCCCGCCGGAGGCGTGCTCGGCCGACAGGCCACCGTGTCCGGACGGCCGGACACGCCTTGAGTCTGCCTCCGTGTCGTGGCGGCCCGGTCCGGGGCTCTCAGGACAGGGCGGTCGGTCGACGCGGCGGCGGGACGGCCCGAAGCAGTTCCCACAACGGTCGAGAGCCGGACGCCCACGCAGCGAGGGTGTGACGGTCGACCACGTGCAGCCGCTGCTGCTGGGCGAAGGCCACCGCGGGTGCGGTGACCCGCCCGTTTGTCACGATCACCGCGACGTCCGCGCCGTGGACCTGGCGGGCGGTGCCGTTGAGGACCTGGAGCTCCGGGGTGCCGACCGCGGAGCCGGCGAGGCCGTTGCGGCGGTGCTTGCACTGGATCACCCAGCGCCGTCCGTAGGGGTCGGTGGCCTTCACATCTGCCCCCATGTCCCCGCGGCCACCGACGCGGACCGCGTCCCGGCAGCCGTCACGGCGCATCAGGTCCCGCACCGCGTCCTCGAACCGGGCATGGTGCAGGGCGTCGAGTTGGGACAGCCCGTACCGCAGGCCCTGGGTATGTACCGCTTCCCACCGAGCCTTCTGCTGCTTCTGGCAGAGCCAGCCGCCGCCAGCCAGCACCGCGAGCACGCCGACGATGAGGAGGATCCACCAGTGGGCGAGCAGCCAGTTGACGACGGCCACCACCAGGCCGACGGCCAAGGCTGCTGCCGCGAGGAGACCGATCAGCCGGTCCTCCGCGCGCTGCCGCCGCTTGTTCGGCCCCCTCGGACGCCGCCGTGCCGGCGGGCGCCGGGCCGTTGCCAACCGTCCCTTGCGCGGGCGGGGGCTCATCGGCTGGCCTGCGTGACGCCGCTCGCGAGATGCCCCAGGATGTCCTGGGTTCCCTGGCCGACCGGGGTGGGCGCGAGCAGGACACCGAGCGCCAGGACGATAACGACGGTCATCCTCTCGTCGGAGCGGCTGCGGGCCTGCGTACGCCGCCGCAGCCGCAGCCGCAGCCGCAGGACGACGATGACGCTGAGCAGCACCGCCACGTTGATGGTCAGCAACCGTCCAGCCCCCCCCCCACGACCGGCCCTCACCATGCGCGGACGGCAACGCGCCACCTCGGCCTTCTTGTGTAGCCGGGGGCCGGTGACGTTGGAGGCCGGTTGCTGATGAATGGCACAAAGCCATCGGACCTGGCTGAATACAGCGCGGTCGTACTACCAGTCGGCGATGCGCACGGTGACGTACATGTCGCCTGGCGCGCCACCATGCTTGCCGGGGCCGCCGAGTTTACGGATCTGGATCTCCTGGCCGTCCATGATGCCCGCGGGGATGCGGACCTTGTAGGTGCGCTGTTCACGGACGGCCCTGCCCTCTCGTGGCAGTTGCCGGCCGGCATGGTGAACGCGGCAAGACGCCCGCCGTGGTCGCGGTCGAGGAGACCCGCGCCGAGACCGGCATCCGCTGCACGGTCAGGCAGCACCTTCACGCGTCCACCCGGTAACCGGGGTAGTCGCCGACTACCAGTTGGCCGAGTACCTGATGGGCGAGGCGGAGAACCGGAAATCCGTTGGAAAGCGCGGACGTCGCCTGGGCGCCCATCACGTCCCTCTCGAGGTTCATCCCTGAGCAGACCATCTTCCCGCCGATCCTGGAGGCGCTCGCGTGACCAAGCAGACCAATAACCAGCCGGGCATCTCCGCCGCGATCGACCGGGGCCCGGGCGGGGCACCTCCCGAAACCGTGCACATCTGCCGTCGGAACTCGGTTCTGGCACAGATCTTGGGGAGCGGTCGAAGAGGGTAGCCTCGGCCGGGTTCCGATCACGCCAAGCTGGTGTTTACTGCTTCCGCTCTCCGGGCGTGAAGGGGCCGGTTGCGGGGGCTACGCATTTGTCGACGACGGTGTTCTCGCCGGCCGCCGTGCCTTCCAAGCAGAGCCGTCCGCCCTTGTCACGCAGGTCGAGGAAGAACCGCGTGGTCGCACCTGACTGCTTGAGGTCGTGTATGCGCTCGTCGACGTAGCCGAGGTTGTGCAGAATCGTCCGGACCTTGGTTGGGGTCGGATCCACCAGATCCCAGAGCGCCTGGGCAATGCGCTCTTCATGGAGGGCGCTCGCGCACCAGTCGCGAGCGTTCAACTCCACCTCGGGACCCGCCGTCGGGGCGATGGGCTCCACGTCTGGCGATACCTCCACCACACCGGGCGGCACTGGCAGCGCCGGACCGGTCGGCGGCGCCTCTGGCGGGGCACTGGGGGGACACGACTGCGCGATCTTGTCGAGCATCGCCGTGAAGGCCACGCTGGGCCGGACCTCGGCAGTGTCAGCGGGCTTGCTTTGCGGTCCGTCGGTGGTTGTCTTCACAGTGCCGCAGGCGGCGAGCGCCAGAGAGGCAAGAGCTGCGACCGCGAGCGTGAGCCACGGGCGGCGGTGGGAGCTGGCAACTGTGCTGGTCAGGGTCGAGGTTCGTCTCATGCACCAAGTCTCCGATCAAGCCGCCGCCGGCACGTGAGTACGCGTACTCACGTGCCGGGGGTACTCGCTCAAACTTCCCGACGTTCTTCTGCGGGACGGACGCTCTGACGAGCTCACGCCTCCCACCACTCTCGCGGCTTGACAAACGGCATTAGGAATCGATGAGACCCGACCAGACTTCAGCGAGATAGGACATCGGTGTTCGATTGTGAGGGGGCTGGCTTCGCGTGAGACCGCGTACGCCTCCCGTCAGACAGGTGAGAGTGACGCTCCGTCAGCTCTAGGGCAATCTCTGTCACGCTCGGCTGAGGCCGATGACGGTGCCGGTCAGGCAAAGCGACGCATCGTTCTGGGACTCTCTCGTGTTCGACGGGATCGACGACGTGGATGTCGTAGCGGTGTCCGTCGCTTTCGGCACGGTCGACGTGACGGCGAGGCGAGAGGTCGGGGACCGGTGCGGCATGTCCGAACTGCGGCCGCTTCTCGGCCCGGGTGCACGGCTCCTACCAGGCAGGCTGAAGAATCTGCCGCTCGGTGGGCAGAGCGTCGTGATCCGGCTGGCAGTGCGGCGCTTCATCTGCGGCACGTCGTCACCGTTGCCGCCCTGCTCGCGGGCCTCGCCGCGAATCGCTTCCTACGACCCAGGCCGCTGAGCGAGGACGACGACACCGGCATGGCCGTCAATGGCTTGGTCACGCCGGTCGCTTCATGTGGAGAGGCCCGAGCGCTGGACCAGTTCGTCGAGACCGCAGAGTACGCCCCTGCGGCCCAGCGGGGACGCATTCAGGCCGAAGCTGTCTGCTACGCCCGCGCCGTGCGCACACAGGAGTGGCCGGCAATGGCCGACGGCAACGGCTCGCCGGCTCCCAGCGTGTGGTCGACGGACTTCCCCGGACCTTCGCCACCCTGCGGGACCAGCCCATCTTCGGCATGCTGATCGCAGCCGACCACAAACGCTCCGACGAACGTGAGGAACGACTGACCCAGGCCACCGCATCCCCAGCACCATCTTCTGGTTCCTGCTCGCGACGCTGACCGTCACCGTCATCGGGCTGGGCATCTGCCTGCCCCGCCGCAACAACCGCGGTCAGGTGATGTCCCTCGTGGTCATCACCGCCCTGCTGGCCACGACCCTGTGCATCATCCGGGACGTCGACCGGCCTTTCAGCGGCATCATCAGCGTCGAGCCGACCGCGATCACCGAGGCCGAACGCCAGGCCACCCGCGACTTCCTCGCCAACCACAAAGCCGCCGAGCTGCCCTGCGACGACCAGGGCAACCGCCGCACCACCTGAGCCGAGCCCGAGCGACGTACCAGCGCGGTGGCCGGCGCCGTTTCGCTCCGTCAGCTTCGGTTACCGCACCGCCGACACGCTCGCCAAGGACCGGCTGGGGAGGAATGAGACCCGCTCGCCGACGTTCGCCACCCACGGACAGTTAACCTGCGGCACGCCGCAGACATACTTCTGGCCGATTAAGCGCGGGCTACCGTGTCGGCCACCGTACGCATCTCCGTCGGTCGCTCCTCAGTGCGGCATGGCGTGCTGCGCGCCGGACACCCTCCGCCGCTTCTGTACACGGTCACGCTGCCGGAGGTGGCGCGGCGGACGGGCGGGTCCTCCTCTTTCGGGTCGTCATCACGTGCGGCCGGCTGGCCCCGCCGCTCCTGCGGTCCTGCCGACCAGGCGAAATAGCCACAAGAGCAGGGGATGTCCAAGAACGCCCAGGTGTGACGCGCACGACCTGGGGGAATAACGCTGCGCGCATGCTGAATACAAAACGTTCTTTTTGCTCGCCCTCGTGGGCATCGACGAAAGGGCACAGGCATGTCCCAGGCCATGCGTAAGACGACGAAATCTCCGGTGGCACGGCGGCTGGCCGCCGCGGCTGTGGCGTTGGACAGCTGCCTGGCGCTCACCGGCCCGGCGGGCAGCGCCGGCGCGGCGCCCGCCGACCCCGTACCGACCGTCTTCTTCGGTGACTCGTACACCGCCAACTTCGGCATCGCACCCTTCCAGGAGGGCGAGAAGTTCCTCTGCTTCCAGGCGAAGGAGGACTATCCCACCGTCGCCACCCGACGCCTCGCGGACAAGGGCGTCACGCTCGACGTCCAGTCGGACGTCTCCTGCGGAGGCGCACTCGTCCACCACTTCTGGAACGAGCAGGAGCTGCCGCTCCAGATGAAGGTCCCGCCGCAGCAGGAGGCCCTCAAGGCCGACACCCAGTTGGTCGTGGGCAGTCTGGGCGGCAACACGGTGGGCTTCACCAGCATCCTGAAGCAGTGCTCCGCGAAGCTCCGCAGCGAGGCACACAACCTGCTGCCCGGGACACCGGTGGACTCCGGCGAGCCGGCGGGCAAGTGTGCCGAGTTCTTCACGTCCGGGGACGGAAAGCAGTGGCTGGACGACCGGTTCGAGCAGGTCGCATGGGACCTGGAAGAGATGCTCGACCGCACAGGCTACTTCTCCCCCGACGCCAAGCGCGTCCTGGTCGGCTACCCCAGGCTCGTGCCCGAGGACACGACCAAGTGCCTGACCCCGGCGCCCGGCCAGACGGAACTGCCGTTCACCGACATCCCCAAGGACGCCCTGCCGGTCCTGGGCCAGGTCCAGAAGCGGCTGAACGACGTCATGAAGAAGGTCGCCGCCGCCGACGCCAATGAGGACGGCGTACCCGACGCCGAGTTCGTGAACCTTTACGACGACACCGGCAACAACACGGCCTGCGACGGCGCCGACCGGGGCATCGGCGGCCTGCTGGAGAACTCCCAGATCGGCGGCGACGGCCAGTGGCTTCCGTGGTACGCGCACCCCAATGAGAAGGGCCGCGACATCCAGGCCGAGCGCGTAGCGGCCAAGGTGGAGCAGGTCCTCAACCAGTAAGGGGGCCACAGCCCCTGTCGGGAGCTGCCCTGCGCCCTCACCGCGCGCATGTACGGCCTCCCTGCACCACTCCTGAACGAAGCCCCGGGTCATCGACCTGGGGCTTCGCCCTGCAGCCCCCGCCTCCCGTTCACCGTGTCGACAGGCGTGCCGGTGCGACGGGCGGCGGCGGAGCCGAGGGCGGCTGACGCGCCAGCGGCACATTCCTCCACGGGCGGGCCTGGCCGCGCCAGCTCTGCCCCCTTCGAGCAATGACCGTGGAGTGGCTGTGGAGCGGTCTGGCCTGCGCCTGTGGGATGCGGGGATCTTCCCCGCCGGGCCTCGACGCCCTGCGGCAGGGTCTGATGGACCGGCTGGTGGCGAGGATCGGTGAGGACGGTGCGCTGCGGGATGCGTGCCGCGGCCGGGTGCTGGAGTCGGTGCTGGCGGTGCGTCTTCTGCAGCGGACCGGCGCGGCCCCGGTGCAGGCGGCTGCCGTGCGGCGGTATCTCGAAGGGCAGGCCCGCAGTGCGCGGGGCGTCGAGGGGGTGCTGATGAAAGCCGGACTGGGGGGTGACAGCGCGGGGTCGGCCGGAGCGGCCGCCGGCGGGGGTGGCCGCGGCTCCGTCGTTCACGGCCGGCCGGAAGCGAGCGCTGGTATGGATGTTGGCGGCGATCCTCGACGAGCGTGTCGTGCCCGAGTGGGATGAGGCGGCGTGCGCTGAGGCGGGGCTGCACAGATGTGCGCAGGTGCAGATGAGCGCGTGAAGACGGTCCTGGCCGCAGCTTCCGGCCGCACTGGGCGGGTGAGCGACGAGGACGTGCGGGTGCTGCTGGAGTCGCAGTGGGCGCCGCATGTGTGGGAGGACAACGTCCTCATCCACTCGTCGGCGCTGCACGCCCTGTCCGGGCTGTCGGGCACCGAAGACGTTGTCGCCGCCGGCATCGCGAAGGTGCTGCACCACCAGCGGCCCGACAAGGGGTCCCGTACATCACCGACACCGGCACCTGGTGCACCGCCACCGGTGGGGTCGCTCTGCACTCCGCCAGTGCTCCTCCACCGACCTGTCGCATCAGACCGACGTCGACTGCACATCCGTGGCGGTGCAGTTCCTCCACACTCTGGATGCCGTCCGCTACGGCGAACCTGTCCGCCGCGGCATCAACTCCCTCCCTACTGTCCAGGGGCCGGACGGCGGCTTCCCGACGTACGTGGCCGACGCCCCGTCGGAGGCGTCCATGACGGCCGCGGCCGTCGACGCCATCACCACCCATGGGCTCGTACACCAGGCGGTCGTGACAAGGCACTGCGCTTCCTGGCCAGCGAGCAGCGCCGGAACGGGGCCTTTCCGCCGGACTGGAGCAGCAGCAGCCTGCACACCCTCTTCCGCGCCCGCCTCGCCGCCGGCTGCGACCCTCGCCTGATGTCCGAGCCGGTACGGCGGATGATGGGGGCGCACCGACACGCTGCTGCGCGAGGGCCGCAACCGGGACGGCGGGTGGGGCCAGCCGGCGGGAAAGCCCCGTGATGTCGTCTTCACCGCCTATGGCCTGATCGCCGCGTGCGGGTAGGACGACCCCGGCCTGGCTGTCGGCGCCGCCCGCTTCCTTCTCGCTGCCCGGCGGGGCGACGGCGGGCTGGAGGCGGTGTCGGACTCCATCGGCCCGCGGCCGTTGCGGTTCACCGTGCCTTCCCTCGCAGAGATCTGGGTCCTCCTCGCGCTCGGCCACCTCCACCACCGCACCATCCCGCCCGACGGGCGAACCACCCGCGCCGATGCCGCGGTGCGGCGGCTGGGAGGCTGTGCCGCAGCGGGCAGGGGCCAGGAGCGAAAAGCTTGGTCCGGGTGAGGGGGAGCGTCGCTTTCGCGGCGGAAATCTCTTCCACTCCGAGATCAGAACGCCAGGGCCGGCCATGGACGTGAACAGAGCGGCCATCGAACCAATCACCGCTGAAGCGTCAGATCTCCGCCCAGCAGGGCAGCGTGACGAAGCCGGTGGTGTCGGCCTGTGCCTGGACCAGCTCGGTCAACGCGGCGACAAAGGGCTGGGCAGCGGTGTATGCGGGCAGTGCGGTGGCGGCCTGCTTGAGGCGCTGGTGCGCGGCGGGGAGCATGCCCGGATCCCATGCTTCTTGCTCCTTGAGCCGCTTGTTTCCTCCTCCCATCTGATCTCCATGATCGTGAGCGCCGGACACTGCTTCATGGCCGCTCGCCGCTCCGTGCGTCGGCCCAGCGGAATTTTTCTCCAAGACAGGGCAGCCCGGGGTCCGTCAGGGTTAGCGCATGCACAGCGACGAGGTGGATGCCGAGGCCGGAGCCGGGGCCGGGGACAGCAGTGCCGGCGGCGACCGTGGAGCGGACAGTGGGTGGGAAGTGGCGCGGCCCGGCGGCACGCCTCCCGTTGAAGGTGTCCGGATGGCAGGGTTCAGGGATCGCGTCGGCCGGGCGCTGGACCTGCGGGTGCTCCCCCAGCCTGCCGTGGTCCTTGTCATCGGCTTGGGGGACGACCCGTTCACGGTCGAGGGTGGCACCGGGCATCGGCCCTCGACAAGCCCGAACCGTAACCCGAGCCTGGTCGCGTCGTTGTCGCCCGGGTCCGCGCGGATCCGCGGCCGGGACGTCGAGTGCATCGAGATGTGCCTGACGCCTGCCGCCGCTTATGGGCTGCTGGGTGTGTCGCCGCACGAACTGGAGGGGGCAGTCGTCGGCCTGGAGGACCTGTGGGGGCGGCAGGAACGGCTGCTCCGGGAACGGGTGGTCGCCGCCACAGCGTGGCAGGAACGTTTCACGCTGGTCAGCGAGTTCCTCGCCCGCCGGGCGGCCCGGGGCCCGGCGATGACGCCTGAAGTCGCCGGTGTGTGGGACACGATCGTGGCGCGGGGAGGCCGGGTCAGGGTCGACGACCTCGCCGCGTCCTGCGGGTGGAGCCGCAAGCGGCTGTGGTCCCGGTTCAGTGCCCAGATCGGCCTCACCCCCAAGCGCGCCGCCATGCTCGTCCGCTTCGACCGGGCCGCCCGGGCCCTGCGCGAGGGCACAAACGCCGCGGATGTCGCCCTGGCGCACGGATACTCCGACCAGTCCCACCTCCACCGCGACGTCCTCGCCTTCGCCGGATGCACGCCCGGCGCCCTGGCCGGAATCTGACCTGCACCCCCGGACATCACAGCCACCAATCCAGATGAGGAAGGAAGTCATATGAGCACCATGGACACAGCGGTCACCCAAGAGGCCATGGCCGACCGAGGCCTGATCGTCCAGCTCGCCTTCGGCAGCATGGCCTCGCAGACCTTGCGCGCCGCGGTGCGGCTGGGAGTCTTCGACCTACTCGGCGACGACCGGCGGCCGGCCATCGAGGTGGCCGCCGACGCGGGAGCCGAGCACCAGCCCATGACCAGGCTCTTGCGCGCCCTCGCCGGTCTGGGCCTGATGAAGGAGCACGAACCCGACGCGTTCTCAGTGACTCCGGCCGGCGCCCTCCTCGCTTCCGGCCGTCCCGACTCGCTCGCCTCGTTCGTCCGGATGTTCACCGACCCGGCGATTGTGCGGGCCTGGGGCGACCTGGACACCAGCGTGCGCACCGGCGGGATCGCGTTCGACGCCGTCTTCGGCACCGACTTCTTCAGCCATCTCGGCCGACACCCCGAGCTGTCCACCGACTTCAACGCCGCGATGAGCCAGGCCTCCGAGGAGACGGCCGCCGTGCTGCCGCACGCTTACGACTTCGGCCGCTTCACCTCGGTCACCGACGTCGGCGGCGGTGACGGAAGCGTCCTGGCCGGCGTACTCGCCGCGTATCCGGCGCTCACCGGTGTCCTCCACGACACCAGGGACGGCCTGGCCCAGGCACCGAAGACGCTGGACCGGCACGGGGTGGCGGGGCGCTGCTCCCTGGCCGCCGGCGACTTCTTCCGTTCCGTGCCCGGCGGCTCGGACCTGTACCTGATCAAGAGCGTGCTGCACGACTGGTCGGACGATCAGGCGGTCACGATCCTCGGCAACTGCCGCAAGGTGCTGCCACCCGGCGGCCGCATCCTGATCGTGGAGCCGGTACTTCCCGAAGTCGTCGGTACGGGCGCCGCCGCACACGCCGCGGACGGCGGGATCACCTACCTCAGCGACCTCAACATGCTGGTGAACCTGGGTGGGCGGGAACGTACCCGCAAGGACTTCGAGGAAGTGTGCCACCGCGCGGGACTGTCCG
Organism: Streptomyces sp. NPDC031064; assembly: GCF_055570965.1. Classification (NCBI taxonomy): domain Bacteria; kingdom Bacillati; phylum Actinomycetota; class Actinomycetes; order Kitasatosporales; family Streptomycetaceae; genus Streptomyces; species Streptomyces sp. NPDC031064. Next base: position 41,462 of record NZ_JBVIGF010000010.1, read on the forward strand.
TCGTGTCGGTCACCCCGCTGGTGGAAGCGGCCCCCTTCTACCTGATCGAGACCCAGGCCGACTGACCACGAACACGGACGGGGCCCGTCAGGCTCACGGCGGTGCGCGGCTCGGTCGGCGGCGGCCGCCCAGCAATCCGGGCGAGAGAGGCGATGAGGACCGAGGCCAGCTCGATCCGGCGGGGCCCAGTCCAGACCTACCTGTTGCTCCGCGGAGCGGGCGGGACGCAGAACCGGCTCGTAACTTCCCTGACGTGCCCAACCTCGGTGAATGGCTCCGAACGTAGATAACACCAGCACACGCTTGTGTGCCCCCTTCGCTGGAGGACCATCTCATGCTCGGCACCGATGCTCCGATCGCTGGGGAGCCGGTGGCCCGTGCCTTCGGCCGCCGGTCGGTCAGGCGGAGGTGTCGACCAGCGTGTCGAACGAGAGCCCGCTGGAGCCCTCCCCGCGGCCGAGGCCGCGGCAGGCGCTGAGCCACACGGACACCCGGCCGTTGTGCCAGCGGGTGCGGTTGTAGGAGACGGCGATCCTGGTGCCTGCCGGCGTCACCTCCTCCTCGTTGATGAAGTAGGGCTGTCCGGCGTCGAACCCCTCCCGCAACAGGCTGGTGCGGGGCCGCACCGGCTTGCCGTCGATGGCGCTGGGCAGGGCGGCCCGTTGCAGGCGGATGGCGCGGTCACTGCCGGGGACGCGTACGGGGATGAACGGGATCCAGTGCTCCGGGACGGTGTTCATGGCCCGGTAGGCGATCGGCGCGAGCGGGGTGTCCGGTGCGGTGGCGGGGATGAACCGCTGCCTGTGAGCGAGGACCTCCGCGGCCACCTCGCTGCCCCGCCGGCCTTCTCCCGTGGCCAGCCGGACGGTCTTCTCCAGGCCCCAGACCATGTTGGCGTTCTCGTCGCGGATCAGGGAGACCTCCTCCAGCACCGGTCCCTCAGCGACTTTGGGGACACTGGGCGGCAGGAACACGGAAGTGTCCGCGGCGACGTTCTCGTCACCGATTGTGTCGAGGGTGAACATGGACCAGCGCTGCCAGTCCTCGTCCTTGCCGCTGCCGGCCGGAGTGATCCACAGCCGCTGCCCGAAGACGTCGGTGACCGCCAGGCCCCGGATCGACGCCAGTGCCCCGACCGGCATGTCGCAGGGCAGATGGAGCCAGTCGTTGCTGTAGACGAGGGCGAATTCGAGGAAGATGAGGCGTGCCAGGTCCGTACTGTCCGGTTGTACCCCGGCGAAGTTGGTCCGGCCATCCTCCAGTGCCCACCATCGCGGCAGGGGCATGCCCGCGTACCGGACCGGCGCGGGGAACACCGTGCGGTTGACCGGCGCGGGTGGCGCGGTGGTCCCGCCCAGGGGGCCGCCCGGGTCGATGGAGAACGCGTGCCAGTCCAGCAGGCCGCCAGGATACTCCTGCGCCGTGAGGACCTTCTCGCCGCCCCCGGCCGCGGCGGCCGCGATGGAGAACCGGTGCTCGAGTCGGGTGGCGTCCCAGGTGCCGTGGTCGTCCGGCTGGTCGATCAGGTCGTCGAACCAGGTGACGAGCCGGGTGCCGAGGCTGTCGAGCTCGGCGCGCTGCGATGCCGGGACGGAGATGCCGTCCGAGGCACGGCCGTTGTCCACCTTGATGTGGCGGTAGAGCTCGTAGCCGTCCATACGGCGGCCGGCGACGGCCTGCAGTGCCGACCAAACCTCCGGGTGGGCCACTCGTGGGGTGTCGGTGTCCGCTTTGGGGTCGGGCAGCTTGATCGAGTATTTCTTGACGTAGTCGGCGCGCAGGTGCCGCAGCCCGAGCCGCCGCCCGAGCAGCTTGAGCCAGCGTCGTCCGATCGCCAGGCGCAGGTCGAAGGAGATCCGGTCGGTGCCGAAGGCGAAGGGCAGGGCGCGCCGTTCGGCCAGCGTCTCCAGCGGCCGGTCGCCGGGCAGGCTCTCGGCCGTGGCCGAGGCGGGCCGGAAGCGGGACGGGGTGGTGGTGGCCACTGAGTAGGTCGCCGTCACCGCGGAGCCCGCGTCCGTGCCCCGGTACTCCCCGAGCTGCCACTGCCGGGTCAGCAGCCACAGCGGGTCGCGGACCTCGGCACGCAGCGCCCGGTCGAAGTCGGTGGTACGGGGCCGGCCCTCGATGCGGTTCCAGAGGCCGACGGTGGGGAACGTGCGGTCGGCCAGCGCAGTACGCAGGTCCCGGATGCGGGGCGGCTCAGACATGGGTCTTTCCTCGCAGGTTGCAGAGCGCGAGATCGGTGCTGATGGTGATCGGCCGCCGGGTAGCTGACATCACGGTCGCCGGCAGCAGATGCGCGTACGCCGTGGTGTCGAGATGGCTCGGCTCTACGGCTCGCGTCTTGGCCAGGTCGAGGGTTTCACCGACCGCCGTGATGAGGTCGTCGCCGCTCCAGGTGCCGGTCTTCGCCGGCGGTGCGACGAGGAGCATCGCCTGCGGCGGTTCGGCGTCGGGGTTGTCGTAGTGCAGAGCGATACCGGTGGTCTCCTTCTGTGCCGGGACGACTTCCGTCCATTCGTCGAGCAGCAGACCGCAGTGACGATTGGCGCCCACCACCGGCACGGGTGCGTAGTGCGCGGTGAACATCAACCGGTCCTCGTCGATCAGAGTGTCCGCCGCGAACTCCATGCCGAGCCAGTGGTCGTTCTGACGGTAGGGCAGTTGGACCGGTACGAGTTCGGGCTCCTCCCAGCCGGTGAGATCGCCGAGCAGGCCGCCGCCCGGGCCGCGCAGCGCGTCGCCAAGGAGGACGGCCTGTTCCCACAGCCGCGGCTTGTCCCGCACACGTGCGATGCCGTGCACCCAGTCGTCGACCGGAAAGTCACGCCCGTGGTGCTGGACCAGGTGGGCCACGAGCTTGTCGCTGTCGTGGAGAGACTTCCGCCAGTCCGAGTGGACCTGATCGGGGGCGGTGAACTCGGGTACGGCGAGGGCGTCGTCGCCCAGCATCGCCTGGAGCGCCTCGGTCGCGGCGTGAACCTGGTCCGGGCCGGTCAGCGCCTGATCGTAGGCGGCCAGGGCCTTGTCGGCGTCGCCGAGCCGGGTGATGACTTCGCCGTGCAGCGCCTGTGCCCGAGCCAGGAGGTCCGCGCCGAAGGCAACGATCCGGTCGTGGAACGGTGTCAGCTCCAGTCCGGTCCGGTCGAACTCGGTCAGCGGGAGTAGTGCGGTGACATCGGCGAGCAGTCCGCTGACCGTCTTCCTCGTCGTCGAGGCCAGTGCGCGCAGTGCCTGCAGGCGGGTGTTGAAGGCGGTGCGCGTGGTCCCGACGGCGGCGCGCAACTGGGCGGGCTTAGCCGGGCGCGGGGTGGTCGGCCGGGTGGTGAGCAGCCACTCCGCCTGTTGCAGCAACCGGAAGCGCTCGTCGGTGGTCGCCGAGGAGGGCAGCCGGTCGTAGGCGGCGATCAGGGCGTCGGCGGAGGCGAGGGCGTGGCCCATGCGGTCCGCGGTCTGCTTGACGGCGGCCAGCACATCGCCGTATACGGCGCGCCGCCACAGGGTCATCTCGCCCCAGCCGCTGCGTACCATGCCGAAGCCGGCGGCTGTGACGACGAGGTGGCCGTATCCGGTCAGGAAAGTGTCGATCCCGTCGACGATGGCCGTGCGGTCGGGTTCGGCGGGCGGCTGCGGGTACAGCGGCGTCAGGGTGGCGAGATAGTCGGCGGTGTCCTGGCGCAGCTTGTCCAGGGACGCGCGGACCGCGGCGGGTCGCGCCCGTGACAGGGAGACGGAGTCGTCCATGCTCCGGTCGACGGGCTGGGCTCCGGCGGCCGGCACCAGGTCGGTCGGCCGCAGGGGTCGCGATGTGGTGAGCAGCGTGCGCAGCGCGGTGATGAGGGAGGAGAGTTCGAAGAAGGTCACCTTGTTGTCGACGCGCTCGGTGTGACAGATGGTGAGGTCGGCGTCGGGACGGGGCCGGTCCTTGGCGACGACGAAGCCGATGATCCGGTCGTCGAGGTCGGTCATCGCCGCGTCGTCCTTCGGCCGCACGCCCCACAGCATGTCGATCGGTTGCAGTCCGATGTCGGCCTGCGTCACCACGCGGCTGCGTGGCTCCTTGTCGACCGGGTCTTCCCATCTGACCACGGCGGCCACTTTCGTCTGGTGCGGCAGCAGGGTGGGCAGCCAGGCGTTGACGGCCGGCTCGGCCTGGGCCCGTGGACCGCGCCCCTGGAACATCCCGGAGCCGTGGTCGGGGCCCAGCCCGGGGGTCAGCATCAAGCCCAGCCGGTGGGTGAGCGTGATTCCGCTGCGGGGCGTCTGCACCACCGCCGGGTCGGGCGGGAAGCCCTCCTTGGAGTAGGCGTCGAGGGTGGCACCGGCACGTTCGGTGTTTCCGGCGAGGGTCTGGTGGGCCGCCTCCGCAACGGCCAGATCGGCCAGCGCGTCATGGATGGCGAGCAGGTTCCGCACTTCGGCGTTCATGGCCTGCTGTTCCGCCTCGGTAGCCTCCGGCATCCCGGTCGCGCCGAAGGGGTATTCCGGGAAGGCCGGTTCGCGTGTCGCTCGGCGGACCAGCGCGAGGCCGTCCACGACGTTCCGGGCCTCGATCAGCTCCAGGGCCGTGCCGGGACCGGCGTCGGACAGCTTGCCGGAGCGCAGCGGGAACTCCCCCCGCAGCGCCGGCAGGAACTTGTCCAGTTCGGCCTCGGGATGGCGGTCGTGCAGGCCCCGTTCGAAGCGATGGCCGAGCAGTGCGCCCAGCGACTGGCCCTGACGCAGTCCGTCCAGGAGGCCGAGTGCGACCCTGACGCGTTCGGAGCTCAGATTGACGGCGAAGGAGCCCGGGTTGTCGGGCGAGCCGTTGGCGACGTAGCCCGCCCGCAGCACGGCCGCGGTGGTCGCCTGTGCAGGCGACGGGGCGTGGATGTAGCCGCCGCTGCGGGGATCGTGCAGCAAGGGGGTGGATCCGGCGGGCTGGAACAGCTCCGCGAGGCTGCCGCTGAGCTGCACCTCGGCGAGCGGCGTGCGCCGCCGCCGGACGTCCTCGAGCCACCCGTACGCGCCGAGGTGTACCCCTTGTTGTGCCGGGTCGGTCCCGGCGGGCCCGTACCGCAGTTCGCTGAGCCGTTCGTTGACCAGTCCGAGCCGCCAGGCGTCGAGCCGGTAGGTGGCGCAGTCCAGGTGTTCGGCGAGGACGCGTTCCAGCCGTGCGGTGGGCAGGTCCGCCAGCCGGCCGAGGGCATCGGCCTGCTCGGCCAGATGCTCGGTGGCGGGGTGGGTGCCGAGGATGCCGGGGATGTGGTCGACGACCAGCTTCGTGGGGTGGTTCGTGATGCGGGGGTCGGCGGAGTACAGCTTGCGGAAGCGGCTCTCGCTGGGCTGGGGCTGTGCGGATTTCCGGATGTGGATGAACAGGGGATCAGCGGCGGACAGGGTCTCGCCCGCAGCCGCGGCCAGCTTCCGTGCGGTGTCCTCCCAGCCGAGCAGAACCGCATGGCGCAGCAGCAGGTACAGCAGCGCCGCAGGGGGCCGGTCGTCGGTGAAGCCCCGTTCGAGCCGGATGGTCTCGAGGTCGCTACCCGCGTGGTCGGCCAGCCACCGCAGGTAGTTGCGCCCGTCCGGAAGGTAGCCGCGGACCTTGTCGGTCTCCGACAGTGGCCGGTCGTCGACGAGGGGCCCCAGCAGGGGGTGCTGCTCCTCGACGAACAGACGGCGGATCAGATCGGGATCGGGCGCAGCGGCACCCGTGTGGCCCAGCCGGCGCAGCAGATCGCGGATGGGCCGCGGCATGTCCAGTCTGTCCAGGGCGGGCACCACCTTGGGGCCGCCGCTGTTGAAGTTCTCGCGGTTATAGATGTCTTCGACACTCTGCGCGTAGCGCTGGTAGTACTCCACCGAGGTGGGGTGCAGGGCCAGGATGTCGAGCAGCATCTGATGCGGATCCGCCGCGGAAGTGCCGGCTCCGGTGTGCTTGCCGAGGTAGGACACCTGTGCGACGGCAGCCTGCCAGTCCTCGGCCGCCGCAGACAGCAGGCTGTTGAGGGCACGCCGGTGCGTGGCGGTCAGCGGATGGGTGAGCCGCGAGAAGGCTGTGGTGGGCAGGATGCCGTACGGCTGCCGTCCGATCTTGACCGCGGGCACCGGGCCGCGTCCGGACACGTGCCGGACGAAGAACCGGCGGGTCTCGTCCACCACGTTGGGCGGGATCACCGGATGCAGCATGGTCTGCAGGTACGAACCCCAGGTCACCGGCCACAGAGCAATGTTCGCGGCGCGGGCGTCGCGTTGGTCTGTCCCGTCGGCGTTGGCCACCCCCGTCATGACGGCAGGGTCGAGGCCCAGCAGTTCGGCGAACCACTGGCCGTCGGTCTTGACCGCCCAGTCCTCGGAGGCGGCGGAGACCTGCGCTCCGTAGGTGGTGCGCCGCACGGCCTCGGCTTCCTCGTGTGGGTTCTGGCCGGCGGAGGCCTGCTCGCTGTTGTTGGTCACCGTGCCCTGCGGCAGCAGGCTGAACCCGGCGGGACTGCGCAGGTGGCGGGTGATCAGGTCTGCCAGGTCGGTCGCCGTCTGCTGGGCGGTGCTGTCCTGCCGTACGCCGAACACGAGGAGCCGGTCGACACCGTTACGGAAGGAGTCCTTCAGCTCGATCCGGATTCCCATGCCGACGTCGACGGCGGCCTCGAACTCCGTCAGCCAGCGCAGTTCCGCGGGGACCTTGAGCGCGCCGGTCTCCTCGTTGACCTCGGGCTTGTCGGCGGATGACGGATCCGGGCTGACGGCCAGCTCCGCAGGCACTGCATTGCCGGGCTCGCAGAAGACCTGTTCGCCGCCGACGAACCCGATCGCCGTGAACCGGTCGGGCAGCAGCCGTGCCCGTGCCGCCCGGGTCCACGACCGGGGGCTGACGTCCTCTTCGGGGAGCGGCGCCAGCACTAGGAAGGTGACCAGCACGTCGTCCCCGGCACCCGCCGCCGGGGTGTCCACACCGACCGGACGCCGTCGCCGAGTCTCATCCGCGCGCGTGACGCCGACCGCCGCCAGCAGTGCCGCGTCGGCGGCGCGGATCCTCGCCCGGTCTCCGTGTGCCCGCCAGACCGCCGTCCAGTACGTGACCGTCGGCTCGCGGTCGTCGGCCGCCACGGCTTGGGGCGTGACGACCACGAGCACGGTGGTGTCGCGCGGCACCCCGGTGGGCTGCTCGGACGGATTGGCGGGACGGCGAGCCCTCAGCAGCCAGTCGGCCCGGCCGGCCGGGATGCGCTCGGTGAGTTCTCGCCAGGCGGCCGACTCGGCCGCGGGATCACCGCCGGCCCGCCACACCGCGATCCAGTAGGCGTCGAGCGCGGCGACCTCGGCGGCGGTGGGCCGGGGTTCGAACGCGTCGACCGACCACTCGTCGGGGAACACGCGCACGAGCAGCTCGGTGGCGGTGAACCGGGTCTCGATCCGGACCGGGCCCAGCAGCACCGGGAAGTCGTCGCTGAGCTGCAGCGCGGCCCGCGGGTCGAAGGTGGTCACGGCAGCATCTCCTGTGCGTGTACGGCCATCAGCACCGGTGCTTGGAAGAGGATGTAGGCGACGTCGGCGGAGCTCAGGCCGCCGTGCCAGAGGGGGAGGGACAGATCCTCCACGTGCTGTTCCTGCTTCTCGGCGTCTTCCGTCGGCTGGTCGAACTCCTGAAGCACGACGGGGACGGTGTTCTCGCCGAGTTCGATGAACCGCTTTCCTCCGGGGGCGACGTCCGGCCAGGACAGGTCGTTCCAGACCTCAACACGCTGTGGCGTGGTGGCGGGGGCGACGTCCAGGCCGAACCGCGGCTCACCTGGCCTCTCCTTGATGACGAAGAACCAGCCCGCGCTGCCCTGGGGCACCTCGCCCTTGGCCTCGTCGGAGGTGAGGTCGAAACCGAGCAGGTAGATGTCGGGCTCGACCTTGGCCTCGTACAACGGCAGCCGGATCTCGTCATGTGACGGGTTCGCCTCATCGACGAGCTCGACCGGAACGCGCTCCTTGGTCGGGTCGGGTTGCGCGTTGCTCGGTTCCCAGCGGGCCCGATGGGCGTAGACGGCCGCGTTCGGGTACTTCTTCAGCAGCTCGCCGCGGATCACCAGCACGAGCTCGTTCTCCTGCTCGCCCTTGTCGCGGTTGTCGTGCCCGCCGAGCTTGGACTCCCGGGTCCACGTGGCGATCGGCGGGATGTCGTACAGACGCTCGCGGCGCTCTTCGGGCGTCTCGCCCGGCAGGGACGGCACGGCGCGCACGTCCCAGAACTGCCGGAAGGGTGTGCCCCGCTGGTCGGTGGGGTACTCGCGCCACAGCAGCTCACGGGCCATCTCATGGTTGAGACCAACGAGGTAGGACTCGATGAACTCCTGGTCCGTCTCCAGCAAGGTGACGGAGTTCGGCGGCACCCGGTTGATATTGGGCATGAACAGGTCCACGGACTGGTCGATCAGCGCCTGGTACATGGGCATGTCCAGGACCGGGTAGGCCATGGCCTCCAGAAACTGCTCGGCGAAGGGTGCCAGCCGCTCCGGCAGCTTCACCGAGCTGAGCAGGTGTCTGGGCACGGTGTCGTCGGCGCGCAGGCCGGCCAGCATCGCGTCCGTGGCGTCGGTGACGTGCAGCCGTCGGCGCGGACCGGTCCGGCCGGCCAGGGCGGCGTCGCCCCAGCCCTGGTACAGATCGCGCAACGCGCCCTTGAACGCCTCTGCCTCCGGGCTGTCCGGACCACCGGGCGAGGGGACGAAGGAGTCGCCGGGGAGCGTGAGGCGGAAGTTCTGGCTCGTCGGCAGCAGATCGACGGGATCCGCGGCCTGCGCCGCCTGGCCTGTCCCGTGCAGCACCTGGTCGAGCTGTGCGGGTGTGACGACGGCGGCAGGCCTCGCCTTCGGGGCGGCTGCGGTGACCCCGCCGGATTCGGCGTCCATCCTCGGCACCAGGGCCTGCGGCGGTCGGTGCTCGGTGAAGGGCAACCTGCGCATCAGCCGTGATCCGGGCCGGGTGATGCGGCGCATCGCCGAGGACAGCGGCGCCGCTGTGACCCGGCTCTCGGCCACGCGGAAGCCGACGGCGACACGCTCGGCCGGCCCGGCCGGCGGTGCGGCCGTGGACTCGGCTGGGGAAGGGGGCTGAGCGGCCGGGAAGCGGGTGACCACGCGTCCGTGCGCGGGCGCCGTCAGGGTCAGTGCCCTGCCGGACGGTGCTGCCGGCTCCCTGGCAGGTGCCGATGGCGGATCCAGGTGCCTGGTCTGCAGTACGGCGCCGACCTCACGCGCCAGTTGGGCCGCGCGGATCCGGGCATTGGCAGCGAGTACCTCGCCAACCTGCGCCCAGGCGGCAGCCATGAATTCTTCCTGCCGCTTGCGGACCACCTCGGCCCCCAGATTCGCCGCGACCCGGAAGCGCGGGTCGAGATTGAGGCGGTGCACCCAGTTGCGGTTGTGCGGGACCGGGTTGCCGTTACGGTCGGTCAGCAGCCGTGAGGCCGGCGCGTGCCAGCGCCCGTACAGCGGCGGGGTGATGACCGGGTCGACCTGGCCCGCGGGTGCGGCCGGGTTCGTCGCCGTGAGCGCGGTGTGCGCTGTGGCCGGAGTCCTCGTCAGGTAATCGTCGGCCAGGTTGATCAGACCGGCCAGTGCCTGCTGGAAGGGGTGGGGGTACGTGAAGCCGAGTTCCTGGAGGTTATCCCACTTATCCCAGTTGTCCGCGACGCGCTCGGGAATCTTCAGGGCACCGCCGAGCTTGAGCACGCCGCCCAACTCGGCCGGCACGGTGATCCCGGGCAGGCCCGGGCCGGGCGAGCGGTGCACATCGAGGTCGCGACGGCCGACGCTCGCATCGAGCGGCTCCTTGGGGACCAGCAGCCGTACGAGGTACTCGAAGTCGCCCGCGCTGCCTGTGGAGAAGAACCAGCGGTGGTAGTAGGGAAGTTGACCCGGGGCCTCCTGGCCCGGGTACTCCCCTTTCCAGGCGGGATGCAACGCCGCCGGTGAACGTGCCGGATCCAGGCCGAGTCCCGCCAGCCGCCCCGTCTCGAACGCCGGCACCAGGAACGCGTGATAACCCGTGTGCGGGTCCAGGCGGCGCGGGCAGACCAGCCGCGCACACGCGCGGTCCGCGTTGTCGCGCAGCACCTGCCCCAGCGCGGGCAGCACGTTGGCCATGTCGTCGGACGACACGGGCGCGTCGAGCGAGCCGTTGACGTGTACGTGCGCCCATGCCCCGAGTTGTCCGGACGGGGGCAGGGCATCCGGTTTGGTCACGGTGATGAACGGCAGCGGCCGGCCGGCGGCGGTGCCGTCCTCGAACTCGGCCCGGCCGTCGGCGCGCGAGTCCTCGCCGCCAGCGAGCACGACCAGCGCGAGCCAGGGGAGCAGTCGGCGTGTGGTGGCGTCGGGCGCGGCCGGGCTGTAGCGCCACGGGAAGTCCTCGTCGTAGAACTCGATGTGCGCCAGGTAGTTGGGCTCGACGTTGGTGACCCACGGCCGTGGCTCGGTGCGGGAGATCGCCCGGGGATCCACGCCGATGACATCGCCCGGCCCGTAGATCTGAACGGTCCGTTCGACGTCGCGCGTGACCGGTGGTCCCCCGTCGACGGCCTCACCGGCGACCCGCAGCTTCACCGGAACGGTGGCCCGGGACGTACCGACCGGGTTGGTGGTGATCCTGGTGGCGATGCCGGACCGCAGCCACGGCAGGAACGTGTAGGCGTTGGCGGTCACGTCGTGACCGTCGCGTCGACGTCGAAGATCTCAGCGCTCGTCGTCAGCTCCTCCGCGCCCGGCGTGGCCGCGGCGAGCCCCGACCGTACGACACCACCGGCGACCAGGACGAGCTTGTCCGACAGCGCGACGGCCGTGAACGCCCATCTGCCCGTCGCCAGGCCCCCCGCAGGCCTCCAGCTACGGGTCGCCATGTCGAAGATGACCGCACTCGCGTATCCGACGTCGTCGCGGGCGTTGTCGCTGCCGCCGACGACCAGGACCCTGCTCTGGCCCAGCGGCACGGCGCGGTGCAGACCGCGTCCCCCGGGCATGTCGGGTACGGCGGCCCATGTCCCGGTGTCCTGGACGTAGAGCTCGGCGCTCGCCCGGCTGAACGGGTCGAAGGTGCCGTCGCCGGATCCGCCGGGCGCGCGGCCCCCGGTCACCAGCACGCTGGCACCGCCTGACAGCACTGTGGCCTGGTGCCGGGCGCGCGGCACGAGCAGCGCGCCGGTCGGGCTCCACGTCCCGGCGGTGGGGTCGTACACCTCGCAGTACGCCAGGGCGGTGTCCTCGTCGCGGGCCGTGGGCACGGTGCCGCCGACGACCAGAACCCGGCCGTTGGCCAGCACCACGGCAGGGTGGCCGCTGCGGGCGTCGGTCATGACCCCCGTCTCGGTCCAGGTCCCGGAGGCCGGGTCGTACAACTCGGCGGAGCGCAGCGCCTTCACCGACTGGGCGGAGCGGATGGTCGTGCCCCCCGCGACGAGGACCTTGGTGCCCACCAGCACGGCGCTGTGGCCCCAGCGGGCGGTGTGCATGCTTCCCGTGCTGCTCCAGGTGCCCGCCACCGGGTCGTAGATCTCGGCCGCGGCCAGGCCCGGCGCCGGGAACTGTGCCGATCCGCTGATCCCGCCGGCGACCAGGACCTTGCCGTCGGGCAGTCGGGTCGCGGTGTGCAGCCGCCGGGGCGTCCGGAGGTTTCCGGTGGCGGTCCATGTCTTGGTACTCGGGTCGTAGACCGCGGCGTCGGCGAGCGCCGCGGCCGATCCGTCCTGCCCGCCCATGACAAGGACCTTGTTGTCGGTGAGGACGACCGCGTGGTCGTGCCGGCCGTACCAGGCGGCGGCCGACGGCAGGGCACCGGTGCCGGTCCACCGGCCCATGGCCGCCAAGGTGGTGCTGGTCATGGCCGCAAACCTTTCATCGCGTTCATCGAGTGCATCGGCGTCAGGGGCCCGGTACTGCAGGGGCTCATGGGGTGAAGATCTCCGCCGTGGCCGTCAGGACGTCACGCCCTTGGCCGGGAGCCGCCGCTCCGGTCAGGACCCGGCCGCCCGCGGCGAGGACGCGCCCGTCGGCCAGGACCAGCGCGGCGAAGTCCCAGCGGCCGGTGGTGAGGGCGCCGGTACGGCTCCAGGCGTCGGCGGCGGGATCGTAGGTGGCCGCGTCGCGGTAACCGGCGTGGAAGCGCGGGCCGCCCGTACCGCCAAGGACGAGTACCTTGCCCGTCGGGAGCAGGACGGCACGGTGGCGGCTGCGCCCACCGGGCATGCGGGCGACCGGCGTCCACACGCCGGCGGTGGGGTCGTAGAGCTCGGCGCTGTCCAGGCTCCCGGCGCGGTACGTGCCGCCGGGGCGGCCGGTGACGGTGTCACCGCCGGTGACGAGTACCCGGCCGTCGGACAGGAGCGTCGCCTGGTGCCCGACGCGCTCCGTGGTGAGGCTCCCGGTGGGCGTCCAGGTTCCGGTGGCGGGGTCGTAGAGCTCGCAGTGGGCGAGCGCGGCCCGGCCGCGGCCGGTGAGCAGCGCGCCACCGATGACGAGGACCCGACCGCTGCGGAGCTTCACGGCCTGGTGCCCGGTGCGGGCGTCGGTCATCGGCTTGGCGTCCTCCCACTGCCCGGTCGCCGGGTCGTACAGCTCCGCGGAGGTCAGCGCGCCCACGCCCTGGGCGCGGGTGCCCGTGCCGCCGGTGATGAGTACCTTCTGGTTGTCCAGGAGCGTGGCGCAGTGCCCCCACCGGGGGACGCTGGGGCGTGTGCTCGTCGGGCCGACGGTCCAGCGGGCGGCGAGCGGATCGTAGAGCTCGGCCGAGGACAAGGCTGTCCCGTCGGCCCCCAGGCCGCCGAAGGCCAGTACGCGGCCGTCACGGAGCTTGGTCAGGGTGTGCAGACGGCGGCCGGTCTTCAGACTGTCGGCCTGCGTCCACGTACCGGTCACAGGGTCGAACAGCGTGCTGTCGGCGAGTGCGGCGCCGGTACTGTCCGCGCCGCCCGCGACCAGTACCCGGCTGCCGGAGAGCAGTACGGCGGCGTCCGTGGACGAGTCCGCGCCGACGGTGGAAGGCATCGCCGCGGTGTTGGACCAGCCACCGGGGACCGCGGTGGCGCCGGTCGCTTCGGACTCGGGGATGACGTGCAGCGTTCCGGCGAGGGCGGGGTCCTGCTCCACCCATTCGACGAGTGCCTCGTCGGCCGTCGTCCGGCTGCGGAAGCTCGCCGGTCCCCCGCCCACTTGAGACGTCGCGGTACCGGGTGGGAACGCCTGCTGATTGTTGCGCTTGTGGGCGACGACGAAGCGTTGCCCCGTCAGTTGGAGGGTGTCGTCCGCGGCGTACGGCTGGCGGAGGGCGGCCTCGTGCCGCGACAGGGAGGAGCGGCTGGTGCTGCTGCCGTCGAGGAGGTGCTGGAAGACGGCCGGACTGACCCTGCAGAGCCTTTTCGCCGTGGTGGCCGTGGTCGTGTCCGGCAGGCGCATTCCGTTCACGGCCCGGGCGGCCGCCGCCCGGCGGGCCTTGCTGTCGGTCACGATGAGTTCGTACCTGGCGCTGCGGCGCACGGCGCGCGCGGACGCGAGGGCTCCTTGGACTGCGGCCAGTTCGAGGCCCGCGTCCTGGTCCTCGTACGGCAGGCGGGACAGCTTCGCCGCGTCGTCCATGTCCTGGAACTGGGCCATGGCGAACTTGTCGTCGGGGACCGACACCCGCACCAGGCCGCTGTCGGGTACGGGCTCGATGGCGAACCGCTTGCCGTCGCGCGGTCGCTGGGCGCCGACGCGGTCGAGGCGCACATTGAGCGGGATGAGGCGCTGCCGGATGAACAGCGTGCCCAGCGGGTGCAGCACCAGACGGTCCGTGCTGGGCAGCGTCCGCAGGTTGACCAGGGCATTCGTCCCGCCTGTCGGCAGCTGGGTCTGCCAGCCCTCCGCCTTGCCGATCTCGTCGCTGAGCAGAGGCAGGACGTCGACCGGCGGCAGGGTGGGATTGTGACTGTCCCCCCAGGTCAGGTCGAAGTCCACGGAGATGTCGAAGAACAGCAGCGAGATCGAGCCGCGCCCCCGCGCCCGCCATGGCGCCGGGCCCTCCAGTTGGAACCTCAGGTGAATGCTGAACAGTCCGACACCGAAGGCCTTGAGCGAGACGCCGGCCGTGACGTCGATGACGAACGCGAAGGGCGAGAACCGGAACAGCGCGTCGAAGGCGAGGTGTCCGTGGAGCCCGAATTCCTCGAAGCCGAGGGCGAGTTCGGCTCGGGCGCCGAACTGCGCGGTGTTGCTGGTGACGGCGAAGTAGCCCGACACGCGGATGCGGGCGAGGGGCCGGTTGATGATGTCGACCGAAATGCGCGGTGGTACCGGGAACGGCAGCGGCGGCGGGGTGAAGGACGGGTGGAACCCGCCGACCGACAGGACCAGGTCTCCCCTCCCCCAGCCGACCAGCAGGCCCATCCCGCCCTCGATCGTCATGAGCAGGATGCGGGACTCGAACAACTGGGCGTAGAACCACAGGCGCTGCTTGTCGAACTCGAGCGCGCCGACGAAGTTGACCTGCAGGACCAGCAGCGGCAGCTCTTTGCTCGGCAGGATGCAGCGCAGCACACCGATGATCGCGACGTTCCCCGGGATTTCGAGGACGACTCCGAGGGAGACACTGATGAGCGTGGGCGTGCCCCAGCCGATCTTCGCCATGGGACCGACCAGGAACGTCCCCTGCTCGGGAGGGAAGAAGGCGCGCAGATCGCTGAGGACGCGCGGCGCGTTGGACACCACGTCCTTGGGGAACATGACCGACTCGACGGTGCCGGTGCGCACGCCTTCCGCCAGGGCACCGAGGTTCATGCCTCGATGCAGGCCGAGCAGTCCGCCCACCGCGAGCAGGGTGAACCCGTACCCCAACTGCAGGCCGATCCCGCCGAACTCGGCCGTGAGGATGATCAGCAGTGAGAACCCTTGCGAACCGTCCGGCATCCGGGTGGAGATGAGTCCGATCGCCTTCACGTCGATGAACCCGGCGAGCTGGAACTCCAGGGATCCCGCGTACTCGCCGCGGTCGGGGTCGTAGTACAGGAAGCCGCCTCCGCGGACGACGTCCAGATCCATGGACAGGCCGACGCCCTTGGGTGCCTTGAACCGGGGCCGTACGTCGATGGGGCCGAGGTTGCCCTGGCCGCCGGGCGCCAGAACGAGCGGGATCTCGGTGCCCAGCCCCTGGACAGCCGCCGTGACCGGGCCGAGGGCGGCCTTCACATCCGTGGTGAGGCCGAGGGTGAAGGTGGTGTCCTGTACGCCGAGGAGCAGGGTGAGCGCGGACAGGTCGACCGGGCCGAGACTGATGTGGGAGGCGAGCTGGATCTCCAGACCGCCGCTGCCCTCGAAGCGCAGCCCGTCGGACGGGCTGAACGCGGCGCCCAGTTCGAAGTCGCTCTCGATCCGCACCCCGCCCAGCAGCGTGGCCACGAACCCGTCACCACCGTCGAGGTGGATGTGCACCTTGCCGCGCTGCAGCAGTGCGCCGAGCTGGGTTTCGAGGGTTCCGTCGGGCCTGGCCCGAAGCCGGAGGACCACATCGATCTGCTCGGCCGTCACCCGGCTTCCGCCGGGCAGTGACAGCAGCGGTACGGGATCGCCGGGCTCGCGGCGGTAGCTGTGAACGACTTCGGCCGTGCCCTGCACGGTCGCGCCCTGCGGCGGCTCGATCCGGGCCTTGCCCGGCTGGAACACCAGCGTGGTGTCCGCCGGTACGTCGGCGTCCAGCCGCAGCGTGAGCGTCCAGTGTTCACCGCTGCGCTCGATCGTTCCCTTCGTCAATCCCTGGGGCAGTTCCACCGCCATGCCACGCGGATCGAGGCCGGTCCGCGGTGTGAGGGAGGCGAAGAGCAGGTCCAGGGTGGGGGGCGTGGCGGTCTTGTCGTACAGCGACGGCAGCCCGGCGTAGGCGGCGAGCCGGTCCAGCACGGTCAGGACCTTGGAGCCGTCGAACCCAGGTGCGCCCCAGTCGTACAACGCGCCCAGATGGACGTTCGGCTCGCGCAGCCAGCCGCCGATCCGGTCGAGGTGGAACTCGTTCTCGGTGAAGAACGGCTTCTGCGGATCGATCGGGCCGACGTTCCGGTCGGTGCGCACGAGGACACCCAAGAACTCCAGCAGCTCGTTGACACCCTGATTGCCCCCCAGGAAGCGGGCGAGCAGCAGGTTGAACAAGCGCTCCGGCAGGTTGGCCAGGATGGGCTCCGCGCCGGGCAGGTTCAGGCCCGCGAGCGAGGTCTTCAGCCCGTCGAATCCGGAGACGACAGCATTGATCTGGCCTCCGGCTTGCAAGACCCGGCGCAGGACCTCGTCCCACCGCTCGGCGTCGATCGCCTCCTGCAACCCCCGCAGCAACTCGACGAGGAAGCCAACAGACCCGGTGGTGGTGCTCAGCGTGGGAGCGATGGAGGCCGTCTGCGCGTCCGTCAGTGGCAGACCCACATCGGCGAGGAACTCCCGCGCCCCCGCGGGCGTCAGCCCACTCAGCGGCGACAGCAGCGCGGCAAGCTGGCCGACCAGCCCGTCCAAGGTGCCGCGCTCGCCGCTCATGTCCGCCGTCCCGGGCGGGCGAGCGCCGCCGGCACGTCCTGGATGGTGTCCACCGGCAGCAGCGCCTCGGCGACCATCGGGATGTAGCGTTCGAGGTCCCGGCTCAGCCGGGGACCGGCGTGCTGGACGAGCAGTGGCAGCATCGTCTCGACCAGTTGGGCACGTGTCACCCCGTTGATGACGGTCGGGATGCTGTGTCCGGGGGCACGGACGCTCTGTACGCAGTGGTGGTAGAACGCCGCTCCCTGCATGACCCGCCAGGCGGCGGCGACGGGGCGCACCGAGGTGATCAGCTTCCGCGCCTCGGCCCGGTGCTGTCTGATCTTGCCCAGCAGCAGCCGCCCGCGGACGCTCGTACGAAGCTCGTCGCGCAGCCGCTCCACGCCGCGCCGCTGGGCCAGCTCGACGGCGGACTCCGGCCGGTCGGGGAAGATATGGATCGTGTCGCCGGCGCTGGGCGCGGTATCGGACCAGCCGTCATCGACGCGGGGGATTGTGATCTGGAGGTGGTCGAGCACCTTCTGGATGGGGGTGGCGATGCCGATGTTGCCGATACTGGCGAATTCCAACGCGGATCGGTCGATCTTGAAGTACTGCTCGAGCGGGCCCGCGCGGATGATCATCGCGACAGCGAGGTTTTCGTGGTTGATCACCAGGCTGCCCGAGTCGCCGCCCTCGAAGGTCAGCTCCTCGCCGTTGCGGTAACTGTCGCTCAGTGACTGCCCGGGCACCGGGCTGGGCCGCGGCAGGATCAAGAACTGGTTGACGTTCGTCTTGATGCCGCTTCCGCGGTCGCCCGGGTCGGAGATCCCGAACCGGAAGATGAGCCGGTCAGGATCTGCGACATCGGGCTCGGACAGCGAATTGCTCAGCATCGTGCCGAACTTCAAGCGACCGTTGACCGCGTTGTAGATTCGCACATACTGCGCATGGCTCGGCAAGGTGCCCAACGGAGGGCCCTTGACGACGCCCAGCCCTTCGGTGACGGCTCCCCTGATCGGGATGCTGACCACCGAGCCGCCGATGGCCACCTGCCAAGCGTTGTGGAACTTGACTCCGGGATCCAGCCGTGCCACCGCACAGTCCGTCTCACTGGCATGGCCGTTCACCACGGTGCCCATGACACGGACCTTCGCCGGAATCCAGTTGAAGCCGCCGGTCCACGTGCCGTCGTGGTAACCGCCGACCCAGTCACCGCCCTCCGCAGGCTGCGCCTTCCGGTTCGGGTCGTAGACCGGCCGTCCGACCCGCTGGCCCCCAGAACAGCATGAGCTGTAGTCGGGCGAGTGGACGGCCAGTTTGTCGATGACTCTGAAGCCCGGGAACAGGACATGGGAACAGCTCAGCATGACCGGCATGCCGTTCACGTCACGGGCGAAGCACCCCAGGGCCCCCGGCCCCTTGTTGTGATTGGTCTCGATGCTGGCCCCCGCGGAGATGAACGGCGGCCCCGCGGTGGCGGTGGCCCGGCGTTCCACGACCACATGGGTGGGCAGTCCCAGGACCCTGTCCGGTACGCCGCCGCCTTCCTGACCCTCGCTGACGTACACCCGCCACACCGGCGTGGTGTCCGGGCCGGCGCCGACGCCCAGGCCCACCCCGACCACGCCCGGTACGCCCTGCAGCATTCGGTGCACCTGTGGCAGGAGCGCCCGCCGTCCTCCGACCGTGCTCATGGTGCTCCCTCCCGTACCGTCTCGGCACAATCGGCATCGGCCGGCATGGTGCCCGCCACGAGGGTGACGTCGAGGCGCTGCAGCAACGGCTCAATGGGGCAGGCGACACCGTCGCCGTTGGCCGTGGCGCCCCACAGCAGGCCGACGACGCGGAGCTGTCCGTCCAGCAGCGCCGCGCCGGAGTCGCCGGGTGCGGAGAATGCCAGGGCGGGATCGTGTGATCCGACGAGCAACTGCCCGGGTGCGGTCCACTCGCGGCCGTCGATGAACGGCCGGTCGGGGTAGGCGACATCGAGGAGAGTGCCCTCCGTGAAGCCGGTGGCCGGCCCGTGCTTGCACACGTCGACGCCCGGTTCCGGCCGGGTGACCATCGTGGGCCAGCCACGAGCCAGGGCATGCCGCAACCAGCCTGGATAGTCCTGCGTCCCGTCCAGCTCGATGAGCGCGCCGTCGACGAAACAGTCCTCGCCGGCGAAGTTCACCCGGCCGAGGTGGCCTCGACGGGCAGGCCCGAGCCGGACCGGTTCGGCCTGCCCCGCGTAGTCCTCCCCGTCGACGGACGGCGGCAGAGCCCAGACGATGTCACCGGCCCGCGCTCCGGCGCCCAGGACAACATGGTGGTTGGCCAGCAGATGGGGCCGGCCCGCGGCGTCGCGCACGAGCGCACCGGCGACACCCGGTACTCCCTGCGCATTGACAATCCGCAAACCCGGTGACCAGACCGGGGCCGACGTATCCGAGACATCCGGGTGGCGCGGCAGGTCGAGTAGGGCATGCAGTGAAGTTGTGCGCTGCGCCAGGTCCAGTACGTGTTCCTGATAGGCGGCGATGTCGTCGCGCAGGGCCGCGCTGCCCTCGGCCAGGAGCACATCGCGCATCGCACGCAGGGCGTCCACCGGCCTGACACCGTCAATGGCCTCGGGCAGTGGCCATGTCGGCTGGTCGGCGTTGCGCAGGGCGGTGTTGACGAACGCCGGCCCCTGGTGGCGGTGCCATGTGACCATCACGCGGCGGTTGTGATGCACCAGATGGCGGATCTCATCCATGTGGCGACGGACCAACGGGCCCAGTCGACGTCCCTCGTCACTGCTTTCCAGGGTGCTCCACGCCGCGTGGACCGCCGACCAGTCCACTGGCGGTTGGCCGCCCCGTGCGATCGGCATGCCCGGCACCGCGCGCGACCGGCCCGCGGTGCCCCGGCCGGATGGAACCATCTCGACATTCAGGTGCTTGAAGGCGGCGGCAATGAAGATGCCCTGCGACCGACCGGTCAGAATTTCCTCCGGCGCGCTCTGACCCTGGACGAGGATCGGCTGGAGGACGCCGTTGGTGAGGATGCCGACCACCTTACGGCTGTCATCGACGATCGGCGCGCCGGAGTCCCCGCGCTGCGAGAACTTCGCCCCCCGGACGACGAGGGTGGGGCTGCCGGCGGAGCCGCCGACAGTAACGGTCAGGCCCGAGTTGGTGAACTGGTCCCTGATTTTTTCCGGGGTGATCGAGGGATCCTGCGTCTTGTACCGTTCCATGTCCAGCTTGTACTCGGTGACCGGTTGCCCCTGGCCGGCGGGTGTCACCGCCTCGACCTCGAAAACCCACGCCTGCCCGATAACGACCTGGCTGCCGACCAGCTCCTTGATCTGCACGCGCTTCAGCGCGGCGATCCTGCCGCGGGTGTGCTGGGTCTTCGCACCGTACTTCTGCACCGGAATCTGCCGGTCGGCGGGCAGGTTCGCTTCCGACGGCTCGGCGGCGGACAGCGACCACTCCGTGATGAGGTCACGCACACCGGCGAGCTTGCCGATCTTGGGTACATCGTTCGAGGCGTTGGTCTTCGCATCCAGCCCGATGAGAGAGGCGTCCACGGCGAAGTGGACCTGACCGATCGTGACCTTGCTCTGAATCGCCTTGTCGTCCAGCGGCTGCAGGGTGCGTGACACCACTGTGCCGACGGGGTTGTTGCATTCGGCTCCGCAGCAGGTGCTCAGTTCCGGCGAGTACACGAGATCGGCGTCCGGTGCTCCCTGCAAGGCCAACGGCGGGCCGAGGACATGGGCGCACGTCAGGACGTACCGGCCCTGTCCGCCGGACTCCCTGACGATCAGCCCGGCCGTGCCGTGGTCGTACTGACCGTGCTTGCCGCGCGTCACCTGGTTCCCCGCATCGACGCTGGGCGAACTCGAATGTGGTACCGCGCGCCGCCCGATCGCGGCAGTCGTCATCGGATCACCTTGCTTGCCGTGGTCGATCGGGTCATTCATCACCCTAGCAGTGCATGCCATTCCATAAGCTGACATATCCGGGTACAAGCCACTGAACGGGTGAGGGGCTTGTGGACACGTGGTTCGGGTGGTCCGGCGTACGAGCGGCGCACGGGCCGGTCGGACTGATGGCATGGCGGACAAGGCGGCGCTCGAGGCGGGCCGCGACAGCGAACGGCGAACAGGGCGGCATGGGACCACCTCGTCCTGGCTTCGTTCACTTCTGGCTGAGCGCGTCGAGCCGGGACTCGGGTTCCTGCCCGAGCGTCGAGCACCAGGCGTACCCGGTGCGGATGTCCGCGCTGTCGGCGGGGGCAGGCACCCGCAGCGCCTTCTTCGTAGGCGAAGGCGACGGCGCCGCCGTATGAGCGGAACGGCGAGCCGGGCTGGGCATCACACTTCGGGCAGGTGTGCCGTTTCGTCGCGCCCTGGACCTCCGCTTCCGGCCGGGGAAGATCACGATGGGGCGGGCGATGGTGTCACGGCCATCGTTCGAGCGCCGTCGTGCCGCCTGAAGCAGTACACCGAGCGGCGGCAGACCCAGTAGCACCATGCGTGGGAGTTCCGGGACGCGTGCGAGGGTCGCACGGCGGATGACGACCGGTGGCCGACCTGGCCTACGGCGCCGGGGATGACTGTCGTCCCGGACAGCGCCGGCGTGCCGCACCAGGACTGATGGCGGGGAGCCGCACCCGTGGATGGGTCCGGGCCTCCGCCGTGTAGCGCGCCGGTCAGGGGCGTTCACCGGTCTCAACGGGGATGGCGTCTTCGATGCCGTCGGTCGTGAGGTGGCGGGCAGCGAGGAGGCGGTCGATCGCGGCCCCGCCCGGGGCACCGCGGGGGGCCACAGGCTTCCATGCCTTCCCCTGCGGCCTGGTCAACTCCCCTCGGCACAAGGCGAAATGGAGCCTGTGACTGCTAGAGCTGGTGCCGTAACGTCGCCGGGATCAAGCAGCCGCCAACAACCAGTTGAGGGGGAAGCATGGACGATCACCAGTCTGATGGCGAGTCCGGGCAGCAGACGCCACCGAAGGGGCCACCGCCGCCGACCTTCCCGCCGCCGCCCGCCCATCCGCCCGCCACACCCGTACGGCCCTCTGCCTGGCAGAGGGCCACGGGTAAGCAGAAGACCTTGTTGTCGGTGGCCGCCGCGGGCGTCGTCCTGGCGGTCATCCTGACCGCCATCTCCTCGTCCGGCAGTCCGGACGACTCCGCCGGCGGTTCCGCTGGGCCGGTCGCGGATTCGCTGGCCGCTGCCGCGGCCCACGGCACCGCGGCCGCCGCCGCCCTGGACGAGCTGCCCGGCATCCACCTGTCCGCGGCCTACGCCCCGTACGGCGGCAAGCCCGTCACCCGGGCCGAGCTGACCGTCACCGACGACGGAAAAGCGTCAGGCACCTTCGAGGAGCCGGTGACCGGCAAGGCCACCATGGCGTGGTCCGGTGAGCAGCTCTACCTCAAGGGCGACAAGGAGTTCTGGGCGCAGCAGGGTCCGCACAACGGGACTGACCTGACGAGTGCTGGGCGGTGGGTGGCTCCGGAGAAGCGTTCCGGGTACCACATGCTCGACAGTTTCGGGGTGAACGCGGGATCGCTGTCCCCGAAGTCGCTGGCTGCGATCGTCAGGCAGGTGACCACTGACCCTGCTGTGGTGCAGGAGGACGCCGGCAGTCCTCAAGGCCGCCGGGCGATCTCCTACACGGTGGATGAGCAGACGGTCGTTCTTACCGCAGATGCCCCGTACACGCTGGTTGCGATCGGGTTCAACCCTGCCAATGCGCGGCCGGTCACGACAGCGGCCTGGCGTGGACGGCCTGGCGTCGATGCCCTGGCGGTGAGCGCGGGCCACCGGGTGGTGCCTGTCGACGACGGCGACGACGGCAGGTTCTCCAACCCGTACCTCGTCGCGGTACCGAAACCGGCCACGGACAAGGAGACGGATGCGACCCGGGCCGCGGCAGCCGAGGCCGCGGCGGCCGCCGTTCCCCCCTCGTCGGACGCAAAGGCCGCCAGGTCGCAGGGCCCGAACTTCGTCACCACGTTGACCAGCCCCTACCTGTGCACGTCCAACCCCTGCTCGTACGCGTTCACCGTCAGGAACGAAGGGAACGCGGCAGCCGAGGCGGTTCTGCACGTCAGCTTCCCCGGCATCCCCGACCGGGCCCACCCGCTCGGCACCCTGGGCCCTGGGCAGTCCAAGAGCGTCAGCGGCACCCGCCCCAACGCCGCGGCGGGCACAGGCAAGACGGTGCGGCACACCGACTACTCATGGGTGTACTCCTCCGCCACCTACGGGCCCGACCCGAGGGTCGGGCAGCGGCTGTACGCACGGGGACTGAAGCCCGACGACGTGTTCGTCGCCACCCCCCTCAAGCCGCTCCTCGCCAACCTCCTCGACCAGATGACCAAGGACGCCCCCATCACCGATGAAGAGACGAACGAGAAGACCATCCAGGCGCTGCGGGATGCGAACCACGAGGGGCAGTTGCCGCTGCTGATGACAATCGCCGCTTCCGGCCGCCTGCAAAACCCCGGGGACCTCGCCGAGAGCCTGTCCGGCATCGACAAGATCGGCGGCGTTCGGGTCCTCCAGCAGATCGCCCACCTGGTGAAGGCCGACCCCCACGCGAAGGTCTGGTACGACGGCGGTTACAAAGCCGGCAACGGCCAGACGTACAAGACCGACTACATCTACACCAGCGACCGCGACGGCCAGGAGCTCCGCCGCGCCGTCCAGGTCAAGACCATCGAAGCCTGGAAGAAGCTGTGGCCGCGGATGAAGGACGGCGCGGAACAGCTCAACGGCGAACACACCAAGGGCGGCGGGAAACGGCAGCCGGAGAACGCGCCGCCCGGCTTCGAGCGGGTCCTGCAGATCAACCTCGAACCGTCCGTCGGCCCCGTCTTTTTCAACGCCGGCAAGGCCGACCTCACCAGGTTTCTCAGCAGCCCCCGGTACGCCCAGGCGCGACAGAACCTGTGCAAGCCGAGCGGTGAGGACCGTGTCGACCGGCTCGTCTTCGTCAACGCCGCCGGTATCCACGAGTGGACCGACCTGACCGAGATCGGCGTGAACTGCCGGGCGGCCACGGGGTGACCCGCTGGGTGCACGGCCCTCCTGGCGCGGGCCGCGCCCTCCCTGTACAGCACAGGGGCCCTGCCGGGCCGTCGCGGCGGATTGACCTTCTGGACGAGCTGGATGAACAGCTCCACCAGCGAGTCGGTGATCTCCGTCTACCGCACGTGACACAGCGTCGACAGCAACGTGTAACGCAACGGCCCGGCCGCCGCCAGCAGGTCCTAGGGGTACTCCTTCGCGCGCCCGAGTCGGCCTTCAGCTCGGTGAAGAACGTGCCCCCCGCCGTCCGCGCTGTCCGCGTCCGCGCCCGCGTCCTCAGTGATCAGGTCGTCCAGCCGGGGCCGGGCCGCTGCCGACAGCCGGCCACCAGATGGAGGCCTGGAGCGCTGCCGACCGCCCGGGCCATCCGGTGGACCTCTCTACGCCGAGGGGTCAGCCGTCGTTCGTCTCATACTTCCACGGGGAACAGGTCGCCGACGTGGCGGGTTCCACGCATGCCATGTAACGGACGCGCTTGCCCTCGGCGACCTCGAGGTTGCGCCGGACCGGCGGGCCGCTGTAACCGTTGTGGTTCCATATGCCGTTGGTGACGTTCACCCATCCACCCGGAACCTCGTACTGGATGAGGCCCATGGTGGCCTTGCCATCGGCCCTGTAGTCGTGCACGTGGAAGATGTCGCCGTGGTCCTCCCAGCGTGCCCCCGCGGCCGGCGAGTCGCCGCAGCCCCGGGGGTAGCACGCCTGGCCGTCGGCGAATGCGGGGCTCGCCGTGTAGAGGGAGAGCGCGGCGACACCGCCTGCCACCAGGGGTAGCGTCCGTACGACGTGGCGCTTGAACAAGGTTTTTCCTCCGTCCGTTCTGTCCTTTGACGCTGCGAAAGGACACCGGTGGTCTTCGTCGTGTCGGGTCGTACGTTTTGTGCGGGCCGGACCACCGCGGGTGCGAGGACCGGCCACCGCCGTCATGCGTAGGGGTTGCGGTAGGTCTTGTAGGTGCACGCGTCCGTGATCTCGTCCCGGCAGACCCAGATCGAGACGTAGCGAATCCGGTTGGTGTCCCGGGCCTGCACGCGGCCGAAATTGACCGAGCTGCCGCACCCTTGCTCGTTCCAGCGCTTCTTGCCCCTCCACAGGCCACTCACGTCGACGAACGAGTAGACGGAATGGGCGTCGCAGGAGGTGTCTTTAAGCCAGTAGTCGGGGACGGAGAAGCTGTTCCGGTCGATCCAGTTGATCGAGCCCCACGCCTGGCCGCGCTGCTTGCCCCCGGTGTACACGGAGACGTTGTATCCGGCCCATGAACCGGCGGCGGCTGACGCGCCCGCTCGCCCGGCGATGTCCCCCTGTGACACCGGGCCGGCCTGCGCCGTCGTGGCCTGCGCCGTCGTGGCCGCGGTGGCGACGAGCCCGGCGGCCATGAGGACAGCCGTGATCGACCTGCCTGGACTTTTACGCATGGTTCCCCCATGGATCTAGATCCTGACTTCCTGCCGGGTACGGCAGCGAGCGGCGGACGCACCAGGGGGCGGCGGCCGGGCGGCGCGGCACAGATGAACCCGAGCCGCCGCCCCTCACCACGCCTGGTCCCGCCGCGGTCAGTTACGGCCGCTGCTCGCCCACAGCACGCGCAGGTTCACATCTCAGCGGAGTGCTGGGACCCGCCATCGCTTCGACACTAAGGGCCGTTGCGCCGCAGGGCATCGGGGCAGGCCCTGAGGACGGATCGCGCCATACGAAGCCGGTGGAGTTGTCGGTCGTTGTGCAGATCAGGGTCGAACCGAGCGGCCAGCATGCTCAGCAGCCAGCGCCACATCCTCGTGCTGGCACCTGCCGTCAGTTGGGCTACGACCTCCTCCACGGCCAGGCGTTCACACAGTGTCGCTTGCGCCTACTGGGCCTTGCTGAGCGCGGTGAGGTCTTGAGCGAGCGCGGACCGCTCGACGCCGATCGCCCTTTCCAGAGCTTTCCGGGCTTCCAGAAAGTGTGGTTCAGCCATAGAGCAGCCTCCAGAGATCAAGTGTCCTCGGCATTCTCCTGCCGCTGAGGCGGCCTTCCTCGCACCAGCAGGTCATCGACGTGCTGGGGGTGGGCATTCCAGCGAGTCATCGACTCGGGAGCACGGGTCGATGGCGGAGAGGGAGCCGAAGCTGTTGCCGCCGGCGCCCTCGTCGCCAGCACACTCCCCGACAGCCGCATCGTGATCGACCCCGACGATGGCCCCCGGCCAACCCCTGCCCGAACTGCCCGCCGGTTGGGTGGAGAGCACCGACGCCGACCAGTGGCGCCAGGGCGTACGACAGATCCTCGAAGCACTAGAAGCACCCGCTGATCACTCACCATGACCGCCTCACGGAAGTCATGCCAGAGGCCGAGACGGGCACCGGATGTACACCGGTTCAGAAGGCAGCCGCCGCCCGAGAGGGAATCGCGATGTTGACGGGTTTTGGCAGCAGCACGGGCACGGAGGGGTTGCTGCTGGGGGTGCGGTGGCCGACGCCGTCGCGGTCTGGTGCTCGGGCTGCATGGGTGCGCCGGCTTCAGGCCGGTGGAAGTGGCCCTGCGACGGTGACCGTGCCGGCCCACCTGTCATGTTGATCGGGCGCGTGCCAGAGGATGTTGAGCCGGCGGTGGGTGAGTTCCTACGCCTTCCGAACCACGGCCACCCGCGCGATGTCGGGCTCGGACGAGGACGGAGGACGGGCGAGTGCGCCGTCGGCGATGCCGGCCGGCCCGGTGAAGTGGACGGCGTACCTCCAACCGTCCGGATTCCGGTTCAGGATGAGGCTGGTCGGCGTCCCGGGGGTGCGCCAGTACGGCAGCCGTTTGCTGGCCATGCCGGCAAGATGCTGCGGTCTCACTGCCCATGCGGCGCGTCCGGCGTCACCGGGTACGCACGCGCCCCGGACCGTCCGGATAAACGGATGGTCAGGGTCGAGCGAGACGCGGCAAGATGCTCCGTATGGCATTGCCCGCCCCCGAGCTGCACACCGCCCGGCTGCGACTGCGGCCGTTCTCCGACGCCGACGCGGCGCCGCTCTACGCGCTGCACAGCAGTGCCCACGTACTGCGTTACTGGGACTCCCCGCCGTGGACGGAACCGGCCCGCGCCCAGCGCTTCATCGCGACCTGCCGGACGATCGAGGAGGAAGGCACGGGAGCGCGGTGGGCCGTCGACCGTGTCTCCGACGGCGCGTTCATCGGCTGGTGCGGCCTGACCGGATGGAACCCGGACTTCCGCAGCGCGTCCCTGGGCTACGTCTTCGACGTCGCCGCGTGGGGCCACGGCTACGCCACGGAGACCGCCCACGCCGTCCTGCGGTGGGCGTTCGACACCCTGGACCTGAACCGCGTCCAGGCTGAGACCGACACCCGCAACGCGGCGTCCGCCCGGGTCCTGGAGAAGCTCGGCTTCGTCCGCGAAGGCACCCTCCGCGAGGACTGCGTCGTCAACGGCGACGTCTCCGACTCCTGGGTCTTCGGCCTCCTCCGCCGCGAGTGGCACGCGACGGCCGGCCGCTAGGGCCGAGACCTGCCCGGCTTTCGGTCCGCAGCCCACCGAGGTCGCCGTGGGACCGCTCCGGCGAGCTCAACGTCTTCGCTTGCCCCACCGACCCCGACCATCCGCACCACTGGAGCATCCGGCAGCTCGCGGGGGCCGCCTGGAGCGGCAACATGCCACCGTTCCCGGTGCGGCGTGGATCGGGAAACACTGGTGAGCGGCGTTACGCGGCTGCTACTCCGGTCTGACTCCGCAATCTTGTCGCGGCCCCTGAGCCGAGGCGCGAGAGTTGCCACGTCACCACCGGAGTGGTGGGCTTTGCAGCCAGTTGAGCGCTGACGCGGGTTGAGGCGGCGTACGCACTGCTCCGCCGCGGCCTGTCGAGGTGACCGCGGACGGCCTACGGGGCGGTCCGCGGCTTGCACACCTGTGGTGCGGTGGCGTCGAGTCCGAGCAGGCGGAAATAGTTCTCGCCGAGGGCGATGTTGCGGAAGGCTCTGTCGCCCAGTGCCTTGTTGATGCGGCTCGTCACTTCCAGTTCTTCCTTGTACACGGCGTAGGTCTTGTCGCGCGATGCGACGAAGTCGGTGCCCGGGATCGCCCGGGTGGGGTGGCGGTCGAGCAGGTTGGCGTACTGCCTGCGCACGCCCGGCTTGCTGAAATACTGGTCTTCCAGGACGCGCCAACTCAGATCGAGTGTGAGGTTGGGGTGGCGGTCGAGGAGATCGCTCACGATGGCGATGTGCCGGCGCGGGTCCATGGCGGACAGTTCCTTGGACAGGCCCATATGGGCCCAGACGATCTTGTTGCGGGGGTAGCGGTCAAGCGCCTGCCGGAAGAGGCGCAGGTACTTGGTGGGTTCGGCGTCGGTGCCGAGGTCTGCGTGGATGGTGACGGGGATGCCGCGTTCCTCGAGTTTCCTCATCATCGGCGCCCAGGCGTCGATGTCCTCGCTGGTCGCGGGCTCGTGGTGGTTGGGCAGCAGGGCGCCCTTGATGAGGTTGAGCTCGCCGGCCCACCGGAACAGTCCCGGGAATTCCCGGTCGTACATGTCGAATGTCTCGGGGATGGTCTCGGGGTTGGCGATGTCGAACGAGGTCATCGACAGGGTGACATGCGGGCTGGTGGGCTTGGTTTCGAGGTAGTTCTCGGCGTTGACGACGTCGTTCTTGATGCTGGGGAGTACGGGCGTGCCCGGACAGTTGAGGTAGTAGGTGCAGTTCGAGTCGGCGGGCAGCTTCTGCCCGATACCGAATGCGTTGACGTACCGAACGCCGCTACGGCGCAGGTAGGCATTGACCTCTTCGAAGGAAATGGCCTTGCCCCCGAACGGCCGGTAGTGCAGGTGGCTGTCCACGACAGAGGTGTAGGGGCGTGTTGCCCGGTCGAAGCAAGCGCCGTCGGCCAGGACGGTGCCCGCGCCGGCCGGCGAGGCCGCGACGGCCGCAGCGGCCACTGCGACGACGGATACGAGGACGCGCTTGCGGTGGAGGAGGATCACGTTTGTGCTCCCACGGGAACCAGCCGCGCAGAAGTAGCACACACGGCGCATATACGAACAGATTCGGCACAGTGTGAGTGGCGGTTCTGCCTTGGGTGACACGGACTCGCCGGAGCGGTCTGTCCGGTCACCCGATGGATCGAACGGATGGCGCAGGCAGGCTTCCCGGCGGTGGAGGGCGCGAGGGCGCGCGATCATCGTCCTCGACGACGGCGTCGTGGGGGCCGGGGCGCCGGGGAGGGCTTCCAGGCGGAGGCACAGCCCACCGAGGCCGAGCCGCCGACCCGCGCTGGCGCCCCCGAACCCGCGATCAGCGATCCGCCCATCGTGAGAAGCTGGGCGCCCGTGAGGTCCCGGACAGGCACGGGAACCGTCCGGGACGGGCCCCGCCCGGGGCCGATGACATCCCCCGGCAAGGCACAAGCACGCCACACAGCCCCAGCCATGGATGACGGCGGCTGAACGTTCACCGGGCACGTTGGGGCACTGCACCACGGGCTCGGTGGGCTGGCTCTTCTCCGCCCGACCGGCGGTGAGGCCATGGCGCCTCGGCCCACCTTCTGCGGCCGTCCCTCAAGGCCAGCGTGATGATCAACAGTGGATAGGCTGTGTGCATGTCACGTGCACGCGTCACCCTCGTAACCGCCCTTGCCGGGATTGCCGCGCTCACCGCCTGCTCCTCCAGCAGCGACAAGCCGGCTCCCGGCTCCGGCACGGAGAAGGGCGACAAGCCGGTCTCCGCTCCTGCCCCGAAGCCGATCACGAAGGAACTCACCCAGGCCCAGATCACGCAGGCCCTGCTCGGCGACGGCGAGACCCTTCCCGGCTGGTCCCTTCACGGCGACAAGTCGGTGACGGAAGGGCAGTACTGCAACGGCACAAAGGAAGCCGACTCCGCGCCGGCGGGCTGGGTCCGCGGCGGCGATTCCTCGTACGAGTACAACGGCTCCACGAACAACATGGCGTTCATACATATCTGCCTCTTCCGATCGGCCGACGACGCCCACCGCCAGTACACGGCGTGGAAGGGCACCGAGAAGAGCAAGCAGCAGAACCCCAAAAAGCCGGTAGGCGACGAAAACACACTGGTCATCAACCCCGGCCTCAGCGACGACTCCGTCTACGGGTACGTCCGCTCGGGCAAGGCCAACATCCGGGTACGGATCGAAGGCGGTACCGCCGGCGACCCCTCGGGCACACAAGCCATGCTCGCCGCGACGCTCAAGCGCCTTCAGCAACTGCAGGACGGCAAAGCCGCCACCGTGACCGCCCCCGACGAACAGGCCGCAGCCCGGCAGTAAGCGATCTGCGCAGCCCTGGGCAATAACACTGGCCTCGGTGTCCGGTCCTCGTCCGTGCGGAGAAGCATGCCTTCCCTGTGTCCACGAGGTGCAGCGGTTGGTGGGTCTGTCGCCGTCACCCGGCCCTGGCTGCGGGCAGCCGGGTCCGGGTGCAAGCGGTTACGCCGTCCGAGGCGGTACCAGTGAGCAGTTGGAACAGGCCGTGCGGCGCACCCTAGCCGGCCCGCCACAGGGCCGGGGCGTGGGGCGGCTCCCAGCCCGCCTGGGCCGTGTGGCCCTGGAGGCAGACGTAGGCCGCTCCGCCGTACGTGACGCGGTCGCCCGGGCGGTACGCGGTGCCCGCCGCCCAGGTGGACCCGCCGGGCGGCGGGGTAGGCCCGGGCCCCGGCGACTGTGGCACGTCCAGGACGAAGTCGAACGCCGCCTCCCTGGTGCCGCCCGCGTCCCGCACGGTCATCAGCAGCCGCGGGTCGAAGAGCGGGTCGGTGTTGTTGCGCGGCTCGCCGGGGAAGTAGAGCTGTGTCGTCAGCACGGGCCGGCCCGGTGCCTGGAGCTTCACGTGCAGGTGCCGGGTGCGGCCCGGGTACAGCCCCGGGACGATGGTGGTGAGGGTGAACGCCCCACTCTCACCGGTGAATTGGTGCCCGCGGAAGCGGAAGCCCACGTTGTCGTACGCGCCATTGACGTCGGCCTGCCAAAAGTCGAGCAGGACGCCGTTGAGCGGGCGGCAGGCGAGTCCGAAGACGTAGCCGGTGACGGTGAGGCGCACGCCGGGGGTGCCGGGCTCCAGCAGGGAGGTGCGCCGGGGAGAGTTGGGCTTGAAGTAGGGGCCCTCCATCTGCGGCGGGGTCGGGTCGTCGCCGTCGTCGCAGGACGGGGTGAGCGGGGGCGTGGTGCCGTTCGTGGCGTCGTTCGCCGTGACCGTACGGGCCAGGGCCGGCACGCCCATCAGGGCGGCGGGCGTGGTGACGCCGGCGGCGAGCGCGGCGCGCAGCACGGTCTTGCGGCTCGGGTGTCCGGACATGCCTGCTCCTCGTGAGGGGGCGTCGGGGGTCGGCACCGAACCTACGCAGCCGGCTCCGGGCGGGCGATGGACGCGATCCGGTGGTCGTGGTGAATACCACCGCCGCCGTCCCCCTCGCCGCCCCGCCGGAACGCCCCGGGGCTGAGCCCGGTCTCGCGCCGGAAGAAGCGGCAGAAGTACGCCGGGTCGGTGAACCCGACGCGTGCCGCGACCTGCCGTACCGTCAGGTCGGTGTGCGCCAGCAGCCGTTTGGCCTCATGGGCGCGGGCCTCGCGGACCAGTTGGCCGGGGGTCCGGCCGGTGGCGGCCTTCACGGCCTCGGTGAGGTATCCGCTCGTGACGCCGATGTGCTCGGCGCAGGCGCGTACCGACCACAGGCCCGGATCGGTACGTCCGAGGAGGCGGCCGAACGCGTCCGCGACCGCGCCGGGGCGGGTGGCTCCCGGTGCGACGGTCACGGCCGTGGGTGCGGGTGCGGGTGCGGGTGCGGGTGCGGGCATCCGCGCGACGCGTACGAGGAGGATGTGCAGCAGGGCGCGCAGGACGCTCTCGAATCCGGGGGCGCCACGCTGGTACTCCTCATGGAGGTCGGCCATCAGGCGGCCGGTCCGGATGTGGTCGCTCGGATCGAGCGTCAGCCAGGGACGCTCGGCGAAGCCCCTCAGGACGTCGCGGTCGCCGGGGTGGTCGAGCAGGAAGTCCTCGGTGAACAGCACCACGGACCCGTCGAGCCCTTCCGCGTTCTCCCAGTGGTGGACCTGGCCCGGCGCGATGACGCACAGGTGGGGCGGCCGCAGCTCCCACCGGCACAGGTCCAGTACGTGCGTGCCCGCACCCGCGGTGACGTGCACGACCTCGTAGAAGGTGTGCCGGTGCGGGAAGGACGCGCGGGACATCGGTCCGATGGTGTCGAAGCTGCCGATCGCGAACGGCAGGGCGTTGGGCATCGGCACTTCGAGGCGGTGCATGGGGAGCACGCCGTCCTCGGGTGCGGTGCATGGTGTGCCGGGTAAGACGGTGGTGCCGCGCATCGTCCTGTTCCCCTTCCCGTGAAGGTCCAGACCAACTGCCGGTGCCACCATGGCACGCACGCGTGGGGCTTGGCACCCGTACACGGGTGCCGCGCCCCGCCGGGCCCGCTCGCGGGCTCGCTGTCGGACGTACGGGGCAGGAGCCGGCCGGCCCGGCAAGGGTCACCAGCCGGACGTGGCCGCGCAGTTCGGTTACCCGGCGGACGTCGTCCGTGCGTCCCATGAAGCTCGTCGAGGGAGCGTCCAGGTTGCCGCTCGCCTCCCTCGGCGGCGCGGGCGCTCGGCGACCAGGGCGGGCCCGGTGGCCTGCCGTGCGAGATCGGCCTCGATCCGAGCCTCCACAGCGGCCGGCCACGCCCCCGCGAGCCGCTCGGCCGCCCGCTGGGCGAACGGCACCTCGGGTACGTCGGCGAGCGCCCGCCCTCCCTCGCCACAGCCCCCATGCGTGGTGCAGGACGGCCGCGGCCTCGGCATGCCGGGAACGGGTCGCAGCGATCGCAAGGCGTTCGCCGGATCCTCCGGGGTCCGGTCCCCCCACAGGTCCTCGACCAGCGCCCCCGGCCAGACCGCCCGCCCGGGTTCCAGTGCGAGCCGCGCCAAGAGCGCACGCAACCGCGCACCGCCCAACGTTCGCGAACACCGTTCACGAGCACCGTTCGCGAGCACCGTTCGAACACGCGGCTCCTGGTTTCCGCTTCACCAGCGGGTCCCGTTCGTCGGCGCGGCCGGCGACCCGAGGCCCGCCGCGACCTGCGCCGAGGCCGGCGGATCCGCCGGACTGTGCCTAGGGGCGGGGTCCAATGGTGCGCGTCCCGTCGTGGACGGTGATGGCCGCAGCGGGGCACGAGTCGGCGGCGTCCAGGGCGCGTTCGTCCACGCCGATCTCCTCGCGTACCGGTTCGGCGTGCTCGCCTTCCAGGCGGTACAGCTCGGGGGCGAGAGCGGCGCACATTCCCGAGCCCAGGCACTGCTGCGGATCGATCCGGGTCGTCCACGGCATCCGGATCACCACCCCACCGGCATCTCGCGCGGCCCCCGGACCAGCATCTCGCTCTTCCACACCACGTCACCGGCGAGGTGGAGCCTCGGGAAACGGGTGATCAGGGCGCTCAGCGCCTCCTGGAGTTCCAGCCGTGCGAGAGGCGCGCCGAGGCAGTGATGGACCCCGTGGCCGAAACCGAGGTGCTGCACCCCGGTGCGCGTGATGTCGAGCGTCCCGGGCGCGCCGAACTTCAGCGCGTCGCGGTTGGCGGCGCCGACCGCGACCAGTACCGGCTCTCCGGCGCGTACGAGCGTGCCGCCCACCTCGACGTCCTCCTTGGCGTACCGGGGGAAGGCGGCCGCGCTGCCCAGCGGCACGAAGCGCAGCAGCTCCTCCACCGCGCCGGCGATGAGCTCCGGCCGTTCGCGCAGCAGGGCCAGTTGGTCCGGGTGGTCGAGCAGGGCGTACAGGAAGTTGGGGATCTGGCTGGCCGTGGTCTCGTGCCCGGCGACGAGGATTCCCACGCACAGGTCGACCAGTTCCAGTTCGGTCAGGCGGTCGCCCGTGTCACGGGCCTCGATCAGGCCGGTCATCAGGTCCGGGCGGGGGTGGTCCCGGTGGTCCTTGATCAACGCGCCCATGTAGGCACGGAGCTCCTCGCGGTTGCGGTCCGCTTCCTCGGCGCTCAGGGAGCTGGTCGACAGGGCGGCGTCGCTCCAGACCCGGAACTTCGGGCGGTCCTCCTCCGGTACGCCCAGCATCCGGCAGATGACGGCCACCGGGATGGGCAGCGCGTAGTGCTCCACGAGGTCGACCGGCGGGCCCATGGCCTCCATCCGGTCGAGGAACCCGTTCGCCAGCTCCCGCACCTGCGGCCGCTGCTTCTCCACCTGGTGCACGGTGAATGCCTTGGCCACGAGGGTACGCAGCCGGGTGTGCTCGGGCGGGTCCATGCTGAGGATGCCCGCGTCCTGCTGCCCTTCCGACTGGCGCGGCTCGTCGTGCTCGAGCGCGTCGGCCCGGCTGAAGCGCCGGTCGCCGAGGACGAGCCGGGCATCGGCGTACCTCGTGGCCAGCCAGGCGGCTTCGCCGAAGGCCATGCGTACGCGTAAGAGCCCGGGATGCTCCAGTGCCTCGGCGTAGGCGTCGGCCAGCCCCAGCCCCTCGGGTTCGTTGAACGGATAGGTCAGGGGCGCCTGTTCATGGATGGCGGTCACGGGAAACCTCCCTGGTGTAAGCGGCTGCTTACCAACCTAGAGTTGGGGTTCCGAGCGGTCAACGGTGCCTTGCGCGGGCTCGCGCACGATGCGCCGGACGAACAGGGGGTGGCAGGTGGTGGCCAGGAAGGCGGACGCCGAGGCCGGGCTGTCGCGCGGGGGTCCATGGACGCGGCCGGCTCCGCCACCGGCACAAGGCGGTGACGTGGTGCGGGACGGTGACGGTCACGATGTACGGGACGATGACGGTGTCGGCGTACGGGACAGTGACGGTCACGGTGTACGGGACGATGACGATGACGGTCACGGTGTGGTGAACAGTGACGGTCACGGTGCACGGGACGGCGCCTCGACGCGGGAACGGCTGCTCGCCGCCGCATCCTGCCTGTTCGCGGAGCGCGGCTACGAGCGGGCCACCGTACGGGACATCGCCGCTCGCGCCCGGGTCAACCAGGCGCTCCTCTTCCGCCACTTCGGCTCGAAACGGGCCCTGTTCGGGGAGGTGGTGTCGCGCGACGGTACGGAACAGCTCCGGAACACCAGTCCGGAACGGCTCGTGGAGACAGTACTGGCGAGCATGCTCGCGCCGACCCCGGTCGACGGCAACGACGCCGGGTCCAGCCGTTCCCTGGAGACGCTGCTGCGGTCGGTGGGGGCGGGGGACGAGGTGTCGGCGGCGGTCACCGCTCTCGGGGACGACTATGCCCGGGCCCTGGCCACGCTGAGCGACGCCGACGACAGCGGCT
Organism: Streptomyces sp. NPDC031064; assembly: GCF_055570965.1. Taxonomy (NCBI): domain Bacteria; kingdom Bacillati; phylum Actinomycetota; class Actinomycetes; order Kitasatosporales; family Streptomycetaceae; genus Streptomyces; species Streptomyces sp. NPDC031064. The sequence continues at coordinate 76,287 of NZ_JBVIGF010000010.1, forward strand.
TGCGCGCCGATCTGGCCCTGTCCTGGCTCGTCGGCATCGGCCTCATGCGGGTGGTCGTCGGCAAACGGCCCTTGGCGGACGCGGACGCCGCCGAGGTGAGCCGGCTGGTGGTGAGCGCGCTCGGCCACCTGCTGGACGGCATGGCACCGCCCCAGGACCGGCGCACCGGCAGCGGCTGAGGCTCTCGATCGAGGCATGCGGGCCCCACGTACCACAGCCGGTGATGTCCGATCGTGCGATCCCGACGCGGTGAGCTGTCGGCGGGCCGGTTACGGCTCGGATGGGATGCTCGGACCTCCTGCGGGCCGATGCGCGCGTCCTGTCAGAAGCGGTCGGTGCCGAACGCGTTCCGCGCGGCCGCCACCAGTTCCCGGCGCGCCAGATGGTGGTTCTCCTTGCGGGTCTCCCTGTCGTGGCGGGCGGCCTCCCGCTGCTGGTGCGTCCTGCTCAGCACGAGGGCCGTGTGCTCTTCGCCGAATCCGGGAAGGTCGTCGAGAGCCTGCCCCACGTTCACGTATTCCGGACACGATGCGCGCTGCTCAAGGGGAATGTGATCGTCGGCCTCCCAGAGCCTCTCGACCGCTTCCAGTGCCCGGACCGCTGCGGCTTCCCCCTGCTTCGCCCGCCTGCGCAGCTCCTTCAGGGCCCGCTCGGCGGGGGCGGACTGCTGAGCCGTCCAGTACATGCGACCCACGGCCTTGCGGAGGTCGTCGATGGGCACGAGGAGCGCGGCCGGTGCTCCCAGTTCGGCCTCGGCGTGGGCGAGCGTGAACGCGTGCCAGCGCCGCCGGGCCTCCGGCAGGGAGTCCGTGGTGTAGAGCTGGTCCGCAGCCTCCATGCATTCGCTGGCGGCTCGCAGGTACGCCGCCAGAAGCGACCAGCGGCGGTCGTAGAGGGCTTGCTGGTGCGTGGCCTCCGCCGCTATCCGGGCAGCCTGCTGGGCGGCCTTGGCTTGGGCCTGGCCGCCACGTGCCTGGACCCATCCGCCGAGCACCGTTCCCAGGGCCGTGCCGCCCACGGCGACGGCCCCGATCAAGGCCGAGGTGATACTGGCGTCCATGTGATGCCCCCCTGATCCAATTCCTTGGTGAAGCGGGCGGTTCCCCGGCCCGCCGGAAATACGACCAGGTGACATTAGCGGTGTGAGGATTCTGTCGGCCTCGCGAAGACGGACAGCGCCGGGCCGCCGCTCGCCTCTCGGACACTCCCCTCTCGGACACTCCCCTCCCGGGCCGCTCCCCCCGGGCCGGTGTCCTCCCGGGCCGGTGTCCGACCAATTGCCGTGGGGCGGCCTCTTGGAACCGACTGGACGGCATCCTCGCGAGCCGCTACCGACTGGCTCACCGGGTGGCGGGAGACCTAGCCGAAAACCTCGGCTCCGGGATAGGGCGCTGTCTCCCGTACGGGTGGCACGAGATAGGTCCCCGCCGCTCTCACGGTCAGCAGCCGGGCGGCCGGCCCCTCCTGCCCGGGCCGGCCGCCGAAGTTGACTCCGCCCAGCCAGCCGCGTTGTGTGAGAACCCGCAACAGACGGTCGGGGCTGTCCTGGAAGCTGACGAAGTTCAGCCCGACCCGGAAGCCGGGTGCGGCCGCGACCGGTTCGAAGAACTCGTATCCCTGCCGGAAGACGCGCAGTGAGCCGCCCTGATCCGGATCGCTGGTGCCGGCCAGATTGGCCCTGCGCACATGGGAGGCGAGCAGCACGGGGTCGTCCGTGGGCCCCGGTTCGAGGCAGCCCTCGTTGCCCGCCTGGAGCACCTCGGTGGTCCCGGCGACCGGGCACCCGGGGGCGGACACGGGCTGCCCGTCCGGGCCCCGGGCGATCAGCGGCGCCCCGGTGAGTTTCTCCCGCCCGACCAGCAGTTCCTGCTGCACGCGTGGCAGGTGGTGCCACTGGGTCAGGTCGACGGCCAGGCGGAGAAAGACCAAGTACGTACCGCCGACGGTCCAGGTGTCCTCTCCCGCCTCGGAATCCGCGATGGTGATGGCCTGTTCCCGGTCCCTGCTGTCGAGGTTGGACACCCCGTCGTGGAAGCCGATCCAGCTCCGCCCGTCCTCGCGCTGAAATCCTGTGTGAATGCCCGCAATCTCCAGCGTGGCCATCCGGGTGTCCTCGGTCCGTTCATCGCTCAGCAGCTTCCACAGCTCCACGACGGTACGCGAGACCGCGAGTTGGGTGTTCGCGGTGATCTGTAGGCAGAACTCCTCCGTGGCGTCGTTGTGAACAATGTCCGGCGCATAGGGCAGACCCGCGCCGATCAACAGCGGACCGCCGCCGGTGGGACGGGGCGAGCGGAAGCGGAAGCGTGGGCCGAGTGCGGCTGGGCACGCCACTTTCGTGTCGGCGATGCTGAAGGACTTGGGTCCGAAGCCGAGGAGGAACTCCATGTTCCCGCTCGGCACCGGATGTCCTGGCAGTTCGCTCACGTTGCCGGCGGCGAGTTCGCGGAGCATGGCGGTCACTTCGCGCAGCGCGGCGTCGACGGACACGGCATTCGCCTCGGGGGCGGCCCGGAGAAACACCAGCGCGAAATGCGCCGGGGGGCGCCGGCCGGGCCCGTGGTAGATGCCCTGTTGCAGGGCGCTCATCGCGGGCCCCGGCGACCGCCGCCCCCTGCGCCACCCGGCAGTAGGGCGGCCTCGGCTTCGTAAGCCTCCTTCAGTGGTCGCACCGTGTCGGCGCACACGCTCGCGTCCCGGCAGCGGATGGGCCCGGCGGAGGCCGGAAGTTCGACGAAATCCTCAGGCGGCACGGTCTTCGGCGCGCCCAGCGCCACCACCGGTCCCACCTGTACCTGGCGTACAACCTGGTAGCCACCGGTCAGCGGCTCTTCCGACTCGCCCTCCACCACGACGATCTCGTCGAGGAAGTGCGGGTCGTCGTCCGCCGGGCCGAATTCCAGTCGCTGGTGCAGCCCATCGCGGCCGCGGCCGAGCCGAATCCACTCCTCAGGCACAGGGCCGTCCTCGAAGAGGAAGACTTCGGAGGTGAACTCGTGGATGTACATGCCCAGCGGGTCGGCGAAGGACACGGTCCGCCCCTCGAAGGCGGCGCCGGCCGCGGCCAGGGCGGCGGCGGGGTCGGCATGGCGGCAGGACAGCGCTTCGAGACCTGGCTCCTGCCGGAAGATCTGATCGCGGCCGGCCGGTTCCAGGGCCCCTGACGCGGTGCGGCGGGCGTAGGGTTTCGAGCCGAACATCACGATGTAGATGAGGTCGTCGAGCCCGTTGATCGGATGGGCCATGAACAGCGCGTTGACCGCGTTGAGGGAGCCCACGGGATTGGCCGGCACCCCGGCGTCCTGGAGGTCCCGGTGGAGTCCGTGACCGGTGAGCTGACGAGCGAACGCCGCCCGGCGCTGGTGGGGGCTGAGCGGCTTGGGGTCGGCCACGGTGGGTCCGTACAGCTCCTGCCAGCGAGGCTCACTGCTGAGCGTCGCCGTCAGGACCTCGCGCAGGCGATCGGGGTCGTGCTCGGCGAGCATGAGGTAGTACTCGGGCAGTTCGGTGGTGACCTGCACCCGCTTGGGGCGCAGTCGGCCGTCCCTGTCGGCCGCGCTGATGAGTGCGTACTCGCAGTACTCGTTGTGCAGAGCGCGTCGGCCGCGCACGCCCCAGTCCGACAGCTTACGGGCGGTGTCGGTGTCGAAGCAGAACTCCGGTTCGGCGGGGTTGCCGAACCACCTGACCGCCACCCGTTGGGGGGAGGGATCGCCGGGTTCCAGGGTGAAGTACTTGGTCCCGAGCGAGGGCTCCAGGTTGTCGAAGTGGCGGCGGATCTCCTTGTTCCAGGCTGCCACGAGGTCAGGAGCCAGGTCATCGGCCAGACCGGGAGCGGAAAACGGCACGGCGGCGCCTCCCAGAAAGGGTGCGGGACCCTGTAGGACAGTGTGAGTGATACCTAGTCAGGTCAAGCATATGCGGGTAAAGCGGTGTATGTCCGCTTCAGCGCACGCATGTGTGTGACGGGGGTTCGGGAGCGCCGGCGGCCCGGGAGGCGGCCGTTCATCGCCGTGCCGGCCCGGGAGGCGCTGTCGGAGGCCCGCGACTCCGTGGCGCACGGGTGGGCGGCGTGCCGATCTGGCGGCGGAGCTCACGAACGTCCTCGGGCTCCTGGGTTGGGCGGATGCGCTCGTCGCTGGACGGCGACCCCGGCGTGGGTCCTGGAACGCGACCTCACGGTCGTCGCCCAGGTCGCGGACGGGCCCGCCGCCGGCGCCGCGGCTGGGGCTCACCGGCCGGACCTCGCCGTGCTGGGCCTGGAGATGCCCGAGCTCGACGGCCTAGAGGCGGCGCGGCATGTCCGCCACGACCACCCCGCGTACCGGTGGTGCTGCTCACCCATCAGCCCATGACCCCCGGCGACTCCGGGGGCCATGGGCTCGTGGGTTCGTGGGTCCGTGCCCAAAACCACCCGGACGCGCGCCTCGCAAGCAGGCCGGCCGCGCCCGCGTCGAGGCACCATGGCGACGCCCGCGCCACACCGGGCAAGGTCGGTCCTGACCAGGCGCCGTCTCGCCGAGTGGCCGTGGAGCAGCACTAGCGCGCCGACCCTCGCTCCACAGCCCTTCGAGACGACAGGCTGGAGGGTCCGGTACGGCAGCATCAGGATGGTCTTTTCGTCCACACCGGCACACTTTAGTCAAATTTGACTAGCTGGGCGGCGGGTTCTCCGATCACCGCCTGGCCCGTAGGGCCCGGCCGCTGCGCTCCTCGAGACAGTGACCGGCCCCCACCCTGGCGCCGGTCTCGGCGTGCGCCGGGGCGGAGCCGGACGGAGGATGAAGCCGATGAGCGGAGCAACAGTGGGCAAGACATATGACACGCCAGGCACGCACGGCGGCGCCTTGGTGGTGCTGAGCGACGTCAACAAGCACTTCGGCGCGTTGCACGTGCTGAAGGACATCAACCTGAGCATCGCCCGTGGCGAGGTGGTCGTCGTCATCGGGCCGTCCGGCGGTGGCAAGTCGACCCTGTGCCGAGCCATCAACCGTCTGGAGACGATCGACTCGGGTCAGATCACCATCGACGGGAAGCCGCTGCCCGCAGAGGGCCGTGAGCTGGCCGCCCTGCGAGCCGACGTGGGGATGGTCTTCCAGTCGTTCAACCTGTTCGCGCACAAGACCGTGCTGCAGAACGTGACGCTCGGGCAGATCAAGGTCCGCAAGAAGGACAAGAAGGCGGCCGAGGAGCGGGCGCGCGCCCTCCTCGACCGGGTCGGTGTGGCCTCCCAGGCGGACAAGTACCCCGCGCAGCTCTCCGGGGGTCAGCAGCAGCGCGTGGCGATCGCCAGAGCGTTGGCCATGGAACCCAAGATCATGCTGTTCGACGAGCCGACATCGGCGCTCGACCCCGAGATGATCAATGAGGTGCTGGAGGTCATGCAGCAGCTCGCCCGCGAGGGCATGACGATGGCCGTCGTCACCCACGAGATGGGCTTCGCCCGTTCGGCCGCCAACCGCGTGGTGTTCATGGCGGACGGCAGGATCGTGGAGGAGACGACGCCCGATCAGTTCTTCAGCAACCCGCGAACCGACCGCGCCAAGGACTTCCTGTCGAAGATCCTCCACCACTGAGCCGACCCGGTGAGGAACCGGTCCGGTCCCGACCGATCGATCCGATCCATTCCATGTCATGCAATTCAATTCACAGTAATCCGCAGGGATGATCACCATGAAACCTCTCAAGGTCACCGTCGCGGCCGCCGCCGCGGTCGTGCTCTCCGTGACCGCCGTCGCCTGTGGCTCCGACGACGGCGGTGGCGGTGCCGGTAACGGTGGCGACAAGGTCACCGTCGGCATCAAGTTCGACCAGCCGGGCATCGGCCTCAAGACGCCGGACGGCAAGTACACGGGCTTCGACGTCGACGTGGCGACCTACGTCGCCAAGGAGCTCGGTTACGAGCCCGGCGACATCGAGTGGAAGGAAGCCAAGAGCGCCGACCGCGAAACGCTCCTCCAGCGGGGCGACGTCGACTTCATCGCGGCCTCCTACTCCATCAATGACGAGCGTCAGAAGAAGGTCGACTTCGCCGGCCCCTACCTCCTGGCACACCAGGACGTTCTCGTCCGTGCGGACGACAACTCCATCAAGAAGCCCGAGGACCTGAACGACAAGAAGCTCTGCTCGGTCACCGGCTCCACATCCGCGCAAAACGTCAAGGACAGGATCGCGCCCCGGGCTCAGCTCCAGGAATACGGCGGTTACTCCGAGTGCCTGACCGGCCTGGAGAACCGGGCCGTCGACGCCCTGACGACCGACGACTCGATCCTGGCCGGTTACGCCTCGCAGCCGGAGCACCAGGGCAAGTTCAAGCTCGGCGGCTTCAAGCTCAGCAACGAGAACTACGGCATCGGTGTCCAGAAGGGCAGCGATCTGAAGGCCAAGATCAACACCGCACTCGAAAAGATGGTCTCGGACGGTTCCTGGGACGAGGCAGTGAAGAAGAACTTCGGCCCGGCGAACTACAAGAACGAGCCAGCCCCGAAGATCGGCAACATCGTCAAGTGAAGCAGACCGGCCCGGCGCGCCGCCCGTGACGGTGGCGCGCCGAGCCTTCCCCGCGCGCCGAAAGGGCGGGAGATCGTGTTCGACTTTCTTGAGGGCTACGACCTGCTGGGCGCCTTCTGGGTGACGGTGCAACTCACCGTGTACTCCGCCATCGGCTCCCTGATCTGGGGAACCCTGCTGGCCGCGATGCGGGTCAGCCCCGTGCCCCTGATGCGAGGATTCGGCACCGCGTACGTCAACATCGTGCGGAACATTCCCCTCACCGTGATCATCGTCTTCACGTCCCTGGGCCTCTTCCAGACGCTCAACGTCACGCTCGGCGCGGACGACTTCAAGACCATCAACTTCCGGCTCGCCGTGCTCGGCCTGATCGTCTACACCTCGGCGTTCGTCTGCGAGGCGCTGCGCTCGGGCATCAACACCGTGGCCATCGGCCAGGTCGAGGCGGCACGCGCCATCGGTCTGCCCTTCACCCAGACGCTGAGGCTGATCGTCCTGCCTCAGGCATTCCGCTCGGTGGTGGGTCCGCTGACGAACGTGCTGATCGCCCTCACCAAGAACACCACGGTGGCCGCCGCGATCGGTGTCGCCGAAGCCGCGCTCCTGATGCGGGAGATGATCGAGAACGAGGCACAGCTCATCCTGATCTCCGCCATCTTCGCCTTCGGGTTCATCTGCCTCACCCTCCCGACAGGGCTGTTCCTCGGCTGGGTGAGCAAGAAGGTGGCGGTGAAGAGATGACCTCGGTCCTCTACGACACTCCGGGACCGCGCGCCAAACGGCGCAACCTCCTGTACACCGTGGTGTTCCTGGCGGCTCTCGGCGCGTTGATCTGGTGGGTGTGGCAGGCCCTCGCCGACAAGGGCCAGCTCGAATGGATCAAGTGGGAGCCGTTCGTCACCGACAGCCGGGCCTGGAGCACTTTCCTCCTTCCCGGACTCGAGAACACGCTCATCGCTGCCTCCCTCGCCATGGTCATCGCCCTGCCCCTCGGAGCGCTCTTCGGCATCGCCCGGCTCTCCGACCACTGGTGGGTGCGCGGCGTCGGCGGGACCGTCGTGGAGTTCTTCCGCGCCATCCCGGTGCTGATCCTGATGCTCTTCGCCAATGCGGCGTACGCCGAGTTCACCGACATCAGCCCCGACAACCGGCCGCTGTACGCCGTGGTCACCGGTCTCGTCCTCTACAACGCCTCGGTTCTGGCCGAAGTGGTACGGGCCGGAATCCTGTCCCTCCCCCGGGGCCAGACCGACGCGGCCAAGGCGATCGGCATGCGCAAGGGCCAGACCATGACGTACGTCCTGCTGCCACAGTCCGTCACCGCGATGCTGCCGGCGCTCGTCAGCCAGCTCGTGGTCATCGTGAAGGACACCGCGCTCGGTGGCGCGCTGCTCGGCTTCTCCGAACTACTGGCATCGGTCCGCCCGATGAGTGCCAACTACGGTGCGAACACCATCGCCAGTTTCACCGTCGTGGCTGTGATCTTCGTGGTGCTGAACTTCCTGCTCACCAGCTTCGCGGGCTGGCTGGAGGGCAGGCTGCGCCGCGGCAAGAAGTCCACCGGTGCGGTGGTCGGCGTCGACGCGGTCGCGGAGCTCTCGACACCGGGCGAGCACGTCGTCCCGGACGAGCAGGGTGAACCGGGCGGCCGCGCGGCGGACGGCAGGACCACGCGGAACGGCAAGGAGACGTGACGGCACCGGGGGCGCGGCCTCAGCCGGTTGGGCCCCGCCCAGGTGCCAGACCGTTCTCCGGCGCGAACCCTCGCCGAGGGCGGCCTACCGGGTGTCCGGTCCTCCCCTCCCCCGGTCACCCGGGTGCACCGGTACGCAGGCGCGGCTCCTCGCTCCGTGTGACGGCAGCGCGTCCGGCTCGTCGACGACGGGGGTAGCCGTACTCGCCGTCGAACTCGATGCCGGGGCGCGGCCGTTCCTCCTCCTTGCCGCTGCGGTCGCCGTCAGTCGTCCACTTCCTCGGCTGCCGGCGGCGCCTGCCAGGTCAAGGTCTCCAGCGGAGGCGGCAGGTCACGAAGTCGGCTCGCATCGGGCAGCGGCCGCATAACGGCGGACGCCTCGTCGCTGAAGAAGACGACGGGCCGCTCCGGCGCGTGGAGCGGGACGGGAACGTCCGATGCGTGCGTGATCTTGGTGGTCATGTACTCCCCCATGTTTCGTGGGCGTGCTCGCGTCGGAAGCCAGCGCGCCCGGATCCCAACCGGATCCGTCGGCGACAGCGTATCCAGAAAGGCCACTTGGGCCCTCATGCGGTCAACCACGCGAGGCCCGCACCATTCAGGTGCGGGCCTCGGGCGTCCTTGCGGTGCCGGAACCGTCCGGGCGTTCCGCTCAGCGCTTGACGGTCTTCGCGGGCGCGGGCTTCTTCGCCGGGGCCGGCTTCTTCTTCGCCGCCTCGTCCTTGGCGCGGGCCTCGTACTGGCCGATGTCCAGGAAGTGGTGCAGCTCCTCCCGCGTGCCCTTGAGCGCCTTCGCCGCCGCGGCCTTGACCGCGGGGCCGCCCGCCGCGGCGATCCGCGTGGCGCGCGCCCGGTCGTCCGTGAGACGTGCCGCGTGCTGGCCGGACTCCAGGAATGACTGGATGGCCTGCTCGGTGTTGGCCTGCAAGGCCTTCTTGCCCGCCTCCTTCACCGACGGGCCGCCCACGCTGATGACCTGTCCGACCCGCACGCGGTCGTCCGTGAGACGCTCCTGGTACTGGCCGGTCTCCAGGAAGTACCGCACATCGTCCGCCGTGCCGTTCAGCGCCTTTTGGGCCGCCTCCTTCACGCCGGGGCCGCCCCGGTGCATGATCTGGGCGACGCGCACCCTGTCGTCCTCAAGCTGCGCCTGGTACTGGCCGGACTCCAGGAAGCGGACGATGTCCTCGGGCGTGCCCTTCAGCGCCTTCTTGCCGGCCTCCTTCACCGCGCGGCCACCGACGCTGATGATCCGCGAGACCCGCACCTCATCGTCGACGAGCCGGTGCTCGTACTGGCCGGACTCCAGGAAGTCGCGCATGTCCTCGGGCGTGCCGTCCAGCGCCTTCTGCGCCGCCTCGCGGACACCCGGGCCGGTGTACGGGTTGGCCAGCATCTTGAGGATCGCGGCCCGGTCCCGCTCGGCCGGGGAGGCGTCCGTCGCCGAGGCGGCCGGCGCGGGAGCGGCCGGCGCGGGAGCGGCCGACGCGGGGGCGGCCGGCGCCTCACCGTCGGCCGCGATCGCGGGGACGGAGAACAGAAGAGCGGGGGTGATCGCCACCGCCGCGGCGATGGCCGGGACACGGGCCAGCTTCATACACACCTACCAACCGTAAGAAAGATCTTCACGTCATCTTCGAAAGCGTGTTGATCTTGTGCGATTTCCGCTATCAGGTCAAATGAGTTGAGACCCGCGCCCTCCAGACAGGCAGGGCGCGGGCCCCGAGCTGCCGCCCCGCGCCGGCCGCGCGCCGGCCCACGAGGGGCGGCTGCTACGGAGGGGAGGCGTCGGCTTCGGCGGGTGGTCAGAAGGCGAAGACGGCGTTGCCATTCAGGGTCGCGGACATCACGCACGCGTTGGAGAAGGTGTGCTTCCACGAGATGCGGCTGCCCTGCCACACGCCGTCCACGGTGACGGTGACGGGGTCGTAGTGCATCGGGCACGCGCGGTCCGGGTCCGGCGCGGCCAGGAGCGCGTCGAGAGTGCCCGAGGTGGCGGCGAGGGCCGCGCAGGCGGCCTCGGGGTCGGGGTGCGTTCCCTGAGCGGTCGGTGCGCAGCTAAGGGTGGACGCCCTGACGATGGTGTCGTGACCCTCGCCCTGGCCCTCGGCGACGGCGAGGACCACGGCGGACGGGGCGTACAGGCCGGCGGGCCGGGCTTCCGCGACGCCGGTGGCGGACGCCATGGCGAGGAGGGTGACGGCGGAAGCGGCAGCGACGTTGCGACGCACGAGATGACTCTCTTTCAATTTGAAGGAATGACTTGGCACTTGCCTGCACTTGACTGGTGGAACGCCGCTGAGTTTGTCGGGTGTGAAGGTTGGGTGCACATCGATGACCGATTTACAGACATCTCGTTCGATTATCGGTGCGCCTATGGCCGTTACGGCAGCTCAGAGGGGTTGTGAGCCCTGAGCGATCACGCGGGGACGTAGGGTGACGGGCGGGGTCGGAGTCGTACGCGGGCCCTGTGACCAGCCGCTGGTCGCTCCGGGTTCATCGAACGTCCATCCAAGCTGACCGGATAGTGCCGATACCCGCTGTCCTCCTGAAGGGGAGTCAGACGCCGCCCCACCGCCGAACGACCAGCCACCGCGCACGGCAGCCCCCGCGGGAGGTGGTGTACGAAGTACTCCATGCACGAACAGGAACAGAACGAGGCCGCGACGGTCCGCGTCTTCATAGCCCTTGCCCCGCCGGACGACGCCAAGGAAGAACTGGCACGGGCGCTGCGGCCCGCCTACGACGCCTACCCGGGCCTGCGGTGGAACCGCATCGAGGACTGGCACATCACCCTGGCGTTCCTCGGTGAGCTGCCGAGGCCGGCCGTTTCGCTCCTGCGGCCGCCGCTCGCGGAACTCGCGGCGAGTCGCCGCCCCCTGCGCCTGGCTCTGCGCGGCAGCGGCCACTTCGACGAGCGTGTGCTGTGGAGCGGGATCGACGGGGACCTCGAAGGACTTCGGGCACTCGCCGGAGAGGTGCGTACGCTGGTCGAGGAACACGGCGTCCCCTTCATGGGCCGGCCGCTGAACCCCCACCTGACGCTCGCCCGTTCCCGCCGTGACGATGCCTCCAGCGTGGTCGAGGCGGCCGCGCTCCTCTCCTCGTTCACCGGCCGCACATGGCAGACGGAACGTCTGCATCTCGTCGGCAGCAACTACGGACGCGGCCCCGGCCCGATCCATTACCGCGACATCGAGTCCTGGCCCTTCGACAGCGCCGGCTGTGAGCGGCGGAACGGCCGGGGCCACGCCGTGGGGACACCAGAGGGGTAGGGAGTGGTCCTCTGCCCGCTCCGGTGCGCTTCCCGACGCGGCCGACGCGACGGACGCGACGGACGCGGCCGACGCGGACCGTGGTGGCGGTCACGCGTCGGCCGAATCCAGTCCCGCGGAAGACACCACAGGGACGTGCGACTGACCTACCCGGTGGGAGGCAAGGTCACCAGACCCGGCTGCAGCCGGAGGGGGCCCGGTCCGGGTAGTAGTTGCACACGTTGATCTGTACGCCGTCCACGTTGGACAAGGGCGTGCTGTACGTCCCGTTGACCTTGACCCGCTGGTGGGACTTCCAGCTCCACTGGCCGTTCTGGTACTTCCAGTAGCTCAGATAGAGGCCGCCCGCCCAGCCGTCGCCCGGGCACTTGTCCCGGACGGTGATGTTGAAGTAGGCGTTGTAGGTGTCACGCCCCTGGGCATTGCCGGTCCAGCTGTAGCTGTACGTGCCCCCGGCGTCCGCGCAGCCGTTGGTGCTTTCGCCGTAGACACTGGCGGCCTGCGCAGTGCCCGAGAAGGCGACGGTGGCCACGGCGGCGAGGGTCACCGCGATACCGGCCTTTCCGGTCCGCGACGCCAAAGGTGACTTCTCCACTGATGCTCCTTCGTCTGAGCCGTGCGCTGTGATGTGAGCGCTTGGACGAGCAACAGGCTTGCCGACGCCGGGGCAGCAGCACACGGAGACCGCGTGTCCCGGACAGTCCCAGCACTGTCCGGCCTGGTCGAATGCCTGTCCCGGACAAGGCAGGCAGGGCAGGGCAGGGCCAGCATTCCCGTGGAGCTCCGAGTCGGATGCCCGGCGCTGGGTGACGGTGGTATCGCCTTCCGGGAGCCGCGGTCCATCTCCTGGGCGGTCCGCCGCTCGTACGCCGCGTGCGGGGCGGCGGCCCGAGCGGACGGCACGGTCGGGAACCGGCCACGGCTCGTTCGTGTCCCAGGGGGTGGAGACCCGCGGCAGGGGGGACGGAAAGATGAAGGCGTGGGTGGTCCCCGGTTATACGGAGACCAGAGAACTCGGCTCGGGCGCCAGCGGCCGGGTGGTACTGGCGGTACACGACGGGACCGGTACGCCGGTCGCGGTGAAGTACCTCAGCGACCGCCTGCGGAGTGATCCGGCGTTCGTGGGGCAGTTCCGGGCCGAGGCCCGGCTGCTCGGCGCGCTGCACTCGCCGTACGTCGTCCAGCTGTACGAGTACGTGGAGGCGCCCGACGGAGCCGCCATCGTCATGGAGCTGGTGGACGGCATCGCTTTGCGCGCCGTACTGAAGCAGTCCGGGCACACCGACCCGGAGGCCGCCCTGGTCCTGCTCAAGGGTTCGCTGCTGGGCCTGGCCGCCGCCCACCGGGCAGGGGTCGTGCACCGTGACTACAAGCCGGAGAACGTCCTGGTCGCGGCGGACGGCTCGTCCAAGCTGGTCGACTTCGGCATCGCCGCCGACCACGGCACCACACCCGGCGTGGCGGGCACACCCGCGTACATGGCCCCCGAGCAGTGGCAGGGCCGGCCCGCCTCGCCCGCGGCCGACGTGTACGCGGCGACCGCCACGTTCTACGAGTGCCTGACGGGACAAAAGCCCTTCACCGGGCAGAATCTCGCGGAACTGGCACTCCAGCACATCGAGGCCCCGGTCCCCGAGTCCGAGGCCCCGGAGCCGGTGCGTCCGCTGATCCGCCGGGGCCTGGCCAAGCGCCCCGAGGAACGCCCGGTGGACGCCGAGGCGTTCGTGGCCGAGCTGGAGGACGTGGCCCGCGCGGCGTACGGGCCGGACTGGGAGGAGCGCGGACAGCGCAAGCTGGCGGCACTGGCCGCGCTGCTGCCGCTGCTGTTCCCATCGGCGGGCGCCCCGTCGACGTCCACCACGGCCTTCGCCACCACTTCGTTGTGGGCGCCCGGGCGGAGTGGCTGGCTGGGCGCCGCCGCGGCGCTCGCACTGGGTCTGCTGCTGGTCCTCACGCAGGCCGGGGCGCTGGAGCGGACGGATGAGGCGGCAGCGGGGAGTGTGTCCGCCACGACCAGCGCCGTTCCGCTCACGGGCGGCCAGGCGCGGCCCACGGCGTCCTCGCCGACGCACTCGCCCTCACCGTCGGCATCGGCCTCGGCATCGGAATCGGGAGCGCCCTCTCCCTCGGCATCGGCCGGTACGTCGGCCTCGCCGACGCCCGCGTCATCGCCGTCCGATCCCCCGCTGCCCCTCCCCGCCACCCCGACGGCCCCGACGTCCCCGACGACCACTCCGGCGACGGATACCGGACCGACGACGACACCACCGACCACCGCGCCACCGTCGTCCCCGCCCACGAGCGTGAAGGCGGTGACCGTGACCTCGTTCCGGCAGACCGACTTCACCGCGGCGCAGGTGACGCTGTCCGTCGACGCCTCCGGCCCGGCGACCGTCCTGCTGGAGTGGTTCAGCAGCGACTCACGGGGCACGCTCGGCGCCTTGGAGGGCTCCATGACCTTCCCCTCCGCCACGGCGACGACCGCCCGGACCCTGACGTTCTCGGGCCAGGGGTGCTACTGGGGCGTGCGCGCCACGACCACCCCTGCCGCAGGCAACGGAGCGGCGACCCAGCAGATCCTCATCAGGCGGTGCGAGATCCGATGAACGACGACGACTACAGCGCCACCGCCCTTGGCAGCAACTGGATCAGCGGGCCGCCCGAGCGGACCGACGTCGCGGACGGAACGCCCACGCGGACCCACGTGGCGCCCGACCGGGCCGACGGTTCCGTGCTGCGTTTCGGGCCCGGGGTCACCGCGGCCGCCGTGGCGCCGTTCCCAGTGGTTGCGGGGCCCGCGCCCGCCACGCGGCGCGCCGCGGGTCTTCGCCGGTACGCGCTCGCAGCGGCCGTTCTGGTCGCCGTCCTCGGCTACCTCGCCTGGCAGCGCTACGGTCCCGGTGTCGAGGTCCGCAGCGTGGCCGTGACCACTGATCCGGCCGGGCCGGCCTGTGGCGCGACGGCCGACGTGGTGGCCGTCGTCCGGACGAACGGCCGCCCGGGGACCCTGGCCTACCGTTGGGTCCGCAGCGACGGCACCAGTTCGGAGCGGCTGACCGAGCGGCTCGCCCAGGGCCGGCACGAGGCCAGGCTCCACCTGTTGTGGACCTTCCAGGGCCCGGGTCACCACCTGGCCGAGGCCAGGCTCGAACTCCTGGAACCCGCCCGGCACACGGCGTCCGCGCGGTTCACGTACGACTGCGCGCCGTAGCGGGCGGCCCGGAGCCGCCCCCCGCGGACGAGCCGGTGCCTCAACCGGCGCCGGCGTCCGCGGGGCCGGGCCGGTCGGGGTGTCCTCCTTGCCGGTCGGTGTGCTGTCCCGGCCGGGCGGGGTGCTGTCCTGGCCGGGCGGGCGGGCCGGCCAACGGGGTGGGCGAGAGGTCGGCCGGTTCCTCACCGGGCTCGAGGAGTGTGTCGGCGGCACCCACGATCAGCGGGTCGGGCTCGCCGACGGCCGCCGGGTCCTTCTTGTCGTAGTCGATGCGCCAGAGCAGGCTGCGCATCGCCTCCAGCCGCCCGCGCCGCTTGTCGTTGCTCTTGACCACCGTCCACGGCGCGTGTTCGGTGTCGGTCGCGCGGAACATCGTGACCTTGGCTGTGGTGTACGCGTCCCACAGGTCGAGGGACGCCAGGTCGGTGGGCGACAGCTTCCACTGCCGGACCGGATCGACCTGACGGATCGCGAAGCGGGTTCGCTGCTCGGCGCGCGACACGGAGAACCAGAACTTCACCAGCAGGATCCCGTCCTGCACGAGCATGGACTCGAAGACCGGGCACTGGCGCAGGAACAGTTGGTACTGCTCATCGGTGCAGAAGCCCATCACCTTCTCCACACCGGCCCGGTTGTACCAGGAGCGGTCGAAGAAGACGATCTCGCCGGCCGACGGCAGATGGGCGACGTACCGCTGGAAGTACCACTGGCCGGCTTCCCGCTCGGTCGGCTTGTCGAGGGCGACGATCCGTGCGCCGCGAGGGTTGAGCCGCTCGGTGAACCGCTGGATCGTGCCGCCCTTTCCCGCCGCGTCCCTCCCCTCGCAGATCACCACCAGGCGGGCTCCCGTGTCCTTCACCCAGCGTTGCAGTTTCAGCAGCTCGATCTGCAGGATGCGCTTGGTCCGCTCGTACTCCGCCCGCCGGATCTTGCGGTCGTACGGGTAGTTCTCCTGCCAGGTCTGGATCGGTGCCCCGGCCGAGTCCAGCAGGACCGGCTGCTCCGGCCTGCTGGCGTCCACGCTCAGGCCCTTCAGGAGATCATCCGCCTGCATCCCCTCGGGTTCCTTGTCCTCCATGTCCCACCCTTACCCGGGCCCGCCCGAATCACCGCGTTCGCGACCCGGACCACCGCGACCGCGCGCCTGCCCCCTTCCGGGACGGGTGCGGGCGAGGCCCGCGCTATTCAAGTTTGACTAGTCGGGGCGGTGGGGACTATTGTCAACGTCAGCTAGTCAAACTTGACGAGGAGCTCGCTTGACCATCCTGCCCGACACCGGTTTCACCCCTTCCGCCGAGGACCGCGCGAGCCTGGACGCCTGGTTCGCCGAGTACGACGCCGCCAGCGCACGGCGCGACATCGAGCACATGGCGGACATGGCGGTCTTCCCGCTGAACCTGGTCAGCGACGACTCGGCGGGCGACGGGCGCACCGCCCAGTGGGACCGCGCCCGGTTCGTCGAGACCATGAGCCAGGTCATGGGCGAGGAAGGAGACGGTGAAGTGTCCTTCGAGTCCACCCGGGTCCCGGTCTTCCTCAGCCCGTCGATGGCGGTCGTCTTCACCGATTCGACCATGACCACCGGCCAGGAGAAGCATCAACTGCGGTACGCGGACATCGTCGTACGGCGCAAGGGGACCTGGGCGTTCCAGACAATGATCCAGAGCGGCTGGGGCGACAACCTGGCCTGATCCCCCGCTACACCCCGAAGGACCGCGTCACCCCTTGCGGGTGGCGCGGTCCTCCGCGTTGGACGGCGCCCGGCGTCGTAGCGAGGGACGAGTTTTGTATCCGATGCGTATCAGGTGGCGCTTGGTTGTCCATCGAATCGTTGCGTCGCCCACAGCGAGGCGAGGCCGACAGGTGCCGCAGAACCCGGCCTCCGGCAGGTGTCCGGGCCGGCGCCGCACCGTCTGACCTGGGGTTTCGTGGAGAGGTGAGGGGGCGGTGAGTGTGGTGCGTGTCCACTGGGTGACGCCATCGATGCGCCTGATGTCTGCCGTATCGTTCCTTTCGGGTCGCCGGCCGTGCGTGAGTCGTGGGTCGTGAGCGCAGCCGGGACCGCCGTCTCGCCGGACCGTCCGAACAGGAGCCATCCGCCCGTGTCTTCGTCCGCCCCGGCTGGGGCCTCTTCGCGCCCCGTTCGCGTGTTGCTGGTGGAGGACGACGATCTGATGCGCCGGTCCTTCACCGTGGCCCTGGAGCGCTACGGCTACGAGATGAAGGCGGCGGCCGACGGCCTCACCGGGCTGGAGCTCTTCCGCGAAGAGAGCTTCGAGTTGCTGATCCTGGACGTGATGCTGCCCGGTCTGGACGGGATCGGCCTGTGCCGCAGGGTCCGCGAGACCAGTTTGGTGCCCGTTCTGATGATGTCGGCCCGCGGCGACGGGCTCGACGTCGTCGCCGGCCTGGAGGCCGGAGCGGACGACTACGTGGTCAAGCCCGTGGACACGTACGTGCTGGTCGCTCGCATCCGCTCGCTGCTGCGGCGGGCGACCTACGCGCCCCTCCCGGGACCCGAGCAGGCCGCGGGTGGGGGGCAGCCCCCCGAGGGGGAGGTGCTGGTGTTCGGGGACCTGAGCATCGACACCGCCGGCATGGAGGTGTTCGTCTCGGGCAGCCCGGTGGCGCTGACCCCGACCGAGCTGAAGCTGCTCCTGGAGTTCGCCGCCCATCCGGGCGTCGTACTGGAGCGGCACACCTTGCTGCGCGACGTCTGGGAGTACGGCTGGGACGGTGACAGCCGGGTCGTCGACCTGTGTGTGCAGCGGCTGCGCCGGAAGCTGGGGCGGGACCGGATCGAGACCGTCCGTGGCTTCGGCTACAAGTTCAGGCGGTGAGGCCGGTGCGTCCGTTCCGCCTGCCGCGGCAGGCCGGTGCGTCCTTGCGCTGGAAGATCGCCGCACTGGCCGCTGTCACGGCCTGCCTGGTCGTAGCCGCGGTGGGCGTGCTGGTGCACGTATGGACCGCGCAGGACATCCGTGACCGGGCCCGGGCACAGGCCCTCAACACGCTCTACTCCGCCATGGACGTCCACCGGCGTACCGGAACGCTCGTGGACGGTGCCGAACTCGACCCTGCCGCGCTGCCCGCCGCACTGCGCGACCCGGCCGACGGTGACCGGCACGCGGCCTATGACGGGCGCGTCGAGGGGAACGTGGGGCCGAGCTTCTGGGCCGGGCAGCGGACCGGTGGGCCGGGCAGCCCGGTGCTTGCCGTGCAGGTCAACATGAGCTCGGAACTGCACACCCTGCACCGGCTCGACGTGACCATGACGGTGGCCTCGCTGGTCGCGCTCGCGGCGGCCGCACCGGTGGCGGTCTACGGCGCCGGGCTGGTCGCCCGCAGGCTGCGGCGGGTCTCCGAGACCGCGGGCCGGATCTGCGCCGGGGACCTCGACGCCCGGACCGGGCCCACCAAGGGCCGCGACGAGGTGGCCGAGATCGCCGCCACCGTCGACCTGATGGCCGACAGTCTGGGCCGACGGCTGCGTACCGAGCGCCGGTTCACCGCGGACGTGGCCCACGAGCTGCGCACCCCCGTCGGTGGACTGCTGGCAGCCGTCGACCTGTTGCCGCCGGGAGAGACGGAGGACCTGCTGCGGGCCCGAGTGCGCGATCTGCGCGGCCTGGTCGAGGACCTGCTGGAGATCTCCCGCCTGGACGCCGGCGCCGAGCAGCCCGTCCGCGCCCGGGTGCCGCTCGGCGCCGTCGTCTCCGAGGCGGTGGCGCGCACCGGCCTCGACACGGAGGTCACCGTCGCGGCGGCTGCCGAGGGCGGCGAAGCCGGCCGGGCCACGGAGGCCACGGAGGTCGCGGAGGTCGGAGGGGCCGCCGGGGTCGCCGGGGTCGCCGGGGTCGCCTCTGAGACCGCCGAGGCGGCCTTCGAAGAACGGGACGGCGCCGGGGCCGGGGCCGCCCGGACGGCGAAGACCCTGGAAGCCGTGGAGACCGCGGCGACCGTGAAGACCGTTGCGACCGTGGAGACCGACCCGCGCCGCCTGGAGCGGATCGTCGGCAACCTGGTCGTCAACGCCCACCGGCACGGAGCCATGCCGGTGCGGGTCACCGTGGAGGGCCGTACGGTCGTCGTGCGCGACCACGGCCCCGGCTTTCCTCCGGACCTGCTGCTCCACGGACCGCGCCGCTTCCACACTGGCGCGACGGAGCGCGGTTCGGGGCACGGCCTGGGGCTGACCATCGCCCTGGGACAGGCCCGGCTCCTCGGCGCCGAGCTGCGCCTGACCAACGCCCCGGACGGCGGCGCCGTCGCCACCCTGTACCTGCCGGCCTGACCACCCGGCCCCTACAGAACCGATACGAAGCGGCGCGGACGCCGATACACACCGGCTCAGGCCCCGATACGTTCCCCGGACACCCTTCGAAGTGCGCCTTTCCGCACTCGAAGAGGAGTCCCCGTGACCGCCAACAGCCTTGTCCCCCACGCGCTGCCCCCCACGCCCGGGGTCGCGGCCGCCACCACCGACCTGACGAAGGTCTACGGGAGTGGCGACACCCGTGTCGTGGCCCTGGACCGGGTCAGCATCGCCTTCCGGGAGGGCGAGTTCACCGCGATCATGGGTCCTTCCGGCTGCGGCAAGTCCACCCTGATGCACTGCGCCGCCGGACTCGATTCGCCCACCTCCGGCTCGGTACGCATCGGCACGACCGAACTGAGCACCCTCGACGACCGCCGGCTCACGCAATTGCGCCGCGACCGGATCGGCTTCGTCTTCCAGGCTTTCAACCTGCTGCCGACACTCACCGCGCTGGAGAACATCACGCTGCCCCTGACCATCGCCGGGCGCCGCCCCGACCGGGAGTGGCTGGACCGCGTGGTCTCCATGGTCGGCATCGCCCAGCGCCTGGGTCACCGGCCCGCGGAGCTTTCCGGCGGGCAACAGCAGCGCGTCGCGGTGGCCCGCGCCCTGGCCTCCCGCCCCGCGATCGTCTTCGGCGACGAGCCCACCGGCAACCTCGACTCCCGCGCCGGGACCGAGATCCTCGGCTTCCTCCGCGACTCGGTACGCGAGCTGGGCCAGACCGTGGTCATGGTCACCCACGACCCCGTCGCCGCCGGCTACGCCGACCGGGTCGTCTTCCTCTCCGACGGCCGCCTGGTCGACGAGATGGCACACCCCACCCCGGACCGGGTCCTCGACCGGATGCTGCGCCTTTCCGAGGGAAGCCCTCAGGCTCCCGGCTTCGACACCCACTCACGCACCCGCTGACCCGCCGCCCCTTCGCCCGCGCCCGCACCCTCGCCCTCGCCCAAGCCCCCGCCCTCGCCCCCGCCCCCGCCCCCGCCCTCGGGCCGGACCAGCCCGCCTGCCCGGTCGCCCGCCCGGTGACTCGCATCCGTCGAGCCCACATCCCGAAAGCCACCCATGCTGAGAACAGCCCTGCGCAACATCCTGGCGCACAAGGCCCGTCAGATCATGACCGTCCTCGCGGTCTGCCTGGGAGTCGCGTTCGTCTGCGGCACCCTCGTCTTCGCCGACTCCACCGCCGCGGCCCACCGTGCGGCCGCATCGAAGAACTTCGCCGACATCGCCGTCACCGTGACCGCGAAGGAACCCCCGCCCGGGGCCGCCGCGGACCAGCGGGCCGACGTGCTCGACGACGCCCTCGTACGGCAACTGGCCGACGTACCCGGCGTCGCCGCCGTACGCCCGTCGGCAGACGGCTCGGCCACCATGAACGCGGCCGACGGCACCCCGCTGCGGGCCGGCAAGGCATGGTCGAACCTGGCCGCCGCCCACGTACCGGGCAAGGACGGCGAGGACAGCCGCTATCCGCTGGCCGAAGGCCGCGCCCCGGCGAACAGTGGTGAACTCGCCGTGGACAGCGGCACCGCCGCCGCCGGCCACTTCCGGATCGGCGACACGATCACACTGGCCACCGACGGACCGGTCATGACCAAGCGGCTCGTCGGCATCGTCACCACAACGGACACCCGGGTGACCGCCGGCGGCACGCTGGCCCTGTTCGACAAGGCGACCGCCCAACGCCTGTTCGCGACCCCGGGCCACTACACCGGCATCGACCTGTCCGCCGCCCCCGGCACCACCCCTTCCGAACTCGCCCGCCGGGTCGGCGACGTGCTCCCGGCCGACCGGGCGGAGGCCACCACCGGCGCCGCCCAGGCCGACCAGCAGGCCATCCTCGTGGACACCCTGACCAGGGGCTACGAGAAGCTGCCGCTGGTCTTCGCCGCGGTCACGCTGTTCATCGGTTCGTTCCTCATCGTCAACACCTTCACCATGCTCGTGGCGCGGCGCACCCGTGAGATCGCGCTGCTGCGGGCGATCGGCGCCTCGCGCCGCCAGGTGTCCCGCTCGGTCCTCCTGGAGGCCCTCCTGGTCGGCCTCGTCGCATCGGCGGCCGGTTTCCTGCTCGGCCTCGGCATCGCCTCGGTACTGCCCGACGTCCTCGGCACCGGCGGGGACACGCTGCCGCGCGGCCCCTTGGTGATCGGCCCGCGTTCCGTCGTGGCGGCGCTCGGCGTGGGCGTGGGGGTCACCGTGCTCGCCGCGTGGCTGCCGTCCCGCAGGGCGGCGAGGGTCGCACCGGTCGAGGCCATGCGCGCGGCCGAACAGCCGCTCTCCCCCGCGCGGTCCCGGATCCGCGGTGTGGTGGGCCTCGTCCTCCTCGTCCTCGGCACCGGCCGGCTGATCTCGCTCACGGGGGCGAAGGACGCCTCGGAGGAGAACCTGCGGGACGCGCTGCTTGGTTGTGCCCTTCTCGGTGCCGCCCTGATCGTGCTCGCACCGCTGCTCGCCATCCCGGTGATCCGGCTGGCCGGACGGCTGACCGGCCGCTTCGGCATCACCGGCCACCTCGCCCGCGAGAACGCGCTGCGCGACCCTCGGCGCACCGCGGCCACCGCCGCCACCCTCCTCATCAGCACCGCGCTGGTCGCCGGGCTCGCCGTCATCGGAAACTCCACCGGGCAGGCCCTCGACCGCCAGGCCGCGGCCGGTCTGGGCGCCGACTACGTAATCGGCTCCCGCACCCCCACGACCGGCATCGACCCGGCCGCCGTACAGCGGGTGGCCGACACTCCGGAGGTACGAACCGCCGGCGCCGTTACGGACTCCACCCTGTTCACCGGCGGAGGGGTCCGGGAGATCTCCGGCGTCGACCCCGCCACCGTGAACGCCGTCATGAAACTCGACTTCGTCAGCGGCTCCCTCTCAACTCTCGGTCCCGGCCGGATAGCCGTCTCCAGCACCGTCGCCCGGGAACAGGGCGTGACCACGGGCGGCCGGCTCAACGCCCGCATGGGCCGAAACCAGGAGTTCACGCGGTACACCGTCATCGGCGTCTACAAGGACACCCCCATCGCCCGTGACGCGCTGGGCGCCCGTACGGAGGTGGCGAAGAACAGCTTCCTGCCCGGCTCCGTCCAGCGGATCCTCGTCCGCACCGAAGGCGGCGCGGTCTCGAAGACGATGGAGGGACACCTGCGCTCGGCCGTGGGCAACAGCCCGCTGCTGAAGGTCCAGGACCGCGAGCAGCTCGTCGCCGAGGCCGCCGGCACCATGGCCGACCTGCTGAACGTGATGTACGGGCTCCTCGCCATCGGTGCCGTGATCGGCGCCCTGGGCATCGTCAACACCCTGGCCATCTCGGTCGCCGAACGCACCCGCGAGATCGGCGCCCTGCGCGCCATCGGTATGGACCGCGCCGGCATCCGGCGGATGATCCGCCTGGAGGCGGTGACGGTCGCCGCCTTCGGCACGCTCCTCGGCCTGGTGGGCGGGGTGTTCGGCGCCTGGGCGGTCGGCTCGCTGGCCAACGGCGCGATGGAGCAGTACTCCCTGACACTGCCCTCGGGGTCGCTGGTCCTCGTATGCCTGGTCTCCGTGGCGATCGGCGCGGCCGCGGCCACCGTCCCGGCCCGCCGGGCAGCCGCCCTGAGGCCGCTGGAAGCCGTCGCCGAGACGTGACGCACGGCTTGGGCGACGCGGCCGGCGGGTACGGCCATGGGCAGGCCCGTGACCCGCCGGCATCACCCGTCTCCCCAGCCCGCCCGGTGTCCGCCCGGTGACCGGGCGGTGTCCGCCCGGTGTCCGCCCGGTGTCCGGCCGTGCGCAACCCGGCGTCACCGCCTGGCGTTATGCACCGCGTGGATGACACACAGCACGTGAACCCGCCCGGGTCGGTTCGGACTGGGAATGACGGCTCTGAAGGCGCCCGTGACACCGGGTCGAACAGCCGGTCCTCACGGCCGGCTCTCCCCTGGCAGCGTTCGGCGAGGCGCTCGCCGGGGAACGCCGGCTTGGCCGTGGTGACGGGCAGTTCCAGCGGTATCGGACAGGCGACGGCACGGCTTCTTGCCCAGCGGGGTCATCCCACCGTTCTGATCGCCCGCAGGTACGACGCCCTGTACAGCCTGGCGCGGGAGCTCGGGACGTGGGCGCCGAGTGTGCCTGTCGCCCTGGACGTCTCCGACGACCGGGCCACAAGGGCCGCGTTTGCTCGGCTGAGCCGGGACAGCGGCCCGGTGCACATCCTCGTCAACTGCGCGGGCTCCGGCCTCTACCAGCCCTTCCTCGCCCAAACGCTGGAGGACATCCGCCGGATGACGCAGGTTCACTACCTCTCAGCAGTCACCACCATCCGGTCCGTACTACCCGGCATGATCGAGCAGAGGGCTGGACATGTCATCAACATCGGCTCGATGTCCACGAAGATGGGACCATGGGGCCACAGCGGGTACACCGCCGCCAAGGCCGCCGTCACCGCACTGACCCAGACGCTGGCCGCCGAGTACAGCTCCAGCGGGGTCCGTTTCAGTGTGGTCCACCCCGCCATCGTGGACACCCCCTACTTCGACTCCCCCGACCTACAGCCCCTGCGGCGGCGTCTTCAGCGGCATCTGATCCCCCCGGAGAGGGTTGCTCAGACCGTGGTCCGCCTGATCGACCGCCCACGACTCGAAGTCTGCGTACCCCGCCACTACCGGCTCGTCGACACGCTCAAGGCGTTCTGCCCGCGCCTGCTGCACCACCTCGTGGCGGCCCACAGCCGACCCTCCCGTCTCCGCGACTAGGACCTGTCCGGGCGATCACGTGCGGAGCCAGATGACGATGGCTGCGACGGTGACGGTGCCGAGAAAGACGTAGCCCCGCTTGTCGTAGCGGGTGGCGACGGCTCGTGCCTGCTTGAGTCGGTTGATCGTTCGCTCGACGGTGTTGCGTTTCTTGTACCGCTCTTCGTCGAAGCCTGGAGGCCGTCCGCCTCGTGAGCCCTTGCGTAGGCGGGCGGCCTGGCTGTCTGTCTTCTCCGGAATGGTGTGCCGGATGCCTCGATGTCGCAGGTACTGGCGGCAGGGCCCGTTGCTGTACGCCTTGTCGGCCGCGACACTCTCCGGCCTCTTGCGCGGCCTGCCGCGCCCGCGTCGTGGGACGCGAATCTTCTCCAGCACCGGTGCGAACTGAGTGCAGTCCGCCCGCTGCCCCGGCGTGACGACCAGGGACAGCGGACGGCAGCGGCCGTCCGCGCTCAGATGGACTTTCGTGGTGAAGCCGCCGCGCGAGCGGCCCAGGCCCTCACCCGATGCGCCACCTCCACCAGGCGGCCGTGCAGGTTCTGCCACGGCGTTTCGTCCTGGTGTTCTGCCGTTGTGGCCCCCTTTTGATGCGGGGCTGGTGGTGGGTCGGTGCGGGCGCCGGCAGCGTGGTGGTGCGCGCGCACGGTCGTGGAGTCCACGGAGATGTCCCAGTCGATCTCACCCGCCGCATCGGCTGCGGCCTGGAGCTGCTGCAGCACGCGCTCCCATGTCCCGTCAGCCGACCATAGCCGGTGCCGTTCGTAGACCGTTTTCCACGGTCCGAAGCGTTCCGGCAGGTCACGCCACTGCACCCCAGTCCGTACCCGATACAGGATGCCGTCGATCACCTGGCGGTGGTCCCGCCACCGGCCGCACCGGCCGTTGCTCACGGGCAAGAACGGCCGCAGCCGGCCCCACGCCTCGTCCGTCAAGTCCCCGCGAACGGTCATGCTGCGGAAAACGAGTTCTGCCGTCTGATCAGCACGGCCTACGCTTCATTGAGCCTCCTCAGTGATCGCTCCACAGGGTGAACGCCCAGTTAAGGTTGACCGCCCTCTGATATGCGACAGGACCGACGCATGCGGAAGTAGTCGTCACCCGATCGGTGACCACGCTGAAGATCCTCATTGATCGATGACACCGCATCTCCAACGTAACGGGGGTATTGATGTGGACGTGAACAGCGGCAGTGGCCTTGCATCGTGGGAACGGTTGCCTGGCTACGTCTTCCGGCCGTATCGCGGTCACGACGACCATGGCGCGATGGCCGCTGTGCGGCTGGGCTGTGCCCAGCGGGATCGGGCCGACGCCCGCTCGGTTGTGGAAGGAATCCCGACGGCAGCCGAGATCGCCGAATCCTGCGCCAAGCTGGACGACCCATCCGAGAACCAGGTCCTGGTGGAGCACGACGGTGGCGTCGTCGGCTATTCGACGATCAGGTGGTGGCACGAGCGGGACGGGACATGGCTGTACCTGCACCGCGGCTACCTGCTGCCCGAGCACCGCGGCCAGGGCATCGGCTCGGCCATGCTCAACTGGGCAGAAAGCCGTATCCGCCAGCTCGTGCAGCAGCATGGAACCGCGCAGACGGCCGTGATCGGCGCGAACGCCATGGCCTCCGAACAGGAGGCAACGGCGCTGCTGCTCGCAACGGGATACCGGCGTGTCTTCAGCCTGGTAGAGCTGGAGCTGTCCGATCTGCGACAGCTCTCCGACGGCAAGCCGTTGCCAGCCGGCATCCGAGTCGGTGCGGTCGATCCGAGCAGCTACCGCGCGGCCTGGAAGACGGTCGTTGATTCGTATGCGGATGCCGCCTTCACCGAGAGGTGGACGTTCGAGAGCTTCCTCGCCACGGCCGACCCGACCTGTTGGCGGGCTGCTTGGGATGGGGAGAGTATGGCCGGGGTCGCCTTGTGCTCCATCCGTCGGCACGACCCCGCTGTGGGCGAAGTCGAAGAACTGAGCGTCCGGGCAGAGTCGAGGCGTCTGGGCCTTGGGCGGGCCCTGCTGCTGGACGGATTGCGATGCCTTCGCGAGCACGGTGCGGAGACTGCCCGGTTGTACACCGGGACTGCGAATCCGCACCGGTCCTACGACCTCTACGAGAGCGTAGGGTTCCGGCGCCAGAACGAGCACGTCCGCTACCGCAAGCCGATCGCTGTCTGATCCGACAGAGCCAGCTCGGCAGCACCTGACAGTGCGGATTGCAGAAGACTGAGCCCGGATTGATCGGCCGGGCAGGTCCTAGCTTCGGCGACGGCTCGTCTCGACACGACACGACAACGCACGTCACAGCCATGGCTGTTCCCGCCACAACGGGCCGGCTCTGGGGTGTACGTACACTGTCGGGCATGGCATGCCGCATCAGTGAGCTGGTCCTCGACTGCGCCGACCCCGAACGGCTCGCCGCATTCTGGAGCAGCGTCCTCGGCTACGTCGAAATCGAACGGGAGGAGGACGGAAGCATCGCGATCGGACCGCCCGACACCGGCTTCGGCGGCCCGCAGCCCACCCTCGTCCTCAGCCCCACCAGCGACCCGCGCACCGGGAAGCTCCCCCTGCACATCGATGTCAACGCCACCGACCGCGACCAGGACGCCGAGCTGGAGCGGCTGCTCGCCCTCGGCGCCAGGCCCGTCGACGTCGGCCAGACCGGCAACGAGAACTGGCACGTCCTGGCCGACCCGGAAGGCAACGAATTCTGCCTCCTGCACACCCGGCTCCAGCCCCTCTGACGGCGGGCGTGCAGACGCCAAGCCGCTGGGCCGTGCGGGTCGGCCGGCCCTCTTTGCCATCGCGGCCGGGGAGCTCCGGCCGGTCGGTGTGAGCCCGATCATTTCTCCTGGTCAGCGGCGCTCATTGGACCTTCTGCTGATGAAACTCAGCGTCCATGGTCGGGAAAGCACATTGCCTGTAGGGGTCTTGACAGTTTGGATGGCCAAGGTCAAGACGGCGGTGTTCCTCCTGGCATCGAGCAGGGCGATGGCCGTCGATCACACCTGGGCGCGGCCGTGACGAGGCACGCCCCGCACGGCTTCCGGTGCAGAAACCGGCACAGAAGAAAGCGAATGGCATCCATGCTCGACGGCTTCACGCCCTGGCCCGAGGAGTTCGTCGACCGTTACTGGGCGGCCGGGCACTGGCGTGGCAATACGCTGGACAACCTGCTGCGCGGCTGGGCCCTGCAGTACGGACCGCGCACCGCCCTCGTGCACGGCGGCACCCGCCTCACGTACGCGAACCTGAACCGGCGCGTGGACCGCATGGCCGCCGGATTCCGGCTGCGCGGCCTTCGGCCCGGGCAACGGGTCGTCGTCCAGCTACCCAATGTGCCCGAGTTCGTCATCACCGTGTTCGCGCTGATGCGCGTCGGGGCAGTTCCCGTGTTGTGCCCGGTCTCGCACCGCGCGACGGAGGTGTCCCACCTCGTCCGGGTGACCGAGGCCGTCGGCTACGTCGGTCCCTCGACGTACCAGGACTTCGACCACACGGCGATGGCCGCGGGCATCGCTGCCCAAGGGCCATTCCTGCGGCGCGTGTTCACCCTTGAGGCGCCGGGCGCCTCGTCCCCGTACGGCGGCTATACGACCGACCCGTCGGGCTGCCAGTACTTCCCGCTGGGCTCCATCGACGCCCCACCCGAGCCGGCGCTCGCGCAGCGCGCCGACCAGGTGGCGTTCCTCCTGCTCTCCGGCGGTACCACCGCCGCGCCCAGACTGGTCCCGCGCACCCACAACGACTACGCGTACCAGGCGCGGGCCGCCGCCGAGCTGGTGTCCCTCACCGAGAACGACGTGTATCTCGCCGCGCTGCCCGCCGAGTTCACCTTCACCTTCGGCTGCCCCGGCATCGTCGGCACTCTCTCCGTCGGCGGCACAGTCGTCCTGGCCGAGAACCCGGGACCGGCCGAATGCCTCTCGGTCATCGAACGGGAGCGGGTCACCATCACGTCGGCGGTGCCCACCGTCGCCCAGCGCTGGCTCGACAAGCTTCCCACGGCCCGGGCCGACTTGAGCAGTCTGCGTCTCGTACAGATCGGCGGCGCGCCCCTGCACCGGGCGACCGCCGAACGCATAGGCCCCGAACTGGGCTGCCGCCTCCAGCAGGTCTTCGGGCTGCCCGAGGGGCTGCTCACTCTCACCCGCCCCGCCGATCCGGACGAGACCGTGCTCACCACACAGGGCCGCCCGCTCTCCCCCGACGACGAGATCCGCATCGTCGACGTCGACGGCAAGGACGTGCCCGACGGAGAGCCCGGCGAGCTCCTCGCCCGTGGCCCGTATACCGTGCGGGGCTACTACCGGACGCCCGACCACAACGCACGCTCCTTCACCACCGACGGCTACCTCCGCACCGGCGACCTCGCCCGGCGCACCCCGGACGGCAATCTCGTGGTGACGGGCCGCTTGAAGGACGTCCCACAGCAGGCCTGCCATGAAGATCCGTCTGCCCTCTGACGACAGAGGTAGGCCGTGGCCGGTGCGAGCCTGGCGGCGCAGATACGGGACAGGGCAGATCGTTGCCGACAAGGACTACTCGTCCGTGAAGGCCCGGACGCAGTCCGCGCGACAGCACGGGGCCAACCACGGTACCGGCGCTCGCCCTACTCGTTCCGGCCGGCGACTTCACCTTTCCGTACGGTCAACTGAAGTAGGCGAGCCGTATGCATGTATGGGTGACGCGCGGTCATCGCGAGTTCGAGGCGTTCCAGGTGGTCATAGAACGCCGGGTCGTACTTTCGGGCGTCGTCGGTGATGTAGTCGCATACGCTGCGGATGCCGTAGTGCCGCACGTCTCGGCATCCGAGATCCTCCAGGATGGGGATGAGGTCCTCGGCCGCGTGCAGCGTGAGCGCCGAGTGGAACATCTCGGTCCAGCCATCGTCAGAGTCGAGCGCGGCAATCGCGGCGGCCAGGTCCATCTGGCGCACGGCTACGGTCAACGGCGCTGAGTGCCGGTTCAGCGCCATCACCGAGAACAACCCGCCCGGCCGTAGCGGGGCGAGCGCCGTGGCGAGCGTTCGGCGGGGCTCATCCACGTAGGCGAGCAGGTTGTGGCACAGCACCGCGTCGAACTCGCCGGCAACAAGGTCGGCGGGCAGAGCGTTCACATCGGCCTGGACGCAAGTGATCCGACTCCTCAGACCGCCCTGATCCGCTCGCTCGGCCGCTGCGGCGAGCATGGCTGGAGCGTAGTCGACGATCGTGACGTGGTGTCCTCGGGCAGCCAGACGTACGGCGTCGCCGCCGTCCCCGCCCGCCAGGTCGAGGACGCGCAGCGGCCCGTCCGTAACCTCACCGAGGTCACGGACCAGGGTCGCCTCGGCAACGGCGTAACGGAGACGTCCCCACGGAGCGTCTTGCCACTCCTTCCATGCGGCCATGGATGTGTCGAACTTCTCGGAAGACTCAGGCATCTGGCGACGACAGCGGTGAGTTGCCGCCTACGCCTGCGCGGATCCGGAGGGCAAAGGCTTGCGGCGCGGCACCGGGCGCCGCCGGGCTGGGGTGGCGGTCGGTTCGCACCGGCGTGGAGGGGCCTCGGTCAGACCGAGGCCGGCCGGTGGTGTGCCGTACGCTCACCGAATCATGTGAGTCGATGGCTGGGGGGATCATGTTGCGGTCGAACGAAAGAAAGCGGTTTGCGTCGATGTTGCTGCTGGGCGGCGCCGTCGCCGCCTTGGGGCTGGGGGCAGGTGGCTGGTACCTGTACACCGGCGTTGACGGGTACCGGATGGATGAGTCTGTGTGCCGGAAGCCGGGCCTGGTTGCCGTGACCCGTATGTTCGGCGAGCTGCGCTCCGACGGCGGGCTGACGGACCAGCTCGGTTCGGATACCGAACGACTCGCCTGCTCCTTCACGGGCGGGAGCGGGACGGGCGATGCGGCCAAGGACGTCGCGGCGTTCGTGAAGATCCACGTGCGTCACGACGGTGTTGCCAAGGATCCCCGAGAGCTGATGGCACCGTCTGAAAGCCTGGGCCGGCGTGTCCCGGTTCGCGGCGTGGGTGAGAGGGCCTACACGGTCAGCGCGGTGGACGACGGCTACCAGGGGCTGGTGGTCCTCGACCGCAACGCGGTGGTGACCATCGAGGTAACCGGGCGGACAATCCAGGGTCCCCTGGACCTGTCCACTGCCCGCCCCGCCATGATCGACGACGCCCGTACCCTGCTGGCAGCGCTGAAGGACTGACCGGCCGCGTTTCACCGACCTCTGGCCGCTGAGCCGTCTCAGGTGGTGTGCGGGGTCCGGGTCTGTGGCGAGTTGCCGTCGTCGGTGAAGGTCCAGCCGGCAACCGGGAGTCTTCGACCGTCCACCCAGCGCCCCCGAGGGTGAGGCACGACGGCGTGGCGGTGGCCGGGAGCTGCTCGTGCCGCTGGCTGGCCGCACTGCGCTTCAGCCTCTGGTTGCGCCGCTGACCAGCTCGGAGCCGAAGTAACGGGCGGCGACAGAGACGATCACCGGCACGGCGCCGTCCTCCATCGCCAGCTTGAAGGTGTGGACGATGCAGGTACGCACCGGGTGGACCGGCCCGCTGGTTTCCGCGTCGTCGCGGGTGGCGATGGGCCGGATCTGGGGGCGGGCCAGGGCGAAGCAGACCAGCATCGTGCGCTGGTCGTGATACTGGAAGAACTCCGTGATGGCACGGTTGCCGAAATCCAGGCGCTCGAAGACCACAGCAATGTCCTCGTCCCCGTAGGGCGCCCGCTCAAGGGCAGGTAGCACGTCCAGTATCGCCTCGCCGCGAGCCAGCACACGGGCCCGCTCATGCGAGGGTCCCCATGGCGGTGGGTCATCGTCCCGGAACTCCTCAGGCAGTTCCTCCGTCCGCAGCTCGGTGCCCACGGGCGGCTGGTCCCACCGTGCCTGGCCGCTGACGCTTCCCCAGTTCAGGCTGGCGTTGACGCACAGCCGGCCGACGATCAGGGCCCACGGCGTACGGACCACACGTTCACGCGCCAGGTCGACCACGAGACGGCCGAACTTCTCCCGGGGCAGCAAGGTCGGCTGTTCGGGTGCGACGAAGGCGTCGGTCCAGATTCCCATGCGCCTGGTTGTAGCAACCCGGCCTCTTTGGACACCAGTCAATAAGGTCAGCGGTCGGCCGGTACCTACGACACCCAGCGCCGGCTCATCGAGTTGTCCGCCGGTTGTCTCACACGAGGGCGCAGCGATGCCGGGCGCCGACGTCGTCGCGCATCGAGGCCCGTGTCCGCCCGGCGGGGCCGGCTGTCACATCCGGCGCCGCTCGGCTGTCCCTACTACGGAAGCGAGAGAAGGGACCGTCGGAATGAAGGCCGTCATCATCTGCACGTCCGTGTCACACGGCAATACGCGTCGTGTCGCCGAGACCATGGCCCGCGTACTGGACGCGAAGGTCGTCACCCCCGAGGAGGCCGACCTGGGGGAGCTGGCCGACGCGGACCTCGTGGGGTTCGGCTCGGGTGTTTTCCACGGCAGGCTGCACCCCTGCCTGACCGACTTCGTCAAGGCGCTTCCCCCTCGGCGGGGCCGGGCGTTCGTGTTCGCCACCAGTGGGCTGCCGGAGATACCGGTGGCGCCCTTCACGCGTCCCCTGGTCCGGCTCCTGGAAGGCAAGGGCTTCCACGTGGAGGGGAGCTTTTCATGCCGGGCTTTCGACACGTGGGCACCCTTCAAGTTGGTTGGCGGCATCAACAAGCAGCGGCCCAACGCCGGGGACCTGGCCGCCGCGCGGGGGTTCGCCGAGCGGCTGCGGGATCGGACGGGACCGGTGTCCTGACCATCAGCGGCCGATGACGCACGCGGCCGCAAGACGTGCTGTTTTCGGCCAGGCATAGCGAAATAAATGCGGTCAATTTTGCGATGGCCACACGAATGATCCATCATCGTGACCGCGCGTCAGTTTCCGGCGCGCTTCAAGGGGCGGGGGGCTCGGGGGTCTCCCCGCGTACCGTTCGATCCCGCAGGCGGCGAGTTCGTGGTCTCGCCATGCCGCGGTGACTCCCATCCTGTCCCGTTCACCTAGGCAAAGGCCGCATGTCCGCCCATCAGCTACCGGACCTCATACGGTTCGCGCGTCACAGCTCACCCTTCTACCGCGATCTTTACGCGTCCCTGCCGCCGGACGCCGACCGCCTCACCGACCTGCCGGTCGTCGACCAGCAGGAGTTCTGGTCGGCCAACGGCCTCCGCGACAACCGTGTGCTGACCGGGCCCCTCAGTGAGGCGACGGTCTACAAGACCGGAGGCACCACCGGGGCACCCAAGTTCTCCGTTTACACACGTGACGAGTGGCGCACCTTCGTGACCGCCTTCGGCCATGGGTTGGTGGACGCGGGGCTGCGGCCGGGGCACCGGGTGGCCGACCTGTTCTACGCGGGTGAGCTCTACGCCAGCTTCCTGTTCATCCTGGACTCGCTCGCCCACTGCCCCGTCGACAACGTCCGGCTGCCGATCGGCGGAGCCGCGCCGCTGGAGTCGACGGTCGACACGCTGAGCGAATTCTCCGCCCAGGTGGTGGCGGGAACGCCGACCACGCTGTGCCGGCTGGCGGAGTACCTGATCGCGGCCGGGCTGCGGTTGGAGGCCGTCGAGCTGGTGCTCTTCGGCGGCGAGGCGCTCTTCGCTGACCAGCGGCGCCTGTTGGCCCTCGCGTTCCCGAACGCCGAGGCCCGGTCGGTGGGTTACGCCAGTGTCGACGCGGGGCTGCTCGGCGGTCCCGTGCCCGGCGCCGATCCGCGTGTGCACCGTGCGTTCACGCCGTACTCGGTCGTCGAGATCCTGGACGAGGCGACGGGCGAGCCCATCACCGAACCGGGGAGGGCGGGACGGGTCGTCGTCACCAGCCTCTTCCGCCGCCTCATGCCCGTCATCCGCTACCCGGCGGGTGACCGCGCCGAGTGGACCGACACCGGGGCCGGTCACTTCCGAATCCTCGGCCGCGCCGAGGAAGGCGTACGGGTGGGGCCCGTGTCCCTGTACGCGCAGGACGCGCAGGATGCCGTGGCCGAGGCCGACACCGCCGGCCGGATCGTCGGGATGCAGTTGGTCGTACGCCGTTGGGACGGCCGCGACGGGCTGGTGCTGCGGCTGGCCACCGCCCCGGGCGACGACGACTCAGCCGGTCTGGAGCCGCTCGCCAAGGCGGTGGTCACGGAGCTGGAGAACGCCAGGCCGCTGTACCCGGACAGCGTTCGCGCCGGCTTCGTGCACCCGCTCGCCGTTGAGTGGGCGCGCCACCGCGACCTCGCCGTCAACCCGCGTACGGGCAAGCTCGTCCGCGTACTCGACGAGAGGCCGACGGAATGAGCTCCACCGCACCCTCGCCCCGGGAGCGGCGCTCGCCACTGATCCTGCGGAACCGTGCCTTCGGCGCCGTGTGGCTCGGGCAGGTCCTGGCACAGGCCGCCGTGCGCATGTTCCAGGTGGGCGTCTCCTGGTGGCTGGTCGCCTACGCCGTCGAGGACGGGCAGGGGCTGGCCTCCGGGCTGCTCATGGCCGTCAGCACGCTGCCCGCCGTCGCGCTCGCGCCGGTCGTGGCCCGTGCGGTGGCCCGGGTCGACCACCGTTCCGTCCTGCGTACCGCCGCCGGGCTGGCGGGCGTTGCCGCCGCCGCACTGGCGGCCTGGGCATGGACGAGCGACCTGCCCGTGCCGGCCGCCTACGCCGCCGCCCTCGTCATGGCCACCTGCCAGGCCTTCTTCGACCCCTGCCTGACGACCTCGGTGCCCGAACTCGTCGATGACGAGGACATCGAGACGGCCACCGGTTTCGAGCTGTCCACGCAGTCCCTGGCCGGTCTCGGCGGGGCGCTGCTCGGTGCCCTGGTCGTCGACCGGGCCGGTGTGGGCGCCCTCACCGCCGGCTGCGCGGCCGCATACGTCACCGCCGCGCTGCTCATCACGGGCGTACGTTTCCCCCACGCGTCCGGCTGCGCCGCGCCCGGCGACGACGGGACGCCGGCCGCCCGGCGCACCCTCCGCCGCATCCTGGGCGAACTGCCCTACGTACGCCGGATCCTGGTCTGTTTCACCGTGGCCAACCTCTTCACCACGGCCGTCTTCGTCGTCATCCCGCTCTACACCCGGTCCGTGCTGGCCGACGGCGGTGGCACGGTGGCGCTGCTGGAGGCGTCCCTGGGCGTGGGCACGCTCGTCGGTTCCGTCACCGGCGCGCGGGTGCCGGGCCGGCCCACTGTCACCGGCGCGTACTGCCTGGCGCTCATGGCCCTGGCCCTGGCTCTGCCGGGGCTGGTCGCCGGGCGACTGGTGTTCGCCGGTTGCCTGGCGGTGGCCGGGTGGTGCGTGGGCGTCATCGGTGTCCGGTTCGTGGCGCTCTTCCAGCGGCTGGTGCCCGCCGCCGACAAGGCCGGGTTCTTCGCCGTGATGCAGGCCGTGCTGGGGGCCACGTTCCCGGTGGGCTCGCTGCTGTTCGGGGTCGCCGGGGACCACCTGTCGGCGCAGACGCTGTGCCTGGTGCAGGCCGCCGGTCTGGTGCCCGCCGCGTGCGCCCTGGCGCTGCTGGGCGGGCACGAGCGCGCTCCGGCGCCCGTGGCCGGCGGCGCTCCGGTGCCCGAGACCGGCGGCGCTCCGGCGACCGCCACCGTGGGAGGCGGACGGTGAGCGCTCCCATCGCCTCGGCCGCCCCGATCGCCCCCATCGCTCCGGCCCGGGTCGCGGACATCGCCGAGCTGCGCCAGCTCTACTACGCCGTCTACGGGCCGCACTACCCCGTCGCCCTCGGCACCGACCCGGCCACGATGACCCGGTTCATCGAGGACCCCCACACGCTGTGGCTCGTCGCCCGCTGCCCGGACACCGGTGCCCTGGCCGGGTCGGCCGCCGTCCACGGCGACCCCGGCAGCCGTATCGGCCGCCTGGAAGGGCTCGCCGTGCACCCCGACCACCGGTCCGGGGGCCTGGCCGCGCGCCTGACCGAGGCGCTGTGCGCGGGCACGCTGGACGCCGGGCGGCTGGACTCGGTGTACGCCACGGTCCGTACCGTCAGCGCCGGTCCGCAACGCGTCGTGGCGCGCAACGGCTTCCGCCCGCTGGGCGTCCTGCCCAACGCGGTCGATCTGAGCAGCCGTGAAAGCCTCGCGCTCTACGCGCGTCACCGCCCCGGTGTGCTGGAGCGCCGCTTCCCCGTACCCGAGGTGCCGGCCCCGCTGCTGCCCCTCCTGCGAACCGTCGAGCGCGCGCTGGGCGTGCGGTACGACGGCACCCAGGCGGTCGCACCGGCCCCCGCCGCCGGGCCGGAGGTGGCCGGGCACCTGGAAATGATCGAGGCCCCCGCCTTCGTACGGAGGCGCTTCCAGGACCGGTTCCCGGACGCGGGCGGTTGGTTCTATCCGCTGCACACGCCCAATGTGCTGCTCACGCCGGAGGACGGGCGGTTCGAGGTGTACGCCCACCTCAACCGCACCGGGGGCTACTGCTCGCTCGTCGCCGCCCATCCCGGCCCGGCCGCCGCGGCCGC
The DNA here is from genome assembly GCF_055570965.1 of Streptomyces sp. NPDC031064. Classification (NCBI taxonomy): domain Bacteria; kingdom Bacillati; phylum Actinomycetota; class Actinomycetes; order Kitasatosporales; family Streptomycetaceae; genus Streptomyces; species Streptomyces sp. NPDC031064. The sequence goes on from NZ_JBVIGF010000010.1 coordinate 111,493, forward strand.
GTACCTGGGGCCCGTCACCCGGGCCCTGACCCGGGCCGGCGCGGGCTACGTGGAGGCGCTGGTGCCGCTCGCACACCATGGGGCGCTCTCGGCGTTCCTGGCCGAGGGGTTCGTGGCCGGCGCGCTCTACCCGGCGATGCGGAGGGACGGGGACCGGTTCCACGACTACGTCGTGCTGTCCCGTTCGACGGAGCGGATCGACTTCCGTGACGTCGTCGTCGAACCGTCCCTCCAGCCGTACCTGGACTGCTATCTGTCGGCCTGGGCGTCGACGTACCTGCCCACATTCGAGGTTGCCTCATGAACCCTCATCTCGCCCCGGTCGGCGTTCCCGACCCCGCCCTGCTGCCGCACGTGCAGCGGCTGTGCGACCTGGCCGACCCGTACACCCGCGGGCCGGCCGAGGACGAGCTGTTCGCCGCGGCCATGGCGGAGATCAACGCCTGGCACGCCGAACGGTCCCCGTTCTTCCGGTCGCTGTACGAGGCGACGCCGCCGGCGCGTCCGTACCGCACGCCGCTCGTGCACGCCAACTTCTTCAAGCGCCACGAGGTGCTGTCCATCCCGCGCGACGAGGTCGACCTGCACCTGACGTCCTCGGGCACCACCGGCCAGAAGTCGCAGATGTTCTTCGACCGGTGGACCATCCGCTCCGCGCAGCGCATGGTGGCCCGGATCTTCGAGCGCAACGGCTGGATCACCCCGGAGCAGGAGGTCAACTACCTCCTCTACAGCTACGAGCCGGCGCCCGCGCTCAAGCTCGGCACCGCCTTCACCGACAACTACCTGTGCGACTTCGCGCCGGCCCGCACCGTGGAGTACGCGCTGCGCAACACGGGTGGCGACGGCCACGAGTTCGATCCCTTCGGGTGTGTCGCGGCGCTGCGCCGTTTCGCACGGGACGACGCCCCGGTCCGCATCCTGGGCTTTCCCGCCTTCCTCTTCTTCACCCTGGAGCGGATGCGGGCCATGGGCGTGCCCCCGCTGCGCCTGCCCGAGGGCTCGCTCGTCGTGCTGGGCGGCGGCTGGAAGGGCCACGCCGACCGGCGGATCGGCAAGGAGGAGCTGTACACCCGCGTCACCGAGCAGTTGGGCATCCCGGGTGAGCGCATCCGCGACACGTTCGGTTCGGTCGAGCACTGCGTCCCGTACGTCGAGTGCGATCACCACCGGCTGCACGCGCCGGTCTGGTCGCGGGTCGCCGTCCGTTCCACGCGGACGCTGGAGCCCCTGCCGTACGGCGAGACCGGCTTCCTGCACCTGGTGTCGCCGTACATCACCTCCGTACCGGCGCAGAGCGTCGTCATGGGCGACCTCGCCTCCGTACACCCCGGGGAGGCGTGCGGGTGTGACCTGACCACCGACTGGTTCACCGTCCATGGCCGCGCCGGGGTGAGCCGTAACCGCAACTGCGCGGTGGCCGCCGCCGAGCTGATGAAGGGAATGTCATGACGACCGTGCAGCCGCACATCACCGGCGGAGCCGGCGAACACCACTACTGGCAGGGCGCGTTCATCGGTGACGAGGAGGCGGGACGGCGCCTGGCCGCGCTCCCCGGGACCGTCGAGGACGCGCTCGGTACGCCGCTGGAGACCGAGACCCTGCTGGCCGCGTGCGATGCCCTGGCAACGGCCCTGGCCGACCCCGGCCACCCGGTGCGCGCCCGGCTCGTCCGCCATCTGCCCGACGACGAGGACCCGGCCGTCCTCGCCGAGCTCGGGAGCCTGCTCACCCGGCGGGAGCTCACGCGCAAGCTCCGCCGCGAACTGGGCGACGCCGCCCCGCAGCGGCTGAACCGGCCCGACGCCCGCGAGACCGTGTACGAGGCCTGGGCGCCCGTCGGCCTGGTCGCGCACATCGCGCCCGGCAACGCCGCCACCGTGGCGCCGCTGAGCGTCGTCGAGGGGCTGCTCGCCGGCAACGTCAACATCCTCAAGACCAGCAGCGACGACACGCTGCTCACCCAACACCTGCTGGCCGAGCTGGCCGCCCTGGATCCGACCGGAGGCATCGCCTCGCGCGTCATCGTGCTGCGCTTCCCGTCCGCGCGGCAGGAGTGGCTGCGCCTGATGTGCGCGCCGGCCGACGCCGTCGCCGTCTGGGGTGGGGAGAGCGCCGTGGAAGGGGTCACCGCCCATGTGCCGCCCGGCTGCCGCCTGGTGGAGTGGGGGCACCGCATCTCCTTCGCCTACCTCACACGCGACGCCTGGGACGACGCGGCGACGCTCGACGCGCTGGTGGAGGACGTCTGCCTCTACGAGCAGCAGGCGTGCGCCAGCCCGCAGGTGGTGTACCTCGACACGGAGGACGAGGGGGAGGTGTTCGCGTTCGCGGAGCGGTTCGCACGCGTCCTGGCGGCGCGGGACGGCAACCCCGGCCTTCGTGACCTCGGCGCCGCCGAGGAGGCGGAGGTGACGACGACCGAGCTGATCGCACGGCTGGAGGAACACCTCGGGCTGACCCGGGTGTTCGCCGCGCCCGACGGCTCGTGGCGGGTCATGGCCGACACCCGGCCGGCCCTCACCGCCTCCCCGCTGCACCGGAGCGTGTGGGTCAAGCCGCTGCCGCGCAAGCGGCTGATCGGCACGCTGCGCCCCATGCGACGCTACCTCCAGACCGTGGGGCTCGCGGGCAGCCGTACCGACATCGCCGAGCTCGCGCGTATCGCGCTGGCCGCGGGCGTCACGCGCGTCACGCCCGTCGGCTCCATGCACGCCAGCTACTCCGGTGAACCGCACGACGGCGTGTACGCGCTCCAGCGCTACAGCCGCCGGGTGGCGGTGCGGGCCGACGAACGGCTCGCCACCGTCGCCTGCCTGGACGACCTGGCCCGGCCGGTGACCCTGCCGCCGCCCGCCGGTCCCCTGCTCGGCAAGGAGGACGCGCAGGAACGCGGCCGCCATGTCGCGCGGGCCGACGCCGAGTTGTACTTCCGCAGCGGCGGCACCACGGGGACGCCCGCGCTGTCACTGTTCAGCTACGACGACTACGACACGCAGATGCACGCCGCCGCCCGGGGCCTGCTGGCCGCGGGCTACGACCCGGTGCGGGACCGTACCGCCAACCTCTTCTACTGCGGCGGCATGTACGGCAGTTTCATCAGCTTCTTCTCCATCCTGGAGCGGCTGGGCGGCGTCCAACTGCCGCTGGCGGCCGGCCCCGACCACCGGGCCACGGCAGAGGCGCTGATCGCCCACGAGGCCGACACGCTCTTCGGGATGCCGTCGTACCTGTGGCAGCTCCTGCACGACCAGGCCGACGCGCTGCGCGCCTACGGCGGCATCCGCAAGGTCTTCTACGGCGGCGAGCACTTCACGGACGAGCAGCGCCGCACGCTGGAGGAGACGTTCGGCGTCGAGGTGGTCCGTTCCCTCACGTACGGCAGCACCGATCTCGGCCCGCTCGGCTACCAGTGCACCGAGAGCACCGGCGGGGTGCACCACCTCCACGCCGACCTGCACACGATGGAGATCCTGGCACTCGACTCCGACCGGCCGGTGCGGCCCGGCGAGACCGGTCGCCTGGTCTTCAGCACCCATGCGCGGCGCGGCCAGGACCTCGGCCGTTACGTCATCGGTGACCTCGGCCGGGCCGTTGCCGGGCGCTGCCCGTGCGGCAGCCACGCCCCGAGGTTCGAGCTGCGCGGCAGGCTGGGCGACGTCATGCGGGTCGCCACGTACTTCCTGAACCACCGGCGCTTCGTCGCCCTCGCGGAGGAGCGGGGCGGCTACCGCGGCGAGCTCCAGATCGTGCTCGCGGGGCAGGACGCCCGCGAGCGGCTCACCGTCCGGGTGGAACGGTCGGGCGCGCCGGACCCGGAGCGCCTGCGCGAGGCCTTCCTGGACGGCTACCCCGAGCTGCGGGCCGCCGTGGAGGAGCGGCTGCTCGACCTCTCGGTCGAGGCGGTGGACGGCTCGTCCCTGGACCGCAGCCCGACGAGCGGCAAGCTGCGCCGCGTGGTGGACACGCGGGGGTAGCCCCCCCCCCGGGCCGGAGGGCTGCTCCCCGTCTGGTGAGGGGTGGTCGTCCTCCGGCCGGCCGCGTGGCGTGGCGTGGCGTGGCGTGCGGGACAACGGCCGGAAGCGATGTTGTGGAGTGACGTACTGCCCGGCAAGCATGTGGGCATGGGGCGTCAGGGGGAATTGACACCGCACAGGGCACGGGATGCTGCCGAGTTCGTCGCCCTGCTACGGGAGCTCAAGGCGCGTTCGGGGCTGACGTACAGGCAGTTGGAGGAGCGGGCGGCCGCACAGGGGGAGGTCCTGCCACGGAGCACCCTGGCCGGTGTGCTGAACGGTGGCACGCTGCCGCGTCCGGAGCTGCTGGCGGCGTTCGTGCGCGCGTCCGGGGACGGCGTCCGGCTCACCATGTGGCTCCAGGCCTGCGAGAGGATCGCCGACCGGCAGACGGGCGGGGCTGGTGAGGTGGGCGAGGCGGGTAAGGCGGGTGTGGCCCGCGAGGCGGAACCGGCCCGACGGAGCCCGTTGTTCGGTGTTCCGCGCCTACCGCGTCTTGCGCGCCTTGCGCGCCTTGCGCGCCTACCGCGCCTTCCGCGCGAGGGAGCGGTGGCCGCTGTGTCGGTGGCGGCGGTCCTGGTGGCCGTCGGTGCCTGGATGCTGGCCGCGCCGGGCGAGCCGGGAGTGCCCCCGGGAGAAGACCGGGGTTCGGTGGCGGCGCTGTCCGGCGATGTGGCGGCACCGGGCAGTGGGTGGGTACGTATCCGTCCGGTCACGGCTCCGAGTCTGTGCCTGACCGACGGACGGGTCCGGGACCGGCGGCACACGCCACTGGTGGCGGTGCAGAGGCCTTGCGACGAGGCGATGCCGCAAGCCACCCGGCTGGAACCGATGGGCGGTGACGCCTACCGGATCCAGTGGCACCACCCCGACTACGGCAAGGGCTGCCTCAAGGCGCTCGCGGAGGGGCCGGGCAAAGGACTGCTGGAGCCTTACGACGACTGCACACAGGGCAGCCGGTTCCATCTTGAACCCTCGGGACCGTACGGAGGCGGTCGGTACGTCCTCCGGGTCGACGGCCAGGGGTGTGTGGGGATCAGGAACTCGGACACGGCCGAAGGGACCGAGGCCGTGATGGAGCGGTGCGTGGGCAAAGGGGGCCAGGTGTTCTCGATCGAGACCGTACCCTGACCCCCACACCGTCCGACGCGCCGTGAACGCGCGCGCACGGGGGCGCACGGGGCGCGCGCCTCCGCAGCTCGCGCAGCTCGCGCCGCGAACCGAGGGTGCCGGACGAGCCGCCGCCGTCCCCGTCGCGGCCTCAGGAGTGGCCGACGTGGGCTTGCCGTCGCGCCGCACCCCACTCCCACATGCTGTGCAGCACCGGCTCCAGTGCCCGGCCCTCCGCGGTGAGGACGTAACGGACCCGTGGAGGCCAGCTCGGGGTGCGGTGGCGGTCGATGACGCCCGCATGGGTCAGTTGGGCCAGCCGGTCGGAGAGGACCTTGTCCGAGAGGGCCGGCAGGGCGGCCGACAGTTCGGAGTAGGTGGCCTCGCCACGGCGCAGGAATTCGCGCAGTACCAGTGGCGTCCATCGGCCGCCCAGCGTGGCGAGCGTGATGTCGACCGGGCAGCGCGGTTCGGGGGCCGGCGGTACGAGGGCGCTGTCCGGACAGTCCGCCAGGGGGCCGTCCTGGTCACCCGGGCCCGCGTGGCCAACCGTTTGGTGAGTCACCGAAGCCACTCCTAACGTCCTGTCGAGAACAGCCGATCGCTTCTCTCCCCGACCATTTTCCTCCAGGGGGCCTTGTGCGCATCCACCACCTCAACTGCGGTTCGCTCCGGAAGATCTCACCGCTCGGCCAAGGGCTCGCGGCAGACGCCACCGGCCGTGAACCGGCCGTCGTCTGCCATTGCCTGCTCATCGAAACGGACGGGGACGGACTCGTTCTGGTCGACACCGGTCTGGGCACCGCCGACCGGCGGCACGCCGACGAGAGACTGGGTGCGGACTGGGTCTCCTACGCCCAGCCGGCGCTGGACCCCGAGGAGAGCGCGCTGCGCCAGGTCATCCGCCTCGGGTACGCGCAGGAGGACGTGCGGCACATCGTCCTCACCCACCTGCACCGCGACCACACGGGAGGGCTGCCCGACTTCCCTCACGCGCGCGTGCACGTCCACCCGGACGAGTACCGGGCCGTCACCGACCCCGCGGCACCCCACCACGGGCACAGCCTCGACCGCTTCATGCCCGCGCACCGGGCGCACGGCCCGCTGCTGACGCCCGCGCGCGTGGACGGTGCGCGGTGGTTCGGGTTCCCTGGCGTCGCCCGCCCGGAAGGGCTCGGCTGCGAACTGCTCCTGGTGCCGCTGCCCGGTCACTCGGCCGGACACGCGGGGGTCGCGGTGCGGGAAGAGGGCGGAGGGTGGCTGCTGCACGCGGGGGACGCGTACTTCTACCACGGCGAGATCGAGCACACCCCGCCCCTGGCCCACCCCGACCTGGAGCCGGTCCAGCAGGGAGCGCAGACCCACGCCACCGCTCGGCTCGCCACCCGCGACCGACTGCGGGGGCTGCGCCGCGACCGCGCGGAAGAGGTCACCTTCTTCAGCGCGCACGACCCGTGGGAGATGGCTCGGTTCGCCGCCGGGGCAGGCATGTGACCGTCGGGGCGGCGCGTGGCCGAGGGGCTCTCGGCCCCTCCCCGGACGGCCTGGGCGAAGGGGCCGGCCCTCTCCCCCGGACGTCTCGGGGAAGGGGGCCGGCTCACGGGCGGGAGGGGCCGGGCTCAGTCGGTGACCTTCAGGGCGCCCGAGGCGGTCGCGTCCGCGCCCGTGCCGTCCGCCGGAGTGGCGGTCAGCTTCCAGGTGTACCGGCCGGTCGCCGCCGGGGCGCCCGACTCGGACGTGCCGTCCCAGGTGACCCGTATCGCGCTGAGGGCACCCTCGCCCGTCCAGGTGCGGACGACCTCGCCCGTCGCGCGGTGGGTGAGCGTCACCTGCCAGGACGCCGCGGGCTTGGAGAGCCACCACGCGGCGGCCCACTCGCCGGCCGTCGTCCGGGGGGCGGCGGTGCGGGCGACGCGCAGCGGGGAGACCGCGTGGTGCGGCGCGGTGACGTGGACGGTGTCGTCCGCGCCGACCCAGACGAGCTTGCCGGCGCCCCCGTCGAGGGTCCAGGTGGTGCCGCGTCCATCGCCGTCGGCGGGCTGCTTCAGGCCGGTGACGGTGCCGAGATCGGCCGTATCGCCGTCCGCGTTCAGGGCCGTGAGGCGCAGGTCGCCGGCCGCGTCGCGGTGGGCCAGGAAGCGGTCGCCCAGCAGGACACCGGACGCCGGGGCGGGGTAGGTGTGGCCGGTGGCCAGGTCCCGTACGCCCGCCGCGCCCTTGGAGGCACAGCTCCAGTACAGCAGGGTGCCGCTGTGCTGGAGTTCGTCGGGGACGCAGGCGGCGCCGATGTCGGTGCTCCCGCCGGCCTTGCCGGAGCGCAGGTTGATCACCTTCACCGTGCCGGGCTCTTTGAGAGCGGGCTTGAACAGTTGGTCCTGCTCCAGTGCGGCGGCCTGCGCCGGCTGCTCGCGGACGACGAGGTCGCGAGCGGTGTCCACGACGTACTGCCGGCCGCCCGCCTCGTACAGCACGAACTGCGGTGCCGCGTCGAGGATCCGGCCACCCGTGCCCGGCAGCGGGAAGGTGTCCGCCGGGTGCTCGGGGTCGTCACCGGTCACCAGCACGTCGGTGCCCGTCGCCGGGTCGGCGACCAGGCGGGCCAGCCCCTCGTCGGAGCCGTCGGCGAAGCGGCCCGCCTCCAGGCCCGGGAAGTCGGCGAGCGCCGCGCCGTCCGCCGGTTCGAGCCCTGTGCCGGTGTTCTTGCCGTGCAACGTCTCCGTGCCGGCGAGGGCGTTGACGTACCGCAGTCTCCCCCGGTCGAGGCTCAGGGCCTTGATCGAGCCGTCCGCCGTCTTGACGCGCGGGACCTGACGCAGCGGCAGGTCGAAGACGAGCCCCGAGCCGTCCACGCTGAAGTGGTGCACGGCACGCTTGCCGTCCGTGCCCTTGCCGAGTGCGACCAGCGAACCGGAGCCCTCGGCGCGCAGGAACGTCTGCTCGACGGCGGTCAGCAGCGTCCGCTCGGTCTCCGCCCCGGCGAAGGGCGTGAGGCGGAGCGGGCCGCCGTCGCCCTCGTACCAGAGCACGTTGTCGCCCACGACGAAGGAGGTGACCTCGCTGTCGGCGGACTGCGTGGCGAGCGGCACGACGCGCGGGGCGGCCGTGCTTCCCCGCGGCATGACCCGCACGCCCGGTTCGCCGCTGCGGGAGAACCAGCTCACGGTGTTCTGCGTGATGCGGAAGCTGCTCGCCTCGCCGGTCACGGGCAGCGGGACGACCTGGCCGTTGTACGCGGTGAGGACGCCGTATCCCGGGGTGCCGTCGGCGGTGCGGTAGCCGATGAGGAGCTGGTTGCTGTACGCGCCGAGCAGGACGGGCTCGGCGCCGGTGGTGGCTCCGGCGGGCAGCCGCACGACGGGGTCGTTGGCCGGGGCTCCGCCGCGCGCCACGCGCAACTGGTACGTGCCGTCGCCCTGGTCGACGGTGGCCAGCACCCAGCCTCCCGCGACGCGCGGGTTGAGGTAACCGGCCGGCACGCTGAGGGTGTTGGTGAAGGCGGGGTCCTCGATGCCGACCCGCACGACGTCCGTGCCGCCGTCCGCGCGCGGCCTGGTGTGGATGACGCGGTTGAACTCGTCGTGGGTGCGGACGATGGCGTCCTGCGGTACGCCGTCGAGGGCGGGGACGGGCTTGGTGGTGCGGTTGTACGTCGTGGTCCAGAGGTAGCCGCCGCCCTCGCGGTGCAGTACGCCCTGGCTGCCGGTCGCCAGGACGGTCTCGGTGCCCTCGCCGTAGGCGTCGGGGGCGGGTATGAGGATCTCGCTCGCTTCGGCCGCGTGAGCGGTGGCCGGCAGCACGGTTGCCAGTCCCGCGGCGAGGACGGCGGCGATGGCGGTACAGCGGGTGCGCCGGATTCGGCTGGTTCTGCGCAGGTGATGGGACACCTGACCCCCCTCTTGTTAACCAGTGACATTGCGGGTTGCGCTGTGAACTCGGTCAACCATACGCCGATGCACGTGAGTTGTGTGCGAAACGTGTGCGGAATGTGTCCCGGAGGCGTCACGACAGCCGCCTGTGATCCCGGCATCGCCGTCGATCCAGCCGCGTTCCCCGACGAACAGGCGCTTCGCAGCCGCCCCTATGGTGTCTTCGCTCACAGTGCGGAGCGGCGAGGTGACGACACGCGGCCGGCCTCCGTCTGAGAAGGCATGAACGACATGACTGATGAGGCCATCGTTCGCGCGGTGCGCGACATCGTGGCACTGGAAGCCTCGCGTGAGGCGCTGGCCGCGCGCGTCACGGCGCTGCGTACCGCCACGTCCGCCGAGGACGTGGCCGAGCGGGACCGGTACGGCGAGGCCATGGCCGAGGCGGACACCCGGCTGCTGCTGGAGTCGATCGAGGTGCTCGACCGGCTCGGCATGACCGCCGCGGCCATGGCCTGCTCGCACGTGGCCCGGGAAGAAGGCATCCTCCCTCCCGCCTGACCCGGCCTGACCATGGTGCGGGGGCCGGTACGCCCAGCCGGTACGCCCAGCCCCGTGTCGTGCCGTACGAGCCGCTACGCGGCCAGGGCGGCGGGTTCGCCGAGGCGGGCGGCCGCCGTCCGCCAGGCCTCCGTCACCGCCCCGTAGGCCTGCGCCGTACGCGCGGCGCTGTCGCCGGTCAGCGTGAGCGGCGTTCCGACGTGGACGTGCAGGCCGGGGCGGCGGACCGGTGCCGTCACCAGGCCGGCGAGCTGCTTGACCGCGCTGCCCGAGGTGACCCGGCGCGCTCCGGCCTGTCCGACCGGCACGACGGGCGCGCCGGTGCGCGCGGCGAGCCGGGCCAGCCCGCTTCGGAAGCTCTCGGGCGCGGCTTCGGCGGCGTCCCTTCGGAGCGGCAGGCCGCCTTCCGCGTAGATGAGGATCAGCCTGCCCGCGGCCAGGGCCTCGGCGGCGAGATCGAGTGCCTGCGCGGCACGCCGGTCCCCGCGGTACACGGGGACGTGGCCCTCGCGGGCCAGCGCGCGGCCGAGCAGGGGTACGCGCCACAGGCCGGCGGCCGCCAGGATGACCGGCCGGACGCCGAGCCGGCGCAGCGCGGCGAGCACGATGGCCGGGTCGGCGAGCGAGGTGTGGTTCGCGGCGACGATGCTGCCCGGCGCGATGTCGGCTCCGGCGTCAGCGGTCACCGTGAGGCGCCCGAAGGCGGGCACGAGGGCGTGGCTGAGGCGGCTGAGCATGTGGTTCTCCCGGTTCCGGCGACGAGATGATCCTCATCGTCGGCGGGCGGGAGGCGGTGGGCCTGAGCACGCGTACTCAGTTCCCAGCCACCTGGTACCCAGGGGCCGTGGCTCACCGGGCGGCGGCTGGGTTGACGTTGCCCCGGCGGGCGGCGGCTGGGTTCGCGTTGCCCCGGCGGGCGCCCGCCGGGGCGTCGGAAGCCACTACGCGTACGGGTTGGCGAAGTACCGCGAGGTGCGGCAGGTGTCGCTGCCGGCGTCGTCGACACAGACCACGACCCGTAGCCGGCGGATGGTCGTTCCGCCGTTGTCGATGTGCAGGTTGTGCCAGGGCACGTAGCCGGCCTGGCAGCCGGAGGTGTTACGGCGCTCCCGCGTCTTCCAGACGCGGCCGCCCTCGTCCACGTCGAAGCGGATGTACACGGCGTGCGAGTCGCACTTGTTGTCCTTGACGGACATGGAGATGTTGCCGACGTCGTCGCGGTCCTGCCAGGTGAACGTCGCGCTGCCGCACGCACCCGAGAAGCAGGCGTCCCCGCGGTCGGTGGCCGCGACGCGGGCCCCGTCCGCCGCCTGCGCGCTGGTCGGGAGGAACGTCAGTACGGTGGCCGCGGCGACCGGCGCGATCGCGTGCCTCAGGTGACGGCTGGTGAGACGCATACGGGTCACTCCTCGTTCATGGGATCGGGATCAACTGCTCCGGCGGGCGGGCCTCCCGGTGGGGGCCGCCGGTCATGCAGTTCAGCGGCCCGGGCGTTGATAAGCAGCCCTGTTTCGTGCCGCTGATCAATCCGGTGTCCGGCGGCTGCGTCGCCTTCACCACCGGTCGACCGGTCAGCGGGGCAGCCGATCGGCCGGTCAGCCGGTCAGCCGGTTGCGGGGCCTCACCGTCTTGTGGAGCCGTTGGCCGGGGGCGAACTGCGCGGCCGCAGAGGGAGGCAGGCGACGACGGCGCACGCTGCGGCGAGAGGCAGGCAAAGGGCCCATATCCACCACCGCTCCCCGCCCGCGGCCAGCCGAATGCCCGGGAAGTAACCGAAGAAGCAGATGCCCATCCACGCGGCGCACCGCAGTGACGCCCGGTGCGGGTCACGGACGGGCCGCATCAGGGAGACGAGCAGGAGGCCGACGCCTGCCCAGGCCAGGAGGACGGCCATGAGCAGGGCGGCGCCGGCATGGGGGCTCACCTCGCAGGTCTCGCCGCGTACGGTGAGCCGCATGAGCTTTCCGCGCCAGGTCACCATGTCGGCGTGCGAACCGCGCCGGGCCGCGTCGTAGCAGGGCGGGTAGCGGCCCTCGAGGTTGTACTGCTTCTCGCCACCCGAGGCCCAGCGGACACGGAGCCAGAACGTGCCGGTTCCCCGGTCCTTTTCGATGACCCGTCCGCTCGTACGGCCCAGGCAGCCGTGCGGTGACGCCTCCGCTCCCGGCTCGGCGCACGGGCGGGCCTGAGGGTAGTGGACGCGTTCCGCGTAGGGAGTGTGAGCCAGCGTCAGCCCCGCCCAGGCGAGGAGTGCGCCGGCGACGACCCCCGCCACCCGCCCGAGCACGTGCACCACAGCGCCCTCCCGCCCCTGGCCGCTTCGCCGCGCGCGTCGCCGGAGAGTCGGTACGGGCCCGGCGACGGCACGTGCCTCGGCAGCACAGCGTGACCGGGCAGCCGTCCGCGGCGCAAGGCCGCACGGTCCGGTGCGAGCCGGCGTCCCGCCCTGTTCCCGGTCTCCGATCCGCCAAGTTTTTCGCGGAGGGCGGCAACCTCTTGGCCCTTCGGACGTCGTGCGGGGGTGAAGGGCGTGATTCCGCGCCCCGCGCCCGAGTCGGGAGAACAACCTTGAACAATCTGAAGCAGGCAGTCATCACCGCCGCCGCCACCGGCGCGCTCGCCGCCGTCGCCGTGCCCGCCGTACCCGCCTGGGCGGCCGCCGGGGCGAGCGCGACGCCGTCGGCCGCGCCGACACCCGTCACCAGCAGCGCGCCGACCGCCACGCCCTCCACCGCGCCGACCCCCTCGCCCAGCGCGCCGCCGAGCTCCGGCCCCTCCGCCGCGCCCACCCCCTCCGTCAGCACTCCGCCCGCCCTGCCGAGCGCCGTCCCGTCCGCCGCGCCGGCCCCGGCGAACGGCAGCGCCCCCGGCACCGCGCCCCGGCCCAGTACCGCGCCCGAGCTCGCGCATACTGGTGGCTCCACCGCCACCAACGCCGCCATAGGGGCCGGCGCTGTCGGGCTCATCGGGCTCGGCGCCGGGACCATGTTCGTCGTGCGGCGGCGTGCCCTGCGCTGACGTGCTCGATCCAAGGAACCCTGTGCTGCACCACGCCCTGCCCCTCCGCCCCGCCGTGCCCGGTTTCTTCCCGGCGCGGCGCGGCGGCGGGCGGGGCGTGCGTGCGGCCCTCCGCGCGCTGCTGCTGCGCCGCGACCGGTCGGCCGCGCCGGTCGATCACCCGCTCGGCGACCACTCGTCGGTCGACCACTCGTCTGTCGACCACCGGTCGGTCGAGCACTCGTCGGCCGACCGTCCCTCGGGCGACCACGCGTCGGCCGTCGTCCGCCCGCTGCCCTCGGGCCCGTACGGAACCGGGAGTCCCCCGCCGCCCACGGTCACCGACCTCTACCACGCGCACCGCCTCGGCATGGTCCGCCTGGCGGTGCTCCTCGTCGATGACCTCGCCACCGCCGAGGACGTCGTCCAGGACGCCTTCACCGCCCTGTACCGGCGCCACGGCGAGTACATCAGCGAGGTGGACAACGCGCTGGGCTACCTGCGCACGGCGGTCGTCAACACCTCCCGTTCAGTGCTGCGGCGCCGGCGGACCGCCCGCGCCTGGACGCCGCCCGCCCCCGCTGACGTCCCCTCCGCCGAGGAGCGCGTCGTGCTGGACGAGGCACACCGCGAGGTGCTCGCCGCGCTGGGCAGGCTCACCGCTCGCCGCCGCCAGGTCCTGGTCCTGCGGTACTGGGCCGACCTCAGCGAGGCCGAGATCGCCGAGACCCTGGGGATCAGCCGCGGGGCGGTCAAGTCGAACGCCAGCCGTGCCCTGGACGCGCTGGAACGAATCCTGGAGGGACGGATATGACGGCCCACGGCGAACGCGAACGTCCCGTGGAGCGCCGGCTCCGGCAAGCGCTCGACGCCCGCGCGGAGTCGGTGACCGTGCGCCACCTGCGCCCGGCGGCACCGCCCCGCCCGGCCGCCCGGCCCCTGTGGTGGAGGCGTACCCCGGCGTACCGGGCCGCCCTCGCCGGTCTGACCGGCCTCGCCGCCGCGGCCCTGGCGAGCGCCGCCTACCTGGCCCTGTCCCCGGAAGCGGCCACCCCGCGCCCCGTTCCGCCGGCCGTCCAGCCCGGGACCGCGTCCCCGACACCCAGCGCGCCCCCGAACACGCCCCCGAGCCCGTCCCCCAGTACGCCCGCGAACCCCTCCCCCAGTACGCCGCCGAACCCGTCCCCCAGCACGCCGCCGAACCCGTCCCCGAGCACGCCGCCGAACCACCGGCCCAGCGACAGCCCGCCCACGGCCGTTTCCTCGGTGCCGACCACCACCCCCAGCCCAGGACCCGGCTGAGCGATGCCGCTGTGCCGCCCGCACCCGGACCGACTCGGTGGCATCGAGTGGGGCGAGGTCGCCGGACCCCGGGTACGGCCAGTTGGCTAACGTGATCCCATGGGCTTGGGGATCACGGTCATGGTGGTCGACTGGCAGCGCCTGGAGGCGATCCCGGTCGGCGAGCGGGCGGACCGGCTCTACGAGGAGTCGGATCAGGCGGAGGACCTCGACGCCGGCTGGTTCTGGCCTCTCGGTGGCGGCGCACCCTGGTGGGGCGTGTACGAGTTCCGGAACACGCTCGGTTCGTACAAACCCCATTTCTGGGCGGGTGAGGCATGGGACGACGCACGGGACCACGCCGAGCCGCAACTACGCGGTGCTCTCGACGCCTTCCTCATGGGTTTGGGTATCCGCTGGGATCCTGACGAGGACGACGAGGACGACGAGGACGGCGAGGACGACGAGGGCGACGAGGGTGGCGAGGGTGGTGAAAACCCCGAAGCCGGCTCCTGGCGGTCGAACCTGCTGCTCCACTGTCCTCCGGAGGACGCCTCCACCCTGGCCGGCCTATGGTCCCGGGCGGAGCCACGCCTGAATGGGCTGAGGGCTTCCTTCGACACCCACGCGGCGCGCGGTCCGGGGAGCTGGATCCCGGACCACGCTGCCTTCGCGTCGCTGCTGCGCGGCTGGGGCGAGGTCGTCGGAGAGGCGTACCGGCGCGGGTGGGGTGTCATCGGTCTCCGCTGCTGACGCGGATCTTCTCAGCGGAGGGCCCATCGCATCCGGTAGCGGAACGTGCCGGGGGCGGGGCCGGGCCGGCGCGGGCGTCCGCCGCCGGAGCCACCGCCCGCCTGCTGGGGGTTCACTTCCCCAGGCGTTCCAGTTCGTCCGCGCGGCGGTGGTCCTTGGGCCGCCCGATGGCTCGGCGCATGCCGACCAGGTCGTCGAGTGCGACGTACCGGATCGTGAAACCCGAAGGGTCGTGGGCGGTCACGGCGCGGGGCAGGCATGCGGTGACGTCCATGCCGCCCCAGGACAAGGCCGGTGTGCACAAGTCGCCTGCGGCGCCCGTCACCTGGTACCCGGCCTGTGGGCGGTCGAGGTCGGGCGGCTCGGTGCAGCCGGCGATGAGGAGGGCGTCGCGGAGGGCGCGCGCCTGGGCCGGGGTGCCGTCCCACAGGAGGTCGAGGTCACCGGTCAGCTCGGTCGAACCGTGCATGATTCCGGCGACCTGGCCGACGACCACGGCTTGCGAACCGGCCTCGTACAGCGCCCGGAGGAAGGGGAACGGGTCGAAACCGAGCGCTCCGTCGGTGGCGAAGGTGCCCACGAGGTCGTCCGCGTCATCCGGGCGCCGCCCTGTGGCGGCACGGTCGCGGGTGAGGTGTCCGGTCCGGGCAACGGCCTCTCGCAGTCGCAGGGCAGGCGTCTGACTCATACGCCCATCCAACACGGCACCACCCCTGCCTGCGACGGGAATTACCGTGACCGACGGTCGTGCCGTGAGCCGCGCCGGTCGGTCATTTCGCCTCCGCGCCCGTCGACCGACCGGAAGCCGACCGTCGTGTCACTTCCCGGCCGCGTCGACGAAAATCCGCGCCAGCTCGTGCGGCTGGGAGAACATCGGCCAGTGGCCGGTGTCCATCTCGACCAACTGCCAGGAGTCGCCGGTCAGCAGCGCAGCCACGTCGTCGCTCGGCTCGGCGCCGTCCAGCAGGCACTTGAGGTACGTGGCCGGAAGCTCGCCGAGCGGCCGGGTCAGCACCGCCGGTTCGGCCAGCGAGGCACCCGGGTGCGGCGTCGCGCCGCCGAGGAACCGTGCGATCTGATCCTCCGTCATCCCCTGGCCGACGAAGTCGGCAGCGGTCGGCAGGGCCCAGAAGCCGTTGTTCCCGGCAATGGAGGCTTCCAGTTTCGCCGGCCCCTCCCACCAGCGGGAGACGAACGACTCGCCGTCGGTCGGAACACAGGCGTCGACGAAGACCACCCGAGCCAGCCGCCCGCCGATGCGCTCGGCGGCCTGACCGACCGGGATACCCGAATAGCTGTGCCCGACCAGCACGACATCGCGCAGATCGAGGCGTTCCACTTCGCCGACGATGTCTTGGACGTGGGTCTGCTGCCCAGCAGGGACGCCGCGTCTTTCCCCGACGCCGGACAGAGTCAATGGGTAAGCGCCGTGGCCGGCAGCCCGCAGCTCCGGCACCACCTCGTCCCAGGCCCACGCCCCGAGCCACGAGCCTGCAACCAGTACGAAATTCACCATGGCCGCACGGTAGCGGAGGGATCTGACAACGGCTCCGCCGACGGAGGTGCGGACGCGGTGGCCGGTGGCGGGGTGGTGCCGGGGCACATTCCGCCCCACCCGGCCCGTCGAGGAGCGGCGCGTGCCGCCCGCGCAGGTGCCTGTCGAGGAACGCCCGCACGTACACCCGTACCGCGACGACGCAGCGGTGGCCGTCGAGGTCCTGCTGCGGAACGCCGAGCTGTTTCGTCCGTGCCGGGCAAGGTGGGGTGGGGTGCCGTGGCCTCAGTGGGAGGCGAGGCTTTCCCGGGCCGCCGCCATGAAGGCGGTCTTGTGCTCCTCCAGGTGCTCATTGACCTCGGTGTCGCCGATCTCGCGCCACACCGCCTGGTTGAGCGCGCGACCATACGCATGAACAGGGCCGTGCAGGGTCGTGTCGCAGAGCAGCACAAGATGCCGTTCGGCGACCCAGAGCCTGGTCATGGTGGCCGCGGCCGAGCCGCTCCAGTCGTTGTCATCGCCCCACGACTCAGGACGGCTGTACGCCGCCCGTTCGGCATCCTGGGCACACGCCATGAAGTCCTTGATCGCCTGCAATTGTTCGGCTCGCCGGGCCTCGGAGGTGGCCACCGCCTGCCGTCGCTCTTCTGTCCGCTCGGCGGACCGCTGGGTGGCGCGCTGGGAGAGCGCGGCCAGACCACCACCGAGCGCGACACCCGCGAGTGAAAAGACCGATGCCCACATTTGCAACTCCACGTCCCCGCCCCTCGTGACAAGTCCCTGCACATCAGTGCACATGATGGCCTCGACACTCCGCGCGTCTGGACGGCCAGGGCAATGCCACGTCACTGAAGGCGGGCCGACACCAACATCAAACTATGCAGGCGCGAATATTGCCATCCTCAGCCGCCTCGAAGGCTGAGAGAGCGCGAGTCGTCGCCAATTCTTCACAGGATCACTGATGAGGAGTCAAATTCGGCCCTGCGGAGCCGCATTGATGTAGCACGCTCCGGCCGCCGTGACCGACGCGGC
Source organism: Streptomyces sp. NPDC031064 (assembly GCF_055570965.1). Classification (NCBI taxonomy): domain Bacteria; kingdom Bacillati; phylum Actinomycetota; class Actinomycetes; order Kitasatosporales; family Streptomycetaceae; genus Streptomyces; species Streptomyces sp. NPDC031064. The sequence continues at coordinate 128,604 of NZ_JBVIGF010000010.1, forward strand.
AGGCCCGCCCACCCCCGTCCACGTTTGCGTTCCCAATGTTTGCTCTGCCATCATCCTCGCGCCTCATTGGCAATATCAGTCTCGGAGACAACTTTGTCGAAACGTCGAATACCGGTCATGCGCCGTGGACGGATGGTCGCCGTCGGTGCCGTCGCAGCGGGCGTCCTGGGTGCCCTCGTCGCCCCCGCCATGGGCAACGAGGGTGCCGGGGCCGACCCGGCGCTCATGACCGAAGCGGCCACGGGGGCCGAGCAGCCCACAGCTTCCTTCGCACCCGAGCCGTCACCGGGCATCGTCACCCGGGCGGCCTGGGCGGGGCCCGGGTCGGTGGCCAGACCCGCCGACTTCAGGCTCAAGTCGGGTGCCGGCCTTGCCAAGAAGGTCGCCAAGCTGGACGCCATGCTCCCCAAGCAGGGCGTCCAGAAGATCCTCAGGTACGCCAACCGTCCGCTGCTGACCGGCGGCGCTTGCCGAACGGACCCGTTCGGCAAGGGCGACAAGGGCAAGGATCCGCTGAAGCCGGCCAAGAAGTACTGCTTCAAGGACGATGACGCCAACAGCGTCGAGTGGATACCCCAGGCCGTGACCGGAGCGTCGGATGCCGCGAAGGACGAGAAGTGGGGCGCCAAGCGCCCGATCCTGATCGGCTCGTACGACGACGACAACACCGGCCGCACCAAGAAGGGGTGCAAGAAGAAGGCGTCGGACAAGTGCAATGAGAAGGGCGTCCGGATCACCTTCGTGGACCCGGCCACCAAGAAGTACCGCCACGCGCTGCTGGTCTGGCCCTATGTGAGCAAGAAGTCGAAGAAGATCACCTTCGACGCCATCCACGCGAACGACAGGAAGGGCCAGACGGGCATCCACATCGGCGGGATGGCCTGGTACAAGAACTACCTGTACGTCGCGGACACCTACAACGGCATCCGGGTCTTCGACATGCGCAAGATCATGGACCTCGATCCGGACAACAAGCCGAGCACCGACGACACCGTGGCCGGCGGCTACAAGACCAACATCAAGAACAAGAAGAAGATCGGCCGGCACGGCAAGACCTGGTACGGCTTCGGCTACCGCTATGTGATGCCGCAGGTCGCCACCTGGACCTTCCAGGCCAAGCAGCACAACAAGGCCACGGCCGGGAAGAAGAACAAGAAGAAGATCACCTACTGCGCCGCGACCGGCGCGCCCAAGGCCTCGTACCTGTCCATCGACCGGTCCGTCTCCCCGCACGAGCTCATCATGGGCGAGTACTGCCGCTCCACCCCGAGCCACCCCTCAACGGGCCGCCTCACCGGTTACGCTCTCGATCCGGGGACCGGCAGGCTCGCCTCCCGCGGCGGGGTCACCAGGACGCCGGCCTGGGGCTTCTACCTCCCCAAGGAGGGCATGCAGGGGGCCGCGCGTCACGACGGCCGGTACTACCTGAACCAGAGCAAGAAGTACGACAACGGAAGCATCGTCCGCGCCAAGCCCTTCCCCAAACGAGGACTCCTCCCGTACGGGAGCGATGTGCCCACGGCGGTCGGCCCCGAGGACCTGTACGTCGAGCACGGCCGGCGGACCGGTAACCCGGCCCTGCTCTGGTCCGTCTCCGAGCACCGCCCGGCCGACCACTCCACGAAGTGCGGTCAGCCCTCACCGTGCGGGCGCGTGATCTACGCGCACCGGATCAAGGACATCCGGGCCAGGCCCTGACCAACGCCGGCCGCGCACCGGCCGCCCCGGTTCGACCGAGAGCCGGGGCGGCCGTGCCGTCAGTAGTCTCGTTTCGCACACAATGGCCAGCCCGAGGGGATCCACGAGTGTCCGATCTGGACTTCTATGCTCACGTCGCCACCCGCTGCGACGTGCTCGGAGCCGGGATCGGCTCGTCCCCTGACCACTGGGAGGCCGTTCTGGGCCCGGATTATCTCGATGTTCCGAGTGGCGGTCTCGTACGGCGGGATTACGGGCTCGTGGAAGTGACGTTCTCGCCGACACCCGAGGGACTGTTGTCCTGTAGCGGTTTCGGTCTCCAGACGCACCGGCTGATCCACGACCTCTCTGCGAGCACCGTACCGACACGTCTGTCGAGGGAGTACGGGCGCTTCGAGCCGAGGGTCGGCTACGCGGAGCTGCGGGCCGTCATCCTGTCGCTGGGCCGCACCATCGCACCTGCCGATCAGTCAAGTGACGTACACCGCTACCGGGTACGGCAGTCCGGCGCGGACATCCACGTCATCGCGGACCCCGATCCGTACGGTAACGGTGACCATGACCCGGACGACACCAAGGTGCACCAGGTCGACGACGTGTGGTCCGTCCACGTGGCGCCTGGCCGCTGAAGTCGGTCACGGAGCGACGGCGTCGGTGCCCGCGGCCAGGGTGTCCTTGGCGACCAGTCGCCCGCCGGAGTAGCACAGGCGGTAGAGGTCGACCTCGTCCAGGAGGTTGCCGTTCGAGCGGTAGAAGTGGCAGGTGGTTCCGGGCGGGCGGAGCGCGGAGCGTGCTGTGTCGGGGGCGTAGGGGAAGGGCCGTGCCGGCAGGAGGTGCGTCAGCTCCGCGCGGGATGAGCCGACGCGTAGCTGCTCGTAGCGGGAGGGCGGGAGAACGCTGGTGGTGAGCTGGTAGGCCAGGTAGGCGGCGCTCGGCAGGAAGACCGCCGCCACCGCCGCGGGAACCGCGAAGAAGGCCGCGAAGCGCCAACGGGCGATGCGGCGGACGCGAGCGCGTCGCCGCACCGATTCGGGCAGGGGGCCGGCGGACGAGGACGTACCGTCGGCCGGGTCCGCCTGGTCGGCGAGCCCCTCCGAGCCGTGTGGCGCCGCCTGGGCGGAGGTGTGATGCGGAAGGGTCGCGGCGACCTCGAACCCGCCTTCGTGCGGGCCGGCGCGCAAGGCGCCGCCCAGGACCGTCACCCGCTCGCGCAGCCCTGCCAGACCGTGATTCCCGCCCACCGCGACGGGCGCCGGGCCGGGTGACCGCCCGGGCAGCGGCGCCGAGTTGACGACCCGTACGCGGGTCACGTCGTCGGCGTGCGCGATGCCGACGCGGACCGTGCTGCCCGGCGCGTGCTTGGTGGCATTGGTGAGGGCCTCCTGCACCACCCGGTACACGGCCCGTTCGACCAGGGGCGACCGTGCCGGCGGCGACCCGCTGCGCGCCCACCGCACCGGGACGCCGGACGCGACCGCACGCCCCAGGAGTTCCTCCACGGTGTCGGCCGTGACGGGGTCCGCCCCCGCGTGGGGGGTGGCCCGCAGCACGGTGACGGTCTCCCGGAGGTGGTCGACGGCGTCGGATATCGTCCGCCGGAGCTCGGCGACGTCGTCGCGGTCCTGCGGGGCGAGGGTCGGCGACAGCTCCAGCGCACCGGCGCGCAGGGCGACCAGGCTCAGTACGTGCCCCAGCGAGTCGTGCATGTCGGCGGCGATGGCCGCGCGTTCCGTCAGGCGTGCCCGTTCGGCGGCGAGGTGCTGCCGTTCCTCAAGGCTGCGGGCCAACTGCCAGCCGCCTTCGACGAGTTCCCGGCGCCCGCGCCAGTAGCGGCCGGCGAGCCAGGGCGGCACAAGCCCAGCGGGCAGCATGGTCATCGCGTAGAACCACCACACCGCGGGGACCCGCAGGACAGCGCACAGGGCCAGGTCGGCCGCCAGACATCCGGCGAGCACCAGCAGCGGCATGCGCGCCCCGGCCTTGCGCACGCCCAGGAGGAAGCTCATGCAGGCCAGCGTCAGCACGTAGACGTTCGCCGGGCTCCCCGAGCCGGCGAGTCCCAGCGCGCACGGGACGTTGGCCAGGAGGACAGCCGTCCCGGGGCGGCGCCGGGCCAGGGCCACCGCCACGCCCAGCACGAGCAGCGGAAGGACCAGGTCCCGGGTGGCCGAGGCGGTCCGGGCGTCGCCGAACCAGAGGGCGCCCGCGGTCGCGAAGACCGCCCACAGGGCGATGTCGGCGACGACCGGTCTCAGTGGTGTGCGAGGGCGCCGCATGGTCGTTCGGGGGTCCTCTCCTGGGGGTGCGGTACGTGCTGTCACCGGGCCGACGCTACGTCAGGCGTACGACCCGGGCGCCAGAGGGACGTTCCCGGGCCGGGAGCCTGCGGCTTCCGGCCCGGGGACCCGGTCAGGCGTCCCGGCGGCGCAGCAGGTACAGGCCGGTCAGGTGGGCGGCGACCGTCCATGCGAGCAGCACGAGGAGCGCTGTGGCGGGGCTGTACGGGGTGTCGGGGGCGCCGCCACGCATGAGGATGTCGCCGGCGCTGTGCGGCAACCAGTCGTTGATCGCGAGCAGGACCGGGCCGCCGAGGCCCACGAGCATGCTCGGCAGGGCCCACAGCAGGGTGAGGAGCACCGTCAGCGCCCCGGCCGCGTGCCGGGTGGCGAAGGAGACGCCCACCGTCATGACGGCGATGAGGGCGTAGTAGACGCCGACGGACACGGCCTGGCCCGCCGTCTCGCCGGCGTCGAACGAGGCGCGGCCGGAGAACGGGCCCCACGCGACGGCCGTTCCCAGTGCGGCGAACACGGTGCCGGCGGTGAGGAAGACGAGCGCGGTGACCAGGGCCTTGGCGAGCTGTACGCGGTGCCGTACCGGTACCCACAGCAGTGACGAGCTGATGCTGGTGGTCGTGTACTCGCTGGTGACGGTGAGCATGGCCAGGACGACCACGGCGAACTGGACGAGGACCGTGGAGGAGATCGCCGCGTGGCCGGCCGGCTGGACGGGATGGTCGTTGATCCGGGCGATCGAGCCGTAGTAGAAGGTGAACACGCAGGTCGCGACAAGACCCGCCGCGAGACAGACGTACGGGGCGCGCACCGACCACAGTTTGGCCCACTCGGCGGCCACCGCACCGCGGAACGGACGGCCGTACGGCGGCCCGCCGTACGGTGGGCGGCCGGACGGCGGACCGCCGGACGGCCGGGCAGGAGCGGTTTGATCGGACGCGACCGCGGCCCCATGGTCCGCCGTGTCGGTCGTCGGCTTGTTGGCCGTCATCGTGTCAGCCCCGTCTCGTGTCGGTCGTCGTTCCGTGCGCCCGTCGCGTACTCGACGCTGCGAGCCGTCAGGTCCATGTACGCCTGCTCCAGCGATACGTGGACGTCGCTGAGCTGATGCAGCCGGACGCCGCAGTGGTGGGCGAGGTCGCCGACCTGCCTGGCGGTCCGCCCCGTGACGACGATCTCGTCGCGGTCCGCCGTGTCGACGCTCACGGTGACGTTCGCGTTGTCCGCCGCCAAGCGGCGTACCAGGGCGGCCCGCTCCTGGGGATCCGGTACGCCGACCCGCACGACCGCGCGGGAACTGCCGGCGAGGAAGTCCGCCATGGAGGTGTCCGCGAGCAGCCTTCCGCGGCCGATGATCACGAGGTGATCGGCCGTCAACTGCATCTCGCTCATCAGGTGGCTGGAGAGGAACACCGTGCGGCCCTGAGCGGCCTGGGAGCGGACGAGGTCCCGCATCCAGCGCACGCCGTCGGGGTCGAGGCCGTTGACCGGCTCGTCCAGGATCAGGGTGGACGGGTCGCCGAGGAGCGCCCCGGCCACGCCGAGCCGCTGGGACATGCCGAGCGAGTAGGTGCCGGCGCGGCGTCGCGCCGCCTTGGCCAGACCCACGGTCTCCAGCACCTCGTCCACGCGGCGCACGGGGATGCCGTTGCTGCGGGCCTGTGCGATCAGGTGGCTGCGGGCGGACCGTGCCGGGTGCAGTGCCTTCGCGTCCAGCAGCGCGCCGACCTCGCGGACCGGGTGCCGCAGGGAGGTGTAGGGCCTGCCGTTGATGAGGGCCCTGCCCCGCGAGGGGTGATCCAGGCCGAGGATCATCCTCATCGTGGTGGATTTCCCGGCCCCGTTGGGACCGAGGAAGCCGGTCACCTTGCCTTCTTTGACGTCCAGTGTCAGGTCGTTCACGGCGACGGTCTCGCCGTAGCGTTTGCTGAGCCCTCTCAGGGTGATCACACCGGTTCCCTCTGTTCCTTCTGCCTGTGTGCTGCCGGACTGTTCCGTGGTGCTTCCGTGGTGCTCCGTGGTGCTCCGTGGTGCGGCAACGACGCTAAGAGGGCTGTCTCGCGGCGGCACATGGGCCGATCGTCAGGTCCTTCCTTCCCTTCGTCAGGGGTGCCGCTGCGTCCCCGGTCGTATTCGCCGGGGAGCCCGGATGCGCGCGCCGGCCAGGGCCGTACGCTCGCCGTGTGGAAGAGACGACACCAGGCCAACGGCCCGTCCGCGTCCTCGTGGCGGACGACGAGACGATGGTCCGGGCCGGTATCCGGGCCATCCTGGCCAGGGACCCGCGCACGGACGTGGTCGCCGAGGCGGCCGACGGGAACGAGGCGGTCTCCCTGACGCGCCGCCACCGGCCCGACGTGGTCCTCATGGACATCCAGATGCCGGGCCTCGACGGAATCGCGGCGGCGGCCCGCATCCATCAGGCCGTACCGGCGACGGGTGTGGTGATGCTGACGACGTTCGGGGAGGACCACTTCATCCAGCGAGCCCTGGAGGAAGGCGCCAGCGGCTTCCTGCTCAAAGCGGACGACCCACGGGAACTGCTGAACGGGGTGCAGGCCGTGGCCTCCGGCGGGGCCTACCTGTCACCGAGGGTCGCCGCCCGCGTCATCGCCGGTCTGCGCGCACACCGGGCCGCCCGCCCCCGGCGCCCGCTCGAGCACCTCACAGGCCGGGAACGCGACGTCCTCGCCGGCCTGGGCGCGGGCCTGTCCAACGCGGAGATCGCGGCAGAGCTGCACCTCGTCGAGGGCACCGTGAAGGCCCATGTCAGCGCCGTCCTGTCGAAGCTCGGCGCACGCAACCGCGTAGAGGCCGCCATCGCGGCGCACGAAGCCGGCCTCGTGGCCCGCGACGCTTAGCGCCCGCACCTCTCAGGGGCGGGAACGGTGGTAGTGGCGACGGGCGCGATCCCGGTTGCCGCAGTCGCTGGAGCTGCACCAGCGACGCGTGCCGCTGCGGCTGCGGTCCAGGAAGAACCAACCGCATCCCGGGCCCTCGCAGCGCCTGATCCGCTGGACGAGCGGACTCGCGAGGAGTTCGTCGGCCTGTAGGGCCAGGGCGTGGGCGAGGTCGGCGAACCCTCTCGCCCGGACGTGCCAGCGCAGCGGCAACTCCGGTGGCAGCGCGGCTTCCCGGCGAGCCGCCACGATCGACCGACGCAGGATCTCCCATGGGGCGGACGGGAAAGGGCGGTTGTCGATCAACGCGTCCAGCACGTCCCAGAGGGCGCTCCTCAGCGTCTCCAGGCCGGTGAGCTGTTCCCGGTCGTTCCGCGCGTTCCGCGTGGCGGGGTCCAGCAGCGCCGTGGCCTCCCGGGCGGTGAACAACCCAACGCGGCCCGCCCAGTGGACCCAGGCCTCGACGCCCTCCACGCGGGCGACGCGGCGATTGGGGTCCGTGCGCCAGGCGACCGTGTTGGTGAAGTCGAGGACGGTGTGTCCGCCGACGAGGGCCACGCCCGCGTGGGTTGGGCGCGGTGTCGGTTCCGTGCCGGTCGTGTCCGAGGCTCTCTTCACCGCCACCACCCTAGCCAAGACCCCCTAACAGGCTTACCAGCTTATGCCTGTTAGGTTGTGGTCATGTCCGACGAACTTCCCCTGCACGAGGGCGCATTACCCCGACAACGCCTGCACGCCGGACTGCGCGTCGGGTTCGCACTCGGCTCGGCCTCGTTCCTGCTGGCCGTGAGCTTCGGGGCGATCACGCAGTCGCAGGGGTGGGCCGTGACCGGCTCCGTCCTCTGCTCGATGGCCGTCTTCTCCGCTTCGGCGCAGTTCGCCCTCGTGTCGACGCTCGGCACGGGAGGTGGCGTGGCCTCGGCCGTGGTCGCCGCCGCCCTTGTCAACGCGCGCTTCCTGCCCATGGGAGTGGCGGTCTCCGGTGCCCTCCGCGGAGGCCGGTTGCGCCGGGCCGCGGAAGCCCAGGCGGTGGTGGACGGCTCCTGGGCCGCCGCGCACCTCGGGGGCGGTCGCTTCGACCGGCGGGTGCTCTTCGCCGCCAGTGCGGTCCAGTGGGTCCTGTGGGTCGCGGGCACCGCACTCGGCGCGGTCCTGGCGCCCAGCCCGCACCTGCTGACGTCCCTCGGCCTGGACGTGGTGGCGCCCGCCATGTTCCTGTTCCTGCTGCTCGACGCGCCGGGCGCAGGCCGTCCGTACTGGACCTCAGCGCTGCTGGGCGGAGCCATGGCCGCGGGCCTGTCGTTCTTCTTCCCCGCCGGGCCGGCGCTGGTCGGCGCCGCCGGCGCCTCCCTGGTGGCCCTGACACGTCCCCTGCCGCAGAGCGAGCACCGCGGCGAGCCGCGCCGGCGGCACGTGAGTGACCAGCCCGGAACGGAGCCCACACAGTGACCCCGTGGTCGGCCGTCGTAGCCGTCGCCATCATCGGTTTCGCCCTCAAGGCCGCCGGCCCGACCGCGCTCGGTGAGCGTGAGCTGCCCCCACGAGCCCGTGCGGTGGTCGCGCTCATGGCCCCCGCCCTGCTGGCCGGGCTCGTCGTGGTCGACGTCGCCGACGACGGATGGCGGACGGTGGACCCCGCCCTCCTCGCGGCCCTGACGGCGGTCCCGCTGCTCCGCCGGTGCGGACTGCCCATGCCGGCCGTCCTGGTCGGCGCGGCCGTGCTGGCAGCGGTCGTCCGGAGGCTGACCACCTGACAGCCGCGGGGTATCGCTGCCCGCCCCGGCCCTCGCGACGACGGAGCCGCTGCCGGTGCCCATGCGCCCGCTCGGCAACACGCACACCGGCACATTCCCTCACCCGACCCCTGGAAAGGAACATGAGTTCATGGACACCGCTGCACGCGGGCGGACCCGGGAATCCCAAGCCCGCGGTCTCCGCCTCTGGATTCCCCGATTCATCTACGCCGCCGCCGCCGCGCACATGCTCGTCGGCGTCATCGCCGCCCACTCCCACTGGACCGGCATCGTCTCCGAGGGACTGTGGAACACCGTCCCCAACGACGACGAGGGCCGCATGATGGCCCTCTGGTTCATGGTCAGCGGTATGGCCTTCGTCGGTCTCGGCCTCCTCGCCCGGAGGTCTGTGACGACCACCGGGAGGCTGCCCGCCGAACTCGGGTGGATTCTGCTGGCGCTCGGGATACCGGTGTCGCTGCTGGAGCCGGTTTCCGGCGGCTGGTCGCTGATCGCCATCGGCCTGCTGGCGGTGCGGACCTCGCGGCGTGACCGTGCCGTGGGCCGGGATCACCAGGCAAGCCACACCTGAGCACGGACGGTCGCTGCCACCGCCCCCGGCCATGACCGCGCGATCCGGCCCCGCGCCGTCAGGAGCCGGGAAGCGCGCGGCGGACGGCGGAGGCCAGGGCAGCGCCGATGGCCTTGGAGCCGGCCGCATTGGGGTGGAGGGGCATGGCGGCACGTGTGCGCAGCCATCCTTCGGTGAAGCGGTCGGCGGGTGCGGCGCAGATGTCGTGTCCGACACCGAGGGTGTACGTGTCGACGAACACCGCGCCGTGTTTCCGCGCGGTCTGCTTCAGCCGCTTGTCGAGGTGGTTGATCGTGCCCTGGAGGTAGTCGGCGTCGGTGTCCCAGATGGGCTGGGCGGGGAAGCAGCCGCCGGGGCGGATGACGTTGCCGTAGCCGATGACGAACACCTTCGCGCGGGGCGCCCTGCGGTGGATGTCGTCCAGCGCCGCGGCGAACTCGGGGGTCCAGGCGTCGATGGCGGTCCTGACCTTGTCGGAGCCGCCTGCGGTGTTCTTGGCGGCGCAGCTCACTCCGGCGGGCTTGGGGTCCAGGTTGACGCACTCGATGGCGGTGGTGACCAGTCCGACGTCCACTCCGCCGATGGTGATGCTGACGACGTCGGTGTCCGGTGAAAGGGCACTGTTCTGGGCGGCCGTGCCGGGGTATTGGGAGGTACGCAGGTCTTCGAGGGAGGCGGCGGAGCAACTGACGTCGGTCAGCTTGGCGCCCAGTGCCTTGGCGGCGGCGTGCGGATAGTTGGCGCGTGAACGCAGGCAGAGCAGGTTGGACACGTCGGGCGGCGGCACGTGGGTGGCGGCGGCGAAGGAGTCACCGAGGGCGACGTACTCGAGGGGGTCGTCCGCCGCCGCGGAGGCGGCCGGCGCCGGGGGGAGGGTGGCGAGGGCTCCCGCGAGGAGGGGGGCGACCAGGAAGCTGCGCGGGCTCGTTCTCACGGACGACTCCGTTGGGTGCAGGGGTTTGGCCCCGCGGGGCTTTTGTCCGTTCTTATCACATAAGCGCCACAGGGCTGGTGACCTCCGGCCCCTGCGGGGCCCCTCGGCTCAGGAGGCCGGTTGCCCGGCGACCGCGCGGCTCATGCGCCCGGTGACGCGGACGGCCGTCTCCGCGTCACCGGAGCTCCCGCCACCGTCCGCCGGGACAGCGACACGCGCGGCGAGCGCGACGGCACGCCCACCCGCCGTTCGGGTGAACGCGACGGACCAGGCGGCCGACTTGGCGGGTGGCGCGACGGCGGCGCCCCTACGCCCTCGGGGGTCGGCGGCGGTACTGGTGGCCGCATCGGCCTCCGCGCCGCCCGGGAGGGCCGTCGTACGGCCCGCCGTACCGCCCGTCGTACCGCCCGCCGCACCGCTCCCGTCGTACCGCGGGCAGGCGCCGCTTCGAGGACCGCCCGCGACTGTGCCGCCGTGTCCGGGGCGAGGACCCGGCCTCCTCGGGCGGCGGCGTTCCGTGGCTTCTCCCGTTGCGGCCCGCCCGTACGACGGCCCCGCGTTCGGCGCGCGGTGGTACGGCTGGCAAACTCGGGCCCATGAGCGCGGACTTCACCGTACGCCGGGCCCGGCCCGCTGACGCGCGGCTGCTGGCCGAGCTGCGCTGGACCTTCAAGCAGGAGGAGCACGAAGGGCCCGCACCGGCCCCCGCCCGGCCCCTTGAGGAGGCCGAGCGCTGGATCGGTGACCGGCTTGGGGACGGACGTTGGCTGGCGTGGGTCGCGGAGTCGGAGCAGGACATCCGCGGCCACGTCTTCCTCTGCCCGGTGGAGCGGGTTCCGGAGCCGTACGGCGACAACACCCCGGTCGGTTACGTGACGAACTTCTTCGTCACGCCGTCGCACCGCGACCGAGGCATCGGCTCGGCACTCCTTGAGGAGCTGCAACGGCATGCGCGCGGCGCCGGATTCGACACCCTCGTCGTCTGGCCGTCCGAACGCAGCGGCCCCCTGCGGCGGCGGTGCGGTTTCGAATCCCCGGAGGAACTCCTGGAATTACCGCTCGCTCCCGGCGGGAACTCCTCACCTCGCACAACCGTCCTCCATGGCAAGGACGGACGACGGAAGTGAGCGGTCATGCAGACGAACGACCCGACCACCATCGAGAGCACCCTGGCCGACGGCCGGCGCATGACGCTGTCGCTCCCGCCGACGGACGCCCAGTGGGCCGCTGACGGCATCAAGGCCCTGTGCCCCGTCCCGGCCACGCACACGGGCCGGGGAGAGGAACCCCCGGCCCTCCCGGCACGCCCCGCGCTCCCCCTGGAGATCGCCCTTCTGGGCATAGGGGCCTAACTCCGCAGTTCCTCAAGGCGCTTGAGGTCGTCGTGCACCGACTCCCGCTCCTGCTCGGTGAGGTGGACCGCGACTGCCCTGGCGAGCAGGGACGTCGCGGTCTCTTCGTCACCGAGGCGCCTGGCGACATCGGCACGGAGCACGAGGAGCCGAAGCAGCCGCACGGGCGTGGGCCGTTCGTCGTCGATGCGGAGCACGCGGTCGATGATCTTCGCGGCGCCGGCCGGGTCGTCCCTCGAGTCCGCCAGGAGCGACGCGTGGTGCAGGGCTCGGGAGAAGGTTTCCTTGGGTGCGGGCCGGTGGTGGTGGTCCTGACTCGTCTGCTGTCCGATGCGCAGGCAGTTGCCGCCGGGATCGGTGACGAGGAACTGCCGTACGCCGTGCGACGTGTCCTTCAACGGCCCTATGCGCGGCAGGCCACGGGTGGGGATCCTTCCGTACGCCGCTTTGAGGCGGGACCGGAAGACCTCGTACAGGCCGTCGACGTCATCGGTGCGGATGTAGCACGTGCTGTACGACTCCGTCGGTTCGTACCGTTTCATCCCGAAGAAGTGGAGCTGAATGCCGCCGCGCTCGACGACGGCGTACGGATTGGGACTTGCCTGCTGGAAGGTGACCTCGAAGCCGAGGACGGTGTAGAAGTCGAGAACGGGCTGGAGGGTCCGGCACGGCAGCATTGGAATGGTCATCTCACCCATGCCCGGCAGTCTAGTCAAACTTGAATAGTCATTTCTGGCGGACTTCGACTTCCGCCAGCACGGCCCTGATCACGTGCCGGGCGTTGTTCGCCATCGCGGGGTTCGTCCTCCGGTAGTACGGAAGTGCCGTCAGCGCCTGGGAGAGGGTCCGGCCGCGGCCGCGGTTCCAGGTCGCGTCGTCCGCACCGAGCGCCTCACGGAAGACGTCCCGCGCGTCGGCCGGAAGCAGGTTCCACGCCGGGAACAGGTCGCAGGCCGGGTCGCCCACGCCCATGCAGCCGAAGTCGATCACCGAGGTGAGCCGACCGTCACGGTCCACCACCAGGTTGCCCGGCAGCAGATCGGCGTGCAGCCACACGGGCGGCCCGTCCCAGCCGGGGGTGCGCAGCGCGTCCTCCCACACGGCGGTCACGGCGTCACAGTCGACGCCCTCCTCCGGGATGGCGCGCAGTTCCTCGATCGCCGCCCGGGTCGAGGCGTCGAGCGAGGCGAGCGGACCGCCTCGGTAGGCCGCCGGCGCGTCCGGCAGGGTGATGCCGCGCATCGCCCCAACGAACGCGGCCAGGTCCCTGGCCAGCGTCACCGCTTGGCTCAGCGCCCCCGCCCGCGGGTTCTCCCCCGCGAGCCACCTGTACACCGACCATGGCCACGGATACCCCTCGGCGGGCTCCCCCGCCCCCAGCACCTCGGGAACGGCCACGGGCAGCCGGGACGCGAGGCGGGGCAGCCACTCCCGCTCCATCACCACGTCACCGGCCCCGCCCTCCACCAACGGCAGCCGTACGACCATGTCCTCGCCGAGCCGGTACATGGCGTTGACCGTGCCGCCGGACGCGAACCGCTCTACCGCCAGCCCTGCCCACCGCGGGAACTGCCCGGCGACCAGCCGCCGTACGAGGTCGGTGTCGATGGGGTGCATGCCCGGGTGCATCTGCCCTGTGCTCATGGGGTCCCATCCGACCGCCGGACGCCGACGGGCGTCAAACGCTTTGCGAGCAACCTGGTCGTGCCGGTGTGTCAGTGGCGGTGACTACCGTAAGGGCCATGATCGACGCCGATGACGTCCGCCGGATCGCGATGTCCTTCCCCGAGACGGTGGAGAAGGAAGCATGGAGCATTCCCACCTTCCGGGTGGCCGGGAAGATGTATGTGACGGTCCCCGACGACCAGACATCGTTCGCCGTGCGCTGCCCGAAGCACGAGCGGGCGGAGCTGATCGCGGCGGAGCCGGAGAAGTTCTGGGTGCCGCCGCACGAGGCGAGTTCGGCGTGGGTCCGGGTGCGTCTCGCCGCGCTGGAGGACCTGGACGAGCTGCGGGACATCCTCGTCGACTCCTGGAGGCAGGCGGCGCCGGACAGGCTGGCGGAGGAGCACCCGGACCTGCGGCCGGGCGCGGGGAGCGGCGCGTGAGCAACGAACGTCGGCGGCTCGACCGACGGTCGGCGGCTCGCCGTTGGTGGTGGCTCGGCCGACGGTCGACGGCTCACCGATGGTCAGCGGCTCGGCCGATGGTCGGCGGCTCACGTCGGTCCGGTCGAGGACGTCGTGGGCGTGGCGGGGCGGGGCGGGGCGGGGCGAGGTGGCGCTCGGCCCTCGACCGGGCGGGGGACGTTACCGATCGCTCCGGCGGGGAGCGCCGGCTGCGGCCGCCAGCCGGTTGATGAGCGGCCCGGGGTCGGTGCCCTGCGGCAGGTCGCTGACCTGGCCGTCGCCCACCTCGACAACGCGCCAGGCACCGTCCTCGCGCAGGGCGAGGTCCGTTGTGACGAAGCGGCAGCCCAGGGCGGCGACCAGTGGGCGCACGAAGGCCGGGTCGGGTTGGGGCCGTAGGGCCGGGGAGTCGGGGTGGGCGGTGACGAGGGCTGGGTCGCCGTCGACCCACCACAGGCGCGCCTCGCCGACGGTGGTGCGGAAGCCCTCGAAGGCGCGGAGGACCACGCCTCCGGTGAGCGAGTCGCCCTGAAGCTCCACGAAACGGCTGACGACGGACGTGAGGCGGTCCGTGTCCGTCACGTCGGGGACGTAGCACGCCTCGTGCCACTCGTGTTTGCGGGACTTCACATGGTCCTTGACGACCGCGGGGCCGCCGCCGAGCGCGGTGGCCGCGGCGGCGAGCTCGCTCCTGGCCGGCGGTGTGCCGGGCGAGGTGGGGAGCAACACGCTGCGTGGGGTGACCGGTTCGAACGTCTCGTACCAGCCGGGAAGCTCGTGGGCCCGCTGGTAGTCCTCGGGTGGGGTCAGCAGCGTCAGCCCGCGCTCGGCGAGGGCGTCGGACAGGGCGCTGTACTGCCCGGCTGTGAGCATCCAGCCGCGGTACCAGGCCGTGCGGCGTCCCTTCGGGACCCGCGCCACGGCGGCGGTCACGTCACCGGCCGTCAGGGCGTCGTGGTCGATGAGCGCGACCGGGTGGCCCAGCTCCCGAGCCGCACGCGCCTCGGCGGCGAAGTGCCCGTCGGTCCGCCGTGGCCGGAGCGGGTCCGCGCAGTGGATGAACGTGGCCCCCATGGACGGCACTCTATCCGGCGCGTGGAACGGCCCACTGCGGGCGGCCGGGCGACGCTCACATCGCCGGGCCCGCACAGCGTGGGCCACCTTCCCTCCGCGAAACCCGTGGCCGTCCGGCACCGTGGCGGTGCCGGACGGCCGTTGCGGGTCGGCGGGCCGGACGGACGTCGTTACGTCCTGGCGGGTTCGGCGGACGGCAGGGACGGGGTGAGGCGTCCGGTGCGGTCAAGGGCGTACAGGGCGCCGGCGCAGGCGAGACCCAGGAGCGCCAGGGCGGTCCACGGGAGCGCGGACAGGCCGGCCGCCCGGGCGGCGTCGAGCGCGGCGCCGGTGAGGAGGTTGCCGAGGGTGATGCCGATGCCGCAGATGGTGTTGTACAGGCCGTAGTGGGTGGCGACGAGGCGGTCACCGGAGAGGCGGACGATGGTGTCCATCTCGAACGGGTAGGCGATCATCGTGCCCAGGGCCAGCAACAGGGCGGACAGCGCGGGCGGTACGGCGGCGAGCAGCCACAGCCCGATCCCGCCGCCGGGTACGGGCACGGCCGCCGCCGGCAGCAGGGGTACGAAGGCGAGCCCCATCACCAGCACGCCCCACCCGAGCGCACGGCCCGGCGCCATGCGGGCCTTGCACCAGGTGGTCACCCGGGTCTGGCCGAGGATGGTGCTCAGGCCGGACACGGCGAACAGCACCGCCACGGCCGCCGTGCCGAAGTCCCCCTCGCCGCCCAGGCGCCTGACTTCCAGCGGGAGCGCGAGGTAGACCTGGAACGACATCACGTAGGAGCCGATCATGGCGAGGGAGAACAGCAGGAAGGGCCGGTTGGACAGGACGCTCCGCCACTGGGACAGCACGCTCTCCTGCCGCCCTCTGCCCCGGCGCGGGGGCAGGGCCCGGATCTGCACGATGCTCAGCACCGCGAAGATCCCGGCCGCGGTCAGGCAGGTGACGCGGAAGCCGATGCCCGTCAGCACCATGCCGACGAGTGGGCCGAGCAGGACGCCGGCCTGGTAGAAGACGTTGAACAGCGCGAACGCCTCCACCCGGCGCTCCCCCGCCGCAGCGGCGAGGTAGGCGCGGCTGGCCGGGTTGAACAGCGCTCCGGCAAGGCCGGTCGCGGCGGAGGCGGCCAGCAGCGCGGGCACGGAGTCGACGAGCCCGAGGGTCGCGAAGCCCACCGTGCGCAGCACCAGTCCGGCGATGATCATCGGCTTGTAGCCGAGCCGGTCGGCGAGCGTGCCGCCGACCAGGAACATGCCCTGCTGGCTGAAGTTGCGTACGCCGAGGATCAGCCCGACCAGCCACCCGGCCAGGCCGAGCGGGCCGGCCAGGTGCGTGGCGAGGTACGGCATCAGCATGTAGAAGCCGAGGTTGATGGTGAACTGATTGACCATCAGCAGTTGGACGCCGCGTTCGTGGGCGCGGAGCTGTGCGAGGGTGCGGTGCTTCACCGGTCGTCCTCCCCCGCGTCACGGCCGAGGGTGAGCGGGTCGACGACGCGCGTGCAGCGGGTCCAGCGGGTGACCTCCTTCTCGTCGAGGCGGCCGATCACCTCCGGTTCGGACGGGGGCGGGCCGTCGAGCAGGCCGTGGGCGGCGCAGTAGTCGTCGTCGTACACCGTGCCGAGGTAGCGTTGCGGCCCGTCGGGGAAGACGGCCGCGATGCGGGTCTCCTCGGGCAGGGTGCGGGCGAGCCAGCCGGCCACCAGGGCGACCGCGCCGACGCTCCAGCCGCCGGTGGCGTAGTGGGAGGCGGCGAGCTGCCGGCAGGCCCACACCGCTTCGGCCGGGGCGACCCAGTGGACCTCGGAGAAGCTGTCGTAGGCGACGTTGCGCGGGTAGATGCTGGATCCGAGCCCTCGCATCAGCCGGGGCCGGGCGGGCTGGCCGAAGATGGTCGAGCCGACGGTGTCCACGCCCACGAGCGTCAGACCGGGGTAGAGCTGCTTCAGTACGCGTGAGACGCCGGCCGAGTGGCCGCCGGTGCCGACACTGCACACCAGCACGTCGATGTGGGCCAGTTCGGTGGCGAGTTCCAGGGCGAGCGGGGTGTACGCGGTGGTGTTGTCGGGGTTGTTGTACTGGTCCGGGCACCAGGACCCCGGGTGCTGCCGCATGAGCTGGGCGACGCGGTCACGGCGGGCCTGCTGCCAGCCACCGGTGGGGTGGGGTTCGGAGACGACGTTGACCTGGGCGCCGTACGCGGTGAGCAGCCGGGTCATGGAAGGCTCCAGGCCCGGGTCGGTGACCAGGGTGACCGGGTGGCCGTGGACCATGCCGGCCAGGGCGAGCCCGAGGCCGAGGGTGCCGCTGGTGGACTCGATGATCCGGGCGCCGGGCTCCAGGTCGCCGCGGGCGCGGGCGCGTTCGACCATGTAGAGGCCGGGGCGGTCCTTGATGCCGCCGGGGTTGAAGCCTTCGAGCTTCGCCCAGAAGCCGCGCCCCGCGGGGGCGAAGGGCTCGCTGACGTACAGGACGGGGGTGTTGCCGACCAGGACGGACAGGGCGGCCTGGCCGGGCCCGGCGTGGGAGGTGGTGCGGGAGGCGGTGTGCGGAGAGTGCATCGGATTCGCTCTCGTTGTCGGTAAGGGGCGTTCGGTTGCCGTTCCGTGCGCCGGCTCCTACGTCCGCCACCGGCAGAGGGAGCACAGTGTGAGGCGTCCGGAGGCCGGTCCTCCGGGCTCCGGCGAAGCGCGCTTCTCACGCCCCGCGGCAACTGCCGTGTACGTCGCCGTGGTCGCGGGTACGGCGTCGGCGCACACGGGGACGCGCCCCGGTGGACGCAACACGACCGGCTCCACGTGCGCGTCGGCCGGCGAGCAGGAGTGCCGGGGCGTCTCGGCGCGCTGCACCTGCGCGGTGGCGGGCCGGCCGCCGTGCGCCACGAGGGCTGTGGGCGCGGTGGTAGCCGTAAGAGTCGTGGAGGGCGGGCCCTGGTTCTGAGCGGGCGGGTGCGGCAGGTGTCCGCAGCCGAGTGCCGTCAGGAGCAGCCCGCAGAGGAGCAGGGCGAACAGCCGGTACGACGCGGGCAGGGCGAACAGCCGGTACCGCGCGGGCAGGGCGAACAGGCGGTAGCACGCGGGCAGGGCGAACAGGCGGTAGCACGCGGGCAGGGCGAGCAGCCGGTACCGCGCGCGCCGGGCGAACAGGCGGTAGCACGCGGGCGGGGCTGAAGGCGGGTGAGTACGGGAAGGAGAGGGCACGGTTCCTCCGCGGGCGGCCGTCACATACCGCGGGCGCACCATGGGGTCGGCGCGGCACAACGGCGGGCGGGGCGGGCAGTGTCGGAGCAATGCCGCGGGAAACCGCTTCCGTAAGGCGTGTGGACGCACACGCCCGGGCGGGCAGTTCGCGGCGACAGCCGGTCGCATCGAGCTCGCAGCCACGCGGGGCTGCCCGGGAGTCGATGGCCGGCGAAGTGTCGCCGGATCCTAGATCTGGAGAACGGTGGCTCTTATGGACGCCGCCGGCGACTGCTCTGCCGACACCCCGTCACCGAACGGAACCGGAGCGGGGCTCAGCGCCGTGGGGGCGCCGTCACCGGAGAGGACGCGGGCAGTCGGCGCGTCGAGGGCCGGGGGCTGCTGTGGCTGGCCGGGCACGCACTCCTGCGCCGCGTGGGAGGGGCCGTGGTCACCCTCGTGGTGATCGGCGGGCGGGTGCTCGGCCGTGTGGTCGTGCGGGGACGCCGCCGGGGTCAGGGCCGTAGTGGTGGTGACAGCGGTCGGGTCGAGGTGGGCCGTGGTGCCTTCGGCGCTCACACCGTGCGCGTAGACGAAGGCGAACAGCGTGAGCGCCACCCACAGCACGCGCAGCGGACCCGCCGAGGAGCGGGCCCGCGACATGCGGGGAGACGACCAGGCCGTGACCATGCCGTGATCCTAATGGCACGACCGGTCGGTGCCGCTGCCAGGGCACCGAACATGGCGTGAAAGGCTCGCCGCCCGGCGCGGGCCGGGAACGGGTCCACGAGCCGTCAGCCGAGGGAAGCGAGCAGGTCGTTGCAGGCGGCCTCGCACCTCCGGCAGGCCTCGGCGCAGACGCGGCAGTGGTCGTGCATGGCCGCGTGGCGCTCGCATTCCTCGGCGCACGCCTTGCAGGCGGTCGCGCACGCGGTGAGCATCGCCCGGGTGATGTTGGCGTCGTACCCGGTGTGGCGGGACAGGACGGCGGCGGTGGTGGTGCAGATGTCCGCGCAGTCGGCGTCGGTGCGGATGCACTTGGTGAGGTCGGCGACCATCTGCTCGGACAGGCACGCGTCCGAGCAGGCGGTACACGCCTGGGCGCACGCGATGCACTCCTCGATGCACCGGGTGAGGGCTGCGCGGTCCACGCCGCCGAGGTCGGCCGGGTAGGTGTCCAGCATGTCCTTGACCATCGTGGTCATCGTCGTCGCACCTCCACTTGCGCCTGAGCCGGCGGGCCGGGCCGGTCCGCCACCGGAGCCTCGGCGTCGGTGGGACGGGTAACACGCCGTTGACCGGCACAAACGCCAGGGACGCGAAGGAAGTTGGTTCAGGAAGTCCTGAATTCAGGATCTCCTGTACTATTACGGCGTGCTGACACTTGCCACCGAGGTCGAGGTGCTGGCGCGGTTCGGCCGCGCGCTCGCCGACCCGATCCGTTGCCGTCTGCTGCTGGCGTTGCGCGAGGCGCCGGCGCACCCGTCCGACCTCGCCGACCGGCTTGGGATCTCCCGCACCCGGCTGTCGAACCACCTGGCCTGCCTGCGGGACTGCGGCCTCGTCGTGGCCGTACCCGTGGGCCGCCGCGCCCGCTACGAACTGGCCGACGAGCGGCTCGGACGCGTGCTGGACGAGCTGCGTACCGCCGTCGTCGCCGTCGAGGCGGACCGCACCTGCCCGGACGCCACCGAGAAGGGCTGCTGCTGAGCATGGCCGCGGTATCCCTCGGTCCCTCGCCGGCGCAGCGCGACGCGCTCACCCGCCGGATACGCCTGCTCGTCGCCGCCACGATCGCCTACAACGTCATCGAGGCCGTCGTCGCGATCATCGCGGGCACCATCGCCTCTTCGACGGCGCTGATCGGCTTCGGACTCGACTCCGTCATCGAGGTGTCCTCGGCCGCCGCCGTCGCGTGGCAGTTCTCCGCCCGCGATCACGCCGTCCGCGAGGCCCGTGAGCAGAGGGCGCTGCGGATCATCGCGGTCTCGTTCTTCGCCTTGGCCGCCTATGTGGCCGTGGACTCCGTCCGCGCGCTGGCGCGCGGCGGAGAGGCCGACGGCTCGGTCCCGGGCATCGTGCTGGCCGCGCTGTCGCTGGCGGTGATGCCGTTCCTGTCCACCGCGCAGCGCCGGGCCGGGCGGCAGCTCGGGTCGGCCTCCGCGGTGGCCGACTCCAAGCAGACCCTGCTGTGCACCTACCTGTCCGCCGTGCTGCTGGTCGGCCTCGTCGCCAACGCCGCCCTCGGGTGGTCGTGGGCCGACCCGGTCGCCGCGCTCGTCATCGCCGCCGTGGCGGTCAAGGAAGGGCGGGACGCCTGGCGCGGCGACGGCTGCTGCGCCGTGCCCGCGCCCCCGACGGTGGCGGCCCCCACGGCGGCCGCGCCCGCGAAGGCTGTCCCCAAGAAGGCCGGGGACCCGTGCGGCTGTGCGGCCGGTTGCGCCTGCTGCTGACCTACCGCCCCGGCCGGGACCGACGTGAGCGGTGGCGGCCGACGTGAGCCGTGGGACCTGGTGTGAGAAGCGGGGCCGGCGTGAGCCGTGGGGGCCGGCGTGAGCCGTGGTGGCGCCGAGGCACACTGGTGCCACGGCCGCGCGGCAGTGGCCCGGAGGAGGAAGGCCGGCGACATGTCGGACAGCGAGCAGGACCTGGCGCGGGCGCAGCGCCGGCACTGGCAGGGCACCTACGCGGCACACCCGGCCATGTACGGCGAGCAGCCCTCCGCCCCGGCCGTCCACGCCGCCCGGGTGTTCCGCGCGGCCGGCGCGGCGGACGTGCTGGAGCTGGGCGCCGGGCACGGCCGGGATTCCCTGTACCTCGCCCGCGAGGGGTTCACCGTCCACGCCACCGATTTCTCCGCCACCGGGCTCGAACAGTTGCGGGACGCCGCCCGTGCCGGGCACCTGGACGAGCGGGTGACCACCACCGTGCACGACGTGCGCGATCCGTTGCCGATGGCGGACGGCTCCGTGGACGCGGTCTTCGCCCACATGCTGCTGTGCATGGCGCTGTCCACCCGGGAGATCCACGACCTGGTGGCCGAGGTACGGCGTGTCCTGCGACCGGGCGGCACCTTCCTCTACACCGTGCGGCACACCGGTGACGCCCACTACGGGAGCGGCATCGCCCACGGTGACGACATCTACGAGCACGGTGGCTTCGCCGTGCACTTCTTCTCCCGCGACCTGGTCGACGCCCTCGCCGAGGGCTGGTCGCTGGACGACGTCCACGCCTTCGAGGAGGGCGAACTGCCCCGCCGCCTCTGGCGCGTCACCCAGACGCTGCCACGGTGACCACGGCCCGTAACGCCCCCCATCGCACCGGCCCCCTATGCGTGGGTCTCCGCCCAGGCCAAGGCGAAGAGTTCGGGCACCGGCAGGGGCGGCAGGAGGCGGGGGAAGGGGCCCTGGACGGTGCCGCCGTCGGACGTGGTGGCCAGGTGGAGGGGGAGCTTCGCCGTCTCCAGGGGTAGGTGCGGCGCCTTGAGTTCGGTCCACGGCCCCGGTATGAACGCCGTCCGGCCCGCGCGGGAGCGCTTGCCCGTCTCGATCGCGCCGGCGGCTGCCAGTTCGGCCTGGGCCTTCTTGTGGCGGGCCGCCGTCCAGCCGTTCCAGCGCCGTACGTTCTGGTCCGTCGGCCGGGCGAGGGCCAGCAACTGGAGGTACAGTGCGGCGGCGTCCGGCCCCACGGAGAGGGTGCCCGAGACCTCGGCCACCAGTGCGGGGACGCTGTGCCTCGGGTTCGCCTCGTACGCGCCCGGCGGCACCGGGGTATGCGCGGCCCGGCGCAGCATCCGGGCCAGGCCGCCGTCCTCCCCGTAGAGCGCCTCGATCCGGCGCGCCGCCTCTTCCGCCGGGCTGTCCTTGCGTCGGGTGGCCAGCCCGGACGGGCGGATGAACGTGTCCTTGCCCGGTACGGCGACGACGAGGCAGCCGTCGTCGTACACCACCGAGGCATTGTTCCGGCCGTAGTCGGACCACGGGCACGGCAGGACCGGGCCTTCGTACGGCCGGAACGCGGTGTCGGTGGGCGCCGTGCGGGCCAGTTCGGCGTTCCAGCCGACCGGGACGAGCATGCCCGGGGCGTTCAGCGCGCGCAGCACCTCGGCGTGGAGTGCGCGGGCATGCGCCTGCGCCGGGTCGCCGACCGGGCGCTCGGTCAGGAGCCAGGCCAGAACGGTGGCGGGCGGTGTGTGGGGCAGGTCCGAGGGGCGGATGAAGTCCCGGGCGCTGCCGTCGTACGCGGCCCGGTGAAGGTTCAGGCCGCCGGTGCTGCCGCCTACGAGGACGTAGCGCGGCCCGGTCCCGTCCGGCCCCGGCCCGTCGGACTTCGAGGTGTCCGCCAGCGGCCCGGCGGACTTCGAGGCGCCCGCCTCCCGCATGCCCGGCTCCCGCCTGCCCCGCTCCGGCGGGGCGGCGCCGTCGGTCTCCTCTCCCCCGCCGGGGGCGGAGAGCCGCTGGGCCCACTCGGCGCCGAGCCCGAGGTCGCCCTCCAGGCCGAGCGCCAGGTCCTCGTCGGCGTACGGGCGCGGGCCGACCAGCCGGTTCCACACGTCGGCCATGCGCTCGGCGGCCCGCACCATGCCGCCGTCCGCCCACAGTTCGGCCGGGTCGTCGGGGATTCCGGCCGCCAGGATCGCTCCGCCGCCGGACGGTCCGATGGTGTAGGGCAGCCCGTCGTACTGCGAGGCGACGTCCTTGTCCGCCTTGTACGGCGCCGAGCGCAGCAGCTTCTTGTGGTCGTCGTATCCCATGCGGCGCGGAAGCCCGGCCAGGACGAGCGTCGCGAGGGAGCGCCGGGCTCCGGTGCGGCGGCTGAAGGCGAGGACCGCGTCCGGGGGCACCGGTACGGGGCCGTGGGCGTCGAGCAGGTCGAGGAACCGGATCAGGCGGCCGGCGTCGTCGCGGTCGATGCTGACCCGTATCGCCGCCCCGGGCTCCTCGCCCGCGCGCCTGGGCTCTCCCTCGGTGGCTCCCTCGGGAGCGGGGGCGTCCGCCGGCTGGACGAAACGCACCGTGCGCTGCCAGTTGGGCGGGCCGGAGACGGCGGCCCGCAGGCCGTTGCCGCCGAAGGAGGCCAGGGGCGCCCGGCCGGTGCGCCATTCGCTGCCCCGCACGGCGAAGGGCTGGTCGGCCCAGGTCTTCAGCAGCGCCTTGAGCGCGGCCCGCTCGCCGTCGTCCGTGAGGGTCACGGCCGCGCGCCAGGCCGCCGCGTCGATGTGGCCGAGCAGCGCGCTCCAGTCGAACGGCGGCGAGTCCGGGGCCAGCCGGCGGGTCTCGTCGTCCAGTTCACCGCGCAGGAAGGCGCCGTCGGCGGCGACCGCGGTGAGGGTGGCCGGGTAGGGCTGCGGGTCGCGCTGGTCGCTGTGGGCGCGGAACGCCGGCAGGAGGCCCCACAGCGCCGGTACCAGCTCGGTGTCGGGAACCGCCGCGGGCAGCCGCACGACGGCCCCGGACCGCATGATGCCGACGCGCCGGGACAGCTCCTCGCGGCGCCGCAGCACGTCCGCCGCCAGTCGGGCGGCCCGCCGCACGCCGACCGCGATCCGCGGGTCGGTCACTCCTGCCGGGACTCGTTCGGGGTCGGCGAGGAGCGCCCGCGCCTCCGTGTCGGTCAGTGCCCGCAGGGCGGCGGAGGAGGTGGTGTCGCGGGAGGTGAGGAAGTGCCAGAAGGCGGGCGGCGGGAAGGGGGTGTCGGCGTGGGACCGGCGCGCGGTCTTGTACCGGGGAACCTCGGGTGCGGGGAAGCCGTCCACTTCCCAGAGCAGGGAGCCGTCCTCGGAGGCGTGGCAGCGGATGCTCACCTCCTCCGCGAGCACGCCGTCCTCGCCGCCCTCGGGCATGCGGATGATGCCCCAGGGCTCCTGGCCCTGCCGTGAGACGCGGTAGGTGGCGCTCCGGCCGTCGATGCCTTGCAGGAGGAAGTCGGCAGGGGCGTGGGTGCGGTGGTCCGTGCGGTGGAGCACCCGGCAGCCGACCAGGTTTCCCGCCTGGCCGAGCGGGGAGGCGGGGGCGCCCGGCGGCAGCGGCGCCAGGGTACAGGCCCGGTCGAACAAGGCGTGTCCGCCGGGGATTTCGCCGGAGGTGTGGAACCCGGGCAGGGCGGTGTCGCCGGTGCGGGCGCCGGTCACCGGGTCGAGGCGGGCCCAGCCGTCGGTGAACGTCTGGGAGCTCCACGTCCGGTGCCCGTCGGACATCTGGAGTTCGAACTTGCCGATGCCCTCCCGGCCGCCGGGGCGCAGGACACGCTCCCCGTCGTGGCGGCCGCCGCCGTCGGCGCTTTCGAACTGGAAGCCCAGGCCGCCCTTGATGGAGCCGCCGTACGGGATGAGGCCGAGGACGTCGTCGGGTGTGAAGACGTCCTGGGGACGGTCGGACCAGAAGGCGTGCTCGGCGTATCCGGCCTTCGTGGTGTTCCAGCCGACGAGGAACCGCCCGCCGGCGAAGTGCACCGAGTGCGTGGTGGCGTCATCCGGAATGGAGAAGGCGCAGGAGCCCCGTCGCCCGGCGTGGTCGACGGCGACGGCCCGGGTGCGGCCGTACACGGTCAGCACGGGCCAGGTGCAGGTCACGCCCGCGACCTCGTCGCCCGACCGGTCGAACTCGGCCAGAACGTCGTCGAGGGCCGGCCAACCCAGCTCCTCCGGGAGCCCGGCGCGGAGGGAGCGGGTCAGCGGCCCCACCAGGTCGAGTGCGGCCAGGGCCTCCTCGATGCCGTCCAGCGCGGTCGTGGTGGGCCGGTCGAGCAGGGTGGCCAGTTCGTCGACGGCCTCGTCGGCGGCGCCAAGGCCGCCGCCGCGCAGGGCGTCGAGGAGCCCGTTGACCCGGCGGTGCACCTCGGCGGCGATGCCCGCGTTCTCGGGCAGGCGGGTGATCGCCGTGCCGGGCGTACGGGAGCCGGAGAAGCGGCCGTGGAGCAGCTCCTCATGGACGGTGCCTTCGAGGCGCTGCCCGAAGACGGGGTCCTTGGCGAGGGCCTTGAGGTCGCGGCGGGACCGGGCGCCCCAGAACTCCAGCGTGACGCGGCCGCCGGGGTCCTCGACGGGGATGTTCTCGGCGAGGCAGGCGTCGAGCAGGTCGGCGTCGAGGCCGGTCCACCGCCACTTGCTCTCGTGCAGGGTGACCGGGTCGCCCGCCGCGCGCAGCCGGGGAGCGAGCAGGGTGACGAACGCGAACAGCTCCGGTGGCATCGGCTGGCGCGTGATGCCGCCGCCCGACGGACGGAAGGCGTAGTCGCCGGCGAACCGGCCCAGCCAGGCGGCGTGTCCGCCTTCGGGGACGATCCGGCCGGCGGCGAGCGCCTCGGTGGCGCCGGAGCCCATCAGCAGGCGCAGCCAGGCGGCCGCGTCGCTCTTCGAGGCGGGGAAGAGACCGAGCAGGGCGGCGTTCACCTCGTCGCCCTGTGGATGCTCGGTCAGGACGGCCGCCGCCGCGTCCAGCAGCGAGTCGGGAACGGCCTTGCCGTGCGCCCGGGCGAGGACCGTGCCCAGGACGCGGGCGTCCTCGTCGGTGCCGAGCCCCGCCGCCCGCGCCGACGCCCGCACGCGCCGCGCCAGGTCGGCCGGGAGGTCGCCGGGGGACGCCGCCCACGTGGTCAGCAGGCGTACGTACTCCTCGTGCGCCTCCTTGGGCGGGAGGCTCTCCGTGAGCCAGCGCTGATACAGCGTCAGCTCTTTGGCGGGCAGCGCGCCTGCGCGGGCGAACAGCAGGGTGTTGGCCCGGTGGAATCCGGCGTCGACGGTGAGGGCATGGTCCCGCTCGGCCTTGCGGGCCTCCGCGTAGGCACGCCCGGCGTGGCGCGGTGAGCGCACGGCGGCGGACAGCCAGTGGCCCACGGTGTCCCAGAACCACGGCCGGTGCGCGGGCGGCAACCGCCGGGCCCGTACCGCCATCCCGTCCAGGAACCGCCCCGGCTTCTCGTACGCCCGCGGCAGCTCGCTCCCCGCCGCGCGCAGCAGCTCCCGCGCCGCGGGCTCGGCGCCGGGGTCACGGGCCAGGACCCAATCGACGTACAGGGAGGAGCCGATGGGCTTCCGGGGCAGCTCGACGATCATGTAAGGCATCCTCGCACGGGCCACTGACAATGCCCCCGGGGCGGACGCGGCACAGTCGACGACCGGCACGAGACCCGCGATCCGGAGCCGTCACGGCAGTCGTCGCGATCGTGGTCCCGTGGCCGTGATCGTCGTGGCCGTCGTCAACGGAACGCACAGAACGCGTCAGTGGTGCGTCAAGCGCGACAACGGCGGGTGCGCTCGGCCCTACGGTCACTGCCATGGGACGTATCGGTGACGCCGGGCCCGGCCAGTACCACGCTCCGGTGGTGCGGGACGACGGTTGGGGCGCCGACGCTCGTTTCGCCGGCGTCTGCGCGGCGACGCTGCTGGGGCTGTTGCTGGTGGTCGACGCGGGTGCGGGCAGCCTGACGTGGTGGCGCGCCGCGCTGTGGGCCGCACTCGCCGTGCTGCTGCTCGTGGTGCTCACACCGCCGAGGGTGTCCGCACAGGCGGGCCGTCTGGTCTCGCGGGGCGTGCTGTGCGAGCGGAGTGTGCGGACCGACCGCCTGGTGTCGGTGCGCCGGTCCGACGGTGTGGCGCAGCGGCTGATCCTTACGGACGCGGAAGGCGGGCGTGTCGAGCTGGACCCGCGGGTGCTGGTCGCCAATCCGCCGCTGTGGCGGGTGGTCGACGAGGACGCCCGCGCGTGCCTCGCGGCCGGTCTGCTGCTGTGCGGAGGGAACTCCGTGCGCCAACTGTCGGAGCGTATCGACAGCGAGACGGCGCGGGCGGTCTTCCGGGTGTCCGGCCTCGGGTAGCCGCCATTCAGGGTGCCCGTACCCGGGGCGGTTCTCCCCAGGGGGCGGTCAGGGCGTCGCGCAGGGCGGTGACGGCGCCCTCGCCGATGCGCTGCGCGAGGTGGTCTTCGAGGACGGCGAGCGTGGCCAGGGCGCGGCGGTGGACGCGGGCGCCTTCGGCGGTGGTGCGGATGAGGCGGCTCCGGGCGGAGGCGGGGTCGGGGACCTGTTCCAGCAGGCCCATGTCGATCAGGCCGTGGACGGCCTGGTGGACGGTCTGCCGGGTGACGCCGATGCGGCGGGCGAGCTCGGAGATGCTGGTGCCCTCGTCGTCCAGGGTGGCGAACACCATGCCCTGCGCGGCGGTCACCGGTCGCTCGCCCGCCTCCAGCATGCCGGCCTGCAACGCGTCGTCGAACCAGCGCTTGGCCTCGATCAACAACTGAGGAAGTGTCGGTGCGGGGGTGGTCATGGCTCCTCGGAGGGCGGGGGGGATCCGAGCATAACCGTGACAGCACCGGCCTCCCGGCGGCGGCGGTCAGCCGTCGACGAGCGCGTCGACGACGGCGCGGGCGACCCGGCCCGCCCGCTCGGCCGTCCAGAAGGCGAGGTCCTCCACCGTGGAGATGAAGTAGCCACGGGTCAGCAGGAACAGGACGTCGGCGGCGAGTTCCGGGGCGGGCGCTCCCGCCGCCGTGGCCGCGTCGACGAACTCCTGCCGGGACTCGTGCGGTTCGCGCTGGTCGGCGCCGTTGGGGTCGGTGTGCGCCGAGGAGAGCGTCTCGACCCACAGCGTTCATCACGCACGACCTCGGCGCCGTCCGGCACGTCGGCGACGACGTCCTCGTCATGCGGGCGGGCAAGGTGATCGAACACGCCCGGTCGCGGACGTCCTGGCCCAGCCGGCGGACCCGTACACACGCCGCCTCCCGGCGAGGGTGCCTGTCCGGGGCACCGGCCCCGAGGGACCGGGGGGCCGGACAGGCGTGCTCGTTCACGTCGTGGTGGTGACCCGGGCCGCGCCCTTCGCATCAGGCGGGATCAGGCCAGGTCAGGCCGGATCAGCGGTCCACGGCCAAGCGGCCTCGCGGCCGGCCTCGATGAGTCCGACCATCCGGAACGCGGCGTCCGTGAGGCCGCCGAAGGTGTGCCGGTGAGGGCCCGTTGGGCCGTGGGCGGGCCGGTACCCCGCCAGGTTCCACGTGTAGACCGGGATGTCGGCCGGGACCGATTCGGCCGGCCCACCGGGGCCGTAGGGGGTGGCCTGCTCGTCGGTGACGATCAGGACCCGGTCGTGTTCCCGGTAATGCCTCTGCACGGCCTTGGCCGTGTAGGTGCCTCCGAGGCTGTGGAACCGTTCCACCACCTTGAGCACCGGCTCGCCCGGCTCGAACGGCACCGCCGCGCTGCCCCAGCCGAACTCCACCAGGTCCGCCTGCTCGGCACGCATGGCCAGCGCGGCGCCGAATACGGCCGCCGCGTCCGCCCGGGTCAGCTTGGACCGCTCGGAGACCGTGTCCCAGAACATGGAGTCGGACCGGTCCACCAGGATCAGGGACCGGCCGGGCAGGGACGGTACGTTGGCGAGGGAGTGGCTCAGCGCCTGTTCCAGCGCGGCCGCCCAGCGCCGCGACGGCGCGTGCCGGTGGGCGGCCAGGTAGCGGAAGGGGAACTGCCGGGACCGGGCGACCTCGGAGGCGTCGGAGAGCCGTGCGGCGACCCGGGCGGCGACGTCGTCCGAGACCCCCGCCTCGTCGAAGTTCCGCAGGTTCCGCAGGAGTGCCATCGGCGCCATCGCGGGGATCACGGCCTCCCAGACGGCGGCGTCCATCGGTCCGTGGAGCCAGCCCGCCAGGGCCTCCCACGTCATGCCCGCCGCGGCCAGCCGCTCGGAGCCGCCCGGCCCGGTCACCACCGCCCGCCGCTCGTCCGCGGGTGACTCCATCAGCGCCCGGTGGGCGGTCAGCAGGCGGTCGGAGGCCGGCGGAACCGCTTGCTCCGGGTGGTGGCGGCGGTCCAGGGCGTACCGGAAGAGCGCGCCTTGCCAGGGCTTGTCGGGGTCGGGGGACGCGTGCACCAGGTTGAGCACGTCTCCGAAGCGGAAGCCCTTGGACGCGGTGTCGTACTTGAGCAGGGACCCGGACGTGTACAGCCGTCGTACGCCGTCGGCGATGCCCCGCTTGACGGGCTGCGGCACGTTCCGCCCGTACACCGAGACCCAGTGGGCGAGCATCTCGCCCGGCTCGTCGGCGCGCTGGAGCACCGAGTCGATCACGGACCGGTTGGACGGGCCTTCGGACGCCCCGGCCCGGAGCCGGGCCCGCACGTACGCGGCGGCGCCGACCAGGGATGCCGTGCGCATGTTGCCCTCGCCGCGAAGCCAGCGCAGCAGGCCGGCCGTCCACACGGGGTCCTGGAGAGCGAGTTCGCCGACGAGACGGGTGTACCGCTCGTCCCGCTCCTCGCCGCTCTCGTGGAACGTCCGCTGGGTGACGAAGTTGGCGACCGCGAGCAGGAAGAGCTCCTCGCGGGGCTCCCGGACGAAGGCCGGGCCGCCCTCGTAGGTGCGGACGTCCGGCCTGGTGGACCCGTGGTGGTGGAGCCGTGGCGAGGGCAGGGAGCGGGCGGCCGCCGCAACGTGCGGGGCCACGAGCATCTCGGGCCAGACCTTGGAGACGCGTCGGGTGTGACGAGGCAGCGAATCCCCCCGGATTCAAAGGATGGAACGGCCCCGGCCACGAGGTCCGCCGGGGTAATGCGCCCGCGCCTGCCGAGATCAAAGGGGCGGCGGCGTCACTTGGTTGTCAGAAGGAAGTAGCCGCAGCCGGGCGCATCGTCAGGCGCGGTCGCGTCGCCAACCTACAAGGCCCGCCGGACTGCACACCAGCGATTAAACGCGGACCCGTTCCGGCTCCCGCGCCACTCCGATGGGCGAACCGGCCGGTGGGCGCGTGCTCGTGTCGGAGGGAGGTGGTCGGGTCAGCCCGCCGCGAAACGGCTCAGCGGGGGGCGGCGGCGTTCCGCCCTGGTCTCGATGGCCGTGGCCGTGTGGAGGGCGATGACTGTACGCCGGACGGGAGGCCGTCGCGGATGCCCATGGGGTCGGAGATGGCGGGGAACCCGAGCACCGGGATGGCCCGCATCGGCCACTGGGCGGCGAGCAGTTCGCGTACGCGGGCGTCGCCGGCCAGGTCCGCGAAGGGGGGTTCCGCCAACACGGGCATCAGCAGGATGCGCTCGTCGCCCAGGTACTGCTGGAGCCGGGTGATGAGGGTGCCGCGCCGCGCGTAGCCCTTGATGTAGGCGTCCAGCGTCGGGCGTTCGCCCCAGGTTTCGGTGGCGGCCGCGAAGGACGAGGCGAGCGAGAGCCGTACCGTGTCGTCACCGAACGGCCCTCAGTCGTCCGGGTGCGCCTCGGTCTGCAGCCGCCACGAGCTGCCCGGGCACCCGGCCGGCAGGGGCGGGAAGCGATGGCCCTTCACGTCCGTGCTCCAGTGGTGACCGGCGCCGCAGTCGCACTCGTAGATCCCGCTGGAGGGCACGATCTCGCCGGGATGCCACCAGGTCTTCTCCTCGCTCATGCCCCCTGTCTACGACGACGTCCCCGGTTCCGCGACCCGGCAGACGGAGGGCGGGCGGTCCCCCACCGCCGTTCACTCGGACACCATGCGTCAAACCTGGCTGCTCATCGATCGTCTCCAGCCTTTTGCGATCAGGCGTTAATGTCCCCGCTCGCCGGCGCGTCCAAGGGTGACGGCGCAAACCGCGCCGCGCTCTCTCACGGAAGATCGGGAGCCCTTGCATGACGTCGTCCCTGGAGTGGGTCGGATTGGTCACGGCCGCGTTGAGCGCGGTGCACGCGCTGGGCGTCGTGCGGCGCCGTCCCTGGAGGCGGCTGGACCGGCGGGCGCCGGGCGCGGGCGCGGGCGTGGGCCTGGGCGTGGACCACGGGGTGGAGCGGGAGCTGTGCGGGTGCCCCGTGGCCCGGGTGGTCCGGTTCGAGGCGGCCGACGGCAGCGTACTGACCGTATGGACGGTGCGGCCGGGCCCGGGAGGGCGCCGCGAGGAGAGCGGCCTGTGGTGAACGACGTACCGCCCGGCGAGACACTGCGGCTGCGGGGAAACGTCGGGCAGCGGCTGCTGGAGATCTACCCGGCGTACATCGAGCGGGCGCCGTACGCCCTGCGCCGGAACTTCGGCATGTCGCTGGTCCAGGGCCAGGACGTCGCGCAGGAGGCGTTCCTCCGGGTGGCGCGGGCCTGCCTGACGGGGCGGGCCGCGTCCGGCGAGAACCTGATGGGCTACCTGCTGCGCGCGGCGTACAACCTGGCCGCGAGCACCTTCCGCCGGGAACGGGCGGTGCTGGTGGCGGACACCGTGCTGGCGCAGCTCCAGGAGCGGCGGCCGCCGTCGCCGGCCGTGGACCTGCGGGTGCTGCACGAGGTGGTCGTGCCGGCCATCGAGGGGATGGCGCCCGGGTCACGGAAGCGGATCGTCGAACTCCAGGCGCGGGGACTGGAGGACCGGGAGATCGCCGAAACGCTCGGGATATCCCTGGAGAACCTCCGGGTCCAGCGTCACAACGCGGTCGTCGAGCTGCGGCGCAAGCTCAAGCGCCATTGCCGCCCACAGCGGCGGAAGGACACAGCGGTGCACGGAAAGGGAAGCAAGGGAATCAGCCGAAAGGGAATCAGGTGAGTGATGTGAGCGGGTACGACGGTCCCCGGGGCGAGTACTCGGAGCCGACGGTTCCGGCCGGACTCACCGATCTGCTGCGGGAGCTGGAAGGC
Organism: Streptomyces sp. NPDC031064; assembly: GCF_055570965.1. Lineage (NCBI taxonomy): Bacteria > Bacillati > Actinomycetota > Actinomycetes > Kitasatosporales > Streptomycetaceae > Streptomyces > Streptomyces sp. NPDC031064. The sequence continues at coordinate 160,074 of NZ_JBVIGF010000010.1, forward strand.
ACGCGGGACTTCTGGGACCGGCCCTACGGGGACCGGCCCCATGGGACGTGCGACCCGGACGCGGGCGGTGGCGCCGAGGAGGAACGGTCCCGGGCGAACTCCTTCTACCGGCTGGGCACCAAGGCCCTGCGCCGCGACGAGCTGGGCACGGCGGCGGACTGGCTGGGGCGGGCGGCGGAGCGGGACCATCCCGGAGCGCTGTTCCGTCTGGCGGTCGTCGTCCACCGCCGGTTCGGTGGGGAGGGCCGGGACGATGCCCGGTTCCTCGTCGCCGAGGCGGCACGGCACGGACACGGCGACGCCGGCGCGCTGCTGTGCGAAGCCACGGGCGGGGCGGGGAGGCACCTGAACGAAGTTCAGGCGCAGGACCCGGAGTTCATCGACGACGTCCGCGCCGCCCTCGGCCTGTCGCGCACGCCCTCGCCCCCCATCCGGATGGGCCCCCGGGGCACCCCGGCCGCGGACGCCCCTGCCCCGACGCCCCAGGGCCTCCCGGCTCTCCCGGCCCCGGTCCCGCCCCCGCTCCCGGCACCCCCGGCTGCGCCCCCTGCGGTCCCGGCTCCGGCGCCCACGACGTCCCCGGCGGTACCGGCTCGCCCGGTCGCCCCGGTCAGTGGGCTGTGGGTACCCGGCCGCACCGACGGGCGAAGCCGGCTGTGGACGCCCGCCCCGCTGCGGCCTGCGTCGCTCACCAGCCTCGCCCAGCAGGTCCCGGCCGCGCGGGAGTCGGCCCAGCGTTGGGAGGAGGCCATGCGCGTCCTGGACGTGCTCGACGTCATCGACAGCGCGGACGGGCCGGTGACCGCCGCGCGGATCGCACGCGGCACCGGCATGGACGCACCGGCGCTGGAACACCTGCTCACCTGGCTGTCCCAGCAGGGCCTGGTGGCCGCCGCCGACCCCGGTGCGTACACCGCCGGTCCGCTCATGCGCGTCCTGTCGGGACACCGGGGCGCCGAGCGCGAGCACGCCCTGCGAGAGGTCCTGTCCGACCTCCGGGACACGGTCGGGGCGGCGGTGTACGTGAGCACCTACACCGACGGGGAGGTGCGGATCACCCAGTACGCGGCCGGGCCCAGCACGCCCGCCGTGTACGAGTGGGTCGACTTCCGCGAGGCGGCGCACGCCAGCGCCGTCGGCAAGAGCCTGCTGGCGCAGCTCGACTTCGAGGGCCGGATGGACCACCTGCACCGGCGCCGTCCCGTACCGCTCACGCCCCGCACCATCACCGACCACCGGCACCTGTTCCACGCGCTGGACCACTACGGCCCCCAGGCCGCCCAGTTCGACCTGCTGGAGTACTCCAACGACGAGGTGTGCGTCGCCTTCCCCCTCGCCCTCGGGGGCCGGGCGGGGGCCGTGGCGCTGTCGCTGCCCGTGGCGCGGCAGCACCGGCTCCTCGAAGCGGCCGATGCCCTGAGCAACCGGTCGGCGAGCCTCCTGGCCACCCTGCTGCTCGCGGCGGACCCACCGGACGGCACACGTACCGCGGGCGCGACCGACGCGGACTCCGGCGGCGCGGATACGGGCGGCTCCGATACGGGCGGCGCGGACGCGAGCCGCGACGACGCCGGCGGCTCCGGCGGCCCTGGCGACTCCGGCGACCCCGGCGGATCCGGTGCGGACACTTCGCTGCAACCGGTGGGGCTCGGGACGCATGCGGGCGGGGGTGAGGGGGCACGCGATCGGCATGGCCGGTGACACGGACGACGACGGGCGGGTCCGGCACCCCGGGGCGAGCGGTCACCGGGCGGTGCCGCACACGGCTGACGTGCGCGTCGAGGCGTGGGGCGCGAGCCGCGAGCAGTGCCTGGTGGAGGCGGTGCTCGGCATGGTCGAGTGCTTCGCGGACGTCTCGGGGGCACGGGCGACCGCGGTGCGGCAGGTGCAGGTCGGCGAGGCCAGTGACGACGACCTGCTGGCCGCGCTGCTGGACGAGGTCGTCTTCCGGCTGGAGGTGCACGGCGACGTGCCGGTGGACGTCGAGGTGGAGACGGTCGACGGCGGGCTGGACGTGCGGATGGCCGTGACCGACGTACGCTCGGTGCCGATCACCGGCGCCGTGCCGAAGGCCGTGTCCTGGCACGAGCTGCACCTGGCCCCCGATCCGTACGGCTGGTCGTGCGCGGTCACGGTCGACGTGTGAGACCGCCGCCGGACACCTGTGCGCCGAGGCTCGGCGGGCCCCGCGCGAGACCCGGTCGAGGTCCCTGCGGCCCCGTGGACCCCGTGCGAGACCCGGACGAGGTCCGTGCGACCACGTCGACCCCGTGCAAGACCCGTGAGAGGTGCCTGCGACCCCGTGCAAGACCCGTGCGAGGTCCCTGCGACCCCGTGCGAGACCCGGACGAGGTCCCCGCGACCCCGTGCCAGGGCCTACCCCTTGACCACGCCCAGGGGGACCAGGCGGGCCACCTTGCGGCACAGCCCGGCGCCCTCGCTCGCCTCCACCACGGCGTCGACGTCCTTGTACGCCTCCGGGGTCTCCTCCGCCAGGCCCCGCCACGACACCGGGCGCACCGCGATGCCGTCCGCCTCCAGCCGCGCCCGGAGCTGCTTGCCGCCGATGGTGCGGGCGGCCTGGTGGCGGCTCATCACGCGCCCCGCCCCGTGGCACGTGGAGTGGAAGGCGTCGCCGCCGGGGACTCCGGTGAGGACGTAGGAGGCGGTTCCCATCGTGCCGGGGATGAGCACCGGCTGGCCGACCGGTCGCAGGTCCTCCGGCAGCTCGGGGTGGCCGGGCGGGAAGGCCCGGGTGGCTCCCTTGCGGTGCACGCACAGCCGGCGCTGCTCGCCGTCCACCTGGTGGGTCTCGACCTTGGCGAGGTTGTGGGACACGTCGTACACCAGCGTGAGGCGGGCCCCCGCCTCACGGCGGAAGACACGGCGGGCCGCCTGGGCGAGCAACTGGCGGTTGGCCCGGCCGTAGTTCGCCGCCGCGGCCATGGCGCCCAGGTAGGCGCGGCCCTCCGGCGAGGCGACCGGGGTGCAGGCCAACTGCCGGTCCGGCACGCCGATCCCGTAGCGGGCCATGGCCCGGTCCATCGCCCGGACGTGGTCCGAGCAGATCTGGTGCCCGAGCCCGCGCGACCCGCAGTGGATCATCACGCACACCTGGCCGGCGGCGAGCCCGAACGCGGCGGCCACCGGCTCGTCGTAGATCTCGGCGACCTGCTGCACCTCCAGGAAGTGGTTGCCCGAGCCGAGGCTGCCGACCTGGCCGAGCCCGCGCTCGCGCGCCCGATCGTTCACCCGGTCCACGTCCGCGTCGGCGACGGCCCCGCCGTCCTCGCAGCGCGACAGGTCGCGTTCCTCGCCGTGGCCCGCCTCGACCGCGTACCGGGAACCGCCCTCAAGGACGCGTTCCAGCTCCGGGCCGCTCAGCCGCCAGACACCGCCGGGTCCGGCGCCGCGCGGGATCACCTGGCCGAGGCCGTCCATGAGCGGGTGCAGGACCGGTTCCAGCGCCCGCCGGTCGCAGTCGGCGGCCAGCAGCCGCACCCCGCAGGAGATGTCGAAGCCGACGCCGCCGGGCGACACCACGCCGCCCTCGTCGATGTCGGTGGCCGCGACTCCGCCGATGGGGAAGCCGTAGCCCCAGTGGATGTCGGGCATGGCGTACGAGGCACCCACGATGCCGGGCAGTGTCGCCACGTTGACGACCTGGTCCAGTGACTTCTCCGCGTCCCGCAGCAGCGCGGGGGACGCGAACACCACTCCCGGCACCCGCATGTCCCCCCGGCGGCCGATGCGGAAGCGGTAGGGACGCTCTTCGACGTACTCCATCGCGGCCTCCAGAGGCGGCGTCCCCGTCCGCGTTTCCCGCACGGCCCGGCATAAACCGCCGTTTCAGCCCACCGCCCGCGTCGCCGCCGGTGACAGGTGGCCGCGCAGCCCGGTCCGGTGCCCCAGGTCCGGGAGCGGGTGGACGCGCCAGGGGCGGGCGTAGGGCGGGATGCCGCCCAGGTCGGAGACGAGGACCGCGACCGGCAGGCGCTTGCCCAGGGCGGCGAGGCCCCGCGGTGTGATGCTGCCGTCGTGGCCGGAGGGCTGGCGCGAGGCGCACCCGGTGCGGAACGCCACCCGGATGGCGTCCTCGCCGCTCACCACGCACGGCGGGGTGACGCCTTGTGCCCGCAGTTCGGCGGCGATGCGGCCGAGGGTGACGTTGTCGCGGCGTACCCGGTCGGCCACGCCGTCGAGGACCCGGTACTGCACCGCCAGGTGCGCGGTGGCGGCCAGGGTGAGCAGGACGGCGACCGTGCGACGCCGACGAGGGCGGGGGCGGGCCGCCCGGACCAGGCACTGGGCGACGGGCAGGGCCAGCAGGGCGTACGCGGGCAGCAGGAAGCGCGGTGCGGCGTAGCCGACGGTGAAGAGGTAGGGCGCGGCCGACACCAGTCCGGTCACGGTCGCCAGGACGACGGGGACGCGGTCGCGGGTACGGGCGGCGACCCGCACGCCGCCCGCCACGAGCAGGGGCAGTGCCAGGAACCAGACGGCGGACAGGGGGTGGCGCCAGGGCACGTCGCAGGGGCGGCACAGCGTCCGGCCGCCCAGCGCGCGCACATGGTCGTCGACGGCGAAGTACCAGCCCAGGTGGCCCTGGATCTCGCTGGCCCGCCGCAGCCTCGCGACCAGGCCGCCGTAGTGCGCGTACGCCTCCACGACCCACGGGGCGCAGCCCACCGCCAGGCCGGCGGCGAGCACGGCCACCACCGCGAGCGCCCGGCGGCGCGCCGGTCGCAGGAGCGGCACGGCCACCGCGAGGGGCAGGGCGAGCCACACCGCGTCGGTCGGGCGCATGAGGGCGGCGAGCGCCACTGCGGCGCCCAGACCGGGCAGCGCCCACCGGTCGCCGGGGTCCCGGACGGCGCGCAGGAAGAAGCCGGTCGCGGCGAGCGAGCCGTAGGCGACCCACAGGTTCGGCATCGCCTGCGGGCCGTAGAACAGCGTCACCCACAGGGTCGCGAACAGCGCCCCGGCGGTCGCCAGTACCCCGGCCGGAAGGAGCCGCCGCCACACCCACAGCGCGAGGAACAGTCCGCAGCCGGATAGCAGCGCCAGCCAGACGCGCAACGCCTCCACGGACGTGGTCAGCGCCGCCACGGGCGCCACCAGGAAACTGATGCCCCGCGCCCGGGGTGCGCTGAAGAACGCCGCCGGCGCCTGCGGGCTGACCTGGCTGACGTACACGGTCTCGTCCCAGCCGAGTCCGAGGCCGGGCACGACCAGGGCGAGCTGGGCGAGCGTGAAGGCCGCGGCGACGCCCGCCGTCCAGGCCGTCCCCGCCCCGACGGGCGGCCGCCCCTCTCCGGGCGCCCCGGGCCGCGTGACGTCCCGCGAGCCCGCGATCAAGCGTGCGTCCTGCATGGCCGGCCTCACTCGTGGTGTCCTGTGGCGGGTACGACGGTGAGGGCCCTCCCCCACCGTCTTCCCCCACGCTGCGCGCCGGTCGCGACCCGTGCACCGGCCGGACGCGGCAGTCGGCGCAACGGCCGGGCCCGAACGGGTGGCGCCGGCCCGATGTGCCGGATGAGCGCCACGCCGAGGCGATGCGTGTCCTGGAACGGGCTCGCCGGCCGACCGTGGAAGTGCGTGGAAGTGGTCGACGTGACGGGGGGCGTTCGGCTCAGCCCTGGGCCCGGAGCAGGGGCCGTTGTCCGCCGGGTGAGGGGGCGGACAAGGTGAAGGCCTTGTTCAGGCCGGTCGTCGCGAGGAGCCTGTCCACGGCCGGGGACGGTGCGTGGAGCAGGAGCTGGGCGCCCGTGTCGGCGGCGTGCCGGCGGGCCCACAGCAGGACGCGCAGGCCCGAGCAGTCCAGGAAGGTGACCCCGGAGAGGTCGATGAGGACGGTGGGCGACGCGTCCAGCGCGTCGTGCAGCCGGCTGCGCAGTTCCTCGCCGGTGACGATGTCGAGCTCGCCCGACACCGTGACGACGGTGTCGCCGCCGGGTGGTGTGGTGACGGTGGTGGTGAACTCCTCGGGCATCGCCGGACGCCCCCTTCCCCTGCCGGAAGCGCGTGGGCCGCGCCGGCGGAAACGTCCCGTCGACCACCAGGAAAACGCCGTACGGCCGCGCTGTCCACCATCAGGAATGGGCGCCCGGCCCCGTGCGGTTCTCCCAGGTGGAGGCGTTGGCCCCGGTGGAGGTGCCCGATGATCCCGCTGGCCTCTTCCCTCATCACCGCCCGTGACCGTTCCCGGTCCCGGCGCGAGTCGCGGCGCGAGTCCCGGGACGCGTACCGGCGTGCGTGCCGGCCCGGCGCCGGTCGTCCCGCCTCGTACGTGGAGGGCCGGGTCGCCGGTCTGGGGGCCGTCACCGTGGCGTACGAGCGGCAGGGCGACGGCGAGCCGCTGGTGCTGCTGCACGGGGTCGGCGACGACCGCCGGGTGTGGGGCGCCGTGGTGCCGCTGCTCACCGGGCGCGAGACGATCGCCCTGGATCTGCCGGGCTTCGGGGAGTCGCCGGACCCGGACCCGGCGGTGCCGTGGGACCTGGAGGCGGCGGTGGCGTGGATGGGCGCGCTGTTCGCCGGGCTGGAGGTGGAACGGCCGCATGTGGCGGGCCATTCGCTGGGCGGCCTGATCGCGCTGCGCCTGGGCCAGGCGGGCCTGGTGCGCAGTGTGACGGCGCTGGCGCCGGCGGGGTTCTGGACCGGCGCGGAGCGGAGGTACGCGTACGCGGTGCTGGCCATGTCCCGGCAGAGCGCGGCGGTCAAGGCGGCCCTCAAGGCCGGGCGGGCACCGGTGCTGTTCAGCGGGGACGTCCCCGGTGTGCCCGTCACCGTCGCCTGGGGCAGCCGGGACCGGCTCCTGCCGCCCCGGCAGGCCGCGCGGGTCAAGGCCGCGATCCCCGGTGCCCGGCTGGTGCCGCTGCCCGGCTGCGGCCATGTGCCGATGGCCGACGCCCCGGGACTGGTCGCCCGCGTGCTGCGGGACGCGACCGGTGCCGTGCCCGGATGATGGGTGACCCCGGTCGGGAGGCGCTGTGGAGTGGTTCACGGACGGCGGCTACTGGCTGGGCCGGCTGGTGTTCCAACGCGGCCTCGCCGTCGTGTACTTCGTCGCCTTCTTGAGCAGCCTCCAGCAGTTCCGCGCGCTCATCGGCGAGCGGGGGCTGCTCCCGGTGCCGCGTTTCGTCGCGTCGGTGCCCTTCCGGCGCTCGCCCAGCGTCTTCCACTTCCACTACTCCGACCGCTTCTTCGCGGGCGTGGCGTGGACGGGTATGGCCCTCTCGGCCGCACTCGCGGCGGGGGCCGGCGACCGCGTACCGCTGTGGGCGTCGATGCTGATGTGGGCGCTGCTGTGGGTGCTGTACCTGTCGATCGTCAACGTCGGGCAGACGTGGTACGCCTTCATGTGGGAGTCGCTGCTGCTCGAAGCCGGCTTCCTGGCGGTCTTCCTGGGGAACGAGCGCACCGCGCCGCCGGTCCTGGTGCTGTTCCTGCTGCGCTGGCTGCTGTTCCGCCTGGAGTTCGGCGCCGGGCTGATCAAACTGCGCGGCGATCGGTGCTGGCGGGACCTGACCTGCCTGTACTACCACCACGAGACGCAGCCGATGCCGGGTCCGCTGAGCTGGTACTTCCACCACCTGCCCAGGCCGCTGCACCGGGTGGAGACCGCCGCCAACCATGTCGCGCAGCTCGGCGCGCCGGTGTTGCTGTTCGCGCCGCAGCCGGTCGCGAGTGTCGCCGCCGGCTTCATCGTCGTCACCCAGCTCTGGCTGGTGGCCTCGGGCAACTTCGCCTGGCTCAACTGGCTGGCCGTCCTCCTCGCGGTCACCGCGATCGACGGGGGCCAGGCCGCCGAGGTGCTGCCGCTGCCCGGGCCGCCCGCGTTCGGCCCCACCCCGGCCTGGTACGCGGGCGTGGTGATCGCCGTGACCGCGCTGGTGGCCGTGCTCAGCTACTGGCCGGTGCGCAACCTGCTCTCCCGCCACCAGTTGATGAACTACTCCTTCAACCCGCTCCACCTGGTCAACACCTACGGAGCCTTCGGCAGCATCAGCCGGATACGGCACGAGGTGGTGATCGAGGGCACCGACGAGCCCGGGCTCAGCGACGGCACGGAGTGGAAGGAGTACCGCTTCCGGGGCAAGCCGGGTGACGTGGCCGGTTTGCCGCCGCAGGTGGCCCCGTACCACTTGCGGCTCGACTGGCTGATGTGGTTCGCCGCGCTCTCGCCCGCGTACGCGACGCCCTGGTTCCCGGCGCTGCTCCTGCGGCTCCTGGACAACGATCCGGTCGTCCTCAAGCTCCTGCGCGGCAACCCCTTCCCCGCCGCCCCGCCCGCGTACCTCCGGGCGCGCCTCTACCGCTACCGGTTCACGGACCGGCGCGAACGGCGCCGTACCGGTGCCTGGTGGCACCGCACACTGGTGGGCGACTACGTGCCCCCGGTCACGCTGATGCGGCAGGGGTGAGGTTGCCGGGCGGCGCCGGGGGCTCGTTCGACGACGCGTTGAGGACTGCCGTCAGGAGCAGGCCCACGAGGGCGATGACGACCAGGAGCCAGGTGGTCCTCCTGCGCCAGTTCCGCTTCGGCGCCACCGGGTCGTCCGGTTCTTTCCCGTCCTCCGCCCGCTCCTCGGAGAACCGTTCGTTGAGCGTGCTCATGCGGGCGGCGAGCCCGGGGTCGTCGCTGGTGAGCGCGTGCTCTATCTGCTCGAGGATGCGCCCTTCCGACTCGTGTTCCATGACAGCCACCTGCTTCATGGGAAGGATTCCCGCGCGGGACGAGCCACTCTTCGTGTACCCACACATTTTCCCCCATCGCGCGGTCATCCGGACCGGCCCTTCTCCAGGCTGCGCGGAAGGGCCCCGGCGAGCCGGGCGAGGAGCGGCCCGGCGACGGCGAGGACGAAGACGTAGGCGGTGACGAGGGGGGCGAGGTCGCCGTTCAGCGTGCCGACCAGCCCGATGATGACGATGGAGAACTCGCCGCGCACGATGAGCGCCGTCCCGGCCCTCAATCGCCCCCGGCGGCCCACCTGGTCACGGGCGGCGGCGTAGCGGCCGGTGACCACCTTGGTCGCGGCCGTGACCGCCGCCAGGGCGAGGGCGGCGGGGAGGAGCGGCACGAGATCGTCGGGGCGGACCGACAGGCCGATGGCGAGGAAGAAGATCGCGGAGAACAGGTCACGCAGGGGGCTGAGCACGGCGCGGGCCCGGTCCGCGGTGTCGCCGGTGAGGGTGAGGCCGACGAGGAACGCCGCCACCGCCGCCGTGGCGTGGATCAGCTCGGCCAGCGCCGAGACGATCAGGGTGAGGCCGAGGACCCGCAGCATGAGCTGCTCGGCGTCCGGGTGCGACAGCAGCCGGCCGAGGTGGTGACCCCAGCGGTAGGAGGCGGTGAAGGCCGCCAGTACGGCGCCGACCGCCGCCATGACGCCCAGCAGGGCCTGCCACCAGGGCCCGCCGGCGGCGAGGACGGCCAGCAGGGGCAGATAGGCGGCCATGGCGAAGTCCTCCATGACCAGTACGGAGAGGATCGCCGGGGTCTCCCGGTTGCCCAGTCGCCGCAGGTCGGCCAGGAGCCGGGCGACCATGCCCGAGGAGGAGACGTACGTCGCGCCCGCGAGCGCGAGGACACCGACGCCGTCGAAGCCGAGCAGCCATCCGGCGACGGCGCCGGGTACCGCGTTCAGGACCAGGTCGACCAGCGCGGACGGGACGTGCCGGCGGAGGCTCACCGTGAACTCGGTCGGGGTGAACTGCAACCCGAGCGTGAGCAGCAGCAGGACGACACCCATGGCCGCCCCGGTCTCCACGAACTCGCCGGCGGCCGGGACGGGCGCGATGCCGCCCTCTCCGAGGGCCAGACCCGCGAGCAGGTAGAGCGGGACCGGTGAGAAGGTGAGGCGGCGGGCCACGGTGCCCAGCACGCTGAGGGCGGTGAGGATGAGCCCGAGCTCCAGCAGCAGCGTGACGGGGGTTCGCACGCTCAGCCCTGGACGATCCGGTCCACGCCTGCGATGCCCTCACGGGTTCCGATCACGACCAGGACGTCACCGGCCTGCAGCGTCTCGCCCGGTGTGGGCGAGGCGATCACGTCCTCCCCGCGGACGATGGCAACGATGGAGGCGCCCGTCCGGGTCCTGGCCCTGGTCCGCCCCAGCGGCTGTCCGGCGAACGGGCTGGAGGAGCGGACCTCGACCTGCCCGGACTGGAGTCCCGGCACCTCCCTGGTGAGGTCGGCGAACCGTTCCGCGATGCGCGGCGCCCCGAGGATCTCGGCGACCGCGTCGGCCTCCTCGCTGTTCAGCCGCACCAGGGGCCGCCCCTCGTCGGGGTCACCGCGCCCGTAGACGACCAGTTCGAAGTCACCGGTCCGGTCGGCGACGATGCCGACCCGGTCCCCCTCGTGGTTGGTGAACTCGTACCGGATCCCCACCCCGGGCAGGAGTACCTCGGTGACGTCCATGCGCCCCATCATCACCGGTACGCGTTCCGCCACCCGGTATGCGCGCCCCAGGCGTGTCAGCGCCGCCGCCCGCGCACACAGGGGGACGGCGGCGGGCCGGTCAGCGGGCGGTCACCTTGGCGGCGAAGGCCTCCAGGTTCCCCTCCATCCGGGCGATGCGCTCTTCCAGGGTCAGCGACTCCTCGTACCGTCCGGACCGCAGCTTCGGCTGCCGCTTGCCGCGCACGTACAACGGGCAGGCCAGGTCGGAGCACACATAGATTCCCACCGTGTTCCCCTCACGGCCCCGCGCCCCCGCCAGCGGGGCGGCGAGCAGGGTGACCCCGGAGGAAGCGTGTCCCGTCAGGCATATCTGGCACAGGCTGGACTTCACCGCACTGGTACGGCCGACGGCCGGGACGCGCAGCGTGATCCCCAGCGGACCGTCGGCCCGGGGCAGCACGAGGTGGGCCCGCAGCGGGGCCCCGGGATCCACCCACCCGAGGAAGTCCAGGTCCTCCCAGGGGAGTTCGGCGAAGTCGGACGGCAGTCTGAGCCGTGCCGCCTCACCCTTCGTGCAGTTGACGAAGGACGAGCGGATCTGTTTCTCACTGAGCGGTTCCACGTGCATCGACCCTACGGAGGAGTCGATCACGCCGCATCCCAATATCGCCGTTGCGGAGTTGCGCCAGTCGGATGCACCTGGCGGTGCGGGGCGCAGGTTCGGGTGGTGGCGCGGTAACAGGGGGGTATGGCCGGAATCTCGCTCACAAGTAGCGCGTTCAACGATGGTTCCTTCATTCCCCGCCGTTACGCCAAGGAAGGCGACGACGTCTCACCCCCGCTGTCCTGGTCCGGGGTGCCGGACGGCACGTCGGAGTTGCTGCTGTTGTGCGAGGACCCCGACGCGCCGTCCGGGACGTTCTTGCACTGGCTGGTCACGGGGATCGACCCGGCGAGCGACGGGGTGGACACCGGGGAGACGCCCCGGGGCGGAACGAACCGGAGCAATGATTACGGGGGGCGGGGCTGGGGCGGGCCCCAACCGCCGGTCGGTGACCAGGCGCACCGGTACTTCTTCCGTGTCTACGCACTGCCGGAGCCGGTCGAGCTGCCCGACGGGGCGTCCGCCCGGGACGTGCACGCCGCGGTGGACGAGCGGCAGTTGGCCAGCGGCACGCTCGTCGGCCTCTACCAGCGCTGAACGCGGAGGGAAAAGCGTTCGAAGTACGGGTGTTCGCGGCCTAGCATGACCGGCCATGCCTACAAACGCAGAGATCATTCACCGCGCCCTGGACCGGATCACGGCCGAGTACGTCTTCCCCGAGAAGCCCGCGCACATCGACGCCCTGATACGGCCACGGCTGGCGGCCGGCGAGTACGACGGCCTGGAGGGGCGCGAGCTCTGCGAGACGGTGACCGCGCATCTGCAGGAGGCCTGCCCGGACAAGCATCTGCGGCTGTTGTGGACCGATGAGCCGCAGGACCTCAACCCGGCGGCCGAGGACGAGGGCCGGTCCGCCTTCCTCGAACTGCTCAAGGCGGAGAACCAGGGCATCCACCGCTTCGAGCACCTGGACGGCAACGTCGGCCTCATCGACGTCCGGCGGATCGCGTCCGCCGACGAGGGCGGCCGGGCGATCGGCGCGGCGATGGAGCTCGTCGCCCTCAGCTCCGCTCTCGTCCTCGACCTTCGCGAGTGCCGGGGCGGTGCTCCCGAGGGCGCCGCGATGTGGTGCAGCTACTTCTTCCCCGACGACCAGGTGCACCTGAACGACATCTACGAGCGCCGCACCGACTCCACGCGCCAGTACTGGACCGTCGCGCACCTGCCCGCGCCGCGCTACCTGGACCGGCCGGTCTACGTGCTGACCAGCGCCGTCACCTTCTCGGGCGGGGAGGACGTGGCGTACACCCTCCAGGCCCACGGCAGGGCCACCGTGATCGGCGAGACGACCCGGGGCGGCGCGCACCCGACGGTGCGGTACCCGGTGGCCGAGCACATCCTCGTGACGGTGCCCGCCGCCCGCACCATCAACTCCGTCACCGGCACCAACTGGGAGGGCGTCGGTGTCGTCCCGGATGTCGCCGTCCCCGCCGACCAGGCTCTCGACACCGCACACAAGGCCGCCCTCCGCGAGCTCGGTGCTTGACGCGTAACGGCGGGTAGGGTGCGAGCGTGAGCAGCGCGCGCCGGAACGACGTGACCCGGGAGCGGGTACTGGCCTACCGGGTGGCGGCCCACGGGTTCGACCGCTCCTCCCCGGATCCCGGCGTGCTCACCCTGGGGGCGCAGGACACGCCTTACGGGTCGGCCCGGCTGGCGCTGGCCGCGCGGGGCGCGTCCCTCGACGGGCTCCGGCTCGTGTGGTCCTTCCGCGGCGCGCCGCATCTGCACCGCCGCCGGGAACTGCCCGCGCTCGCCTCGGCCCTCTGGCCGGTGGACGACTCGGACGCGACGGCGCGGATCGACACGGCGGTGATCAAGGAGGGGGCGCGGCTGGGTGTCGAGGCCTTCCGGGTGACCGCCGAGGCGTTCCGCGAGGCGGTGACCGCGCCGATGCCCAAGGGTGAGGTCAGTACGGCGGTCAGCGCCTCGGTGCCGGAGTCGCTGACGTACTGGTGCGAGCGGTGCGGGGCCCAGCACATCTCCGGGCTGCTGTTCCAGCAGGCCGGGCTCTTCGGCGGGGTCGGCGTCACGGCGGAAGGCGGCGGTACCGTACTGGCCCCGCTGGCCGACAGGTTCCCCGTGCCGGTCACGGCATCGGGGACGACCGAGCTGGTCCGGGCCTATCTGCGGTTCCTCGGGCCGGCCACACCGGCCGAGGTGGCGAAATACCTCGGCACCAAGCCGGCCGTGGTCAGGTCGGTCTGGCCGGACGATCTGGCCGAGGTGCGGGTCGAGGGCCGTGAGGCATGGCTGCCGGCCTCCGGCCTGGACGCGCTGATGTCGGCCCGCAGCCCCCGGCTGGTCCGGCTGCTGCCGCCGGGCGATCCGTTCCTCCAGGCCCGCGACCGGGCCCTGGTCGTGCCGGACAAGGCCCGGGAAAAGGCGATCTGGCGTCCGATCGGCGGCCCGGGCGCACTACTGGTCGGCACGGAGCTCGCCGGCACCTGGCGCGCCAGGACGACCGGTTGTCGCCTCGACTTGACGGTCACCCCGTTCGGGCCGCTGCCCGCGAGCGTTCGCAAGCAGGTGGACGCGGAAGCCACGACGATCGCCACGGCACGCGGCGTGGCCGAGGTACGGGTGCGGCTCGCCTAGCGCCCACCTGCCGGCTGGTGTCGGCTGATGCCGGTTGCTGCGGTTGGCGCGGGTTGGCCCGCCTGGGCCCGTGTCGGCCCGCGCCGGCACCGTCGGCTCCGTCGGCGTGTGGTCAGCCAGTGTCCGTGGGCTCGTCGACTCGTCGCCCTGTCGGCGCGTGTCAGCCAGTGTCGGCCCGCGTTGGGCGCGTTGGGGCGTGTTGGCCGCGTTGGCCCGCGTCGGGCCCGTGGGGCCGCGTCGGCGCGCGTCGGCCGCGCGGAGCCGCGTTAGGCGCCATTTGGCCGCGTTAGGCCCCGTTGGGCTGCGTTGGGTCGTGTCGGGCCTCGTAGGCCGCGTTGAGCCCCGTTGGACCGCGTCGGCCCGCATCGGGCCGCTGGGCCGCCGGCTCGTGTAGGCCCGCCCCGCCCGTGTCGGCCCGTGTTGCTCGTGTCGGCCGGGCCGTATCGCCCCGCGTTGGGCCGCGTCAGCCCGCCTTGGGCGGCGTTGGGCCCCGTTGGGCCGTCGGCTCGCCGGCCGGCGTCGCCTCGTCGTGGCGGCGGCCGCCTTGGCCTGTCCGGCGCTCGGCCGCCTGGCCGCCGCCTGGCCGCGGGGCGGTACGCCGGGGCGTTGGAGCGGCGGTGCCGTGCAGAGGGGCCGGTGGCGGTACGAAGCTCCCGTGACGCACGCGCGTCCGCTCCTGCGGCGGCACGCGCGTGCGTCGGTGGGGCTCGTGCGGGCGCGCGTCAGGCGGAGACGATGTTCTCCGCCTGGGGGCCCTTGCGGCCCTCGGTGACGTCGAAGGTCACCTTCTGACCCTCCGTCAGTTCGCGGTAACCGGCGCCGGAGATGTGGGAGTAGTGGGCGAAGACGTCAGGTCCGCCGCCGTCCTGGGCGATGAAGCCGAAACCCTTCTCGCTGTTGAACCACTTGACCGTTCCAGTAGCCATACCGGCCTCCTATACCTGGGGAACGGCCCGCACCGTGCGGGCCCGGAGAGTGCGGGCCCGACAAGGGGTGTGACAGCACAAACGCCCGTGATCGCGATCACGGGCGCACACTTCGGAACCACGACTTCTCTGCCACCGACCGTACCCGAACAGTGGTCGTCCCGCTACGCAGCGCACTCCGGTGGCCGTGTGTCGGTCCGGACCGGCCCTCGCATGGCGCGTGAGGTGCCCGGGGGGCACGCTGGGAGGAGCGCTTCCCACGGCTTTCGCATCGAGGAGGTGGCTTACCCATGACGGAGGCGAGCGGATCGACGACGGCCCTGTCCGAGCCCCGGGGCAGGACGACCATCGCGGACGGGGTGGTGGCCAAGGTCGCCGGAATGGCGGCCCGGGAGGTGGACGGCGTCCACACCCTGGGCGGTGGCCTCGCCCGCACCATGGGGGCGGTACGCGACCGCGTTCCCGGCGGACGCCCGGGCGTCACACGCGGCGTCAAGGTGGAGGTCGGCGAGCGCCAGACCGCCATCGACCTGGAACTCGTCGTCGAGTACGGCGTACCGATCGCGGACCTGGCCGGCGACGTCCGGGAGAACGTCATCCAGGCGGTGGAGCGCATGACCGGCCTGGAGGTGGTCGAGGTGAACATCGCCGTCGACGACGTCCACCTGCCCGAGGAGGAGGACGAGGAGGAGGCGGCGGCCGAGACCCGCGTACGGTGAGCCTCGCACCCCCGGCCACCGCCCCGCGCCCGGCGCACGGTCGGGCGGCAGCCATCGTGCGATGACCGCCGCCCGACCCGGACCCGCTACATCGGGTCCATGGTCCCGCCCGTCCCGCCGCGCTCCTGCTCGCTCTTCTCCTTGAGCCGACGGGCCTTGTCCCGCAGCCGCTGGGCGTCCTGCGGGTCGGTGGCGCGTTCCGCCGCCTGCTCCAACTCCTGCGCCTTGGCACGCATCTGGAGGATCCGGCTGCCGGGTTCGTCCGCAATGCTCATCATGTCCCTTTCGGTCTTTCCGATGTGGCGTGAGGCCGGGCCACATCAGACAAACAGAGCCACTCCCGCGCCGCATCCCGGACAGTCACTGACTGTCACCGCCGCAGGCCGGCGCCTCATCCGGGGAAACGCCCGGCGACGGCGCCCACCGGGCAATAGCCTGGGAGGGTCGGCGGCGCGGGAGGGGAGGACCGCATGCGGAACGACCGGCCGGTGGGGGTGGCACTCGTGGACGACCACCCGGTGGTGCTCGCCGGGATCGAGTACTGGTACACCACGTCCGGGCACCCCATCAGGGTGCTGGCCAAGGGCCACGACGTGTCCGTGGCGACGACCGGACCGGGACGGGACGCGGACGTGGTGGTCCTGGACCTCCAGCTCTCCGAGGGGGCACCGGCGTACCCGGAACTGAAGCAACTGGTCGCCCAGCAGCGGCAGGTCATCGTCTACACCATGAAGGACAGTCAGGAGGCGGCCCTGACCTGCCTCGACCTGGGCGCCTTCACCTACCTCACCAAGGCCGAGGGGGAACGCCACCTCGTGGCCGCGACGCTGGCGGCCGCCGAGGGCGTCCCGTACACACCGCCCGCCCTCGCGGGCGCGTTCGGCAGCGACACCCGGCGGGGCCGTCCGGTGCTGGCGCCCCGCGAGGTGGACGTACTGCTCGAGTGGTTCCAGTCGGAGTCCAAGGCCATGGTGGCCCAGAGCCTGGGGCTGTCCGTGCGTACCGTCAACACGTACCTCGACCGGGTGCGCATCAAGTACGCCAACGCCGGGCGTCCCGCGACGACCAAGGCCAACCTGGTCGCGAGGGCCGTTCAGGACGGGCTGGTCTCCCTCGACGAACTGTGAGCGCCCACGCCGCCCCTGCCTCCGGCGTCGCCGCCCTCCGCGTCACCGCCGTCGCGGCCCGCCGGCACCGACGCGCACACCGCCTCCACCCACAGCCGCCCCTCGTCGCTCACCGTCCGCACCCGCACCTGGTCCGTCGCCGTGGCCGGAATGCGCGCCGCCGGCTCGTCGATGACCACCCCGACGCGTACGCGTCCGCCGCCGCGCACCACGGTCGCCCGGGCGGTGCGGTCGGCGGACGCGAGCGCCGCCAGCACCGGTTCGATCAGCGCCCGGCGCAGGCCGCGCGGAAGCTCGGCGGGGGCACCCCGGACGGCGAGCTGCACGCCGACGCCGTTGCGCTCGGCCACGTCGATCCCGGCGCGCAGCTCGTGGACGAGCGGATCGGCGGCGTAGTCGTTCTCGGCGAACAGCCGCCGCAGCTTGGCCGCCTCCAGCGCGCACCGGCGGCGCACCTCGTCGTCGCGCGGGTCGAGCGACCCGTCGGCCAGACCGGCCAGCAGGGGGAACACCGTCGCGTTCAGCGCCTGGTACCGGTCGCGCTGGTCGCGGTGCAGGTGCTCGGCCACGGCCGCCTCCGTGTGGAGCCGTTCCTGTTCCCGCAGCGCGGTGCTCGCCGACCGCGCGCAGTCGCGCAGCAGCCGCGCCCCGACGGCCATCGCGACCTGGAAGCCGCAGATGGCCAGTGCGCTGACCGCCATGCCCGCGGCCTGCTGCCGCGGTGGCAGCCCGTTCAGCAGCAACTGCGTGAACGTGACTCCGAGATGGCCGCCCAGGAACGCCCACGTCATGGCGAGCGGCCGGTCCATCAGCAGGACGACGCCGAACCAGCCGGCCTCCAGGAACGACCAGTGCAGGGTGCCGAGGAAGTACTCGCCCGGCAGGTCGTTCGTCGCGGCCGCCGACGCGACGACCGTGCACCCGAGCCCCACCCACGGCCACACGTGCGCCCCTCGCCGAGCGCCCCCGCCCGGAGTGACCGGACCGTCCGGGCCTCTCGTACCCCGGTCCAGCACCGCCGCCGCCACCATGGTGACCAGGACCAGCGACAGCAGCCCGAACGCGGCCAGTTGGAGCCACGGCCGGGGGTACTCGGAGAGCCGGCTCAGCAGCGCGGGCAGCGCGAGGCCCACGTGGATCGCGGCGAGGATGCCCAGCGCCGCGAGGCGCGCGCCGCCCCGCAGGCGGTCGGAGATCTGCTCGGTGAGCGGTTCACGCACGGGGCCACTCCAGCCGCACCCGCGTCCCCTCCCCCGGCCGGGACACGACCTCGGCATCGCCGCCGATGGCGCGCATCCGCCCCACGACGGACCGCGACAGCCCCTGCTTGTGTGCGGGAACCGCCGCCACGTCGAAGCCCCGTCCCCGGTCCTCGACCGTCACGACGACCCCCTCTCCCCGGCGCGCCACCGTGACCCGCGCCGCGTCCACGCCCGCGTGGCGGGCGACATTGCGCAGCGCCTCGCCGCAACTGTCGCGCAGCGCCACCACGGCCGGGCGCCACAGCGACACCCGGTCCGGGCGGTGGTTCGCGTACCGCAGGTCGGTCCGGACGGGATGCCTCAGCAGTTCCCGCGACAGTTCCGCCATGAGGTCCGCCTTGAGGTCCGCCTTGAGGTCCTTCTTGAGATCCGCGTTGAGGTCCACGTTGAGACCCGCCTCGAGACCCGCCTTGAAGAAGTCCGTTCCCGCGTCGGGCCGCTCCTCGGCGGTCAGGCGGCGCAGGTCCCGCCCGGCCTGTGCCCGGACCACCTCGGGCCGGATGGAGCCGCCCGGCAGGGAGGCCATCAACAGCGTGGCGCACGCGGTGTCGTGCAGCGTCGCCAGATGCGTCCGCTCGGCCGCCCGCCGTGCCTCCGCCACGCGCAGGGCCTGCCGCGCGCCGGCCGCCTCGGCCGCCGCCGCGTCGGCCGCCCGGCCGCGCCGGTGCACGACCGCGTACAGGCCGCGCGACATGGCCGCCTGCACCAGCAGCCAGCCGATGTTGGGCAGCGCCGCCGGCCAGGCGTCCGGCCGGTCCTGTACGGCCCCGGCGACGACCACTCCGGCCAGGTCGGCGGCGGCCAGGTATCCGGCGACCAGGGCGCCGGTGAGCGGCGGGTGGGTGAACTGGTAGCCGACGGCCACGAAGCTGACGGCCACCAGGATCCAGGTGCTGCCGTGCGAGGGCTGCGTGGCGGGGACGGTCAGCGCCTGGGTCAGGCACAGGCCCGCCATCACCGCCAGGTCCGCCGCCAGCAGCGCCCGGGGCCGGGCGCCCGAGGCGAACCAGGCGGGGTACAGCAGGCTCCACCCGATGGCCACCGCCGCGACGACACCCGCCGCGGCCATGTCCGCCACGGGCAGCGCGGGCACCGAGAGCAGGGCGCAGGAGGCGACGATCACCGCGCGGAACCGGGGCACGTGCCGCCGCACGAACCCGGTGAACTCCCTCTCCGTAGGTCCCATCGGCTCCCCACCCGACATGTGGGTCGAACGACCGACACCACACCCGCCCGCCGACCGGTAACGTTCCCGACGTCAGGCTGATGTGAGAACGGGCTCGGGCGGCCTTCGGGGGAGCGTAGCGGGTCGTACGGGCCACAGGGCCGTGCCGGAGAGATCCGGCACGGCCCTTCCCCTTGCCCCTTCCCCCTGGTCCTCCCCCTCTCACGGCCCGGTCAGAAGAAGGCCTGGTCTCCCCCCACGCTGACGGCCAGGTAGTACGCCTGGGCCGCGTTCACGCAGTTGAGGTGGCGCAGGGGCGTGAGGTAGGTGTCCTGGCAGACGCGCTCCATCTCGGTCCTGAACCGCCTGTCGATCCAGTTCTTCGTCTCCCGGGTGGGGCTGAGCCTCAGTTCGTGGTTGGCGCCGTAGTTGCGGTACCCGAAGTCGTGCTGGACGCAGGCCGGGCGGAACACTTCGCTGTACGGGGCGTAGCCGGTGGGTACGGAGCAGCCGTCGGTCGACCAGTTGAACGGCTCGATGCGCGGTGTCCGGGCGAACTCGCGGTAGGTGAGGTTCATGATCCGGTCCGCCTGCTCGCGCACGGTCGGTTCGGCGACGGCGGCAGGGCCGGTGTCGGCGGCCACGCCGGTGCCGGCCGTGGCGACAACGCCGCTGAGAGCAGTGGTGGTAGCGAACGCGAGCGCGGCGACAGTGGTCGAGAGCTTCCGGCGCATCGGGCCTCCAGGTCATCGGTCCCGGGCGGAGCGATCTCCGCCCAGGACTGCAAACGATCACCTGGGGGCGAGGTTGCTGAAGGTCCCCTGTAAGGGGCACGGAGGAGCGGACGCGGGGCAGCGGGCCCGGGTCGGTCCTGGTCGGTCCGGGGTCGGTCCGGGTCGGTCAGATGCGCCAGCCGCGGATGCGGTCCGCCGCCTCGTAGACGGTGGCCTTGGCCGCCTGGATGTCGCGGACCAGTTCCACCAGCGCCCCGTACGGGGCGTCGATGCCCTCGCCGGAGGCGTACATGTAGGCGACGGCGACCTGGCAGGCGTACAGGGAGTTGCGGTGCGGCAGCGGCTGGAGGCGTACGAGGGTGTGCAGGAGGGCCGCCGCGCGCCAGGCGGGGTCGGGTTCGGCCGTCGTGGGGCGCGGGATGCGGGTCTTGTGGCGGGCGACGGCGGCGACGAGTGCGGAGTAGTCCGCGACGGACACGTCTTCGGGGACGGCCTGTTCCTGTACGTCCAGGAGCCAGGGGACGTCGATGTAGAGCACCATCAGGCGGCCGCGCCTCCCCGGCGGCCGTCGGCCTCGGGGACCTCGTCGGGGAAGGCCTCGTCGAACTCGGCGCGGTGCGTCTCGCCCCAGGAGACGGCGTAGCGGACGAACTGGCGCCGTTGACGTTCACGGAGGGGGAGATCGTGGACGTACTGCTTGAGGGACTTGCCTTCGGCGGCCGCCGCGGCGCGGACCTCCTCCAGCTCCTCATCGGTGAAGGTGATGTTCAAGGACGGCATACCCATGATGGTACCTAGTAGGTACCAGCCCGGCCAGAGCTCGCGCAGCGGCGGCCATGCGGGTCGGTGGCCATGGGCGGGCGGTGGCTATGCGGGGTGGCCGGGCGTGAGGTCCGCGACGTCGCTGAGCATGATCAGCGGGGGCCTCCCCGGCGCCGGCGGGGACGTCTCCAGGGGGTCGAGGAGGAAGCCCACGTGGTCCCCGCCGCCGGTACGGCTGTGCACACGGCCGACGAACCAGGCGCAGGCGTCGGTCAGTACGGGTACGGCGCCGTGGTGGTGGGGCTGCCAGGCGACGCGGGCGAACTTGTCGGTCTCGTCACCGGTCTCGCCGCCGAACAGCCGCGCCAGGCCGACCTGTTCGCGGTGGAGGAGGTGAACGGCGAGGTGGGTGGAGTGGCGCGCCACCCGGTAGGTCCGGTTGGCGGTGGACAGCCAGACGGCGAAGCGGGGCGGGTGGATCGAGCACTGGGAGGCGAAGCCGACGAGACAGCCGGCCCGCTCGCCGCCGGCCGCCGCCGCCGTCAC
Organism: Streptomyces sp. NPDC031064; assembly: GCF_055570965.1. Lineage (NCBI taxonomy): Bacteria > Bacillati > Actinomycetota > Actinomycetes > Kitasatosporales > Streptomycetaceae > Streptomyces > Streptomyces sp. NPDC031064. The sequence goes on from NZ_JBVIGF010000010.1 coordinate 180,985, forward strand.
GACGTACATCGGGTGGTCCAGCAGATCGCTGAACGCGTCGAGTCCGGCCACGGACCTCACCCCTCCCCGGTGGGCCGGGCTCGCGACGCCGCACCGGCGAGCGAGCCCGGAATCGGCGGCCGCCCGCGGCGGGGCGGACGGCGCTACTTCGCGGACACGGTCTAGCGCACCCAGACGTTGATCACGGGCGTGACGACCCGCTTGCGGCTGTCGACCAGACGCAGCTTGTTGTGCCCCTTGAGCCCGAGCATGACACGCATGCTGTAGGTGGAGCGGGACGTGGTGTTCATCGAGGCGGGGAGCGTCACCCAGCGCTTGCCCTGCTGCTGCTGGAGGATGACCTTGCTGCCGGGCCGCAGGCTCTTGATGACGCCGCGGATGCGGAACTGCTGCCACGCTCGCACGCTCTTCATCGTGGCGTGGGCCGAGGCGGTCGTGAGCGCGGTGGAGGAGGCCGCGGGCTTGCCGGGCGCGGAGGACGGGGACGTGACCGCCACAGCGGTCCCGACGGAGCCGGCGATCAGCGCGGCGGCGGCGATACCGGCGCCCCAGGTACGTGCGAACTGACCCATTGCTATGTCTCCCAAGCTAGGGGGGTGGCTTCAGCGGGCTCACCTTAAGCACGTGGGACGATAACCGGATTATTCGACACGAAGAGGTCATCCAGACAGCGTCAATCCCGCTGATGGGCCGTCAGCTCCAGTGGTGGGTGTAGTGGGCGCGGAGGTGGTCGCGGTCGGCGCGCTCCGAGAGGAGCCACCGGGCGGCCAGCAGGCCGAGCAGGCTCACCGCGATGACCCCCAGGCCGGGCACGAGCTCGCGTGCTCCGACGATCGCGGTGACCGTCCGCCGCCCCGTGCCGCCCGGCGGTGCGACGGCCTGGGCGGGCGGCGCGGCACCGGCGGGCAGCGGAGGCGCGGAGGGCTGCGCGGCGGGCTGCCCGGAGGGCTGTGCGGACGGCGCGGCCACGGTGCCACGGTCGGTGGCGAGGCGGCCGTCGATGACGCGTACGCCCAGTTCCGCCAGCGCCGAGGTCACCGGCTGGAAGAACGTCATGCCGCCCTCGGTGCAGTCGCCGTTGCCGCCCGAGGTCACGCCGAGGGCGAGGCCTTCGGCGAGCAACGGGCCGCCGCTGTCCCCGGGTTCGGCGCATACCGTGGTCTGGATCAGTCCGGTGACGGTGCCCTCGCGGTAGTTCACCGTGGCGTTCAACGCGGTCACCCGGCCGGAACGCAGGCCCGTGGTGCTGCCACTGCGGAACACCTGCTGGCCGACGACGGGGTCGGCCGCGCCGATGACCGGCACGCTCCGGCCCTGCCCGATGTCCACGGCGTTGGTCCCGTCGAACGCGCCCCGGTCGTCGTACCGGACCAGGGAGAAGTCGTCGCCCGGGAAGCTGCGGGCGACGGTGGTGCCGATCTGCCCGTCGAGGCCCTGACCGCCGCTGAACCAGCGGGTGCCCTCCGGACCGCAATGCCCGGCCGTCAGGATGAAGTTGTCCCGGCCGTCGGTGACGTTGAAGCCCACGGAACAGCGGCCGGTCCCGTTGAAGATGGGGACCGCGCCATTGACCCGGGTGGTGAACTCGCCCTGGGTCCGCTGCATGCGGACGAAGTCACCCGCCCGGCGGGCGACTTCGGACATGCGCGACCAGTCGCCGGCCGACACGGTGCGGTCCGCGTACACCTTGACCTGGTTGGACGCGTAGTCCATCACCCAAGCGGTGCCCGGCACCCTCGGGGCGCGGCCCAGGGTCTCGGTCGCCGAGCGGAGGTCGCGCATGCTGTACCGCTTCACCTCGGCCCGCGCTCCCGCCCGCCGGACCTCGTCGGCGGTGGCGTCGTCGGTCACGGCGACGACCGGGCGGCCGTCCGCACCCACCCAGCTTCCGGCGGTACGCGACGTGCCCAGCCGTGCGACGAGGTCCGTCGCCACGTCGGCGGGCGGGACGGACGGGGCGGCACCGTCGACGGCCGTACGGCCTGCCGGCGGTGGCTCACCCGCCACCGCGTGCGACACCATCAGCCCGCCGCAGAGCAGCCCTCCGACAGCCGCCAGCCTGATGGCCCGCCGAAGGGTGCGCCGCCCGTGCTTCATCCGTGGCCCCCAAATGCCTGACGGTGGGAAACAGAAGGTCGCACCTCCATACGTGCCGCCGCACCGTTCGGTTCACCGGCTCAGCCGCCGCCGGGTTTCACCAGGCCCGTCTCGTACGCCACCACGACGGCCTGCGCCCGGCTGTCCAGGTTCAGCTTGTGCATCGCGCGGTTCAGGTGCGTCTTGACGGTGGCCTCGCTGATGAACAGTTCACCGGCGATCTCCTGGTTGCTGAGGCCGCGCGCGGTCAGCCGCAGCACCTCGGTCTCACGGCCGGTCAACACGGCGAGGTCCGGGGGAGTTTGTGGCCGGTCGCCGCCGGCCTGCCGCGCGAACGCCTCGACCAGGCGCCGTGTGACGCTGGGCGCGAAGAGCGCGTCGCCTCCCCCGACCGCCGCGACCGCCGCGAGCAGCCGCTCGGGGCCCGAGTCCTTGAGCAGGAAGCCCGAGGCGCCGGCGCGCAGCGCACCGTACACGTACTCGTCGAGGTCGAAGGTGGTCAGCACCAGGACCTTGGGCGCCGGGTCCGGCGCCTCGGCGAGGATCCTCTCCGTGGCCGCGATGCCGCCCATGCCGGGCATCCTGATGTCCATCAGCACCACGTCGGGCCGAGTCCGGGCGACCAGCTCGACGGCCTCCTCGCCGTCGGCGGCCTCGCCCACGACGTCGATCCCGGGCGCGGCCCGCAGCAGCCCCACCAGGCCGGCCCGGATGAGGAACTGGTCGTCGACGACGAGCACCCTGGTCATTCCGTCGTGCCGTCTTTCTGCCGTGCGGTCCGGGTGGAGGTCGGCAGGGTCAGCTCGACGGCGAATCCCCCCTCGCTCCTCGGGCCGATGCTGATCGTCCCGCCGTACAGCTTGGCCCGCTCCCGCATCCCGATCAAGCCGTGTCCGCCGCCGGTCCGCACTCTGTCCTGAATCACCCCCTCGCCGTCGTTCGTGACGGAGACCGCCACGTGGTGCGGCCGGTACTGAACCTCCACCAGGGCGCGGGAGCCCGGCGCGTGCTTCAGGACGTTCGTCAGGGCCTCCTGGACGACCCGGTACGCGCACAGGTCCACGCCGGGCGGCAGCGGGCGCGGCGTACCGTCGACCCGCAGCTCGACGGCCACTCCCCCGGCCCGTACCCGCTCGGCCATTTCCGTCAGCCGGGCGAGGCCGGGCATCGGCGCGGTCGGGCCGCCGTCCTCGTCGGCGCGGAGCACCTGGAGCACGCGCCGCAGCTCCTCCAGTGCCTCCGTGCTGGTGCCGGCGATGGTGCCGAGGGCGGTACGGGCGGTGTCCGGGTCGGAGTCGAACACGAAGCGGGCCAGTCCCACCTGCACGGATATCACCGACATGTGGTGGGCGACCACGTCGTGGAGCTCGCGCGCGATCCGGCCGCGTTCCTCGGTGACCTCGCGACGGGCCCGCTCCTCATGCTCGTCGCGCAGTTGGCGGGCCAGCTCGGCCGAGCGGCGGGCGAGGTGGCCGAAGCGGACGAGTACGAGGGAGAAGCCCAGGGCCTGGGCGACGACGGACGCCATGGCGGCGCGTTCGCTGATGAACCCGGCGTAGATCCACACGGCGCTCATCAGGGCCGCGCACACGGCGGCCGTGCGCAGGGGGCGGAGGGAGGCGACCGTGTAGAGGGCGAGCATGGGGGCGAAGGAGTTCACCACGGGCCAGTAGCCGGCGGTGACGTACCCGGCCCACATGGCGAGGACGAAGAGGCAGACGGCGACGGGCGCCCTGCCGCGCGCCACGACCGGCACGTTGACCAGCCCCACCAGCAGGTGGCCGGTGAGGTCGAGGGCGGGCCACCCCTGGCTCGTGGCCTCCTGGCCGAGCAGCACGGCCACGCTGGTCAGCGCCACCGTGATCAGGGCGTCGGCGGCAAGGGGGCGGATCGGCATCGCCGCAGCGTAACCCGCGTCGAGGCGGTCCTACGTCAACCTCTCGCCGTACCACGGTGGTTGCAGGCCTGCCGGGCGTACCACCGGGGGTGGGCGCAGACGTCAACCCGGTGCGGGACGACGGGGCGCGCGGGCGTCCGTAGGTTCTTGCCCGGCACGAAGGCGCCGCGGCCTACCACCGCGGCGGCCGGGACCACGGGCCCTCGGGGGACCCAACGGGGGGACCGGGCCCGTGGTCACCGCAAGGGGGAAGCAGGGCATGAACGTACGCAAGGTGATCGGGCGCGCGGCACCGGGTGCGGTGGCGCTCGCCGCGGCGGCCATGGCCGTCCTGGCACCGGCGGCGGCCACCGCCGCGTCGGCCGCCCCGGTGTCGAGCGCCCAGGCGACGGACATCCCGGTGCCGGACGTCCCCGCGCCGGACGCCCCAATGCCGGACGCCCCCGCGCCGGACGTCCCCGGCCCGGACGTCCCGGTGGCCACGGCGACGGCCTGCACGGCGTGGCGGACGCTCCAGGCGGGCGAGGACGGCACCGAGATCAAGTACCGCGAGTGCGACCGGCGCAGCGGGCCGCACAGGCAGACCAAGGCCCAGCTCTACATCCCGGACGACGCGCGTGACGGCGAGGTCGCCCAGGTGTACACGGCCACGGGATCGAACCTGGGCGGCCGGTGGTACCGGACCTGGCACACGTACGACGTCCGGGGCGCCGCGAGCCACAGCCCCCTCGTGGACACGGGCTGGCACAGCGGACACGACGTGAGGGTGGTGCTCAAGAACGTCATGGACTGATCCACCGACGGGGGTATGACGGTGCCCCGCCCTCCAGATGCGGGAGGGCGGGGCACCGTCACGCGACCGGTCAGGAGCGGAGGGGCCACGGCGAGGAGCGGCGCATCCGGCACGCATAGATCCACGTGTGCGGGTACCCGCACCACCGGCCGACGTGCGCGGCGGGTCCCCGCCGCGCCGCAGACCGGAACGAGGAGGCGCTGATGAGCACGGTAAAGGAAGCCGTCGAGGTCGAGGTCCCCATCCACACGGCGTACAACCAGTGGACGATGTTCGAGGAGTTCCCGAACTTCATGGAGGGCGTCGAAGAGGTCATCCAGGTCGACGACCGCCACAACCACTGGAAGACCAAGATCGGTGGGGTGCAGCGGGAGTTCGACACGGAGATCGTCGATCAGTTGCCCGACGAGCGGATCGCGTGGAGGACCATCAGCGGCGACACGCAGCAGAAGGGTGTGGTCAGCTTCCAGCGCCTGGACGACACGCACACGCGCGTGGAGCTGGTGATGGACGTCGAGCCCAGCGGCCTGGCCGAGAAGGCCGCCGACGTCACCGGCACGATCGACCGGCGCGTGAAGGGCGACATGCGGCGGTTCAAGACCTTCATCGAGCGCCAGGGCGGCGAGTCCGGCGGCTGGCGCGGCCGCATCAAGCCCGGCGAGCGCTGAGGGGCGGCTGAACGGGGAGACGGTGCGCCGGTACGGCACGGACGCGGCGGGTCCGTGCCGTACCGGCCATCGGCGTGCTCGGGGCGCTCAGCGGGTGAGGCGGCTCAGCAGGCGAGCCCCTGGGAGCGCAGCCACTCGCACTGGGTCTCCCCCGACGTCTTGCCGCCGTCGTAGGCACGCGGGTCCTTGTAGGCGGGGCCGACGGGCTCGTGGGGCTCGAAGACGCCGTCGCCGTCCAGGTCTCCCCCGTCGGGGTCGATCCTGCCGCTCGGGTTCCGGCACGCCGCCCGGTCGGCCGGGTCCGTGGTGCACACGCCCTTGTCCGCCGCGCCCGGCCGCTCGTCCGCCTTTTCGGCCGCCGCCACCAGGGCTGCGGCCTGGGCCTGAACCGCGTCGGCGATCGTGGCGCTCGTGAGCTCCAGGGCCGGCTGCCCGGCCGGCCGGTCAGGCGGCGGCTCGGCGGAGGCGCCGCACGCCGACAGCGTGAAGGCGAGGCTCGTGGACAGCAGGGCCGAGCCGGCGAAGACGGCGGCCCGGCGGCGGGCACGCGGTGCAAGGACCATGGAACGCCCAGGTGCGATCGGCGTGATGGGTCCTTCACCCTACGGCGGCGCCGAAGATCAGGTCAACGCTCCTCATCCCAGCTCGTAGTCGAAGGTGTACGGGACGGACGGCTCGCCGTGCCTGGCCGTGAAACGGCCGGTTCCGCGCAGCCCGGTCAGCTCTCCGGTACCCGACCCGGGCACCACTTCAAAGGCGCAGTGCACCGTGCCGTCCGCCTCGAACGAGCCCCTCTCCTCGACGACGAAGGCACCCTCGCGGCCGTCGAGCCGGCCGGCCAGCAGTTCCATGCCGGCGAACGTACCGGTCTTGTCGGTGAGGTAGGCGATCGTGTACTCGCAGAGACTGCCGGGCGCCTCGATGCCGCCCGTGAAGCTGTTGGTGACCGAGGCGTGGGCCAGTCTCGGGTTCGTCCCGCCGTCCCCGAGCGTGCGTTCCTGCCAGTCGGCGAAGGTGAAGCGGCCGGTCGTGCGCGTGGGCATGGGTCTCCTCCCGGTGGGGGCGCGCGGGCCGGTCGCCCGCGCGGTGTGATCAGTCTGGGCGCCGTACCTGACACCTTCTGTCAGGTACGGCGCGACAATGGGGCCCATGCGTGCCGACCGGCTTCTGTCCCTGTTGCTGCTCCTCCAGAACCGTGGGCGGATGACCGCTCCGGAGCTCGCCGAGGAGCTGGAGGTGTCGGTCCGTACGGTGTACCGGGACATCGAGGCGCTCGGCGCGGCGGGCGTCCCGGTCAGCGCCGAGCGGGGCCCCGACGGCGGGTACCGGCTGGTGGACGGGTACCGGACCCGGCTGACCGGGCTCACGGACGCCGAGGCGACGTCGCTGTTCCTCACCGGGGTGCCCGGACCGGCGCGCGATCTGGGCCTGGGCGCGGTGCTGGCGACGGCCCGGCTGAAGCTGGAGGCCGCCCTGCCCGCGGAACTGGCCGAGCAGGCGCGGCGCGTTCAGGACCGGTTCCATCTCGACGCGCCGGCCTGGTTCCGGGACGCGGACCCGGTTCCGCATCTGGAGGCGATCGCGCGGGCGGTGTGGGAACAGCGGGTGCTGCGCGCGCACTACCGGCGCTGGGGCGGTGAGGTGCACCGGGAGCTGCGCCCGCTCGGCATCGTCCTCAAGGGCGGTATCTGGTACCTGGTGGCGGCGGACGAGACCGTGCGGACGTACCGGATCTCACGGTTCCTGGCCGTGGAGGCGACGGGTGAGACCTTCGAACGGCCGGAGGGGTTCGTGCTGGCCGCCTCCTGGGAGGAGTCGTCCCGGCGCCTGGAGGCCGCGCTCCACCGGGGTACGGCACTGCTGCGGATCTCGCCCCGGGCGCAGCGTCTGCTGCCCATGCGCTTCGGCGCGGTGGGCGTACGGGCCCTCGACGGCGCGGGTCCGCCGGACGAGGAGGGCTGGGTGCGGGTGGAGATGCCCGTCGAGGCGGAGGCCGTGGCGGTCGGTGACCTGCTCGCGCTCGGCACGGAGGCGGAGGTGCTCGGTCCGCCGGAGCTGCGCCGGGCGGTCGCGGGAGCCGTCGCCGTCCTGGCCGGCCGGTACGCGGAGGGCGCGTAGGCAGGGCGGGGGGCAGGGGTTCGGTGGATCGGCGGGGCCGGCTGCCGGCGCGCCGGCCCACCGACCGCTCAGGCGAGGGCTTCGCGCAGTCGGTCCAGGAGGGCCCTGGCGGCGGGGCCGGCCGGGCCGGGGGTGCGCCAGGTGAGGGCGACCCGGCCGCGCAGGGGCGGGTCGGTGATGGGCAGGGTGCGCAGCCCGAGGGCTGATGCCATGTCGGCCGGGAGGCGCGGAAGGACGGCCACGCCGAGGCCGCGCCCGGCGAGCCGGGCCAGGAGCTGAGGAGCGGCCGCCTCGAAGGCGATACGGGGCTGGAAGCCCGCCGCCGCGCACGCGCCGTCGAGTACGCCACGCAGGCCGGTGCCGCGCGGCAGGCTGATCAGCGGGCGGTCGCGGAGCGCGGTGAGCGGGACGCCCGTGCGGTCCGGGTGGCCGAGCAGGGGGTCGCCGGGTGCGACGGCGGCGACCAGCGGTTCGTCGACCACGATCTGGACGGAGGTGCCGGGTGGGGGCTGTTCGTCCGGGACGCCGAGCAGGGCGATGTCGAGTTCGCCCCGGTGCAGCGCGGCGAGCATCCGCTGCGAGGTGTCCTCGGTGAGGGAGATCTCCACGTCCGGGTGGGCGTCGTGGAAGTCGGCCAGCACGGCGGCCACGTCGAACTCGTGGGTGGCGGCGCCCGAGATGAGGCCCACCCTGACCTGGCCGCGGAGCAGACCGGTGAACTCGTCCACGGTCCTGCGCACCCCCTCGGCGGCGGCGAGCGCAGCCCGCGCGTAGGGCAGCACGGCCTCGCCCACCTCCGTGAGGGTCACCGTCCGGCCGGAGCGGTCCAGCAGCGGCTGGCCCAGTTCCCGTTCCAGTTGGCGGATCTGGGCGCTCACCCCTGGCTGGGCCAGGTGCAGACGGGCGGCGGCGCGGGTGAAGTTGGCCTCCTCCACCACTGTGACGAAGTACCGCAGTTGCCGGAGGTCCATAACCGCTGATTCTAGGTCCCAGAAGAACCCTCTCTTGGACTTATGCCTGGCACCGGGCAACGCTGGACGTCATGGAGATCACCGCCCGCCGTCTCATCCGCACCGCGATCGCGGCCGAACGCCGTGAGCTGGCCGACCTGTTGGACGCCCTCCCCGCCGCCGCGTGGGACGCGCCGACGCTGTGCGCCGGATGGCGCGTACGGGAGGTGGCGGCCCATATGTCGATGGGGTTTCGCCATTCGCTCCCCCGCACGGTGGCCGAGCTCGTGAAGGCGCGCGGCAATATCCACCGGATGACCGACCGGTGCGCCCGCCGGGACGCGGCGGCCTTCCCGGAGCGCCGACTGGCCTCGTTCCTGAGGGACAACGCGGAGCATCCCTGGACGCCACCGGTCGGGGGCATCACGGCGGCCCTCGGCCACGACGTGGTGCACGGCCTGGACATCACCGTCGCGCTCGGCCTCGACCGGCGCGTCCCGGAGGCCCGCGTCCGGCCGCTCCTGGAGAGTCTCACTCCCCGGGGCGTGAGGTTCTTCGGAGCGGACCTCGACGGCGTCGAACTGCGCGCCGACGACCTCGACTGGTCCTTCGGGTCGGGAGCGCCGGTGTACGGCACAGCGCAGGACCTGCTGCTGGTCGCCTTCGGCCGGAAACTGCCCCCGGGGCTGCTGCGCGGAGAGCGGTCCGGCCGCTTCGTCGCCGCGTAGGAACGGCCGGTGCGGGCGGCCGCCGCCGAGGCAGGACGGCCGTCACAAAGTCCGGCTCGCGCCCTTCTGTTGCCCTGGTCCCTCTCGTAACGTCGGCACGGCTCACGGATGGCCATGTTCATGACGAAGAGAGGGTGTCCATGCGCAGACGTCTGCTCCACCTGGTCCTCGCGCCGCTCGTGGGCGTCGCCATGCTGGCAGCTCCGGTGGCGACCGCGGCGCCACCCGGCCCGCCGGACGTGTACCGGCCGGTCCGGGGGCCCGCCGCCCCGGCCGAGTACCGGTACCTGCAAAAGACGCTGCCCGGACAGTCGATTCCCCGCCACGCCCACGAGGACGCCGCCGCGCAGGCACGCCGGCTGCCCACCGTGGGCGGGCGCTGGAAGCCGCTCGGCCCGACCAACATCGGCGGGCGCATCGTCTCGCTGGCGCTGGACCCCAAGCGTGCCGACACCGTGTACGCCGCTGCCGCCAGCGGCGGAGTCTGGCGCAGCACGGACGCGGGGCAGACGTTCACCTCCGCCTGGCCGGACAACTGGACGCAGGCGATGGGGGCGATCGCCACCGGGCCCGACGGCACGCTGTACGCCGGGACCGGCGAGCCCAATCCGGGCGGCGGCAGCATCACGTACGAAGGCACCGGCCTCTACCGCAGCACCGACGGCGGCGCCCACTGGCGGCCCATCGGGCTGCGCGACTCCGGTGCGATCAGCGCCATCACGGTGGACCCGGCCGATCCGCGACGGATCTACGTGGCCGCGGCGGGCTCGCTCTACAACGGCGGCGGCGACCGCGGCGTGTACCGCTCCGACGACGGCGGTGACACCTGGCGGCGCATCCTCGCCGGGGAGAACGAATTCACCGGCGCCACCGAGGTGTTCGTCCAGGGCGGGCAGCTCTACGCCGTGCTGTGGGACCACCGCCGCACGCCGGAGCTGCGTACCTACGGCGGCGTCGGCTCCGGCGTCTTCCGCAGCGGCGACGGCGGGAAGACCTGGCAGCGGCTCGGCGGCGGCCTGCCCCCGCGCGGCCCGGACGTGGGACGGATCGGCCTGGCCGTCGCGGGCGACCGGCTCTACGCCATCGTCAACAGGACCAGCGGTCCCTTCGAGGGCTTCTACACCTCCACCGACGGGGGCGACAGTTGGAGCCGGACACCGGCGGACGCCAACCTGACCGGCTCGCAGTCGAGCTTCGGCTGGTGGTTCGGGAAGGTGTGGGCCGACCCGAAGGACGCCAGGCACGTGCACGTGGCGGGTGTGCCGCTGATGACCTCGAAGGACGCGGGCGCCACGTGGACGTACGACGATTCGACCATCCACGTCGACCAGCACGCGATGGTCTGGGACCCGCGCCGGCCAGGCCGCGTCTACCTCGGCAACGACGGTGGCGTCTACCGGTCCGACGCCAACGGGGACGGCGGTTGGGTCAAGGCCCGCCACGAGCCGTACACCCAGCTCTACAGCGTCGCCATCAGCCCGCAGGACACCTCGCGGATCTCCGGCGGCGCGCAGGACAACGGCTCGCTGCGCTCCTGGGGCGGTGAGCGGTTCAACGAGTACCTCGGCGGGGACGGGGAGGAGAACCTCATCGACCCGACAGACGTGAACACCGTGTTCGCGTGCTACCAGTACGGCAACTGCTTCCGCTCCACCGACGGCGGCGACACGCTCACGTACTTCGCCGACAAGACGGTGTTCAAGCGGCGCAACTGGTTCACGCCCGTGGTCTTCAACCCGCGTGACCCGAAGGTCATGTACTACGGCTCCGAGGTGCTCAACCGCTCCACGGACGGCGGCGTGACCTGGCGCGCGGTCAGCCCCGACCTGTCGGGCGGCCCGGGCCCGGACCCGATCTACACCAACTACGGGACGATCACCTCCATCGCCCCGGCGGGCGACGGCCGGACCGTGTACGCGGGCACCGACGACGGCCGGGTGTGGGTCACCCGGGACCTGGGCGCCACCTGGACGAAGCTCGCCGAGGGCCGCCCCTGGGTGACCCGGGTCGTGGTCGACCCGGCCGACCCCGACCGGGTCTACACCACCCACTCCGGCTACCGCGCCGGTTCACCGCTCGCCCATGTGTACGGCAGCACGGACGGCGGCAAGCACTGGAAGGACCTGTCCGGCAACCTTCCCGACGCCCCCGTCAACGACCTCGTCATCGGGCGCGGCCACCTGCTGTACGTGGGCACTGATCAAGGCGTCTTCGCCTCCGCGGCGTTCGGGGCAGGCGGGCGGCAGTGGTTCCGCCTGGGCCGGGGCATGCCCGCCGTCCCCGTGGACGACATCGAGTACGACGCCGGCCACCGCCGCCTGGTCGCGGCGACCTTCGGGAGGGGGTTCTACGAGCTGACCACGCCCTGAGGCGGTGGCGAGGGGCCCGGAAGCGGGCGGGCCGTGTCGTCGGCCCGCCCGGTTCGTTGCACATTCCAACCGCTGAATTCGGCCAACTCCCCCTCACACCCCAGGAGCACCACATGTCCCGTCACCCCCGCACCCGTCTGATCGCCGTATGCGCCTCGGTCGCGGGTGCGAGCGTCGCCGCCGCCGCTCCGGCCCTGGCCGCGGAGCAGCCGCCCGCCGCCGTCGGTGCGCCCGTCGTGACCGACCTCAACAGCACGGGGCCGCTCAGCACGACCCCCGACTCCCCGGGGCAGGCCTCCCCGCTGCCGGTCGGCGGCGCCCTCCTCGGCGGCCTGCCGGCGGGCCTGCCCATCGGCGGCTGAGCCTCCCCGCCCCGCTCCCCCGCGCCCGCCTGAACGGGTGGCTGTCACGTCCCGTAGTAGGGGACAGCAAGTCACCGTGAGGAAGACGAAAGGGGGGCGATGAGCCGTGCCGCTTCGCTGGAAAGGCCGCCGGTTCCGCGTCGATTACCCGCGTCGGGGCCGCCGGGGCGTCCTCCGGTGGGTCCCGTCGTGGCGCCAGGTGCTCGGTCTCGCGCTGTTCGGCCTGACCGCGCTCGCCGCACTGGTGGGGTACGTGTACTCCACGGTGCAGATCGCGGACGTCAACGCCGACGCGCGGGCCGAGGCCAACGTCTACTACTGGGCGGACGGCACCCAGATGGTGAGCGTCGGGCCGGTCAACCGGCAGAACGTCCCGCTCTCCGACATTCCGCCGTCCCTCCAGAACGCCGTGATCGCCACCGAGAACGCCACCTTCTACACCGACCCCGGCTTCTCGGTGCGCGGGCTGGCCAGGGCCGTGGTGAACATGGCGCGCGGCCAGGAGGTGCAGAGCGGCTCCACCATCACGCAGCAGTACGTGAAGAACACGTACCTCACACCTGACCAGACCCTGGAGCGCAAGCTGCGCGAACTGTGCCTGTCGGTCAAGCTGTCGAGATCGCTGTCCAAGCAGGAGATCCTTCAGGGCTACCTCAACACGAGCTGGTTCGGACGCAACGCCTACGGGGTACAGGCGGCGGCCGTGGCGTACTACGGCATGGACGCCAAGGACCTCGATCCAGCCCGCAGCGCCCTGCTGGCCGCGCTGCTCAAGGGCGGTGAGCTGTACGACCCTTCGCTGAGCGAGGCCCACCACCGCCGGGCCGTCGAGCGGTGGCGCTACGTCCTGGACCGGCAGGTGGAGCTCGGGTACATGTCCCAGCGGGAGCGGGCCAAGTACACCGTCTTCCCGGAGCCCCGGCCGGAGTCGGTGTCCACCAGCATGTCCGGCCAGATCGGCTACCTGGTCGACGTGGCGAACAAGTACATCAAGAACCGCACCGGCCTGACGACCGAGCAACTGGGGCGCGGCGGTTACCGGATCCGGACCACCTTCGACCGGCGGGAGGTGGAGCGGCTGCGCACGACGGTGGAGGAGGTCCGCCAGACGTCGCTCGACCCGGCGCGCCGGATCGCCGACCGGGAGGTGGAGATCGGCGCCGCGTCGATCCGCCCGGGCGACGGGGCGGTGCTGGCGCTGTACGGGGGGTCGGACGCGACCCGGCACTTCACCAACAACGCCGACACGGCCGGTGTGCCGGTGGGTTCGGCGTTCACGCCGTTCGTCCTCGCGGCCGCGCTCCAGCACGGGGCCGGTTCCGGCGGTGAGGCGGGCGGTGAGGGCGGTGCGGGCGGTGCCGGCGGCGGCGCGCCGTTGGCGCTGCGTCAGGCGCTGGTCCGGGGCGACAGCGGTGTCTTCAGCCGGCTCGGTGAGGCGGTCGGGCTGGACAAGGTGCGCGACCTCGCCGTCGGCTCGGGCCTGTTGCCGCTGAGCATGGCTCCGCTGGAGCCGTCGTTCTCCGCCGGCACGTCGACGCCGAGCGCGATCAGGATGGCCGGCGCGTACGCCACGTTCGCCGCCGACGGCCGGCGGACCGAGCCGTACTCCGTCACCGCCGTCAGCCACCTGGGCACGCCGCTGGAGGGCTTGGAACGGCCCGCCGCCCGGCAGGCGGTGGACGCGGAGGTGGCCCGTGACGTCTCGGAGGCGCTGCGGGACGTGGCCGTGGACGCCATGGCCCCGGACGCCATCCGTACCCTCTCCCCGGTCGCCGCAGGGCGCACCGCGGACGGGGACCGGTTCCCCGCGTCCTGGTTCGTCGGCTACACCGGCGAGCTGTCCACCGCCGTCACGGTGTTCCGCAGCAGGCCCGGCGGGGAAGGGCTGCTGCCCATGACCGGGGTGGGCGGGAGCACGTCCGACCGGGCCGACTTCCTGCCGCTGCGGGTGTGGTCGGCGTACATGACCGGCCCGCACGCGTCCCGCGCGGCCGAGTAGCGGGTCGGCGGACAGGGGGTGGGGCCGGTGGATCAGACGGCGTCGGCGACGCGCCGTACCGCCTCGGTGAGCACCTCGGGCGAGGTGGCGAGGTTGAGGCGGGCGTGGCCGGCGCCGCCGGTGCCGCAGGGTGGGCCGGGGTGGAGCGCCACGCGGGCGCGGTCGACGAGGACGGCTGCCGGGTCGTCGCCGAGCCCGAGCGCCCGGAAGTCCAGCCAGGCCAGGTAGGTGCCCTCGCCCGGCAGGTGGCGTACGGCGGGCAGGTGCTTGGCCAGAAGGTCGGCCAGGAGCCGCCGGTTGTCGTCCAGCCCGTCCAGTACGGCGTCGAGCCAATCCCCGCCGTCCCGCAGGGCGGCCGTGTGCGCGATGACGCCGAGGTGGCTGGGCCCGTGGCCGACCTCGGGCGGCATCGCCGAGAGGTCGTCGGCGGCGGCCGGTCCGGCGATCGCGAGCGCGGCCTTGAGCCCGGCGAGGTTCCAGGCCTTGGAGGCGGACATCAGCGAGAAGCCGCTCTCGGCGCCCGGCACGCTCAGGTACGGCACGAACCGCGCCGTGCGGGAGACGACGGGGGCGTGGATCTCGTCGGCGACGACGCGTACGCCGTAGCGGGCCGCGAGCTCCGCGACGGCGGCCATTTCGCCGGCGGTGTGGACGGTACCGGTGGGATTGTGCGGGCTGCACATCAGGTACGCCGCGCGGCGCCCGCCCGCGACGGCCTCGCGGAACGCCTCCTCCAGCGCGGCGTGGTCGATCCGCGCCCGGGCGTCCAGCGGCGCCTCCACGACCCGGCGGTCCATGTGCTCCACGAACAGGTAGAACGGGTTGTAGACGGGGCAGTTGACCACCACCGCGTCGCCGGGGCCGGTGATCAGCTTGAGCACCTCGACGATCCCCAGCATCACGTCCGGCACGAGCCGGGTGCGGTCCACCGCGAGCCCGTCCCAGCCCCACCGCTCGCTCGCGAACGCCGCCAGCGCCTCGGCGTACCCCGTCCCCGCCGGGTACCCGGTGTCGCCGAGGGCCACCGCGTCGGTGAGCGCCCTCGCCACCGGCTCGGCCAGCGGCACGTCCATCTCGGCCACCCACAGCGGCAGCACGTCGTCGGGGTACGCACGCCACTTGATACTGGTACGGCGGCGCAACTGCTCCAGGGAGAGCCTCCGGAGCGGGTTGGGGTGCTCGGGCGAACCGTGCGGTATCTGCTCCATGTCCGGCGATTCTAGGCGGCGCGCGGCCGTCGCGCCGGGTCACTCGTGCCGGTGGTCCGGCCCGTTCGGCGGCGACGGCCGCCGTGGACCGCGGGAAGCTGGGGGGATGCGCCGGATCGTGACCCTCGCTCTCGCCGTCCTCCTCGGAGCCACCGGATGCGTGTCCGTACCGCGCACGGTCCCCGCGCCCGAACCGAGGCAGTGGGCACCGGCGGGCGATCCCACGCCCTCCCCAGTCCACTGGCCGCGCCCGTCCGAACCCCCGGCCCGTGAGGCGCTCGCGACAATCGGGCCGCTTCCGGGGCCACGTCTCGGGCCGCCCCGCGCGCCGGTGCGGCAGGACCGGCGTACCGGCCGGCCGCCGGCGCGCGAGCGTGCGGAGCCGGACGCGCCCCCTCGCCGGGCCCCGGCGCCGGAGCGGCCGCGTCCCCGGCCGCGACCGAAGCCGCCGGCCGTGCGTGCCCCGGTCGTGCCGCGGCCCTCGTACGGCATGGACGACGTGTGCCGTGCGTCGCAGGGGGTGACCGACCCCTCCCTCACCGCGCTGTGCCAGGAGATGTACGGGCGTTGAGTTGCGGCCCCTGGCCGGCCCACCCCGGCCGGTCCCTCCCGGTCGGTCCCTCCCGGTCGGCCCCTCCCCGGCCGGCCCTTCCCCGGTCAGCCGCCTGGCGGACCCAGGCCGCCCTTGAGGCGCTCGATGTCGGAGGGGCGCACCTGGATGACCAGCAGGGCGATGAGGGCCGCGACGGCCGCGAAGATCGCCGCCACGATGAACGCCGCGGAGACACCGGATGTCAGGACGTGGTCGGCCCAGGGCGGCGGCAGCTCTCCGGTCTGCCGGAACCGCAGGCTCTCGGCCGGATTGGCCTGGGAGAGGAAGGCGGGCACCTGCTTCTCCGCCTCGTTGGCGCTCGCCGTGCCGAACATCGTGACCAGGATGGACAGTCCGAGCGAGCCGCCGACCTGCTGGGTGGCGTTGAAAAGGCCGGACGCGGCGCCCGTCTCGTGGGTGGGGACGCTGGACAGCGCCATGAGGGCGAGCGAGACGAACTCCATCCCCATGCCCAGGCCGAAGACGAGCATCGGCCCCAACACGCTGCCGAGGTAGGTGGAGTGCACGTCGGTCAGCGTCAGCCAGGCCAGGCCCGCCGCCGCGAGCAGCCCTCCGGTCACCATGAAGGGCTTGGGCCCGTACCGGGGCAGGAGTTGGGAGGCGAGGCCCGCGCCGACCGCGATGATGGCGCTGACCGGCAGGAACGCCAGGCCCGCCCGGAGCGGGCTGAAGTCCAGGACGTTCTGCACGAAGAGTGTCAGGAAGAAGAACATGCCGAACATCGCGGCGGCGAGGCTGAGCATGATCGCGTACGTGCCCGCGCGGTTGCGGTCCGCGAACATGTGCAGCGGTGTGATGGGCTGCCTGGAGCGCCGCTCCACGAAGACGAACACCGCGAGGATGACCACGGCGACACCGAAGGACGCCAGGGTGAGCGGGTCGCTCCAGCCGTCGTCGCCGGCCCTGATGAATCCGTACACCAGCAGGACCATGCCGAGGGTGGAGGTCAGCGCGCCGGTGACGTCGAAGTTCCCCGGGTGCCGCTCGGACTCCTTGATCCACTTCGGGGTGGCGAGAACGATGAGCAGGCCGATCGGCACGTTGACGAACAGCACCCAGCGCCAGTCGAGCCATTCGACGAGGATGCCGCCCGCGAGCAGCCCGATGGCGCTGCCGCCGGCGGAGACCGCCGCGAACACGCCGAACGCCCGGTTGCGCTCCGGGCCCTCCTTGAACGTCGTGCTGATGAGGGCGAGGGACGTCGGGGAGGCGATGGCTCCGCCGACGCCCTGGAGCGCGCGGGCGGCGAGGAGTTGTCCGGAGTTCTGGGCGAGTCCGCCGAACAGCGAGGCGAAGACGAACAGCAGCACGCCGAAGATGAACACCCTGCGGCGGCCGAGGATGTCGCCAGCCCGGCCGCCGAGCAGCAGCAGGCCGCCGAAGGTGAGCGTGTAGGCGCTGACCACCCAGGAGAGGTTGGTGGTCGAGAAGTGCAGTGAGCTCTGGATGTGCGGCAGAGCGATGTTCACGATGGTGATGTCGAGCACCACCATGAGCTGGCAAGAGGCGATGACCAGGAGCGCCATCGCGTTTCCGCCGCCCCGCTCGGGGGTGGCGGCCTGCGGTACGGGGGCCGGCTGGGGTCTGGTCATGGAGCGCATCCCTCACCGGAGGGTCAGCGGACGGTTCCGGAGCGTCAGTAGACGGCTTCGTTCACTATTCGACCGTAAGGCCGGGGCGTGAGCCGGACCAGTCGATCACGTGTGCGGCGGACGGCGGTCCGGGGGCGGTGCGAGGGCCGTCGTGGAGGTGCCGGCCTGGTGGTTGGCGAGTGCGGCGCGTACGGCCGGCCAGGCGTCGGCGCGGCGGGCGAGCAGCAGCACGCGGGTGCGCAGGTCGGGCCGGTGCAGCAGGGCGTTGCTGAACAGCCACGTCAGGTGGGTCAGCGGCCACCGGTCGGCGTGGTCCACGAGCAGGGCCAGGCCCCGGGCGCCGTCGGGCCGCAGGTCCTGGCTGCCCGGGGGCGGCGGTACGGCACCGGAGCCGTGGACGGCGGTGACGGCCTTCCACCCGTCGGCGAGCGCCTCGCGGGCGAACCGGGCCGCCAGCCGTGTCCTGCCCGGTCCGTCCTCGCCGTGCAGCCACCGCACGGCGAGCCTCGGGCCCTCCTCGCGCCAGGTCCGCAGCCCGGTGAAGTCGGCCCCGGCGGCACGGGGGTTGAGCGGCGAGGCCCCGTCAGGGGACGGGGGCGGGGGCGGACGCCAGTTCTCCAGGACGTACAGCGGCATGCCGTCGCCGAAGACGTGGATGGACGCGCCGATCACTCCGTACGCGAAGCCGCCCGCGGCCGTGACGTGCTGCTCCATGCGGTCTCCAGCGTCACTCCGTCGGCGTGCCCACGCGGATGCGGTTGCCGTCGGGGTCGCGCAGCTCGATCTCGCGCGCCCACGGCTGATCCACCGGCCGCTCGCCGAACTCGGCGGCGAGGGCGTCGACATCGCGTACGCGGAGGTACACCAGCGTGTCGGGACGGGCGTCGCCCCGGTGTTCCGACAGGAACAACCGCACGCCGCCACGGGCCACTTCGACGAACGCGGGCAGGCCCGGGGCGAAGCGGTGTTCCCACTGCCGCGAGAAGCCGAGCCGCTCGTACCAGGCGACCGCCGCGTCGGCGTCACCGACGTGCAGGATGGGAATGACGTCCTCTTCCGTGTCCATACGGGCCATCGTCGCAGAGGCGTGCCGCCGGCGATTCCACCGAGGGCGGAACGCCGTTGCGGGCCGGGCCGGCGCTTCTAGTCTGAAGGGGTGACCAATCACGTACCCAAAGAGCCCCTCTGGCGGCACGTCGTCGGTGACGTCCTTCGTCGTGAGCGCCTCGCGCAGGAACGCACGCTGAAGGACGTCGCCGAGGCGGCCCGGATCTCGATGCCGTACCTGTCCGAGCTGGAGCGCGGCCGCAAGGAGGCCTCGTCCGAGGTCCTCGCCGCCGCCGCCCACGCGCTGGGCCTCGGCCTGGCCGACCTCCTCACCCTCGCCCAGGAGGGCCTCGCCGACACCGCCCGCCTCCCCCGGGCACGGTCGGCAACCCACCACATCGCCGCACCGGCACGCGACGGCTCCGCCGTGAGCGACATCCGCCTCCGGCGTGTTGGGCCGGCCGCAACACCCCGGCCGGGCCGACGCCAAGCCCAGCTCAGCCTGGCGGCCTAGCGAGCCGGGTCCGCTGCTCGGCCCCGGGCACCTGTGCGCGGTCGAGCAGGTGGTGCATCGCGGGCACGGGGAGGGCGGGATTGCCGGCTGCCGCGGTGCACGTCAGGCCTGTTCGGCGACGCCGCCCGGGAGGTTCAGTTCGCCGACGACCTGGTCGCCGTGGAGTTCGCCGGTGCGGTGGAAGCCGAGCTTGGCGTAGAAGCGCTCGGGGCCGTGGTCACCCGGGACATAGGTCACCGTGGCGCTGGTGCCGCCGCGTTGGCGGATCTCGTCGCAGACGGACTGCACCGCGAAGCGGCCGTAGCCCGCGCCCTGGTGGCCGGCGGCGATGTTGAGGCGCCAGATTCCGTCGCGGTGGCGGTCGGCGGGGTCGTCGGGGTTGAAGCGGACGCCGAAGAAGCCCATGACGAAGCCGACGAGTTCGTCGCCGTCGAAGATCAGCCGTGGCCAGGCGATGTCGGGATGTGCGTACGCCTCGGCGAGTGACCGTACGACCGGTGCGACGAGCCCTTCCTGGTCGGGGCGTATCTTCAGGTCGATGGCGGCGTCGACGTTGTCGGGGGTGATCTTTTCCAGGCGCGGCGAGGAAGGCATCCGGGAAGTCTACAAGTCGCCCTGGTCCAGGGGGCTTACGAGGGCCACGGTGTGCGCCCATCCCGCCGCGAGGGAGTGCACGCGGCGCGCGGGGTGGCCGCCGGTCAGATCCAGGGGCACGGGGCCGGAGGCGGCGGGTGGGCGGTCGTCGGGGGCCAGGCCCCAGACGAGGCACTGCTGCGGTCCGCCCGGCCCCTGGGGGGCGACGACGGCCAGGGTGTGGCGGTAGCCGGCGGCCACGCGCTCCACGTGCCGTACGCCGGGGACGGTGACCGGCCCGGTGGGGCCGTGTTCGGGGCCGATGCCCAACTGCCCGCAGTGGTTGTTGCCCCACGCCCGTAGGGTGCCGTCCTCCAGCACCGCGAGGGTGTGATGCCACCCGGCCCGGAGGGACGTCACGCCGTCGACCGCGTGGACGGGCACCGGCGTGGGGCGCTCCTCGTTGGTGCCGTCACCGAGCTGGCACCAGTGGTTGGTGCCCCAGGCCCGTACCGTGCCGTCCCGCAGCAGGGCCACGCTGAAGTAGCCCCCGCCGGACACGGCCGTGACGTCCCCGAGGTCGCGGACGGCCACCGGAGTGCGCCGTTCGTCCTTGCTGCCGTCGCCGAGCTGCCCCCGGTTGTTGGACCCCCAGGTCCGGACGGTGCCGTCGTTCAGGAGGGCGAGGTTGTGGCCGCCGCCCGCCGCGATGGCGACGACGTCGTGCAGACCGGGCACGGGCACCGGCACGTGGTGGTCGTGCCGGGTGCCGTCGCCGATCTGGCCCCAGTCGTTGGCGCCCCAGGTCCGGACCGTCCCGTCCCGCAGCAGGGCGACGCTGTGGCCGCCGCCCGCCGCGAGTGCGGTGACACCGGTCAGCCCCGGCACCGCCACCGGCCGGTGCCGGTCCAGCCGGGTGCCGTCGCCGAGCTGCCCGTAGTGGTTGGCGCCCCACGCCAGGACTGTTCCGTGGCGGGTGAGCGCCAGGGTGTGGTGGGAGCCGGCCGCGACGGCGACGACGTCGTCCCCGGTGTCGCGGAGGGGCACCGGGGCGGCGCGTTCGCCGCGTGTCCCGTCGCCGAGCTGCCCGCAGTGGTTGGCGCCCCACGCCAGGACTGCGCGGCCGTCGGATCCGCCGGTCATACGGGCTCCCTCCCGGGTCGCGGCCGTTCGTTCCAGGCGCCGGAGCGGCGCCCTCCGGTAGCCGTCCCCCTGTGGGGCGGGCACGCGCGCGTGGGGCGGGATGGATCACCCGCACGTGTGCGGGCATACGGAGGCAGTCCCCCTCCCGGTCCTCCCGGGGGCCGCACGGTCCCGGTCCCCCTCGCGGCCACACGGCCCCGGCCCCTCCCGGAGCCGTCCGGGCCGCCGTCCTCCCGGAGCCGTCCGGGCCGCCGTCCTCCCGAGCCGTCCGGGCCGCCGTCCGGGGCCTCGGGCGCTGTCCGGGCCGTCTCCGGGTGTGTCCTTAGACTGCCTGACGTGGAGCTTCGACATCTGGAACATTTCGTGGCCGTCGCCGAGGAGGGCAATGTCACCCGGGCGGCCGCGCGCCTGCACCTGGCGCAGTCGGGGCTGTCGGCGTCGGTGCGCGCCCTGGAGCGGGAGCTGGGCGCCGAGTTGTTCCTCCGTACGGCGCGCGGCGTGGAGCTGACCGAGGCGGGGCGTGCGCTGTTGCGGGAGGCCCGGCGCACGCTGGACAGCGCGGCGGCGGCGCGGGAGGCGGTCGCGGCGGTGCGGGGCGTGGTGGGCGGCACGCTGCGGGTGGGGACCGAGCAGTGCATGGGCGCGGCGGACCCGTTCGGCACACTGATGGGTTTCGGTGCGCGGCACCCTTCGGTGGAGGTGCGCGTCGAGCAGGCCGGGTCGGCGCTGCTGCTGGAGCGGCTGCGGCAGGGCCGCCTGGACGTCGCCTTCGTCGCCGGACCGGGCGACACCTCGGGGCTGCGGCTGCGCGCGCTGGCGCGGGAGCCCATGGTGCTGCTGTGCGCGCCCGGGCACCGGCTGGCAGAGCGGCGGGAACCGGGGCCGGTGGCGCCGGCGGAGCTGGCGGGCGAGGTGTTCGTGGACCTGCACCCGCACTGGGGCTCGCGGCAGGTCGCCGATGCCGCCTTCGCCGCCGCGGGGGTCCGGCGGGACATCGCCATGCAGCTCGACGATGTGCACAAGGTGCTGGACGTGGTGGGCGGCGGGACCGCCGTGGCGTTCGTACCGCGCTCGGTGGCCGACAAGGAGCAGGCCCGTGGTCTGCGGTGGCTGGCCGTGGTGCCGGACGCCGAGTGGGCGGTGTCTGTGGCGTGGCCGGAGCACACCCGCCCCTCGGCGGCCGCGCGGGCGCTGCTGGCGTCGGTACGGTCGGTGCGATCGGTGCGGTCGGTCACGTCGGTGGACGAGGGCGGCGATCCGCCCGGCTGATGGCTGCCATCACCATCCGGTGTTGGACGGCGCCCCGGCCCGGCACCGAGGCTGGAGCGGTGACTGTGACACGAACCCACCCCGCCATGCCGGCCCGCCGCATCGGCCTCGTGAAGGTGAGCGCGATCGGCCTGGGCGCCATGCCGCTCTCCGTCCAGGGCCGCCCGGACGAGCGGCAGGCGATCACGACCCTGCACACGGCCCTGGACGCCGGTATCACCCTGATCGACACGGCCGACGCCTACCACCTCGACGCCGGCGACCCCGGGCACAACGAGACGCTGATCGCCACCGCCCTCGCGGCGTACGGGGGCGACACCTCGGGCGTCCTGGTCGCCACCAAGGGCGGCCACACCCGCCCGGGCGGCTCCTGGGCGCTGGACGGGTCACCGGAGCACCTGCGGCGGGCGGCCGAGGCGTCGCTGCGGCGGCTGGGGGTGGAGGCGATCGGGCTGTACCAGTACCACCGCCCGGACCCGGCCGTTCCGTACGCGGACTCGATCGGCGCCCTCGGGGAGTTGTGCGACGCCGGGAAGGTTCGGGCGGTGGGCATCTCCAACGCCGACCCGGAGCAGATCCGGCTGGCCCGCGACATCCTGGGCGAGCGGCTCGTCGCCGTGCAGAACCAGTTCTCGCCGTCCTTCCGCAGCAGCCTGCCGGAGCTGGAGCTGTGCGAGGAGCTGGGCCTGGCGTTCCTGCCGTGGAGCCCGCTCGGCGGCATGGGCGAGGCGGGCGCGCTGGGGTCGCGCCACCGCGCGTTCCACGAGGTGGCGGGCGAACTGGGGGTGAGCCCGCAGCGGGTGTGCCTGGCGTGGATGCTCGCCCTGTCCCCGTGCGTCATCCCCATTCCGGGTGCCCGCCGCGCCGCGAACGTACGGGACTGTGCCATGGCCGCCGGGCTGACGCTGTCGCCGGAGCAGTTGGCACGCCTGAACGCCACGGGGTGAAGCACGTGGCCGGATGCCCGGGACGCAAAGCAACGGCCGCCGGATGTCCGGGACCCAAAGCAACGGCCGCCCTAGGCCCGCAGCCCAAAGCCACGGCCACCCCATGCCCGGGGCCCAGAGCTACAGCCGCCGCACCCCCGCGGCCCGAAGCCACGGCCGCCGGATGTCCAGGACCCAAAGGCCACGGCCGCCCGATCCCCGGGGCCCGAAGCCACGGCCACCCCATGCCCGCAGCCCAAAGCAACGGCCCTCACCGGGCGGTGAGGAGGACCCACACCTGGCCGGGGGCGAAGCGGAGGGGCTGCCCGGCGGGGGTGGTGAAGGTGGTGCCGCCGTCCGCCGTGGTCCGGGTCCACCGTGCGTCGTGGCTCCTGCCGTCGCGCAGCACGAGCGCGGTGCCGGAGCCCACGGTCTTGGTGTACGGGGTGACGTTGCCGCCCCGGTCCTTGAACCGGGAGGGCTGGACGTCGGTCTTCTGCACGACGACCGTCCGGGCGGCCGCCTGCCCGGCGTCCGTGGTGCGGGCGGGCGCGCCGTCCATGGCGACGAGCCACCGCTTGGTGGTGTCCGACCAGGTGAAGGTGTACCGGGCCGCCGGGTAGCGCACGGTGTGCTCGTTCACCTGCCTGCCGCCCGCCGGTGCGGCGCCGAAGCGGAAGCCGATGTCCTTGGCCTTGTCGGCCTTCGGCGCGGCGGCCAGGGCGCGTTCGGGGCGGAGGTAGAGGTTGTACGGGGCCGGGCGGTCGTCGCTGCGGAAGTACGCGCGGGGCGCCTGGCCCGGCGTCAGGGCGAACAGCGGGGCGGCGTTGATCAGGGGCCGGAGCGCGGACTGTTCGCCGGAGTAGGCGAGGGCGGGGCGGCCGAACTGCCGCAGCAGTTCCAGGTCCGATTCGCGTGCGCTGCGCACCGGACCCACGGTTCGCGGCAGCTTCGACGAGTAGATCGCGAGGATGCGGCTCTGCCCGGCCTCGACCTGCTCGACGTACACGATGTCCGCCGCTCCGAGGCCGGTGTGCGGGCGTGCCGGGCGGACGTTGTCGATCTTGACGGCGAGCACCGGGGCGGGCTTGGCCGCCAGACCGGTGAACGGTGACACACCGGGCCGGATGGGGCTGGGCGACGCGGGCGGGGCGGAACTGCTCGGCGGCGGCTGAGGGGTGGGCCTGGGTTCGGGCTCGGATCGGGAGCATCCGAAAAGGCCGGCGGTCATGGCCGCGGAGACCACCACGGCGACGGCTGCGCCGACCGGTAGCGGATTGCGCTTCGCACCCATCGGTCCTGCTCCTGCCTGCCTCAAGTGGACCACGAAAAGCAGTGCTGGAACAGGCCCCGGCCCAGGTCAATTCAGGGCAGCACTCCGATGCTCCAGAGGTGGTACGCGACGACACCGGCGACGCACAGCAGGACGATCCAGGAGCCGAGCCCGGTGTGCCTCCCGCTGCCCCCGGACCCGCGGGCCTTCCCGGAGCGCCGGGCCTTCCCCGGGCGCCCGGCCTTCCCGGAGCGCTCGGCCCTCCCCGCACGCCCGGCCTTCTTCGGGCGCCGGTACCGTTGCTCGGCCGCCTTCCGCCCGGGGCCGCCAGGAGCGCCGGATCCGGCGGCCCCGCCCGGCCCGGCGGCTTCGGCGGCCGTCTCGGCGAGCAGGCGCCGGCACGCGGCGGCCAGCTCCGCCGTGCCGGCGGAAAGCGGCATGACGGCTTCCGAGCGGGCCGGGGCGGTCGTCCCGCCGTCGAGGATGCGGCCCGCCCGCAGGAGTATCTCGTCCCTGCCTCCGGCGGGCGCGAGGCTGATCCAGCGCTTGACGTGCTCGCCACGGATGACCACACCCCCGGAACGCTCCCGGTAGACGGTGTGCTCCCGCCACAGCACACCCGCCAACTCGCTTGCGGCCTCCCGCAGTTGCGCACTCATGCGCCGCCCCCTCCTCCACGTACCGATGGATCGAACACCGCACTCTAACGTCAGGTACACACCAAGCCGACGCCAGGTGCCACGGCGCCGTTCCCCTGTCGCACACTGGCGTGATGACACATGCCGACGACCGAACGAGTCCGGGTGGTGTGCTGCACGCGGCGTACGGCGCCTTCATGGCCGCCGTCCGGGAGATCGACGACGAGCGGTCATGGGCGCCGACGGGCTGCACCGGCTGGGCCGCGCGCGATCTGGTCTTCCACTGCCTGGCCGACGCACAGCGCGCCCTCAACGCCCTGCACACCCCCACGGACGACCCGCCCGACCGGGACGCGGTGAGCTACTGGGCCGACTGGCGGCAGCAGGACGCGGCGGGCCGGGAGCGGGCGGCACAGGGCCGCCGGTTCGCGCGTACCGTCGCCGGGATGTTCCTGCACTTCGGGCAGTTGCGCGAGCTGTACCTGGAGACGGCGGCGGCCACGCTGCACGCCGCCGACCAGGCCGACCCGTACCGGCCCGTGGTCACGCAGGGGCACGTCCTGAGCGCGGGCGACCTGCTGCGTACGCTCGCGGTGGAGGCGACGATCCACCACCTCGACCTGGTCGTCGTCTCACTGACGGATCTGCCCGGCCCGTCCCCCGAGGGGCTCGCCGAGGTCCGCCGCACGCTGGACGGGCTGCTGGGCCGCCCCGTCCCGGTGCCGTGGGACGACGCGCACTACGCCCGTGCGGCCACCGGCCGGGCCGCGCTCACCGCCGCCGAACGCACCGCCCTCGGACCGGACGCGGCCCGCTTCCCCCTCTTCGGATGACCCCGCCCGTCACACGTCGTGCCCCTGGGCGGCGAGCCAGCGGTGGACGGCGGTCTTGTCGGCGACGCTGATGCGTACCGGCACGTCCGGCGGGGGCCCCTCGTCCGCGTTGAAGGCCGTGTCGGTGACCCGGGCCGTCACCCAGTCGGCCAGCTCCCGGGCGGCGTCGGCGGACAGGCTCCGCCGCCGCCAGCCCTCCCGCGCCTCCTCGGCGGCCCGCGCGTCGTGCCGCGCCGCCTCCTCCAGCCATGCCGGTACGAGCCGTTCGACGACCCGCTCGTCCGCTGCGGATTGGTTCATGCCCCCATGTGTGACCGTTCGGACCCGGGTGTCACCCCTCACTGCGGCAGAAGGGTGAACTCA
Source organism: Streptomyces sp. NPDC031064 (assembly GCF_055570965.1). Classification (NCBI taxonomy): domain Bacteria; kingdom Bacillati; phylum Actinomycetota; class Actinomycetes; order Kitasatosporales; family Streptomycetaceae; genus Streptomyces; species Streptomyces sp. NPDC031064. Next base: position 206,958 of record NZ_JBVIGF010000010.1, read on the forward strand.
CCGTCCCCCGGCGGCGCGGGCGTTACGCGACGGGGGGCCGTCTGTTACGCAAAGGGACCCGGGGGACCCGGGTGTCTCGACAATGAAGGACGAACATGATCAAGAAGGTGCTGGCCACGGCCGGCGTTGCCGCTGCCGTCCTCGGTGTGTCCGCGCCCATGGCCGCGGCCAACGGTGACCGCGGCGTCGACACGCAGAACGGCAACTTCTCCACCCAGTCGTACGGCAACACCAAGACCGGCGGCCACATGAGCCCGCAGATCGGACTGGTTCAGGGCTCGCTCAACAAGCTGTGCGCCGGTGTGCCGGTCCAGGCCGACGTCCAGAACATCCTGCTGATCAACATCGGCGTCCAGGACCTGGTGAACGACACGCAGAACCAGCAGTGCGCCGAGAACTCCACGGCGGTCAAGGGCGACAGCGCCCTGTCGCACATCCTCGAGGACGTCGTCTCCGAGAACCTCTCGGCATCCGTCCGGAACTGAGGTGAACCGGCCGGTCCGCACGGCGTCGTCGTGCGGACCGGCCGTGTCGGGAGAGTCAGGCCGGGTCGCCCGGCAGGGAGAGGGTCGCCCAGACGGTCTTGCCGCGCAGCGGCGCCCGCTCCCAGGACCAGGACTCGCTGAGAGCGCCGACGAGGGCGAGGCCCCGGCCGCTTCCCTCGGCGTCGTCGGCGTCGCGCGGCCGCGGGGGGACGGAGCTGGGGTCGGAGACGGCGCACACCACGGCACCGGGGTACCTGAACAGGCCCAGCCAGACCGGGTGTTCCAGGGGCGGGGAAGGCGGGACCAGCGCGTGCCGGAAGGCGTTGGTCACGAGTTCACTGACGACCAGCGTCATGTCCGGCACCAGCGACGGCAGTGACCACGAGGTCAGCGTGGCCCGGACGAACCGGCGGGCCTGCCCGGCACTTCGCGGACACCCGCCGAGCCCGCACGCGGCGAAGGAGCCGAGACCCTCGTCGTCCGGCAGGCCGGACGGTGCGGTGGCCCGCCCGGCATCCGTGCGCGGTAAGGCCGACATGTGAGCCGTCACTGGGCAAGCCCCCCTGCTGGCTTCGGTGTTCAACGCTGCGGCAGCCGATGTGGAACGAGTATCGTCGTCCGCGTCCCCCGAATGCAATTGCATCTGGGATTGCAGCCAAGGATGGCCGGGAACACCTGAACGAAACACGAGGGGCTGGTGGGTGTGGAGTACATCAACGGTATGGGGGCCGGGGCCCTGAGCTCGGTCACATGGACGAAGAGCAGTCACAGCAACGCCACCGGCAACTGCGTCGAGCTGGCCGCGCTTCCCGGTGGCCGGGTCGCCGTCCGCAACTCCCGTGATCCACAGGGGCCCGCGCTGATCTACACCCGTGAGGAGATCGCGGCCTTCGTCGCCGGCGCCCGGGACGGCGACTTCGACTCCGTACTGGACTGAATCGGCCACCGGAGCGACCTGCTCTCTGGAGCGTCGTGCCCGTGCTGGATACTGTCGTGTCCTCACAGAGCAGGAGCGCCCCGATGACCGCAACGGAACGGAGCCCGTCGTTGTTCGTCCGGCCCCTGGGGGCGGTCGAGAACAACCCGACCGCCCTGAAGCTGATCCTGGGCGGCAAACTGCGCGAACTCCGGGTGAGTGCCGGGCTCGATCCGGCCGACGTCGACGCCCGCCTCGGCTTCTCCCGGTCGAAGACCAGCCGGCTCGAACTGGGCCGGCACGGCTGCAAACCGGCCGACGCCCAGGCGCTGTTGCGCTTGTACGGCGTGGAGGACGAGGAACTGGTCGCGGAGTTCCAGCGGCTGGTCGCGCAGTCCCGCCGGCCCGACTGGTGGCGCTCCTTCAGCGACGTCCTGTCGGACTTCTTCACCCCGCTGGTCGCCCTGGAGGGGGCGGCCGCAATCATCCGCACCTATGAACCGTTCTACGTGCCGGGCCTGTTGCAGACCCCGGACTACGCGCGTGCGGTGATCGAGTCCGGGCCCGCCCGGCTCCTGCCCCACGACGTGCGGCGCCGGGTGGAGCTGCGCCAGCAGCGGCAGCGCCAGCTCGACCTGCCGGACGCGCCCCGCCTGTGGGCGGTGATCGACGAGTCGGTCCTGATGCGCACGGTCGGCGGTCCGCGGGTGATGCGGGAGCAGTTGGAGCACCTCGCCGAGATGGTGGGACGGTCCCATGTCACCGTGCAGGTCGCGCCGTTGGACATCACGGCGTCGGTGGGCGTGGGCACCGGCGTGACGTACCTGCGGTTCGCGCTCGGCGACCTCAAGGACGCGGTCTACATCGAGCACCTGACGGACAGCACCTTCAGCCAGAAGCCGCAGACCGTCGAGCAGTACCGCGACATGCTCGACCGGCTGGGGGCGTGTGCCCTCACGCCGAAGGAGTCGCTCGCGCTGCTGCACGAGCGACTCCGGCGCTACTGACGGCCCTGGCCGGGCGAGCTGCAGGATCGAGCACTCACCGCCGTGCGGCGGCCGGTCGAGTACCGCCCGCGTGCGGCGGCCGGTCGATCAGTGACCGCCGTGCGGCGGCCGGCCGAGCGCTCACCGCCGTACGGCGGCCGGTCGAGTACCGACCGCGACCGGCGGCCGGGGTCACACGATCCGGCCGACGCCGCCCCACTCGACCCATTCGTCGGTCTGCTGGACGGGGGCGAGGTCGTTGTCGGGCCGCCAGGTCGACACCTCCACCAGGCCGGGCTCGAGGATCTCCAGCCCGGTGAGGAACTCGGTCACCTCGTGCTCCTCGCGCACCCGCCCCCAGTGCCCATCGGTGGCCTCCGCCATGAAGTCGGTCACGAAGGCCCGGATCTCCGGGCGGTCGCTGACGAGCTGGCACACCACGAGGAAGCTTCCCGGTACGAGGCGTTCGGCGACCCGCCGGACCAGCGCGGCCGGGTCGTCCTCGTCCGGGATGCAGTGCAGGACCGACACGAACAGGGCCGCGACGGGACGGTCGAAGTCGATCAGTCTCCTGGTCTCCTCGTGGCCGAAGATGCCCTCGGTGTCCCGCATGTCCGCCTGGATGACCGCGGTCCGGTCGTTCTCGTCGAGCAGTGCGCGGCCGTGCGCCAGCACGATGGGGTCGTTGTCGACGTACACGACCCTGGAGTCGGGGTCGACGGCCTGGGCGACCTGGTGGACGTTGTCCTGCGTGGGCAGGCCCGAGCCGTGGTCGATGAATTGGCGGATTCCGTACTCCGCGGCCAGCACGCGCACGACGCGCCGCAGGAAGTGCCGGTTGTTCACCGCCAGGGCCTTGGTGCTGGGCACCTGCTTCAGCAGGAGTTCGCACGCCTCGCGGTCGGACGCGTAGTTGTCGCTGCCCCCCAGGAAGTAGTCGTACATGCGCGCCACGCTGGGCACGGTCGTGTCGATGGCGTCAGGGCTCCACAACTCGCGTGCCATCCAGTCCTCATCCGCTTCGGTGCCGTCAGGTCGGTCGTACGAGAGGCACATGCTAGGGAGAGCCGGGGCGGCGGTGACGCGAATGGCCGTACCCGCCCGGCGCAGCGGACGGTTTCGGCCATCGTGTCAGCGCATGACACCTTCGGTGGTGTCGTGCCACTGTTCGAGCCGGCGTTGCAGCACCTGGAGCGCCCCGCGCCGGCGGCCGGGTACGCGGCGGCGCAGGGCGACCAGCGCCGGGCCCAGGGCGCGGGCGGCCTCCGGGTCGCGCAGTCGCTCCCACTGGTGGTGGGCGCGGTCGACGGCGCCCTCGACGTCGGGGTCGTCCCGGGTCTGCTGCCGCGCCAGTCTGGCCTCGGCGGCCACCATCCACAACCGGCAGCTCGCGGCCGGGTCCCCGGCGAGGCGGGCCAGGTCGGCGCGCACCTCCAGCCAGTGGATCGCCTCGGGCGATCCGGAGCCGTACGTCCGGTGCGCGTGCTGCTCCCAGGCCGCGGCGGCGGCCGCCGCCTCGCCGTGGCGGCCGGAGGTGGCGGCGGCGAGGATCGACGGCAGCGGATCGGCGTCGGGCGCCGGGCGTGCGGAGGGCACGGCGGGTACGGGTGACGGCGCCGGCGCGGGGGTGGGCGCGGGCGCCGGCGCGGGGGTGGGCGGGAAGTCGGCGGCGTACAGCAGTGCGCCCTGGGCGACGCCGGTCTGTGCGAGGACCTGTTCGTGCAGGGCCGGGAGCGGCGGGCGCGCTCCGCTGCGCCAGACGGCGGCGCAGGCCTTGAGGTAGTCGGGGCTGGCGATCGCACGGCGCCCGGGCGGCGGGACGAGGCGGCCGTAGACGCGTACTCCGTGGCAGAGGGCGAGGAGGCCCCGGTCCGTGGTGAGCCGCTGCCAGGTCGGGGCGTCGGCGACCAGGTCGACGACGACCGTGGTGGTGCCCGGGCGGCGGAGTTTCAGCTCGCCGGCGATCCAGTGCCAGGGCAGCGCGGTGTAGCGGAGGGTGGCGGGTGACGTGCGTGCCAGCGCCAGGTGCGGCAGGTGCTGGCGGTGGTCGAGGTGGAGCTGCCCGGCGATGTAGAGCGAGAGGGGGCCGGGCGTGGCGACGGCGGCCCGGAGCCGGGTGAGCACGGCCTGCGGGTCGAGCGGGTCCGCCAGCTCGACCAGTGTCGCGGCCGCCGTGCCGGTCAGCGCGCCCGGGGGTACGGCGGCGAGCGCCGGAAGCACGCCCACCGCGTCGATCAGCCGTCCCTTGCCGACGGGGGCGGCCGCCAGCAGCAGCGCCGTCCCGGCCGGTTCCTCCCTGTCGATCTCCACACCAGCACCGTATCCGCTCTACCGGGCGCCGGGCCCCACCGGGTGGCGTGGAGGCAGCCGGTGGAGGCGGACCTCGGCCAGCCGGCCGCCGGTGACGACGGCGGTCATGTACGTGGCGTACGGCTGGCGCCGGCGGTCGGTGGGCGAGCCGGGGTTGAGCAGCCTCAGACCGCCGGGCGCCGTGCTGTCCCAGGGGATGTGGCTGTGCCCGAAGACCAGGACGTCCAGGTCGGGGAACCGCTCCTCGCACCGGCGTTCGCGGCCTTGCGCGGGGCCCGTCTCGTGGACGACGCCGAACCGCAGCCCGCCGAGCTCGGCGCGGGCCACTTCGGGCAGGCGGGCGCGCAGCTCGGGGCCGTCGTTGTTGCCGTGGACGGCCAGCAGCCGCTTGGCGCGGGCCGCCAGCAGGTCGAGGGTGGCGGTGTCCACCCAGTCGCCGGCGTGCAGCACGACGTCGGCGGCCTCGATGCCCGCGAGGAGCTGTGCGGGCAGCTCCTTGGCGCGTTTGGGCACGTGGGTGTCGGACGTCAGGAGCAGTCGCACGTCGTCGGTCGCGTTCACCCCTCCATGGTGCCGCGCCTCAATGGCACCGCATGTCGGTCTCCCGCGCTACGGGGCTCGTCGGCCGGCCGGTCAGGCACGGCAGCGCAGCATCTCCAGCGGCGGGTTCGCGAGGAGGTCCGCCCAGAAGTCCTCGCCGAACTCGCGCAGGCCGGCTTGGGACACCTGGAGCGGAACCCACTCCACCTCCCTGAACCCGGTCGCCCGCAGGGACCGCTCGTAGACCTCGCGGCGCGGGGCCGCGGTGACGATGCTGATCGGCCGCGGGTCGAGCAGAGCCGTGACTCGCACGATCGGACCGGTCTCGGCCTCCTCGCCGGTCGGCTCGCAGAGGAATCCGTACTTCTCCAGGGAAGGGCGCTCGAACCGGTAGTCGGGACTCTGGGCGAGCACGAAGAACTCTCCACTCGGTACCAGGCTCCGGTGGATGTTGCGGCACATCCGCTCCATCGCCGCGATGTCCTCGGCGTAGTTGAGGCACTGCACTCCCACGGCGATGTCGAAGCGCCGGTCGAGAGGCGGCAGCTCGGCCACGTCACCGACCTCGTAACGCACCCCCAGCGGGTCACGCTGCTCGCTCCCCCGGGCGGCGGCGATCATCTCGACGGAGATGTCGACACCGAGGACGTCCTTGGCGCCGCGCCGGGTGAACTCCCTGCTGTAGAAGCCGGTGCCGCACGCCACGTCGAGAACCGACTTGCCGCTCACGTCCCCGACCATGCCGAGGAAGCTCGGCACCTCCCCGTAACGCATCAGCGGCAGGGACTTGAACCCCTCGAATGCCTCGCCGATCCGGTCGTACTGCTGCACGCTCACGTGCCGCCCCCTCGTGCGCTTCGTTCCGTACGTGGCCACGCCGGTCCTCCGGACTGGGAGGTTCGCCGGTCGTGGGCGTGATTCTGGTCGTGGTCGTGGTCGTGGTCGTGGTCGTGGTCGTGGTCGTGGCGGAGATTCTGCCCCGCCCCGCCGGACCACCGTACTGGCAGATGGCACAAAGAAGTTGACCGCCCGCCCTCCCATCGCCCAACACGCCCTCCCGGTGTCAGGGCGCCGGCTCGTGTGGCGGGACGGCGAGGAGTGTGCGGTACGAGGCGGTCTCGGCCGGCTCGCCCACCCGGCGCCCTTCGGCCTCGACCCAGGCGTGGGCGCTGAAGGGCGGCGTCCGCACGCCGGTGCACCAGGTCGGCCAGGCGCCCCGCATCCGGCACAGCAGGACGGTGGCGAGGGAACGCTGGAGGCAGTATCTGCCCGCGCACAAGGTGCTGACGGTGGTGACGTTGCAGCGGGCGCGCAGTGCCTCTTGGTAGGTGGCCGGGCGGGCACCGTGTCGCAGCAGGGCGAGCAGAGTGCCGAGGCGCTTCGGGGTGAGGTGGGCGAGGAGACGCGCGGCACCGACCGCCACGTGTGCCAAGCAGCGATGGTGGAAGGGGATCGGGGCGCGGTGGCTGTCGAGTACCTGGCTCATGGCGTTGTTCCCTCCCGCACCAGCCGTGCCCTGGAGAGCCGGGCGATCAGGTCGCTGATGTCCTGGGCGGCCTGTTCGGCGGTGACGGGGCGGGCGCGGGCCAGTTGTTCGGCGATGCGGGCGCTGTCGTCACCGCGAAGCAGCGCGTGCAGGATGAGGGCGCCGGTGGCGTTGAGCTGCCAGTAGCGGCCGCGGCGGCCGTCGAGCAGGACCATGCCGTCGCCGGTGTCGCAGGCGGTCACATCACGGCACAGTGTCAGGGTCACGGGGGTGCTCCTTGAGGTGGTCCGGTGTGGGGTGCGTCTGGATGTCCCGCAGCCAGGATTCGGCGGCCAGTACGGTCTCGACCGCTGGACCGCAGGCCGCGGGCAGCGTGCCGGGGCTCAGCCACGCACGGCGCAGGGTGTCGCGGTCGGCCAGCCCGGCGGCGACGAGGAGCGAGGAGTCGGCCCAGGCGGCGAGAAGCGGCTGCTGCGCCTTCATCCCGGCATGCCACTCGGCGCCGGCGTCACCCTTTGTCGTCCGGTCCAGCAGATGGTCCGGCACGATGCCGCGCATCGCTTGTTCCAGCAGCGGCTTGTAGCACCACGGATCGAGCGCCTCGTGCGGGCGGACGGACAGGCATGCCTCGACGACCGCGTCGTCGCAGAAGGGCATTTCGAGCGCCATGCCGTGCTGGTCGTAGGTGACGGCGACCCGTCCGGCCTGCTGGATCTGGTGGATCCACCGGTGCCGGCCGCGGGTACCGGTCAGCGGGGGGACATCCGCGGCCACCTGGCGCAGGAGCTCCGCCGTTGCCTGCAGGGTGTGCTCGGTGGCCCACGGCGTGGGTGTCATCGGCGCTGCCCAGCCCAGGTCGGGGGCGCCGGACTCCCTCGACGCGTTGGCCAGGCGCGTTGCCTTCCCGACCAGCCAGGCGGAGTGCCCCCGTCGGTCGGCGAGGCAGCGCGCCGTCGCGCCGCGTGGCCAGCGCTGCATGGCGGCGAAGGCACCCAATTGGCTGATGGCCGTGGCCGGCCGGTGTCGTACGAGGTCGTGCAGGTGACAGACGGGCGGCAGGACTACGTGGTCCCCGCCCTGCCCGCACAGCCGCCGCCCGGCCCCGGACGCGCGCAGCACCGAACGGATGTGGTGCTGCTGCGCCAGGTCGCGCCACTTCAGCGACGGCTCGTCGTCCGGTTCACCGCCTTCGCCCAAACCCGTGAGGTAGGGCGGCAGGCCCGCGATGGGAAAGGTCAGGTGAGTGGTGCCGCTGGGCAGACGCGCCGCGGCCACGCGGGCGTAGCGGGCGTCGTCATTGGCCGCGTCGCTCAACTCCAAGGTGCAGACGGTGAGTCGCGCCCCGGCTTCCGCGGCCAGGAAGCACAACGAGGTCGAGTCCATGCCACCGGAGAGATCCGCCGCCCATACCTGCCCCGGGCTCACCCGCACCGCCACCGCGTCCCGCAGCGCGTCCCGTAACCCCACCGCCGCCTCGGCCAACGGCAACTCCTGCTCCGGCGCCCGCCACCACCGACGCTCGTCGGCGCGCCCGTTGCGGTCGAGGCGAACGGCGCGCTCGGGCGGCAACGCGCACACTCCACGGAACATCGAGGCCCGGTCCAGCGGGAAGGGAGTGGGCCCCAGGAACGCGATGCGTGCGGCCATCTGGCGCGCGTCCACTTCCGCCCCCGTCAGCCACGCCAGCGTCCGGGCACGGTCGGCGACGACGGCGACCCCGTCCACCGCGGCACGGTACAACCGCCGCGCCCCGGACGCCGTTCCCCGCGCGTACACCTCCCCGCGCACTGACGCCAGCAGGTGGAAACACCCCGCTACGCCCCGCACGACCTGCTCGGCCTGCGCCGTGGTGCTCACCCCGTCGGCCCGTCGCCGCAGTTCCGTCTCACTCGCTCCGCAGACCCCGAGCAACGCCACACGTACCTGACCGGCCTCGACGATCCGCACCCGGTCCGCGCTCCAGCACCCGACCAGCCAGGGCCGGCCGGACTCGTGCGCCACCACATGGCGGGCCCCACCGCGTAGCCGACGGAACGCGGCGAGCGCCGCGTCGCAGTCCGGCAGGACCGCGAACCAACACTCGCCGCACATGGACGTCACCCCCACCGGTGGAACCCGGCCCAGCCGTCCCACCTGTGACCACGGAAACCTTCGGTCTCCTCGGTGAAACCGCCGACCTCCTCCAGCACCGGCGGCTCGTAGACCTCCGCCGGCTCGATGTCACAACTCTCGCGCACAGCTCCTCACCTCCTTTCACCGCCTGCTTGAGCGTCTGCGCAAGGGGGAAGTGCCCGGCACGCAAGCCGACACACCGCGTTTAACTCGCGTGAGTTACTAAATGGGAATATATGATTGGCGTCTGGAAATCTTCCCTCGCCCATGTCACGCGTCTGATACGCCGGTGCTGTCGTCCCGCTCAGCGGGCGTCAGGCCGTCAGAAGGGCTCCGAACCGGGCCTGGAGCGCTGGGAGGCAATCCACGGATCGAAGCTCGGACCTTCGCGCGGCGGCAGACTTGGGCCGATGGACAGCCCAGCCTGCACTGCTTCCGGCTCGGCTCCGGTCCGGGCCGACGAAGGAGCGGGCCGCTGGTGCCCCAGGCGCCGGCATGTTGTGCACTGGGCACCAGGGAAGCCGGGAGCGCCGCCTCACGATGCCTCTCGGATCGCCACCCATCCTGCCTCGTTGAACACGGCGTCACCCGGGGCCACCATGGGAGGCTTCGGCATGCCCTGTGTCGCCTGCTGAGCCCCCTTGGTCACGCCACCGGACAGCTTCCAGTCACTGCCCTCCCACCGCACCCCGACCAGGGTGCGGGTGTAGCCGCCGGACTCCTTCGCCAGCTCTCCCGCCTTCTGCGTGACACGGGCCAGCACCCACGCGCTGACCTCGTCTCCCGACGCCTGAATGACCTTGTAGCCGACCACATGGCTGCGCATGTACGCGCCGGAGGGCAGTCCCTGCCCCGGGCCTACTCCCGCCTGCTGGGCCAGGGTCTTGTCGGTCTGCATGGCGTTCTGCTCGACCTGCTCGGCCCTCTGCGCGGACTGGTCACCGGCACTCAGGTACGAGTAGTAGAGGCGCAACTGCTCGTCGACCGCGGACCTGCCTTCCTCGATGGACGTCTCGCTGGAGGCCTTCATCATCGCCACGGCGCCCTCGGTCGTGTGCGGGAAGCCGACCACGCTGCCGCGGCCATCGATACGCCGCCCTCGCGGAAGCAGCGACCACCGCTGCGGCTCGGTCCACTCGTCGGGGGCAGCGTACGACGCCACGGGACCGGGTGTGTCCGGCACACCCCCGCTCCCGGTGCCGTTGGCCGGTGCGCCGGTACTCTTCTCACCGCCACTGGCCCGCGTGCCCCCGTCAGCCCGAGGCGCAGCGTCGCCGCTGTTTCCGCCGCACGCAGTCAGGCCGAGCAAGAGTGCTGCCGCTGCCACCCCACGCACCATATGACGCACCGCAAATCCCCGCCCATATCGACTACTTGGCAAAAGACAAGTATGGCGCGCCCCCCTCGGGTTTCGTGATGTCATTCCCCAGGTCGCGATGACCTCCGCCGAAAATGGACCAGCGGGGCCACCGACTGCGTCGAGGAAGCCGCAATGACCGGCCCCCGGTCTTTGGCCGCGAGGCATACGAGCAGCGCAACACGGTTGAGCGGTGCATCAACCGCTTGAAGCAGTACGCGGCATCGCCACGTGCAACGAGAAGACCGCGACCACCTACCTGGGCGGACTCCCAGTCGCGAGCATCTTCCTCTGGTCCGGGGATGAAGCCTTCCCTATGACGAGACCGTCTCTTCCCAGCACAAGCGCATGTGTGCCTGCAGGCCGGAAACGGATGCTGCGTTGCAGGACATGACGACTACGAGCCTGCTGAGGTCAATGCCTTCGGGCCGCTTTGTGGAGGTCCATCGCTGTCCTGCCCGTAGCAAAGTCTCGAAGAGCAGCCGCCGTCCGGCGGTATCGTCCGACAGTGCCTCATCCGCAGCCTCGACGATCAGCACGTAGTGGTCTGCGGGCAGCCACTTCAGGTCACGCAGGCAGTCAGAGAGGGCATTCCAGTTCCACCCGAAGTAATCCGGCAGCTTCAGTCGGTCGTAGAACTGCTGGAAGACGGAGTCGGCATCACGCATCTGTCGGCCGTCGAGCCGCGCTACGTACGTCCTGCCGGTCATGGGAAGCAGCAAATCGACAGGCAGGGCACCTTGCTCCGGAACGACGTGTACCCAGGGCACGATGTGCACCGCCGTCCTCCCTCCAGGGATCCAGGGCTTCCACCGCCGTCAGAGCCGGTGACGTCAGCGAGCTGCCAAGTCTAGATCGAAAAGAAGCGCTGACGCGGGTTGAGACGGCAAGGGACTGTCAGTGGCTGGTGACAGGATCACCGGCATGGGTTTCGTACGCACTACTCCGCCGCGGCCTGTCGAGGTGACCGCGGTCTTTCCCGAACTGGCTCGGTTCGCGCGACCTGCCATCCGGCTGCATCCGCGTCCAGGGTCGCCTTCGATCAGGGACAGCTCGGTCGGCGGGCCGTTGCTGTGGCCGGCAGGGGAGCCGTGGCCGCACTGCGAAGACACGCACTTGCACGTGGACACTGGATTCCGCCAGTCACCGACCGAAGTGCGGCTCCAGAGACGGTTGCAGTCCCGGTGGCGCCCTGACGACCGACCTCCCGCATTCACGCCCGAGGAGGAAGCGCTCAAGGAGCGCAATGCCGCGCGGCTCGCCGAACGACTCGACGCCGGCCCCCCATGGCCCGCCGAATGCCCGGTCCCGATGTTGCCCGTGGCTCAGCTGTTCCTGCGTGACATACCCCTGTTGCGGCCGCCCGGGCAGGCCGATCTGCTTCAGATTCTCTGGTGCCCGTACGAGCACGAACCGGATTACAAGCCGGCGACCGCACTGTTCTGGCGGGCGGCCGCGGAGGTCGGCGACATCCTCGCCGCACCACCGGAACCGCACGAGGCGGACTATCCGGGTTACGTGCCGGAGCCGTGCGTGCTGGCGCCAGAAGCGATCACCGAATACCCCAACAGCCTGGATCTGAGCCCGGAACTTCAGCGGATGCTGGAGGACTGGAACAGGTGGCAGGCGGCCGGCGCCGGCGTGGACGGCTCCTACGCGGAGTATCCCCGCGACTTCTATTCCATTCACCTGGGCAACGCACCCGGTTGGAAGGTCGGCGGCTGGCCCCCTTGGGGCCGCACCGACCCGAACCCCCGGTACTGCGCTGTGTGCCAGGTACAAATGGTCCCGCTACTGACGATCGCTTCCTGGGAGTGGGACGGCGGTGAAGGTCATAGCTGGGCGCCGCAGGAAGACCAGGCCGCCGTCCTCGCCGGCTCCTACTACGCGGGCCAGAATCCCGCGCAGCCGACGAGCGTGGAAGTAGGCAGCACGGACAACATGCAGATCTACGTCTGCCCGACCTCCCCCGAACATCCACACACCGACCTGATCCAGTGACCTGTCGGGCCCGTCACATACCCTCCCGTAGCCGGTGACAGAAGTGCTGTCGAGTCAGGATGTGTGACAGGCCGCTTGCCTCGCTGGTGGCAGCCGGACTGCTTCGGCAAACCCCACTCACCACGTCATCCGGCTGCGCTGGTGACAACTGCTGAGCCCCGGCACAGACCCAACTGGGTAACAGGTATGGCCACCGCGTGACCATCGGGGGTTGTCGGGACTCCCGGGGATCGTGCGGTGGCCGCGGGCCATAGCGTAGACCCTGCCCGCTGGCGGGCCATGTCAGATCGGTTATGGCCTGGGTCGCAGGCCGGTTCAAGCGAGTCGAACCCCGAGCTGCGGCCCGCGCCTAGCTGCTGCTCGGACTACTGTCGAGCGCCGAACGGAAGAACTGCCGGCACATGCAAAGCGCTCGTCGATGCCCTCCTCGCATGGCACCACAGAGCGAGCGATGCCGTCGTGGCCCCCTGTCCGACGGGTTCGTCGCCACGGTGCCGGGAGGCGGCGCGGGCAGCCGCCCTTCAGAGGGAGGCACTCGAGCCGGTCCGCTTCATGGCGACCTGAGCCTGGTCTGCCACCACCCGTGGGGGCGCGCAGGCCGCCACTCACAGTGCCGGACTGCGGAATGTGTGCCGCCCCTGTGCCACCCGGGCCTCGCGAGATCGAACAGGATATCGGTCCATCCAGGGTCCCCGCCAGGCCAACACGCTCTTTCAATGGTGCCGCGCCTCAGGAGTGCCGGAACGGGCGGCCGAAGCGGGTGCGCCACGAGCCGGGCGGGGGGTGGGCGCGCCAGCCGCGGTCCCACTCCGCCCGGCGCGGGGACGTCCCGGCGCCGGGGCGTTCCGTCGCGGTCCGGCACGCGAGTGCGGTCAGTACGGCGGTGACGGCCGCCAGTTCGGTGACGGTCGGGCGGCCGTGGACGATGCGGAAATGGAGGGGCACTGGCCCATGCTGCGCCGCCCCCTCCGTCCGGGGCATCCGCTGCTCCGCCGTCCGGGCGAACGCGGCACCGGTCGCGGTTGCGGCGGTGGGACGGCCGGGCACCCGGCGGCGGGCGCGCCGGGCATGGCGTGGACGGCGGGGGGTCACCGGTTTGCCGTAATCGGGTGGGTTCTCTTCGACGCGCGCGGCGATCGCCGGTCCCTGATCCTTTGAATGCAAACGCGACGAAAGGGCATACGTCATGGCCACGTTGTGCAGACCCGCGGTGTCCGTTCCCGAGCACGTGATCACCATGCAGCAGACGCTCGACCTGGCACGGACCATCCACGCGGACCACCCGCAGCTCCAACTGGCGCTGCGGCTGATGGAGAACACCGGAGTGCAGAAGCGGCACCTGCTGCGGCCGATCGAGGAGACGCTCCGGCACGACGGCTTCGAGATACGCAACCAGATCTACGAGGCGGAGGCCAAGGCCCGGGTGCCGGCGGTCATCGAGCGGGCGCTGGAGGACGCGGAGCTCCGCGCCGCGGACATCGACATGATCATTTATGTGTCGTGCACGGGCTTCATGATGCCCTCGCTGACGGCGTGGCTGATCAACACGATGGGTTTCCGCGGCGACACCCGGCAGGTGCCCATCGCCCAGCTCGGGTGCGCGGCGGGCGGCGCGGCGATCAACCGGGCGCACGACTTCTGCACCGCCTACCCGGAGGCGAACGCGCTCATCGTGGCGTGCGAGTTCTGCTCGCTGTGCTACCAGCCGACCGACCTGGGCGTGGGCAACCTGCTGTCCAACGGACTGTTCGGTGACGGACTCGCGGCCGCCGTGATGCGGGGCCGGGGCGGCACGGGCGTGACGCTGGAGCGCAACGGCTCGTACCTGGTTCCGGAGACGGAGGACTGGATCGCGTACGACGTGCGCGCCACCGGGTTCCACTTCAAGCTCGACAAGAGAGTGCCCGGCACCATGGAGCCGTTGGCGCCGGCCCTCAAGGAGCTTGCGGGGCAGCACGGCTGGGACGCCTCCGACCTGGACTTCTACATCATCCACGCTGGTGGTCCAAGGATCCTGGACGACCTCAGCAAGTTCCTCGGCGTACCGTCGGAGGCGTTCCGCTTCAGCCGCGCCACGCTGACCGAGTACGGGAACATCGCCAGCGCCGTGGTCCTGGACGCGCTGCGGCGGCTGTTCGACGAGGGCAGCGCCCAGCACACCGCGCGCGGGCTCCTCGCGGGCTTCGGGCCGGGCATCACGGCCGAGATGTCGCTCGGCCGCTGGACGGTCTCCGACCAGGTGCCCGAGCGCGTTCCCACGCGCAAGCTCAAGGACGTACCCGACCGTGTCCTGGTGGAGGAACCGACCCGTGTTGGATGAGACGACGACCACGACCGCACCGCCCGCACTGCCCCCCGTGCGTCACTGGCCCGCCCTCGACCTGTTCGGGGTGGACTTCGACCCCGTGCTCGCCGAATTGATGCGGGAAGGCCCGATCACCCGGATCCAACTGCCCAACGGCGAGGGCTGGGCGTGGCTGGTGACGCGCTACGACGACGTCAGGGCCGTGACGAACGACCCCCGCTTCAGCCGGAAGCTGGTCGTCGACAACGACGTCACCCGGCTGGCGCCGCACTTCATCCCGGTCGACGGGGCGGTGGGTTTCGAGGACCCGCCCGACCACACCCGGCTGCGCAGGGCGGTGGCGCCCGCGTTCACCACGCGGGGCGTGGAGCGGCTGCGGGACCGGGCGCGGCGGATGCTGGACGAGCTGGTCGAGGAGGTGCTGGCCGACGGCCCGCCGGCCGACTTCACCGAGAGGCTGCTGGGGCCGTTCCCGCTCGCCGTGGTGTGCGAGCTGATGGGCGTGCCCCCGATCGACCGGCCCCGGATGCACGAGTGGACGAACCTGATCCTGTCCTCCGCGCACGGTGCCGAGCGCAGCCAGCGAGCCAAGGACGACATGTGCGCGTACTTCGCCGATCTGCTCCGCCAGCCGCGTGACGGCGACATCGGCGACGACCGGGACGACCGGGACGACGAGGAGAGCGTCATCGGGCTGCTGGGGACGGCCGTGGCGAACGGTGAGATCACCGCGTCGGAGGCGGTGGGGCTGGCGCTGCTGATCCAGATCGGCGGCGAGGCGGTCACCAACAACTGCGGCAACATGCTGTTCATCCTGCTCACCCACCCCGAGCACATGGAGCGGCTGCGTGCCGAGCCGGCCGCCCGGCCGCGCGCCATCGACGAGATGCTGCGCTACATCCCGCACCGCAGCGCCGTCGGCCTGTCCCGCATCGCCCTGGAGGACGTGACGGTGGCGGGGGTACGCATCCGGGCCGGCGAGCCGGTCTACGTCTCGTACCTGGCGGCCAACCGGGACCCGGACGTCTTCCCCGACCCGGAGACGCTGGACTTCGACCGCAGCCCGAATCCGCATGTGGCGTTCGGGTACGGGCCGCACTTCTGTGTGGGGGCCATGCTCGCCCGGATGGAGTCGGAGCTGCTGGTGGACGCCTTCCTGGACCGGTTCCCCGGGCTGCGGCTCGCCGTGCCGGTCCACGCGGTCCCCTTCCGCCGTGGCGCGCTCATCCGTGGTCCCCAGTCCCTTCCGGTGACCTGGTGACGGCGCATCAGGGGGCGCCGGCCGCCGCGCTGGCCGACGCCCCCGACGGGCTGCTGGTGCCGACGGGGCACGGGCGGAGGCTGCGGTCGCCCGCCCAGGAGGTCACCTTCAAGGTGACGGGCGAGCACTCCCGGGCGGCGTCGAGCTTCGAGGTGGTGGTGCCTCCCGGGTTCGACGTGGGGGCCCATGTGCACGCCCGCAGCGAGGAGCTGTTCTACATCCTGGAAGGGGAACTGGACGTCCTGGCGTTCGAACCCCGGGTGCGGACCGGCGACGACTGGCGGCACTGGGAGTCGCCGTCGGGGCGGCGCACGGTCCGGGCCACGCCGGGCACGGTGATCGTGGTCCCGCCGGGCTGTCCGCACGCGTTCGCCAACCGTACGGACGAGCCCGCCAGGATGTTCTTCCAGGCGTCGCCCCCGCCGGACCACGAGCGGTACTTCGAGGAGCTCATCGAGATCCTCGACCGGGACGGGCCCCCGGACCACGCGGCGATCGCCGCGCTGCGCGCCCGCTACGACATCGAGCAGATCACGCCGCTGCGGCACGACGCGCACCGGGAGCCGTGACCCGGGGCGTCGTCGCTCAGGCGGCGGCGGGGAAGCGGTCCCAGACGCGGTGGCGGCCGAGGAGTTCGGTGACCCGTGCGAGGACGCTCTCGCCGCTGTCCCCGGTCACCACGCCCGTGGCGCCGGCCGGTACGCCGGCCGCCTCCAGGACGCTCTCGGCACCGGCCCAGCCGCCGATGGCCTTGGCGTGCCGGAACGCCTCGGAGACCATCAGCAGCACCCGGGGGTCGGTCGTCGCGGTGGGCTGCTCGGCGTCGGCCGCCCGGGCGTCCCGGGCGCCGTAGGCGTCGGCGCCGTGGCCGGGCAGGCCCGCCACGAGCAGGGCGTCGAACTCGACGGACCGCGCGGTGGCGAAGGTCCGCTGCACCGCGACCGGGTCGCCGTCCGTACCCAGTTCGCCGCCTGCCGGGGCGATCACGAGCGGCACCATGCCCGCGTCGAGCACCGCCTGGCGTACCGCGCGTACGCCGTCCAGTTCGCCGTTGTCGTCGGCGACGATGCCGATGATCCGGCCGTCCGTGGGCCAGGTCTCACCGATCTGGGACAGGGCGGGGCTGGGCTCCACCATGGCCAGGGGCTCGGTGGGCTTGGGGGCGGGCAGGCCGAGGCCGGTGGCGACCTTCTCGCACAGCTCGGGGTCGATGTTGGCGAGCACCTTCAGCCCGCGTTCCTTGATGGCCTGCTCGTAGCACTTGCCCAGTTCGAAGGTGTAGGCGGCGGCGATGTGCTCGCGCTCGGTCGGGGTCATGCTGAGCCAGAAGCGGCGGGGCTGGCTGAAGTGGTCGGAGAAGGAGGCGGGGGCCTCGCGGACCTTCTTCGCCGCCGGGATCTCCCGCGGTACCTCGATGTACGCGCCGGTGTCGGCGCCCGCGGTGAACGGGCAGCCGCCGTCCAGCGAGTTGGGGCGGTAGGGGGCGACGCCGGTGTGCACGGCCGTCTGGTGCATGCCGTCGCGGGTCATGTCGTTGACCGGGGCGTGGGGGCGGTTGATGGGGATCTGGGCGAAGTTGGGGCCGCCGAGCCGGCTGATCTGGGTGTCGAGGTAGGAGAAGAGACGCCCGGCCAGCAGCGGGTCGTCGGTGATGTCGATGCCGGGGACGAGGTGGCCGGGGTGGAAGGCGACCTGTTCGGTCTCGGCGAAGAAGTTGGACGGGTTGGCGTTGAGGGTCAGCAGGCCGATCGGCTGTACGGGGGCCAGCTCCTCGGGGACGATGTTGGTCGGGTCCAGCAGGTCGATGCCCTCGAAGGTCTGCTCGGGGGTGTCGGGGAAGGTCTGGATGCCCAGCTCCCACTGGGGGTACGCCCCGGCCTCGATGGCGTCGGCGAGGTCCCGGCGGTGGAAGTCGGGATCCATGCCGTTGATCATCTGTGCTTCCTCCCAGACGAGGGAGTGCACGCCGAGCTTCGGCTTCCAGTGGAACTTGACCAGGGTGGTGCGGCCCTCCGCGTTGACGAGGCGGAAGGTGTGGACGGCGAAGCCCTCCATCATCCGGAAGGAACGCGGGATGCCCCGGTCGGACATGTTCCACAGCGTGTGGTGGGTGGCCTCGGTGTGCAGCGTGACGAAGTCCCAGAAGGTGTCGTGGGCACTCTGGGCCTGCGGGATCTCCCGGTCGGGGTGGGGCTTTCCGGCGTGGATGATGTCGGGGAACTTGATGGCGTCCTGGATGAAGAACACCGGGATGTTGTTGGCGACCAGGTCGAAGACGCCCTCGCCGGTGTAGAACTTCGTCGCGAAGCCTCGCGTGTCACGCACGGTGTCCGACGAGCCGCGCGAGCCGAGCACCGTGGAGAAGCGGGTGAACACCGGCGTCTGGACGTCCTTGCCGAGGAACGCGGCCTTGGTGACGCCGGCGGCCGTCCCGTACCCCTGGAAGACGCCGTGGGCGGCGGCGCCGCGGGCGTGGACGACCCGCTCGGGGATGCGCTCGTGGTCGAAGTGCGTGATCTTCTCGCGCAGGTGGTGGTCCTGGAGCAGGACGGGACCCCTGCTGCCGGCCTTGAGGGACTTGTCGCTCTCGTGGAGCCGCGCGCCCTGGGCGGTGGTGAGGTACGGGTCGCCCTGCGCCATCCGCGGCTGTTCGGCGCCGGTGGGCTGCCCCGTGGGGCTGTACGTCTCCGGTCCGCCCTGGTCCGGCTTGGGCGGGAGGGGGCCGCGCACCTCGGTCGGCTCGTCGAGCGGGGCCGGCTCGGGGGCGGGCGCGCCGGGGATGTCGGCGGTGGGACCGCCGTCGCCGCGTACGGCCTCGGTCAGCTTCTCGGCGGCCGCTTTGAGGGGGTGGGGGTTCGGCATCGTTTCCTCCGTGCTCGGGACAGGGACTCCACAGCCATGACCGTCGCGGGGTGGGACAAAACGGAAGCGCCGGGGACATCCGTCCATCGGCACACAGCCGGGCGGCGCCACCCGCCGCTCCGCGAGCGGCCACGGCTGCCCAGGTACCCCCGTGTCGTTGGGGGAAGCACGGACTTTGGTCACCGTTCCAGTTCCTTGTGGGCGCTCTCGGGCAGCCGCAGGTACACGGCGGCGGACACCAGGCACAGGACGGACACGTACCAGGGGAACAGGCCCGGGTGGCCCAACTCCGTGAACAGCGTGCCCACATAGGGCGCCGTCCCGCCGAAGAGGGCCACGGTCAGCGAGTACGGGAAGCCGATGCCGGCGGCCCGCACGCGCGCGGGGAAGACCTCCGCGTTGACCGCGGCCGAGACCGAGGTGAACCCGGTGAGCAGGACCATGCCCGCGCACTGGACGAGGAGCAGGGAGGCGAAGGAGTCGCCGATCGCGCGCAGCAGGGGCACGGTGAGCAGGGCGAAGCCGATGCCGAAGAAGAGCAGCGGGGGTTTGCGGCCGTAGCGGTCCGAGAGGAGCCCGCCCAGGGGCTGGAGCAGGGCGAAGAAGCCGAGCGAGAGGGTGCCGGCGAGCAGCGCGTCGGCCTTGTCGACGCCGGCGTTGAGTTCGGCGTACGTGGGCAGGTAGGAGGTCCAGGTGTAGTACGCGATGGTGCCGCCGGTCGTGATGCCGCAGATCAGCAGCGATTCGCGGGGGTGGCGGCGGAGCGCGTCGAAGAGCCCGGGGCGGGGGCGGCCGGCGGGTTCGCCGGTGGGCCGGAGGGTCTCCTCGGCCCCGCGGCGGATCCAGAAGCCCACGAGGCTGAGGGCGGCTCCCACGACGAACGGGACGCGCCAGCCCCAGCCCTCCATCCGGTGCTCGCCGAGGCCGGCGACGAGGGCGGCGGCGATGCCGGAGGCGGCGAGCTGGCCGATGGTGGTGGAGACATACTGGAAGCTGGAGAACAGGCCGCGCCTGCCGGGCCCCGCCGACTCGACGAGGAAGGTGGTGGAGGCGGCGAACTCGCCGCCGACCGAGAGGCCTTGCAGGAGGCGGGCGGTGACCAGCACCACCGGGGCGAGGACGCCGGCGGCGGCGTACGTCGGTGTCAGGCCGACCAGGAGGCTGCTGCCGCCCATCAGCAGGATGGTGACGGTCAGCGCGGCCCGCCTGCCGTGCCGGTCGGCGACGGCGCCCATGAGCAGGCCGCCGAGGGGCCGCATGAAGAAGCCGACCGCGAAGACGGCGAAGGTGGACAGCAGCGGGACGAGGGAGTTGCCGGAGCTCCTGGGGAAGACCTGGCCGGCGATGTACGTGGCGAGAAAGGTGTAGGCGTACCAGTCGTACCACTCCACGGCGTTGCCCACGGACGCGGCGAGGAGCTGCCGGGCGGGGCGGCGGGCCGCCGGGACGGAAGTCACTGTCATGGTCACGCCCAACCCCGCGCCGCCCGGGTCGCACACCTCCGCGTTCGCGGCGGCCGTGGTACGGCCCCGGGCCGGTCAGAGGGGTTCGTCGCTCCACTGGTCGAGCAGCGCGTCACCGAGCCCGGCGGCGTCCGCCACACCGCCGTGGAGGGGCTGTTCGGTCCAGATGACCTTGCCCTCGGGGGTGTACCGGGTGCCCCAGCGTTCGGCGTACTGGGAGACGAGGAACAGGCCGCGACCACCCTCGTCGGTGGTTCTGGCGCGGCGTAGGTGCGGCGAGGTGCTGCTGCCGTCGGAGACCTCGCAGATCAGGTTGCGGCCGTGCAGGAGCCGTACGGTGATCGGGTCGCCGCCGTAGCGGATGGCGTTGGTGATCAGCTCGCTGAGGATGAGTTCGGTGGCGAAGCCGATGTCCTCCAGGCCCCAGTCGGCCAGGCGGCGGGCGCAGGCGCTCCGGACCGGGGACACCGCTGCGGGGTCGCGGGGCACGTCCCACTCCGCGTAGTCGGCGGGGTCCAGTCGGCGCGTTCGGGCCACCAGCAGCACGATGTCGTCGCTCGGCTGGGAGGGCAGCATGGCCTCGATCACGGCGGCGCAGGTGGTCTCCGGTGTCCGGCCGGCTCCCTCCAGGGCGGTACGCAAGGCGTCCAGGCCGGCGTCCAGGTCGCGGCCGCGGTCCTCGATCAGCCCGTCGGTGTACAGGACCAGTTGCGAACCCTCGGGCAGGGTCAGCTCGGCGCTCTCGAAGGGCAGCCCGGCGCCCAGGCCCAGCGGCGGGGAAACCGGCATACGGGGGAAGGTCACGCTCCCGTCCGGGTGGACGACCGCGGGCCCGGGGTGACCGGCGGTGGCGGCCGCCACCCGCCCGGAGACGGGGTCGTAGACGGCGTACAGGCACGTGGCCCCGGTGACCCCCTGTCCGTCCCGTTCCCCGCCCGCGTCCTCCTCGGTGTCGATGCCGGCCACCAGCTCGTCCAGGTGGCCCAGCAGTTCGTCGGGAGGCAGGTCCAGGGTGGAGAAGTTGTGCACGGCGGTACGCAGCCGGCCCATGGTGGCCGCGGCGTGCAGGCCGTGGCCGACGACGTCGCCGACCACCAGCGCCACCCGGGCGCCGGACAGCGAGATGACGTCGAACCAGTCGCCGCCCACCCCCGCCCGGGCGGGCAGGTAGCGGTAGGCCGCCTCCAGGGCGTTCTGCTCGGGTATGCCACGGGGCAGGAGGCTGCGCTGGAGGGTGACGGCCATGGCGTGCTCGCGGGTGTAGCGGCGGGCGTTGTCGATGGCGACGGCCGCCCGGGCGGCCAGCTCCTCGGCGAAGGACTTGTCCTCCTCCTCGAAGGGCGCGGAGCCGCTCGCCCGCCAGAAGTTCGCCACCCCCAGCAGCACCCCGCGTGCCAGCATCGGCACCGCGACCAGGGAGCTGAAGCCCTGGTCCACGACGTACCTCGCCTGCCCGGGCCCCTGGGCCGACAGGCCCTCGGAGGTCCCCGGACCGGTCCGCAGGACCGCTCGGCCGCTCCTGACCGCGGCGGTGACGGCACTGGTGGGGGCGAACCGGATCAGCTCGCCAACCGGGTGGCGGGAACCGCTCCCCTCCAGACCGTGGGCCGCGGTGCGGCGCAGCTCGGTGCCCGGCCCGGGTGACGGTTCCTCGCCCCGCAGGACGGCGTCCAGCAGCTCCACGGTGACCGCGTCGGCGAACTGGGGCACGGACACCTCCGCCAGTTCCTCGGCGGTGCGCGTCACGTCCAGCGTGGCGCCCACCCGCACCCCCGCGTCGTACAGCAGCCTCAGCCGCTCCCGCGCGACTTCGGCCCGCCCGGTGACCGTCGCCAGCTCCGTGGTGTCCCGCAGCGTCACCACGCTGCCCGCCTGGCCCCCGTACGGGGCCGTGGGCCGTTTGTTCACCGCGAGCAGCCGGTCCCCGGCCAGGCACACCGTGTCGGTGACCGGCTCGGCCGAGCCCAGCAACCGTGCCGTCTCCCCCTCCAGCCCCAGGTCCGCCACCCGTCGCCGCTCCGCGTCCGCCGGCAGGTCCAGCAGCCGCCGCGCCTCGTCGTTGGCGAGCAGCACCCGGCCGTCCGCACCGGTGATCAGCACGCCTTCCCGCACGGCGTGCAGCACCGCGTCGTGGTGCTCGTACATCCGGGTCATCTCCGCCGGGCCCATGCCGCGCGTCTGGCGCCGCAGCCGCCGCGACACCAGCGCCGTCCCGGCGGTGGACAGCGCCAGCGCGGCCGCGCCGGTGCCGAGGATGAGCGGGAGCTGCCGGTCGACCAGGTCGCCCACGTTCTCCGACGTGATCCCGGCGGAGACCAGACCGACGACGGAGCCGTCGGCACCGACCACGGGGACCACCGCCTGCACGGCCGTTCCGGTGCCGGCCGGCAGCGGCGGGCCGCCGGCCCGCTCAACGACCGTGCGGCCTTCCAGCGCGGGCTGGATGCTGCCCACGAACTTCTTCCCGATCTGCTTCGGGTCGGGGTAGGTGAGGCGGGTGCCGTCGGTGGTCATGACGAGGACGAAGTCCACACCCGCCGCCTTGCGGGCCGCCTCGGCACGCGGCTGGAGGACGGCTGTCGGATCGGCGGCGTTCAACGCCTGCGCGGTGCCCGGGGCGTTCGCGAACGACTGCGCCGCGGTCACCGACAGGCGCTCGGCCTCGCGCTCACTGGCACGGTTGGCCTGGATCACCACGGCCGTCACGGCTGCCGCGACCAGCAGCAGCACGATCAGGACCTGCAACAGGAACACCTGCCCGGCGGCGGTGCGCAGGCTCAGCGGGGAGCGCCGTTCCTGGCCGAAGCCGCCACGCGACCCGTCGGACTCGCGGCGGCGCGAGCGGTCGCGTGACCGCTGACGTGACCGCCGGTCCGGGCGGAACGGCCCTTTTCCCTTGCTGGCCAATGGCTCCATCACTCTCCACACCGGAGGAGCTGCCGCACTCCTCCATTGTCGGCGACCTCGGGCGCGGATGCGCGAGTACCGGCGGCGGCGGAACGGCTGGCGCGGCTTGATTTGGGCGGCGACGACCGGGAAGTGATGCGTTGTGGTCATTCCCGTTCATGACGTGAATCCGGCGCGGCGCGTCCCCTGGGTGACGTACGCGCTGATCATCGCCAACCTCGTGGTCTTCCTGCGCACCCCCGGCATGGCCGGTTCGGTGACCGGCGAGAGCGGTCTGGCGCAGTTGTGCCGCCTGGAGGCGT
Organism: Streptomyces sp. NPDC031064; assembly: GCF_055570965.1. NCBI lineage: Bacteria > Bacillati > Actinomycetota > Actinomycetes > Kitasatosporales > Streptomycetaceae > Streptomyces > Streptomyces sp. NPDC031064. The sequence goes on from NZ_JBVIGF010000010.1 coordinate 230,251, forward strand.
TCCTGGACCAGTGGGCGGCCGTGCCGCGCGAGCTCGTCCACGCCCGTCTGCCGGGGCTGGTCCCCACGGGTGAGGTGGGCGTCGGCCCGTCCGGACCGGGCTGCCTGATCGGCCCGCCCGACTACGACAAGTCACCGCCGCTGTCCGTCCTGACGGCCATGTTCCTGCACGGGAGCTGGCTGCATCTGCTGGGCAACATGCTCTTCCTGTGGATCTTCGGTGACAACGTCGAGGACCGCCTGGGCCATGTGCGCTACCTGCTGCTCTACGGCGTCTGCGGTTACGCCGCCGCGTACGGTTTCGCCCTGCTCAACGCCGACTCGGGGACCCCGCTGATCGGCGCGTCGGGTGCGGTCGCCGGCGCCCTGGGCGCGTACCTGGTGCTGTTCCCGAAGGCCAGGGTCTGGGTCCTGGTCCCGTTCCTGATCTTCCTGCCCCTGCGCCTGCCCGCCTGGTCGGTACTCGGGCTGTGGTTCGCCCTCCAGGCCGTGTACTCGTACGGTGCGGCCGTCTCCCAGGCCGGCACCGTGGCCTATGTGGCCCATGTGATCGGTTTCGCGGTGGGAATGGTGCTCGCCTGGCCGTTGCGCCGGGGCACTCCGCCGCCACCCGAGCCCCGGGGCATGCTGTGGGGCTCCCGGGCCCGCCCCGACGCGCCTTGGCGGGGGCGGCCGCGCCCGGAGTGGTGACCGGCGGAGGGAGGACCGGTGCGGAGGGGGACCGGTGCGGAGGGGGGACCGGGAGCGGCGTGGGGATCGGTGCGGAGGGGGGACCGGGAGCGGCGTGGGGATCGGTGCGGAGGGGGGACCGGGAGCGGCGTGGGGATCGGTGCTGCCTGGGGATCGGGCGGGGAAGGCCCCGGCGCCAGGGGCGTCGGGGCCTTCCGGATCGAGCGTGCCAGCTCGTTCACTCCATGGCGGGGCCGGGGCCACCGCGGGCGCGGGTGCGTCCGGCACGACGGTCGGCCATCGCCGCCGCGGCCATGGCCAGGCCGAGCAGCAGAGCCACCGCACCGACGATGACGTTGTTCACCACGCTGCGGGTCGTGTCGACGTTACCGGCGACGACCCACGGAGAGATGATCGTCCATGCGCCGATGGCGCACGCGGCCCAGGCCATGGAATGGGTCCGCTCGTACGCCGAACCGAACCCGCCCATGCACAGGGCGTAGGCCACACCGGTGATCAGGTTGCAGACGGCCAGGGCCGTCAAGCCGCTGAACCCGGCGATCCATGGCGAGGCTGCCAAGTAGAGACCCGTGAGCAGGCCCAGCGTCTCGATCGCCTGGCCACGCGGGGTACTGGTTGCCCGTTCGAACCGAGACCGCATCTCGGCAAGATCGGGGTGTTGCTCGATGCTCGGGTGGGTGGTCATCGCGGGCCCGCCTCCTGTGGAAGACTTTATCTGCCCTTTATCCCCATATAACTCCTTTGGCGGCATTCCGGTCAACAGCGCCAACGGTGTCAACAGCGGTCCGGCGTGCGTCAGCTTGACGAGAAGCGCGCCCGACACCTCCGTGCCGGGCTTTCGTTGATCATGCCGACCGCTAACGGCTCACTACCGACCCCTGACGACCGACCCCTGACGACTGACCAGTGACGACGACTGGCCAGTGACGACTCACCACTCACCGAACGAGAGGGCAAGCATGAATCTCCGTGCCACCGCCGTGGCCGCGGCCGCCGGCGTCCTGCTCACCGCCGGGGCGGCCGCGACCGCCCATGCCGCCGAGCACGACGGCGCTCCCACCACCGGGTCCAGTTCCGGAGCCGGTAGCGGGAGCGACAGTGTGGCGATCATCAAGAAGGACCGGCTGACGCCCGAGTCCGTCGTCGACTACGTGCTCGCCGCCGACGAGGCCTGAACCGGGACGCCCTCGGGAGGCAGCATCCGCACCGGTTCCGTACCGGCGTCGTTGTGGCGCAGCGCCCAGTTCTCCAGGGCGATGCGGCACGCGTGGTCGAGGTGGCGCAGCCCGGAGAGGTCGAGCTCGATGGGCCGGTCCTTGGGCAGGCCCTCCAGCTCCTCCAGGATCCTCGGCAGCCGGAGGAAGGTGGCGTTGCCGGAGATGGCGGCGACCAGGCGGCCGCCGGTGAGTTCGCGCACCTCGACGTGGAGGTGGGACGTCTCCCAGGCGGTCTTGCAGACCGCGAGCAGCAGGCCCAGCAGCACGCCCTCGAAGAGGTTGGTGACCAGGATGGCCACGGCGGTGATGCCGAGGATCACCGCCTCGCCGCGGTGCTCGCGCCACAGCGGAACCAGGTCCTTGACGGGTACGAGCTTGCAGCCCGCGTGCACCAGGACGCCGGCGAGCGCGGCGAGCGGGATGACGCCGATCGCCGCGGGCAACAGTGCGGCGAACAGGAGCAGCCATACTCCGTGCAGGAAGCGCGAGAGGGAGGTGCGCGCGCCGGCCTGGACGTTGGCCGCGCTGCGGACGATGACGGCCGTCATGGGCAGGGCGCCCAGGGCGCCGCAGAGGGTGTTGCCGACGCCCTGGGCCATCAGCTCCTTGTCGTAGTCGGTGCGCGGCCCGTCGTGCATGCGGTCCACGGCCGCGGCGCTGAACAGGCTTTCGGCCGAGGCGATCAGGGTGAAGGCGAGGACGGTGCCGATCGCCGCCACCGTGGTGATGCTGCCGAAGTCGCCGAGGCCCGGGGGTTGGACGGCGTCCAGCAGCCCGTGTACCTCGACCTTGGCGACGGGCAGGTCGAACAGGAGGGTCACGGCGGTGGCGAGGGCCACCGCGACGAGCGGGCCGGGGACCGCTCGGGCGCGGGCCGGGAGCCGTGGCCACAGGACGAGGACGGTCACGGTTCCGGCGCCGATGAGGAACGCGGTGAGGGCCGTGCCGCCGGAGAGGACGGTACCGGCCAGCTCGGGCAGGCCGGCGAGCTTGCCGAGGCCGCCGGAGGGCTGGTCCGTGTCGGCCATCGCGTACACCTGCCCCAGCACGAGGACGAGGCCGATGCCCGCGAGCATGCCCTGGACCACGGCGACGGATATGGCACGGAACCAGCGGCCGAACTTCAGGGCGCCGAGCAGGAGTTGGAGCAGCCCGGATATGAGGACGATGGCACCGAGCGCGCCGACGCCGAACTCCTGGACGGCCTCGTACACCAGGACGGTGAGGCCCGCGGCGGGGCCGCTGACCTGGAGCGAGCTTCCGGGGAGGGCGCCAACGACGAGTCCGCCGACGATGCCGGTCACCAGGCCGAGTTCGGCGGGTACGCCGGAGGCGACGGCGATGCCCACGCACAGGGGCACGGCGACGAGGAAGACCACGAGCGACGCGAGTATGTCGCGGCGCAGCACAGCGGGGTCCTTCAACGAGGAGAACATGAGGGTGAGTTCCTAGTCGTGCGGTCCGCCGCCCCGGGGGACGGCGGACGGACGGAGGGGGACACGGGAGTGCTGGGCCGCCTCACAGGCGGCTGAACTCGCCCTCCAGCTCCGGCCGGTGCACGCTCACGGCGCCAGTGTCGATCTCGTAGTACCAGGCGTGGAGCGACAGTTGCCCGTTCGCGAGGAGCTCCCGCACGGCCGGGTAGCCGCGGAGTGTGTCGAGCTGGGCCACGGCGTGGCGACGCACCGCCTCGGCGAGGTCGCCGGTGGCCGGCGGCTCCGGTACGGAGTGGTTGAGCCAGCCGCGGACGGCCGGGAGGCCGGAGAGGTCGTCGCCGCGTACGAGGGCGCCGACGGCGCCGCAGTGGGAGTGCCCGCACACGATGATGTCGCGGACACCGAGGACGCGCAGCGCGTACTCGACGGTCGCGGTCTCGGCGCAGGGCCGTGTCTCGTCGTAGGGGGGCACCACATTGCCGGCGGTGCGGAGTTCGAAGAGCTCGCCCGGGCGGGCACCGGTGATGAGGGAGGGGATCACCCGGGAGTCGGAGCAGGTGATGAACAGGGCTTCGGGAGCCTGTCCGGCGGCGAGACGGCGGAATTCCTCCGGCCGTTGGGCGACGCGGGTGGGGAACGTACGAGCGTTGTCGATCAGGGACTTCATGGCGGCCTGCCTCCTGCGCTCCGGGCCGTGGGGGCCGGGGGGCGCGGTGTGGTCGGGTCATTGTCGGTTGCGTGTGGGGGGCGTGGCTGACGTGAACCGCGGGGTCTCCGCGGCCTGTCGGGACACGGCACCGTGGTGCGGTGCGCTAACGATCATGCACGACAGCAGCTACGTCAACTTTGCCGGAACATTACCTTCCCATGAAAGGTCCTTTTGCGTCGGCGCGCCGCGCGGCAGGCCGGATCCCGCCCCTTCACGTTGCCATCACGTTTCGGACGTGTTGACCGCCCACCCATTCGCACGTTTCTACGCATGGTGCACGTTTGAACCATATCCGGCACACCATAAGGCCCTGATGAGGCGGGTGCGCATGGACGGACCGGCCGCCTTTGAGAATGCGTTTCGCGTCAGCGCTTGAATAACAGACCAAACTGAAAAGCGTTGCTGAATGTGCGTCAACAGCACCGGCGCGGCAATGTGGCTGCCGCACCAACCCGAGCAAGCGAACCGATTCGAGCTGAGAGGTTTCATGCCATGCGGACACTGGTAAGGCGCGCCATCGTTTGCGGTCTGGCCACAGCGGGGGTCCTCGGGCCCATGACCGTCACGGGGGCCGCCGCGAAGGCCGCCGCGCCCGAGCCGCGGCTCTACGCACCGACGGCCCTGGTGCTCACGGTCGGCCAGGGCGAGACCGCCGCCACCGCGGTGCCCACCCGGGCGGTGACGCTCACCTGCAACCCGACCGCCGGCGGAACGCACCCGGCGCCGCAGAAGGCGTGCGCCGAACTGCGGTCGGTGGACGGAAAGTTCGACAAGCTGGGCGATGAAAGCACCCGACCGTGCATCAAGATCTACGACCCGGTCGTGGTCACCGCACAGGGTACCTGGGAAGGCCGTCGCGTGAACTTCGAGCAAATGTATGCGAATTCCTGCATCTTGCAGTCGGAGGGTTCGAGCGTCTTCTCCTTCTGAGCCCGACCTCACGCCTCCCCCGGCCCGCACGGCCCGAACAACTGGCCGTGCGGGCCGCCGCGTTGTGTGCGTCGCGTGCGGGATCGTATACAAACCATTGGGCGTGGAATCGCGGGTGTGGAGACGCGGTGTGGGGACGCGGTGTGGGGACGCGGTGTGGGGGGCGGGGGCGGCGGCCGGGGGCGGTTGGCGGCACCGGACGGGGCGGGGGCGGCGGCTTCGGGACGGGCCGGGGGCGGTTGGCGGCACCGGACGGGCCGGGGGCGGTTGGCTGCGAGGGGAGAGGCCGGGGCGGGAGCGGGCGTAACGCGAACCCCGCTCCGGCTGGAGCGGGGCGGTCCGTGGTGGTTCAGCGGTCGCGGTCCTTGCGGGTCTCCTTCTCGGGCAGATCGGCTTCGATCCGCTCCTTGCGGACCTGGCCTCGTACGGTCTCCTCGTCGGTGACCTCATCGGTCCTCAGCCGCACCCGCTCAACCGGCTTGGTCTCCTTGCCCACCACCGGGCGCTCGGCGTGCAGCGTCACCTCGTGCTCGGACTCGGAGATCTCCGGGCCGGACAGTGCGGCGTCGCGGTTGGCCTCCGTGACGGGCTCACGCTCGAGGGTGACCTCCTCGTGCCGCAGCGGGATGGTCTGCTGGACCTCCTCGGTGACGATGTACTTGCGCAGCCGGGCCTTGCCGGTCTCGCGCTGCTCGACGCCGACGTGCATCTGCTCCTCGGAGCGGGTCATGGCGTCGTCACCGGCACGGGTACCGGCGGTGCCCGCCGCTGCCGCCGTGCCGGTGCCGGCACGGCCGCCGTCGCCGGACAGGTCGCCCCGGCCCAGGGTGCCGTCCCAGCGGAGGCCGTAGTAGTCGTAGAGGCGCCGCTCCTCGGCGGCCGACAGATGGCCCCCCGCGTCGACGTCGACGTTCGGGGCGTCCTTGACCTTGCCCTTGGGGTAAGGCACCTCCAGATGGTCATCGACCAGAGCCGCGTCGTGGATCGGTACGAAGGATTCGCTGGTGCCGAAGAATCCGGTCTTGACGCTGACCCAGTCGGGCCGGCCTGTCACATCGTCAACGAACACATGCTTGGCTTCACCGATCTTGTCACCGGTCGCGTCGTACACCGGGTGGTCGAGCACGGCCGGGATCTGTGTCCGGTTAATCATGCGTCCTCCCTGGGGTCATGAGTCATGGGTACTGGGTCCTCATGAGCCGAGTGACCAGCGCTTCCGCCAGGAAAACCTCCCTTACATCTACATATCGCCGCAAAATAGGTCAATGGACCTGGAGAGCGTCACCGATGAGCTGTACGCGCTGCGTCCCGACCGTTTCACCGCGGCCCGGAACGCACGTGCCGCCGAGGCGCGCAAGGCCGGTGACCGGGCGCTCGCCGACGCCGTCCGGGCGCTGCGCCGGCCGACCCTCGCGGCGTGGGCGAGCAACCTGCTCGTACGGGAGCGGCCGGAGGAGGCCCGGTCGCTGGCCGCTCTCGGCGAGGGGCTGCGCCGCGCCCACCACGAACTGGACGGTGAGCGGCTGCGGGAGCTGAGCCGGCAGCAGCACGTCCTGGTGACAGCCCTCGCCCGGGAGGCGCGGCAGTTGGCGGCGGAGGCCGGGCAGCCGGTCGGCGAGGACGTCCAGTACGAGGTCGAGGCGACCCTGCACGCGGTCCTGGCGGACCCGGCCGCGGCCGAGGAGTGGGCGGCGGGGCAGTTGGTGAAACCGCTGAGCGCCCCCGTGGGCTTCACCGCCGCCGTCACGGACGTCCCGACCCCGCCGGGCGGCCGGCGCGCACGGCGGCGTACGGAGGACGAACCACGTACGGAGGAAAGGCCGCGTGCGGAGGAAGAGCCGCCTACGGAGAAAAGGCCGCGCGGGGACGAGCAGTCGCGCGCGGGGCGGGCCGAGGAGCGGCGGCGCACCGAGGAGCAGCGGCGGGAGCGGGACCGGCGGGCGCGGGAGTTGCGGGAGGAGGCGCGGCGGGCGAACGAGGAGGCACGCGCGCGTGAGGAGGAGCGCGAGCGGGCCCAGGCCGACGAGGAGCGCGCCGAGGAGGAGTTCCGGGAGGCGGGACGGCGGGTGGAGGCGCTGGCCGAGGAGTTGAAGGAGGCCGAGGCCCGCCGGCGTACGGCGGACAAGGGCGTGCGGGCTGCGCAGCGGCGGTTCCAGGAGGCGGATCGGGCGGCGCGCGCGGCCCGCCGGCGGGCCAGGGACGCCGCCGCCCGTGCCGAACGGCGGGCGGGGCGGTGAGGCGCGGGTGTCACCCGGCCGCCGTGGGTGCCAGGCGGCGGGCCTCGTGGAGGTAGCGCACCTTGATGCACAGCGCCCACGGGTCGATCGGTTTGGCCACGAGGTCGGCGGCGCCCAGTCGCATCGCGTCGCGGGACAGTTGGGGGTCGACGCCCAGGCCGGTGACCAGGATGACCGGGATGCGCCGGGTCTGCTCCAGCCGCTGCATGTAGAGCAGGACGTCGAGTCCGCTGACCACCGGCATGACGACGTCGAGGACCGTGACCGCGATGCCGCCGCGCAGCACGGTCTTGAGCGCCTCGTCCCCACTGGTGGCCACCTCCAGCGGGTAGCCGAGCGGGGACACGGCCTCCCGCATCGCGAACAGGTTGTCCTCGTGGTCGTCGACCAGCAGCACTTTGTCCGCGACGATCATGGCTGCTCACCTCCGATCGGGCTCACCTGTCCAGCATGCGCCCGTTACTCCGTCCGTGGCAGCTCGTCCGCCGCACCCGCCGCACCGCGCGGTCAGTCGCCCCGCGCGGTCAGTCGCCCGGTGTGCCCGGTGCCTCCGGTACGCCGGGGCCTTCGGAGGAGGCGGCCGGGGCCGGGGCGGCGCGGAAGCCGTGGCCCGCCAGGGCGCTCTGCGCGCGGGCGAGCGCCCGGCGGAGGGGGCGGGAGCTGCGCAGGGCCGCGCGGGCGGCGTTGGCGCCGGGTGCGCCGTGCACGCCGCCTCCCGGGTGGGCGCCGGCGGAGGCGAGGTAGAGCCCCTCCACCGGGGTCTCGGGGCGCCCCGTGCCGGGTACGGGGCGGAAGACGAGCTGCTGGTGCACCGCCGCGGTGCCGCCGTTGAGGGCTCCCTCGTACAGGTTGGCGTCCATCGCTTCGAGGGTCGGCGGCGCGAGGATGCGGCGGGCGCGGACGAGGGAGCGGAAGCCGGGCGCGAAACGCTCCACCTGGGTTTCGACCCGGTCCGCGAATGCCTCCTGCTCACGGGCGTCCCAACTCCCCGTGATCCCGTCGCCGCCCGCGTCGCCCCGGATCCGGTGCGGTACGTGGGTGTACGCCCAGGCCGACTCGGTGCCGGCCGGGGAGCGGGACGCGTCGGCGGTGGTCATCTGCCCGAACAGCAGGAACGGCCGGTCGGGCACCTCCCGCATGGCGAGCTGGGCCGAGAAGCGGGTGAGCTCGTCCATGCCGTCGGCCAGGTGGACGGTGCCCGCGCCCGCCGCCGGCTCACCGGCCGACCACGGGACGGAGCGGGACAGCGCCCAGTCGACCTTGAAGGTGGCCCAGTCCCACTGGAAGCGGCGCACGTCGTCGAGCAGCCGGGGAGGCAGGTGCTGGGGGCCGACGAGGTCCCCGTACAGCGTGGGTACCGCCACGTCGGCGAGGACCGCCCGGTTCACCGGCACCGTCTCCCCCGCCGCCGTACGGACCGCCACCGCCCGCCCGGCGCGCACGGTGACCTCCACCACCCGCTCGCCGCAGCGCACCACGCCGCCGCGCCGCTGGAGGCGGCGTACGAGGGCGGCGCTGAGCGCCCCCGCCCCGCCGACGGGTGTGGGGAAGCCGTACGTCTGGCCGAGCATGGCCATCAGCCAGCCGAAGCCCCCGCTGCCCGCCGCCTCGGGCGCGAGGTCGGCGTGCAGGGCGTTGCCGGCCAGCAGCAGGCGGCCGCCCTCTCCTCGGAACTCCTCCTCCGCCAGGCGCCGTACGGGCAGCATCATCATGCGGGCCAGCCGCAGTCCGCCCGCGGCGCGTACGCGGGCGGCCAGCCGGACCGACGCCCGCACCGGCGGGAAGGGGGTGAACAGGGCGCCCACGATGTCCTCGCCGAGCCGGTCCCACACGTCGCACAGGTGCTCCCAGGCGAGGGCGTCGCCGGGGGCGAACAGCTCCAGCCCGCTCGCCGTCGCCGTTCGGTCGCGTTCCAGCACCGCGCACCGCCCGTCGGTCAGGGGGTGGGCCAGCACGCGCGGGGCGTGACTCCAGCGGAGGCCCTCCTCGTGGAGGGCGAGGCGGGACAGTACGGGGGAGGCGGCGGCCAGCGGGTAGAAGGCGCTGAACACGTCGCTGACGTAGTCCGGGTGGACGCCCCGGTCGCTGCGGACGGCGCCGCCGGGCTCGTCCTGGGCTTCGAGGACCTCGACCGACCAGCCCGCGTCGGCGAGCACGTTGGCCGCCACCAGCCCGTTGGGCCCCGCACCGATGACCAGGGCGTCCGGCACGGTGTCGGGGGCCGCGTCCGGCACGACGGGGCCGAGGTCCGGGACGGGGGTTGGACGCGGTGGGCCGGGGGTGGGGCCCGGTGGGCCGGGGGTGGGGCCCGGTGGGCCGGGGGTGGGGCCCGGTGGGCCGGGGGTGGGGCCCGGTGGGCCGGGGGGCTGGCCGGGGGTCATGGGGCGTCCCTTTCGACCACGTCCGCGAGGCGGCGGAGCATGGAGCGGTGGCGCAACTGGAGCAGGGCGTCGATCACCGTGTTGTGCAGCAGGCCGCCCGGTCCGCGCAGCGGGTGCTCGTCCACGACGACGAGCGTCTCGTCGCCCCAGGGGCGCAGCTCGATCGCGATCCTGGCCGTGCCGAGGGCCTCGCTCTGGGCTTCCAGCTCCAGGCATCGGGGCGGTTCGCAGAGTCGTACGACGGTCTCGCCGGCGGCCGTGCGGGGGCCCAGGCGCACGGTGTACTCGAGCGCGGAGCCGGGTTTCGGCCAGTCGCCGTCCTTGGGCCGGGAGGTGGCCGTACCGACGACCCAGTCGCTGTACCGGGACGGGTCGCTGAGTACCGCCCACACGGCTTCTGGGGGTCTCTTGATCAGTTGGTGCCGTACCGCCATGGAGGCCTCCGGTGCACGCCGCTCGGGGAAGGATCGCCCGGCGGGTACCCGTATGCGCCCGGTGCGAACGCGGCGCCATCCGCGGTGGCTTCGGCAGGTCGGCCGCGGCGGGCTTGGGCGCGCCAGGTGGGGCGGCTGGGCGCGCCATCTGGGGGCGGCTTCGGCGCGCCAGGTGGGGCGCTCGACGCGCTATCTGGGGGCGGCTTCGGCGCGCCATCTGGGGGGCTTCGGCGCGCCGCCCCGGGCGGAGGAGAGCGGAGCCCCGACTGGACGGGGGGAATCCAGCCGGGGCCGCTCATGTGGCCGGGAAGGGCGGTCGCCGCGCGGCGGGGGCCGGGGACACGGTCCCCTTCGCAACCACACATCGATGAACGGTCAACCACCAAGCGGTGTTCCCACGCTCGCCGCCATGGCGTGTGACCCGCCTCACCACCGGCGTTCCGGCATGTCAGGGCTTGTACACCGTGCCGGGCTCCGCCTTGGCGGGGGCGAGCAACTGCGGCACGGTCACGAAAGTGAAGCCCCGCTTCTTCAGCTCGTCGATGATGCCGGGGACGGCGGGGACGGTTCCGTCGTAGATGTCGTGCAGCAGGATGATGCCGTCCTTCTCGGCGCCGTCGAGCGTCCGCTGCCGGATCAGGTCGGAGTCCGTGGTGGAGTAGTCCTTCGCGGTGACGCTCCAGAGGACTTGGGCGAGCCCCAGTTCGCGGCTGATGCCGGCGACGGTCTCGTCGGTACGCCCCTGCGGCGGGCGCATGAGGGTGGGTTTGCGGCCCGTGAGTTTCTCTATCGCGTCCTGCGTACGGGACAGTTCCTGGCGTATCTCGTCGGGCTCGAGGTCGGTCAGTATCTGGTGGGTCCAGGTGTGGTTGGCCACCTCGTGCCCCTCGGCGGCGATGCGGCGTACGACGTCGGGATACCGGTCCACGTGCTTCTTGCCGAGCAGGAAGAAGGTGGCCGGGACCTTCTCCTCCTTGAGGATGTCGAGCAGCCGGGGCGTGTCCTTGCCGGGCCCCGCGTCGAACGTCAGCGCTATGCACTTGAGCTTTCGGCAGTCGACGGGGCCCGCCTCCCCCTTGGCGTCGCCCCTCGCACTGGCGGGCGCGACCCGGTCCGCCGAGCAGCCGGCCAGACCGAGGACGAGCGAGGCCACGGCCACGGCCACGACGGAGGCGGCGGCCTTGCGGCGGACAGGGGACTTCTTGCCGAACGGCATGGGGCGGCTCTCTTCCGTGGGAGGTGGATCAATCGAAGCGCCGCCACTCTACACACGGTGTATACACGTGGTGCATACCGCCCCCTCCGGAGGCCACCGCTCATCATGTTTCCGGTTCGGATCTTGGGGAAATCGCGGGTTTATGGTGCAAATCGGATACACGATGATGACCGAGCAGGCTGGGCCCCGTGCCCTGGTGGACCATGTCGTCCAGGCCGAGGAGGCCGGGTTCGACTTCTCGGTGACGTCCGACCACTACTTCCCCTGGCTGCGTTCGCAGGGCCATGCGCCCTACGCCTGGGCGGTGCTCGGAGCGGCCGCGCAGGCGACGTCACGCATCCCGCTGATGACGTACGTGACGTGCCCGACCTTCCGCTACCACCCGGCCGTCGTCGCGCAGAAGGCGGCGACGCTCCAACTGCTGTCCGAGGGCAGGTTCCGGCTCGGGCTGGGGTCCGGCGAGAACCTCAACGAGCATGTGGTCGGCGGCGGCTGGCCCTCCGTCGACGTACGGCACGAGATGCTGGAGGAGGCCGTCGGCATCATCCGGGCGCTCTTCGACGGCGGCCACGTCAACCATCGCGGTGCGCACTTCGACGTGGAGTCCGCCCGCCTGTGGGACCTGCCCGACGAGCCTCCGCCGATCGGTCTCGCCGTCTCCGGCGAGCGGTCCTGCGAACTGGCGGGCCGCCTCGCCGACCTCGTCATCGCGACGGAGCCGAAGGGCGAGCTGCTCGACGCCTTCGACCGGCACGGCGGGAAGGGCAAGCCTCGGGTGGGCCAGTTGCCCGTCTGCTACGACCCGGACAAGGAGGCCGCCGTACGCCGTGCGCACGACCAGTTCCGGTGGTTCGGCAGCGGCTGGAAGGTCAACTCCGAGCTGCCGCACCCCGACTCGTTCGACGCGGCGACCCAGTTCGTGAAGCCCGAGGACGTCGCCGACGCCATCGCTTGCGGTGACGACCCGGACGACTTCGTGGCCGCGGTGAAGCCGTACGCCGACGCGGGCTTCACCGAGATCGCGCTCGTACAGATCGGCGGTGACACGCAGCCCGCCTTCCTGGACTGGTCGGCGAAGAAACTGCTGCCCGCGCTGCGCGACGCGTTGGGCTGACGCGCACATGAATACGTCCGGGGCGGGTGCGTCCGGGGCGCGTGCCACCCGGGCGGGTACGTCCGGGCCGGGTACGTCCGGGCCGGGTACGTCCGGGCCGGGTACGTCCGGGCCGGCTGCGTCCGGCACCGCGCTCGTCGTCATCGACATGATCAACACGTACGACCACCGGGACGCGGAGCTCCTCCTGCCCTCCGTACGACGGACGCTGCCCGTCCTGGTGGACCTGCTGACGCGAGCTAGGCAGCACGACGTACCCGTGATCTACGTCAACGACAACTTCGGCGAATGGCGGTCCCACCACGGCGAGATCCTCGAAACGGCCCTTGCGGGACCGCACGCCGAGCTGGTGGAGCCGCTCCGCCCGGACGACTCCTCCCTCTTCGTGGTGAAGGCACGGCATTCGATCTTCTACGAGACGCCGCTGGCGTACCTCCTCAGCCAGCTCGACGTCGGCCACCTCGTGCTGTGCGGCCAGGTCACCGAGCAGTGCGTGCTGTACTCGGCGCTCGACGCGCACATCCGGCACATCGAGGTGACGGTGCCGACGGACGCCGTGGCCCACATCCACGAGCCGCTGGCCCGCGCGGCCCTGGAGATGATGCGGCGCAACATGGGCGCCCGGACGGTGGAGGCGAAGGAGATCGACTTCGGTTCCACGTTCCACGACGGCTGACGACGTCAATGGGTGACGTAGCGCGATGCGAGCAGCAGGCGCGCCTCCTTCTCGTGCTCGCCCGACACGGACGCCGACGACCGCACCTCGAACAGTCCGCCGAGGGCCTTCTCCACCTCCGCCACGGCGTGGTGGTCGCCCGTCAGCAGCGCGGTGACCGGCGTGCTGAGGTCCGGCGGTCCGGGCAGCTCGCCCGTACGGGCGGAACTGTCGAACGTGGCCATCCACACGTTGGGCTCGTGGTCGTGGGCCTGTTCCGGCCCCGGCGCGGGTACGTCGCAGCTCTCGAAGACGCGGTCGAGCGTGTCGAAGACGGCCTGGGCGTCCTGGCGGCCGCAGTCGCTGAGCTGCACGGTCACATCGCAGTCCGCGGGGTGGTTCCTGGTTCGGTTGCTCTCCACGTCGCTCCACTCCTTGGGTCCGGTTCCTTGAATCCCGTCCACTAGCCGTACAGGCACGAATACCTCGTCCCGGGCCCGCCAATCAGGATCGCCTCCGGCGCGTTTGCGGAGGTGGGTGCCTGGTACGAGGGTGAGGAGAAGCAGGGGGGTCCGCAAGGGGGGACGTCAGGAGGAACGAATGCCCGCAGGATCCAGCCCGAAGCGTGAACGGCAGTACGAGCACATCAAGGAAAGCTCCAAGAAGCGCGGCGCGAGCGAGAAGCGGGCCGAGGAGATCGCCGCCCGCACGGTGAACAAGGAGCGGGCACGCTCCGGGGAGTCGAAGACCGCCAGCAAGACCTCCAAGCAGGACATGTCGTCCTCCAAGCGGGGCGGGCAGCGGTCCGGCAGCAGCGGGACCAAGGGCCCCACGTACGACCAGCTCTACGAGGAGGCCAAGCGCAAGGGCATCCAGGGCCGGTCGTCCATGAACAAGTCCCAGCTCCAGCGGGAACTCGGCAAGTAACGCGACGGCACGCGAGCGAGCGGGCCTGGGCGCGGTCCGGTCGGCCGAGGGCCCGCCGGCGGGGCGTGGGCGCGTCGGCGGGGCGTGGGCGGCCGGGGCGGCGGCGGTCGGGCGTCGGCGGTTGGGTGTCGGCGGCCGAGGTGCCGCCGGTGGGGCGTCGGCGGCTGGGGCGTCGGCCGCTGCGGTGTCGGCGGCCGGGGCGGTGTCGGGTCGGTGCCGTCGGCGGTCGGTGCCGTCGGTCGGCGTGCCGCGAGCTGGTTGCGGCGGAAGGCGGTGCGGCGGCGGGCGGTACGCGTCAGCCGACAGCGGCCGGGCGGGGCGGTGCTCAGCCGACGGCGCCGGGCGGTGCGGTGCCAGACGGTACGCGTCAGCCGGTCCCATGGGCTGCGGCCAGCGGGCTGCGGTCCAGGTGCGCGAGCAGGTCGGCGGGGTCGTCGTGGACGACGGCGGCCCCGGCCTCCATGAGGTCCGCCCGTGGGATGCCGCCGCACAGCAGGCCCACACAGGTGACGCCCGCGCGGGCGCCGGCCTTCATGTCCCACACCGTGTCCCCCACGAACACGGAACGCCCGGCCTCCGCCCCCGCCAGCTCCAGCGCGTGCCGTACCGGCTCGGGCGCCGGCTTGCCCTTCTCGACGTCGTCGGCGCTCGCGGTGGCGCTGATGGCATCGTCCGCGTCGATGGCGCGGCGCAGCGCGGACAGTTCGGCGCCCCCGGCGGAGGTGGCGAGGACGACCGTCCAGCCGTCCGCCGTGAGGGTCCTCAGCAGCCGACCGGCGTCCCGGAAGGCGGGCAGCCGGTCGAAGTAGGTCCCGTAGAGGGTTTTGTGGGCGGCGCTGATGGCGTCGTCCTGTTCCGTGTCCCGTTCCGGGCCGAGCAGGTGCGCGATCAGGTCGTGGGAGCTAAGCCCGACGGCCCGGTGAACGGCGTGCATGGGCACGTTGTGCCCGGCCTGCCGGAACGCCTCCCACCAGGTGGTCACATGCAGGTGATTGGTGTCGGCGAGAGTGCCGTCGACATCGAACACCGCCGCGCGTGTCATGCCGTCTCCTTTCGCGCCCGCTCCGGCAGCCGCCTCATGTCTCTCCCCCTCCCCCTTCCCTCCCCCTCACTCTCACCCTCTACCTTGGCTTCAGCCTTCGACACCTGTTGAGGAGTGGGCGGCACCCACCGGTTTCGACTCCGGTGAGCCGCGCTGGCGCAGGAAGACGGCGAAGATCGCCATGGAGCCGACCGCGAGCAGCTCGGACTGCCAGTTCTGGAGCGTACGGCTCCAGAAGTCGGCCGTGAGGAGGTAGTCGGACCACGGGACCGGGTCCTGGAGCTCGCGCAGCCGCTGTTCTCCGTACGCGGCCGCGCCGGCGACCGACTGGGCGTACCAGGAGCCCACGAAGGCCAGGAACATCACCACTCCCAGGGACCGGGAGTACAGGGCCTGCCGCACGCCTCCGACGGATGCCCAGCGAGGCGAGTCCGGGCCGGCGTGCTCGCCCATGCGCTGGTCCTTCTCCGACTCCACGCCCACCTTGTGGAGCTCCTTGGACTCCGGGGACCCGCGCTGGACCAGCCAGACGGTGGCGAACAGGAACAGGAAGAACTGAAGGTACTCGGACTGCCAGTTCTCCGTGACGTTGACGGCGAAGTGAGAGGTCTGCAGGTAGTCGCCGAAGCTCAGGGCCCGGGCGCCGACGGTGCGGAGGTCGTTGTTGTACTCGGCCTGTCCGGCCAGTGCCTGTCCGAAGAGGGCGGCGAGGAAGGCGGCCCCGAAGGCGATGGAGATGCCGTTGTCCCGGAGGAATCCGGTCACGCGGTTCACCGGTGCATCATCCCCACCACGCTGAACGCGACGAGGCCACAGATCACGACGAGGAGATAGAGCGTGAACATCGTCCGCATGCGGGGAATCAGCCCCCCTTCACGAGGCAGCGGTAGGGCTTTCGGTGGCGCGGGGTGCAGCCGGCCGCGTTGACCTTCCAGCCGTCCGCGAAGGAGGTGAGGAAGTAGGTGTCCTGGTCGAGTTCGACGCGTGCCTGGCGGCCGTACACCTCGGTGGTGCGGACGTCGCCGGGGTTCGGGAGGTCCGCTTCGGCGAGTCCTGCCGCGCAGGTCGGGCCGGGGTCGTGGGCGAGTTCCTCGCGGGTTTCGGGGGCGAGGAACTCGCAGGCGGCGGCCGTGTCCGAGGCCTGCTCGCGGGCCGTGAAGGCGGCGGCGACCTGGGAGACGGCCCGGGTCTCCTCCGGCGGGACCCCGCAGCCGACGAGCGTCAGCGCGGCCGGCACCAGGAGCACGACGAAGGGGGTGGCACGCATGTGGCGCGGCTCCTTTCGGCACTCGGCACCCGGTGTCCCAGAGGCGTCCCGGAGGTGTCGTACGAGCATGGGCGCAGTGTCCGCGTCCGGTCACGCTCCGGCCTCTCGACACCCGGGGAGTTCCTTCGGGTGCCGTACGCGCACGGGGTCCGCGGCCGGGGCGTACGGCGCGTGCGGGCTTGATCCGCTCGTCCCGGGTTAGAAGACCAGTGCGGGACGGACCCTGGGAGGATCGGATGCCTGAGCGTATGCCGGAACAGGATCAGCGGGGCCAGCAGCGGGAGACGCCAGGGGGTGCCGGCCGGACAGGCGGCGGGACAGTGGGGGCACAAGGACAGGGGCAGCCGGGGTCGGGACGGGGCGAGACCGGAGGGCGGAACGAGACCCCCGACGAGCGCGCGGACCGGAGGTGGGCCGAGCTGATCCAGGAGATCCGCGTCGCCCAGACGGGCGTGCAGATCCTCTTCGGTTTCCTCCTCACCGTGGTCTTCGCGCCGACGTTCGCGGAGCTGTCGAGCGCCGACAAGACCATCTACATCACCACGGTGGCACTGGGCGCCTCCGCGACCGGGGCGCTGATCGGTCCGGTGTCGTTCCACCGCATCGTGTCGGGACGGCGCATCAAGCCGCAGGCCGTCGTCTGGGCGTCACGGCTGACGTTCGCCGGGCTGGTGCTGCTGCTGGCGACGCTGATCTCGGCGCTGTTCCTGGTGCTGCGGGTGGCGACCCATGACGAGTTCGTACCGTGGCTGGTCACCGGAGTGGTGGCCTGGTACGTGCTGTGCTGGTTCGTGCTGCCGCTGTGGGCCCGGATCCGCTACACCACTCTGGACGACTGAGGGCCGCTGCCCGCGAGGCCGCCGAGGACGGTCTCGATGGTGTCGGCCTCGGCTGCCGGTTTATCGGGGCGGTGGCGCACCACCCGGGCGAAGCGCAAGGCCACTCCGGCCGGGTAGCGCGGGGAGCGTTGCAGTCCGTCGTACGCGATCTCGACGACCAGCTCGGGGCGCACCCGTACGGTGAAGCCGTCGTCCTCGACCGCCAGCTCCTGGAGCCGCTCGGTCTGCCACCGCAGCATGGCGTCGGTCAGGCCCTTGAACGTCTTGCCGAGCATGACGTGCGTGCCGTCGGCGGCGCGGGCTCCGAGGTGGAGGTTGGAGAGCAGGCCCGTGCGGCGGCCATGGCCCCATTCGGCGGCGAGGACGACGAGGTCAAGGGTGTGTACGGGTTTGACCTTCAGCCACGAGCGCCCACGGCGGCCGGCGCTGTAGGGCGCGTCGAGCGCCTTGACCATGACGCCTTCGTGGCCGCGCGCGAGGGTGTCGGCGAAGAACGTCTCGGCCGCGTCCGTCTGCGCCGGGTCGCCGGGGTCCTCGACGACGGTACGCCGCACCCGCATGGGCTCGGGTACGAGTCGGGCCAGTGCCGCGTGCCGCTCGTGGCCGGGCAGGTCGACGAGCACGGTGCCGTCGGCGGCCAGGACGTCGAAGAAGACGGGTGACACGGGCAGGGTGGCGGCGGCGGTCGCCACGTCGACACGGGAGCCGACGCGGGACGCGATGTCCTGGAACGGTACGGGCCGGCCGGCGGCGTCCAGTGCGATCACCTCACCGTCCAGGACGAACCGGTCCCCCGGCAGTTCGCGCGCGGCCGCCGAGATCTCCGGCAGCCGGTCGGTGATGTCGTCCAGGGACCGTGTGTAGAGGCGGACGTCGTCGCCGGCGCGGTGCACCTGGACCCGGATGCCGTCGAGCTTCTCCTCGACGACGCACGGGCCGAGGGCGGCGATGGCCTCGACGACGCTCTTGGCGGTGTGGGCCAGCATCGGATGCACCGGGCTGCCGACCCGGAGCTGGAACCGCTCCAGGGCGGCCGGCCCCTCAGCGAGCAGCGCCTGGGCGACGCGGGGCAGCGAGCCCTCGAGCATGACCGCCCGCCGTACGTCGGCGGCGGGTGCCGCTGCCGCCTGGGCGACGCCTTCGAGGGCGATGGCGTCCAGTGCCCCCTGCCGGACCTCCCCCGTCAGGAGCCGCACGAGGAACCGCTGCTCGGCGCCGGTCGCGGCGCCCATCAGCTCCCGCACCAGCCGCTGCCGCTCCCCCTGCGCCCCGGGACCAGCCACCCCAGCCAGCTCGGTAAGGGCGGCATCCGTGTCCATGACGGTCAGCGTGGCCTCGGCGGCCGGCGGCACGGGCTCCTTCAGGGTGCTCCAGCCCACCCCGATCCGCCCCTGCGGGAGCCGTCCCGCGAGATACGCGATGACCAGCGGCGCCTCCTCGGGCGAGGCCGCCGAGAACAGCTCCGCCAGCGCGGCGATCTTGGCGGAGCGCCCGGAGGTGGCGGCGACCTGTCCCGAAACCTCCGCGAGTCGGGCCAACAACATGCCGCCATCCTCCCCGCCCCCGGTCCCCACCGCACCCGGACGCCCCACACGACACGGCAATGCGGTGGGCGGGGCACGTTTGCGGGGCGGGTTGGGGGCGTGGGGTGAGGGGCGGGCGGGGATGAGGAGCGGCTTGGGGGTGAAAGGCGGGTGGGGGTGAAAGGCGGGTGGGGGTGAAAGGCGGGTGGGGTGGGCTGTCGGGCGAGGAAGAGGTGGGGCGGGCGGCGGCGCTGGGCGGCCTGGTAGGGCGGCCGCCCGGGAGGGCTCGCCACTCGGGGGCGGGGCGGACTGCTGCTCCCCGGCCAGGTCTACGAGCACACTCGGGCCGGGCCCGGCCCGGGAGGGGGCGGGGGGCCTCCCCCTCCCCCTCCCCCACCTCCCCCACCCCACCCCGCCCCCCACTCAGGAGCTCCAAGACGACACGGCCGCATGCCGGGTTGGCGGAACGGCCGCGTGGCGGCCTCCCTTCATTCGCTCAACTCCCCTACGCTTCGCTCGGCTTGACGAGCATCGAGATGAAGCAGGGGCAGATGATGACGTTGTCGCGTACCGCAATGACGGCCACGGCCGCGGTGTTGGCCGGAGCGCTGTCTCTCGGGGTCGCCCCGGGTGAGGCGCTGTCCGGCAGTTCGGCGGTCTCCGATCCGGGGTCGGCCTACTCGGACTCCACCGGGGTCGGTGTCCACAACGCGTACGAGAAGGCCAAGTACCCGTACTTCGCGGACGCGTTGGACTCGGGTGCCGGCATGCTGGAGATAGACGTGTGGACGAACGCCTTCGGCAGATCGTGGCGTGTTTCGCACAGCAACCCCCTCGGTAACGACAACAACTGTGAGAACGCCACGCACGCGGGTGAGTTGCGCACCAAGCCCCGGAACCAGGACCTCGGCGGGTGTCTCGCGGACATCCGGGCCTGGCACGACGCCCACCCGGGGCACCGGCCCATCCTGTTGAAGATCGAGTTGAAGGACGGTTTCCAGGCCAAGCAGGGCCGGGGCCCCGCCGCGTTGGACGCGCTGTTGTCCGCCCGGCTGGGTGACGCGCTGTTCCGGCCGGCCGACCTGGCGGGAGGGCACCCGGATCTCGACACCGCCGTGCGGGCGAATGGCTGGCCCGCGCGCTCGGCGATGGCGGGGAAGTTCGTGGTCGAACTCATCCCGGGCACCGTCGAGGAGGACAACCCGATGGACACCCTGTGGACCGACCGTGAGTACGCCACGCACCTGCGGGCCTTGGCGGCAGCGGGCCGGCTGCGGGAGGCGGCCGCGTTTCCGGCGGTACACCATGCCGCCGCGGGCGACCCGCGTACGCGGTACGCCGACGTCGGCATACGCCCCTGGTTCGTCGTCTTCGACGGTGATGCCTCCGCCTACGCGGGCGGCTCCATCGACACCGCCTGGTACGACAGCCGCCACTACCTGGTGGTGATGACGGACGCGCACAAGGTGGCACCCGCCATCGACGGCACCAACCCGACCGAGGCACAGGCTCGGGAGCGGGTCGCGCTGCTCGCCGGGCGGCACGCCAGCATCGTGTCGGCCGACTGGTACCCGCTGCCCGCTGTGCTGTCGACCGTGCTGCCCCGAGGGTGATCACGCAACGCTGAGGACGGTGTCACGCGGGTGCGCGGCCCTGGCCGACTGCCGCCGTCCGGCGCCGCCGGCCGAGCCGGAGACGGGTGAGCAGCCCGCTGCGGCCGGGGCGGCGCTGCGGGGGCGGCGGGCGGTGGCCGGTGCTGTCCGGGCGTGGCGCGGGCCGGAGCGCCCGGGCCTCGTCCAGGGCGAGCGACAGGCTCATCCGGTGCCAGAGGATCTCGTCCGGGTCGTCCGCCAGCAGGAGCCGGTCCATGAGGTCCCGGGCGGCGAGGGACTCCGGTCGCGCGTAGGGAGGTTCGGGACGCAGGCGGTCGAGGTGTGCCCGCTCGTGCGGATCGTCGACCACCTCGGCCACCTGCACCGGGGTGAGGAGGGACGCGATGGCCGCCGCGGCCGTCCAGGGGTCGTCTGCCTGGCGCAGCAGGAGGCCGAGACGCCGTGAGCGCCAGTTCCGGGGGCGGGCGTCCTCCCCGGCGTCGAGCTTGGCGCGCACCGCGGCCGGCAGTCTGCCTGTGAGCAGTTCGGGATGGCGGTCGGCGAACTCCTGGACCTCGCCCGCCACATAGAGCCAGACGACCGCCCGGTAGCGGTTGAGGTAGAACGCCACCGGGGTGAAGTGCCCGGTCCTGGCTAGCTTGGTGAAGCGGTCGCCGGTGATCGAGGCCAGTTCGGCGGCGCCCGTGGTCCCGACCGTGCGGACGCGCTCACGCAGGCCGGTCGGGAAGTCCGGCGCGGCGCGCAGCCGCTCGATCTCCTCCTCGGCGACCCGGCGCCGCCCGCCGTGGGCGCCGGGCACGGTTCGTACGTGGCCCAGTTGGACGGCGAGGTCGAACTCCTTCCTCTTCAGTTCCAGTTGCTGCGCGGCGCGCCCGTAGGCAACGGTGTGTGCTGTGGCTGCGTCGTTGACCGTCATGGCGGCTTCCCCCGTGAGGCTCGATTACTTTGCGTCACGAAGGTAGCGCGGCACGGCCCGCTCGCGTCCGGCCTGTGGATAACTTCCGCCGGGACCGGTGAACCGGCCGGTCAGCCGCTGGTCAGCGGTCGCTCGGCGCCCGCCCAGAGGTCGGTCGGCGGCCGGTTCAGCGACCCACCGGCGGCGCGGCTGGCCGACGGCCGACCGGCGGCCGGGCCGGTTCAGCGGTCGGTTCAGCGGTCGGTGAGCGGCGCGCCGCCGGGCTGCCGGGCGGCGACGGCGAGGTGCTCACCGACCCGGTTCACGAGGAGGGTCATCTCGTAGGCGACCTGGCCGACGTCGGCCTCGGCCGCGCTGAGTACGCACAGGCAGCTTCCCTCACCCGCCGCGGTGACGAAGAGCATCGCGTCGTCGAATTCCACCATCGTCTGGCGCGCCTTGCCCACTCCGAAGTGCCGCCCGGATCCACGGGCAAGGCTGTGCAGCCCTGAAGAGACGGCGGCGAGGTGCTCCGCGTCCTCCCGTGCCAGCCCGGTGCTCGCGCCGGTGACCAGGCCGTCGTTGGACAGCACCAGCGCGTGCCGTATGTACTCGACCCGCTTCGTCAGGTCGTCCAGGAGCCAGTCGAGTTCCTTGTCCAGAGCCATGTCCGATCCTCCCCGTTTCGCGCGTCCCCGCTGCCCCGTAAGCCTTGCGTACTGACGTGGGCAGGGCAAGCACTCCGGCCGGGAGCGCCGGGGGCAACGGGGGCAGCGGGGAACGGCATCACTGGGAGTCGGCGGAACCGGGCGGCACGACCTGGATGTTGAAACCGTGCGATCCGGTGCCGAGGGCGATGGCGACGAACATCAGCGCGAAGTGCTCCTGTCCGCGTGCTGTGGTGATGCCTCCCAGATCGAGCTGGGAGGACTCCGGCCAGCCGAGGTCGGCGAGCAGCCGTCCGGTGGTGGCCTTGGCCGTCGCGTCGTCGCCGGAGAGGAAGACGGTGCTCGGCCCGCGCAGAGTCGATGGAGCGATCATCACCGTACTGTCCATGGTGCAGAGCGTCTTCACGACCGGCGTGCGGGGGAAGGCCGCCTGGATCTCCTCTCCCAGGCTGGAGTTGGGGTGGGCGAGCTCCATCTCGCCGGTCATGCCCACACCCACGTCGATCAGGGTCTTCCCGGCAAGGGCGGGGGCGCCGATGTTGGCCAGCACGTCGAGGGAGACCGTGCCGGGGGTCGCGTTGACGAGTACGTCGGCGTGCTCGGCCGCCTCCGTCACGCTCACGATGGCCGCGGTGCCCACGTCCAGGTTCTTGCGGTTCCCGGGCTCTCGTGAGCCCAGTACGACGTCGTGGCCCGCTGTGGACCAGCCCTTGGCCAGGGCGCGAGCGACATTTCCGGTGCCAAGAATTCCTATACGCATGCCGCCACGCTACGTGCGGGCGCGTGGCTGCGGATCGGGCCACGGCGGTACTCGCGTTGGGCCCGGCGCCGTAGGTCTCCGTACCTAGGTGACCGACTGGGTGACCGAGTCGAGCAGCCGGGCGGTGTGTACGCGGCCCGCGTACTCGACGAGGCGTATCAGGACTTCCTTGCCGGAGTCCCGGTCGCGCGCGTCGCACAGTACGACGGGGGTGCCCCGGTCGAGGTCGAGTGCGCGCGACACCTCGTGCGCACCGTAGGCCCGCGCTCCGGGGAAGCAGTTCACCGCGACGACGAACGGGATGTGCCGGTGCTCGAAGTAGTCGACCGCCGGGAAGCAGGCCTCCAGGCGTCGTGTGTCGGCGAGGACGACGGCGCCCAGGGCCCCTTGGGACAGTTCGTCCCACAGGAACCAGAACCGGTCCTGCCCCGGCGTGCCGAAGAGATACAGCGACAGCCCCGAACGGATGGTGATACGGCCGAAGTCCATGGCGACGGTGGTGGTGGTCTTCCGGTCCACTCCCCCGGTGTCGTCGACCAGTTGCCCGGCCTCACTGAGCTCTTCCTCGGTGCGAAGGGGCCTGATTTCGCTGACCGCGCCCACCAGGGTCGTCTTGCCGACGCCGAAGCCACCGGCGACCAGGATCTTCAGGGCGAGGTCGGCGGTGTCGGCGGTGTCTGCGGTGTCGGACCGCTCGGAGGCCATCGATCACTCCTCTCAGGAGTGGGCTCGGGTCGGCAGAACGAGTAGCGGGAGGGCAGGGGCAGGGGCCTTGGGAGGCTCGGAGAGGGCAGTACAAGCGTTCTGGGCGCGGTCAGCAGTATGGCCACCAGGTTTGGAGCCCGGGGCGGACGTTCGCTTTTTTGAGCGATGTGACTGTTCTCGACCCATGGGATGTCCACATGCGTACGCGAATTGGCTCGCCCTAGGACGGTCGGACCTCGAATCCGCCACGGCCGTCGAACCGCACTTCCACCACGGTGTCGAAGCCGTCCGAGGGCGACGGTCTACGCAGCCGCTTGCGGGTGGCGTGGACGCCGATGTCCGGAACGCGTTCCCGTCCCGCCCGAGCGGCGTTGCGCCGCAGAGAGGCCTGGAGGTCGGGAGGGAACCAGTACGCGGTCACGGCCGCGCCATGGGACCGGCCGGCGGCCACCAGAGGGCCCCACTCCTCCGGCGACGGGTTGGTGTTGTCGACCGCGACCGACCGTCCGGCGGAGAGCCCCGCCTCCACCAGGCGCATCTGCCGCTGCTGCTTGTTGCGGGCGGAACGCGGGAAGAGGTCCTTGCTCACCAGCAGGTGGCTGCCGGCGAGGTGCTGCTCGTAGAAGGTCGACTTCCCGGCGGCTTGCAATCCCACCAGTACGGCGATCTCCAGCGCTGTCGTGTCCGGCGGCATCCGCTCCGGGCCTCCCTTCTCCACAGATCGTGGGCACCGGGGCGCCCCTGGTCCGGGTGCCCCTGGTCCGGGCGTCGGGTCCCAAGCGTCCGGTCCCAGGCGTCCGGTCCCGGGGCGCCGGTCCCTGGCATCCGGTCCCGGGTATCCGTCCCAAGGTCATGGGTACCCGATGGCGTGGCCGTATGGGGCCACGCACGCGTGGCTTCCGGGCCGGCGGGGTGGCGCCGGATGAGCACGGGAGATGGCACGCATGGACTCGGCATCGGAGGCGGTCTCCGTCGGTGTCGGCGAGGTGACGCTCGCCGGAGACCTGGTGCTGCCCCGCGACTCCCGCGGGGTCGTGGCGTTCGCCCACGGCAGCGGCAGCTCGCGGCACAGCCCGCGTAACCGTGCCGTGGCGGAGGTCCTCCAGGAGGCGGGGCTGGGCACCCTGCTCATGGACCTCCTCACCAAGGACGAGGAACGCGTGGACATGGTCACCGCCGAGCTGCGGTTCGACGTGCCGCTGCTGGGGCGGCGCATGACGGCGGCGGTGGACTGGCTGCACGACCGGCCGGACACCGGCGGACTGCCCGTGGGGCTGTTCGGTGCCAGTACGGGCGCGGCGGCTGCGCTGGTGGCGGCCGCCGAGAGACCGGAGCGGGTGCGTGCCGTGGTGTCGCGCGGCGGACGGCCGGATCTCGCGGGCGCCGCGCTCACCCGCGTACGGGCGCCGGTGCTGCTGGTGGTCGGCGGCGATGACCACGAGGTGCTGCGGCTGAACGAAGAGGCGGCACGGCAGCTCACGGCCCTGTGCACGATCCGCGTGATCCCGGGGGCCACCCACCTCTTCGAGGAGCCCGGGACCCTGGAGCAGGCCGCGGACGCCGCACGGGACTGGTTCCTCCGCATGGGCCAGGAGAGCGGCGCATGAGTCCGGAGGGCGGCGGCGGGTAGCCCACGGCCCGGGCCCGCCCACGCGACGCATGCCTGCCCCTAGAGGGCCCTGAGCCCGTCGATCACCTCGCGCAGGATCTGTTCGTCGGGCAGTTGCGCGGGCGGCACGGGCCGGCTGACCCGTACGTGACCGGCTTCGAGGAGGTCTCCCAGGAGCACGCGCACGACCCCGACGGGCAGATCGGCGTCGGCGGCCAGTTCCGCCACGGACTGCGTCTCGGAGCGGCACAGGGAGAGCAGGGCCCGGTGTTCGGGGCCGAGGAGGGACTCCTCGGCGGTGGCGGGCGGGGTGTCGTCGACGACGACGAGGGCGATGAGGTCGAACCGCACGTTGCTCGGACCGGGTTTGGTGCGGCCCCCGGTCATCGCGTAGGGGCGCACGAGGGGCCCGGCGTCGGCGTCGTACCAGTGGCTTCCGGGCACCTGGCCGCCCGGCGTGCGCGGCCCGCTGCCGCTGTCCTGGGTCATGGCGCGCCTCCGGTCAGCCGGCGGACGGCGGGGTGGTGGCGGCGCGCGGCGGGGTGACCAGGTGTTCACCGACGCGCTTGACGAGGCGGGCCATCTCGTACGCGATCAGGCCGATGTCGGCACTCGCGGCACTCAGTACGGCCAGACACGAGCCGTCCCCGGCGGCGACCACGAACAGGAACACCTCGTCCATCTCGACCATCGTCTGGCGCACGCCGCCCGCGTGGAAGTGACGTCCCGCGCCCTTGGCGAGGCTGTGGAAACCGGATGCGACGGCGGCTAGGTGCTCGGCGTCCTCGCGGGTGAGCCCACTGGAGGCGCCCACGGCGAGGCCGTCGTTGGAGAGGACGAGGGCGTGGCGTACCTCCTGAACGCGGGAGGCGAGGTCGTCCAGGAGCCAATCCAGTTCGCCGGACGGGTGGCGGGGGGCGGTCCTGTCGTACTCGATCATCCTTCGTCTCCTTCGCGGGGGCGGGTGCGGGTGCGCGGGGCGGGGGTGGTGCCGGGCACGGCGACACCGCGGGTCCAGCCGTCGCGGTAGGCCGTCATACGGGCTCTGACCTGTTCGGGGGTGCGTCCGGCGGGGTCGTGCGCGGTGGCGCCGGGGCCGCTGCCCGCGTCGGTGCCCAGGTGGGCGGGGGGCGCCTCGCGCAGTTGGGGGACGAGGTTGGCCTGGCGTACGCGCCGGGGAAGGCCGCCGTGGTCGTCGCCCGGGGCACCGGCCGGAGGATGGGGCGCGCTGGTGGGGGGCGGCGGGCGCAGTGTGGTGACGGCGGCGGATGGGGGTGCCTCGGGATGCTGGGGATGCTCGGGATGCTCGGGATGCGGGGTGTGCTGGGGGTTGTGGGGGTGGCGGAGGTCGTGGAGGCGCTTGGGGGGTTCGGGGTGCGCCGTGCGGGCGGGGGCGTGGGTGGGGTCGTGGGTGGGGTCGTGCGGGGCTCTGCCGTGGTCGGCCGGGGGTGTGGGGCCGGTGGCGGGTGGGGTCGGGGCCTGGGTGCGGCCGCCGGGAAGGGCGCATTGGAGCAGCGCGGTGGGCAGCAGGACGACGGCTGTGGTGCCTCCGTACGGGGAGGTGCGCAGGTGGACCTTGATGTCGTGGCGTGCGGAGAGCCTGCTGACGACGAACAGGCCGAGGCGGTCGCTGTCGAAGAGGTCGAGTGCCTCGGAGTGGGTGATGCGACGGTTGGCCTGGTCCAGGGCTTCGTTGCCCATGCCCAGGCCGCGGTCCTCGATCTCCAGGGCATAGCCGTTGCCGACCGGTTCGCCGGTGACGCGAACCTTGGTGTGCGGTGGGGAGAACTGAGTGGCGTTCTCGACGAGTTCGGCGAGGAGGTGGGTGAGGTCGGCGACGGCGGCGCCGATGACCGCCGTCTCGGGCAGGTGCCGTACCTCCACGCGCGCGTAGTCCTCGATTTCGGAAACCGCCGCCCTGACGACGTTCGTCAGTGGCACAGGTGTCCGCCAGGCACGGCCGGGGGCCGCGCCCGAGAGGATGATGAGGCTCTCGGCGTGTCTGCGCATCCGGGTGGTCAGGTGGTCGAGCCGGAAGAGGTCGCCGAGTTCGGCCGGGTCGTCCACGCGGCGTTCCATGCTGTCCAGGAGGTTCAACTGCCGGTGGACCAGGACCTGGCTGCGGCGGGCGAGGTTGACGAAGACTCCGGAGATGCCGCGGCTGAGTTCGGCGCGTTCGACGGCGGCGGCGAGGGCCGCTCGGTGCACGGTGCCGAGTGCCTCGCCGACCTGGCCGATCTCGTCGTGGGCGGGTTGTCCCGGCGGGGCCTCGGCGTGGATGTCGAGCTCTTCGCCGGCCCGTAGTCGCCGCATGGCGTGCGGGAGTTTGCGGCGGGCGATCTCCAGGGCGGTGTTGCGGAGGGTGACGAGTTCGACGACGAGGGCGCGGCCGATGCGGACGGAGATGACGAGGGATGCGGCGACCGCGGCGAGGCCGAGGACGACGGCCGCGCCGGCGGGGGTCAGGATGCCGCCGGCGAGGGGGTCGGCGCGGTCGGCGGCGCCATGGCGGGCGTCGGCCTCCAGGGCGGCCAGTGCGTCGCGTACGGCGGTGTGGTCCCGGTCCCAGGTGGCGGCGGGTACGGCGGTGGCCGCTCGGCGCCCTGCCGGGGCGGCGGTGATCCTGTCCTCGGCTGCCGTGATGTGACGGTACGCGCTCTGCTGGGAGAGGCGCTGCCAGGCGTCCCGTTGGGGTGCCGGCAGGTCGGTGGTGGCGGACAGGAGCAAGGTGCGGCGGGCTTCGACGGTGCCGGTGAACCGCCGCAGCCGCTGGGCGGTGAAGTCCTCGGCGAGGCGGGCGGAGGACAGCAGGGCGTCCTCACGGGCGAGCATCTCGCCGGCGCGGGACAGTTCGAGGAGCACGCGCGCGTGGATGCCCTCGCGGGCGTCCTGGATGCCGGCGAGGGCACCGCTCACGTCGAAGCCCGCCGTGATGGCGGTGGTGTACCGCTCGTAGACGGTGTCCCATCCCGCCTTGCGGTCGAGGGCTGCCGCGCGGACGTCGGTCAGCCGTTGGACCTGGTCGGTGAACCGCTTCATTCGGGTGGAGACCTCCGCCGGCAGGTCGCTTCCCTCCGCGACGGTGTGCCGGTCGTCCAGGCGGAGCTTCGCGACGGCGGCGTCCGTACGCCGCGCCTGCTGCTGGAGCTCGGCGGCGGTCGCGGCGGCCTGGCTACGGGGCGCGGCGATCCGGCGTACGGCAGCGCGGCGTTCGGCCTGGAGGGATGTGACGGCGGCGGCCACCGGTTCGCGTATCCGTTCGTCCACGCGGTGCAGTTCGCGAAGCCGGGCGACGTCCTGTGCGGTGGTGACGGTGGCGAAGCCCCACAGGGCGAGGAGGGACACGACGGGCACCATCAGCAGCGAGATGATCCTGGCGCGCACGGTTCTGGGCCGCAGGCGTGGGCGCGGCCGTCGCCGTTCGCGGCGGGGTGCGTGTGCGGCCGGCGCCGTGGCGGGTGGGCCGGCGTGCGCGCGCCGTCCCGGGCGGGCCCCTGGGCCGTGGGGTGTTCGGGGGGTGGGCATGGCCTCCTCGTTCCGGATGCGGTCTGGTGGGTGGCGGCGGCGTGGTCCCGCACGTCCTCCCGTCCTCCTGTGGGCGCCAGAGGGGTGCTCAGGGGGCCGGTGTCGGCCGGCCGGACCGGTCGCCGACGGGGTGGCCGATCAGGTGGCCGACGGGGCTGGCGGCTCGTTCGCTGGGACGTTCGGCGAGCGCGTCGCCGGGCCGGTGGCCGGGCCGGTCGCGGGGCCCATCGCCGGGCCCGTCGCCGGGACGTTCGGCCGACGCGTACTCGGCGCGTTCGCGGGCCGTCGGGGAGAGCGCGACGAACGCGGCGGTGAGGAAGAGGTACGACCCGAGGCCGACGGCGAGGGGGAAGATGAACTGCATCGCCGTGGCCCCGGGCAGCTCGCCCGACGACGGGACGACGTCGACCCGGACGGCGAGCATGCCGGTGTAGTGCATGCTGCTGACCGCGGCGCCCATGACGAGGGACGCGATGGTGACCGCGAGGGCCGACGTGATGTTCAGTGCCGCCCACAGGGCAGCGGTGGCGGCCACCACCGCGATGACGACGGAGAGCACGACGAGGAGCGGGTCGTAGCGCACCGTCCCGTCCAGGCGCAGGGCGGCCATGCCCAGGTAGTGCATGCTGGCCACGCCGAGACCGGTGGTGAGCCCGCCGAGCAGCAGCGCCCGGAGGCGGTCGCGGCCGTATCCGACGGCGAACACGCCGCCGCCGACGACCAGCATGGCGACGAGCAGGCTGAAGAGGGTCAGCGGCACGTCGTAGCGGATGTCGGTGCCGGTCACGCCGAAGCCCAGCATGGCGACGAAGTGCATGGTCCAGATGCCGGTGCCGATGGCGGATGCGGCGGTGAGCAGCCAGTTGCGGCGGGAGGGTCCGGTCGCTTCGAGCGCTCGTACGGTGCAGCGCAGCCCGAGGGCGGCGCCGACGCAGGCCATCGCGTACGACAGTGCGGGGGTCAGCCAGCCGAAGGTGGCGTGGTCCAGGTGTCCCATGGCTCAGGGACGCTAGACCGGCGGGGGGCGCACACGAGGGGCGCATTTCGAAAGCTGACGGAATATGACAGAGAGAGGTTTCTGAAGGGTCGTGGCACGCTCATGCCGCGCTCGAACGTGTGCGCCGAACGTCCGGCGGCAGGGTGAGAGATCATGTCCGTATGGCCGACGACCAGACACAGGTGCAGGAGTTCTTCGCGGCCCGCGCGGCGGACTGGGACGCGCGGTTCCCCGACGACGGTCCGGCGTACGCCGCCGCCGTAGCGGAGATGGGGCTGCGTCCCGGCGACGCCGTGCTCGACGCGGGCTGCGGGACCGGTCGCGCGCTGGCGGCCCTGCGCGAGGCGGTGGGGCCCGGCGGCACGGTCATCGGCGCCGACCTGACGCCCGCCATGCTGGCGGCCGCGGTACGGGCCGGGCGGGACGGCAGCGGGGCGCTGCTGCTCGCCGACGTGGGGCGGCTTCCGCTGCGTGACGGAGCGCTGGACGCCGTGTTCGGGGCGGGGCTCGTCTCGCACCTGCCCCGGCCGGCCGAGGACCTGCGGGAGCTGGCCCGCGTCGTACGGCCGGGTGGCCGGCTGGCGCTCTTCCACGCGGTCGGCCGCGCGGCGCTCGCCGCCCGGCACGGGCGCCGGCTCGCCGCCGACGACCTGCGCGCCGAGCCCAATCTGCGGCCACTGCTGGCGGGGGCGGGCTGGCGGATGGTGTCGTACAGGGACGAGGACGACCGTTTCCTCGCCCTCGCCGTACGTCAGGACTGACAGGCCGGGCGCGGCCGCCGCTCGGGTCCGGCCCAGGCCCCACGCCCGGTCCAGGCCCAGGTCCCGGTCCAGGTCCCGGTCCAGGCCCAGGTCCCGGTCCCGGCCCAGGTCCCGGTCCGGGCACCGGTCGAGGTTCGGGCCTCGTCGGCCCGCTCCCCTTCTGCGGTCGCGGGTCCGACTCTACGTTGGAGGTCCAGAGTCGGAAGACCGGCGGTGAGCGCCGCCGCGCAGGGGGAAGGTGGGCCCGGTGTTCAGCAGACTCCGCACGTTCTTCAGCTTCTTGAGGTCTTCCTTCAGGTCCGTCGGCGGCACGGCGCCGGCGCGGGAGGACCGGGCCTCCGGGGCGGGGAAGTCCGGCGGCCGTCAGCACAACATCTTCGAGGCCGCCGCGGCCTATGTGGCCGCGTGCGCGGACGATGACCAGGAGCGCATCGACGAGGCGGAGGGGTGGGTGTCACCCGAAGCCCTGTCGTTCGGGGTGAGCGAACTGGCCTGCCGGGCGATCATCGCCCTCGCACGGGAGCGCAACGAGTCCCCGCAGACCGTCGCCCGTAGCCTCCTCGGCCTCCCGGTGGCCTGACCGTGTCCTGTGTTCGGCCCGCCGGACCCTCGACGTCGGGGTTACTCGCTGGTTAAGGTGCGCCGACGAACGTTGGGAGGGAGGGGCCATGGCCGGGACGGAACCCGTTGGCGTGGGCGAGGCCGAGGACGACGCACTGTACGTGCTGACCGCCGTACTGCTGACGCCCGCGCAGTTCCCGAGCCTGCTCGGCGACGACTATCCCGAGGCGTGTGCGGCACTCGGGCTGGAACCGTACGCCGAGGGGTACGGGCTGGTGCTCGGCCAGGACGGCGAAGGGGCCCGATGGACCGTGGTCGTCGACGACGTGTCGCTGGTCGCGGTGGCGATCGCCTCCTGGGACTGCGGCATGGAGTACGACCTGTCCCCGGACGAGCGGAGCGTCGTCGTCGCCCTGCCGGGCTGGCCGCTCGCCCTCGCGGTCGCCGCGCCGCACGTGCCGCTGCCACACGACCCCGAGACGGCACCCGACGAACGCCGGCCGCTCACGCCGCCGGACCCGGAGCAGTGGGGGCCCGCACAGCGCCGGATGGGCGCCGACGCGGTGGCCCTCCAGTGGACCGTCTGGCGTGAGCAACTCGGTGAGGACGACTTCGCCAAGCCGGCGGACGCGCGGCGGGAGGACGGTGGCGCCACGCCGGAGCGCCGGGACGCAGCCGGCGAGCGGTCCGACGAGCAGTCCGGCGACGAGCATGGCCCGCTGCGGCGTGTTCTGGCGGAGCTGCGCGGTTACCTGGAGCAGCCGCCCCCGCCCGGCCGGGTCCGGTCCGGTTTCGCCCCTGGCGGGGCACGGACGCTGCGCGCGGACGGGCCCGGCTGGTCGGTGGTGGCCAGGACGGACGACATGGCCTTCGTCCTGCTGGACGAGATGCCCCGCGAGGTCCTGCCGATCGGCCGTGGCCCGAACCTGCCCGCCCTGCTGGCCGCCCTCGACGCCATGGCGGTACGTCCGGCCTGACGAGCAGACCCGGTCACGGTCCGCTCAGGCGGTGGGTTCCTCGGCGCCGCCCTCGCCGTCCTCGGGGGTGTCCTCGGCGGGGGTCCGCTCCTGGACGTCGGCGTCCGCCGCTTCGGAGAGGTCGGGGTCCCAGTGGTCGGTCCCGCTGCCCGCCTGTTCGTCGGGCAGGTCCCTCGGTACGCCGGGTCCCTCTTCTCCCGCGCCTTCGAGCCGCTTGTCGTCCATGGTGTCTCCCTCCGGCGTTTCCGGCCGGGCGGGTACCCACGGACCCGCTGCTCAGACCCGTTCGAGCGGGCGGTGCGGGCCCTCCGGGAGCTCGATCTTGACCGCGTCGCCCGGCCGTACCGGTCCACCCGTCCTCACGATGCCCATGATCCCGGCCTTGTGGATGATGGCACCGGTCTCGTCGCGGCCGACGACCTGCTTGAGGAGCCCGTCCTGGAACGCGTCGATCTGGACACAGGGATTGCGCAGACCGGTGACCTCGACGATCGCCTCCGCGCCTATGTGCAGCAGCGTGCCGGTGGGGAGGCCCAGCAGGTCCACGCCGCGGGTGGTGATGTTCTCCCCCAGTTCACCGGGCCGGACGGTGAACCCCTCCTGGGCCACCTCCTCGAACAGCTCCTCGTGGATGAGGTGCACCTGCCGGAGGTTGGGCTGCGTCGGGTCCTGCGCCATACGGGACCGGTGCTTGACCGTGACGCCCGCGTGGACGTCGCCCTCCACACCGAGTCCGGCCAGCAGGGTGATGCCCGGCCGGTTGGGCTTGGTGAAGGCGTACTCCCCGTTGCTGCTGACCGCCGTGACCGTACCGCCCATCGTGCGGACCCCCCTTTTCGTTCAGATGATCTTCTCGTCGCTCGCCATCATGCCCTGCGCACCGGCCGCCGGGAACACCGGCCGCCAGCAGACGCGGCTGGTCAGCGGAGGTGGCCGGTCAGCGGCCGAGCTCCTTGCGGCTCACGCGGCGCAGCCGGCGCCGCTGGCCCGGATCCAGCGCCAGGTAGGCGACGGCGGGTACGCCGATCAGCACCAGCAGGGACATCCAGAAGCCGATCAGCGGCCAGAGGAGCAGACCCACGGCCACTCCCCCGATGACGATCTTCGTCCTTGTCGACATGTTGTGATGCCTCCTTCACGGCCGGCCACGGCCGCTTCCTGTTCTGTCAACGCGTGATCGGGCGCGCCGGTTCCAGGGCCCGCGGCTCAGGCGGTACGCAGCGGCGTGCCCACCTCGTGCAGGTGCCCCAGGGCCTGGCGGTACGAGTCGATGAACCCGGTCTCCGTGTACGGAATGCCCAGCGAGCGGCAGTGGGCACGCACCGCGGGCTGCGCGAGCCGCAGGTGGGGGCGGGGCATGCTGGGGAAGAGGTGGTGTTCGACCTGGTAGTTCAGGCCGCCCAGGAACCAGTCGGTGACGGCGCCACCGCGGATGTTGCGGGACGTGAGCACCTGCCGGCGCAGGTGGCCCCAGGGCTCGCCGTCCGTGTCGGGCACTTCCATGCCCTTGTGATTGGGGGCGAAGGCCATGCCCAGGTGCACGCCGAGCAGCATCTGGTGGATCAGCGCGAAGACGACGGCCTGGCCCACGGACATGGTGGTCAGCAGGAGCGTCACATAACCGGCGACGTGTGCGAACAGCAGGCCGCCCTCGATCACGCGCTCACGCCCGGTCTGGCGAGGGCCGTCCTTCGAGAACAGCGCCTGGAAGCCGTACAGCTTCAGGGCGAGCCCTTCGAGCGTCGTCAGCGGGAAGAACAGCCAGGCCTGGTGGCGGGCCAGCCAGCCCTTGAAGCCGGTGCGTCCCACCGCCTGGTGCTGGTTGAAGACGAGGACGTCCGGGGCGACATCCGGGTCCTTCTCCTCGTGGTTCGGGTTCGCGTGGTGCCTGTTGTGCTTGTCGTTCCACCACTCCTGGCTCATACCGAGCAGCAGGTTGGCGTGCAGCAACTGGATGAGGCGGTTCCTGTCCCTGTCGGCGCTGATCTGCGAGTGCCCGGCGTCGTGACCGAAGAAGGCGGCCCGCGCGGACAGCACGGCCAGGGGGACGGCCAGCAGCAGGGACCACCAGGAGTGGCCGAACAGCACGAGGCCGACGACGACCGCCGTCAGGGCGAGCAGGTTCACGCCGATCCCGAGCGCGTACCAGCCGGTGCGCCGCTCCAGCAGCCCCTGGTCCTTGATCGTGCGGAGGAGGGGGGCGAATTCGCTGCGTGAGGGACGCTTCCCCCCTCCCGTGCCGGCGGGCACCTCGGGTGAGGAGGAGGAGGCGGCGGATGCGGGAGCAGATGCGGAAGCGGGTGCAGGGGCGGGAGCGGGAGCTTGCGCTGGGATGGTGAGGGCAGAGGTGGCCTGAGGCATGGCTTCTCCGGGTCTGGTGAGGTCCTGTGCGCAAGACGTGCGCCGACCTGATGAACGTACGGATGAGCGATAGCCCAGAGCCATGGCACCACCACCCGAAAACAGGGTGGGGACTTCCCCAGGGTACTGGGGTGGTGCTGGCCGCACCCTGAACGGGAAGTGGGCTATATCACGACACACTCACCGCCGTTGGGCAGGGTCTTCGGGTACCCTCGGCGCTTCGACTCCCCGCTAGTCAAATTTGAGGAATGCGTCAGCGCTGTGCACAGGCCTTCCGGAACAACGCTCCACGAGACCCCCGACGTTTCCCCACTCTCCCGCTGCTCCACCGTCTTCCTGCCCGCCGATCCACCCCGCACCGGACGCGTCGCGTTCTGGCTCCCCGGCGGCGGTGAACCGCCGTCAGGCGGCCCCCACGATCAGGACCACGGCCACCACCACGACCATCCCCACGGCCACCACCACGGGTCCGTGGAGGAGTTGACCGTCGTCGGCCCGGACGCACGCCCGGCCGCCGTACGCGCGCTGCTGCTGCCCGTGCGGGAGGCGTTGCCGATACTCACCCGGGCAGGGTGTGCGGCGGACGCCTCGCCCGCGACGGCGTTCTGGCGCGGCGCCACCCTGCTCGCCCTTCAACTGATCTCGCGTGGACTGCTGTTGCCGGGGCTGAGCGCGACCGATCACGACGCCTGGCGCGTCGGTCCGCTCACGGTGGAGGACCTGGAGCGGGTGCGTACTCTCGCCGCCTCCATGCCGCCGAGCGCTCACGCGGTTCCCGTGGGCACGGCGCCGGACGGCATGGTCCTGCTGCCCGAACCGGAGCGGCTGCTGCGGTCCTTTCTTGACGCGGTGGCCGACACGCTGCCGCGCACGCCCGCGGCGCCGCTCGCCTCGGGCGGTCCGGCGTTCGCGGCCGACGAGCCGCAGCGCGTGCCCGAGCAGCGGGCCTGGGCGGCGGACGTCGCGGCGGGCCACGACGCGGGCGTACGGCTGTCGTTGCGCATCGAGGTGCCAGGACTGGACACGGAGCGGGGTCCCGCCTTCCGCGCCGTGCTCCAGATGCACAGCGTCAGCGACCCCGCGCTCGTCGCCGAGGCCGCCGACGTGTGGGCCGGCACGGCCGGGGACGGGTTCGGGCCGCGGGCCCGGATGGACGCACTGCTCGCGCTGCGCCGCGCCGCCCGCGCGTGGCCGCCGCTCGCCCCGCTGCTGTCCGCGTCCGTCCCGGACGCCGTCGACCTGGCCGACGAGGAGGTCACCGAGCTGCTGGGCGAGGCGGCCCGGGCGCTGGCCGCCACCGGCGTACAGGTGCACTGGCCACGGCAGTTGGCGCGCTCGCTGACAGCGCGTGCGGTGATCGGACCGCCGGACGAGATCCGGTACGGAGAAGACCGGCTCGGAGAAGACCGGCACGGAGAAGCCAGGCACGGAGAAGGCCGGCTCGGAGAGGACCAGGACAGCCAAGGGCCGTATGGTAAGGGGCAGTCGGGCCTGCCGTCGTTTCTGTCCGCCGACGCGTTGCTTGCCTTCGACTGGCGTTTCGCGCTGGGCGGCCAGGAGCTGTCCCGCGCCGAGCTGGACCGGCTCGCCGAGGCGGGGCGGCCGGTGGTGCGGCTGCGCGACCAGTGGGTGCTGATCGACCCGGAAGAGGCCCGGCGCGCGCGGGAGCACCAGGACCGCAAGGTCACCCCGATCGACGCCCTCGGCGCCGTACTGACCGGGACCACCGAGGTGGACGGCCGGCAGGTGGACGTGCAGCCGTCCGGCTGGCTCCAGGCGCTGCGCGACCGGCTGGCCGCCCCCGAGGGAGCCCGCCCGGGTACGGGCGAGCCGGAGATCGGGCAGCCCGCGGCCCTCGCCGCCACCCTGCGCGACTACCAGTTGCGCGGCCTGAACTGGCTGCACCGGATGACCTCGCTCGGTCTCGGGGCCTGTTTGGCCGACGACATGGGCCTGGGCAAGACCATCACGCTCATCTCGCTGCATCTGCACCGGCAGACCGACGCGTCCGCCGCGGGCCCCACCCTGGTCGTCTGTCCGACGTCCCTGATGGGCAACTGGCAGCGGGAGGTCGAGAAGTTCGCGCCCGGCACGCCGGTGCGGCGCTTCCACGGCTCCGGGCGGGACCTGGAGGGCCTGGAGGACGGCGAGTTCGTCCTCACCACGTACGGCACGATGCGGCTGGACGCGGCCCGGCTCGCGCGCGTGGACT
Organism: Streptomyces sp. NPDC031064; assembly: GCF_055570965.1. Classification (NCBI taxonomy): domain Bacteria; kingdom Bacillati; phylum Actinomycetota; class Actinomycetes; order Kitasatosporales; family Streptomycetaceae; genus Streptomyces; species Streptomyces sp. NPDC031064. The sequence goes on from NZ_JBVIGF010000010.1 coordinate 266,511, forward strand.
GGGGCATGGTGGTCGCCGACGAGGCGCAGCACGTCAAGAACCCGTACTCGGCGACCGCGAAGGAGCTGCGCAGCATCGGCGCCAAGGCGCGGGTGGCACTGACCGGTACCCCCGTGGAGAACAACCTCTCCGAGCTGTGGGCGATCCTCGACTGGACCACACCCGGGCTGCTGGGCCGCCTGGGGACCTTCCGCAGCCGGTACGCGGAGGCCGTCGAGGGCGGCGCCGATCCGGCGGCTGCGCGGCGACTGGCGGCGCTGGTACGGCCGTTCCTCCTGCGCCGCCGCAAGACCGACCCCGGGATCGCCCCGGAGCTGCCGCCGAAGACGGAGACCGACCGGGCGGTGTCGCTCACCGCCGAACAGGCGGGCCTGTACGAGGCGGTCGTACGCGAGACCATGGCGGCGATCGCGGAGGTGGACGGCATGGAGCGCCGGGGCCTCGTCGTGAAGCTGCTGACGGCGCTCAAGCAGATCTGCAACCACCCGGCGCAGTACCTCAAGGAGGAGCGGCCCAGGATCGCCGGCCGTTCCGGGAAACTGGAACTGCTGGACGAGCTGCTCGACACCATCCTCGCCGAGGAGGCGAGTGTGCTGGTGTTCACGCAGTACGTGCAGATGGCGCGGCTGCTGGAGCGGCATCTGGCCACGCGCGGCGTGCGTACCCAGTTCCTGCACGGCGGCACGCCGGTCGCCGAGCGGGAGGCCATGGTGAACCGTTTCCAGGCGGGTGAAGTCCCCGTCTTCCTGCTGTCGCTTAAGGCGGCGGGTACGGGGCTGAACCTCACCCGGGCGGGCCATGTCGTGCACTACGACCGCTGGTGGAACCCGGCCGTCGAGGCGCAGGCCACGGACCGGGCGTACCGCATCGGGCAGACGCAGCCCGTGCAGGTGCACAGGCTCATCGCGGAGGGGACGATCGAGGACCGGATCGCGGGCATGCTGGCGCGCAAGAAGGAGCTGGCGGACTCCGTGCTGGGCTCCGGCGGGGACGACGCCCTGACCGGGCTGACCGAACTGACCGACGCCGAACTGGCGGAACTGGTGGAGCTGCGTGGAGTGCGAGGGAGCGCGCGATGAGTCGGGACGAGGACATGGAGCGTACGTTCGCCGCGCTGCCTCCCGCGCGTGGACAGGGTTTCGCGCGGACCTGGTGGGGCCGGGCGTGGCTGAAGGCGCTGGAGGACACGGCGCTCGACGGGGCGCAATTGAAGAAGGGCCGCAAGCAGGCGCGGGACGGAGCGGTGGGTGCCGTGTCGGTGCGTCCGGGGCGGATCACGGCGGTCGTGAAGGACCGGGACGGCACCCCGCAGCGCAGTGATGTGCTGTTGCAGGAGCTGACCGAGGAGGAGTGGGACCGCTTCCTGGACATGGCGGTGGACCGGGCCGGCCATATCGCGGCCCTTCTGGACCGGGACATGCCGCCGCACCTGGTGGAGGACGCGGCGGCCGCGGGCGTCGAGCTGCTGCCCGGGATCGGTGACCTGGAGCCCGAGTGCGGGTGTGACGCGTGGGACCACTGTCCGCACACGGCGGCCCTCTGCTACCAGGTGGCGCGGCTGCTGGACCAGGACCCCTTCGTGCTGCTGCTGATGCGGGGCCGGGGGGAACGGCGGCTGCTGGACGAGTTGCAGGTACGGAGTGCGGCGCGGGCCGTGCGGGCCGGCCAGGACGAGGAGGAGGCCGCAGCCCCCGGCGGGCCCGAGGGGGTACGGGCGGACGAGGCGTTCGCCGCGCGGGACATCCTTCCGCCGCTGCCCGCGCCGCCCCCGGTGCCGGAGACGCCCGGGGAGCCCCCGTCGCTGGACACCGAGGCCCGGCCCGCCCCGGGCGTCGACCCGGCCGCGCTGGAGCGACTGGCGGCGGACGCGGCGGCGCGCGCCCACCGCATGCTGGTGGACGCGCTCGCCGCCGGGCATGGGCACCGGCCGGTGGAGGCGCCGCTGACGGCGGAGCAGGACGCGGTACGGCTGGCCGCATCGGCGGCGTGGGCGCCGGAGGCCCTGGACCGGCTCGCCTCCGGAACCGGCCGCCGGCGCGCCGACCTGGACGTCGCCACGCGCGCGTGGCGGCTGGGCGGCGCGGACGCGCTCGCCGTACTGGAGGAGGACTGGAGGCCCGGACCGGAGCTGCTGGCGCGGGCCAAGGCGCTGCTCGCCGCCGCATGGGAAGACGCCGAGCGCCCGGCCCTGCGGGCGGACCGCCCGGGCCGCTGGACGGTGGCCGGCGCCGGCGTACAGGTACGGCTGGACGGCGACGGGCGTTGGTGGCCGTACCGCAAGGAGTCCGGCCGCTGGACCCCGGCCGGCCCGCCCGACCCCGACCCGGCCGCCGCCCTGGCGGGCGTGCCGACGGGCGACGCCTGACATCAGGCCGACGTCCGCCTGGCCTGACGTCAGCCCCGACGTCACGGCGCCACGGCGCCCCGGCCCGTGCACGGGTGCCGTGGCGCCCGCCCGTGCGCCGGGAGCCGTGGCGCTCGGCCGCGGCCGGCCCTGAGCACCCGGCCGGGCCCCGCACCGGCCGGGTGCTCCGGGCCTTGGCCCTGGCCCTGGCCCTGAAGGCCTGAACCTCAAAAGCCCTCCAGCCGCAGAGGCTTGGAGCCGCAGCAGCCCAAAAGCCGCGAAGCCCTGCAGCCGCACAGGCCCCGAAAACCGCAAGAGCCCCTGAAGCCCCTCCGCCAAGAGCCCGCAGCCCAGAAGCCCCGCGGCCCAGAAGCACTGAAGCCCTGGACCCCGAATGAAGCCCCGGACCCCGAATGAAGCCCCGGCCCCCGGAAGCCGCGGCGCCGGAGGGCTACCCGAGCTGCCGCTCCGCCGCGTCGACCGTCTGGGCGAGCAGCACCGCGATGGTCATCGGGCCGACGCCGCCCGGTACCGGGGTGATCAGGCTCGCGCGGGCGGCGGCGGAGTCGAAGTCGACGTCGCCGACGTTGCCGGGGTTGTAGCCCGCGTCGATGACGACGGCGCCCGGCTTGATGTCCTCGCCCTTGATGAAACGGGGCTTTCCGACGGCGGCGACGAGGATGTCGGCCTCACGGACGGCCGCCGAGAGGTCGGCGGTGTACGAGTGGCAGTACGTGACCGTCGCGTTCCGCGCCAGGAGCAGCATCCCGGCGGGCTTGCCGAGGATGGCGCTGCGGCCGACGACGACGGCCCGCTTGCCCGCCGGGTCGACGTCGTACGCGTCGAGCAGCCGCATGATGCCGCCGGGCGTGCAGGAGACGAACCCGGGCAGGCCGAAGCTCATCGTGGCGAAGGAACTGAAGGTCACGCCGTCGACGTCCTTCTCGGGGGCGATCGCCTCGAACGCGGCCCGCTCGTCGATCCCCGGGCCGACCGGGTGCTGGAGCAGGATGCCGTGCACCTCGGGGTCGCGGGAGAGGTCCTGGAGGGTGGCCACCAGTTCGGCGGTGGTCGTCGTGGCGGGCAGCTCGATGTGGCGGGAGCGGATTCCGGCCTTCTCGCAGCGGGCCCGCTTCATCTTCACGTACGTCACGGACGCCGGGTCGTCGCCGACCAGGACGGTGGCCAGGCAGGGCCGCTTGCCGGTGCGGGCGGTGAGGTCGGCGGCGCGGGCCGCGGTCTCCTCGACGAGGCGGCGGGCGAGGCCGCTGCCGTCCATGAGGCGGGCGGTGGTCGGGGTGGTGGACATGGCGGTCTCCTGAGCGGTCGTCAGTGGATCGCCCAGGCGCGCGGCAATGGCGTCGGTCCGCCGGGCCGCTCCCCGGTGGTACTCCACCCAAGCGCCAGTCACGGCCCGCCGCCCACTCTACGGGACGGTTCCGCGCCACGTCCTGGGAGCCTGCTCGTGGATCGCTTGTGAGGGCGGCCGGGGACGTCAAGGATGGCGCGGAAGACCTCGGTGGGGAGGGCGACGTGAACGACCCCTGGGTGGCCTTGGAGCGGGGTGCCGATCCTGTGGAGCGGGCGGGGGCGCTGCGCCGCGCGCATGAGGCGTTCATGGCGGGCGGGCGGGGGCCGGAGTCGGTGCGGCCGGTGGTGCGCCCGGTGGTGGCCGCTTCGTGGCGGCGCTCGGCGCGGGCCCGGGTGTGTCCGGACGGGGCGGCGTGCGTGGAGCTGGACGGGGACGCGTTGGCGGCGCACCGGGAGGGGCATCCGCTGGCGGCCGTGATGCCGGTGATCCGGGAGTTGACGGGGGCGTACGCGAGGGACGGGGAGCACCTGGTCGCCGTATGCGACGCGTTCGGGCGGCTGCTGTGGGTGGAGGGGCACCCGGGGACGCTGCGCCGCGCGGGGCGGATGAATTTCGTGGCGGGAGCGCGGTGGGCCGAGTCGGCCGCGGGAACGAACGCGCCCGGTACGGCGATCGCCGTCGACCGGCCGGTGCAGGTCTTCGCCGCCGAGCACTTCCGGCGGCCGGTGCAGGGCTGGACGTGCGCGGCGGCGCCGGTGCACGACCCCCGTACCGGGCGGCTGCTGGGTGCGGTGGACATCACGGGCGGGGACCGGCTGGCGCATCCGCACAGCCTGGCGTTCGTGCAGGCGGTGGCGCGGGCGGCGGAGTCGCAGCTCGCCCTGCTGGCCCCGGCGCCGCCGGCGGGTGACCGGCTGCGGTTGTCGGCGCTCGGCCGGGACGAGGCGGTGCTGGTGGCGGGCGGGCGGCGGACGCGTCTGAGCCGCCGGCACAGCGAGATCCTGGTGGTGCTCGCCCACCGGCCGCGGGGCATGGGCGGTGAGGAACTGCTCGCCGCGCTGTACGAGGACGAGTCGGTCACCCCGGTGACGCTGCGGGCCGAACTGTCACGGCTGCGTGCCGTGTTGGCGCCCGGGCTGCTGCGGTCGCGCCCGTACCGGCTGGCGGCGCCGGTCGACGCGGACTTCGAGGCCGTGGAGCGGAAGGTGGCCTCCGGAGCGGTCGCCTCGGCGCTGCGCGGGTACGCCGGGCCGCTGCTGCCCGGCTCGTGCGCACCGGCGGTGGTCCGGCTGCGGCGGCGGCTGGCCGACGGGCTGCGCGCCGCGCTGGTCGCGCGCGGCGACCCGCTCCTGCTCGCCGACTGGGCGCACAGCCCGTGGGGCGAGGACGACCTGGAGGTGTGGCGGGCGCTGGCGGCGGCCGTACCGGCGGGCGGCCTCGCCCCCGTACAGGCGCGTCTGGAGGCTCTGGAGGCGGAACTGTCCGGGCTGTCGGGCGCAACGCGGCCGCAACGTCCGCGTCCCTAGCCTCACCGTGAGCGCCGGCCGACGGCGCGGTACCAGGGAGGCCCGGATGACCCGTTACGCAGCGCCCGGCACCGAGGGCGCGATCGTCTCGTACGAGTCGCGTTACGACCATTGGATCGGCGGCGCCCATGTGCCGCCCGCTCGCGGCGAGTACTTCGAGAACCTCAGCCCGGTGAACGGCCTGCCGTTCACCGAGGTCGCGCGGGGCACCGCCGAGGACGTCGAGCGCGCCCTGGACGCGGCGCACGCGGCGGCACCGGCGTGGGGCCGGACCGCCCCGGCGGAGCGGGCGGACGTCCTGCTGCGGATCGCCGACCGGATGGAGGCGAACCTGGAGCGGCTGGCCGTCGCGGAGAGCTGGGAGAACGGCAAGCCGGTCCGCGAGACGCTCGCCGCCGATCTGCCGCTGGCCGTCGACCACTTCCGCTACTTCGCCGGCGTGCTGCGCGCCCAGGAGGGCTCGCTGAGCCAGCTCGACGACGACACCGTCGCGTACCACTTCCACGAACCGCTCGGTGTCGTGGCGCAGATCATCCCGTGGAACTTCCCCCTGCTGCTGGCGGCCTGGAAGCTGGCCCCGGCGCTCGCGGCGGGCAACGCGGTGGTCCTCAAGCCGGCCGAGCAGACGCCGGCGTCCGTCCACGTGCTGATGGGGCTGATCGCCGACCTCATCCCGCCGGGCGTGGTGAACATCGTCAACGGCTTCGGCACGGAGGCCGGCAAACCGCTCGCCTCCAGTCCCCGCGTCGCCAAGATTGCCTTCACCGGCGAGACGACGACGGGACGGCTGATCATGGGGTACGCCGCCGAGAACCTCAAACCGGTCACCCTGGAGCTGGGTGGCAAGTCGCCGAACATCTTCTTCGACGACGTATGGGCGGCGGACGACGACTTCCGCGACAAGGCCCTGGAGGGCTTCACCATGTTCGCTCTCAACCAGGGCGAGGTGTGCACGTGCCCGTCACGCGCGCTGATCCAGCGCGGCCACTACAGCGAGTTCCTGGAGGCCGCCGTCGCCCGCACCGAACGCATCGTCCCGGGCCACCCGCTGGACACGGACACGATGATCGGCGCCCAGGCCTCCCACGAGCAGCTCCAGAAGATCCTCTCGTACCTCGACATCGGCCAGCGGGAAGGCGCCAAGGTCCTGACGGGCGGTCAGCGGATCGAGTACGACGGTGAGCTGGCGGGCGGCTACTACGTCCAGCCGACCATCTTCGAGGGCGACAACCGGATGCGGATCTTCCAGGAGGAGATCTTCGGCCCGGTCGTCGCGGTCACGTCGTTCACCGACCTCGACGACGCCGTCTCGACGGCGAACGACACCCTGTACGGCCTCGGCGCCGGCGTCTGGACTCGTGACACCACCACCGCGTACCGCGCCGGACGCGCCATCCAGGCGGGCCGCGTCTGGACGAACTGCTACCACGCCTACCCGGCACACGCGGCGTTCGGCGGCTACAAGCAATCGGGCATCGGACGGGAGGGGCACCGGATGATGCTGGACCACTACCAGCAGACGAAGAACCTCCTGGTGTCGTACTCGCCGAAGAAGCTCGGCTTGTTCTAGCGACACGACGGAAGGCGCCTGACCTGGGTTTTTCCCGTCAGGCGCCTTCGGCTCGACCCGCTCGGAGCAGTGGTCCGGTTATGCGTCCGGGGACATGGGGCGTGGGTGGCGCCGCGCACATTCACCAGGGGATCTCCAGGCAGCTCTTCAGCGCCCAAGCGCGCAGGTTGGGCCGGTAGCGTCCGTGGGCGGACCCCGACGCGGCTCGCCAGGAGGCGGTGACCTGGCGCGGACGCCGCTCGATACCCGCAGCGGCCTCCGCCATGAGCTTCCCTGCTTCCGGCTTGACGAGCTCGTCACTCCGATGCTCGTGCCCCCGTCTGCCGGGCCCGCCACGGCCGGACACCACACCGGAGCCGGGGCGGTGCCTCGCCGTCAGCGCTGGAGCGTCAGCAGACCTGGGCGGTAGGGCCACTGGCCGTACTCGCCGCCGGAGTTGGGATCGCGTCCCTGGTAGAGGAGCCGCAGGTTGCAGGGATCGACCGTGAAGGTCTGGTCGGCGCTGGTGCGGATAAGTTCGCCATGGCTGATGTCGTTGGTCCAGTTGGCGCCGCTGTTGGCCTTGCCGGCGAAGGGGTTGCTCTCGGTCGCGGCCTGAGGTGTCCATGAACCGTTCAGGCTGGTGGCCGTTAACGAGCGGAAGTACCGGCCCTGCGAGCCGATCGCCTCGACGATCATGAGGTAGCGGTCCTGGCCCTGGAGCTTGTAGACCTGCGGGGCTTCGAACAGGTTGTTCTTCGTGTCGCTCATGATCACTGTCGAGGTCGCGCCGAAACTGCCCGGGAAGTTCCCGATCGGCATACTGGCCCGGTAGATCTTGCCGTTGTCGCCGGCGAAGAACAGGTACATGTTCGTCCCGTCACCGATGAGCGTCTGATCGATGGGGCCCGTATCGGAGCCGGCGATGCTTCCGGAGAAGAGCTCCCGCTCGGACGACCAGCCGTTCGGGTTGGTGGGGTCGCTCGATGTCCGGTAGGAGAAGGCAGTCCTGCCCCACTGGTAGGCGAGCACCCAGATGTTCTTCGGCGCGAAGTAGAAGAGCGTGGGCGCGACGACGGAACTCGACATCGTGTTCTGGCCGGCCGATGCCATCTCCGACCAGTTGGTGAACGGGGTGAAGTTCATCGAACCCCAGCCCGCTCCCGTTCCCGCGGCGCCGTGCGTCGTCGCATAGACGAGATGCTTGCCGTTGTAGGGGGCGACGGTGAAGTCCTTGAGCGAAGCCCATCCCGCCTTGGGCTGAGCCAGCGCGCCCGTCGATGACCAGCGGTACGTCGAGGGAAGGGCACAGGTGCCGGGGGTACCGCCGCCGGCGACCCTGACGAGCTGCCACTGCTGGTTGGCACCGCCCCAGTCGTCGTACTGCACGACGTTCGCGCCGTCGGCGGTGGAGCCGCCCTGTACTTCGAGAGCCTTGCCGCTGTGGCGGGCGATGAGCCGCACGTGGCCGTCCGCGCTGTCGGCCGGCCGCCACTGCTGGTTGGTGCCGTTCAGATCGGTCCACTGGACGACCGGGCCGCCGTTGACGGCGGAATGGTTGTGGACGTCCAGGACCTTGCCGGAGTGGCGGGACTTGACGCGGTAGTAGCCGTCGCCGGAGGCGACGAACTGCCACTGCTGCTGGTTCTGGTCGTTCCTGGTCCACTGGGTGATGCGGGCGCCGTCGCCGGTCGCCAGGTTGTAGACGTCCAGGGCCTTGCCGCTGTTGCGGTTGACCAGCACGTACCAGGCGTTGGTGTCGACGGTCGCCGCGGCGGCGGGCGGGGCATTGAAGAGAGTGGCCCCGAGCAGCAAGGACGACAGGACCGCGAGTACCAGACTCAGGACCAGGGGTGGGCGGCGAAACCTCATCAGGAGAGCTCCTTGGGGGGATGGAGGTGAGGTGACCCCGACGAACCGCGCGGCGGCCGCGTCGGGAGTACGGGGACGGGATAGGGGTGGAGGAGGCCGCACATGCCGAACAGCGGGTCCTCCGGGCGCTCCAGTCGCGACACTTCGCCGTGATCGAGGTGGGAGAGGTCTCCGGTCTTCAGCGCTTGCAGTTGGCATCCGGTCGTGAGGGCCGCCGCCAGCGGACCATCACGCCAGCGGATCCACCAGGTGTCAAGGAGCTCGCTCTTCAGGCGGTGGGCCGCGGTGTGGAACTCCCGCAGCCCGCCTTCGCGCAGGGCCAGGAAGCCCTTGAGTGCCAGGTCGCGGCGGCGGCGCGCCGCCGCGGCGTGGTCGCCGGTCAGGACGGCCGCCGCCTGGTAGGTGTCGGGATCGGCCAGCATGGGCGCGGGGAAGGTGAAGACGGCGTCGCCCGCCTCGGGGAGTCCGCTGTTCTGCATGAGCACCACGAGGCGCAGGCCGTCGGCGTTGACGAGACGGTGGATCGTGCCGGGGGTGAACCAGACGACGTCGCCGGGGCGCAGCGGCGTGTCGGCGAAACCGGAGGTGGTGAGGGTCTGGACGCTGCCGGCGCCGCTGATGACGACGTACGCCTCGGAGCAGACGAGGTGCATGTGGGGGGTGCCGCCGCACAGCCCGTCGGCGGCCTCCCAGTCGTACACGGTCAGCCCGGAGATCCCCACGCCGCCGGGGAGCGGGGTCACCACGGGTTCTCCGCGATGTGGCGGGACAGGCGTGCGGGGGTCCACGCGCCGTCGGCCACGACGATCCGGTAGCGGCGCGACAGGGTGTCGCCCGGAGCCAGCGGCAGTTCCTCGTCGAACGCCAGGGACGGGTTGACGGCGGGGATGGGCTCACTGCGGACGAACCAGTGGCAGGGGGCGTCCGGATCGTCCAGGAACAGGAGCGTGGAGGAGCGGTCGACCTCGTCGTGCGTGCCGACGAAGGCCAGCCAGTCGCCCTTCTCGCCCATCGCGGGGCCGATCACCTCGCCGCCGGTGAAGTCGCGCGGGCCGCGCCAGAACAGGCCGGAGTATCCGGCGAGCTCCCTGCCCTGTGTGCCGGGGCTGCCGAACATCAGGGCGGTGTCGTGGACGTTGGTCAGCGCGGTGGTGACCTCCAGGGTCCAGGAGTCGGCCTCGACGTCGCGGGCGGTCAGTGTGCGGCGCTCGTCGATCCAGTGCTCCCCCGCCATGGTGTGCCAGGCCAGGTCCTCGGTGATCAGGGCGCGGCCGTGGTCCGTTTCGGCGGACAGGGCGAGGCTGCGCATCGTGCCGAGGTTCGGCAGGTCGACATAGCCCTGGCCGCGCAGGTAGGTGCCGCCGCCCCAGAAGTTCTGCCCCGACACCCACGACGCCGTGAACTGGAGGCCCTTGTGCCAGCGATGGTCGTGCGGCCGGTAGCCGGTGACCACGTCGCCGGCGAGCGTGCGCACCGGATGCAGGTAGGGCTTCGGCGCCTCGAAGGGGTCCATGACCGGCCGGTGCACGTAGCGGAAGAGGTCGGCGCCGCGGGCCCGGACGAGCAGCGAGTCCTCGTTCTCCAGGAGTTCGAACGTCACCGGAACACCTCCGGGCGCCCTCCGTTGAGCGAGCCGTAGAACGGATCGGCCGCGTCGATCTCTCCGCGCCGGACCGGCAGGCCGGTGATCGCGGCCTTGTACAGGGCGGTGACCAGTTCCATGGTCGGCCTGCCGAGGTCGGGCCGGAGCCCGGCCTGGTAGCCGTCCAGGAAGTCCGCGAGCTGGGCGGTGTGCGAGCTGGGCAGGTCGTCCGGCGGCTCCCACTGCGCGCGGGGCGACCTGGCGGTGAAGGTCCAGTCCGCGTTGGAGTATCCGTACAGGTGCCGCAGCTCGACCGTGGCGTCGGTGAGGTCGAAGCGCAGGTAGCTCTCCTCGCGTGGGGAGAGGACGCTGTTGACGACCGTCGCGATGGCTCCGTTCTCGAACCGGATCAGGGCCGCGGACACGTCCTCCGTCTGGACGGCGCGGTCGAGGCGGCCGGCCATCGCGCGGACCTCGGCCCATGCGCCGAGCACCGCGAGCATCAGGTCCATCTGGTGGATGCCGTGGCCCAGGGTCGGGCCGCCGCCCTCGCTCCGCCAGGTGCCGCGCCAGGGCACGTCGTAGTAGGCGTCGTCGCGGTACCACGCCGTGACGCACTGTGCGACCAGCGGACGGCCCAGCGCCCCGGCCGCGATCCGGTCGCGCAGGTACCGGGCCCCCGAGCCGTACCGGTGCTGGAACACCGCGCCCGCGGCCGCCGGGCCCTCGGCGGCTTCGATCCGGTCGAGCTCGGCCAGCGACAGCGCCACCGGCTTCTCGCACCACACCCACGCCCCCGACTCCAAGCAGGCCACGGCCTGTTCGGCGTGCAGGTACGGCGGCGTGCACAGGTGCACGACGTCCGGGCGCTGCTCCCTGAGCATCGTGTGCAGGTCGGTGTGGACCGTGGGGATGCCGTGCTCGGCCGCGAACGCCTCGGCGCGCGCGCCGTCCACGTCGACGGCCGCCACGATCTCGGTCCGGTGCGCCTGTGCCCGGAGGGCGGGGACGTGGCAGGTGCCGGCGATCCCGCCCGTTCCGACGATCGCCGTTGTGATCATCCGCCCAGCACCTTCCTGATCGCGTGGTAGGCGGGCTTGGGCTGCAGGTTCTCGTCGTAGGGCAGCGCGGCGCCCTCGCCGGGGAAGACGGAGGGGATCCACGAGTACTTGTCCGTGTAGTCCCAGATGGTGATGCCGACGCATTTGCTGACCGCCAGGCAGGCCTTGACGTAGTCGGCGTACCAGGTGGCCTGGGTGGCGAGCTTCTCTTCGGTCGCCGGGAGGTTCATCCGGATGTCGAGTTCGGTGACCGCGACCTCGACCCCGAGGTCCGCGAAGCGCTGCATGTTCTGCCGGACGTCGGCGGGGAAGCCGTACTGGAGCGCCAGATGGCCCTGGATGCCGAAGCCCTCCACGGGAACGCCGTCGGCCTTCAGTTGCTTGATCAGGGTGTGGTAGGCGTCGCTCTTGGGGCCGATCCCGTCGACGTTGTAGTCGTTGAGGTACAGCTTGGCGTGCCGGTCGGCCTCGTGGGCCCAGCGCAGGGCGTCGGCGATGTAGCCGGGGCCGAGCGTCTTGTAGAAGAGCGTCTCGCGGTAGGTGCCGTCCTCGTTGAAGGCCTCGTTGACGACGTCCCAGTGGATCACCTGGCCCTTGTAGTGCCGGACCACCGTCTGGATGTGGTTCTTGAGGACGGCGCGCAGTTCGCCGGCGGTCCAGTCGCGCTCGGTGAGCCAGGTGGGTAGCTGGTTGTGCCAGACGAGGGTGTGGCCGCGGACCTTCTGGTGGTGCGCCTTGGCGAAGGCCACGACCTCGTCACCGGCGGTGAAGTCGAAGACGCCGCGCTCGGGTTCGGTGGCGTACCACTTCATGGCGTTGCCGGGGGTGGTCTGCCCGAACTCGCTGCCGAGGAGCTTCAGGTAGGCGGCGTCGGTGAACTCGGGGTTGTCGGTGGCGGAGCCGAAGTACTTGTGGTGCTTCTTGGCCAGTTCGGCGAGCGTCCTGGGACGGGGCTCGGCGGTCGCGGGCGCGGCGGCGAGGCCGGCCGCGAGGCAGACCACGGCGGACAGGGCTATGAGATGCCGGGACAGGGGCATGGATGACTCCTCGGGTGCGGGGCGCTTCAGTCGAGGACGATCGTGGTCAGCGCGCGGGGGGCGAGCGTCGCCGTGAGGGTCGTGCCGTGCCTGGAGACGACGTCGGCCGGGGTGATCGAGCGGGTCTCGTCGGTCACGTAGGCGTCGGGGTGCGGGTCGTGCCCGCCGCCGCGAAGGGAGAACGCGGCGGACTTTTCTGTGGTCGCGGTGTTGAGGATCTCGATGACGCGGCTGCCGTCGGTGTTGCGGAAGGCCGTGACCTGGAGTGCCGGGTCGGCGTTCGTGACCGGCACGCGGACGGCGCCGGGGCGGATGAACCGGCTGAAGGCGGCCAGCGCCCAGTACCGCTTGGACACCCGGTAGTCGTCACCGGGGTTGGCGAGCTGGATGAGCCCTCGGGTCGTGCCGAGCGACGCGCCGGTCCAGTAGACGTAGGCGTTGGCGTTGCCAACGGTCAGGGTGTTCTGGATGTCGGCTGCGACGGTGAGACCGTCGTAGCCGCTGCCGTCGTCCCAGTTCTCGTTCCAGGTGGTGCCGTCCGGCGACCATTCCGACATCCACACGCGCTTGTCGGTCGGCTGCGGGACCGCGGTCGGACCGCTGTAGCGGTGGCCGGTGATGGTCCGCACGACCTTGTCGGCCGCGGGGTCCGCCTCGATGGCCTCGGTGTAGGCGACCTGCCGGTCCCAGCCTGCGGCGTCGCAGCAGACCACCCCGGTCTTCAGTCCGGATGCGCGAACGGTCGGCCCGAGAACCTTGAGGAAGTCGACGGCCTGCTGCGGGGTGAACCGCATCGAGGCGTAGGTCGCCGTCCAGTCGGGTTCGTTGGTGAACCCGAGGTCGGTGATTCCGATGCCCTCCCGCTGGTAGAACTTGGCGTACTGGACGAGGTAGTTCGCGTAGGCCTGACGCCATGCGGGCAGGAGTTCGCCGCCGTCGTTCTCGCTGTTGTTGGTCTTCATGAAGGCCGGGGCGCTCCAGGCGTCGGCGAAGAACCGTTTGACGCCGTACGCCTTGGCCTCCTTGGCGAGCCAGACCTGACCGCCGTCCCAGCCGTCCCAGACGTACTTCGGCGTGGCGTCCGGTCCGCCGGGATCGGCCGGCAGGATCGTCGGCATGTGGTCGTAGACCCGGTCGGTCGACGACCCGATGCCCAGGCGCAGGATCGACAGGCCCGCGCCCTTCTCCTTGCTGAGCAGCAGGTCGAGGACCTCGCGCCGCTTGGCAGGGCTGAGGCCGCGCGCGCCGTGCAGCAGGTCGGCCCGCTGGAAGGCCATGGAGAAGCCGAATCCGTCGATGGGCTGGAGTTCGGCGCGGAAGTCGATGCCGGGGCGCGAGGGGTCGCCCGCGGGTCGTGCGGGGTCGGCCGCGGCCTGCGATGTCAGCGCTAACAGCAGGACGGCTGTCAGCGCGGTCAGGCGTTTCACAGGGTCTCCTCGGGGGTGGAGGTCACGTGGGACGGGTCAGCCCTTGGTGGCACCCGCGGTGAGGCCGCCGATCAGCTGTCGTTCGGCGACGGCGTAGAAGGCGAGGGCGGGGACCATGGCGAGCACGATGTAGGCGAGGACGAGCGCGTAGTCGGTCGAGTACTGGCCCTGGAACTGCTGGACGCCGACCGGGATCGTCTGCCATTTCGGGTCGTTGAACACCAGCAGCGGCAGGAAGAAGTTGTTCCAGCTCGCGACGACCGACAGGACCGAGACCGTGCCGAGCGCCGGACGCGCCATCGGCAGCAGGATCTTCCAGAAGAAGCGGAACTTGCCGCAGCCGTCCACGATGGCGGCCTCCTCGATCTCCGCCGGGATGGTCCGGAAGAAGCCGCGCAGAATGACGATCGTCATCGGGAGCCCGAAGGCCGCCTGCGGAAGAATCACCCCGAGCGGATTGTCGAGGAGGCCGAAGTTGCGCAGCATGAGAAAGAGCGGCAGGACGGCCACCGCGAACGGGAACATCAACCCGATCGTGAACAGCGTGTAGAACAACTCCCTGCCGCGGAAGGCGTAGCGGGCCAGCACGAACGCGGCCATCGCGGAGGCGGCCACCGTGCAGATCGTCGTACCGATCGCGATGCCGGCACTGTTGGCGATCTGCCGCCAGAACGTCCCGTCGCTCAGAATGCCGGTGTAGTTGCCGGCCTTCCACTGCTCCGGCAGGCCGAACGGATTCGTCGTCAGCTCGCCGGTGCTCTTGAACCCGGAGATCACCGCGTAGATCAGCGGCACGACGACGAACGCGGCGATCAGCCAGACCATGGCCTGCAGCGAAAGGCCGCGTGCCGTCGCGCGGGCGTTCATCGGCCGCCTCCCGAGGTGACGGCCCCGCTCAGGTCACGGCGGAGCACGTAACGCTGGTAGAAGAGGGAGAAGACCAGACTGATCATGAACAGCACTACGCTGATCGCACTGGCGTAGCCGACCTGGTACCGCTTGAACCCGAACTGGAACATCGCGATCGCCATCGTCTCGGAGGAGTGGTTGGGCCCGCCTGCGGTCATGACCCAGACGAGGTCGAAGAGCTGAATGGACCCGATGATGGAAAGGAAGACGCTGATCCGGATCGTCGGGCCGAGCAGCGGCAGCGTCACGTGCCGGAAGCGCTGCCAGGCGCCGGCGCCGTCGATGGAGGCGGCCTCGAGGACCTCGGCCGGGATGCTCTGCAGCCCGGCGAGGAAGAGCATCATGTGGAAGCCGAAGTACTTCCAGATCATGACCACGAACAGGGTTGGCATGACCGTCGAGGGATCGGCGAGCCACTTGCCCTGCAGCCCCTCCAGGCCCAGGAGGCCGGCGAGATGGTCGGCCATGCCGGCGCCGGGCAGGAAGATCATCGTGAAGAGGACCGCCGTGACCACCTCGGAGAGGATGTACGGCGCGAAGAACAGCATCCGGTAGACGGCCCGGCCGCGGAGCCTCTGGTTGAGCAGGACCGCGGTGAACAAGGCGAACGGCAGCTGGACCGTGATCGACAGGACGATCAGGTACAGTCCGCGCCCCAGATCGCCGAGGAAGACCTGATCGTCGAAGAGTCTGGTGTAGTTCGCGAAGCCGACGAAGTCGGCCATGGGGCCGATCCCGCCCCATTTGAAGAAGCCGGTGTAGACGGCGACGACGATCGGGGCGAGGACGAAGACGAGGAAGAGGACCAGGGCCGGGACGAGGAACCAGGCCACCGAAGCCCAGTCTCCCCAGCCGCGCAGGAGCGACCGGACCGGGACGGGCGGGCGCACCGGCACGGCCTCCTCCGTCCGCTCCTTGGTCAGGGCGGACACGGAGTCAGGCACCCTTCGCAGCCTCGGTGATCGACGTGGTGACCTGCTCGGGCGTCTTCTTGCCCGCGATGAGGTCGGCGACGCTGTCGTTGACCTCCTGGCCGACCGCCGGCGGGTATGCCTGGTCGAGGAAGAGCTGGAAGCCCGTCGCCTTGACCAGGCTGTCGGCCACCACCTTCTTGTTGGCGTCGGTGAGCCGGCTCTCCGCACCCTTGACCACCGGCAGGTAGCCGTTGGAGGCCAGCAGCTTGGACTGGTTGTCCAGAACGAAGAACTTCAGGAAGTCCAGCGCCTCCTTCGGGGCGCCCTTGCGCAGCGCGAAGCCACCGCCGCCGCCGAACACCTCGGTGGCCCGGCCGACACCGCCGTCGACCGTCGGGAAGGGGAAGAAGCCCAGGTCTGCTCCGAGGTCGGCGCCCGCGTCCTTCTGCACCGACGGTCCCCACTGACCCATCAGCTCCATGGCGGCCTTGCCATTGCCCATGGTCGCGGCCTGCCCGCCGGGGGTGGCGTAGCCGGCTCCCAGGAAGGCCGCCTGGAACGGCTGGAGGTCGACCAGCTCCTTGAGGTGGGCGCCTGCCTGGACGAAGCCGGCGCCGGTGAAGTCCTTGGTGGTCGCGGCCTGCTGCAGCGCGGGGAGACCGGCGACGCGCATCGCGAGGTAGGCCCAGTAGTAGTGCCCCGGCCACTTCTCCTTGCCCGCGAGGGCGATCGGAGTGACGCCCGCCGCCTTGAGCTTCCTGACGTCTTCGAGAAGCTCGGCCCAGGTGGCCGGCGGGGCGGTGATGCCGGCCTTGGCGAAGAGCTTCTTGTTGTACCAGAAGCCGACCATGCCGATGTCGTAGGGCACTCCGTAGGTCCGGCCCCCGAACTGGTACGCCTGCAGCGAGACCGGGGTGAGCTCGGACGACCAGTCGAAGATGTCGGTGAGGTCCTCGACCAGCCCGGCGTCGACCTGCTGCTGCAGCACACCGCCGCCCCAGGTCTGGAAGACGTCGGGGAGTTTGCCCGAAGAGGTGGTGGCGGTCAGCTTGGACTTGAACGCCTCGTTCTCCAACGAGGTCGTGTTGATCACGATGTTGGGGTGAGCGGCCGTGAACGCCGAGGAGATCTGCGGGAAGAGGGACTTGCCCGGTTCTGTCGTGGCGATGTTCCACCACGCGAAGGACACCTTGCCGTCGGCCGACCCGCCGCCGGATCCGTCGGCTCCGCAGGCCGCGGTCATGGAGACGGACAGGGCGGTCAGGCCCGAGAGCGCCAGGAAGCTGCGTCGGCTCGGGAGGGTGCTGGCCATGGGACCTCCGGGGTGGGGAATGCCGGTTCGTGCCCGAAAATTTTTCGAAATACTCTCGAATTCTGCGCTGCCACAAACTAGGAACGTGAGGCTTCTCGGTCAAGACCTCGCGCCAACTTATCTAGGGGCAGTGGTTGTTAGCAGGCTTGACAAGCAGGTCTGGCCGCCCAGAAACTCATCGAAAGTTTGCGATACCTGTCGCCCGGCCGAAGGCATCCGCGCAGAGGAGAGAAGTTGAGCGAGCAGCGCCCGACCCTGGCCGTCATCGCCGCGGAGGCAGGGGTGTCCCAGGCCACCGTGTCCAAGGTGATCAACGGCCGTTCCGATGTCGCACCCTCGACACGCGAACGGATCGAGGGCCTGCTGCAGGCGCACAACTACCTCCCGCCCGGCCGGCAGGGCAGAGCCCGCAGATCGGGTCTCGTCGACCTGATCATCGGCGGTCTGGACAGCGCGTGGGCGGTGGAGATACTGCGCGGCGTCGAGGCCGAGTGCGCCCAGCGGAGCGTCGGTACCGTCGTGTCGCTCGTCCCGCCGGGCGAGGCCACGCCGTCCAGTTGGACCGCACTGCCGGTCCTGCACCACAGCGACGGCGTCATCCTCGTCACCGCCTCGGTCACCCCCGCCCAGCGCGCCCAGGTCGAACGGGCCGGGGTGGCGCTGGTCGTCATCGACCCGATCGACCTGCCGGGCAACGGCGTGCCGAGCGTCGGTGCGACCAACTGGGCCGGCGGCCTCGCCGCCACCGAGCACCTGCTGGAGCTGGGGCATCGCCGGATCGCCACGATCGGCGGACGAAAGGAGATGCTGTGCAGCCAGGCCCGCATCGACGGGTACCGGGCCGCCCTGGAGCGGGCCGGGATCGAGGTCGACCGCGACCTGATCCGGTTCGGCGACTTCCAGCACGAGGGCGGATTCCGGTGCGCCCAGGAGCTGCTCGCCCTCCCCGAGCCGCCGACCGCCGTCTTCGCCGGCAGCGACCAGCAGGCGATGGGCGTCTACGAAGCCGCCCGGCAGGGCGGCTTGAGCATCCCGCACGACCTCAGCGTGGTCGGCTTCGACGACCTGCCGATGTGCGACTGGCTGTCACCGCCGCTGACGACGGTGCGCCAGCCGCTGGAGGAGATGGGCCGGGTCGCCGCCCGCACACTGTTCCAACTTCTGGACGGCCAGCCCCTGGTCAGCCCCCGGATGGAGCTCTCGACCGAACTCAAGGTCCGGCTCTCCACCGCCCCGCCTCGTCCCTAGGGGGTGCCTTGCCGGTCATGCCGGGCTCGCGTGCCCTGGCACGGCTCCCCCGTAGTCCTTCGGGCACGGGAGGTACCCCCGGGCCGCGTTGTCGTCGGTCGCCGACTCTCCCGTAGCCCTGCGGGCACGGGAGGGACCCCCAACGCGTTGTCTCCCTCCTCCGCCTTGCGATCCGTCCCCTCGGCCCTGGCGGGCCCGGGGAGGCCCCATGCACCAGACGCCGCTCCCTGATCCGGCCTGATCGACAGGACACCCCCTAGGAGAACCCCTTGAACGAGCCCTGGCGTGACCCGCTCCTCCCCGCGTCCGTGCGCGTCGCCGACCTGCTGGGAAGGATGACGCTGGAGGAGAAGACAGGGCAGCTCGCCGGCTACTGGGCGTTGCCCTCGAATCCGGGAGCACCTGTCGCGCCCATGGAGGACGACTCCGGTGAGCCCGCGCCCGGTCTCGACGACATCGTCGCCCACGGACTCGGCCAGCTCACCCGGGTGTACGGCACCGCCCCGGTCACCGCGGAAGCCGGAATGGAACGGCTCGCCTCGCTCCAGCGGCAGGTGACCGGAGCCGGTCGGTTCGGGATCCCGGCGGTCGCTCACGAGGAGTGCCTGACCGGATTCATGACGTTCGGAGCGACGGTTTTCCCCGCGCCGCTGGCCTGGGGCGCTTCCTTCGATCCTGGGCTCGTACGCCGGATGGCCGCCGTCATCGGCGCGGGGATGCGACGGGTCGGCGTCCACCAAGGGCTGGCTCCGGTGCTCGACGTGGTCCGCGACTACCGGTGGGGCAGGACCGAGGAGTGCATCGGTGAGGACCCCTATCTCGTCGGGGCGATCGGCACGGCCTACGTGCAAGGCCTGGAAGGCGCCGGCGTCGTGGCGACACTCAAGCACTTCGCCGGGTACTCGGCCTCGCGCGGCGGCCGGAACATGGCGCCCGTCGCCTCGGGGCCGCGCGAGTTCGCCGACGTGCTGGTCGAGCCCTTCGTACGGGCGCTGCGCGAGGGCGGCGCCCGGTCGGTGATGAACAGCTACACCGACGTGGACGGCGTCCCGGCGGCCGCCGACGAACGGCTGCTGACCGAACTGCTCAGGGGTGAGCTCGGTTTCGGCGGTGTCGTCGTCGCCGACTACTACGCCGTCTCCTTCCTGGAGACCCGGCACGGCGTCACCGGGTCGCGCGGCGCGGCCGGCGCGCTGGCATTGACCGCCGGAATCGACGTCGAGCTGCCCACGGCCCGCTGCTACGGCGAGCCGCTGACCGAACGTGTGCGATCGGGAAGCGTTCCCGAAGCGCTCATCGACCGGGCCGCGGAGCGGGTCCTGCGCCAGAAGGCCGAACTCGGCCTGCTCGATCCCGACTGGGAACCCGTCAAGCCGGAGCCGGTCGACCTCGACCCGCCGGAGAACCGGGCATTGGCCAGGCTCCTGGCCGAACGGTCCACCGTGCTGCTCGCCAACGACGGCACCCTGCCGCTGCGGCCGTGCCGTGTCGCGATCAGCGGGCCGTACGCCGACGACCCTCAGTCCTTCCTCGGCTGCTACTCCTTCCCCAACCACGTCGCGCTGCCCGGCGACCTGGGGCTGGAGATCCCGACGCTCGGCGAGGCGCTCACCGCTGCCGGGTTCACGGTCTGCGCGGACGATCCGGAGGTGAACGTGCTGGTACTCGGGGACCGGGCCGGCATGTTCGGCCGGGGCACCTCGGGAGAGGGCTGCGACGCCGAGACCCTCGACCTCCCCGGCGACCAGGCCGCCCTCGCCTCCGCGGTCCTCGACTCCGGAGTGCCGACCGTCCTGGTCCTCGTCTCCGGACGGCCCTACGCGCTCGGCTCGCTGGCCGAACGCGCATCGGCCGTGATCCAGGCATTCTTCCCCGGCGAAGAGGGCGGGACGGCACTGGCCCGGATCATCAGCGGGGCCGCGGAACCTGGCGGGCGGCTACCCGTCTCCATCCCCCGTCGCGCCGGCGGCCAGCCCGGCACCTACCTGCACTCCAGGCTCGCCGGACACACCGACTGGAGCTCGGTGGACCCGACCCCCCTGTTCCCTTTCGGACACGGGCTGAGCTGGACCAGCTTCACCTGCTCGGGGCTGTCGGTGGATCCCGTCGCCGCGACGGACGGGGTCGTCGCCGTCTCGGTCACCGTCCGCAACGTCGGAGAGGTGGCCGGGACCGAGGTGGTCCAGCTCTACCTCTCGGACCCCGAGGCGTCCGTCGTCCGGCCGGAGAGGTGGCTCGCCGGATTCGGCAGAGTCGAGTTGCAGCCGGGCGAGGCCGCCCGGGTCACCTTCTCCGTCCATGCCGACCGGACCTCTTTCACCGGGCTCGACCTGCGCAGAAGAGTGGAGCCCGGAGAGATCGGAGTGGCCGTCGGACGGTCCAGCGGCGATCTTCCGCTCCGGGGCTCCTTCACTCTGCACGGCCCCGTACGTCACCCGGCGGCCGACCGGGTGCTGTCCGTGCCGGTCGAGATCGTCCCGGTTCCATGAGCACGTCGTTCGGTGATCCCGTGCTGCCCGGGTTCCGGCCCGACCCGTCCGTCTGCCGAGTGGGGGCGGACTACTACCTGGTGACGTCGAGCTTCGAATGGTTCCCGGGTCTTCCTGTGTTCCACAGCCGCGATCTCGTGAACTGGCGGCGCCTCGGCTCCGCGCTCGACCGGCCGTCCCAGCTCGACCTCGACGGATGCGAGCCCTCACGCGGACTGTTCGCCCCGACGATCCGGCACCATGACGGGGTCTTCCATCTCGTCTGCACTCTGATGGACGGCCCCGGCCATTTCGTCGTCACGGCGACCGACCCGGCGGGACCGTGGTCGCAGCCGCACTGGCTGGAGGGCGAGGGCTTCGACCCGTCGCTGTTCTTCGACGACGGACCGGACGGCGGGGACGGCCGGGCCTGGTTCACCGCCGCCCGCGTCCTGGACGAGGCCGCCGGCCGCACAGAGATCTGGATGCGCGAGTACCTTCCGCATGAGCGACGGCTCACGGGACCCGAGTACGTCCTGTGGTCGGGAAGCCACCCGGACGCCCGCTGGTCGGAGGCCCCGCACCTCTACAAGATCGACGGCTCCTATCTCCTGCTCACCGCGGAGGGCGGCACCGATGTGGACCACAGTGTGGTGGCCGCCCGCGCCGACCGCGTGACCGGCCCGTACAAGGGCGTCCCCGGCAACCCGGTGCTGCCTCCCGCCACGGGCCCGGTCACCTGCACCGGGCACGCCGACCTCGTCCAGAACCCGTACGGCGACTGGCGGGCCGTCCTTCTGGGCGTCCGCCCGGGCTCCGCCATCGGCCGCGAGACCTTCCTCACCCGGGTCACCTGGGACGACGGCCGGCCGGTCTTCTCCCCCGTCGTCCACACGGGCCGTCGCCGTCCCCTCCACGACGACTTCGCCACCCTCTCCGCGGACTGGAGCACCCTGCGCACCCCAGGCGCGCGGTTCTGGACCACCGGCGACGGGCTCCGCCTCCAGGTCCGCCCCGAACGTCTCGGCGAACGCTCCGTCCCCTCCCTCCTTGCCCGCCCCCAGGAACAGCCCGACTGCGACGTCTCCGCCGAACTGCGTTTCACCCCCGCAGCAGCGGGCGAACAGGCCGGCCTCGCCGTGGTCGTCGACGACGACGCCCACCTCCTCTTCCTTCGCACCACGGAAGGACTCAGCCTCCGTCACGGGCCTGATGTCCTGGTCCGCGCCGCCCTCTCCCCCGGCCCCGTGCGCCTGGGGGTCCGTATCCGCGGCTTCAGCCACACCTTCGCCTACGCGGCACCCGACGGCGCCTGGCAGGATCTGGCCACCGTCGAAGCCACCTTCCTCACCCCGCTGTTCACCAGCGTCCAGCTCGGCCTCTACGCCACCTCCAACGGCCGCCCGTCCACCAGCCAAGCCCACTTCACGTGGTTCGACATCACGTATCCGCACCGGCCCTCCGGGGCGCTGGACACCGACGCCCCGGAAATGTGACCCGAGGCAAGCACTCACTTATGAACGAAGCGGCTCCTATCGAAATAGTTTCGATAGGAGCCGCTTCGTCATGGCGCTCCCGAAATTCCCTGACGGACCGTTTCGAAGGGCCACACCGAGCCTCATTCCCGGGCCGCGTCCTTCGAAATCCCTTCGAAACGCTTGACATGTCCCTGCCGCGTTTCCACACTGAGTCACGAGGCGGCGACCCATTTACCCGAGTGCGGCTGCGCCGGCCTCGAATCATTGCGCCTTGATGGTCCGCGTCCTTTTTCCATGGACCCGGACATCGCCTTCGCGGATTGTTTCCGCCGCGCTCACACCCATTCGTGATTTCCGTCCCGGAGGTCCAGTCATGCGTTCACACGCCATTCCTCCGTCCACCGTCCGCCGGAAAATCGGCGGCCTGTGTGCGGCGCTGGTCGTCGGCGTCCTCGGCTCCGCCACCGTGCTGGTGGCACCGCCGACCTCACACGCCGCCGAGAGCACGCTCGGCAGAGCGGCGGCGCAGAGCGGCCGGTACTTCGGCACCGCCATCGCCTCCGGAAGGCTCAACGACTCGGCGTACACGACGATCGCGAACCGCGAGTTCAACTCGGTGACTGCCGAGAACGAGATGAAGATCGACGCCACCGAACCCCAGCAGGGCCAGTTCAATTTCACCGCCGGCGACCGCGTCTACAACTGGGCGGTACAGAACGGCAAGCAGGTGCGCGGCCACACCCTGGCCTGGCACTCCCAGCAGCCCGCCTGGATGCAGAACCTCAGCGGCAGCGCGCTGCGCCAGGCGATGACCAACCACATCAACGGCGTGATGGCCCACTACAAGGGCAAAATCGTCCAGTGGGACGTCGTGAACGAGGCCTTCGCCGACGGCACTTCGGGAGCCCGGCGCGACTCCAACCTGCAGCGCACCGGCAACGACTGGATCGAGGTCGCCTTCCGCACCGCACGCGCCGCCGACCCGGCCGCCAAGCTCTGCTACAACGACTACAACGTCGAGAACTGGACCTCGGCCAAGACCCAGGCCATGTACTCCATGGTCCGGGACTTCAAACAGCGCGGCGTGCCCATCGACTGCGTTGGCTTCCAGGCGCACTTCAACAGCGGCAGCCCCTACAACAGCAATTTCCGCACCACCCTCCAGAACTTCGCCGCCCTCGGCGTCGACGTCGCCATCACCGAACTCGACATCCAGGGCGCCTCGGGCACCACCTACGCCAACGTGACCAACGACTGCCTGGCCGTCCCGCGCTGCCTCGGCATCACCGTCTGGGGTGTGCGCGACACCGACTCCTGGCGACCGGAGCACTCGCCGCTGTTGTTCAACGGCGACGGCAGCAAGAAACCCGCCTACACCTCCGTCCTCAACGCGCTCAACGCCGCCTCCCCCACGCCCACTCCGCCCCCCGGCTCCGGACAGATCAAGGGAGTCGCATCGGGCCGTTGTCTGGACGTGCCCGGATCGAGCACGGCCGACGGCACCCAGCTCCAGCTGTGGGACTGCAACAACCGCGTCAACCAGCAGTGGACCCACACCGCCGGAGGTGAGCTCAGGGTCTACGGCGACAAATGCCTGGACGCCGCCGGCACCGGCAACGGCGCCAAGGTCCAGATCTACAGCTGCTGGGGTGGCGACAACCAGAAGTGGCGCCTCAACGCAGACGGATCCATCGTCGGCGTCCAGTCCGGCCTCTGCCTCGACGCCAGCGCCAACGGCACCGCCAACGGCACCCTGATACAGCTCTACTCGTGCTGGAACGGCAGCAACCAGCGCTGGACCCGCACCTGACCCGGTGCGGTGACACCCGCACCATGAGGGGAGTCAGGATGGCTCCCCTCATGGTGCGGTCAGCCGGAGGAAGAGTTGCCGTAGTAGGCGTCCGGGCCGTGCTTGCGTGTGAAGTGGCGGTCCAGGAGGCGCTGCGGGGTTTCGATCGCGCCCAGAGCGATGGAGTGGAGGGCCAGCAGGTCCACCGCTATCCCGCTCCTGACGGCATGGAAAATGGGCTGCGGTCGGCTGAACCGGGGTGATAGGTAAGCGATGTGACAGAGAGTCTTGAGTATTCCGCCCTGCTGCGACTGATCGACGAGCGGTCGGCCGCGTTCAGGAGTGCGGTCGCCGCCGCGCCCGGCCTTGACGCGCCGGTGCCGTCCTGCCCCGAGTGGACGTTGTTCGATCTGGTGCAGCACCTGGGTACGGGCCAGCGCTGGTGGGCCGCGATCGTCGCCGCGGGCCCGGCCGAGGCTCCGCCGGCCAAGGATGCCGCGGAGGTGCCGCGCGAGCTCGAGTCGCTGCTGGCCTGGTACGCCGAATCCAACGAGCTGCTGCTGAGTGCGCTGCGCGAGGCCGGCCCGGAGCGCGAGTGCTGGGCGTGGTGGCGCGCCGGCGTGTCGCCGGCGAATGCCTGGGGCGTTGCCCGGCGCCGGGTGCACGAGGTGCTGGTGCACACCTACGACGCCCAGCTCGCCGCAGGCGCCGTGCAGCCGATGCCGGCGGACGTCGCGATCGACGGCGTGGCCGAGTTTCTCGACACCTGCAACTCCACCCCGGCGGCCTGGCCGCACGAGCCCGCCACCATCCACTACCACGCCACCGAGGGCCGCTCCTGGCTCCTCACACTGGACGGCACCGGCGCCTGGCCCGCACCCCTCACGGACGACGCCGCGCCCGCCTCCGCTTCGGCCACGGGCACGGCCGAGCAGCTTCTGCTCTTCGTCTGGGGTCGCCTCACGCTGAGCGACCTGAAGATCGAGGGCGACCAGCAGGTGTTCGAGCGGCTGATCGCCTGGGAGCCCGAGGAGTAGCCGGTCCATACCGCCGGCGGACGGTCTCGATGACGTCCGCGGCGGTGGACATCGCGAACAGTTCTCCCTCCGCGCGGCGGACGGCCAGTACGGCCTCGTACAGCTCGGGCCCGAGCGTGTCCCGCGGCACTGCCTCGCCCGAACAAGCAGGCAATCATCCAGAATCGGGGCATGGACGTCCCCAAGCTGCTGGAAGCAGCCTCCCTGCTGGTCCCGGAGGAGATCGCCACCGAGAACGACATCACGGTGAACGACGTCTGGGCGTACCTCATTCACGACGAGTGGGAGGTGGCTCTCGGTCTGCTGGAAGAACTCGGCGGCGTCCACTCGCTTCCGCTCGGCTTCTGGCAGGCCCTCGCCACCGCCGCCGAGCAGGTGCGGATGGTCAGGAGCGCGGCCTGGTGTCGCTGGCGCTGCTACGAAGCCCAGCACGGCACCATCCGAGCCGAACTCACCCTCAGACCTGCCCATGAGGTCCTCCGACGGACACCCTTCTCAGGGGCCGGCGTCCTTCGGCCCATGTGGAACATCGGGACGAAGACCCCGGCCGGCGAACCGGAACTCTACATTGCCGGCCTCTGGGTGGAGTTCGCAGCGTTCATGGAGCCAGGCGAGCGGGCAACGGTGCGTCTGGCCCCACTCTCCCCGTCGAAGTGGCAGCACCTTCGGCCCGGGCAAATGATCAACATGCACGAGGACCGGACCGTCGCCGGAACAGCGGTCGTCCTCGACGTTCGGCGTCCGTCAGCGTCCTGAGAGCCCTGGCTCGGGAGGGAGGTCGGACGGCGCTCCCGCGTGAGGCCGGCGCGAGCCGTGCACGCGAAGGACCCCAGCGGGTGGGCCGGGGTCCTGTCCGGCGTCGGCGACGGTCAGTGGCCGGCGAGTTCGCCGCTGAGCCTGCCGTGGAGGTCGGCGCTGGGGTCATTCAGGCCGGTGATCTCGACGGCCTTGCCGCGCTGGGCGTACTTGCTCTCGATGGCGTCGAGGACGGCGACCGAGGAGGCGTCCCAGATGTGGGCGGAGGAGAGGTCGATGACGACCTTGTCCGGGTCGGTGGCGTAGTTGAACCGGCCGACGAGGTCGTTGGAGGAGGCGAAGAACAGCTCGCCGGTGACCGAGTAGACGACGGTGGTTCCGTCGGGGTCGGTAACGGAGGTGACGTTGGCCAGGTGCGCGACGCGCCTGGCGAAGATGACCATGGCGGTGATCGAGCCGACGACGACGCCGATGGCGAGGTTGTGAGTCGCCACGACGGCCGCGACGGTGATGACCATGACGGCGACCTCACCGGCCGGCATCCGCTTGAGGGTCTTGGGGGCGATGGAGTGCCAGTCGAAGGTCGCGAACGACACCATGATCATGACGGCGACCAGGGCGGCCATGGGAATGTCGGAGACGACGGGGCCGAAGGCGATGCACAGCACCATCAGGAACGCGCCGGCGAGGAACGTGGACAGGCGGGTGCGGGCACCGGAGACCTTCACGTTGATCATCGTTTGGCCGATCATGGCGCAGCCGCCCATGCCGCCGAAGAAGCCGGTGACGATGTTGGCGACGCCCTGGCCGATCGACTCACGGGTCTTGTTGGAGTGGGTGTCGGTGATGTCGTCGACCAGCTTGGCGGTCATCAGCGACTCCATCAGGCCGACCAGCGCCATGGCGAAGGCGTACGGCGCGATGGTGGTCAGCGTGTCCATCGTGAACGGCACGTCGGGCAGGCCGGGTACCGGCAGTGAGGAGGGCAGTTCGCCCTTGTCGCCGACGGTCGGCACCGCGATCGCCGCACCCACCGTGATCACGGTCAGGACGACGATGGAGACCAGCGGGGCCGGGATCACAGTGGTGATCTTCGGGAAGAACACCATCAGGGCCAGCCCGCCGATGATCAGCGGGTAGACGGGCCAGGGAACGTCGCGCATCTCGGGGACCTGGGCCATGAAGATCAGGATGGCGAGGGCGTTGACGAAGCCGACCATCACCGAGCGGGGGATGAACCGCATCAGCTTGGCCACCCCGAGGGTGCCCAGGATCACCTGGAAGACGCCGGCGAGGATGACGGCGGCGACCAGGTGGCCGAGACCGTGCTCGCGGTTCAGCGGCGCGACGACAAGGGCGACGGCGCCGGTGGCGGCGGAGATCATCGCCCTCCGGCCGCCGACGACCGCGATGACGACGGCCATCGTGAAGGAGGCGAACAGGCCCATCGCCGGGTCGACACCGGCGATGATCGAGAACGAGATAGCCTCCGGGATCAGCGCGAGGGCGACCACGAGGCCGGCGAGGACCTCGGTGCGCCAGACCTTCGGGTCGGAGAGCCAGTCGGGGCGCAGGCCACGCAGCCGCGCGGCCGGGGTGAGGGCGGAAGAGGACAAGGAAGCAGGTACCTGTCGTGCTCAGGCGCGCCCCCGTCGGCAGGCCGGGGCGTGCGGGAGGACGCGGAAGGGCCGGGCGGCACCCCGCGGACGGCCCGCAAGGCGGGACCGGAAGTCATGGGGACGGAGCGTCGCCCAGCGCGGACCGGCGCTGGAGGCTCCCGTCAGGGGCAAGGCGTCACGGCGGGCAGGCAGCGGCACGGGGCATCGTGGGCTCGCGCACGCTCTCTCCTGCAGGAAACGGAACTTCACCGGGGGCACCATCGGCCCCGACACGGCTGCGGCGGGACAGCGGCACGCCGCCCTCGCCGCCCTCGCCGTCGGCAACTCTACCCTAACGTTAGAGTAGGGATCGCCGGGGCGGGCACGGGGACCGCGGCCCCACAGGAACGAGAAGGCCGGAGGATCACGGGCGTGGACGACAAGCACATGCAGATCGGCGAGGTCGCCGCGCGGACCGAACTGTCCCTGCGCACCATCCGGCATTACGAGGAGGCCGGGCTGGTTGTCCCCTCCGCCCGCTCCCAGGGCGGATTCCGCCTCTACACCGAGAGTGACGTGCAGCGGCTCATGGTCATCCGCCGGATGAAGCCGCTCGGCTTCACCCTCGACCAGATGCGCGACCTCCTCGACGCGACCGACCGCCTCGACGCCGACAGCGACCTCGACAGCGGCGAACGCGACATGCTGCTGGACCGCGTACGCGAGTACGAGCGGGCGGCCGCGGAACACATCGACAAGCTCCGCGTCCAGCTCTCCCGCGCCGAGGACTTCGCCGCCACCCTCCGTACGCGCCTGCGGCAGGACACCGCGACCCCCTCCTCCGTGCGGTCCTGACCCGCTGCACCGGTTCAGCCGGTGCGGGGCACGGAGAGGTGGGAGAGGTGAGGGGGCAGCCGGTCACCGGGTGGGCAGGCGTCAGCGTTCCTCCGGGGCTGACAGGTCGATGGCGTGGACCGGGATGTCCGGGATGGCGGCGACCGTACGCAGCAGGCGGGTGAAGCGGGTGCACAGGGCCTCGATGGTGGAGCGGTCGAACAGCTCCGTCCGGTATTCGACGACGCCGTCCAGGCCGTGGCAGGTGCCATCGGCGTCCCGCCGCTCGAAGAGGCCGAAGGTCAGGTCGAACCCGGCGGAACCCCTGCCGACCAGGTCCACCGTGGCGGACCCGCCCGGTAGCTCCAGCCTGTCGGGCAGGGATGGCGTGAGAACCAGCATCACCTGGAACAGGGCCCGGCCGAACACGGCCCGCCCGCTCGCCGCCCGTCGTGGTCCCTGCGCCTCCACGACCAGGTCGAAGGGCACATCCTGGTGGGCGAAGGCGGCCAGATCGGCTTGCCTGACCCGGCCGAGCAGTTCGCGGAAGGTCGGCTCCCCCGAGGTGTCGGTGCGCAGTACGAGCGTGTTCACGAAAAAGCCGACGATTCCGTCGAGCTCCGCGTCCGCGCGGTCGGACACCGCCGTGCCGATCGGGATGTCCGTCCCCGCGCCGAGCCGGGTGAGCAGCGCGGCCAGTCCGGCGTGCGCCACCAGGAAGAGGCTGGCCTGCTCGTCCGCGGCCACGTCCAGGAGCCGCCCGTGTACGTCCGCGGGGACGGTGAAGGCCACCGTGTCGCCGGCGGTGTGCGCCGGGCGCCCGGACGGTGCCTGCTCCGTACGGTCGGCAGGCAGCGGGATGCGTTCCGGCAGACCGGCCAAGGTCTTGTCCCAGTAGGCGAGTTGCTTGACCCGCAGGGCGCTGGGCTCGTCGTCGGTGCCGAGGAGTTCGCGCTGCCACAGGGTGAAGTCGGCGTACTGAATGGGCAACGGCGCCCAGCCCGGGGTGTCACCGCCGACGCGGGCCCGGTACGCGGTGCCGAGGTCGTCCAGCAGCCGCGGCAGCGAGGCGCGGTCGCAGGCGATGTGGTGGAGCAGCAGGAGCAACGTCTGCCGGCGTGAGGCCTCGGTGGTGAAGAGGACCGCGCGCACGGGTAGTTCGCTCTCCAGGCTGAAGGGTCGGCCGGCCGCGGCGTTCAACGCCTCCGGTAGCCGCTCCGGGGCGACGGATTCGACCGTGAATGCCGGGCGCGCGGCCGCGGCCGGCAGGATGTGCTGGAACGCCTGGCCGTCCCGCTGCTGGACGAGGGTACGCAGGGTTTCGTGCCGGGCCGTGAGGTCGCCCAGCGCGGCCCGGAGCGCCCCTTGGTCCAGCTCGCCGTCCCAGCGCAGCACCAGGGGAACGTTGTAGGTGCTGTCGGGGCCGGAGAGTTTGTGCAGGAACCAGAAGCGGCGTTGGCCGAAGGAGAGCGGGACCGGCTCGGCGCCGCGGTCCTCGGCCGCCGGGAGCCGAGGGACGGACCGGGCCCCCGGCGCCACGGAGGTGCCGCCCGGAGGAGCCGGGTCGCCCGGATCAGTCGGGTCGCCCAGATGAGTCGGGTCGCCCGGATCAGTCGGGTCGCCCAGATGAGCGGCGAGCCCCGCCACGGTCGGATGGGCGAAGACGTCCCTGACATCCAGCTCCGCCCGGGCGCCGAGGCCGGCTCGGCGCACCATGGTGACCAGCCGTGTCGCCCGCAGGCTGTCGCCCCCGAGGTCGAAGAAGTCGTCGTCGGCGCCCACGTGCTCCACGGCGAGCAGGTCGGTGTACAGCTTGGCCAGTTCGGCTTCCAGCGGCGTGTCCGGGGCGCGTGACGGCGTGTGTGCGCGGGCGTGGGGGGAAGGGAGCGCCGCCCGGTCCAGCTTCCCGTTGGGGGTGAGCGGCAGCCTGTCGAGCGGGACGAACAGGGACGGGACGAGATGGGCCGGGAGCCGGCCGCGCAGCCATTCACGCAGCCGGGCGAGAGCCGGCCCGGGATCGTCCGTCGCCGCCTCGGCGGTGAGGACGACGTAGGCCACCAACCGCGCGGCCGCCCCGTCGGCGCCCTGACCGCCGTCCGCCTTCGTGCGGTCCGGATCCCGCGGAACGTCGGAGCTCGCCAGCACGGCGCCGCCCGCCACGCCGGGGCCGGCCAGCAGCGCCGCCTCGATCTCGGCCGGTTCGACCCGGAAGCCACGGATCTTGACCTGGTCGTCCGCCCTGCCGAGGTACTCCAGTGAGCCGTCCCGGCGGGCGCGTACGAGGTCGCCCGAGCGGTACAGCCGGGACCCGGCGGGGCCGAAGGGGTCGGCCACGAAGCGCTGCGCCGTCAGTGCGGGGCGGTGCAGATAGCCCCTGGCCACACCGGTACCGGCGACGTACAGCTCACCGGCCACCCCGGGGGGTACCGGGCGCAGCCGGCCGTCCAGCACGTACAGCCGGGTGCCGGCGATGGCCTTGCCGATCGGGACGACCCGCGCCGTGCCGTGGTCGCGGTCCAGGTCGAACCGGGTCGAGAGGACCGCGGTCTCGGTGATGCCGTACATGTTGACCAGGACGGGCGCGGAGTCCCGGTGCCGCCCGTACCAGGAACGCACGACTGCCGACGAGAGGGCCTCACCACAGAAGATGACCCAGCGCAGGGCCAGTTCCCGCCCGGGCTCGGGCTCTTCGGCGTCGGCCTGCTCCAGCGACCGGAAGGCGGACGGCGTCTGATTGAGCACCGTCACACGCTCCCGCACGAGCAGGTCGAGAAAGGCGCGGGGGGAGCGGCTCACCTCGCGGGGGACGACCACCAGCCGGCCACCGTGCGCGAGGGCGCCCCACATCTCCCATACGGAGAAGTCGAAGGCACAGGAGTGGAACATCGTCCAGGTGTCGTCGGGGCCGAAACCGAACTCGGCGGCTCCCGCCTCCAGCAGTGCCACCGGACCGCGGTGCGGGACCACCACGCCCTTGGGGCGGCCGGTGGATCCCGAGGTGTAGATGACGTACGCGGCGTGGTCGGGCGTCAGCGGCCCCGTGCGGTCCGCGTCGCTCAGGTCGGCGTCGCTCAGGTCCGCGCCGCCCGGCTCCACGTCGCTCAGGTCCGCGTCGCTCATCGCCGACGGGGGTGCGGTCGCGGGGGCTCCCGTCGGGTCCGTCCCGGAGAGAACGCATACCGGCTGGGCGTCGGCGAGGATCCGCTCCCTGTGCTCCGGCGGCCATCCCGTGTCGAGCGGGAGGTAGGCCGCGCCGGTCTTGGACACCGCCAGGATCGCGGTGACCATGTCCACGGAGCGAGGAAGCAGGACGGCGACGGTGCGCTCGGGTCCCGCGCCGCGCCGGATCAGTTTCCTGGCAAGCCGGTTGGCGCGCGCGTTGAGCTCGGCATAGGTGAGCTGCCGGTCGCCGTGGGCAACCGCCGGGGCGTGCGGAGTACGTGCGGCCCACTGTTCGAACAGCTCGGGGAGTGTACGGGGCGAGAGGGGGGCGGGTGTGTCGACGCCCGGTACGAGCAGCCTGCGCTCTTCCGGTGCCAGCAGGTCCAGCTCTCCGACGGGGCGTCGGGGTTCGTCGGCCAACTGGTCCAGCAGGCGTACGCAGCGGTCGGCCTCGGCGGTGACCTCCTCGGTCTCGTACCGCCCGGCGTCGGCGTGCACCTCCACCATCAGGCCGGCCCGGCCGCGTTCCGGCCTGATCATGACGGAGAGGTCTTCCACCGCGCCGGTGTTGAGCTGCCTGAGGGTCATCGGCCGCCCGGCGAAGCCGCGGCCGAAGCTGAAGGGGACGATGTTGGCGAGCAGTTGGTACGGCGCGTGCGCGGACCCGGTGAAGCCGAGGTCACGGCGGAGGTCCTCGTACCGATAGCGCTGGTGGTTCAGGGCGAGGGCGATCGCCTCGCCGACGGTCCGGATCAATTCGGCGGCCGGCCGGCGCACGTCGACCGGCACCCGCAGCGGGAGCACGTTCGACGCCGCGCCGGTCACGGCGCCCGCCGTCTTGGGGGTGCGGCCGGCGACCGGGAACCCCACGACGACCTCGTCGCCGCCGCCGGTGCGGGCGTGGTCCAGCAGGACGGCGGAGGCGGTCGCCACCACCGTCCAGGGGACGTCGAGTTCGCGCGCCCGTGCCCGGAGGGCGGCCACGCGGTCCTCGGGCATCCGGGACGTACCGTGCACCGGCGCCCCGCTCGCCCAGCCCATGCCCGTCCGGCCGACGCCCGCCGGACCGACGCCCGCCGGACCGACGCCAGCCCGGCCGACGCCCGCCCGTCCGGGTGTGTCCCGGCCCGCCGCGCCTGGCTCGGGCATACCCGGCCGGACGGCTCCCGGGCGGACGGCTCCCGGCCAACCGGCCATCTTCTCCGTCCAGAACTGACGGTCGGCCTCGAAGTCGGGCGTGGAACGGTAGGCCCGCTCGGCGGTGAGCAGGGTGTCCAACGGCACTTGGTGGCCGGGCTCCGGGGACTCGCCGCGCTCCAACGCCGCGTAGATCTCGCCGAGCCGTCGGGCGAACAGCGCCAGGCCGAAGCCGTCCACCACCAGGTGGTGGACGAGCAGATACCAGCAGACCCGGTCCTCGGAGAGGCGCAGGAACGCGGTCCTGAAGGCCGGGCCGTTCGCCAGGTCGAACGGGCGCGGGATGTCCGCTCGCATCCAGTCCAGCGCGGCGGCCATCGGTGCGGGTTCCCGCTGGAGGTCGACGACCGGGATGTGCCAGGTGGGGAGGGGGCCGGCCCATTGCCTCGGCTCTCCGGAGTCCGTGACGGCGAACCGGGACCGGAAGGGCTCGGTCTCCGTCACGGCGAACCGGAAGGCCGCCTCGTACAGCTCCGGGTCGAGGTCTCCGGCGATCTCGAACGCACTCGCCAGGTGGTACCGGCCCGGAGGCGCCAACTGCTGCGCCATCCAGATCCCGTGCTGCATCGTGGTGAGCGGCATCGACCAGTGGTCCGCCGAGTGCGCGTGCTCCGGCTCGTTCCTCACGGAGTGTTCACCGACCCCTTCTGTGGCTTGGAGGCCCACCGTTCGACGAGGACGCGGCCGATGTCGCCGAGCGCGGCGGGGCGTCCCATGTCCATGTGCGTGCAGTCGACCGGCAGGACGTCGAGCGACCCCTTGATCAGCGGGCGCCACAGGCCGAGCGCGGTCTCGGGCGAGTGGTCCCGCGCGGTGAACATCACGGTGTCCCCGCCGAACGGGCGGGGCTCGTGCAGGACGGCGACCCGCGCGTTGTTGGTGAAGGTCCGGGCCAGCGCGGCGATGCGCTGCTCGTCGAACGAGGCCAGCAGCCCCTGCTGCGCACGGGTGATCTCCACGAGCCGCGGATACGTCAGCGACTCGCCCGCCCACAGGGAGGGGTCGTAGCCGAAGTGTTCCAGGAGCATCGCGAGGACGTCCCGGCCGGCGACCGAACCCGGTGCGTCCTCGGCCGAGGCCTCGGCGTCGGCGACGTCCGCGCCCATGGGGTAGGCGTCCAGGAGCGCCAGCGTCTCCACCGACTCGCCGCTCTCCTCCAACTGCACCGCCATCTCGTGGGCGACCACCCCGCCGAAGGACCAGCCGAGGAGGTGGTAGGGGCCCGTGGGCTGGACGGACCTGACATGGTCCAGGTAGTCGGCCGCCATCTCCCGCAGGGACCCCGGCAGGGCCTCCGGGCCGTCCAGGCCCCGGGCCTGCAGGCCGTACACCGGCCGGTCGGCGCCGAGCGGCGAGGTGAGTCCCGCGTAGCACCAGGAGAAGCCCGCCGCCGGGTGCACGCAGAACAGAGGCGCCTCGCCGCCCGACTCCCGCAGCGGCAGCAGGACCCCGGTGTCGCTTTCGGGCGTTTCCTGGGTGCCCCGCCACCTGTTGCTCACGGTGCCGTCGCCCGCCTCGGGCGAGAGGAAGGAACCGACGCTTCTGGCGGGCTCGGCGGCCGCTTCGGTCAACAGCGCGGTGAGGCGTCCGGCGAGCGCGGCGACCCACTCGCGGTCCAGGACGTGCGGGCGGTAGTCGAAACGCAGCAGCAGCTTCTCGCTCCTGGCGGAGACCGCCAGGACCAACGGGACGTGCGGGGCCTCGAAGGAGTCCCTCACACCCGTGATCGGACGGCTCGCGCCACCGCCGGTGTGCTGGTACGGCGTCAGCGCGGCCTGCTCCCGCTCCAGCCGCCGCAGCAGCGCCCCGAGCGGTTCCGCCGGGTCCAGCCGCACCCGGGTGGGCACCGTGTTGCCGAAGGACCCGGCCATGGGCTCCGCTCCGCCGGGCTCAGCCGGGCGGCCGGAGACGACCGAGCCGAACACGACGTCGGTGTTGCCGGTCTCCTGCCCCATCAGGATGCCCCAGGCCGCCTTGAGCAGGGTGCTGGTGGTGGCACCGTGCCTGCGGGCCACGTCGGCCAGCGCGGCGGAGGTCTCCACGTCGACCTCGGCGACGAAGGTAGGCGCGGCCGGCGATCGCTCGGGACCCTCGGGGCTCTTCGTACGGTTCGTCGGGCGCACGACCCGGGCCAGCGCTCTGACCGTCTTGTGCTCGAAGATGTCCTGGGGTGTAAGGACAAGTCCCACCCGGCGCAGTCGGCTCAGCATCTGGATCGACATCATGCTGTCGCCGCCGAGGTCGAAGAAGCTGACGTCCATGGGGACTTCGGGCAGCCGGAGCACCTCGCGGAACACCCGCGCCACGTGCTCCTCCCGCGCCACGTGTCCCTCCCGCGCTCCTTCGGCGATCGGCTGGTGGGCCTCCAGCGGCCGTACGCCCGTCGGGGGCTTCTCGCGGTCGAGCTTGCCGCTGCCCGTCCGCGGCAGCGCGGAGGCGGCCTTCAGCTCGGCCGGGACCACATGTGCCGGCAGCCGTTCGGCCGCCCAGTCCCGCAGCGCGTGGCGGCCGGGGAGGCGGGCTCCCTCCGCGGGTACCAGGTAGGCCACGAGCCGGGCGTCGCCACTCGGCCCCTTCCGGACGCAGGCCATGACTTCCGCGACGGCGGGATGCCGGGCGAGCACCGCCTCCACCTCACCGAGTTCGACGCGGAAGCCGTTGACCTTGACCTGGGCGTCCGCGCGGCCGAGGAAGTCGAGCTGCCCGTCGGGGCGCCGGCGGGCCAGATCACCGGTCCGGTACATCCGCTCGCCGGGCGGGCCGAAGGGGTCGGCGACGAAACGCCCGGCGGTCAGCCCGGGCCGGCGCAGATATCCCCGGGCGAGGCCGTCTCCCGCCAGGTACAGCTCGCCCTGGCGGCCGGCCTCCACCTGCCGGAGTGAGCCGTCGAGCACGTACGCGCGTACGTGGCCCAGCGGCCGTCCGATGGGCGGTGCGCCCTCGGGCACGGGGCCGTCGCCCGCCGGGGCGGGGCCGGGGATGGTGGCCGCCGTGGCATAGACGGTGGCTTCGGTGGGCCCGTACAGGTTGAGCAGCCGGGTGCCGGGCATGGTCTCCCGGATCCGCGCGGCGAGTGTCGCGGGGAGCGCCTCCCCGGTCGTCGAGAGCGTCGTGGCCGACACCTCCAGGCCGCCGGTCTCCATCAGCCTGGAGAGCACGGAGGGGATGGCGCACAGCAGACCGCCCGACCAGCGCGGCGGGTCGCCGTCGAGCAGCGACAGGAGACTGTCGACCACCTCGACGCTGCCGCCGCCCGCCAGCGCGGGGAAGATCTCGGCCACCGACGCGTCGAAGCTGAAGGAACTGGCCGCCAGCGCGTGTGCCAGCGAATCGGCGCCGAACTCGCTGGCCGCCCACTCCACCAGCGCGACCACACCGCGGTGCGGGACCACGACCCCCTTGGGTGTGCCGGTGGAGCCCGAGGTGTAGATGACGTACGCGGGATGCGAGGGCCGCAGCGGCCCGGGCCGGTCGGCGTCGGACGGTGCCGTGGGTGAGCAGCGCTCCAGCTCCGCGGCGGTCGCGGGGTCGTCGAGCCGGACGGTCGTGGTCAGCCGGCTCACGACGTCCGCGACGTACGCGTCGGTGGCGGTGTCGGTCAGCACACAGACGGGTTCCGCGTCCTCGACCATGAAGCGGAGGCGCTCGGCCGGGTACCGGGGGTCGAGCGGCAGGTAGGCGGCGCCGGTCTTGAGCACCGCGAGCATCGCCACGAGTGTCCCGGCGCACCGGGGAAGCAGCAGCCCGACGACCGACTCCGGCCCTGCGCCCCGGTCGAGCAGGATCCGGGCCAGCCGGTTGGCACGCTCGTGGAGTTCCGCGTAGGTGAGTTTGTCATCGGCGCTGATGACGGCGACCGCGTCGGGGTGGCTACGGGCGGCGCTGTCCAGCAGGTCGGTGAGCGTTCGGTGGGGCGCCCCGGAGGCCGTGCCGCCCGTCCGGGCGCGAAGGGCCGCGTGCTCGTCCGCCGCCGACAGGTCGATGGTGCCCAGCGGGCGCTCCGGGCCGGCCACGGCCAGGGACAGCAGGCGCCCGAAACGCCTGGCGTGCGCGTCGAGTTCGGCGGCCGCATAGCGATCGGCCGCACCGCTGAAGACGACCCGCAGCCGCTGGTCCACGGGGTCGTCGTCGAGTATGACGCGTAGGTCGTGGACCGGGTCGGGCACCAGGTCGTGGACCACCACGGACAGTTCACCGAACCGCACGAGGGTCCCGGGCGTGCGGATGTCGGCGATCGGCCCGAGCGGCAGGGGCCGGTCGTCCGGCGCCCCGGCCTCGCGGCACAACTCCCGGTGGCCCAGGCGCTGGTGCCTGACGGCCTCGCGCGACTCCCGGGCGACGTCGTGGACGAGTTCGGAGAAGGTGGCGTCGGACCGTACCGTCGCCCGGAGCGGCACGATGTACTCGCTCGCGTCGGGGACTCGCCTGCTCACCCGGCTCGGCCGGCCGTCCACCGGCATGCCGATCACCACGTCCGTGGCGCCGCCCATCCGGTGGGTGTACGCCGCCACGGCGGCGCACAGCACCGCCCGTGTCGGCACACCGTTGTGGCGGGCGGTGGCACGTACGCGCTCGGTGTCGGTGGTGCCGAGCGTCACCGGGCGGGAGTTCACCGGTGCTCGCTGCCGGTCGGCGTCGCGGGCGGGAGCGGACGCGAAGCTCACCGGCTCGGGGAGGTCGGTGAGCCGCCGGCGCCAGTGGGCGCGGTCGGCCTCCTGCGCGGGAGATCCGGCGTACCCGGCCGCCGCCGAGGCCACCTGGGCCCGGGTGGCCAGGGTGCCGTCAGCGGCCGGGCGGCCCTCGGCGAGCGCCGTGTACACCTCGGCTACCCGACGGGTGATCAGGGCACAGCCGAACCGGTCGACAGCGGCCCGGTCGTGTTGGTGGAACCAGTGGTGGTGGTCCGGGCCGAGCCGCAGCAACGCCTGGGCGGACCAGGGCTGCGCGGTCTCCTCGCCGCCCGGTGCGAGCTCGGCTCCCCGCTCGAGCGCCGCGCGTGTCCAGGCGTCGGCCGCGCCCCGAGGGTCCGCCTCCGAGCTCAGGTCCACCACGGGCAGCGGCAGGCTGTCCGAGATCTCCGGGGCGGCCGGTCCGTCCGGTCCTTGGCCGGCGAAGCGCACCGGCAGTGTGGTGGTCTCGGCCACGACCCGGGCGACCGCCTCGCCCAGCGTGGTGAGGTCCAGGTCGCCGTGGATCTCCACGAGCTGGGCGGTGTGGCTGCTGGGAGCGGTGGGCTGCGAACCGGGGTGTCCTACGGCACGTCGGGCGTCCTGTCCGGCGGTGGACGCGTCGGTGGACGCGTCGGTGGGCGAGCCCTGGGGGTCAGCCATGGTGGGTTCCTCCCCGCGCGATGGGGTGCTGTGGCGAGTACTGGTAGAAGCCACTGCCCGACTTGCGTCCGACGTTGCCTTCGGCGACGAGACGGGCCAGCAGGGAGCAGGGCCGGAAGCGGTCCTCGCCGGTGTGCCGGCGCAGCACCTCCAGCGAGTCGGCGATGGTGTCGAGACCGATGAGGTCGGCCGTGCGCAACGGCCCCATCGGGTGGCCGAAGCAGTCCTGGAAAATGCGGTCCACGGTCTCGGCGTCGGCGGTTCCCTCGCCCAGCACGGCGGCCGCCTCGTTGAGCGTCAGCATCAGCACCCGGTTCGTGACGAAACCCGGGGCGTCATGGACCACGAGGGCGTGCTTGCCGACGCGGGCGAGGAACGCCTCCGTACGCTCCACGGTCGGATCGCTGGTCTCCGGCGCGCGGATCACCTCCACCGCGTCCTTGAGCGGCGCCGGGTTCATGAAGTGGGTGCCGATGACCCGGTCGGGGCGGGTGGTGAAGGACCCGAGGCGACTGATCGGGATGCACGAGGTGTTGGACGCGAAGATCGCCTCGGCCCCGCAGATCCGGTCCAGCTCCCGGAGGATCCCCTCCTTGACGTCCTCGTCCTCCCGGGCGCACTCCACCACCAGGGAAGCGGCCGCCAGGTCGGCGAGCTCGGCGGACCAGGTCACGAGGGACTCGGTACGGGAGGCCGACGCGCCCGCCCCCGTCTGCGGGGACCCCGTCTGCGGGGATCCGGTCTGCCGGGCACCCGTCTGAGGGGACGCCGTCTGCCGGGATCCCCGGCGCAGCAGTGTGGCCGTCCTGATCCCGGCGCGGAGCCGAGAGGGTCCCGAGGCCAGCGCCCCGGGGTCGTTGTCGACGACGACCACGGGGTGGCCGGCTTCGGCGAAGCACTGCGCCACACCGACGCCCATCGTGCCCGCGCCGACGATGCCCACCAGTGACCCGGCCGGAACGCTCTGCTCGGCCCGCACGCTCTGCTCGGTCTGCTCGGTCCGCACGGTCCGCACGGCCTGCTCGGCCCGCGCGGTCTGTCGCACGTCTGTCTGATCGCCCACTGTTGCAGGTCTCCTTCGTCGGCCGAGCCGCGTCAGTCGGTGTGCGCGGGCCGTGCCGTGGCCGGCTCCGCGGGTGTGCTCGCGCTGGTCGTCGTGCGAATGGGCCACAGGCTGGACAGCGGCTCACCGGGGGCGCGGGTGGCCGCACGCAGCATCGTGAGCAGTCCTTCGACGAGAGCCCGGGCACTCGACCGGTCGAAGAGCTCCGTGCGGTAGTCCAACGAGAGGGACAGCTCGTCCCGCCCCGGTCCTTCGACGACGGACCAGGAGAGGTCCAGCTCGCTGCGGCCGGGCGGCAGCGTCAGCCGTCCGGCGTCCGTGCCGGGCCACCGCACGGGG
Source organism: Streptomyces sp. NPDC031064 (assembly GCF_055570965.1). Classification (NCBI taxonomy): domain Bacteria; kingdom Bacillati; phylum Actinomycetota; class Actinomycetes; order Kitasatosporales; family Streptomycetaceae; genus Streptomyces; species Streptomyces sp. NPDC031064. Next base: position 305,655 of record NZ_JBVIGF010000010.1, read on the forward strand.
GCCGCCTCCACCCCGGCCGCCGAGCCGAGCGTCGCCGGCAGCGCCTGGTGGGAGTACGCCACATCGAACAGCGGTGCCCTGCCGGGCTCGTCGGGCAGTCCGGCCGCGTTCACGATGTCGGCGAGCGGCACGTCCCCGTGCTGTTCCGCGCCGGTGATGGCCCTCCGCACCCGGTCGGTGAGCTGCTCGAAGGACGGGTCGTCGGCCAGGTCCAGACGCAGCGGCAGGCTCCGCGCGAAGGGGCCCACCCTAGTGCGGGCCGCCGAGAGGGGAAGCGCCGTACCGGTCAGCCCGATGAGCGCCTCGTCGGCCTCCGAGTACCGGGCGAGCAGGGCGGCGAGGGCCGCCAGCACGCTCTCCCTCGTCCCGGAACGCACCACCGCGTGGGCGAGGTCGTCGGGCACCCGGCACCCGAGGGTGGCGGTGGCGCGGGTGCCGTGAGCGGGCCGGGCCCGGTCCAGCGGCGGCGCACCATCGGCCAGCCCCGCCAGTGTCCCTCTCCAGTAGGCGAGTTGCTCCTCCCTCCGGGGGCCTGTCCCGGGCTCGGTGTGCTCGTCGGACGGCGTGGACCGCTCGGGCGCCTCGGAAAGCTCGTAAAGCTCGGGCAGCTCGGACAGCTCCGACAGCTCGGGAAGCTCGGCCGGGCGGCCGTCCAGGCGGGCGCCGTACAGAGCGAACAGGTCCCGGAAGAACACCTCCGGCTGACCACCGTCATAGGCCTGCTGGTCGGTGGTCACCAGCAGCACGTGCCGGGCCGGGGCCGTCGTCGCGAGGAGCGCGTGGAGCCGGCGCCCCGATGCCGGATCCAGTACGAGCGCGGCCTCGGCCTGTGCGATCTCCCCGGCCGCGAGGAGGGGCTCGCTCTCACCGGAGACGTCCGCGGTGGTGAAGAAGCCGTCGCCGAGCGACGAGCCGTGCCCCACGGCGTCGACGTTCCTGGCACGCAACACCTCGTGCCGCTCCGCCAGTTCCTCCAGCGCCGCGCGCAGCGCGGTCAGCCGCACCTCGCCGCGCAGCTCGAGGCAGCTCACGACGGGGGTGGCGAGCGGGACCAGCGGGGCGGGCGGCGTGGCCGAGCGGTCCGCGACCAGACCGGTCGCCGAGGGAGGACCGCCGGGGAGGTCGGCGAAGCGCGTGTCCCCGTTGTCCGCGACGGCGTGCAGCAGCTCCACGAACGCCTCGCACATGGCGGAGATCGTCTGGGCGTCGAAGAGCCGCGTCGCGTACTCCATCATGACCACGACGTCGTCCTCGTCCGCCAGCTCGCCGACGACCATGGAGAGGTCGAACTTGGCCGTTCCGGGCGGCAGTCCGGCGAAGTGCGGCAGGATCTCCGGATCGTACGCCGATCCGATGACGATGTCGCCGAAGGCGGCGGCCGGTGGCAGCGTCTGGTGCACGTACATGACGTCGAAGAGGGGGTTACGACTCGGATCGCGGTCGACCGCGACCTCGCGCACGACCTTGTCGAACGGGATCTCCTGATGGTCGAGGGCGCCGAGCACCACCCCGCGCACCTGGCGCACCAGCTCCCGGAAGGTCGGGTCACCCGACAGGTCCGAGCGCAGCGCGATCGTGTTGTTGAAGAAGCCGAGCAGGTCCCACAGTTCGGGCCGGCTACGGCCGATGGTCGCGGTGCCGACGACGATGTCCCGCTGGCCCGACCAGCGTGCGAGCAGCACTTTGAGCGCGGTGAGCAGCACCACGAACAGAGTGGCCGTCTCCTGGGCGCCCATCTCGCGCAGCCGCTGCACCAGTGCGCCCGGGATGGTGAAGCCGTGGGTGGCACCCGCGAAGTCCATCCGGGCGGGGCGCGGCCGGTCGGTGGGCAGCTCCAGCGCGGGCGGGTCGCTCAGCCGTTCGCGCCAGTAGGCAAGTTCGCCGTCCAGGCGCGAGTCGGCCATCAGCTCGCGCTGCCACCGCGCGTAGTCCGCGTACTGCACGGGCAGCGGCTCGACGTCGGGCGCACGGTTCTCCAGGCGGGCCGTGTAGAACTCCAGCAGGTCCCGCATCTGGATCTGGGGAGCCCAGCCGTCGTTCACCGAGTGATGCATGCACCAGCAGACGATGTGGTCGTCCTCACCGAGCCGCACGACGGTCACCCGTACGAGCGGGTCGTCGGCGATGTCGAAGACCCAGCGCGTGGCGGCGGTGACGACCGCACTGACCGCGGTCCCCGGGGCGTCCTCTCCCGAGACGTCCACATACGTGAAGAAGTCGCCCAGTTCCGGTCGGATGACCAGCTCGGGCCTGCCGTCGGCCTCGACGAAATTGGACCGCAGCACCTCGTGGCGCCGCGCCAGGTCCTCCCAGGCGAGGCGGAACTTCTCGACGTCCAGGGGTCCGCGGTACCGGGAGGCGCCGGGGAGGTTGTAGAGCGTGGTCGTCGGGTCGAGCTGGTGGTGGAGCCATATGCGCTCCTGCCCGTACGACAGCACCGGCTCGCCGCCCGGGGTGACCGGCGGCAGCTCGCCGTCGGGCGCCTCGGGGACGACCGGGGCCGGCGGCACGTCGGCGGCGCTCGGCGGTTCCGGCGTGGACGCGTGCGGCGCCCGGTCGTGAATGGCCTTCGCGAGCGAGCTGACGACGGGGTGGTCGTAGATGTCCGCCAGCTTGAGCCGGACCCCGTGCCGCACGCGTACCCGCTCCAGGAGCTGGAGAGCGATGACGGAGTTGCCGCCGATGCAGAAGTAGTCCGCGTCGGCCGGGACGTCATCCGCGTGCAGCAGCTCGACGAGGGTGTCCCGCAGCCAGTCCAGTACGGTCCGGAATTCATCGGTCCCCCCGCCGGGTGCGCGGGCCGGTCCCTCGATGGCAGGCGCAGGCGCGGGTACGGGCGCGGGAGCGGGCGCCGTGGGCGCGGGCGTGGGCACCGGAGCCTGAACGGGAGCCGGAGCAGTGGGCCGAGGGTGTACTTCGTCGAAGGACAGCACCTCACCCAGTGGCCTGGCCCAGCATCGAACGCCGGTGAACGGGTGTCCGGGCAGCGGAACCCGGCGCGCCGACGGGTCGGCCCGCAGCGTCGACCAGTCCAGGTCGACGCCCTCCTCGTACAACCTGCCCAGCAGCTCCAGCACAGCGGCGTCGGCGTCGGCGGCACCGGGCTCCAGACGGAGCACGCGGGCGTCCGCGCGGTCGTGGAGGTGGGCCCTCAACCGGTCGCTGATCTCGCCACGGGACGCCAGCTCCACGAACACCACGGGCCCCTCGGAGAGCTGCTCGTCCGCCGCCGCGTGGAGCTGCTCCACCCGCAGCGGGTCGCCCGCCACCGCCGGGTCCTGCCCGCTGTGTGCCCGCCGCAGCGTGGCGGTGTCCTCGGCGCTGAGATCGCCCCGGAGGTACCGCGCGGTGTAGCGGGAGATACCCGAACTCATCAGCCCGTCCGGCGCGACGCCGGCCTTGACCAGCCGCTGGTACGTCGCGAGTTGCCCGCCGACCATCGCGGCGCGGTCGGCCGGTGCGGGCAACTCGTCCGGCAACCGGCCCGCCGACTGGTCCGGCGACTGCTCCGGCATCCGATCGCGCGGCTCGTAGGGGGTGGCGTCCCCGGAGAGCAGGAAGACCACCCGAGGCGCTGCCATGGAGTCGGTGGCAGCCCCCTCGGCCCCCTCGGCTTTGGCCCCCTCGGCTCCCTCGGCCGCCTCCAGCCGACGCCAGGTGGCCTCGGCGGCCAGGCGTGCCGCGAGCTCAGAGGTGTCCCGGGCGACCACGGACGCACGGCAGGGGTCGTGGTCCCTTCCCTCGTTCAGCGTCCGTGCGACGTCGGCCAGCGGGTGGGCGGTGCGGCGCAGTTCCAGCGACAGCCGCTCGCACTGGGCGAGCAGGTCCGCCCGGCTGCGGGCGGACACCGCGACGAGCTGCGGGGCACCGCCAGTGGGGCGTACCGGGGAGGGCACCGGGGGCTGCTCCACCACGCAGTGCGCGTTGACGCCGCCGAGGCTGAACGAGCTGACGCCCGCCCGGCGCGTCTCGTCGTCCCACTGCTCGAGCGAGGTGACGACCTCCAGGCGAGCGCCTTCGAGGTCGACCTCGTCGGCGGGCTCCTCGAAGTGCAGCGAAGGGTACAGCTCGCCGTGGTGCACGCTGAGTACCGCCTTGACCAGCCCGGCGATTCCGGCGGCGTGGTCCAGGTGCCCGATGTTGGTCTTGACCGAGCCCACTTTCACCGTGCGGTCGCCGTCGGGGCGGGCGAGGGCCAGGCCCTCGGCCTCGACCGCGTCGCCGAGCCGGGTGCCCGAACCGTGCGTCTCGATGTATCCGGCGGTCGCCGGGTCCAGCGAGGCGTTGCGCCACGCCTTGGTGATGGCCTCGGCCTGCGAGCGGGCACTCGGTGTGCTGATGGTCGCGGAGTGCCGGCCGTTGTGCACCACGGCGCTGCCACGGATCACGGCGTGGATGAACGCGCCCTCCGCCAACGCCCGTTCCAGCGTGGTGAGGACCACCACCGCGCCGCCCTCGCCCCAGCCCGCGCCGTCCGCGGCACGGTCGAACGCGCGGGACCGGGCGGTGGGTGAGGCGATGCCGGGGAAGTCGGCCACCGCGGCCACCGGCGGCACGATGTGGCGCAGGCTCACCCCGCCCACGACGGCGTGGTCCGCGTCTCCGTCGCCGAGTTCACGGCATGCCTGATGGACGGCGACGAGGGAGCCGTTGCAGCCGGTGTCCACGCCGTAGCAAGGGCCGGTGAAACCGAAGAGGTGGGAGATCCTGGCGGGCAGGGCACAGGGGATGTTTCCGTTCATGCCGAGGGTGCCGGGCTCGCGCACCAGAGCCGCGTAGCCGTTGTTCGGCGAGCTGAAGATCACCGCTGTCCGGCTGTCCCGGAGCCCGGACGGGGCGTACCCGGCGTTCTCCAGCGCCTCCTGGGTGAGCTGGAGTGCCAGCCGGTGCTGCGGGTCGGTCACCTCCGCCTCCCGCCGCGACAGCCCGAAGCGCTCGTGGTCGAAGAGGTCGATCCGCTCCAGGTAGCCCTGCTCCGGATAGTCGTGCCGGGGATCGAGCCCGGTGGTCCGGATCCGTTCCGGAGGGATGGGACGCACCGAGTCCCTCCCCGCCCGCAGGTTCGCCCGGAAGGCAGTGAGGGAATCCGCCTGCGGGAATCTCGTGGCGATGCCGATCACAGCGACGGCCGGCCTGCCGTGTGTCACGCCCGTACCGCTCATGTCACCTCTCCGTTCGCGCGCGTCAGAGCTCGTATGTGGCCGGTGGGGCGTGTTCCTCGCCGTGCGTGCGCTCGCCCAGGCGGTCGGCGATGCGCTGCGCCTGGGTGGCGATGGTGGCGTAGTCGAACAGCTCGCCCACCCGCAGCGCCTCGGGCCAGAGCTTGTCCAGCCTGTCGTGCAGCTCGATGATTTTGATCGAACTCCCGCCGACGGCGAAGAAGTTGTCGTCCGGGCCCGAACGGGAGTGCCCGAGGACCTCCGCCCAGATCCGGCCGACGGCGAGCCGGTGCCCGCTCCAGTCCCCGCCCACGGCGTTTCCGGAGGCCTGCCGGTCTGCCGGGATCAGCGCGCGCAGCGCGGCCCGGTCGGCCTTGGTGCTGTGGTCGAGCGGCATCCGGTCGACCGGTACGAACAGCGTCGGTATGGCCTGCTCCACCAGTCTGCCTCGACAGTGTTCGCGCAGTCGCGAGGCGTCCGGCGGCCCGCTGCCGGGCGTCGGCAGTACGAAGGCGATGACCTGTGGCTCGTCCTGCCCGGCGCGTTCGCACAGCACCACGGCCTGCTCCACGTCCGCATGGCGTTCCAGCACGCCCGCGATCTCGCCGAGTTCGATCCTCGCGCCGCGGATCTTGGCCTGGTCGTCCGTTCTGCCGTGGTAGTGCAGCGCGCCCCGCTCGTCGACGCTGGCGATGTCCCCGGTGCGGTAGAGGCGCCCGCCCGGCCGCCCGTACGGGTCCGCGACGAAGCGCTCGGCCGTACGGGCCGGCTGGTTCGCGTAGCCGAGTGCCACGAGGGAGCCGCCGACGTAGAGCTCGCCCCGCTCCCCTGCCGGGACTTCACGCAGCCGCTCGTCCAGTACCCAGGTCTGCGTTCCCGGCCAGGGCCGCCCGATGGGGATACGGTCCCGGGTCGGGTCCGGATCGGTCTCGACCGTGCAGGCGATGGTCGTCTCGGTGGGCCCGTACTCGTTGACGAACCCGATCCCCGGCAGTCTCTCCTGGTGCGCGGCCACCATCTGCGGGGTGCACTCCTCACCTCCCACGACCACCAGCCGCAGTGTGTCGGGCAGGCCGCCGGGATCCTGGAGCACCGCCCGGTAGTACGAGGGGATGTTGAACAGGTGTGTGACACGGTGTTCCCTGGCCAGCCGGGTGAACTCCGCCACCCGCACGAGCTGTCGGGGGTCGGGCAGCACCAGCGTGTGACCGCGGGTGAGCGACCAGAACATTCCGCCGAGGATCCCGTCGAAGGACAGCCGCAGCGCGATCAGGAAGACGGAGTGCTCGGTGCCGTACACCGGCCCCCGGCAACTGATGGACGCCGCGAGCTGGCCCCGGCTGACCATCACGCCCTTGGGCACACCGGTGGATCCCGAGGTGTAGGCGACGTACGCGGGGCTCTGCTCGGGGGCCGGTGGGTACGGGTCGGCGGGCGGTTCCTGGCCGGCCTCGACGAGCCGCGTCAGAGGGAGGTCCGCCGCGTCCAGGACCGCCGGCGGGGCGGGCAGCGCCGAGAGCGCGGAGGCCGGCACGGCGTCACCGCCCTCGGTCAGCACCACCGCGCAGTCGACGTCCCGGCACAGCGCCTCGAACCTCCCGGCCGGCAGGTCCGGCTCCAGGACCGCCCAGGTGGCACCGGTGCGCAGTGCGGCGAGCATGGCGACCACCGACAGGGCGCTCTGCCGCGTCCGGACGCAGACGACCCGCCCCGGCCGCAGCCCGTGCTCCCACAGCGTCCGCGCGAGACCGGCCGAGGCATGGTCGAGCTCGCGGTACGTCAGCGAGTCCCCGCCGATGACGAGTGCGGTCGCCTCGGGTGCCCTGACCACCTGGCTCCGGAAGGCGGCCCACACCGGCCGTACCTCCGTGGCGGCGTCGCCGGGGACCGCCGGTGCGTCTGCGGGCACCACCTCATCGGTGCCACCGGGATGTCGGGTCATCGCGGCCTCGCTTCCTGTGTCGTTCGCTGTGCCGTTCATGCCGCACCGGCGATCACGCGCATGTGGCTTGGGGCCTTGGGCAGCGGACGCTCCGGGTCCACGGTGAGCACGAGACGGTCCCCGTCGGTGACCGTCGCCTCGTAACCGGCGAAGCGCATCGTGACCAGCAGGTTCCGGTTGGCCACGGTCGGGATGAAGTGCGCGACGGGGCGCCGGCCGGCCGCCAGGGCCTGCTGGATCAGATGGTGCAGCAGCACGCTCCCCGCACCGCGCGAGGCGACCCGGCAGGACATCAGCATCAGCCGCAGGACCGCGTCCCGCCCGACGAGCGCGGTGACGGCCAGGCCGATGATCCCGTAGTCACCGAAGCGGTCGCGGAGTGTGGCCAGCAGTACCTGGTGATCCGGTGAGGAGCTCAACCGGCGCAGTTCGTCGATGCCGTACGTCAGTCCTGTGCTGTTGAGCTGGTGCGTGCGGACGGTCAGCTCACTGGCCCGGGACAGGTCTTCCTCGGTGGCCGGGCGCAGCTCCATCACCAGGCCGAGCGAGTCGAGGAACGCCTGGCGCCCTTCGGTGAACTCCTCTTCGGCCTGCCGGCGCTGCCACTCGGCCTGGTAGAGGCGGCGTCGCCCGGTGGCCTCCGCGGTGATGTGCTCGGGCCGGAAGTCCTGGTATTCCGGCAGCCGTGCGACCTCCTCCGCCGGGTAGCAGCGGACCATGGGGAGCTCGCTCGCGACCTCCGCCCGTTCCACCGGGTCGTTGTCGATGAACGCGATGGTGTCGAGGCCGATGTTGAGGGCCTTCGCGATCCGGCGCACCGCGGCGGACTTGGTGCCCCAGCCCACCTCTGTCGCGCAGAACCAGTCGGCCAGTCGGCGTTCCGTCAGGTGGCGCTCGGTGACGCTGTGTTCGCCACGGCTGGCGGCGGCGTGCAGGATGCCGCGGCGGTCCAGCTCGGCCAGGGTCTCCAGCGCCGAGGGGAAGGGGGCGGGATCGTCGCCCTCCAGCACCACCCCGTCCCACAGGGTGTCGTCGAGGTCCCACACCAGGCACTTGACGGTGGGCGCGCCCGCTGCCGCCGTCACGGCGTCTCTCCGGGAAGCCGGGGTCCGGCGGGGCGGTCAGTGCCGCGCGCGGCATCGCCGAAGCGCCGCAAGAGGCGCTCGGCTATGTGGAGTTCGGACACTTGCTGTGCTCCTTCGATGATCTCCATGACCTTGGCATCCCGGAAGTGGCGGCCCGCCCTGCTGTCGGGCGCGCAGCCGGCCGAGCCGAGCACCTGAACGGCGTCGCGGCTGACCGCCGCCGCGGCGGAAGCCGCGGCGTATTTGGCCATGAGCGTCTCCGGCACCCCGTGACCCGGGCCGGGGGCCCGTGCCTCCGCGGCCATGCGGGCGAGTTCCCGGGCCCCGGCGGCGCCCACCGCCGCCCTGGCCAGCAGTGACCGGACCAACTGGTGGTCCCCCAGCGCGATGTCGCCCTGCCGACGGACCGCGGCGTGGGTGGCGGCGTCCTCGACGCACGCCTCCGCCATGCCCACGCATCCCCAGGCGACCGTGAACCGGCCGTGGTCGAGCGCGGTGCCGGCCACATGGGAGAGCCCCAGGCCGGGAGGCGCGACGAGCCGGTGCCGGGGCACCCGCACGCCGTCGAAGGACAGATGGGCGATCCGGGCGGCCCGCATGCCGAGCTGGCCGTTCACCGGCTCCCTCTCGACACCGGCGCGGTCCGCGTCCACGAGCACCGTGGCCGGCCTTCCCTCGTACGTGCCGAGGACCAGGAACACGTCGGCGACGGCGCCGAAGGTGACCCACCTCTTGCGGCCGCTCACGACCAGTTCCGAGCCGCCCGACGCCTCGATACGGGCTTCCACCGACCCCAGCGCGCTGCCGGCGCCCTGCTCGGTCGCCGCGAAGCCGGCGGTCAGCTCGCCGTCGGCCAGCCTGGGCAGCCACTCGGCCCGCTGTGCCTCGGTGCCCCAGCGCAGCAGTGCCGCCGCGACCATGCCTTGCACGGTCAGCAGCCCGCGCAGGGCACTGCACTCACCGCCGATCCGTGCGGTGATCTCCCCGAGCGTGAGCGGATGGAGGCCGGCGCCTCCGTACCGCTGGGGCAGGTCCGCGGCGAGCAGTCCCGACGCGGCGAACTCCTTGCGCACCGAGTCGGGCAGTCCGCCGTCCTGGTCCCAACGTGAGGCGCGGTCGTGTGCGCCGGCCGCGAAATCGGCCGCCACCCGGGACAGGTCGACGGGCACTGCGGGCTCCACGCGCTCCACGGGCGGCTGATCCGTCGTCGTGGCGCCGGGCCCGCTCTCAGGAACCCTCGGCATGTGCCTCTCCCCACTCGGGCGCTCCGGTCTTGCGACGGACGAACTCGGCGATGCGGTGGGCGGTCCTGAAGCTGTCCAGGTCCAGGTCCTCGACCTGAACGGTGATGGCGAAGTGGCTCTCGACGAAGGTCACCAGCTCCAGTGCGAACAGTGAGTCGACGAGGCCCTGTGCGAAGTAGTCGTCGTCCGGCTCGACCTGCCGGCGAAGAGCCGCGCTCAGAAAGCCGGTGATCTGCGTGGTGATGTCGTTGTCGTTCATGCCGTGCCCTCCTGTGAACCTGTCTCGACCAACAGCAGACTCCAGGCGGCCACCGGGCTCACGTTGATGAGGACCGCGAGGTCGCCGGGGGCCAGCTCCTTGCGGTCAAGTGCTGTGCGGAGATTGAGGAAGACGTCGTTGGGACCGAGGTGTCCGTACCGTCGGAGGTTGTCCCGGCACGCCGGCAGCAGTTCGACGTCCAGGGAGTCCTCCAGGAAGGTGAAGCTCCCGGCGGACAGGTTCTGGCTGACGAAGCCGGCGACGTCCCCGCGGCCGATTCCGTTGCGCCGCAGCAGGTCGTCCAGCATGGCGGAGAGGTGGTTGCGCGTCTCCATGGCCAGGTGGAAGGAGTAGGTGCTGGGCTCCGTGCACTGTTCGCGCCACTGAGCGGTGGGGCGGTCCCGGTAGTCGACGTGGAAGAGGTCCCAGTAGCGCCCGTTGGTCCGCTGCGCGATGTCGAGTATCCGCGTCCTCCCGGTGCGGGAGAGCAGCAGTGCCTGCCCTCCGTCGCCGTTCACCGTGACGGGGTGGCGGTAGCGCAGGGTGGTGGCCGGTTTGCTGCCGTGCACGACCAGGACGTGGTTCAGGGCGGGGTCTGCGGCCAGCAGTCCGCGGGCCGTCAGCAGGGCCGGGGTGATCGAGACACAGCCGAGCCCGCCCACGGAGAGTGCGGTGGCGTCGTCGGCGCCGAGCCGGTGCTGGAGCCTGGTCGTCTCGGAGCTGAGGAACGTCTCCTGGACCCGCGACTCCACCATCACCAGGGCGCCCAGGTCCCGGGCGTCGAGCCCGGCCTGTTCCAGCGCCCGGCGCGCGGCGCGTTCCGCGAGAGTGACGGCGCTCAGCCGGTCGTCCCCCCGGACCGTGTCGATGCCCAGACCGTCGCGTGTGGCGCGCTCGGTCTCGTCGAGCGTCCGTACATCGGTGATCGGCACAGTGTGCTCGGGCAGATACCAGGCGGCGCTGCGGATGGCGAGGGCTGCTCCGCCAGGCTGGAGGGCCTGCTGGGACACGGTCGTTCCCGCGTTGGCCATATCGCCTCCAGATGCACGCGTACGTCAGGACGTCCCGGATTCTCCCGAGGGAAACTGACGCCGGACTGACGCACCGCTGACGGCAGCCAACGCGCCACGGTCGGCCGAAAGTGTGACTGTCATACCGGTTTGCCCAGGAAGGCACTGATCGGGAACGATCCTTGCCCTGGGTCGCCCTCGGCCCCGCTCGGCCGCCCGGCCGGGCGTCCCCTTCACCTTCTGGGATGTCCGTTCCATGGCTACCCTGTGCCGTCCGGCCGTCGCCGTTCCCGAGCACGTCCTCACCCAGCGCGCGACCCTCGATCTGGCCCGTCGATTGCACGAGGGGCATCCCCAACTGGCGCTCGCGTTACGGCTGATCGAGAACACCGGGGTGCTGAAGCGGCACCTGGTGCTGCCCATCGAGGAGATCCTGCGCCACCCCGGCTTCGAAATCCGCAACCGGACCTACGAGGCGGAGGCGAAGCGGCGCGTCCCCCAGGTCGTACGACAGGCGTTGGAGCACGCCGAGTTGCGGACGCGCGACATCGACCTGATCGTGTACGTCTCGTGCACCGGCTTCATGATGCCCTCACTGACCGCCTGGCTGATCAACACCATGGGCTTCCGGTCCGACACCCGCCAGCTCCCCATCGCCCAGTTGGGCTGTGCCGCCGGCGGGGCCGCGATCAACCGCGCCCACGACTTCTGCACCGCCTACCCCGGGAGCAACGTCCTCCTCGTCGCGTGTGAGTTCTGCTCGCTCTCCTATCAGCCCACCGATCTCGGTGTGGGGTCGCTGCTGTCGAACGGGCTGTTCGGCGACGCGGTGGCCGCGGCGGTGGTACGGGGCAACGGCGGCACCGGCGTCCGCCTTGAGCACAACGGTTCGCATCTGGTGCCGGACACCGAGGACTGGATCGCGTACAGCGTCCGCTCGACCGGATTCCACTTCCTGCTCGACAAGCGTGTTCCCGGGACCATGGAACCCCTCGCTCCGGTACTCGTCGACCTGGCTGGAGAGCATGGCTGGGACGCCTCGCACCTGGACTTCTACATCGTGCACGCCGGTGGACCGCGCATCCTCGACGACCTGTGCCGCTATCTCGGGGTGGCGCCGGAGGCGTTCCGGTTCAGCAGGGCCACGCTCACCGAGTACGGCAACATCGCCAGCGCCGTCGTCCTGGACGCCCTCTCCCGGTTCTTCGACGCCGGCGGCACGGCGGACCAGGGCAGAGGGCTGATCGCCGGATTCGGCCCGGGCATCACCGCGGAGATCTCCCTCGGCCGATGGAGCGCCCCCGGCACGCGCGTCCCCTCGGTCGTCCGACGGCAGCGCTCCGACCCGCCTGCCGTCCTCGACGCCGCCCGCTGACCGCCTGACTCCCGGGCCCGGACGGTGCGTCAGCCCGGGCGCCTTCCCTACGTCGACACGCCACCGAGGACCCACATGAGCACCGCACCCGCCTCCCCAGCCGTCCACTTCTGGAATCCGCCCGACCTGGCCGGGCTCGACTTCGACCCCCTGCTGGCCCGCCTCCTCCACGAGGAGCCGGTGGCGCGGGTCCGGCTGCCCAACGGCGAGGGGTACGCCTGGCTGGTGACCCGCTACGAGGACGTCAGGTTCGTCTCCGCGGACCCGAGGTTCAGCAGGCGGGCCGTCGTCGGCAGGTCCGTCACCCGGGTCGCCCCGCACTTCATTCCGATGGACGGCGCCATCGGCCTCGCCGACCCTCCGGACCACACCCGGATGCGGCGCGTGGTGGCCGGTGCGTTCACCGCCCGCAGCATGCGGCGGCTGGGCGAGCGCGCCCAGCGGGTGATCGACGGACTGCTCGACACGCTGGAGCGGCACGGGCCCCCGGCCGACCTCATGGCCCATCTGAACCGGCCCTTTCCGCTGGCCATGGTCGGGGAACTGATGGGCGTGCCCCGCGACGACTGGCCCCGGATGGCGCACTGGTCGGACACGATCATCTCGGCCGGGGCGGGCCGCTCGGCGAGCGAGCGGGCCAAGGCCGAGATCGCGGAGTACTTCACCGCGCTGATCCGGCGCCGGTGCGGTGCCGTCCCCGCCGTGCCACCGCAGGCCGACGGCACGGAGGAGTACGAGGGGACCGGCCGGACGGACCTGGCGAGCGTTCTGGCACGAGGCGTCGGCACCGGCGCGCTCGACCTCGACGAGGCCGTGGGCCTGGCCGTGCTCGTCCAGATCAGCGGCGCACACGCGGTCCGCAACAACAGCGCCAACATGGTGTACGCGCTCCTCACGCGGCCGGCGCACCTCGCACGGCTGCGCGCCGAACCGGCCCTCGTGCCACGGGCCGTCGAGGAGCTGCTGCGTTACATCCCGCACCGCAACGCCGTGGGGCTCTCCCGTATCGCGCTGGAGGACGTACCGGTGGGCGGGGTGACGATCCCGGCGGGCGACGCGGTGTACGTCTCGTACCTCACCGCCAACCGCGATCCGGACGTCTTCGCCGAGCCCGACCGCCTGGACTTCGACCGGGCCGCCAACCCCCACGTCGCGTTCGGGTACGGCCCGCACTACTGCCCGGGGTCGGCGCTGGCCCGCATGGAGTCCGAGATCATCCTCCGCTCGCTGTGGGACCGCTTCCCCGGCCTGCGCCTGGCCGTGCCGGAGGAGGAACTGCGCTGGCAGCGGGGAGCGCTGATCCGCGGGCCCGAGGAACTGCCCGTCGAGTGGTGACGGCGACCTGGTGGTGTGCGGACGGCCGATGCCCCGAGAGGCCCGGACAGGCAGGAGAGACAGACGGATGACCGTGGTGAACTCGCGCGCGCGGGAGGGGCTGGTGGTGCCGCCCGGGTCAGGGCGGACCGTCAGGACCGCCGCACAGCAGGTGACGTACAAGATCACCGGAGCGCACTCGCGGGTGGCGTCGACCTTCGAGGTCGTCGTACCGCCCGGGTTCGACGTCGGAGCGCACACGCACGCCGACGGGGAGGAACTGTTCTATGTGATCGAGGGCGAGCTCGAGGTCATGGCCTTCGAGCCGCGCGTGCGGACCCGTGACGACTGGCGTTCCTGGGAATCGGCTGGCGGGGACCGGCCGGTACGGGCGACCCCCGGGACGCTGATCCTCGTACCTCCCGGCTGCCCGCACGCCTTCGCCAACCCGACCGGGGAGCCGGCCCGGATGCTCTTCCAGGCGGCGCCGCCACCCCACCACGAGCGGTACTTCGACGAGCTGCTGGAGCTGATGGAGCGCCCCGGCGGACCGGATCCGGCGGCGGTGGCGGGGCTGAGGACGCGTTACGGCATCGAGCAACTGACGCCCATGCGACACCGCCCGGCCGGGCACACCGCCACGGGGGCACCGGGGGACGCCCGGTGACGCGGGCACCACGCCCCGAGGCCCGGACGCAACGGGCCGCGCGCATCCCCGCCCCGCAAGGCCCCGTCGAGGGCGGCTCACGGCCGCCGGTCCCCCGGACACCGGCGGCCGGGCCGCCCGTGCACCACTGGCCCGTGGACCATCTCGGCGCCCTCGACTTCGACCCGCTGCTGCACCGGCTGCTGCGCGAGGAGCCGATCGCCCGCGTCAGCCTGCGGTTCGGTGAGGGCGAGGCATGGCTTGCCACCTCGTACGAGTACGTCAGGGACATCTCGGCCGATCCGCGGTTCAGCCGGGCGCTGACCGTCGGCCGGCCGGTGACCTCCATGACCCCGCACACCGTGGCCCCGGTCGGCGGCATCGGCCGGACCGACCCGCCCGACCACACCCGCCTGCGGCGGCTGGTCGCCCAGGCCTTCAGTCGCAAGCGTGCCGCGGAGCTGCGCGCCGATGCCGAGGAGACCGCCCGGCGGCTCGTCGCGACGATGGTCGCCCAGGGCCCGCCCGCCGACCTGACGGAGGCGGTGACCGGACCGATGCCGGAGCGGCTGCTCGCCGGCCTGTTCGCCGTACCCGCCGCCGACTTCGGGCGGCTCCAGACCTGGCGGGAGGTGATCCTCTCCAGCAACCACTCCCAGGAGGAGGGGAACGCGGTCAAGGCCGAGATCGCCGCCTACTTCCGGGGCCTTGCCGACGTACGGGCCCGGCAGCCGGGCGATGACCTGTTCAGCGAACTGACGACCAGGCAGAGCGCAGGTGCCCTCAGCCGGCCGGAGCTGATCTCGCTGTCGGTCATGGTGGTGCTCAACACCCTCGACCAGATCCGCAACCAGGCGGCGACCATGGTGTACGCGCTGCTCACCCACCCGGGGCAACTGGCCCTGCTGCGGGCCGACCCCACGCTCCTGCCCCGGGCGGTCGAGGAGTTGCTGCGCTTCGTTCCCCAGCGCAACGGGGTCGGCCTGCCACGGATCGCCACCGAGGACGTGGCGGTGGGCGACGTCCTGATCCGGGCGGGTGAGGCGGTGTACGTCTCCTACCTCGCGGCCAACCGTGATCCGCGCGTGTTCACCGAGCCCGACCGGCTCGACGTGACCCGCGACGAGGCCCCTCACCTCGCGTACGGCAACGGCCCCCACTACTGCCTCGGGGCATCGCTGGCCCGGATGGAGTTCGAGGTCATCCTGGCCACGCTGCTCCGGGAGCTGCCGGGCCTGCGGCCCGCCGTCCCGCCCGAGCGGATGCGCTGGCGCCGGGGGTCCATCAACCGGGGCCCGGAGACGCTGCCCGTGGCCTGGTGACGGAGAGGGCACGACGGCCGTGGATGGCCGCGAGGGCGCCGGGCAGGGGAAGGTGCCCGTCAGGCGCCCTCGCGGCGCGCTCTCCCCGGGCTCAGCCCGCGAACCGGGCCATCCAGGCCTCGACGTCGTTCGCGGACCGGGGCAGGGCCGCCGACAGGTTCTCGTGGCCGTCGGCGGTGACGACCAGGTCGTCCTCGATCCGGACGCCGATGCCGCGCCATTCCTCGGGCACGGTGAGGTCGTCCGGCTGGAAGTACAGGCCGGGCTCGACGGTGAGCACCATGCCGGGCTCCAGCACCCCGTCGACGTACTCCTGGTTGCGGGCGTGGGCGCAGTCGTGGACGTCCAGGCCGAGCATGTGACCGGTGCCCGCCATGGTGAAGCGGCGCTGGAGGCCGAGTTCGTAGGCGCGGTCGGCGGGCCCCTGGATGAAGCCCCACTCGACCAGGCGGGCCGCCAGGTGGCGCTGGGCCGCCTCGTGGAAGTCGCGGTACCGGGCGCCCGGCTTGACGGCGGCCATGCCCGCCTCCTGGGCCTCGTACACCGCGTCGTAGGCCTCGCGCTGTACGGGGGTGAAGGTGCCGCTGATGGGGAGCGTGCGGGTGACGTCGGCGGTGTAGAGGGTGCGTGTCTCCACGCCGGCGTCGAGCAGGAGCAGGTCCCCCGGGCGTACCGGACCGTCGTTGTCCGTCCAGTGCATGATCGTGGCGTGCTCGCCGGCGGCGCAGATCGTGCCGTAGCCGACGGAGTTGCCTTCGAGGCGGGCCCGGCGGAAGAAAGTGCCCTCGATCCAGCGCTCGGACGACGCCACTGCGCGGGACAGTTCCCCGATCGCGTCGGTGAACCCGCGCACGGTGGAGTCCACGGCCTCGCGCATCTGGGCCAGCTCCCAGTCGTCCTTGACGAGCCGGAGATCGCTGAGGGCCTCTTCCAGTTCGTCGTCGCGCGCCTCGTCGGTGGTGACGGCGGCCTCCAGGGCCGGGTCGATGCCACGGACGATCCGGGTGGGTGCCTCGAGGGCACCGCCCAGGTCACGGGCCGCCGTGCGGACGTCACGGCAGGGCAGCCCGAGCACGAGTTCCGACTCGGCGAGGGAGCGGCGGCGGCCCATCCACAGCTCGGCCGTGGCGCCCGTCCAGAACTCGTCGTCGTCCCTGGAGTCCCTCGGGAGCTGGTAGCAGTAGGCGTCGTGGCCGCCGTCGGCGCGGGGTTCGAGGACGAGCGCGCCGTCCCGGGCCTGGTCTCCGGTCATGTGCACGTAGCCGGAGTAGGGGCGGAAGGGGTAGGCGTCGTCGTTCGACCGGATCTTGAGGTTCCCCGACGGGATCACGAGGCGTTCGCCGGGGAAGCGCGCGGAGAGCGCGTCGCGGCGGCGGGCCGCGTACGGGGCCTGCTCGTCGAGTTTCAGGTCGTGCCGCTCGGTGTCCGCCCACCCGGTTCGCATCAGGGCGGACAGTTCCTCGGAGATCCCCGCGTACAGACCGTTCTTTCGGCCCTTTGCCACGACGTGCCCCTTCTCTCGGTGGGTTCCTCGACTGCGAGAGCCCTCGCGGCCGCCGTTTTCCGGCGGCGGTCCGGACAGTAGCCCGCGACGCGCGCCCTGGGGGCCGGGCAGTGCCACTGGCACAGATCGGCCACGCACTGTCGGTGGGGCGGTCGATAATGCGTGGCATGACGAACGGGAGACTCGACGAGGCCCTGCGGCTTCTGGGCATCGGTGAGGCCGCGCGCCGGGTCTATCTGGCGCTGCTGGAGCTGGCGCCCGCTCCGCTGACCACGGTCGGCACGGCGGCCGGTCTGGTTGGCACGGAGCCGGCCACGGCGTACGGCGAACTGGTCGACGCCGGTCTGGCCAGTGCCGTCGGCGAGGGCGGGGACGTGGTGGCTCCGGTGCCGCCCGCCGCGGGGCTGGAGATCCTCGCCCGGCACCGGGCGGCCGAGCTGGAGGAGTCGCGCATCGCGGTGGGGGGCGCGTTCGAGTCGTTCCGGCGGCAGCGGCTCGCCGCGTACAACGACAACCTCGTCGAGGTCGTCACCGGGGACGCCATCGGCCCCCGGATGCGCCACGCCTGGGCCAGCGCCCGCGAACAGATCCGGCAGTTCGAGTCACCGCCGTACTTCCCGCTGCCCGGGGCCACGGACGACGCGCTGGCGACGCTCGCCCGTGGTGTGACGCAGCGTGTCGTGTACTCGCGGGCGTCGCTGGAACATCCGGGTCACCTGAAGGAGGCCATCGAGCCGTGCGTCGAGGCCGGCGAACAGGCCAGGGTGCTGCCGTCGGTGCCGGTCAAGCTCGTGATCATCGACGACGCGTACGCGCTCGTGTCACTGTCGATCAAGGAGGCCGACGTGCACAACAGCATGCTGGTCGTGCAGCCGTGCGGGTTGCTCTCCGCGCTGGTGGCGCTGTTCGAGCAGTCCTGGCGCAACGCCCTGCCCTTCCACGGCCGCACCGCCCGCCCGGGCGGCCTGGCGCCGGCCGACCGCCGCCTGCTGTGGCTCCTCGCGGGCGGTGCGAGCGACGACGTCATCGCCCGCGAGATGGGTATCAGCCGCCGTACGCTGTTCCGCCGCCTCCAGGTCCTGATGGCCCGGCTGGGCGCCGCGAACCGGTTCCAGATGGCGTTGCAGGCGCAGCGGAGCGGGTGGCTGTGACCGGCGCGCCGGTCCTGGGGACGGGGCTTACTCGACGGGCCAGGTGTGTACCGGAGCGTTCAGGTGCATGTAGTCCATGTACTGCCGGGTCATCCGCCGCAACGCCTGGTGCCGGCCCCCGTGGGCGGTGTCGTGGATGTGGTGGACCGTCTCCGACTGCCACACCGCGCCGTTGCGGCCGGTGACGCACCGCTGCTCGATGATGCCCAGCAGCGGCTCCCGCCAGGCCGCGTCCAGACCCGATGCCTCCAGGCCGCGGTGGGCCAGCGGCAGCAGGCGCCGCAGCACCAGCTCGGGCGCCGGGACCTCGCCCATTCCCGGCCAGTAGAGCTGCGCGTCGATCCCGTGCCGCGCCGCCGCGTGCAGGTTGTCCTCCGCGGCCGAGAACGACATCCGGGACCAGACGGGCCGGTCCTCGTCGACCAGGGCGCGG
Organism: Streptomyces sp. NPDC031064; assembly: GCF_055570965.1. Classification (NCBI taxonomy): domain Bacteria; kingdom Bacillati; phylum Actinomycetota; class Actinomycetes; order Kitasatosporales; family Streptomycetaceae; genus Streptomyces; species Streptomyces sp. NPDC031064. The sequence goes on from NZ_JBVIGF010000010.1 coordinate 324,099, forward strand.
GTCAGTCCGTAGTAGAAGGCACCGTTCGCCAGTACGTCGGCCACCGTGGGTCCCGCGGGCAGGACGCGGTTCTCCACCCGGAGGTGCGGTACGCCGTCGACGACGGCGTAGACCGGCCGGTTCCAGCGGTAGATCGTCCCGTTGTGGAGGGTGAGCTCGGCCAGCCCGGGGATTCCGCCGCGGTCGATCGTCTCGTGCGGGTCCTCGTCGTCGCACAGCGGCAGCAGCGCCGGGAAGTACCGGACGTTCTCCTCGAAGAGATCGAAGACGGTGGTGATCCACCGTTCGCCGAACCACACCCGGGGCCTGACTCCCTGCACCTTGATCTCGTCCGACCGGGTGTCGGTGGCCTGCTCGAACAGCGGGATACGCGTCTCACGCCACAGCTCCTTGCCGAACAGGAACGGGGAGTTCGCCGCCAGGGCCACCTGTACGCCGGCGACGGCCTGGGCGGCGTTCCAGTAGTCCGCGAACTCGTCCGGGGAGACCTGGAGGTGGAACTGGGCGCTGGTGCACGCCGCCTCCGGTGTGATCGTGTCGGCGTAGGTCCGCAGCCGCTCGACCCCGTCCATGGCGATCAGCAGGTCCTCGCCCCGTGCGGCGAAGATCTGCTCGTTCAGCAGGTGGTACCGCGGGTTCTCGGACAGTGCCGCCAGACCGACGTCCTCGAGATCCAGCGTGGGCAGGATCCCGATCATGATCAGATGGGCGCCGATCGCCGCGGCCTTCTCCTCGGCGTGGTTGAGCGCGGCCCGGATCTCCCGCTCCCAGGAGTCGGGTCCGCCCGCGGTGAGCTGCCGGGGAGCGATGTCGATCTCCAGATTGAACCGGCCCAGCTCGCTGGACCAGGAGGGGTCGGCGATCGCCTCCAGGACGTCCGCGCTGCGCATGGCGGGCCGGGCCGCGTCGTCCACGAGGTTCAGCTCGATCTCCAGACCGACCTGCGGCTGCTCGAAGTCGAACCGCGACTCCCGCAGCATGCGGGCGAACACATCGAGGCACCTGTGCATCTTGTCGCGGAACTGGCGACGGTCGTCACGGGTGAAGACCATCGCCGGAACGTCGCGGCCCATCCGGCCCTCCCGAGTCTCCTCGGCGTCTTCCCGGCGTTTCCCGGCGTCTTCCCGGCACGGTTCCCACCTTCAGCGTCCCACTCCCCGGGCGTCCCAACCACTGAGGCCGGCGGTGGCCCGGGAGAGGGCGATCAACCGTCTGCCGCGCCCGGCCAGTACGGAGGGCCGTCTCTGCCGGAGTGGCGGAGGCAGGAGGTGACGACCACGAACGGCCAGAGCGACTGAAGGAATGTCACCAGACGTTCCGCGACACCCGCCGCTCCCTGATGACGCATCTCGATCACGAACCAGACCGCCCCGGCCAGCATCGCGGCAGTCGCCGCCATCGACGGCACGGGCCGCAGCGCCCACGGTGCGGTCCCGCCGCGATCGGCGGCCAGCAGGGGCCATACCGCCATGAGGGCGAAGCCGACCGCGGCGACCGAACCATGGCGCAAGGAGCCGCCGCTGCTCGGGGCGGGGAGCAGCACCACGCCGAACGCCGACAGGCCACCGCAGCCCAACGCCACACGTCCGGGGAGCGCGGCCGCTCGCAGCGCCCAGGCGGTCAGGAGGTGGCAGGCGCCCAGCGCGAGCAGCGCTCCGGTCATCACCCAGAATCCCGCGGCCCCGTACGCCGCCAGCACGCTGATCGTCTGGGTGACCGGGTCGTAGGCAGGCCCCTCGATGTGCGCCGCGATGGCCCAGCCTCCGACCAGCAGGACGGGCGCGCACCCCGACGAAAGCAAGGCCCATCTCGGCACAACTCCCATCAGGACACCATAAAACACCCCATCATTCCTCGGCCGTGCACACGCAGGCGGCTCCCGTGCCGGTCAGGCGGACCGCTTGACCCGGCCGCTCGCGAGGGGCCATTCGCGGTGGAGGCCGCCCAGCGGGATGCGCTTGTGGAACAGGGGCGTGCCGAAGACCGAGAGCTGGAGCTGGAGGCTGCCGCTCAGGTCGAAACCGCCGTGCAGCGCCCAGGCACCGGTCAGGTCCGCGGTGCCGCCCGTGGAGCTGGAGGCGGAGGCGGAGGCCCGGACCTCGCCCTCGGCACGCAGGTACGGGGCGAAGTCGGCGGTGAGGCCGGCCATGCCGTACAGGCCGACGGACGCCTCGGCCCCCAGGGCCGCCCTCGCCCGGCCGGCTGCCGTGACCGTGGCCGTCACGGGGGTGCTCGTCACGTCGGAGGTGCTGACCGGGGCCCACCCCTTGCCGGGTGTGTAGCCGCCGCCGACGCGGAAGTCGCCCTTGACGTCCTGCCGCACGTCGAGGGTGACCCGGCCGTCGGCGTCGACCTGGAGGTAGACGGTGAGGTCGAGGTTGACGACGACGGGCACGGGGCCGACCTGGATCACCGGGTCGGCGTGCAGTTTGGCGAAGGGGATGCGCTGGGAGGTCTGAGCGGCCGCGCGGCCCTTCAGCGTCCACTGGGCGGACCAGTCGCCGGACATGCCGAGGAAGGCCGAGCCGGGCCCGGGCCTGCCCGCCTGTCCGTGGGCGCCGCCGTCGTAGGAGAACTCCACCTCGGGGGCGAGCTGGACGAAGCCGGAGACGGAGGCGGCGGCCGAGACGGGCGCGTCGGCGGCGGTCGCGAGCGAGGTGCCGACATCGAGGCGGAGTTGGCCGACGGGCACCTTCGCCCCCTGGGGGCCGAAGCGGATGCCGTCGGGCTTGGCCCAGGAGAACGTGACGCCCTTCACGAGGGGCTCGACGTCGACGGTGGCCGGGTCCACGGGTATCCGCCCGTCGGCCTTGTCGTCGGCGAGCAGCGCGCTGAGCGTCGCGGGTTCGGTGGCGACCTCGGTGCCCTGGTCCGTGGTGCGTACGACCTTCGTCACCTCGGCGAGCAGGCCGTTGGGGGCGCCGGGCGCGGGGGCACTGGCGATGACGTCGCCCGTTCTGACGGGCGGGCTGGGGTCCGGCGACGATGTCGGGGCCGCATCCGGCGATGCGTTGGGTGAGGCGTCCGGCGGGGTGGCGATGACCGCGTGCCGGGTCCGCTCGTCGTAGTCGGCGACCTTGAAGGTGCTCCGGTGGCCACCGGCGCTGCCGGTGCTGCCGTTGGACGCCGGTCGCGCCACGGCGGTGGGCGTGTCCTGGGGTGCCGGTGTGACGTCGAGCCGTTCGCTGCCCTCCCCCACGGCGGCGGGTGCCGCGGCCGGGGTGGTGGCGGGTGTCGCTCCGGGGGTGGTGGCGGTGCTGCCCGGTGTGGCGGAGCAGCCGCCCGCCACCAGGGCGAGCGAGAGCAGCGTGGGGACCAGGAGTCTCCTGGTGTGAGTGCGCACGGGGGTGTCCTCCGGCGATGTGCGATGTGCGTGAGGGGGGTGGTCGCTGTCGCCGACGTGTTCCTACTCGCCGGTAACAGCAGGGAGGATCATGGCACGGCAGCAGTCGGGGGCGGCGCCTACCCCCCCGTCCACGAGCGGAAGTTGGCCGATCCGCCGAGGTGGTTGGCGCGTTGACGGCCGGGGGTCGTTGGAGAACGCCCAGGGGGCTGGGTTACCGTGCGGCGCATGAGTGCCGAGGACCAGATCACCCAGCCCCTTCTCCGGTTCCGGGACGTCGTGGCGCGCGGAGCCCTGTACGGGGTCGTCGCCGTTCCCCTGCTCGGGGTCGCCTCGTTGTTCGTCGTCGACCATCACGACCGGATGACGTTCCTCGCCGTCGTCGGTGGGTTCGCCGTCTCCTTGGCGGGTGTCTCCCTCCTGTTCGGCCTCTTCTTCTGGTGGGCGTGCGGGGGTGACATCCGGCGCTGCCGCGACTGGCGCACCATCAAGGGCCAGACGGAGAGCCTCACCGTCGCGGCTCCGGTCATGGTGCGCATCGGTGTGCTGGCGCTCGTGCTGTTCCCCGGCGCCGTCGGGCTGTACCACCTCGTGGACGGCGCCGAGTACGGCACCTTGCTCTACGGCGACTGACGGTCGTGCCCGGCGAAATCCGGTGGCGTCGGTCAGGGAGGGGTCGTTACGCTGCTCACCGCATCATCGGAAACGTCACCGGGCCGCCTGTGCCCTGGAGAGGGTGTTTTATGACCCGGCCCGCGCCGAGCGCGCCTCGTCGTACCGCGTAACCCCGTCTCTCGTCGAGGAACGCTCGGCCTGCTCTTGCTGTCATGACTGTTCTCTCAGCAAGGAGCCTCCCGGGTGTCCCACCCCAACACGCACCACACCCTGAAGATCGACACCTTCACCTGCGCGTGGTGCGGCCTGACCGTCGCCACGTTCGCCGCCGACGGCACGCGGCGCAACCACTGCCCGTCGTGTCTGCACTCCCAGCACGTCATGGACCATGTCGAAGGCGGCCGCAGCGAGTGCCGCGGCCGGATGACCCCGATCTCCATCGCCGTGCTGCGCACCGGCGACTGGATGGTCGTCCACCGCTGCGTGCGGTGTGACGAGCTGACGTCGAACCCGGTCTGCCCGGACGACAACCAGCTCATCCTGATGCGCATGGCCGTACGTCCCCTCGCCCAGCCGCCGTTCCCGCTCGAATCGTTCGGCAGTCTCTGAGCGCCGGCCAGGGAAGGAGACGACCGATGCCACGCCGCAATCCCCCCGCCCGGCGCCCGCAGCGGCACAAGGACGTGCCGCACCGGCAGGGCCGGCACCGCGCCCGTGACTTCCGGTGCGTCGGCTGCCGGCTCGACGTACCGCTGGACGCCCCGGGCACCGCCCACCGCAACCACTGCCCGCACTGTCTGGTGAGCCTGCACGTGGACCGGCGCGTACCGGGAGACCGTGCCGCGTCGTGCCGCGGGCGCATGGAGGCGATGAGCATGTCCGTACGCCCCGATGGCGAATGGGTCATCATCCATCGCTGTCTGGCCTGCGGGGAACTCAGCGCCAACCGCATCGCGGGCGACGACAACGCCCTGGCGCTGATGCGCCTCGCGGTCAGACCACTCCGGACGATGACGGACGCGGGGCACCGCCTCCTGCTCGCCCTCTGAGTAGTTGCCGGCCGCCGGAAGGGGCCCCTCCCCCTTCCGGCGGCCGCTGTCGGCTCACCCCGCCGCCACGTCACGTCGCGTCACCAGGCGGCGCTACGAGGGCCGTTGTCAGTGGTGCCCGGTAGCTTCGTGAGCGATGGAACAGCCGTTGCTCGATGGGAGTGGACTGATGACCGTGAACCGCGTGACGTCGCAGCTCAGGGTGGTACTGACCGACACCAACGCGAACGTGGTGGAGGCGTGGCGGGCGGCGTTCGCCGACACCCCGGGGATCGAGATCCGCAAGGGATCGATCCTCAACGAGAAGGTCGATGCCTGGGTCAGCCCGACCAACTCCCGGGGCCGCATGGACGGTGGGGTCGACGCGGCCATCAAGCGGCACCTGGGGGCGGGCATCCAACTGCGTGTGCAGCGGGCGATCCGCGACCGGTTCGCCGGAAGCATCCCGGTGGGAAGCGCGGTGTGCGTACCGTCCGGGGCGGTCGACCCGAAGTTCCTGATCTCGACGCCGACCATGGAACAGTCCTCGCAGAACGTGAGCGAGACCCTCAATGTGGCCCTGGCGTGCGCCGCCGCGTTCCAGGCGATCCACCGGCAGAACACGCGAGCGCCCGGCAGCATCGAATCGGTGGCACTGGTCGGCATGGGCGCCAGGACCGGCCGCGTACCGGCCCGGGTGTGCGCCAACCTGATGTGGACGGGCTACACGTTGTTCAACGACTACTCCTTCGAGGACGACGACGACCTGCGCGGCACGATCGTCGCGCAACTGGACGACATCGAGAACGCCCCCGCCGACAAGCGCATACGCATCGCGCCCCCCGAGCACCGCCGCACGGCCCGCCGTTGACGCCCCATCAGTACGGTTCGCACATTTTTTGAATTCGGAGTTCCTTCACCATGAGCGATGCCAACACCCCGGCCCAGGCCGACCCCAACGACCCGCTGGCCCTCACCGAGTTGTTCAAGGGCGGCGGTGAACCGTGGCTTCCGCTGCTCAAGCCCGTCATCGAGGCGCAGCCGGACGCGGCCGCGTTCATCGGCCCGGGCCGCGCCCAGGACGTCGTGCCCGTCCGCGAACTGACCTTCCAGGCGCTCAAGCCCAACCCGCCGCACAAGTGGAAGGTCGTGGTCTTCGGTCAGAACCCTTACCCGAGGCCCGAAAGCGCCACCGGCATCGCCATGTTCGACAACACCTTCCACGACTGGAAGGACAGCCAGTTCGGCAGGGTGGTCAGCATCCGCTGCATCATCAAGGCCGCGGCGATGTGGAAGTACGGGATTCCCAAGAAGACCCCGATCGCCGACATCCGCGCGCTGTTGAAGGAACGGGACACCGTCCAGCCGCCGGAGTGGTTCCAGGCGATGCTGACGCAGGGCGTCCTGCTGCTGAACGCGGCCCTCACCGCCAGCAGTGACGGGCCGAGGGGAGCCGACCCGCACACCGCGTTCTGGCGTCCGGTCGCTGAGCGGATCGTCGAGGAGATCCTCAAGGCGAAGCAGAACGCCGACGAGGAGGACCGTAGTGTCGTCTTCGCCTGGTGGGGGGCGCACGCGCGCAACCTCAAGAAGATCGTCCTCCAGCTCCAGAAGAAGTATCCCGAGGTCGAGGTCCGCCATATCGACCACCCCAACCCCGCGGCGCAGGGCGACATATTCTGCGATGGCGACCATTTCGGAGTGGTGAACGAGGCGCTCGCGTCGCTGGGCGCCGATGAGATCGACTGGCTGCCCAGCAAGGGGTGGAACGAGCTCGCGGCACAGGGCGACGGGTCGAACGGCGATGTCGCCGAACGCATGGGCGCGTTCATCGCGTCCACCATGGAGCTGCACCAGCTTTACCTCGAACGGCTCGCGAGCGTCAAGGACGAGGGGCTTTCCCTTCCCGCGATCACCGGTGTGTTCGACACACCCCTCATGGATTTCCGCGACGCCGTCTCCCCGGTCGCCGGCCTGCTGTCCGGTCTCGACCGGCACATCGAACTGTCGCACGAGTTCGGCAAGAGGCGGGCGGACGAAGCGGCCGGCAACGGCCTGTCCGCCGATGCCATCGCCGCCCTCTACCTGTACACCTGCGAGTCGGCCTTCTACCGCGAGATCAACGCCATTCTGCGTTCCCCGGACCGGTCGAAGCTCGTCCCGTACCTCCCGTATCTGCGGCTGCTGTTCGCGGCGGTGTCGGGGCTTCCCGCCCGCACCGAGCCGTTGTGGCGCGGGGTGTCGCTGGACCTCCGGGCGCAGTACCCGCTCGGACGGACCGTGACCTGGTGGGGTGTGTCCTCGTGCACGTCCGAGCTCAATGTGGCCCGGGCGTTCCTCGGCAGCCGAGGCAAGCGGACGCTCTTCGAGGTGGTGCCCGCACGGGCGGTGGGAATCCGGAGCTTCTCGGCGTTCACCGGCGAGGAGGAGTTCCTCCTCCTGCCGGGCACACAGCTCAAGGTGACGGACGTGAAGGCCGAGCGCGGCGGCCTGTGCACCGTGCGGCTGACCGAACTGGAGGAGCAGCCCCTGGTGTCCTGACCGGACACCGGCCCCTGAGCGGCCATCAGCACTACGGGTGAACGCGTGCCTGATGTGCCGCGGTGGGCGCGGATCGCGGCGGTGAACGCGGCTGCGGTGGGCGCCGCGCTGACCGACGTGCCGTCGGCGCCCCGGCGGGGCGTCATCGCCCTGGGTGTGCCCGTGGGGCCGGTGCCGGACGACGGGCGGGGCGCGTCCTCCGGTCGGCGCGCCCGACCGTCACCGCCGAAGCGGCGGCCGCGTCCCATGAGGGGGCGCGGCCGCCGCCCGTCACTTGGTCACGGGGCTGACGAAGTTGCCCGGGTGGGTGGCCGCTTCCTGACGGAGGACCGGGCCCCAGCGCCACTTGAGTTGCTTCGAGGTCTTGCCCTTGGGGGGAGTGATCTCGGCGACCCCGGGGACGATGACGTTTTCCTCGCTCTCCTTCGCCGAGAGGAAGGTGAGGGTGAACCGGGCGGAGGCGCCCGGCGCCAGGGTGACGGGCTTGGGCCGGACCGACGTCTGCTCGCGGAAGGTCTCGGTCTGCACTCCTGCCGTCTCCGTGCCCATCTTCAGGGTCACCTTGGGGTAACCGTGGACGGTGCACGCGCGGGACCCGGTGTTCTTCAGCGCCACCACGGCGGTCACCTGCTCATCCGGAGAACCTCCGGGCTTGGCGGTGCCACCAGGAACCCAGGACGGCGCCAGGGCGCCTGCCTTGCACGAACCTGGGTGTCCGGCCGCGGCTGGACTCGCCGCGATGGCGGGGGCGGGGGTCAGGCTCGCGGCCATCAGGCCGGCGGCCAGGAGGGCGGCCCTGCGGGCGGACGGTCGTGCCATGGTCCACCTCCAACGTGGGGGATTGCGGCGGGCGCGCCGACACGCCGCCGCCGTTGGCACATGCCGGCGTCACCAGATACGAGTATCCATGATCACGTCGAATCGCACATCCGCACGAGGATGTGCGCACGTGAACGTCCGCACGAGCGCGTCCGCACGAGGGAGTCCCTACAAGCGCGTCCCTACGAGGATGCGCCGGCCGGCCGGTACGGCTCACTGTCTCCGGTACCGGCGTTCCGGGGACGGTGTGCGCCACGTGAGAGGGTGTGCCACCTGAAGGGGGAGCTCAGCACGGTCACCGAGCGTTGAACCCTCGAACGAAGCGGTCGGCGTACGCAGCGCCGCACCCATGCGATGAGGTAGGAGGACCATGAACGCCGCCGCAGAAGGACGGCAGCATCTGGACGCGGTCAGCGTCCTCAACGCCAAGCAGACGCTCCGGCAGCTCCTGGGCCGGGCGGGGGTCTTCTCCGGCGACGCGGAGGAGCTGATCGGGCTCGTCGAGGCCGGTGCCCTCGCGCTGGCGCACCAGGAGCTCAGCGGCATCGGGCGGAGCGCGCCCGGCGGGAAGGGTGCGCTCTACGAGTCCGGCTGGCTCGACGGCGCCCAGGCCGTCACCGGTGACCTTGCCGGCCTGGCCGCACGCGCGCTGCGGCACGCCGTCGGGTCCGATGCGCCGGGCCCCTCTCCGGACGCCCGCCCTCCGGTGAGGAGGATGCAGGTGGAGCGGGCGAAGGTGGCGGTCACGCCGCTGTACCTGTCGTTCACCACCGTCTCCGACCTGGACCCCGAGGTCTCCGAGCAGGTGCTGACCGCCGTCCTCGGCACGATGACCTCCAGGGAGCGGGCCGGATACCCGGGGCGGCTCGCGGAGTTCGCCTCGGCCAACCGCGTACGCCTGGAGCGGCTGTACGCGCGGTACGGCCCGGGCAGCACGATCGCGATCCACGGCCGCTACTCGCTCGTCCACTCCCCCACCAGCGTCGCCGTGCTGGAACGGCTCGCCGGCGCGGCGTCGGAGCTGCGGGAGGAGTGGGACGCCGCCGAACTCCCGCCCGCGTGGCTGGAGGGCCTGCTGACGGCGTGGGACTCTACGGACTGACCGGCACCGTGGTGCGGCAGTCGGGGTGACCCCAGCGCGTGTCCACCTTGGTGATCGGGTCACCGGCGGCGTACGGCCGGCCGCACGGACAGGTGCCGCGGTACTTCGCCTTGATGGTCCGCGGCGCGCCGCCCGTCGTCGTTCCGGCCGGCCGCCGCTCGCCGGTCGCGCCACGGGGCTTGTGGCGGGCGGCCGGAGCGGTGCGCTGGGGCGCGGGTACGGGCATGTGCGTGGCGCCCAGCGCGGTGCCGGCGGCCTGCTGGGTGGCGGCCGCGTCACTGGCGGCCTGGTCGGCGATGGCGTTCAGGTGGTCGCCGTCCGCACGGTGGGCCGGGACGTAGCGGAACTCCACGTCCCGCTCGGCCAGCAGGGCGTCGATGCGCCGCACCAGTTCCTGGTTGGCGACGGGCTTGCCGGCCGCCGTCTTCCAGCCGTTGCGCTTCCAGTTCGGCAGCCACTGCGTCACGGCCTTCATGGCGTACTGGGAGTCCATGCGCACCTCGACGGAGGTTCCGGGCGTGAGGGCCTCCAACAGGGCGCGCAGGGCGGTGAGTTCACCCACGTTGTTGGTGGCGCGGCCCAGCGGCCCGGCCTCCCAGCGCTCGGGGCGGCCCTCCGCGTCGGCGATGACCCACGCCCAGCCGGCCGGGCCGGGATTTCCCTTGGCCGCCCCGTCACAGGCGGCGATGATGCGATCGGACATCCCCCGATCATGCCTTACGCACGGGGGCGTGCGGCCCGCCGGGCCGGGCCGGCCGGTGCCGGGGCGCGGCGTGGCCGTGCTCAGCGGCGTTCGAGGCAGCCTCGGATGAAGGCGGCCTGTCCGGCGTGCTGGAGGTCGTCGGCGATGACGCTGACGAGCCGGACGCCCAGGGTCACCGGTGGCGACCACGACTCGTCCACGATCCGGTTGAGTGCCGTGCCGCGCAGTCCCGTGACGTAGTCCATCGTCACGTCGTGGACGGCGTCGAAGTAGCCGAGCAGCAAGGCGGGCGAATCAACGCGGAGTGCGGCGACCTGTTTGGACGTGTGGCCGTACCCGGTCGCCTCGGTGGGGAAGGGCAGGGAGAACCGGCCGGCCCAGTCCTCGGCCGTCCACACCTGTTCCCGGCCGGCGACGTCGGCCACGTGGTCGTCCTGGATCCGGGTGAGGTGCCAGACCAGCCAGGCGATGGAGTTGGCGCCCGGGTCGAGCCGGGTGTGCAGGTCCTCCACGCCGATTCCCTCGACCGCCTCGTGGACCACTTCCCGGACGCGTCCGAAGGCGTCTGCGAGCACATCTGCGGCGTTCATACGCAGCAGTGAACCCCGCCGCCGTCCCATGCCGCCGCCCGACACGCTCACAGCCGCCACGCGGGCGCCTGTGAGCGGCCGTGTGCCGGCAGGACGCTCAGGCCTCGGCGTCCTCGGGGTACCAGCGCAGTTCGACGGTGTTGCCGTCGGGGTCCCGCACGTAGATGGACTGGGCGTTCCCGCGTGCGCCGAAGCGGCCGACCGGCCCCTCCAGCACGGTGAAGTCACCCGAGTCGATGACCTCCTGCCAGTCGAGCGGGTCGACCACCAGGCAGATGTGGTCGACGTTGGATTCGCCGCGCGGACGCCGGAGCAGGTCGATGATCGTCGTGGGGCTGACCCGCACGGACGGGAACGGGACCTTGCCGGCCCGCCACTCCTCGACCCGGACGGGCTCCAGGCCGAGAGGCCCGCAGTAGAACTCCAGCGACCGCTCGACGTCTTCCACGTTGAGCACCAGGTGATCGAAATCCTTGACCCGCATGGGGCCACCCCCTTCAGTGGGTTCGGTCCGTCGGGTGATCATGACATGCCGCAGGGGGGGGGGGGGGGGGGGGGGGGGGGGGGGGGGGGGAGGGAGGGGAGGGGGGGGGGGGGCGGGGGAGGGGGGGGGGGGGGCCCAGGCGGCGAGCAGCAGCCGCGCGATCCCCGCGTGGCCGCTCACCGCGGCCAGGTA
>NZ_JBVIGF010000011.1:0-236678 GCF_055570965.1 Streptomyces sp. NPDC031064
AAGGGGTACGAACCCGGTTCGCCCAGTTTCTCATCGGGGTCCCACCCGCTGAGCGCGTCCGGCCCGTACACCGGCTCAATGGGCAGTCCCGACTCGGTGGCTCTGGCGCGGTCCATGGCTCCCATGGCTCCAGCCTGGCCGGGCCGCCTGGAGCCCTGCTAGGAGGCGCCTGGTGCGGCGCCGCCGAGGAGGCGCCGGCACAGCTCGTCGGTGAGTTCACCCGCCGTGCCGGCGAGGACGTCGGGCACCGTGAGGTCGTCCACGATCATGCCGTGCACCGCGAGGTACAGCAGGATGACGGCCACGCGGTCGCCGGGCAGGCCCGCCTCCAGGTGGAAGCGGATGTTGTTCTCCAGCTCCGTGCGGAAGATCTCGTTGAGCTCGGCGCCCAGTTCGGGGCGGCGGGTGCCCTCCAGGCGCAGCTCCAGCATGGCGAGGTAGCTGCTGCGGTCCGCCTCCATGCGCTGGTGGACCTGGCGCAGCAGGAGCGCCACCAGTTCGGGGGACCGGGGGGCGGTCATGGTCCGGGCGAGCTCGGCCGGGTCGGGCGTCAGCCGCTCGTACGTACGCCCCATGATCTGCCGCAGCAGTTCGCCCCGGTTGGCGAAGTAGTTGGAGGAGGTGCCGACGGGCACCCGGGCCTCGGCGTCGACGGCGCGCAGCGTCAGCCCGCGCGAGCCCTCGCGGGCGAGGACCTCGATGGCCGCGTCGAGCAGTGCCGTCCGGCGTTCCGGGTTCTGTCGCATGGGGTCTCCGGGAGACGGTGCCACTTCGGGTGGAGTACTTCGTTCGAAGCAGTCCAGCATAGTGGGCGCCGTCACCCGGGGCGCGTCAGCGTGCGGGCGTGGCCCGGCCGTGCAGCTTCAGGCAGTGGGCGAGGCAGCCCAGCGCGGCCGTGCACAGCAGGGTGCGCATGATGTTGGTGGACTCCCACACGCCCTTGAACTTGTCGACGACGCCGAAGTCGTGGGCCTTGGCCGGGTCGCCGAGGGCGGCGAGCTCGTTGTTGAGGGGGATGTTGACGGTGAAGGTGATGAGCAGCGCCACGAGGTAGAGGGCCCCGGCGATACCGGCCCACAGGGCGGCCGACCGGCGGCCCTTGCGGTACTCGATGACGGCGGCGGCCGTCGTCGCGGCGAACGCGCCGAGGAAGGCGAGGACGAACAGGCCGCTGGTGTCGATCGCCTGGTTGAAGTTCTGCATCGCCTCCACGTACAGCCGGTCGTCGGTGCGGGCGAGGCCCGGCATGACCGACACGTCGAAGGCGAAGAACACGCCGGCCATCAGCCCCATGGTGACGAGCGACACCAGCAGCAGCGGACCGGCCGCCCTGCCCGTGCGGCTCGTCCGGGACGGCGGCGCCGGCGGCGCCGGCTGTGCGGGAGACGACGAGTACGGGGAGCTGGCGGTCATCGTGGCGTCCTCACTGTGGACTCGGGTGGCTCGCGCGGCGTGCGGGCGTGGTGCGTGCGGGCGTGGGGATCATAGGTGCGCCGCGCGGCGCCCGGCCAGGCCGTCCCGAGCGGTCGTGCACGCACGGGCGACCCGGCCTCGACGGGTTCTCCAGCCGGGCCTGAGAGCGTCGCCGCGACGTTCCGGACGCCGGGTCCCGAGTCCCGAGTCCCGGTCCCCAGTTCCGAGCACCCCGTGGAGGCCCCGTCATGTCCGTGCACGTGTCGCAGCAGCCGGTGTCGCGGGCGGTTCCCGCGCCGGTGGCTCCCCAACCGGTGCCTCCCGCGCGGGCGGTTCCCGCGCCGGTGGCTCCCGCGCCGGTGCCTCCCGTGCCGTTCGCCGAGGCGCGGCGCCGTGCCCGCCCCGGGGTCGCCCTGGCGGTAATCGCCCTGTGCAACGCGATGATCCAGCTCGACGACCCGATCGTGAACATCGCGCTGCCCGGGATGCGCGAAGGGCTCGGCCTGTCGGCCGTCGGCGCGTCGTGGGTCGTCAACGCCTACCTGCTGGCCTTCGGCGGGCTGCTGCTGCTCGGCGGCCGCGCCGGCGACATCCTGGGCCGCCGCAAGGTGTTCCTCGCGGGCGTGGGGCTGTTCACGGCGGCCGCGGCGCTGCGCGGGCTGGCGCCGTCGGGTGAGTTCCTGGTGGCGGTGCGGGCGGTGCAGGGCGTCGGGGCGGCGCTGGCGGCGCCCAGCGGGCTCGCGCTGGTGCTGAGCATGTTCGCCGAGGGCGCGCCCCGCAAGCGGGCGATCGCCGTCTGTACGGCGGTGGGCGCGGTGTCGACGGCCGGCGGGCTGCTGCTCGCGGGCGCGCTCACCTCGCTCAGCTCGTGGCGCTGGGTGCTGTACCTGGACGTGCCGGTCGGGCTGGTGATCCTGCTGCTCGCGCCGTTCGTGATCGAGGAGACGGCGCGCAGCCGGGGCCGGTTCGACCTGGCGGGGGCGCTGGTGTCGGCGCTGGGTGCCGCGTCGCTCGTGTACGGGCTGGCGCAGGCCGCCGAGCGGCCGTGGAGCGACCCGGCCGTCGTGGGGTGCGTGGGCGCGGGCGCGGGGCTGCTGGTGGTGTTCGCGGCGATCGAGCGGCGGGCCGAGCAGCCCATCGTGGTGCCGAAGCTGTTCGGCGACCGTGACCGCGTCCTCGCCTACGCGGCCACGCTCGCGGTGCCGGGTGCGCTGATCGGTACGTACTTCTTCCTCAACCAGTTCTTCCAGGGCCGGCACGGGTGGTCGGCGCTGGCGACGGCGTGCGCGCTGCTGCCGCTGCCGGTGACGATGGCCGCCACGGCGGGCGCCGCGGTGCGCCTGGAGCGGCGGTTCGGCGCGAAGCGGCTGATGGCGGGCGGTGCGTCGCTGCTGGTCGCCGGGAACCTGTGGCTGGCTGCACTCGGTGCGTCGGCCGCGTACGCCTCGGGTGTGCTGCCGGCGCTGGTGCTGCTGGGGGCCGGCATGGCGTGTTGCGTGCTGCCGCCGACCGTTCTCGCCACGTCGGGCCTTGCACGTGACGAGGCCGGTGCGGCGGCGGCCGTGCTGAACTCGCTCCAGAGCGTGGGCGGTTCGATCGGGCTGGCCGCGCTGGTGGCGGTGACGGCGCAGACCGGGGGGATGGCCGGGGGTTTCCTGACCGGCGCGGTCTTCGCGGGGTTCGCGCTGCTGGCCGCCACCCTGTTGCGACGTACGGTCAGGCGATCCTGAGCTGGGCCATCATCCCCATGGCGGAGTGGTCCAGCAGGTGGCAGTGGTACACGTACGTGCCCCGGTAGGTGTCGAACGTCGCCTGGACCCTGACCGTCTCGCCCGGCAGGAGCCGGACCGTGTCCTTGAGCCCCGACTCGGACGGGTCGGGCGCCTGCCCGTTGCGTTCCAGGACCCGGAACTGCACCAGGTGCAGGTGGAAGTTGTGCGGCATGACCGTGTTGGGGTTGGTGATCGTCCATATCTCGCTGCTGCCGTGGCGTACGGCGGCGTCGACGCGGTCCGGGTCGTAGACCTTGCCGTCGATGTACCCCTTGGGCGCGGCGCTGCCGTCCTCGTCCATGCGCAGCTCGACGGTGCGCCGGCCGGTGGCCTCCGGCAGCGGCGGCAGGGTGCGCAGCACGGAGGGCACGCGGCTGGGGTCGGAGGCGGTGCGGACGACGTCGAAGCGGAGGACGCGGCCGGTCTGTTCGGGGGTGCCGGGGCCGACGGTGTTCTCCAGCACGAGCTGCGTGCCGACCGGGTAGCGGGAGAAGTCGATGACGACGTCGGCCCGTTCGGCCGGTGAGAGCCACAGCGCGTCGGTGGTGTGCGGGCGGGGCAGCAGGCCGCCGTCGGAGCCGATCTGGGTGATCTCGCCGCCGTCGGCGAGCCGCAGCCAGAAGAAGCGGAGGTTGGAGGAGTTGAGGAGGCGGAAGCGGTACTTGCGGGCGGCGACCTCCAGGTAGGGGTACGGCTTGCCGTTGGCGAGCAGCGTCGTCCGGCCGAGCGCGTCGTCCATGACGTACACGAGCTGCCCGGCCTCGTCGAAGCGGGCGTCGCGCAGCGCGATCGGGATGTCGTACGCGCCGGAGGGCAGCGGCAGGGCCTGCTCGGTGCCGTCGGTGAGCAGGTACGAGCCGGAAAGCCCCCGGTAGACGTGCTCGGATTCCATGTGGTGCGCGTGGTCGTGGTACCAGAGCGACGCGTGCGGCTGACGGTTGGGGTAGGTGTAGGTGCGGGTCGCGCCGGGCGCGAACGTGTCCATCGGGGCGCCGTCGCTCTCGGGCGGCACGGAGGCGCCGTGCAGGTGGACGGAGGCCGGCATGTCGAGGGCGTTGCGGTGCCGCACGACGACGGGGCGGCCGGATCTGGCTCTGATGGTGGGGCCGGGGAAGTGCCCGTTGTAGGTGAGGACCTCCGTCTGGAGGCCGGGCAGGATCTCCTTGCGGGTGCGCCGCATGGTGATGGCGTAGGTGTCGGTGCCGCCCGTGGTCGAGACGGGCGCGAGGACCGGCGGTATGGGCAGCGGCACCCGGAAGGGCTCCACGGCGGCGGCGGCCGCCGTCGGGCCCGGGACCGTGGCGCGTGCGCCCCCGGCGGCGAGCAGGGGGGTCAGTGCGGCTCCGGTGAACAGCCCGGCGCCGGTGGTGGCGAGGGCGGCGCCGAGCAGGCTGCGTCGGGTGACCATGGCGTCCTCCTGGTTCTGGACCGCCCGCCCACCGCGGGCGGGCGCACCCAGCGAGTGCAGCAACCCCGACTCGTGGTCGGGTCGAGCGGCCGGCGGGGGCGCGCGGCCCGCTCTGGCGGGTTCGGTGGCGGGGCAGCCCCTTCGCCGGTCGGGGCTCGGAGTGGCCGCTCGACGCCGGGAAGACGGCTACACGGCGAGCACATCCGTGTACGGCTTACGCAAATGATCGAATCCAGCCCACCGTTTAATTCACCGCAGACGGGTGATCGAATGCACGGTCTCGTGGCATGTCGGGAGGTCGCATACTCAGCCCGCACCATGAGCCGAATCCGTGCATTTGGCTGCTTGCGTCTCCGTGCCTCACCACGTAAGGCACGGGCCCTAGGCCAAGAGGTGGATAGATGGTCAAGGTTCGCAGCCGTGGGAATACCTCAATCGGGGCCCTCCCAGACCTGCCCCATAACCCCCTTGTCAAAGCACGGAGGTACCAGGTGGCCCGCCGGATCAAGCATCCCATCCATGATCCGTCATTCCGCTGGTGGATCGCGGCCCGGTCTGCTGCTGCTCTCATCGGAATACTGCTGGGCGCCCTGTGCCTCGTCGCCATTACGTTGGCCGTTCTACGTGCGCTGACCGGTAAACAGTCGCTGCGCCTCCTGCACGACTCGCTCGCGTCCCTTCAGGCAATCCTGGGTCAGGGCAACTTCCCTGCCGACGAAGATAATATTATCCACAGTGCCCTTGCTGCGATTTCCGCCATGATCGGCGTACTACTGCCAGCCATTTTTCTTGCCATGGCATTTGTGCGAATTTTTACGATTGAAACATTCCAGTGGCGGCGCACTCTCAGCGTTTGCCTTGCTGCCGAGGCCGGCCCGGAAGGTTTCCGCGAAAGCCACGAAGGCAGTGCCGACTCCGTCATCGCTGCGCGCTTCTATAAGCGCCTTCAGCGCCTGACGATCGCCGACCTAACATGTCGGGCATATCTACGCTATTGGGCGACCTCCCCAACGGACGGAAGCAAGTCCGTTGTCACCGTCCAACTGAAAGTACTGGGAGCCGACGGTTGCCGAACACTAGAGCGCGCCTGGCCAGAGTCCTCGCACGGCGTTCCCTTCACCCTTTGGATCCCGCTGGACGCCCCTCTGAACCAAGGCCGAATCGACCATATTCAAGGCCACGCGATCCGCTCCGAGAACAGACCAAAATTGCTTGTTCGAGCCCTTGGTAAGGTTAGCGGGGTGGGAGTGGATGTATTTGACGACAAATGGTACCCCCTGGACTACGACCATGTGCAACTTGGAAGATTCGGATCGGTTGACGTTGACGAGACCGATGGATCCGTCACGTCGAGGGGCTGGGACACATTCGAGGACACCGCAAGGATGTCGGTCTTCATCTATGGCTCCCTGGTAGACGTGAATGATATTCGCGAGCTGCTGGGGAGAGACCCAGCCCCTGGCCTTGACTACCAGCTTGCACGCCTGGACGGCTACAAGCGATCATGGGAAGTCGCAACGGACAACACGGATCAAAGCCGACCAGTCGTTTATCTCAGCCATACCGATACGAGCGAGCCCCCCATCAAAGTCCTCTACCCCACAATCCAGCTTGATCCCGGCAGCTCAGTCGAAGGACTTGTACTGAGGGTCGACAGTCGAGTACTTGCCAAACTTGATGTGCGCGAGGGGAACTACGAGCGACGCAGAGCAAGATCGATCACCTGTCACGGGGATTTCGATCCAGGAATTTCCTACACCTATTTCGGCAAACCGGAATTTGTCGAGGTGGCACGCATCGGTATCGCCGACGGATCAGCCCGTATCCGAAGGGAGTATTTGGACAAACTTCGAAATGCGCTGGCTCAGCATGGAGAGCCCTTGAGAAGCTCCCTTACGCCCGACACACTTCCCCCTGTTCCCATCGTTGCACTGCGCCGCACGGATCGGCGTCGCTAGAGCGTGTCTCTTTGATGGGTTGGTCAGTTGATCGGATCTGTCTGTCCGGTTAGCGATCACTGATGCGATGTGGGACCAGATCAAGCCGCTGAGGCCGGCTGATCCAGTGCGTGGGCGGCGGTGGGCCGATCACCGCCGCACCCTTTAGGCCATTGCCTGGCAGTACCGCACCTGCTTGCCCTGGCCGGGACCTGCCGGACGAGCTGGGTTCGTTCAACGACCGCGCACAAACGGCTGCTCAGGCGGGCCGTTAACGGCACTTGGGAACGGATCCTTGCCTCGGTCCGCTGCTGACGACGCTGACGACATCCGCTGGACAGTGTCGGTGGACTTCACCGTCTGCCGGGGCCCACCAGCATGCCGCCGGAGCCAGGAAAAGGGGGCGCCGGACAGGGACGAACCCGACGACCATGGCCTCGGCCGCTCCCGCGGCGGCCTGAGCACGAAGATCCACCTCGCCCGCTACAGCCGTGCACGGCCCTTGGCCCTCCGTCTCACTGCAGGTCAGGCAGGCGACGCACCAGCCTTCGAGACCGTCATAACAGGCATCCTTGTCCCGCAAAGCGGGCCGGGAAGACCGAGAACCCGGCCGGACGCCGTCCTGGCCGACCGCGCCTGTTTGTCCCGGGCGATCCGGACCCATCTTCGTCGGCGGAGTATCCGTGCTGTCATTCCTCAGCCGTCCGACCAGGTCGGTCACCGTCTGCGGCGAGGCCGCGCCGGCGGTCGCCCACCGGCGTTCGATGCCAAGGTGTACAAGCAGCGCAACGCAGACGAGCGATGCGTCAACCAGCTCAAACAGTGGCGCGGCCGGGCCATGCGAACGGACAAGCTCGCCATCGCCTACCAGGCCGCACTCCACGTCGCCGCCATCCTCATCTGGCTCATCTGGACCCGCCTCTGAGCAGCAAGGAACCTACCCGGAGACGTCCGCCAGCCATCCGGTGGCACTCACGACCTCGCGCGCTATGTCGACCACGGACCGTCCGTCGGTCGCCACCCGCACCGTATCCAGGGGCGCCTGCTCCTGCAGAATCCGCGCCTTGCAGGCACTGCCTTCCAATTCCTGCCCCAGCTCCGAGCCCAGCTCCCGGCGAGTCAACCGCTCACGAGCGGTGGCATCGGACGCCGTGAGCACCACCCGCACGATCCTGACATTCGCCCCCATGGCCTGCCGGAACATGCCCTCGTTCTCAGCCAGAACGCTCACCGTGTGCGTGTAGACCAACCGGCGGTACCCGAGCTCGGCGTAGTTCGACCAGAGCGCCGCCAAGTTGCGCTCGGCGATCTTCCTTCGGCGAGGGTCACCCTCCGGAGCGGGATGGGCCTGCCCCATGAAGTCCCCCTCGATCACACAGTGAGCAACCATCGCCGCACGCAGACGTGCCGAAACCTCCCATCCCACCGTCGTCTTGCCGGCGCCAGCGCGCCCTCCGATGAGCAATACCTCTACTTGATCCATAACTGCACCCTGCACCGGACAGGCGAACCACGCGAACCAAATGCGCACGGATCAGGGAGACAGGCCCTAGCTGCCTCTGCCGACACCATCAACCATCAAGGCCGCTCTGGGCGAAAGAGCGGCCATCTCGCGTGTGAACCCGGCCCGAGCACGGCTCGCCGGCTCGGTGCGGACCTTGACACGGTGGCTTGATCGGCCGCAGCTCATCGCCAGGGCAGGGGCAGAATCGAATCGCTGATGCCGGACCGCCCTTCACCGGCATGGCCGCCGGCGCCCTGGCCGGAACGTGATCCGGAGGTCGAGGTGGTGGGGCCGAGGGTTCCGAAACCGGCGGCCGTGATCCGCCCGCTGGCAAGGGCAACAGGTGCGCCTCCCGTGGGAACGACGGCCCGCCTTTCGGGGGTAGCGGAGTGAGAGGTCACGGGCCCGGGTTGGTCAGGTAGGCGGTGAGGGAGCGGATCGTGGGGTGGCGGAAGAGGGCGGGGAGGGGGATGTCGCGGCCGAGGGCGGCGCGCAGGGCGCGGTGGGCGCGGAGGGCGTGGGCCGAGGTCGCGCCCGCGTGGGAGAGCCAGACGTCGGGGTCGAGGGCGGGTACGCCCAGTTCCGTGGTCCAGATCCGCGTGACCGTCCGGGCCGTCGTGCTCGTCGTCGCGTCGAAGTCGGCTGTCACGCGCCGAGTGCAGCAGGGGCGCCTCGTGCCGGGCTCGAACGGCGCTGGTTGCGCGGCTGTTGCGGGGGCCTCCGTATACCTGCGGTGACAGATGCGCCGTTCCGGAAGGCACTCCCGTGGATCTTCGCTACTGGCTTCCGCGCGCGGTGGATGTGATCGAGCGCTTCGGCGAGCGGTTCGGACCGTTCGAGCCGCATCCCTCGCACCGGGTCGGTGACGCCGACTTCGCCCCGGTCTTCGAGCGGTTCGCCAAGCGCCTCGACGACAACTACCCCTTCTTCCATCCGCGTTACGCGGGCCAGATGGTCAAGCCGCCGCATCCGGCGGCCGTCGTCGGCTATACGACGGCGATGCTGTTCAACCCCAACAACCACGCCGCCGAAGGCGGTCCCGCCACCACCGAGATGGAGCGCGAGTGCGTGGCGGCCCTCGGCGCGATGGTCGGCATGGCCGCTCCCCTGGGCCACCTGACGACCAGCGGCACGATGGCGAACCTGGAGGCGCTCTACGTCGCCCGCCAGTCGCACCCGGACCGCGGCATCGCGTACAGCTCCGAATGCCACTACACGCACGAGCGGATGTGCCACGTCCTCGGCGTGGAGGGACACCGGGTGCCGGTGGACGGCCACGGCCGGATCGACCCCGGTGCGCTGGAGCCGCTCCTGGCGTCCGGCCGGGTCGGCACGGTCGTGGTGACCACCGGGACGACGGGCCTGGGCGCGGTCGACCCGGTGCACGAGGTGCTTCCGCTGGCCCGCCGCCACGGGGCGCGCGTCCACGTCGACGCGGCGTACGGCGGCTTCTACGCGCTGCTCGGCCTCTCGGACGAGCCCGAGGGCATCGACGTACGCCCGTGGCGGGCGATCGGGGCGTGCGACTCGGTGGTGGTCGACCCGCACAAGCACGGCCTCCAGCCGTACGGCTGCGGCGCGGTGCTGTTCAACGACCCGCGGGCCGGCCGGCACTTCGCGCACGACTCCCCGTACACCTACTTCACCGACTCCGAGCTGCACCTGGGCGAGATCAGCCTGGAGTGCTCGCGGGCCGGTGCGGCCGCGGCCGGGCTGTGGCTGACGCTCCAGCTTCTGCCGCTGACCCGGGACGGCTTCGGCCGGATGCTCGCGGCGAGCCGCCGGGCCGCGCTGCGCTGGGCGGATCTGCTGGCCGCGTCGGAGGCGCTGAAGCCGTACCAGCGGCCGGACCTCGACATCGTGACGTACGTTCCCGCCGCGCGCCCCTGGTCCCTGTCCGCCGTCGACGCCGCCTCCGAGCGGTTGCTGCGCGACGGGATGCACGCGCCGGAGGACCCGGTGTTCCTGAGCGTGCTGCGCGCGGACGCCGGGGCGTTCGCGCGGCGCCATCCCGGGATCGTCCGGGACGCCGACGCGGCCCGGGTGATGCGCAGCGTGCTGATCAAACCCGAGGCGGAGCTGTACCTCGACCGGCTGCACGCCCGGGTCGAGCAGCTCGCCACCCGATGACGACTCGTGAAGGGTGCTCCCTTGTCCTCCATCCCGGTTCCTGCGGCGCGCGGCGTGGTACGCCCGGCGTCGGAGGCCGACACCGACGAGCTGGCCGCGCTGCTGGCCGGCGCCTTCCTCGACGATCCGCTGACCCGCTGGATCACCCCGGACGCCCGGCGCCGGGCGCGGGTCCTGCCCGGTTTCTTCCGTGTGTTCCTCGACCTGTCGTACGCGTACGGCGGGGTGCTCACCGATGAGGACCGCGACGCCGTCCTGCTGTTCCTGCCGCCCGGCGCGTGGGAGGAGACGGAGGCGCGCGGGGCCGAGCTCCAGGGGCGGTTCGGCGCGGCCCTGGGCGACGACGCCGCCGCGCTGGCGACGATCAGTGCCCTCCAGGCCGCGCGGCACCCGGCCGGCCGGCCGCACTACTACGTCTCCTTCGGCGCGGTACGGCCGTCGGCGCGGCGGCGCGGGCTGATGGTGACGCTGCTGGAGCACGTGGTGGCACGGGCCGACGCGGCGGGGTGCGGTACGTACGCCGAGGCCAGCTCACCGGGCGGGGAGGCCACCTGCCGGCGCCTCGGCTTCGAGCGGCTCGGCGAGGACATCGTGCTGCCCGGCGGCGGCCCCTCCTTGCGGCCGATGTGGCGGGAGGCGCGGTGAGGGGCGACGAGCGGCTGCTGATCTGGTCGCCGGAGGAGATCGACGCCGGCCGGGTGGCGCACCGCCACCTGCCGGAGCTGCGCCGGGTCCTCGACTGGAGCCGCCGGGTGCTGGTGTCGGGCCACCCCGAGCTGGGCCGTACCGGCCCGGTGTGCCCCTACACCCAGCCGTCGTTGCGCAAGGGCCTGTTCCTGCTGGCCCTGCCCGCCCGGGACGGCGGCACGCCGGCGGAGGCGGTGGCGGGGCTGCGGCACTGGTACGAGCGGCTCGCGGCGGACCTCGGCGAGGAGGACCGCGAGCTGCTGACGGTACTGATGCTGCTGCCGGGGCTCGACCCGGCGGACTCGACCGAGCTGGACGAGGTGCAGCGGGCGGCGAAGGACACGTTCGTCGCGGACGGGCTGATGATCGGCCAGTTCCATCCCGTGTGCGACGAACCAGGCCTGTGGAACGAGGACTTCCGCCCGCTGCGGGCACCGGTTCCGCTGCTCGCGGTGCGCCGGCTGCTCGTCTTCGACCTGCCTTTCCTGGTCGGCGCCGACCGGCACCTGGACGCCTACCTCCAGCGGTTCGCCCCCGAGATCCCGGCGCGCGTCCGTGACCAACTGGTCAACCGGGTGGTGAGCTGAGGCGGAAAAGATCGCTCACGGGCGATGACTTTGCTCCGGAGCGAGAGTCTCCTTCGAGAACGCCCCTGCCGGACGTCCGCTGTCCGCGCCGGAGGCAACGCAGATCACGATCCTCGACAGGAGTCCAGCCCCTATGACTGATCCGGCACTGACAGCGGACCGCAATCGCGAGACCGGGGTCTGGCCCTTGATCCGCACCGAGCGAGCGGCGCTGGCGGCCGATCTCGCAGGTCTGACGGACGAGCAGTGGGCGAAGCCATCGCTGTGCGCCGGTTTGTCGGTGCGTGAGGTACTGGCGCACCTGACCGCGGGCGCGAGCCTCAACACCGTGAGCTGGCTGGCGGGTGTGATCCGTTGCCGGTTCGACTTCGACAAGCAGGTGGCCATGCGGCTGGCCGAGCAGCTCGGCGCGACCCCGGGCGAGACCCTTGAACGGTTCCGGCGCATCGTCCCGAGCACGACCAAGCCCCCCTTGCCCGCCATCGCCATGCTGGGCGAGACGATCGTGCATGGAGAAGACATCCGGCGCCCGCTGGGCATCCGCCGCGACTACCCGATCGGGGCCGTCACGGAGACGGCCGAGTACTACCAGGGCTCAGACCTCGTGGTCGTTGCCAAGGGACGCATCGCCGGCCTGAGACTCGCAGCCGATGACGGCCCCTTCGCGACCGGTTCCGGGCCTCTCGTGTCCGGCCGCACCCTGGCCCTGGTGATGGCCATGACCGGGCGCGCGACGTACTGCGACGATCTCGAAGGCGACGGTGTGGAACTCCTCCGCAGCCGCTGCGGGACAGCGTGACACGACGCCGGCACCCAGCCCGGCCCCGGACCAGTGGCCGACGCGGCCCGGGGCTGCGCCGACGTGAGTGGTCGTCGGGTGATGACGGGCATTCGGCTGCTCAGCCCGCGGCGGTGTCCCGTGCTCGGGCCGCCCGAGTGCCGGCGAGCCGATAGGGCCGAGGGGGTGCGGACCGCTCCCGTGGGCAGTGGCGGAACGCCCTGCCTGGTCGGCGCCGACCGGCACCGGACGCCTGCCTCCAGCGGTTCGCCCCCGAGCTCCCGGCGCGCGTCCGCGACCAACTGGTCAACCGGGTGGTGAGCTGAGGCGGGGCTGTGGGGTCTTTGGCCGTCAGTCCTTCCGTGCGGGAAGGCCGCGCTGAGTTCCATAGGATCGTCGGCATGGCCCTGCGACCCGTGATGGTGAACATCAAGGCTCTTGATCACTCGGCGGTCGGCCGGTTCTGGGCGGAGGCGCTCGGCTGGAGTGCTTACAGCCCCGGCGTGACCACCTACGTCGGCCCCGCCGGCGGCCTCGTCTGGCCGGACCCGGTCTTCCTCGGCATCGACGTCGTACCCGTCCCGGAACCCAGGACAACGGCGAAGAACCGTGTGCACCTGGATCTCGCCACCACATCCGCGGCCCATCAGGCCGAGTTGGTCGCGCGCCTCCGGGCTCTCGGGGCGACGCCCGCCGACGTGGGCCAGGGCGACGTGCCGTGGACCGTCCTCGCCGACCCGGAGGGCAACGAGTTCTGCGTGCTGGAGCCCCGCGAGACCTACCGGGACACCGGGCCGATCGCCGCGGTGGTCGTCGACTGCGCCGATCCGCGGGCCATGGCCCGGTTCTGGGGCGAGGCGATGGACTGGACCCTGCACGAGGTGACCGACGACCGTGCGGTGTTGCGTTCCGCCAAGGGTGCCGGCCCGTATCTCGAATTCCTCCGCACGCCCGGCGTGCAGCCCGGGCCGGACCGCGTCCATCTCGACCTGCTGCCGTACGCCGGTGACGACCAGGCGGCGGAGGTGGCCCGGCTGCGGGCCCTCGGCGCCACCGACCTCGACCTCGGCCAGGGCGACGTCCCATGGGCGTGCCTGGCCGACCCCGAGGGCCACGAGTTCTGCGTCCTCGCGCCGTCCTGACGCGGGGACCCGGCGTCCGGTGTCCGTCAGCCCACCGGCGCGGCCGTCGGCCAGGCGTCCAGGTCGCCGGCGCGCAGCAGGGCCGTGCCGATCAGCAGGCCCCGGTAGCCGGCGGCCAGGAGGCGGGTGGCCGTCTCGGGGGTGTCGATCGCGCTGGCGCTGACCGGGCAAGGGGTGCCGGCCGCCCGGAGCGCGGGCAGCAGGGCGAGGCTGCGGCCGATGTCGCCGGCGTCCCGCTCCCGGGCCCTGATGTCCTTGTTGTTGACCGCGATGACGCACTCGGCGGCGTGCGGCACGGCCGCCACCTCCGCCTCGCCGGTGACCTCCACGAAGGGCGTGAGCCCGGTGCGCAGCGCGGTTTCGACCAGGGTGCGCATGGCGGTCGCGGGAAGCAGGGCGGCCGTGAGCAGGACGGCCGACGCGCCGAGCTCCTTGGCGGTGGTGAGCTGGTCGCGCCGGGTGATGAAGTCCTTCTGGAGCAGCGGCAGGTCGGTGAGCCGGGCGACGTCCCGCAGCAGTTCGGGGGTGCCCGCGAACCAGCGCCCGGTCACCACGGAGACGCACGGCGCGCCGGCCGCCTCGTAGGCGGCGACGATGTCGGCGGGGGTGCGTCCGGCGATGAGGTCGATGCCGTGCGCGTCACGCCGCTTGATCTCCATGATGAGCGGGCGTTCGGCCGTCAGCAGGGCCTCGATGAAGCGGGAGGTCATGGGGCTGCTCCTTGGGTACGGTGCTCCGGGGCCGCGCGCGTCCCCGGAGCACCGGTGCGGGTGCCGTGGTCACTTGCCCAGTCCCAGCATCGAGGCGATGCGGTTGTACTGGATCTCGTTGGTGCCCGAATAGATCGTGCCGCCCACGGCGTTGCGCACGTCCTGTTCGAGCCCGTACTCGGTCATGTAGCCGTGCCCGCCGAAGATCTGCACGGCGGCGAGGCTGCTGGCCACATTCGCCTCACTGGTGATCAGCTTGGCGATGGCCAGGTCCGTGGTGACGTTCTCGCCGGCGACGAGCCGTTCCGCGGTGTCGTACAGCCATTTCCGTGCCGTCTCCAGACCGATTTTGGTATCCACGATCTTGTTGGCGATCGACTGGTACGAACCGATCGGTTTGCCGAACGACCGGCGCGTCTTCGCGTAGTCGACGACCTGTTCCAGCCGGCGCTGCATTTCTCCGACATTGACGATGAAGGAGAAGAGGACTTCCCGTTTCATCACGTGGTCCAGGACGAGGAATCCGCCGCCGACGCGGCCGAGGACGCGGTCCGCGGGAATGCGGCACCCGTCGAAGTACAGCTCGCTCAGCGGTGAGGTGCGCAGCCCCATCTTCTTGATCGGCCGGCCGGTCGTCAGCCCCGGGGTGTCCCGGTCCACCAGGAACGCGGTGACCCCGAGCGGTCCGCCGTCGGGGTGGGTCCGCGCGTACACCACGATCACGTCGGCGACGGGGCCGTTGCTGACGAACGTCTTGGCTCCGGTCAGGACGAAATGGTCGCCGTCCCGCTCGGCGCGCGTGGTCATGGCCATCGCGTCGGACCCGCCCTCGGACTCGGTGATGGCATGGGCGCCGATCACCTCGCCGGAGCAGATCCCGGGCAGGTACCTCTCCTTCTGTCCGGCCGTGCCGAACTTCTCCAGGGGTACGCCGGTGCTGGCCAGGGTGGTGGTCACCGAGAAGCTCAGCCCGGCGTCCCGGCAGTGCTCGCCGAGCCCTTCCAGGACGTACATGGTGGTCAGGAGCGACTGGCCGAGGCCGCCGTACCGCTCCTCGAAGGGCAGGGCGAGGATGCCGGTCCGGCGGACGAGCTTCCACTTCTCCCAGGAGAAGGTGGCCTGCTCGTCCTGTTCTATGTGGTCGGCGCTGAGCGCCTCACCCCACCGGGCCAGGCCTTCCCGGAGGCCGGTCTGGTCGGAGTTCCATCGGATCACCGGCGACCGCCTAGTACGCGGACGAGACGTGCTCGTCCAGGCTGTGCACCTCGTCGCCCTGGAGCGCGGGGCTGAAGACGCAGACGAGCCGGAGGTCCTCGTGCGGGGAGGCCACCAGGTAGTGCGGGTCGTGCTGGTCGAGCGCGTACAGGACGCCCGGGGTGATCGGGTGCGAGGTGCCGTCGAGCTCGATCACCTCGCCGGAGCCCTCGATGCAGTAGCAGGCTTCGAGGTGGTTGCGGTACTGGAGGCGCGACTTGGTGCCGGCCCGGACGACGGTGTCGGTGAGCGAGTAGCCGACGCCGTCCGAGGCGAGCAGGAAGCGGCGGCTGAGGCCGTTGCCCCACTCGACGGTCTTCACGTCCTCGATGTCACGGATGATCATTTCTCAACTCCCGGTTCGTACTGGAGGGACGGACGGAGGGACTGACTGACTGACTGGCGGGACGGACGGACGGACGGCCCTGACGAAGTCGCGGAAGCCGGTGACCGGGTCGCGGCCCTCGTCAAGGGCGCGCTCGATGCGTTCCACCCCGGCCGAGCCGATGATCACCGCATCGGCTCCGCAGGCGTGGACGGCCGCCACGTCGTCACGGGTCCTGACCCCGAAGCCGACGGCTATCGGGGACGTCGTACGGGCCCGGAGCGCGGCGACGGTGCCGGCCAGGGCGGCGTGCCCGGCGGCGGGGGCGGTGCCGCTGCGTCCGTAGTGGGCCACGAGGTACAGGTAGGCGGTGGCGTGGGCGGCGGCCTCGGCCATCGTCGCCTCGGAACTGCGCTGGTAGCAGGTGGTCACCACGGGCAGCCCGGCGTCGCGGGCCGCCGCGTGGTACGTGGTGCGCAGCCTGGGCGGCAGCGCGTGGACGAGGAGCCCGTCCGCGCCGCTCGCCGCGATGTCGCGGGTGGCGGCGGACAGGTCCCGGTGCTTGAGGGAGTGGCTCCAGTCGGCGAGGAGCGCGATGCGCAGCCGGCGCAGTCCGGGGCGTACGCGGGCGATGAGGGCCAGGACGTCGTCGAGGCCGGTGCCCCGGTCCAGGGCGCGGCGTGCGGAGCGCCGGACGACCGGCCCGTCGGTGACGGAGTCGGGGAAGGGCACGGCCAGTTCCAGGCAGTCGACGCCTTCCTCGTCGAGCATGAGGACGAGGTCCTCCAAGGCGTCGAGGGGCGGGTCGCCCGCGTTGAGGAACAGCGCGAGTCCGGGTCCGGCGGTGGCGGTGGCCGCGTCGCGGACGAAGAACTCAGCCACGGCGCACCCCCGCCGTGGCGGTGCGGGCGGCCCGCATCCGTTCGGCGAGCTCGCGGGCCGCGCCGCCGGTGACGGCCCGCTCGGCGGCGGCGAGCGCGGCGGGCCAGCCGTCGCTGTGGCCGCTCGCCACCGCGAGGGCGGCCGCGTTGAGGCACACGGTCCGGGTGGCGGTGACGCCGGCGGCGCCGGACAGGACGTCGAGGAAGTGGCCGGCTGCGTCGGCGGGCGCGACGGGCCGCAGGTCGTCGAGGGAGCCGTCGGCGGGGAGCAGGGCGCCTGCCTCCAGCGGGATCGTGGCGGTGTGGTCGTCCCCGCCGGCCGCCCGGCCAGGGCCGCCGGGGATGCCCGGACCGCCGGGGACGCCCGGACCGCCGGGGACGGCGGGGACGCCCGGACCGCCGGGGACGGCGGGGACGCCAGGGACCGCCGGGCCGCCAGGGACGGCGGGGAGCGCCGGGCCGCCGGGGACCGCCGGGACCGCCGGGACCGCCGGGACGGCCGGGCCGCCCCGGACGGAGGGGACGGAGGCCGTGCCGCCCGGGACCGCCGGGACCGTCGGGACGCCGGGGGTGCCTGTGCCCCCCGGGCCGCCCGAGACGGCCGGGGGCAGGGGCGTGGGGGCGTTGGTGTGGACGGTGTTGTCCGCGAACGGCAGCAGTTCGTCGGCGCCCTCCGTGTTGGTGGTCAGCCAGATCCGGCGGTCCGTCACCGTGCCCGCCAGGGCGCGCAGCGCGGGCAGGGGCATGGTGCGGGAGACGCCGGTGACCTGGGCCGTCACGGGCAGGTCGGCGAGGAACGGGCCGAGCGCGTTGAGGAAGCGGCCGAAGGGCTTCATGCTCAGCGGCGCCACGGTGCGGGCGAGCCGGGTCAGTTCGGCCGGGTAGACGAAGGGCCCGGCGAAGGCGATCCCGTACTCCTCCAGCGTCCGTTCCGTATGTGCGTACGAGGCCGTCGGCCGCACTCCGAGCCGTTCCAGCAGGTCGACCGAGCCGAGGCTGGAGGTGTAGGCGCGCGAGCCGGTCTTGACGACCCGTACGCCCGCCGCGGCGGCGACGAACGCGGCGGCGGTGGAGATGTTGAACGTCGCCGGGCCCCCGCCGGTGCCGACGACGTTGACGGTGCCGTCCCAGCGGCCGGCGGGCGCGGCGGGGCGCCGTTCGAGGAGCGAGTCGAGCAGGGCGCGCAGCGTCTCGGGGCCGGGGAGCCGGGTCGTCAGGGAGGCCAGCAGGGCGACGGCCTGCTCCTTTCCGAGCGTGCCGTCGCCGAGCCGGTCCCACAGTGACCGCCAGGTCTCGCGCTCGGCCACCGGGCGCCGCGCGAGCAGGCCGGTGAGCGCGTCGTGCATGGTCAGCCGCCCACTCCCTGGCGGGCGCCGGCGATGAACGCGTCGATCGCCGCCACGCTGCGGAAGTTGTCGGGGTCGAGGTCGGCGTCGCCGACGGGGAGCTGGAAGTGGTCCTCGACCCAGGCGATGAGCTTCAGTACGCCGAGGCTGTCGATGACCCCGTCCGAGAGGAGGTCGTGGTCGTCGGCCAGCTCGTGCGCGCCGAGGTCGGGCAGGAACTCCTCGATGACGAACTTCTTGATGGTGTCGGTGTTGCTCATGACGTCCTTTCCTTGCTCGCGGGGCTGAGGCGGGCCCAGCCGGCTTTGACCGCCGGTCCCTTGGGGGTGCGGCAGGTGAAGCGGACGACGGTCGGGCCGGCGTCCGGCTGGAGGGTGATGTCGAGGGGTTCGTCCGGCGGGACGGGGCCGGAGAAGCGGCAGCCGACGGCACGTACGCGGGTGATGTCGCCGTCCGCGTACCGGTCGGCGATCTCCTCGCAGACCAGGGCGACGACGCTCATGCCGTGGGCGATGACCCCGTCGAAGCCGGCGGCGCGGGCGGTCTCGGGGTCGAGGTGGATGGGGTTGAGGTCTCCCGAGGCGTGCGCGTAGGCGCGGATGCCGTCGGTGGTCAGCCGGTGCGTGGCGGTGGCGGGTTCGCCGACGGGCCCGGCGGGCGCGGGCGCGGCGCCGGAGGGGATGTCGCCGAACGGTTCGACACCGCTCGCGCCGACGAGCAGGGCGCTGGTGACCAGCTCGGCGAAGGGTACGCCGTCGTCGCCGGTGAGCCGGGTGCGCACCGCGACCCGGGTGCCGCGCGGCTCGCGCCGGGCGCCGAGCACGTCGAGGGCGACGGCGACGGGCTCGCCGGGGCGTACCGGCCGCTCCAGGCGGATGTCCTGGCCGAGGTGGACGACGGAGGCCTCCTCGCCCGCGATCAGGGACCGCACGGTCCGGTCGGCCACGGTGTGGGCGAGGACGAAGGCGTGCACGGGGGAGGCCTCGCCGGTCACGGGGCCGGGCAGCCCGGCCCGGGCGGCGGCGCGGTAGGCGGCGATCTCCGGGGCGGTGGCGGTACGCCGGGCGACGGCGGTCGTCATGCCGGCACCACCACCACGGAGGCGTTGTGGCCGCCGAAGCCGAAGGAGTTGGACAGGGCGGGCCCCGAGGGGATGGGGCGGGGTCGGGTGTGGACCACGTCGATGTCCATTCCTGGCTCCAGGCGTTCGTGGTTGGCGGTGGGCGGGACCTCGCGGGCGCGCATCGCCAGCACCGCCGCGATGGTCTCGACGGCGCCGGCGGCGCCGATCAGGTGGCCGATGACGCCCTTGGGGGCGGTGACCGGAGGCCCGGAGGTGCCGAACACCTTGGCCAGCGCGGTGGCTTCGGCCCGGTCGTTGTGCGGGGTCGAGGTGCCGTGGGCGTTGACGTGGGCGATGTCGGCGGGGGCGAGGCCCGCCCCGGCGATGGCGGCCGTCATCGCGGCGGCCGCGCCCGCGCCGTCCGGCAGCGGCATCGACAGGTGGTGGGCGTCGGAGGTGGCGGCGTACCCGGCGACCTCGGCGTACGGGCGCGCGCCGCGTGCCCGGGCGTCGTCGGCCCGCTCCAGGACGACGAACCCGGCGCCCTCCCCCATCACGAACCCGTCCCGGTCGGCGTCGAACGGCCGCGACGCCCGCTCCGGTTGGTCGTTGCGCAGCGATACGGCGTTGAGGTTGCCGAATCCGGCCAGCGTGACGGGCGTCAGCGTCGACTCGCAGCCGCCGGCGATCACCACGTCGGCCTGGTGCGTCCGCAGCAGCAGCATCGCCTGGCCGATCGCGTCGGCCCCGCTCGCGCAGGTGGTGGCGATCGTCGTGGCGGGCCCGGTCCACCCCAGCCGCATGGCGATCTGCGCGGCGGCGGCGTTGGGCATCGTCATCAGCGGCATCAGCGGGTTGACCCGGTGCGGTCCGTCCGTGGTGTAGTGCGCGGACTCCCGGTCGCTGGTCGCCCGGCCGCCGACCGCGTTGCCGACGACGACCGCCGTGCGGGCCGGGTCGGGGGCGGGGGCGCCGGCGTCCCGGTGGGCGGCCAGCGCCGCCGTCGTCCCGTACAGCGCGAACGGGTCCATGCGGCGGGCGTCCTTGGCGGGCACCAGGTCCGTCTCGTCGAGGCCGCGGACCCGGCAGCCGATGCGCACCCGGTGGCGGTCCAGGTCGAGGTGGGTGAGCGCGGCGGCGGTGGAGCGGCCGGCCCGCAGGGCGGCCCACAGCTCGCCGGGGGTGCAGCCCGCGGGCGTGACCACGCCGATGCCGGTGATGACGACCGGGGGTCCGGTGGGGGTCGACACGGTGTCCGTCCTCTCAGGCGCCGGCGGCGGTGAGGATGCCGCACTCGCGTGCGGAGGTCAGGAACGCCTCGGCCGCGAAGTCGATGTCGGCCTCGGTGTGCCGGGCGGTGACGGCGATCCGCAGCCGGGCCAGGTCGTTGGGGACGGCCGGGGTGACCACGGGCAGGCCGATGACGCCGTTGCGGCGGCAGGCGGTGGCGAGGTCGTACGCCGCCTCGTCGGACCCGGCGATCAGCGGCAGTACGGCGGTCTCGCTGTCCTGGGTGCGCAAGCCCCCGGCGTTGAGGACGCGGCGCAGCCGCTCGGACTGGTGCTGGATGTGCGCGACGCGTTCCGGTTCGCGCTGGAGGATGCGCAGCGACTCCAGGGCGGCGGCGGCCTGGGCGGGGCCGAGGGCGGCGGAGAACAGGAACGGCCGTGCCGCGTACCGGAGGTGGCCGATCAGGTCGGCCGGTCCGGCGACCCAGCCGCCCATGGAGGGGATGGCCTTGGACAGGGTGCCGAGCTTGATGTCGACCTTGGCCTGCCAGTCGAAGTGCTCCTCGATGCCGCGTCCGGTGGCCCCGATGACGCCGAGGGCGTGGGCCTCGTCGACCATGAGCAGCGCGTTGTGCTCGTCGCAGACCTTGCGCAGCTCGGGCAGCGGGGCGATGTCGCCGTCCATGGAGTAGACGCTGTCGACGATGACGAGGCGTACGCCGTCGGGTCCGGCGGCCCGCAGCCGCCGGTCGAGGTGGTCGACGTCGTTGTGCCGGAAGCGGGTGACCGTGGCGCCGGACAGACGGCAGCCGTCGACGATCGAGGCGTGGTCGTACTTGTCGATGAAGACGGTGTCGCCCGGGCCGACCAGGCCGCCGACGGTGCCGACGTTGGCGGCGTAACCGGACCCGAAGACCATGGACGTCTCGCGGTCGGCGAACCGGGCGACCTCCGCCTCCAGCTCCTCGTGCAGCGGGATGGTCCCGGCCAGGGCGCGCACGCCGTGGTTGCCGGTGCCGTACAGGTCGACGGCGGCCTTGGCGGCGGCGACGACCCGTTCGTCACCGGCCAGTCCGAGGTAGCTGTATCCGGACATCATCAGCAGCCGGCGCCCGTCGAGGTCGGCGTAGGCGCTGTCGCGCTCGACGGTGTACGCGACGAAGCTGTTGCGGCGGCCGGGTTCCGATTCGAGCGACCGCACCCGCCGTCGTGTGGCCGCCAGCTTCGGCTCCAGGCGATCCCATGCTCCGGGTGCGTTCACGTGCGTCTCCTCATCCACGGCAGCTCGTCCTTCTCGGCACATCTCGGCATTGACCCAACACGACGTCATTTCTAGGCGGCGGCCGCAAGACGCGCGCAATTTCCTTTTCGGTGGACCGGGCAAGAGCGCGCGAAATACCGGACGGGAGGGTTCCGACTATTCACGGCGGTATGTTTCCGGCCATGGTTGAACAGTTCTACGAGACGCCGGTACGGTCGAATGCACGGGAAAGGGAGTGGAAAAGGGAACCGGTCGGCGACGGAGTCGCAAGATCGGCCCCGTAATGGTCCGCGGTCCCTTTTCGTGCGCGCTCACGCGCTTTCGGCCAGGGGCCGCCGATGTCATGGGGGATTCAGCTTTGCTGATCAGACTCGTAGGACTCGTCACCATCGAACACGACGGTGTTCCGCCTCAGCACCTGTCGAGCGCCCAGGCCCAGGTGGCCTTCGCCCGGCTGGTCCTGGAACGCGCGGCGGGCACCGGCCGCGACCAGCTCGCCGACACCGTGTGGCCGGACGGGCTGCCGGACACCTGGGCGTCGGCCCTGCGCAGTGTCGTCAGCCGGGTGCGTGCCTATGTCACCAGCCCGCACCAGAAGCCGGGCGAGACACCGCTGGTCGCCCGCAGCGGCCGCTACCTGCTGAAGCTGCCCGGCGACACGGCGGTCGACGTGGAGGCGGCCGAAGTGGCGGTCGCCGAGGCGCGGGAGGCGTTCGCCGAGGGCGCCCACGCCGTGGCACGGCAGTTGGCCGCCGGCGCGGTGTCCAACCTGCGCGGCTCGTTCCTGCCGGCTCACGAGGGCGAGTGGGTCGGCGCCGTACGCGAACGGGTGGACGAACTGCGCCTGACCGCCCTGGAGCTGGCGAGCCTGTCCGCCTCCGCCCTGGGCGACCAGCACCACGGGCTGCGGTACGCGGACGAGGCGGTGCGCCGTGCGCCGTTCCGGGAGAGCGCCCACCGCTGCCGGATGACGGCGCACGCCTCGGCCGGCAACCGGGCGGACGCGCTGCGCGCGTACCACCAACTGCGCGAGGTGCTCGCCGAGGAGCTGGGCATCGACCCGGCGGCCGAGACCCAGCGGGCGTACCTGGAGCTGCTGCGCGCCTCCGGCCCCTCCCTCCCGCGCCGCCCCGCCTACGTGGAGCCCGGCCCCCCGGACGCCCTGGACCCCGTGCTGCTGGGCGCCTTCGAGGCGCTGCCGCCCCCGCGCTGACGGTTCCCGGGGGCGTTGCACCCCCAGGGCGCCCCCGGCCGGGGTGACGGTGCCCGGGGTGGTCGCCTTTTGGGCGGTGCGTCCCGGGGCCCGGGGGTCCGGGTGCCCGGTGGGCCGGGTACCCGGTGGGCCCGGGGCGCCGCTGTTGGAGGCGGGCGCCGGGGCCTCCGGTGGGGGATATTCGGACTGCGCTTCGCGCCTTTACGTCCGAACACCCCCCACCTCCGACCCCGTCACCCTCACGCCGGTGGGAGCAGGGAAAAGGGGCCCGGGCCTGGTGGCCGGGCCCCTTTTGGGGTGCGCGGGTCCGTCAGGTGATGGACACTCCGCTGTCGATGCTGATCACCTGGCCCGTCATGCAGTCCTGATCCAGGAACAGCGCGGCGCTGCGGGCGACCTCCTCGACCGTGACGAAGCGAGGGATCGGAGCCTTGGTCTCCATCCCCTCCTTCACCCGGTCGGGGAGGTCCTGCGTCATGCCGGTGATCATGAAGCCGGGCGAGAGGGCGTTGACGGTGACCCCGCGCCGGCCGCACTCGGCGGCCAGCGTGCGGGTGAAGCCGATCAGCCCCGCCTTCGAGGCGGAGTACGCCGTCTGGCCCGCCGTCGCGATCAGACCGGACGGCGACACCACGTTGAGGACCCGGCCCCACCGCTGCCGCAGCATGTGCGGAACGGCCACGCGGGCGGTGTGGAAGGAGCCGATCAGGTTGGTCTGGATCACCTCCGCCCAGTCCGCCGGCGACTGCATCGCCATCAGCGCGTCCTTGCGGATCGCGCCGTTGTTGACCAGGACGTCCACCGGACCGAGCCGGGCGCCGATCTCCTCGTACATCGCCGTGACGGCCTCGTACGAGCCGACGTCGCCGCTGACCACGACCGAGTCGTTGCGCAGCCGGTCCGCCACGGCGAGGGCCGCGTCCTTCGAGCTGTTGTAGTGGACCGCGACCCGGCAGCCGAGGGCGTCCAGTTCGATCGCCAGGGCCTGGCCGAGCCCGCCGGACGCTCCCGTGACGAGGGCGACCGGCCGTTCGGGCCGGCTGCCCGCGGGCTTGCTGCTCATCGCTTCCCTCCGCCCCACTCCAGCAGGACCGACCCCCAGGTCATCCCCGCACCGAACCCGGCCAGCAGCACCAGGTCACCGTCCTTGACGCGGCCCTCGTCCAGGGCCTCGGTCAGCGCGATCGGGATGGACGCGGAGGCCGTGTTGCCGTACTTGTGCAGATTGGCGACCAGGGCCTCGGGCCGCAGCCCCGTGTGGCTCAGGATCGAGTTGATGATCCGGATGTTCGCCTGGTGCGGGATGACGTGGTCCACGTCGGCCGCGTCGACCTTCGCCTCGGCCAGCGTCTCGCGCACCGTGCGCACCGTGTACCGCACGGCGTTGAGGTAGATCTCGTTGCCGTTGATCTGCGCGTAGTGCAGGCCCTGGCGCACGGTCTCCTCGGTGGTGGGCATCCGGCTGCCGCCGGCGAGCACCTTGAGGCTGCCGGTGCAGCTCCCGTCCGCGCCCAGGTTCCAGGCGAGGACCCGGTCCTGGGCGGCCGGCTGGAGCACGACCGCGCCCGCGCCGTCGCCGACGAGGATCGACAGGTCGCGGTCGGCCGGGTTGGCCGTCAGGGTGTGGGTGTCGGAGCCGATCAGCAGGATCGGGCGCGGGTCGATCTTGATCAGCGCCATGGCCTGGACCAGTCCGTAGACGAACCCCGCGCACTCGGAGTTGACGTCGTGCGCGCTGCCGGCGATGCCCAGTTCGTGGTGGACGAACGCGGACGTCGCCGGGGAGGGCTGCTCGGGCGTGGCGGTGGCGACGATCAGGTGCGCGATGTCCCCGCCGCCCAGCCCGGCCTTGTCCAGCGCGCGCCGGCCGGCCTCGACGGCCAGGGAGGCGGTCGTCTGGCCCGGCCCGACGGCCCGCCGTTCACGGATTCCGCACCGGCTGACGATCCAGTGCTCGTCCACGCCGAAGCGCTGCGCCAGCTCCTGGCTGGAGACGACGCGCTCGGGTACGGCCATGCCCCACCCGGTGATGTCGAAGCCGTTCACGGGCGGTCCCGCTCAGACCTGCGCCGGCACGAGCGCGACGATGCGGTCGTAGACGACGCGCAGCGTGGTCGTGTCGTCGATGTCCGCGAAGAGCGACTCGTCTGCGGGGATGTGGGGGTACGCGTTCTGGAAGCCGTACAGCCACTCCATCAGGTCCAGCGAGTCGACGTCCGCGATGTGCTGGAGCGGGTGGTCGGGGTCGACCTTCTCGGCGCCCGACACGGCCTCGAGCTGGCTCGCCAGTTCTTCGATGGTGGGCAGGGACATGAGGTGGGTCCTCTCTCGCGGGGCTCGGTCGTTCGGTGGGAATGGAAGCCCGGGCCGCGCAACGCGTGCGCAACACGGGTTCGCGGCGGCCGTCTTGCACATCTGTTGCGAGCGACCCGCTTTCCTCGTCTGCGACAGCGCACGCCGCCAGGAGGAGTTGAGGACGCACATGACGACGGTCGCAGACAGGTCGGTCCCCGAGGTCGACGCGATCAGGCACCACTACGAGGTGAGCAACGACTTCTATCGCCTCCTGCTGGGCCCCACGATGATGTACTCCGGCGGGTACTGGGAGGAGGGCGAGGGCCTGACCGAGGCGCTCGACGAGGCCCAGGAGCGCAAGCTCGACACGTTCGTCGAGCTGGCGCGCGCCGCCGGTGCGCGCCGGGTGCTGGACGTGGGCTGCGGCTGGGGCACCATGCTCAACCGGCTGACCACCGTCCACGGCGTGGAGCAGGCCGTCGGGCTCACCCTCAGCCGTACGCAGGAGCAGTTCATCGCCGGCCTGGACAACCCGCGCATCACCACCCGGGTCGAGTCGTGGGAGGACCACGTCACCGACGACCCGTACGACGCGGCGTTCTGCATCAACGCGCTGGAGCACTTCGTCTCCTCCACGCTGCCGCCGCGCGAGCGCACCAAGAAGTACCGGGTGTTCTTCAACAAGGTGGGCGCCGCCCTCAAGCCCGGGGCCCGGTTCGTGCTGCACACCATGACCGCCGAGGCCCTGCCGATGAACCGGCAGCTCCTGGACGACCTGAAGTTCCTCCAGCGCTCCGAGTTCGAGAACTGCCACATCCCGCACCTGCACGAGCTGACGCAGGCGGCCGAGGGGCTCTTCGACGTCGTCGAGATCGTCAACGAGCGCGAGTCGTTCGCCGTCGCCTGCCGCGCCTGGCTGCGGCTGCTCGCCGAGCGCCGGGACGAGGCCGTCGCCCTGGAGGGCGAGGAGGTCGTCGCCCGCTTCGAGCGCTACCTGGACATCTTCGCGTACACGCTGGAGGACAAGTTCTTCAACAACTTCCGCGTGACCATCGCCCGGCGCTGAGGAGGAGGCCGACGTGACGAGCATTCTCGAACCGGCGCGCAGCGACGGCGGCACCCGGCCCTCGGCCGCGGCGACGGGCGGCGGGCCGACCCGGCACCTGCGGGTCGCCGTGATCGGCAGCGGCTTCTCCGGCCTGGGCATGGCGGTGCGCCTGCTCCAGCGCGGGATGGACGACTTCCTGGTGTTCGAGCGGGCCGACGAGGTGGGCGGCACCTGGCGCGACAACTCCTACCCGGGCGCCGCGTGCGATGTGATGTCCCACCTGTACTCCTTCTCCTTCGCGCAGAACCCGGGCTGGAAGTCCACGTTCGGCAAGCAGGAGGAGCTGTTCGCCTACCTGCGGGACGTGGCCGACCGGTTCGGGGTGCGCCCCCACATCCGCTTCGGCCACGAGCTGCTCGCCGCCCGCTGGGACGAGCCGACGCGCCGCTGGTACATCGAGACCTCGCAGGGCGACTACACCGCCCAGGTGCTGGTCTCGGGCACCGGCTACCTCTCCGAGGCGGCCGTCCCCGACATCCCGGGGCTCGCAGACTTCGAGGGCACGGTGTTCCACTCCTCGCGGTGGAACCACGACCACGACCTGACGGGCCGCAGCGTCGCCGTCATCGGCACCGGCGCCTCCGCCATCCAGTTCGTACCCAGGATCCAGCCCCAGGTGGGGCGGCTGGACCTCTACCAGCGCACCCCGCCGTGGATCGGGCCCAAGAACGACAAGCCGACCAGCCCGCTCCAGTCGGCGCTGCTGCACAAGGTGCCGGGCTACCAGAACTTCCGGCGCAACTTCAACATGTGGGGCCGCGAGGTCCTGGCCTTCGTGATGAAGCGGCCCAAGGTCGCCGGGAAGATGCAGAAGATGGCGAGCGACCACCTGAAGAAGTCGGTCGCCGACCCGGAGCTGAGGCGGAAGCTCACGCCCGACTACGTCATGGCGTGCAAGCGGCTGCTGTTCTCCAACACCTGGTACCCGGCGATCCAGCAGCCCAACGTCGACCTGGTCACCGACCCGATCGCCGAGGTGCGCCCCAAGTCGATCGTCACCGCCGACGGCACCGAGCGCGAGATCGACACGATCATCCTGGGGACCGGCTTCAAGGCCACCGACCGTCCCGTCGCGGGCCGCATCACCGGCCGCGGCGGCAGGCTGCTGCGTGACGTGTGGCGCGAGCAGGGCATGGCGGCGCACCGCGGCACGACGGTCGCCGGCTTCCCCAACCTGTTCCTGCTGCTGGGCCCCAACACCACGCTGGGGCACTCCTCGCAGGTGGTGATGATCGAGGCGCAGATCGGTTACGTCCTCGACGCTCTCGCGCACATGGACAAGCGCGGCCTGGCCAGTGTGGAGGTCCGCGCGGAGGCCCAGCGCGCCTGGAACGACGAGGTGCAGCGGCGGCTCGACGGCACGGTGTGGAACGCCGGCAACTGCCGTAGCTGGTACCTCGACGAGCACGGCCGCAACCCGTCGATCTGGCCCACGTACACCTGGCGGTTCCGCCGCCGCACCCGCCGGTTCGACCCGGCCGAGTACCAGCTCGCCACGTCCGTCGGCGCCGGAAGACCCGCCCTTGACCACGCATGACCGAACGGGAGACACGCAGATGAACACCACGCTCTCGCGTCGCAAGGTACTGGGCGGGTTCGCCGCCACCGCCGCCTCGGTCGTCGGCTGGAGCGCCGCGAGCCAGTCGTGGGCGACCGCCGCCGAGGTGTCCGACGGCGTCGCCGTGGCCGAGGCCCCGGCGCTGGACGGCACCCTGACGACCTCGGCGGCGGACCTGGAGCGCTTCCGCCACGACTTCGGCCGGCTGAAGACGTCGGCGCCCTGGGCGGTGCTGCGGCCCGGCTCGGACCGCGACATCGTCAAGATGGTCAACTACGCCCGGGCGAACAACCTGAAGATCGCCGTGAACGGGCAGGGCGGGACCAACGGCGACCAGGAGTCGCACTCCGTCTACGGCCAGGCGGCCGTGCCCACCGGCGGCATCTCCATCGACGCCCGCGCCATGTCGAGGATCATCAGCATCAACTCCACCAACGCCGTGGTGGAGGCGGGGGTGACCTGGGGCCAGCTCACCGACGCGGCCCTGAAGGCGGGCAAGACGCCGCCGGCCCTCCCCGACTACCTGCACCTGTCCATCGGCGGCACGCTCTCCATCGGCGGCATCGGCGGCACGGTGCAGAAGTACGGGCTGCTGTGCGACACCGTCCACTCGCTGGACGTGGTGACCGGCACCGGCCAGTTGCTGACGGTGTCCGCCTCGGCGTACCCCGACCTGTTCCACTCGGTGCTCTCGGGCGGCGGCCAGACCGCGATCATCCTGCGGGCCAAGGTGAAGCTGATCGCCGCGCCGCAGCGGTCGGTCGTCTTCAGCCTCTTCTACGACGACCTGGCCACGTACCTCGCCGACGGCGAGAAGGTCATGGCCGAGAACCGCTTCCACGTCCAGGCGGGCGAGATGCTGCGCAAGCCCGACGACTCGGGCTGGCGCTACAAGATGGAGGTGGCCGCCAACTACTCGGGCACGGCCGTCCCCGACCGCGCGGCGCTGCTGGCGGGGCTGCGCGACAACCGCGCCCAGGCGGTGATCGAGGACGTCGCCTACCGGGACTACATGTTCCGGCTCGACGGCTACGAGACGTACCTCAAGGAGAGCGGCCACTGGTACCAGCCCAAGCCCTGGCTGAGCCTGTTCCTGCCGGCCTCCAAGACGAAGGCGTTCATGGAGGTGGTCGAGAAGGAGCTGACGGCGGACAGCCTCGGCGGCGGGTTCCTGCTGTTCTACCCGTACTACACCCGCAAGGCGACCCGGCCGCTGGCGGTGCAGCCGAACGAGTCCGTCGGCTACCTCTTCGACCTGCTGCGCTTCCCCAACCCCGGCGAGACCGGCATCCAGCAGATGCTGGAGCAGAACCGGCAGCTCTACGACCGGGCCGTCGCGCTGGGTGCCAAGCGCTATCTGGTCGGCGCGATCCCGGGGATGACGCCGGCCGACTGGAAGGCCCACTTCGGCACCAGGTGGGAGGAGTTCTACCGGGCCAAGCGCCGCTGGGACCCGGCGAACATCCTCACGCCGGGCCAGGGCTTCTTCGGTTAGGGCTTCTTCGGTGAGGGCTTCTTCGGCAAAGGAGGCAGTGGCATGACAGGCTACGACCTGATCGACGAGGCGGTCGTCGACGCGCCGCCGGACGTCGTGTGGGACGCGCTGCTCGCGGAGTTCCGCGGCGGGGCGCGCTGGTGGGTGCCGGCCAACACCTTCGCCGTCAGATCCGGTTCGCCGGACGAGGTGGGCGGCGAGGTCGCGGTGACCGTGCACACCAAGGGCGTCGACAAGGGCGGCCCTAAGCTGCGGTTCACCGCGCGCACGACGGCGGTCGAGACGGGGCGCCGGCTGTCGGTCGAGTACGTCGACGGGGTCTTCCGTGGCCCAAGTGACTTCGTGCTCGACCCGCTGGACGGCGGGCGGCGGACCAGGATCGGCATGCACTTCCGGGGCCGTCCGCACGGCTGGCTGAAGGTGCTGGCGAAGGTGGCCGACATCGGCGCCGAGCACTCCAAGGCGACGAGCGCGGCGTTCGTGGCGCTGAACGGGGTGCTGAGCCGATGACGACGTTCGCCCCGGCGGCGACGGAGACGACGGTACGCACCGACGACGGCGCGCTGCTCGCGGTCACCGTGCTGCCCCCGCTCGGCGCCCCTTCGGGCTCCACCGTCGTGTGCGCCCACGGCTGGGCCGCGGCCCGCCGGGTGTGGGGCACCGTCGCCGACCGGCTGATCCGCGCCGGGCACCGGGTGGTGCTGTACGACCAGCGGGGCCACGGCGCCTCCACGCCGGGCCGGGAGCCGTTCGGGATCGCCCGGCTGGGCGCCGATCTGGGCGCGGTCGTGGACCATGTGGACGCGCCGGACGCGGTGCTGGTGGGCCATTCGGGCGGGGGCTTCGCGGCCCTGTCGTACGTGGCGTCCGGCGCCCGTGCCCTGCGCGGCCTGGTCCTGCTCGGCACGGCCGCGCACGGCCAGGACACGCCCGACAGCGAGGTGCGGATGATGGGCAGCGCGCTGTTCTCGCGGGCGCTGCGCAGGCCGGCGCTGGGCCGCCTGCTGCTGGGCCAGACCATGGGCAAGGGGGCCGACCCCCGGGCCATGGAGGTCAACCGGCAGATGTTCGCGGCCACGGCGCCGGCGGTACGGGCGGACGCGTTCCGCTCCTCGCGCGGCATGGACCTGCGCGCGGCGCTGGCGTCCGTACGCGTCCCCGCGGTGGTCCTGGCGGGCGCCGGTGACCGGGTGGTCGCCCCGGAGCTGGGCCGCGCGGTCGCCGAGGCCCTGCCGAAGGCGAGGTTCGAGGAGGTGCCGGGCGCCGGGCACATGCTGCCGCTGGAGGCCCCGTGGGCGGTCGTCCGGGCGGTGCGCGACCTGGCCGGCTGAACGAGCCCACGACCAGGCCGACGTACGACCGGGCTGACGTACCACCAGGCTCACGTACCACCAACAGGAGGCCCTGCCTCAGCGCCCCAGGATCACGGTCCGGGAGGGGGCGGCCGGGGGCAGGGCCTCCTTCGCCGTGCCACCGGTGCGGTACTCCTGCGGGCTCATGCCCCGTACCCGCTTGAACGCCGCGCTGAGCGCGAACGCGCTGCTGTAGCCGACCTGCCGGGCCACGGTCGCCACCGTCGCGTCCGGTTCGCGCAGCAGGTCGGCGGCGAGGGTGAGGCGCCAGGTGGCCAGGTACGCCATCGGCGGCTCCCCCACGACGGCGGCGAACCGGCGGGCCAGCCCGGCGCGGGAGACCCCGACCTTGCGGGCCAGCGACTCCACGGTCCAGGCGTGGCCCGGGTTCTCGTGCAGCAGGCGCAGCGCGGGGCCGACCGTGGGGTCGGACTGGGCGCGGTACCAGGCGGGGGCGCCGGCCGAGGGTTCGGCGAGCCAGGCGCGCAGGACGCTCACGAAGAGCAGGTCGAGGAGCCGGTCGAGGACCAGTTCCTGGCCGGGCTCCTCGCGGCCCATCTCCTGGGCGAGCAGCGCGACGAGGGGGTCGTGGCCGCCGGCGTCGCGGGGGCGTACGACCAGGGCGGGCAGCGCGTTCAGCAGCCGGCGGCCGACCTCGCTGGGCGCCTGGTAGGTGCCGCTGAGCATCACGGCCGAGCCCTGCCCCATGGTGTCGCCCCAGGTGCGTACGCCCAGGGCCATGGACTCCGTGACGTCCTCGCCGTCGGTGGTGTTGCAGCGCTGCTCGGGCCCGACGACGACCTGGACCGGGGTGCCGGGGGCGTCGGCGATGGTGTACGCGTCGGGGCCGCGCAGCACGGCGACGTCACCGGGCCGGATGAGGACGGGTGAGCCGTGGTCGGGGAGCACCCAGGCGTCGCCGTGGACCATGGTGACCAGCGAGATGGGCGCGCGGTCCTCGACACGCAGCGCCCACGGCGGGTTGAAGACGGACCTGAGCAGGAACGCGCCGCGCGCCTTGGGCCCTTCGAGCAGGCCGGTGAGTGCGTCCATGGGACGACCCCTTTCGCTGGGGACGTGGGTTGCGCCCGCCCTCCGTGCGGGGGACGTCCGGAGGGCGGGCGCGGCTTTGGGGTTCGCTCGTCGGGCTCAGGTACAGGAGGAGGCGAGCGCCCGGCCGAGGCAGGCGAGCGCGGCGGTGCAGGCCAGGGTGCGCACCGCGTTGGACGGCACCCACCGGGAGGTGAACGCCTGCCGCAGCGCGGCGAGTTCCCCGGCGTTCGCGGACGGTCCGGACGCGGCGGCGAGGCGCCGGTTGAGCGGCACGTTGACGCGGAAGGTGAGGGCGACGGCGGCCGTGTAGAGGGCGAGCGCGGCCCACGTCCAGCGGGCGGCGGCGCGCCGGCCGGTCCGCTGGAGGCGGCCGCCCGCGACGCCGGTCGCCAGGAAGGCGCCGAGGAAGACGAGCCCGAACAGCCCGTTCTCGATGGCCTCGTTGATGTGGTTCATGGCGGTCAGGTACGCCTGGTCGTCGCCGCGGGCGAGGCCGGGCAGCACGGACACGTCGAAGGCGAAGTACAGGCCGGCGCTGAGGCCCATGGCGATGGTGGCGGCGGTGAGCGCGGGCTGGGCGGCCTCGGGCATCGGCGGGTTCCTTCCTTACCTGTGTACGGGTTGGACGATGGCACCG
This sequence comes from Streptomyces sp. NPDC031064, assembly GCF_055570965.1. Lineage (NCBI taxonomy): Bacteria > Bacillati > Actinomycetota > Actinomycetes > Kitasatosporales > Streptomycetaceae > Streptomyces > Streptomyces sp. NPDC031064. The sequence continues at coordinate 32,139 of NZ_JBVIGF010000011.1, forward strand.
AGTCCGGCTTCGTACCGGCGGCGCAGCGCGGTGCGGCCCAGGAGCCGCACGGGCGGCGGCATGGTGGCCGCGACGAGCGCCACGGACCGCCGGGGCGCCCCGTCGAACATCCACGGCGGCAGGTGGGTGAGGACGCGCAGGGGCGCGGTGCGCACCAGGCGCTGTTCCAGGGCGAGGTAGTCGCGGGCGGGGAGGCGGGCGAAGAGGGGGAAGACGGTTTCCTCCTCGTCCGCGAGGTGGTCGTGGAGGACGTCGGCGAACGCGGCGGCGGCCGGGGCCACGGCGGCCGGGTCGCCGCCCGGCCCCAGTGCGGCGCTCACCGCGTCCATGGCCCGGTCGAGCTCGGTGTGGTCACCGGCCAGCTCACGGGCCCGGTCGGCGAACTCGGGCAGGCGGCGGAGCAGTTCGGGCCACAGCAGGTCGTCCTCGCTGTGGTGGTGCCAGTCGATGACCTCGCGCAGCCGCCGCCACCACGCGCCGGCCGGGCCGAGTCCGGCGGCGGTGAGCCGGGGTGCCGCGGCGGTCAGCCTGGCCGCGTCGCGGCGCATGGCCACGTGCATGAGGGCGAATCCGTGGAAGTGGTCCGGCAGGGTGTCGAGGCGTTCGCTCGACATGGCTGTGGTCATGGCCGCCTCCCGGCGCTGGGGCCTTCAGGGTGTGGTCCGGCGCCGCCGGCGCGGGTGCGTCCTGTGAACCGCGCGGGCGGCGCCGGAGGCGTGGGGGCCGCCGACGGGGTCAGACGTTCCAGACACCACTGGCGGCGGCGTCCTTCGCGAAGTCGGAGAAGTCCTTCGGCTTGCGGCCGATGGCCTCCTCGACGCCGTTGACGACGCTGGCGTTGCGCCCGTCGAGGATCAGCCCGAACAGGTCGGCGAACTCGACCGGCAGGCCGTTCTCCTTCAGCACCGCGCGGTAGTCGTCGATCGAGACCGGGATGTACGTGATCTGGCGGCCGGTGGCCTTGGACAGCTCGGCGGCCACGTCGTGGAAGCTCAGCAGCCGGGGCCCGGACAGCTCGTAGGTCTTGCCGATGTGCTTGTCGTCGGTGAGCGCGGCGGTGACGACGTCGGCGATGTCGTCGGCGTCCACGAAGGGCTCGACGGCCTCGGCGGTCGGCAGGGCCAGTTCGCCGGCGAGGACGGGCTCCAGGAAGAAGCTCTCGCTGAAGTTCTGGTTGAACCAGTTGGCCCGTACGACGGTCCAGTCGGCGCCGGACTCCTTCAGCTTGTCCTCGCTGATGACCGCGCCCTCCTCACCGCGCCCGGAGAGCAGCACCAGGCGGCGCGCGCCTTTCTCGACGGCGACCTTCGAGAACGCGCCGACGGCCTCGGCGGCACCCGGGAAGGCGAGGTCGGGGTAGTAGGTGACGTACACGGCCCCGACGCCCTCCAGCGCGGCCTCCCACGTACCCGGGTCCTCCCACACGAAGGGAATCTCACCGGTACGCGACCCCACACGCACCGGCAGCCCGCGTGCGCTGAGCCGCTCGGCGACCCGGCGGCCGGTCTTGCCGGTGCCGCCGATGACCAGCGTCGTCTTCGTGCCGTTCGTCTGTGCGTTCTGTGTGTTCGTCATGGGGATCAGTCAACTCCTGCGCGGTGAGACGAGCCATAGCCACAGCACTCAACTCCATATGCGTGCGTCTACGGAGGAGCGAGCCGAAGCACGAACGCCCCGAGCCTAGGCACCCCCACACCGACCCGCCACCGCCTCACCCGGATCCTCCAGCGGGCCACGAGCGGGGCTTGAGGAGGGCGTCCGCACCGGCGCTCCCCCTCCCCCCCGGCGCTCGATGACGCCGTGGTCGAAGTCCAGCCGGTCAGCCCGCCGTCCACGGGCGGAGTTTGTCGGGGTTGCGCACCGCCCAGATGTGCGTGATCCGGTCGTCCGCGACGTCGAAGGCGTACACCGCCACGGTGACGCCGTCATGCTCGATCACCAGACCGGCCCGCCCGTTGACCGCGCGCTCCAGGACCTTCAGGCCGCCGGACGCCCGGACGGCGAGGTCGGTGAGGTAGCGCGCGATTCCTTCGCCGCCCTCGATCGGGTGGAGCGCGGCGGCGACCACACCGCCGCCGTCCGCCGTGAACGTGGCGCCGGGGGCGAGGAGGCTGATGAGGGCGTTGATGTCCTGCGCGTCCCACGCTCGCTTGAAGTCCCTGACGAGGCGGGCCTGGTGGGCTGCCGGGCCTTCCGGGGGCAGGGAGGCGCGGACGCGGCGACGGGCGGAGGAGGCCAGTTCACGGCATGCCGCCGGGCTGCGGCCGGTGATCCCGGCGATCTCGGCGAACGGGTAGCCGAAGACGTCGTGCAGGATGAGCGCGACGCGCTGGGCCGGGGTCATGGATTCGAGGGTGACGAGAAACGCCATGCTCACCGACTCGTCGAGTGTGACCCGGTCGGCCGGGTCCGCGGGGTGGGTCGCGGCGGTGCCTGGGCGCCCGCTGATCCAGTCGGTCCGCTCGGGCAGCGGCTCGGGTATCCATTCGCCCACGTAGCGCTCGCGCCGTACCCGCGCCGAGCCGAGGAGGTCCAGGCACACCCGGGTGGCGACCGTCGTCAGCCAGGCGCCGGGGGACTTGATGGCGTCCTGCTGCTGCCGGGACATGGCGTACCAGCGGGTACAGGTCTCCTGGACCGCGTCCTCGGCCTCGGCCAGGGAACCGAGCAGCCGGTAGGCGAGACCGATCAGCCGCCGCCGCTCGCTGATGATCGCGTCCAAGCCTGCGTCGGACTCGTCGTGTCGTGACTTCGTGTGGTCGGTCATGGTCTTGGCGGCTCCCTGGTCCCGGATCGTCCCTCCCCAGTCCGACGAGACAGCACGTCAGATTGTCAGGTCCGCGACTCTCCCTGACGTTCCACGGGGTCACTTCGTCGTACCGGCAAGACACCACCGGCCATGGAGAGCCCGGGTGGGACACCTCAGGAGACAGCGATGACCAGGATCGGAATACTCATCGGCAGCACCCGTCCGGGCCGCAAGGGCGACCAGGTCGCCCGATGGGTCCACGAGCGGGCCGCCCGCCGCAGCGACGCCGAATTCGAGGTGATCGACCTGCTCGACCACCCGCTGCCACATCTGGACGAGCCGCTGCCCGCGCTCACCGGGCAGTACCAGCACGGGCACACCCGGGCGTGGGCGGACACCATCGCCCGCTTCGACGGCTTCGTCATGGTCACCCCGGAGTACAACGCCTCCATCCCGGGCGTGCTCAAGAACGCGATCGACTACCTGTACGCGGAGTGGACCCACAAGGCCGTCGGGTTCGTCTCCTACGGCGCTCGCGGCGGCGCCCACGCGGCTCGGCGGTTGCGGGCACTGTGCGAGCTCCTTCAGATGGGTGCGGTGAACCCGCAGGTCTCGCTGTCCCTGGACACCGACTTCGAGGACCACGCGACACTCAAGCCGGGAGCCCACCACGTCGGCGCCCTGGACACACTGCTGGACCGTGTCGTCGCCCGGAGCACGGAAGGACGGACGGTGACGCCCGCACGAGGCGAGACGGACGAAGCCGCGATCCGCCGCCACATCGACGGAGTCATCGACGCGATCCGGGCGAAGGACCTTGAGGTCCTGAGGCGGTTCTACTCGGCGGACGTCGTGTCCTTCGACATCGATCCGCCGCTCCAGCACGTGGGGATCGACGCGAAACTCAAGAACTGGTCGAACGTGTTCGCGTTGTTCCAGGAAGTGACCTACGAGGTACGCGACTTGATGCTCACGGTGGGTGAGGACGTGGCGTTCACGCACGGCTTCGGCCGTCTCGGCGGCACGCTGCCCGACGGGACGGCGGCGGGCGGCATGTGGGTCCGGGTCACCTTCTGCTTCCGGAAGATCGACGGCGAATGGCTGATCACACACGATCAGGTCTCCGTGCCGCTGGACATCCTGGGCGGCAAGGGGGTCGTCGACCTCGAACCGTGACGTCATCCCGCCGGACGAACCGGTCGGGCCGCCGTCCGCGCACCACGCGGGCGGCGGCCTTCGGTGGTCTCAGTAGCGGTAGTGGTCGGGCTTGTACGGGCCCTCGACCTTCACACCGATGTATTCGGCCTGCTCCGGGCGGAGCGTGGTGAGCTTGACGCCGAGGGCGTCGAGGTGGAGGCGGGCGACCTTCTCGTCGAGGTGCTTGGGCAGCACGTAGACGTCGGTCGGGTACTGCTCGGGCTTGGTGAACAGCTCGATCTGGGCCAGCGTCTGGTCGGCGAAGCTGTTGGACATCACGAACGAGGGGTGGCCGGTGGCGTTGCCCAGGTTGAGCAGGCGGCCCTCCGACAGCACGATGATCTTCTTGCCGTCGGGGAAGGTCCAGGTGTGGACCTGCGGCTTGACCTCGTCCTTGACGATGCCCGGGATCCTGGCCAGGCCGGCCATGTCGATCTCGTTGTCGAAGTGGCCGATGTTCCCCACGATCGCCTGGTGCTTCATCCTGGCCATGTCGGAGGCCATGATGATGTCCTTGTTGCCGGTCGTGGTGATGAAGATGTCGGCACTCTCGACGACGTCGTCGAGGGTGGTGACCTGGTAGCCGTCCATCGCCGCCTGGAGCGCGCAGATCGGGTCGATCTCGGTGACGATGACCCGGGCGCCCTGGCCGCGCAGCGACTCGGCGCAGCCCTTGCCGACGTCGCCGTAGCCGAGGACGACGGCGGTCTTGCCGCCGATGAGGACGTCGGTGGCGCGGTTGATGCCGTCGACCAGCGAGTGGCGGCAGCCGTACTTGTTGTCGAACTTCGACTTGGTCACGGCGTCGTTGACGTTGATCGCGGGGAAGAGCAGAGCGCCTTCGCGGTGCATCTCGTACAGGCGGTGGACACCGGTGGTGGTCTCCTCCGTGACGCCACGGATGCCGGCGGCGAGCTCGGTCCACTTCAGGGACGTACGGCCGAGCAGCTCCAGGATGACGCGGAACTCGTCGTTGTCGGCCGTGGAGGGGTCCGGCACGGCACCGGCCTTCTCGTACTCGACGCCCTTGTGGACCAGGAGGGTGGCGTCGCCGCCGTCGTCCAGGATCATGTTCGGCCCGGCGTGGCCGGGCCAGGTCAGGGCCTGCTCGGTGCACCACCAGTACTCCTGAAGGGTCTCGCCCTTCCAGGCGAAGACCGGGATGCCGGCGGCGGCGATGGCGGCGGCGGCGTGGTCCTGGGTGGAGAAGATGTTGCAGGAGACCCATCGGACCTCGGCGCCGAGGGCGACCAGCGTCTCGATCAGCACGGCCGTCTGGACCGTCATGTGCAAGGAGCCGGTGATGCGGGCGCCGGCGAGCGGCTGGGCCTCGGCGAACTCCTCGCGGATCGCCATCAGGCCCGGCATCTCGTGCTCGGCGAGGGTGATCTCCTTGCGGCCGAACTCGGCCAGGGAGAGGTCCGCGACCTTGAAGTCCGTGAAGTCAGCGGGCGGCTGCGAGGACATGTGCACTCCTTGAGTTCTGGATGTTCTGGTGGATCTCGAGCGTCGCGGTGGACCGGTTGAGCGTGATGTAGTGCAGGCCCGGCGCGCCTTCGGCCAGCAGCCGGTCGGCCATGGCCGTGGCGTGCTCCACGCCGATGCGGTGGCCGGCCGCCGGGTTGTCCCGGGCGGCGTCCAGGCGCCGGGCGAGGTCGGCGGGGAAGGTGGCGTGGGACAGCTCGGCGAAGCGGCTGATCTGGCGTACGTCGGTGGCCGGCATGATCTCCGGGATGATCGGGGTGTCGCAGCCCGCCGCCGCGACCCGGTCGCGCAGCCGCAGGTAGTCCTCGACGTCGAAGAACATCTGGGTGATGGCGTAGTCCGCGCCGGCCCGGCACTTGGCCACGAAGTGCCGGATGTCGCTCTCCCAGTCCGGCGAACGCGGGTGCCGCTCGGGGAAGGCGGCGACCCCGACGCTGAAGTCGCCCAGCTCCCGGACCAGCGACACCAGCTCGTGGGCGTGGGTGAAGCCGTGCGGGTGGGGCGTCCAGGGCGCGTTGGGGTCGCCGGGCGGGTCGCCGCGCAGCGCGAGGACGTCCCGTACGCCCGCGTCGGCGTACTGGCCGATGATGCGGCGCAGCTCGGCGGTGGAGTGACCCACGGCGGTGAGGTGCGCGACGGGACGCAGTGTCGTCTCGGCGGCGATCCGCTGGGTCACCTCGATCGTACGGTCCCGGGAGGAGCCTCCCGCGCCGTAGGTGACCGAGACGAACGTCGGGGCCAGGGGCTCGATCCGGCGGATCGCCCGCCACAGGGTCCGGGTCCCCGCCTCCGTCTTGGGCGGGAAGAACTCGAACGAGAACGAGGGCGTGCCCGCGGCGAGGATGTCGCGCAGGGTGGTCATGACCGGCGGCCTCCCGCGTTGAAGTAGCTCGCTTCGGGGTGGTGGACGACGATGGCGTCGGTGGACTGCTCGGGGTGGAGCTGGAACTCCTCGGAGAGGTGCACCCCGATCCGCTCCGGCCGGAGCAGGTCGGCGATCTTGGCGCGGTCCTCCAGGTCCGGGCAGGCGGGGTAGCCCAGCGAGTAGCGGCAGCCCTGGTACTCGGTGCGGAACATGCCGTCCAGCGCGGCCGGGTCCGCCGCCGAGATGCCCAGTTCGGCGCGTACGCGCGCGTGCCAGTACTCGGCGAGGGCCTCGGCCAGTTGGACGGACAGGCCGTGCAGTTCGAGGTAGTCGCGGTAGGAGTCGGAGGCGAACAGCTCGGCGGTGGCCTCGCCGATGCGCGACCCGACGGTGACGACCTGGAGGCCGACCACATCGGTCTCGCCGGACTCCTCGGGGCGGAAGAAATCCGCCAGGCACAACCGGCGGCCACGAGACTGGCGCGGGAAGGTGAACCGGGTGCGCTCGGAGCCGTTCTCGTCGAGGATGATCAGGTCGTCGCCCTTGGAGACGCACGGGAAGTAGCCGTGGACGACGGCCGCCTCCAGCAGGTTGTTGGTCTGGAGGTGGTCCAGCCAGCCGCGCAGCCGGGGCCTGCCCTCGGCGTCGATGGTCTCGTCACCCTTGAGCCCCCACTGACCCTTGAACAGGGCGTTCTCGTCGAGCCAGGAGGCGTACTCCTTGAGCTGGATGCCCTTGACGACCCGGGTGCCCCAGAAGGGCGGCGTGGGTACGGGGTTGTCCGTGGCCACGTCGGAGCGCCCGGGACCGTCGTCGGGCAGCTCGTCGGGGACGGCGGTGGCGGTCGCCTTGACCCGGCGCTGTTTCAGCTCGGGGAGGGTGGCGCCGGGGACGCCGCGCTTGACCGCGATCAGCGCGTCCATCAGGCGCAGGCCCTCGAACGCGTCGCGGGCGTAGCGCACTTCGCCCTGGTAGATCTCGTGCAGGTCCTGCTCGACGTACGCCCGGGTGAGGGCCGCCCCGCCGAGGATGACGGGATAGTCGGCGGCCAGGCCGCGCTGGTTGAGCTCCTCCAGGTTCTCCTTCATGATCACGGTCGACTTGACCAGGAGACCCGACATGCCGATGACGTCGGCCTTGTGTTCCTGGGCGGCTTCGAGGATCGCGGAGACGGGCTGCTTGATGCCGAGGTTGACGACGTTGTAGCCGTTGTTGGACAGGATGATGTCGACGAGGTTCTTGCCGATGTCATGGACGTCGCCCCGGACGGTGGCCAGGACGATGGTGCCCTTGCCCTCGTCGTCCGACTTCTCCATGTGCGGTTCGAGGTAGGCGACCGCCGTCTTCATCACCTCGGCCGACTGGAGCACGAACGGCAACTGCATCTGGCCCGAGCCGAACAGCTCACCGACCACCTTCATACCGGCCAGGAGGGTGTCGTTGACGATGTCGAGGGCGGGGCGGCTGGTGAGGGCTTCGTCCAGGTCGGTTTCGAGCCCCTGCTTCTCGCCGTCGATGATGCGGCGCTTGAGCCGCTCCTCCAGCGGCAGCGCGGCCAGCTCCTCCGCCTTGCCCGCCTTCAGCGACTTGGCCGTGGCCCCCTCGAACAGGGCCATGAGCTTCTGGAGCGGGTCGTAGCCCTCGCTGCGGCGGTCGTAGATCAGGTCGAGGGCGGTCCGCACCTCTTCCTCGCTGAACCGGGCGATCGGCAGGATCTTCGACGCGTGCACGATCGCCGAGTCCATACCCGCCTTCACGCACTCATCGAGGAAGACGGAGTTCAGCAGGATGCGGGCGGCCGGGTTCAGGCCGAAGGAGATGTTCGACAGACCCAGCGTGGTCTGCACGTCCGGGTGACGCCGCTTCAGCTCACGGATCGCCTCGATGGTGGCGATACCGTCCTTGCGCGACTCCTCCTGCCCCGTGCAGATGGTGAAGGTCAGGGTGTCGATGAGGATGTCCGACTCATGGATGCCCCAGTTACCGGTCAGGTCCTCGATCAGCCGCTCGGCGATCTCGACCTTCTTCTCCGGGGTACGGGCCTGACCCTCCTCGTCGATGGTCAGCGCGATCAGGGCCGCCCCGTGCTCCTTGGCCAGGGCGGTGACCTTCGCGAACCGGGACTCCGGCCCGTCGCCGTCCTCGTAGTTCACCGAGTTGATCACCGCACGGCCGCCGAGCTTCTCCAGGCCGGCCTGGATGACGTCGACCTCGGTCGAGTCCAGCACGATCGGCAGCGTGGAAGCGGTGGCGAAGCGGCCCGCCAGCTCCTCCATGTCCGCCACACCATCACGGCCCACGTAGTCCACGCACAGGTCGAGCATGTGGGCGCCCTCACGGATCTGGTCCCGGGCCATCTCCACACAGTCGTCCCAGCGACCCTCCAGCATCGCCTCACGGAACTTCTTCGACCCGTTCGCGTTCGTCCGCTCACCGATCGCCATGTACGAGGTGTCCTGCCGGAACGGCACCGTCTGATACAGCGAGGCGGCACCCGGCTCCGGACGCGGATCACGCGGAGCCGGGGCGAGGTCGCGGACACGCTCGACGACCTGGCGCAGGTGCTCCGGGGTGGTACCGCAACAGCCACCCACCAGCGACAGCCCGTACTCCCGTACGAACGTCTCCTGCGCGTCCGCCAGCTCGGGCGCCGTCAGCGGATAATGCGCGCCGTTCTTGCCCAGCACCGGCAGGCCGGCGTTGGGCATGCACGACAGCGGGATGCGGGAGTGGCGTGCCAGATAGCGCAGGTGCTCGCTCATCTCGGCCGGACCGGTCGCGCAGTTCAGACCGATCATGTCGATGCCCAGCGGCTCCAGCGCGGTCAGCGCCGCGCCGATCTCCGAGCCCAGCAGCATGGTGCCGGTGGTCTCCACCGTCACGGACACGATCAGCGGCAGGTCCACACCCGAGGTCTCCAAAGCCCGGCGCGCGCCGAGAACCGCCGCCTTGGTCTGGAGCAGGTCCTGCGTGGTCTCCACCAGCAGCGCGTCCGCACCGCCCGCGATCATCCCCTCCGCGTTCTGCTGGTACGCGTCCCGCAGCTTCACATAAGGAGCGTGGCCCAGCGTCGGCAGCTTCGTCCCCGGACCCATCGACCCCAGCACCCACCGCTGCTGACCGGTGGAAGCCGTGAACTCATCGGCCACCTCACGCGCGATCCGCGCGCCCGCCTCCGACAGCTCGAACACCCGCTCCGGGATGTCGTACTCCCCCAACGCCGCGAAATTCGCACCGAAGGTGTTCGTCTCCACACAGTCCACACCGACCGCGAAGTACTCCTCATGCACCGACCGCACAATGTCCGGCCGGGTCACATTCAGGACTTCGTTGCACCCCTCCATCTGCTGGAAGTCGTCCAGCGAGGGATCGTGCGCCTGGAGCATGGTGCCCATGGCCCCGTCGGCCACCACCACACGGGTGGCCAGCGCCTCGCGGAGGGCGTCCGCCCTCGTCCCGCTCATGACGGGTCCTCTGAGGACCCGTCACCCAGGCCGGGTGCGAGGAGCCGCGCCGCTTCGGCGCCGTACGCGCGCGTGGCCGTCGCCAGCAGGCGTTCCGGATCGACCCGGTACGCCTGCGAGCCCACGGCGCCGAGCGCCTCGCCCGCCACCACACAGCCGAGCCGGGCGGCGGACTCCAGGGGCAGCCCACGGGCGACCGCCGCCAGGAAACCGGCCCGGAAGGCGTCGCCGACGCCCGTCGGGTCGGCGACGGGCGCATCGGGGACCGCCGGGACGGTGAGCGGGTCGTGGTCGCGCCGGTCGATCCGTACGCCCGCCTCGCCGAGTGTGGTGACCCAGGCGTCGACCTTGCCGAGGACCGTCTCGCGGTCCCAGCCGGTGCGTTCGAGCAGCAGGGCGGCCTCGTACTCGTTGGTGAACAGCCAGCGGGCGCCGTCGACCAGGTCCCGTGCCTCGGCGCCGTCCAGCCGGGCGAGCTGCTGGGAGGGGTCGGCGGCGAAGGGCAGGCCCAGTTCGCGGCACTGCGCGGTGTGGCGGAGCATCGCCGCCGGGTCGTTGGGGCAGACCAGGACCAGGTCGGGCCGCTCCTCCCCCGGGCCGGTGAGCTGCCGGAGGTCGATCTCCCTGGCCTCCTGCATGGCGCCCGCGTAGAAGGCGGCGATCTGGTTCGCGTCCTCGTCCGTGATGCACATGAACCGGGCGGTCTGCCGCTCCGCCGACACGTGGACCCGCCCGGTGTCGACCCCGTGCTCCTTGAGCCAGACCTCGTACTCGGCGAAGTCGCCGCCCACGGCCCCGACCAGCACGGGCGTGAGGCCGAGGCCGCCGAGACCGAAGGCGACGTTGGCCGCGACTCCGCCCCGGCGCACTTCCAGCGCGTCGACCAGGAAGGAGAGCGACACATGGGCGAGCTGGTCGGGGATGAGCTGATCCGCGAACCGGCCGGGGAAGACCATCAGATGGTCGGTGGCGATGGAACCGGTGACAGCGATGCGCACGTCGGGTTCTCCTCGGGGTACGGGTACGCCGGCCGGTCAGATGCCGGCCGCGGCCTTCAGGGCCTGGGCGCGGTCGGTGCGCTCCCAGGTGAAGTCGGACAGTTCGCGGCCGAAGTGGCCGTAGGCGGCGGTCCGGCCGTAGATGGGCCGCAGCAGGTCGAGGTCGCGGATGATGGCGGCCGGGCGGAGGTCGAAGACCTCGCCGATCGCCTTCTCGATGCGCTCCTGGGCGACGGTCCCGGTGCCGAAGGTCTCGACGAACAGGCCGACCGGCTCGGCCTTGCCGATGGCGTACGCGACCTGGACCTCGCACCGCTCGGCGAGCCCGGCCGCGACGACGTTCTTGGCGACCCAGCGCATGGCGTAGGCGGCCGAACGGTCGACCTTGGACGGGTCCTTGCCGGAGAACGCGCCGCCGCCGTGGCGGGCCATGCCGCCGTACGTATCGATGATGATCTTGCGGCCGGTGAGCCCCGCGTCGCCCATGGGGCCGCCGATCTCGAAGCGGCCGGTGGGGTTGACCAGGAGCCGGTAGCCGTCGGTGTCCAGCTTGATGCCGTCGTCGGCGAGTTCGGCGAGGACGTGCTCGACGACGTGTTCGCGGATGTCCGGGGTGAGGAGGGAGTCGAGGTCGATGTCGGCGGCGTGCTGCGAGGAGACGACGACCGTGTCGAGCCGGACCGGGCGGCTGCCCAGGTACTCGATGGTGACCTGGGTCTTGCCGTCGGGACGGAGGTAGGGGACGGTGCCGTCCTTGCGCACCTCGGTCAGGCGGCGCGACAGGCGGTGGGCGAGGTCGATCGGCAGCGGCATCAGGGTCGGCGTCTCGTTCGTCGCGTAACCGAACATCAGGCCCTGGTCGCCGGCGCCCTGCTGGTCGAGCTCGTCCCCCTCGGCGCCTTCGGCGGCACCCTCGACGCGCTTCTCGTACGCCGTGTCGACGCCCTGCGCGATGTCGGGCGACTGCGCGCCGATGGAGACGGAGACGCCGCAGGAGGCCCCGTCGAAGCCCTTGGCCGACGAGTCGTAGCCGATGGACAGGATCGTCTCGCGGACGAGGGCGGGGATGTCGGCGTACGCGGACGTGGTCACCTCGCCGGCGATGTGGACCTGGCCGGTGGTGATCAGCGTCTCCACGGCGACCCGGGAGGCCGGGTCCTGGCGCAGGAGCGCGTCGAGGATGGCGTCGCTGATCTGGTCGGCGATCTTGTCGGGGTGGCCCTCGGTCACGGACTCCGAGGTGAACAGGCGACGGGACATGGTTCTCCAGAGGTGTGAGGTCCGTTGGACGGCCGTTCGCTGCACGGCCGGGTCTTTTCGGTGTCGTCCGGTGGTCATCCAGGCGTCATCCGGCGCGTTCGGCTGCGGATTCGAGCAGCCGGGCGAGGTCCGCGGCGGCGGCCGAGGTGGCCGCGAGCACCACGAGGGGTGGCCGGCCGCCGTGCGCGGCGATGAGCCGGGCGATGTCGTACGCGGTGGCTCCGCATCCGGAGAAACCGCCCAGCACCAGGCGCCCGCCCGCGTCGGCCAGCGGCCGCAGCGCGGTGTGACGGGCGTGGGGGTCGTCGGGTACGGGGTCCAGCAGCACGAGGGCCTCGGGTCCCCGGTAGGAGCGGGCGAGCAGGTCGTACCGGGAGCGCGGGTTCCCGGCCGCCGGAAGGAGGCACACGGTCCCGGCACCGGGGCCCCGGCCGGGGCGGAGGGTGACGACGGCAGGCGTCGGCCGGTGGGTGCCCTCTTGGGTGGCGGCGGTGGCGGTCGGGGCGTCGGGGTGCGCCTTCCGGCCGGGGCCGGCGGCGGCGCCGTCCGCCTGGGTGGCCGCGTGCGCGTCCCGGCTCGTGCCGGCCTCGGTGTCGGCGTCCGCCAGCAGCTCGACGATGTCGGCGACGGTGGTGGACTCGCCCGGCATGAGCGGCAGTTCGTGCAGCAGGTACCCGGCGTGGGCCAGGACGTCGGCGACGGCGGCGGCCCGGTCGCGGTCGTACGAGACGGTCAGGACGAGGCCGCCGTCCTTGTCGTGCTGGGCGGCGAGGGTGAGGGGGAACGCCGTCCGGGCGGCGAGCGTCACCGGGGGCTCCAGGCGGATCCCCTCGGCGGCGAGTTCCGGGGCGAGGTCGTCCGCCGGACGCGGCCGGCTCTCGAAGACGACGAGGGTGCCCGGCGGGGCGGACGGCCGATCGCGGTCCCGGTCCCGGTCGTGGCGGTCCCGGCCCTGGCCCCGGCCCTGGCCCCGGTCCTGGTTCCGGTCCCGGTCCTGCGTCCAGGCGTGGATCTGGCCCGCCGAGACCCATTCGTACGCCGCCATGTCCAGCGCCCGGTCGCGCAGTTCGGCCAGGAGCTGCGGCACGGTGGCGCGCGGGTCGACCACGACGGACAGGGGCAGCGGGTTGCGCAGGGCACCCGGCAGGCGCTCCACGCCCTCGAACGGGATGCCGCGCCCGGACACGGCCACGCTGAAGCGGACCGGCTCGGCGTCGGCGGACCCGGTGGCCCGGTACAGCAGCAGGGCCCACACCGCCTGGAGCGCGCCGCTCTCGGTGCCGCCCCAGCCGGCCGCCCAGGCGCCGAGCCGCGCGGTCTGGGCGGGGGTGAGCCGCAGCCGGGCGCGGCCGGTTCCGGTGCCCGCGGCGGTGGAGGCGCGAGGGGCCGCCGGGAGGGGCGAGTGCGCGGCACCGGGCGGTGGCGCGGCCGAGGACCAGAACTCCCGTGCCGCGGTGGTGTCCTGGCCCGCGAGCCAGTGGGTGTAGTCCCCCATGTCGGGGCGCCGCTCGCCGCCCGGCAGCCGGCCGCCGGCCAGGTAGGCGCGGGTGAACTCGCGCAGCAGCAGGCGGGCGCTGAAGTCGTCGAGCAGGGCGTGGTGGTAGGTGAGCAGCACCCGTGTGGGCGGTGCGGTGACGGACACGACGGGCCCGCCGCCCAGCACGGTCACGCGCAGCGGCCCGGGGGTGCGCGGGTCGAGGCCGCGCAGCCGGTCGCCCTCGACGAGCGCCGTCCAGTCGGCGGAGCCGTGCGGCAGCCGTACGACGTCGGCCCGGACGCGGTCGTGCACGACGATCCGCGGCTCGGGGCTGTCGTCGAAGGCGGAGCGCAGCACGCTCTCGCGGTCGACGAGGGACTGCCAGGCCGCCGTGAAGCGTTCGGGGTCGAGCGGGCCGTGCCACACGCAGGCGAGCTGCCCGACGTGGCGGGCCGCGGCCGGATCGGTGGTGGCGTCGGCGTCGGACAGCAGGTCGCGCTGGAGCGGGCTCGGGACGACACCGCGTACGAGCGGGCCGGCCGCCGTGGTCGTGGCGTCGGTGAGCAGGTCGGCCAGCAGGCCGGCCGGGAAGTCGCCGGGCGCGCCCGTGGTCAGGGTCAGGGTGTGGTGGCCCGGTCCGTGGCGCTGGAGCCGGTGCTGCCAGGGCGGGCCGTCGGGCAGCCGCGCGGCGATGCGTTCCAGGGCGGCTTCGAGGCGGCCGGTGTCGAGGGGGCCGCGCAACTCCAGGACGGGCGGGGCGTCGTAGGGGGGCGGGCCGGGGTCGAGGACGACGGACATCGGCGCGTCGGGGGACACCGGGGACGTAGGTGAGAAGTGATTCGTGGTCATGGTGTGTCCGGGGCGCGCACCCCCTCCCTCCCCTCTCTGCGAGCTCGGAAACGAGTATGCGAGGCCCCGCCCATACGGACCTGACACGGCGCTGACACCGTGGTAGGCCGGGCAGCGCGGTGGCGGGTTCGGCGGGGTTCTCCGCGCGGGCCCGCGTCGAGGGCGTGGGGCACACTAGCGGCGCGCGGGGCGTGGTCCCGGTTTTCTCCGGCCACTTTGGACGGTTTCGCGAGCGTCCCTGGACAGGGCGGGCCGGTGTCGTCGGTGACGTGGAAGGCCGGGTGGTCCGGGTGGGGCGCGGGGGGGGCGGCGCGGCGAGGGCCTGCGCGGCGGGGGCGGGCGGGGCGGGGGCCGCGGGAGGTTCGAGGCGGTCTCCGGACCGGGCCTCGCGTGGGCCGCGCCCGCCCCCGTGACGGGGGACTGACGGTGGGCGAACGCGGCGGAAGCAGTCTGCCGGCCCTCACGTGCAGGATGCCTCGACGCCCGCTGGAGGGGCACGCGTTCGAGAAGCCCGGCTAGGATCGCGGGCATGGCCCTGCTCATGAGTGACGTCGACCGGTTCGAGGCTGCCAGGCCCCGGCTGGAGGCCATTGCCTACCGGCTGCTCGGCTCGGCGAGTGAGGCCGAGGACGCCGTGCAGGAAACGTTCCTGCGCTGGCAGGCGGCCGACGTCGAGCGGGTCGAGGTGCCGGAGGCCTGGCTGACGAAGGTCCTCACCAACCTGTGCCTCAACATGCTCACTTCGGCACGGGCCCGGCGGGAGACCTACGTGGGGCAGTGGTTCCCCGAGCCGCTGCTCGCCGGGGACCCGATGCTCGGTCCGGCCGACACCGCCGAGCAGCGCGAGTCGGTGTCGTACGCCGTCCTCGTCCTGCTGGAGCGCCTGTCGCCGGGCGAGCGGGCGGTGTACGTGCTGCGTGAGGCCTTCGACTACCCGCACCGGGAGATCGCCGAGATCCTGGACATCACCGAGGCCGCCAGCCAGCAGACCTACCACCGGGCCAAGAAGCACGTCGCGGCCGGCAAGGCGCGTACCGAGATCGACGAGGCCGCCGCGCGGAGGATCGTCGAGGAGTTCCTGGCGGCGGCGACCAGTGGCCGTACCGAACCCCTCGTACGCCTGCTCACCGAGGACGCCATCGCGGCCGGCGACGGCGGCGGGAAGGTCCCGGCCCGGGCGAAGGCGTTCGAGGGCGCGCTCGCGGTCGCGAAGTTCCTGCGCGGCCTGTTCAAGCCCAGCGACGCCAAGCGGGCCCACATCGGTGGCGCGCCCGACATCTACGCCACGACCGCCAACGGCGAGCCCGCCATCGTGGCGGTGGTGGACGGCCGGGTCGTCGCGATCACGTGCCTGGAGGTCACCGCGGAGGGCATCGTCGCGATCCGCAGCCAGGTCAACCCCGACAAGCTCGTCCGCGCAACCGAGCAGTGGGCCGCCGGGGGCCTCGGCGGCGGCACCCCGCTCCACACCCTCTGACCACCCTCCGACCCGATGTGACGTGCTTCACATCCCGATCCTGTCAGGAAACGCCGCGCTGCCCGGTTCAAGGGGCGAAACCGCGCACGACAACGGCGTGACCCTCGCAGACAGGAGCAGGCACATGCAGCACCGCATCGTCGTCCTCGGAGCCGGCTACACCGGAGCCACCGCCGCCGGCCGCCTCGCCAAGCGGCTGCACCGCGAGGACGTCACCATCACCCTCGTCAACCCCGAGCCCGACTTCGTCGAGCGCGTCCGGCTGCACCAGATCGCGGCCGGCCAGGACCTGAAGCCCCGGCCCTTCAGCGAGATGTTCGCGGGCACGGGCGTGGAGCTGAAGCTCGCGAAGGTCACCGCCGTGGACGCGGACCGCAAGACGGTGACGGTCACCGCCGGTCAGGGCCTGGAGGAGCTGGCGTACGACACCCTCGTCTACGCCCTCGGCAGCGGCTGGAACGACGGGGGCGTCCCCGGCGTCGCCGAGCACGCCCACGACATCGCCGGCCGCCCCGGCGCCGTCCGCCTCCGCGACCGCCTGGCCGCCCTGGGCGCCGGCATGCCGGTGGTCGTGGTCGGCGGCGGCCTGACCGGGCTGGAGGCCGCGACGGAGATCGCCGAGGCCCGCCCGGACCTCGACGTCGCCCTGGCCGCCCACGGCGCCCTCGGCGACTGGCTCTCGCAGAAGGGCCGCGCCCACCTGCGGAAGGTGGTGGACGGGCTCGGCATCACGGTCCACGAACACGCCGCGGTCACCGCCGTGGCGGCGGACGCCGTGACGACCGCCGACGGCCGGACCATCCCCTCAAAGGCCACCGTCTGGACCACCGGCTTCGCCGTCCACCCGATCGCCGGGGCCACCACCCTGGAGGTCACCGACCGCGGCCAGATCGTGGTCGACCGCACGATGCGCTCGGTCTCCCACCCGGACGTGTACGCCGTGGGCGACGCGGCGATGGCGATCGGCCCGAACGACAAGCCGCTGCGCATGTCCTGCGCCTCGGGCGTCCCGATGGCCTGGCAGGCCGCCGACGCCATCGCCGCCCGGCTCGCCGGCGACGCCAAGGTCCCCCACGTCCCCATCCGCTACTTCCAGCAGTGCGTCTCCCTCGGCCGCAAGGAGGGCCTGATCCAGTTCGTCACCGCCGACGACCGGACGAAGGACAGCGCCCTGACGGGCCGCGTGGCCGCCCTCTACAAGGAGCTGATCTGCAAGGGCGCGGCCTGGGGCGTCGCCCACCCGGCGGCGGGCATGCTGCCGTCCCGGCGCCGGCGCGTCGTACGGCAGGAGACCCCGGGCCACGCACGGGTGGAGGCAGCGGCCTGACGTCGCCAAAGGCCGCGCGGGCGCCGTACGGTGGCGCGGTGACGACTCAGATGATCATTCTCAACGGTGGTTCCAGCGCCGGGAAGTCCGGGATCGTACGGTGCCTCCAGGCCGTACTGCCCGATCCCTGGCTGGCGTTCGGGTGCGACTCGTTCGTCGACGCCATGCCCGCGAGGATGCGGGCGTCGGACGAGGGGATCACCTTCGCCGCGGACGGCGGGGTGAGCGTCGGGGAGGAGTTCCGGGCGCTGGAGGCGGCCTGGATGGAGGGCGTCGTGGCGATGGTCCGTGCGGGCGCCAGGGTCATCATCGACGACGTCTTCCTGGGCGGGGCGGAGTCCCAGCAGCGGTGGCGGAAGGCTCTGGGCGGACTGGCCGTGCTGTGGGTCGGCGTCAGGTGCGAGAGCGCGGTCGCCGCGGGGCGTGAGGTCGCGCGAGGAGACCGCGTCCAGGGGATGGCCGCGTCGCAGGCGGCCGTGGTTCACGAGGGGGTGTCCTACGACGTGGAGGTGGACACGACGCACACCGAGTCCATGGCGTGCGCGCGAACCATCGCCGCCCACGTGAGCTGAGTACCGCTGCGGCCCGGCGGCCTTTCCCGCGAGGAGCCCTTGAGGCGGCGCACCCGGGGTCCCCGGGTGCGCCTCTCAGTCGTTGTGACGGGAAGTCAGCGGACGAACTGGGCGTACTCCTCGTAGCCGATGCGGCGGTCGCCGTCCTCGTCAGCCATGCGCATGATGATCTCGACGTGGCTCGGGCTGACCCTGCTGTCGCCGTCCAGGGAGGTCCTCAGCTCGTCCAGCGTGATGTACCCGTCGCCGTCGGTGTCGATCTCTTCGAACTGCTGCCGCTTGTCGGTACCGGCCATGATGTACGTCCTTACGTGCCGTGTGACAGGTCTCGGTCGACGGATGGGTGCGCCCGCGTCACCCCGGGCAAACACCGCGGCCCGCCGATCCACCCGTACGGCCACGCAAGACCCACCGGGCGCCGCGCCTGCGCGGCCCGGCACCGGCCTGTCTCAGCGGCGCTCGGGCAGGTCGGCCTCGGCGGGCGCCACCGGCACGTCGCGCGCCGCGCGGGACGACGGCGCCGCCGCTGCCGGCTTCTTCCCGCAGAACGCGGCCTCCAGCGATCCGCCGAGCGCCGTGTTGGCCGCCCCCCGGTTCGAGGTGTTCGCCATCGCCGACAGGCCGCGCCGGCCGTCCCGGGTGGCGAAGGCGTAGGTGTAGTAGCCCTGCACGGTGCCGGTGTGGCCGTACACCTGGGCGCCGCAGGACAGGTCGTAGCGGCGCAGACCGAGCCCGTAGAACCGGGTGTTCGTCGCGTCCGTCGGGGTGACCGTGGTCATGGCGTCCAGCATCCGCGGCGACAGCAGCCGGCCCCGCATCAGCGCCGTCATGAAGGTGTTCAGGTCCGCCGGGTCGGAGATGACCGCCCCGGCCGACTGCGCCCAGGAGACCGTCTGCTCGGTGGAGTCGACGAGCGGCGCGCCGGCCTCGTCGGGGTGCAGGTAGCCGCGCACGTGCAGGCCCTTGACGCGCGTGTCGGGGTGTACGTACGCGGTGTTGCGCAGCCGCAGCGGCTTGATGATGCGGCGCTCGTACTCCCGGCCGACCGGCTTGCCGGTGATCTCCTCGATGAGCATGCCCACCACGACGAAGTTGGTGTTCGAGTACTTGTACGCCGCGCCCGGCTCGGTGGTGCGCGGTTCGCCCAGCGAGAGGTCCAGCAGCTCCTGGTAGCTGAAGACCCGGTTCCGTACGGACTCGAAGCCCGGCACGGTGTGGGCGAACATCTTCTCGGTGTAGTCCGCCAGGCCGCTGCGGTGGGTCAGCAGGTGACGCACCGTGATCCGGTCGTCCGGCAGCAGCCCGGGCAGGTACCGGTTCACCGGAGCGTCGAGCTCAAGTCTGCCCTCGTCCACCAACTGGAGCAGCACCACGGAGGAGAAGGTCTTGCTGACGCTGCCGACGCGGAAGCGCGCCCGGGTGTCCATGGCCGCGCCCGAGTCCCGGTCCCGCACGCCGACCGCCCGGGCCTGGACGCCCTCGGGTCCGGTGAACCGGGCCATCGCGCCCGGCGCGCCGTTGGCCATGGCGGCGTTCAGGGCCGCGACCACGCCCTCCATGTCGGGCGCGGGAGTCGCGGTGTGCGCGGCGGGGGTGAAGGCGGCCGGGGCGGCCTGGGCGGTGGCGGGCGCGGCCTGGGCGGTGGCGGGGGCGACCACCCCACCCACGATGGCGGAGACCAGGACGGCGCCCACTGCCAGGCGTCGGTGCGATGACAAGATCACGTCAGATCCTCAACTCACTGGAGATCGGGGGAGCTTCGGCACCCTTGCGCGCCGGTCTCCCATACCCACGAACGATGAGTGTCAACGCGCCTCCGGGGTTCCCGACACGGGCGTCGCGTTCCACGGCGGCGGTCCGGGCGGCAACCTCAACGGCCTGCCGGGACCACTAGGGCATGGAGCAGCGGCTCCCAGCGCGCGAGGACGACGAGGAGCGAGGAGCGGGAATGAGACGAACAGTCGCAGGACGACTCTGTGCGGTGCTGGCCACGGCGGCGCTTGCCGCCGCGACCGGTGCGGTGCTGACGACCCCCGAGGCGTCGGCGGCGACCGGTGGGGTCACGGGCTACGCGACGCAGAACGGCGGGACCACCGGCGGTGCGGGCGGGCAGACGGTACGGGCCACCACGGGGACCGCGATCCACGCGGCCCTGTGCGGCCGGGCAAGCAGCGGCACCCCGATCACCATCCAGGTCGAGGGCACCATCAACCACGGCAACACCAAGAAGGTGTCGGGCGGGAGCTGCAACACCGCCGACGGCGTGATCGAGCTCAAGCAGATCAGCAACGTCACGATCGTCGGGGTCGGCAGCGGCGCCGTCTTCGACCAACTGGGCATCCACATACGCGAGGCCCGCAACATCATCATCCAGAACGTCACCGTCCGGAACGTCAAGAAGTCGGGGACCCCCACGTCCAACGGCGGTGACGCCATCGGCATGGAGAGCAACGTCCGCAACGTCTGGGTGGACCACGTCACCCTGGAAGCGTCGGGTGGGGAGTCGGAGGGGTTCGACGGCCTCTTCGACATGAAGGCCAACACCCAGTACGTGACCCTGTCCTACAGCATCCTGCGCAACTCCGGCCGGGGCGGCCTCGTCGGGTCCAGTGAGAGCGACCTGTCGAACGGCTTCATCACCTACCACCACAACCTCTACGAGAACATCGACTCCCGGGCTCCCCTGCTGCGCGGCGGCACGGCCCACATGTACAACAACCACTACGTGCGCCTCAACGAGTCCGGTATCAACTCCCGCGCCGGCGCCCGCGCCAAGGTGGACGCCAACTACTTCGAGGACTCCAAGGACGTCCTGGGCACCTTCTACACCGACGCCGCCGGTTACTGGCAGGTCAGCGGCAACGTCTTCGACAACGTGACCTGGTCCGCCCCCGGCAGCGAGAACCACCCCGCGGGCCCCGACCCGCGGTCCACCACCACGGTCGCCATTCCCTACCCCTACAGTCTCGACGGAGCCGGCTGCGTACCGGCCGTCGTGAACCGGACGGCAGGCGCCGACAAGGGCCTACAGGTGTCGGACGGCACCTGCTCGCTCCCCTAGTACCAGGGCCCCACCGGGTGAGCCCGGTGGGGGCCGTTCCTGCTCCGGGGGTTTCAGTGATCGGCCAGGTACGCGGCCACGGCCTGCCAGGTCCGTGCCAGCGCGTCGGGATGGGCCATCTCCACGTGGGCGTACGGCAGCGGGGTCTCGTGGACCGTTCCGGAGACGTACGGCTTCCACTGCTCGACGACGGGGTCGTCCGGGCGCCTGCCCTCACTCGCCGACATGAAGGCCACGTCTCCCCTGAACAGCCGCGGGACGTGCGCGCCGAGGAGAACGGAGTTGTTCTCGGCGACTGTCGCCATCGCGGTGATGTCCTCCTCGGAAAGGGCGGCGAGCATCTCCCCACCGGCGCGTATGAGACGCACGAGATCGGCCTCCCGCAGTGCCGTCCGGTCGGCCGGCAGTCCGACCCCGAGGCCCTCCGCCAACGCCGCGAGCCGCTTCGTTCCGTCGGGTCCACCGGCTCCAGCGAGCCGGGCACGGGCCCGGGCGGCCGTCCGGCCGCTGCGCGGGTAGGAGTCCAGCAGGACGAGGGCGCCTACTTCGTCGCCCTCCTCCTGAAGCCGCACCGCCATCTCGTGCGCGACGACCCCGCCCAGCGACCACCCGAGAAGGTGGTACGGCCCGGTCCTGCGAACCGTGCGGATCTGCGCGATGTAGTCCGCCGCCATCTCGGCCACCGAGGCCGCAAGGGTGCCGATGCCGTCCAGGCCCCGGGCCTGGAGCCCGTACAGCGGTCGGTCGGCCGGCATGGAGGCCAGCAGCGGCGAGTAGCACCAACTGAGCCCGGCCGCCGGGTGGACGCAGAAGAGCGGAGCGGAGTCCCCACGGGCCCGGAGCGGCAGGAGCACGCCGAGGCCGTCCGGCCCGCCCCTTTCCGCCGACCGGTCCGGCCGCCGCCCCGGCCCGTCCGGCCGCTGCCGCGGGTCGTCCGGCCGCCGCCCCGGGTCGCCCGGCCGGTCCAGCATCTCCAGGACGGCGGCGACGGTCGGGTACGCGAAGACCTGCCGGACGGTGAACGCCGTTCCCAGCTCGGCCTGGACCCTGTTGGCGAGCCGGATGGCGAGGAGCGAGTGCCCGCCGAGGTCGAAGAAGGAGTCCTGGAGGCCGACGCGGTCCACACCGAGGACCTCGGCGAACACATCGCACAACCGCGCTTCCCGCTCCGTCACCGGCTCCCGGCCGGGGGCGGCCGTTGCGGTGCCGGAGCGGTCGGGGGCGGGGAGAGCCCGGCGGTCGAGCTTCCCGTTGACGGTCAGGGCCAGTCCGGCCAGCACCGTGAAGGCCGACGGCACCATGTGATCCGGCAGGAGCAGTCCCAGGTACGCGCGCAGTTCAGCGACGAACGCCACACCGTCGCCGGCTTCCGCCGATACGACGTACGCGGCCACGTACCGGTCGCCGGGGCGGTCCTCCCGTACGACGACGGCGCACTGGGCGACCGCGCCGTGCCCGGCGAGGACCGTCTCGATCTCCCCGAGCTCGATGCGGAACCCACGGATCTTCACCTGGTCATCGGCGCGCCCCAGGAACTCCAGCTCACCGTCGGTGTTCCAGCGGGCCAGGTCCCCCGTCCGGTACATACGCTCCCCCGGCGCCCCGAACGGGCAGGCGACGAAGCGCTCCGCCGTCAGACCCGGCCGGTTCAGATAGCCCCGCGCCAGCCCCACGCCGGAGACGTACAGCTCACCGGGCACACCGACCGGTACCGGCCGCAGTCCGCCGTCCAGCACATACGTCCGCACCTGCGCGATGGGCCTGCCGATCGGCACCGTGCCGCCGCGTATCCCGTCACCAGGGGCGAGCCGATGGTCCGTGCAGGCGACTGTCGTCTCGGTCGGCCCGTAGTGGTTGACCACGCCGATCCCCGGGTTCCGCAGCCGCCATCGCCCCAGCTCGGCGGCGTTGACCTGCTCGCCGCCGAGCATCAGCCGGCCGTCGGGAGCACAGGCGCCGGCGAGCGCGTCGAGGTAAGGCAGATGGCTGGGGGTCACCTTGAGGAGCGTGAAGGGCTCGCTGCCCACCTCAGCGGCCACCTGGTCGTCCAAGGCTGCGACGCAGACGGTGCCGCCCTGGGTGAGTGCCCCGTGGAGGACGGTGACGCTGCCGTCGAAGGCCACCGACGCGTGCAGCAGGGTCCTGCCGGCCAGCTCGGGGTACGCGTGACGGCAGTGCGCCACGTAATTGCCCAGGCTCCGGTGCCGGATGACGACGCCCTTGGGGCGGCCGGTGGAACCGGACGTGTAGATGACGTAGGCCGGGTGGTCGGGGCGCAGGGGCGCCGGGCGGTCGGCGTCCGTCACGTTCCCCGGGTCCCTCCGGGCCAGGGCCGCCACGGTCCGCGGGTCGTCGAGAAGCAGTCGCGGGATCCCGCGGTCCGGGACGGAAGCGGCCGCTGGGCGGGCCGTCAGCAGCACGGAGGGTGCGGCGTCCCGCAGCATGTGGGCGAGGCGCTCGGCCGGGTGGTCGGGGTCCAGCGGTACGTACGCCGCACCGGCCTTCAGCACCGCGAGGAGCGCCACCACCAGGTCCACGGACCGGGGCAGGGCGATGCCCACCCGGGCCTCCGGGCCGACGCCCCGCTCCACGAGCAGCCGCGCCAGCCGGTTGGCCCGGCGGTTCAGTTCCTCGTACGAGACCTGTTCGCTGCTGGACACCAGAGCCGTCGCTGCCGGGGACCGAGTCGCCTGCGCCTCGAACTGCTCCACCACCGACTCGGCAGGAACGGTCTGGGCAGCCACCTCCCGCGCCGTCGTACTACGGGACAGGCCCAGTAGCGTCTCCCGCTCATCGGTGTCGAGTACGTCTAGCTGCCGCAGCGGGGCTTCGGGGTGCGCCTCAAGGGCGCCGGTGACGCCTTCGAGGGCGGTGCGCAGGTAGCCGCAGACGCGGTGCGGATCGATGAGCCCGGCCGCCTTCACCACCAACTGGAAGCCGGAGCCGGTGTCGTCGACCGCCGCGGTGAGGGGGTAGTTGGTGCGCTCGCGGACGTGGAGCCATTCGGCGCCCGGGATACCGGTGGCGGTGCCCGGCTCGTCGGACGCGGGGGTGTGCCGGTAGTTGAGGAGGGTGGTGAACAGGGGCAGCGGGGGTTCGACGGCGCTGGCGCGCTGGGCGAGGCTCAGCGGCGCGTGCTCGTGTGCCAGTACGTCGGCGAGCTGGGCCTGCATCCCGCGTACCGCGTCGGCCACCGAGCCCCGCATGGCAGCGCGGACAGGGAGGGTGTTGATGAACAGACCCGGCACCCGGTCCGCCCCCGCACCCGCCTGGAGGCGGCCGAACACCACGGTGCCGAACACCACGTCGTCCCGCCCCGACAACGCCGCCACCACCCGCGCCCACGCGACATGGAACACCGTTGCCGCGCTCACCCCCAGGCCCCGGGCCACCTCACGCAACCGAGCCGCCGCTTCGCCCGCGAGGGGCAGGGACGCCTCGCTCACATCGCTGCCGTCGCCCTGGACGTCCAGCACCCCGTACGGCGCCGTGGGCTCGTCCACATCGCCCAGCAGCCCACGGAAGTACCGCTCGTGCTCCTCCCGAGACCTACGCAACCGGGCCTGGGCGACGAACTCCCTGAACGGCAAGGGCTCACCCAGCTCCCCGCCCCGGCCTGCCAGCAGAGCACCCACCTCACGCGCCACCACTTCCAGTGAGGTGTGGTCGCTGATGAGGTGGTGGACGCGGAGGAGCAGCCGCCAGCGGTCCGCGTCGGGGTCCCTGTCGGGGTCCCTGTCGGGGTCCCTTGCGACATGCACATCGAGCAGTGGCGCACGACGAAGATCCATCGGCCCGGCCTCAGCGATCTCCGCAGAGGTGACCTCCGTGACCCGCAGCGGCGCTTCCCTCAGCACGACCTGTACCGGCTCGGGCAGCCCTTCCCACACCACCGCAGTCCGGAACACATCGTGCCGCTCGACCACCCGGCCCAGCGCCGACACGAAACCATCCAGCAGCGCCCGCGAGTCGAACCCCAGGACGGCGCTCAATACGTAGGCGTCACCGCCCCCACCGGCGGCCATCACGTGGTGGAAGAAGATGCCCTCCTGGAGGGGTGCCAGGGGGTACACGTCCGCCACATTGCGCGCCCCGCCGGGGACGGAAGCGGCGACCTGTTCGAGCTGTGCGGCGTCCAGGTCGACGAGCGGCACCATGTCCGGCGTGATCACGTCCGTGCCGGTGGGCGGGATGCCGTTCGGCGGCACGACGACGTCCGCCCGGCCCACCACCGACGCCAGCCCCGTCACCGTCGGCGAGGTGAACAGGGTGCGTACGTCCACCATGACGCCCCGCGTCCGCAACCGCTCCACCAGCGACACCGCCAGCAGCGAATGCCCGCCCAGCGCGAAGAACGAGTCATCCACACCGACCCGCTCCACGCCCAGGACCTCGGCGAAGGCCTGACACAGCACCCTCTCCCGCTCCGTCACCGGCTCACGGCCAACGGCGACGGGGCTGTGATCAGGGGCGGGAAGCGCCTTGCGGTCGAGCTTGCCGTTGACGGTCAGGGGCAGCTCGTCCAGGACGACGAAGGCGGAGGGCACCATGTAGTCGGGCAGGAAGGCCTCCATGGAGGCACGGATGTCAGCGACGGACACCTCGGCCGTGTCGCCACCCGGCACCACGTACGCGACGAGCCGCCGGTCGCCAGGACGGTCCTCGCGCACGACAACGGCGGCCTGAGCGAGCGCGCCGTGCCCGGCGAGGACCGTTTCGATCTCGCCGAGCTCGATGCGGAACCCACGGATCTTCACCTGGTCGTCCACGCGCCCCAGGAACTCCAGCTCGCCGTCGGTGTTCCAGCGGGCCAGGTCCCCCGTCCGGTACATGCGCTCGCCGGGTGCCCCGAACGGGCAGGCGACGAAGCGTTCCGCCGTCAGGCCCGGCCGGTTCAGATACCCACGCGCCAGGCCGACACCGGCGATGTACAGCTCACCGACCGCCCCCGCCGGAACCGGACGTAAGGCACTGTCGAGGACGAACATGCGCGTGTTGGCGATCGGCCGGCCGATCGGGACGGAGACCGCCTCCGAGCCGGAAACCTCCACGGCCGCGCACTCCCAGTACGTCACGTCCACCGACGCCTCCGTCGGCCCGTACAGATTGTGCAGCGGAACGCCCGCCACCACGGCCTGGAACCGGTTCGCCAGCCCCGCCGACAACGCCTCACCCGAACAGATCACCCGACGAAGGCCCGTGCACGAGGCCGCCGCCGGATCACCCAGGAAGGCCTGAAGCATCGACGGCACGAAATGAACCGTCGTCACGCCCCGGACCCGGATCAGCTCCGCCAGATAGCCCGGGTCCTTGTGCCCGCCCGGAGCCGCCACCACCAGCCCCGCACCCGCGATCAGCGGCCAGAAGAACTCCCACACCGACACATCGAAACCCGACGGCGTCTTCTGCAACACCCGATCATCAGCACCCAGACCGTACTCCGCCTGCATCCACACCAGCCGGTTCACGATCCCCCGATGCGGCACCACCACACCCTTCGGACGACCCGTCGAACCCGACGTGTAGATCACATACGCCGGATGCTCGGGGCGCAGCGGCGCCAGACGGTCCACGTCCGTCAGATCCTCCTGCGAGCAGGCAGCGAGTGCCGCGATGTTCCGGGGGTCGTCCAGGAGCAGATGCGGGATCGCGGTTTCGGGCAGGTCCTGGGCCACCGATGCCGATGTCACCACCGTCGTGGGCGCCGCGTCCCGCAGCATGTACGCGAGGCGGTCGGCCGGGTAGTCCGGGTCCAGCGGTACGTACGCCCCTCCGGCCTTCACCACCGCCAGCAGCGCCACCACCAGCTCCACGGACCGGGGCAGCGCGATACCCACCCGGGCCTCCGGGCCGACGCCCCGCTCCACGAGCAGCCGCGCCAGCCGGTTGGCCCGGCAGTTCAGCTCCCCGTATGAGACCTCTTCGTTGTCGAACACCACCGCGACCGCATCGGCGGACTGCTCCACCCGCGCCTCGAACAGCCCGGCCAACGACCGGCCGGGAACCGGTCCTTCCGTCGCGTTCCACTCGACCAGCAGACGCTCCAACTCCGCCGGCGGCACCACATCGAGCTGCTGGAGCGCGACCTCGGGACGGGCCTCCAGCTCCTCGGTGATGCTCCGCACCGCCGTGTGGAGGCAGCCGCACACCACTCGTGGGTCGATGGAGCCCGTCGCCTGGACGGTCAGGTGGAACTCCGTGCCCATGTCGTCCACCGAAGCCATGAGCGGGTAATTGGTCCGCTCCTGGTCGTGGAGCCGCTCCACTCCGTCGATGCCGGTGTCGGTCGACCGTTTGTCGGTTCCCTGACTGCGCCGGTAGTTGAGGAGGGTGGTGAACAGGGGCAGCGGGGGTTCGACGGCGCTGGCGCGCTGGGCCAGGGTCAGCGGCGCGTGCTCGTGTGCCAGTACGTCGGCGAGCTGGGCCTGCATCCCGCGTACCGCGTCGGCGACGGACACCCCGCCCACGGTCACCCGCACCGGGAGCGTGTTGATGAACAGCCCGGGTACCCGGTCCGCCCCGGCCCCGGCCTGGAGGCGGCCGAACACCACGGTGCCGAACACCACGTCGTCCCGCCCCGACAGCGCCGCCACCACCCGCGCCCACGCGACGTGGAACACCGTGGCCGCGCTCACGCCCAAGCCCCGGGCCACCTCACGCAACCGCTCTGCCAGCGGGCGTTCGACCTCAAGAGACACCTCGCTGAGGCCAGTGCCGTCGCCCTGGACGTCCAGCACCCCGTACGGCGCCGTGGGCTCGTCCACATCGCCCAGCAGCCCACGGAAGTACCGCTCGTGCTCCTCCCGAGATATACGCAACCGGGCCTGAGCGACGAACTCCCTGAACGGCAAGGGCTCACCCAGCTCCCCGCCACGGCCTGCCAGCAGAGCACCCACCTCACGCGCCACCACCTCCGACGACGTGTGATCACCCATCAGGTGATGCATCCGCAGAAGCAGCAGCCACCGGCCACCACCGGTTTCCCGGCCCACATGAACGTCCAGAAGCGGCGCACAACCCAAGTCCATCGGCACATCGCCCAGACCCAAAAGCTCCTCGACCGCCACCTCACCCGAGCCCGCCAGCCTCACCTCGGTAACCCGCAAGGGCGCCTCCCGCAGCACAACCTGCACCGGCTCGGGCAGCCCCTCCCACACCACCGCAGTCCGGAACACATCGTGCCGCTCGACAACCCGCCCCAGCGCCGACACGAAACCATCCAGCAGCGCCCGCGAATCGAACCCCAGAACCATCGGCAGCACATACACATCACCGCCACCACCACCAGCAGCCATCACATGATGGAAGAAGATGCCTTCCTGAAGCGGCGCCAGCGGATACACATCCGCCACATTGCGCGCCCCGCCGGGGACGGAAGCGGCGACCCGCTCAAGCTGCGCGGCGTCCAGGTCGACCAGCGGCACCATCTCCGGCGCGAGCACATCCACACCGCCCACCGGAATACCGTTCGCCGGCACCACCACATCCGCCCGGCCCACCACCGACGCCAACCCCGCCACCGTCGGCGACGTGAACAACGTCCGCACGTCCACCGCCACGCCCCGCGCCCGCAACCGCTCCACCAACGACACCGCCAGCAGCGAATGCCCACCCAACGCGAAGAACGAGTCGTCGATGCCCACCTGCTCCACGCCCAGGACCTCGGCGAAGGCCTGGCACAGCACCTCCTCCCGCACATCACGCGGCCCCCGGGATGACACGTCACCCGTGAGATCCGGCGCGGGCAACGCGTCGCGGTCAAGCTTTCCGTTGGCCGTCGACGGCAGCTCGTCCAGGACGACGAACGCGGACGGCACCATGTAGTCGGGCAGTACCTTCGCCACGCGCCCACGCAGTTCACTCGTCAGGCCCGCCGGGGCATCCTCCCCCGGCACCACGTACGCGACGAGCCGCCGATCGCCAGGACGGTCCTCCCGCACGACGACGGCGGCCTGAGCGACCACGTCGTGCCCGGCGAGGACCGTCTCGATCTCCCCGAGCTCGATGCGGAACCCACGGATCTTCACCTGGTCGTCCACGCGCCCCAGGAACTCCAGCTCACCGTCGCTGTTCCAGCGGGCCAGGTCCCCCGTCCGATACATACGCTCCCCCGGCGCCCCGAACGGGCACGCCACGAAACGCTCCGCCGACAGACCAGGCCGGTCCAGATACCCACGCGCCAGACCCGCACCGGCGACGTACAACTCACCGACCGCCCCCGCCGGCACCGGACGCAGGCCACCGTCGAGTACCAGGACTTCGGTGTTCGCGATCGGGCGACCGATGGGTGGGGTCATCGCCCCGGACAAGGGGGCGCTCATGGTGGCGCAGACCGTGGTCTCGGTGGGACCGTACTGATTGATCATTCGGCGCCCGGCCGAGCGCTGCTCCACGATCGCCGGTGCACACGTCTCGCCGCCCACCACCAGCGTCATTCCGTCCGGCAGGGCGTCGTCGGGAAGTGCGGCGAGCACGACCGGCGGTATTCCCGCGTGAGTGATCTCGTGCCTCTTGAGTACGTTCACCATGCCTTCGCCCGGGAGCAGTTCAGCCGCGGGTGCCATGACGAGACGTGCTCCGGAGAGGAGCGACATCCACACTTCCATCTGGGCCACGTCGAAGCTCGGTGAGGCGAACTGGAGCACGCGGCCTGCCCGGGTGATCTCGTTGACCTCGATCGCGGCGTGCGCCATGTTCACGAGGCTCCGGTGCTGGATGACGACGCCCTTGGGGCGGCCGGTGGAACCGGAGGTGTAGATGACGTACACCGGGTGCTCGCGGCGCAGCGGCGCGAGGCGCTCGGCGTCCGTCAGGTCCTCCGGTGCGCGTTCCGACAGTGCCCCGATGGTCTGCGGGTCGTCGAGTACCAGCAGCTCCACGCCGCACTCCGGCATGCCGGCGGCCGCCGGGCCCACCGTCAGGACCACGGACGGTGTGGAATCCCGCAGCATGTACGCGAGGCGGTCGGCCGGGTAGTCCGGGTCCAGCGGTACGTACGCCCCTCCGGCCTTCACCACCGCCAGCAGCGCCACCACCAGCTCTACGGACCGGGGCAGCGCGATACCCACCCGGGCCTCCGGGCCGACGCCCCGCTCCACGAGCAGCCGCGCCAGCCGGTTGGCCCGGCGGTTCAGCTCCCCGTACGAAACCTCTTCGTTGTCGAACACCACCGCGACCGCATCGGCGGACTGCTCCACCTGCGCCTCGAACAGCCCGGCCAACGACCCCTCGGGAATCGGCCTCTCCGTCGCGTTCCACTCGACCAGCAGACGCTCCAGCTCCGCCGGCGGCACCACATCGAGCTGCTGGAGCGCGGCCTCGGGACGGGCCTCCAGCTCTTCGGTGATGTTCCGCACCGCCGTGTGGAGGTAGCCGCACATCGTCCGCGGGTCCATGGGAGAGACGGACTGGACCCGGAGCTGGAAGTCGGTGCCGGTGTCGTCGATCGCCGCGGTGAGGGGGTAGTTGGTCCGCTCACGGACCCGGAGCCATTCGACGCCGTCGATGGCCAGGTCAACGGGCTCGGCGTCGCCCGAAGCGCCGTTGTGCCGGTAGTTGAGGAGGGTGGTGAACAGGGGTACCTGCGGATCGACGGCGCTGGCGCGCTGGGCGAGGCTCAGCGGCGCGTGCTCGTGTGCCAGTACGTCGGCGAGCTGGGCCTGCATCCCGCGTACCGCGTCGGCCACCGAGCCCCGCATGGCGGCGCGGACAGGGAGGGTGTTGATGAACAGACCCGGTACCCGGTCCGCCCCCGCACCCGCCTGGAGGCGGCCGAACACCACGGTGCCGAACACCACGTCGTCCCGCCTCGACAACGCCGCCACCACCCGCGCCCACGCGACATGGAACACCGTTGCCGCGCTCACGCCCAAGCCCCGGGCCACCTCACGCAACCGAGCCGCCGCTTCGCCCGCGAGGGGCAGGGACGCCTCGCTCACATCGCTGCCGTCGCCCTGGACGTCCAGCACCCCGTACGGCGCCGTGGGCTCGTCCACATCGCCCAGCAGCCCACGGAAGTACCGCTCATGCTCCTCCCGAGACATACGCAACCGCGCCTGGGCGACGAACTCCCTGAACGGCAAGGGCTCACCCAGCTCCCCGCCACGGCCTGCCAGCAGAGCACCCACCTCACGCGCCACCACCTCCGACGACGTGTGATCACCCATCAGGTGATGCATCCGCAGAAGCAGCAGCCACCGGCCACCACCGGTTTCCCGGCCCACATGAACGTCCAGAAGCGGCGCACAACCCAAGTCCATCGGCACATCGCCCAGACCCAAAAGCTCCTCGACCGCCACCTCACCCGAGCCCGCCAGCCTCACCTCGGTAACCCGCAAGGGCGCCTCCCGCAGCACAACCTGCACCGGCTCCGGCAGCCCCTCCCACACCACCGCAGTCCGGAACACATCGTGCCGCTCGACAACCCGCCCCAGCGCCGACACGAAACCATCCAGCAGCGCCCGCGAATCGAACCCCAGAACCATCGGCAGCACATACACATCACCGCCACCACCACCAGCAGCCATCACATGATGGAAGAAGATGCCCTCCTGGAGCGGCGCCAGCGGATACACATCCGCCACATTGCGCGCCCCACCCGGAACCGACGCCGCCACGTGCTCAAGCTGCGCCGCGTCCAGGTCGACCAGCGGCACCATCTCCGGCGCGAGCACATCCACACCGCCCACCGGAATACCGTTCGCCGGCACCACCACATCCGCCCGGCCCACCACCGACGCCAACCCCGCCACCGTCGGCGACGTGAACAACGTCCGCACGTCCACCGCCACGCCCCGCGCCCGCAACCGCTCCACCAACGACACCGCCAGCAGCGAATGCCCACCCAACGCGAAGAACGAGTCATCCACACCGACCCGCTCCACACCCAGGACCTCGGCAAAGGCCTGACACAGCACCCTCTCCCGCTCCGTCACCGGCTCACGGCCAACGGCGACGGGGCTGTGATCAGGGGCGGGAAGCGCCTTGCGGTCGAGCTTTCCGTTGACGGTCAGGGGCAGCTCGTCCAGGACCACGAACGCGGACGGCACCATGTAGTCCGGCAGGTACCGGGCCAGGAAGGCGTGCAGTTCAGCGCCGAGGGCCTGGCCTTTGTCGGCTCGGTCGTGGGTTTCCGTCGGCACGACGTAGGCGGCCAAGCGCCGGTCGCCGGGACGGTCCTCGCGCACGACAACGGCGGCCCGCACGACACTCGGGTACCTGGTCAGCAGCGTCTCGATCTCGCCGAGCTCGATGCGGAACCCACGGATCTTGACCTGGTCGTCGGCGCGCCCCAGGAACTCCAGCTCACCGTCGGTGTTCCAGCGGGCCAGGTCCCCCGTCCGGTACATGCGCTCCCCCGGCGCCCCGAACGGGCAGGCGACGAAACGCTCCGCCGACAGGCCAGGCCGGTCCAGATACCCACGCGCCAGGCCGACACCGGCGATGTACAGCTCACCGACCGCCCCCGCCGGAACCGGACGTAAGGCACTGTCGAGGACGAACATGCGCGTGTTGGCGATCGGCCGGCCGATCGGGACGGAGACCGCCTCCGAGCCGGAAACCTCCACGGCCGCGCACTCCCAATACGTCACGTCCACCGACGCCTCCGTCGGCCCGTACAGATTGTGCAGCGGCACACCCGCCACCACGGCCCGGAACCGTTGCGCCAGCCCCGCCGACAACGCCTCACCCGAACAGATCACCCGACGAAGGCCCGTGCACGAGGCCGCCGCCGGATCACCCAGGAAGGCCTGAAGCATCGACGGCACGAAATGAACCGTCGTCACGCCCCGGACCCGGATCAGCTCAGCGAGGTACCCCGGGTCCTTGTGCCCGCCCGGAGCCGCCACCACCAGCCCCGCACCCGCGATCAGCGGCCAGAAGAACTCCCACACCGACACATCGAAACCCGACGGCGTCTTCTGCAACACCCGATCATCAGCACCCAGACCATATTCCGCCTGCATCCACACCAGCCGGTTCACGATCCCCCGATGCGGCACCACCACACCCTTCGGACGACCCGTCGAACCCGACGTGTAGATCACATACGCCGGATGCTCGGGACACAGCGGCGCCAGACGGTCCACGTCGGTCAGATCCTCCGGCGAGTGCCGGGTCAGAGCCGCCGCGGTCTGCGGGTCGTCGAGGAGCAGCAGCTCCACTCCGCACTCCGGTATGTCGCCGGCCGCCGGGCCCGCCGTCAGGACCACGGACGGTGTGGAATCCCGCAGCATGTACGCGAGGCGGTCGGCCGGGTAGTCCGGGTCCAACGGCACGTACGCCCCTCCGGCCTTCACCACCGCGAGGAGCGCCACCACCAGCTCCACCGACCGGGGCAGCGCGACACCCACCCGGCCCTCCGGACCCACACCCCGCTCCACGAGCAACCGCGCCAGCCGGTTCGCCCGGCGGTTCAGCTCCCCGTACGAAACCTCCTCCTCACCGAACACCACCGCGACCGCACCGGCGGACCGCTCCACCCGCGCCTCGAACAGCCCGGCCAACGACCCGCCGGGAACCGGTCCTTCCGTCGCGTTCCACCCGACCAGCAGACGCTCCAGCTCCGTCGGCGGCACCACATCGAGCTGGTCCAACGCGGCCCCGGGACGGGCCTCCAGAGCGGTGGTGACGTTTTCGAGGGCGGTGCGCAGGTAGCCGCACATCAGGCGCGGGTCCACGGATTCCGTCGCCTGGACGGTCAGGTGGAACTCGGTGCCCATGTCGTCCACCGAAGCCGTGAGGGGGTAGTTGGTCCGCTCACGGATGTGGAGCCAGTCGACGCCGTCGATGGGCGGTGCCGCGGGCTCGCCGGCCGAAGCACTGCTGTGCCGGTAGTTGAGGAGGGTGGTGAACAGGGGCAGCGGGGGTTCGACGGCGCTGGCGCGCTGGGCCAGGGTCAGCGGCGCGTGCTCGTGTGCCAGTACGTCGGCCAACTGGCCGTGCATGGCACGTGCCGCGTCCGCCACCGACGCCCCGCCCACGGTCGCGCGGACGGGGAGCGTGTTGATGAACAGACCCGGTACCCGGTCGGCCCCGGCCCCGGCCTGGAGGCGGCCGAACACCACGGTGCCGAACACCACGTCGTCCCGCCCCGACAGCGCCGCCACCACCCGCGCCCACGCGACGTGGAACACCGTGGCCGGGCTGACCCCGTGGCTGTGTGCCGCCTTCCGCACCCGTGCGTCCAGCTCGCGTTCCACCGCGAGGGTGGCTTCGGCCACTTGGCTGCCGTCGCCGTGGACGTCCAGCACCCCGTACGGCGCCGTCGGCTCGGTCACGTCCTCCAGCAGTCCACGGAAGTACGACTCGTGCTCGTCCCGGGACATCCTCAGTCGCGTCTGCGCCACGAAGTCCCGGAAGGGCAGCGGCGCCGGAAGCTCCTGCCCGCGGCCGGCTTGGAAGGCGTCCACCTCACGCGCCATGACGCCCAGTGAGGTGTGGTCACCGATGAGGTGGTGTAAGCGGTAGAGCAGCAGCCACCGGCCGCCGCCCGTGTCCTGTCCGATGTGCAGATCGAGCAGCGGGGCCCGGCCGAGGTCCATCGGCCGGTTTCCCAGGGCCTGTAACTCCTCGATCGCCGCCTCACCGGAACCCGTCAGGGTCACCTCGGTGACCCGCAAGGGCGCTTCCCGCAGTACGACCTGTACCGGCTCGGGCAGCCCTTCCCACACCACCGCAGTCCGGAACACATCGTGCCGCTCGACCACCCGGCCCAGCGCCGACACGAAACCATCCAGCAGCGCCCGCGAGTCGAACCCCAGGACGGCGCTCAGCACGTAGGCGTCACCGCCACCACCGGCGGCCATCACGTGGTGGAAGAAGATGCCCTCCTGGAGGGGTGCCAGGGGGTACACGTCCGCCACGTTGCGCGCCCCACCCGGAACCGACGCCGCCACGTGCTCAAGCTGCGCGGCGTCCAGGTCGACCAGCGGCACCATCTCCGGCGTGAGCACATCCATACCGCCCACCGGAATACCGTTCGGCGGCACGACGACGTCCGCCCGGCCCACCACCGACGCCAACCCCGCCACCGTCGGCGACGTGAACAACGTCCGCACGTCCACCGCCACGCCCCGCGCCCGCAACCGCTCCACCAACGACACCGCCAGCAGCGAATGCCCACCCAACGCGAAGAACGAGTCATCCACACCGACCCGCTCCACACCCAGGACCTCGGCGAAGGCCTGACACAGCACCCTCTCCCGCTCCGTCACCGGCTCACGGCCAACGCTGATGGGGCTGTGATC
Source organism: Streptomyces sp. NPDC031064 (assembly GCF_055570965.1). Lineage (NCBI taxonomy): Bacteria > Bacillati > Actinomycetota > Actinomycetes > Kitasatosporales > Streptomycetaceae > Streptomyces > Streptomyces sp. NPDC031064. The sequence continues at coordinate 67,169 of NZ_JBVIGF010000011.1, forward strand.
AGGGGCGGGAAGCGCCTTGCGGTCAAGCTTGCCGTTGACAGTCAGGGGCAGCCCGTCCAGGACCACGAACGCGGACGGCACCATGTAGTCCGGCAGTACCCTCGCCACGCGCCCACGCAGTTCACTCGTCAGGGCGGGCGCAGGGGCGTCCTCCCCCGGCACCACGTACGCGACGAGCCGCCGGTCGCCAGGACGGTCCTCCCGCACGACGACGGCGGCCTGAGCGACCACGTCGTGCCCGGCGAGGACCGTTTCAATCTCCCCGAGCTCGATACGGAACCCACGGATCTTCACCTGGTCGTCCACGCGCCCCAGGAACTCCAGCTCACCGTCGGTGTTCCAGCGGGCCAGGTCCCCCGTCCGGTACATACGCTCCCCCGGCGCCGCGAACGGGCACGCCACGAAACGCTCCGCCGACAGACCAGGCCGGTTCAGATACCCACGCGCCAGACCCGCACCGGCGACGTACAACTCACCGACAGCCCCCGCCGGCACCGGACGCAGGGCGCTGTCGAGGACGAGTACGCCCAGGTCGGGGATGCCCTGTCCGATGGGGCTGGTCCCGGCCCGGGAGTCGGCGGCGGAGAGGGGGCGGTAGGTGACGTGCACGGTCGTCTCGGTGATGCCGTACATGTTGACGAGGGTCGGGGCGTTGTCGGGGTGGCGGGCGTACCAGGCGGCGAGCCGCGTGGGGTCGAGTGCTTCGCCGCCGAAGACGACGGTGCGCAGGGCGAGGTCCTGGGCGAGCCGCGGGTTTTCCTCGTCCGCCCGCATGAGCTGGTAGAAGGCGGAGGGGGTCTGGTTGAGGACGGTCACCCCTTCGCGTACGAGGAGCGAGAGGAACTCGGTGGGGGTGCGGCTGACGTCGAAGGGCACGCCGACGAGCCGGCCGCCGTGGAGCAGGGCTCCCCACAGTTCCCAGACCGAGAAGTCGAAGGCGAAGGAGTGGAACCAGCTCCACACGTCCTGGGGTCCGAAGCCGAACCAGTCCTCGGTCTCCGTGAACAGGCGCACCACATTGCTGTGCGGGACGAGCGTTCCCTTGGGGCGTCCGGTGGAGCCGGAGGTGTAGATGACGTACGCCGGGTGCTCGGGGCTCAGCGGCGCGAGGCGGTCGGCGTCGGTCAGGTCCTCCGGCGAGTGCCGGACCAGAGCCGCCGCGGTCCGCGGGTCGTCCAGGAGCAGGTGCGGGGTTCCGTCCCCGGGCAGGTCCCGGGCCACCGATGTCGAGGTCACGACCGCTACCGGGGCCGCGTCCCGCAGCATGTAGGCGAGGCGGTCGGCCGGGTAGTCGGGGTCGAGGGGTACGTACGCCCCTCCGGCCTTGACCACCGCCAGCAGCGCCACCACCAGGTCCACCGACCGGGGCAGCGCGATACCCACCCGGCCCTCCGGACCCACACCCCGCTCCACGAGCAGCCGCGCCAGCCGGTTCGCCCGGCGGTTCAGCTCCCCGTACGAGATCTCCTCGTCGCCGAACACCACCGCGACCGCACCGGCGGACCGCTCCACCCGCGCCTCGAAGAGTGCGGCCAGGGACTGCCGGGGCCGGGGAGGCCGGCCGATCGCTTCCGGGTGGAGGCCGTGGGTGAGTGCCTCGCGCTCTGCGGGGAGCAGCAGCTCCGCCCCGCCGACCCGGTCCTGGGGCGTGGCGGCGGCGATCCAGTGCAGGAGGGTGCGGAAGCGGCGGGCGTGGGTTCGGTTGGCCGCTTCCGTGTAGGAGGCGGGGTTGGCGTCGAAGGCGAGTTCCACGCTGCCGTCGTGGGAGCGGTCGTAGACGTTGATGTTGAGGTCGTCGACCGGTCCGGCCGACAGGCTGTGGGGGGTGACGGGGCAGTTGCCGAACTTCACGTCGTAGTCGAACGACAGGATGTTCACCACGGGCCCGAAGAGTGCTCCGGTGTCGGTGGTTCGCAGGTCCCGGGCGATGTCTTCGTAGCGGTAGCGCTGGTGGCGCATGGCGCCGCGTACGGTTTCGGACACCTGGCGGAGCAGGTCGTGCAGTGTCGTCGCGGGGCGTAAGGAGAGCCGGATGGGAAGGATGTTGGACGTCATCCCGGGTACGGCCTTCGCGGCGGCTCCGGTCCTGCCGGGGGCGGGCATGCCGAGGACGATGTCCTCGGCACCGGTCATGCGGTGCAGGTACACGGCGGTGGCCGCGATGACCAGGCCGGACAGGGAGGTGCGGAGTCCGCGTGCCGTGCTCTTCAGGGCGGTGACCTCGGCCGCGTCGATCCTTTCGACGTGCCGGATGTGAGTGCGGAGGTTGCGCTCGGGGCGGCGCTCGCTGAGGGTGGCGGCGTCGGGGCGGTCGGCGAGGGCCGCTCGCCAGTACGCGGCGTCGGCCGCGAGATCGGCGCTGCCGCGGTAGGCGGCGTCGGCGTTCACCAGCACCTCGACCGGGGGGAGGGCGCCTTGGTCGCAGGAACGCCCTTCGAGAAGGGCGTTGTAGACCTGGGCCACTCGGTTCACGATGATCGAGCCGCTCAGGCCGTCGGCCGCGATGTGGTGGATGCGGTGGAACCACAGGTGCCGGTCGGGTGCCTCCCGGAAGACCGCCTCGGTGAACAGCGGCCGCCCGAGCCCGCCGGGCCGGCCCAGCTCTTCCCACATCCACCGCTCGGCGGCGGCCCGGGCGTCCGCCTCGTGGCTGACGTCCACGACGTGCACCGGCCAGTCCTGTGTGACGTCGACGCGCTGCGTCACCGTCCCGTCGGCGTCCTGGTCGAAGCCGACGTGCAGGGACTCCACCTCGCTGAGCGCGCGGCGGAGCGCCCGGGTGAAGAGGTCCACGTCGAAGTGGCCCGTGATCTCCAGGTATTCGGCGGTCTGATAGCCCGGGCTTTCCGGTTCCAGTAGCTGGCCGTACCAGATGGAGAGCTGTCCGGCGGTGAGACCGTGCCGCTGCCCCGGCTGCTGGACACCGTCGTTCTGGCCCATGCCCTTGCCACCCCGATCTGTCGGCTGCAATTCCTGCGCGACCGTCTCGCACCCCCGGCCGCCGGGCGCGCCCCGGTCGACCGTGGCCGGAGCGGAAACAGGCATCACCCGGTTGAACGCTAGACACGCGTCACAGGGGGAGCCACGTCCTTAAGCGCTCGGTGAAATACGCAGGCGGCCCCGGTGGGAGGGCAGAGGCGTACGCTGGGCCGGCTCGGCCCGGGACCGGCTCGGCCCGGGACCGGCTCGGCTCGCCCGGCCGGGCGCGTCAGCCGGTGGCGGGGTCGAGGAGGCCGGCGACGGCGCCCATGAAGCCTTCGTCGAGCATGGTGTGGGCCGCGGTGTCGGGGGAGGTGTCGAGGCCGGCGTCGTGGCAGGCCACGCTGATGAGGTAGCGGCCGAGGACGTGGCGGGTGGTGAAGGCCCATTCGCCGCGGGCGGCCGGGGTGCCGTCGGGGGCGAGGAGGCCGCCCGTGTCGACGCCGAAGCCGAACTCGGTGAAGCCCAGCCGCAGTCCCTGGCCGAGGGCCTTGGTGTAGGCCTCCTTCAGGGTCCACAGCCGCAGCAGTTCGGCGGTCCGGCCGGCCTCGGGCAGCGCTTCGAGGGCGGCCCGCTCGGCGGGGGTGCACACATGGCTCTGGAGCAGTTCGAACGACATGTGCCGGTCGGCGGGTTCGGCGTCGACGCCGATCCTGCCGTTGCGGCTGATGCCGACGGCGATCAGGTCGTCGGTGTGGGTGAGGCTCACGTCGATCTGGTCGAGGCCCCGCAGATAGGGGCGTCCGCCGATCTTGTACGCAAGGTCGAGTTCGGCGGGCCGTACGCCCAGCGCGGCGGCGGCCGTGAACTTGGTGGCCAGCCGGGAGGCGACGAACCGGTAGCGGATCGTGGGGTCGGGGGTGCGGCGGTAGCGCTGCCAGTCCCGGCCGAGCAGCGGGCGCAGCGCGGGGTCGGCGACGGCGCCGGTGAGCCACTCGCCCCAGGTGGTGTGCACCACGGCGTTGCCGTGCCGGTCCATTCCCTCGCGCACCGGGTCCCACGGCCCGTCGGGGCCGCTGACGTGGATGGGCTCGGTGATGCGCTGCGTCGGTTCCGGCTTCGTCAAGAGCTCGCTCCTTTCACTGCGCGAGGGGGATGGCGTCCAGGTCGCAGCTACGGCCCGTGCGATAGCGGCGCACCAGCTCGTCCAGGACCTGTTCCAGGCAGTTGTCGGGCAGGTCGGGCACCGGGATGCCGAGCCGTTCGCCGAGCCGGGACAGGGCGAGCACGGCCCAGGCCGCGTCGGCGAGGAACGGATCGTCGCCGTTCTGGCCCTCCCACACGCCGAGCACGGCGGCGGCGGCGACGATCAGGCTGTAGCGGTCGCTGAGGACGCACACGGCGGGGTCGGCCGGCGCCATCGTGCCGTACGCGGGCAGCCTGCGGCACTGTTCGCGCAGGGCGCGCAGTTCGGTGACGAACCCCTCGGCCAGCGCGGCGAGCGCGGCGATCTGGCCGCCGACCCCGCGCGAGGCGGCGAGCCGGGCGGCCGAGCCGACCAGGGAGGCGGCCATGAAGTCGCCGCCCCCGGCGATGCCGAGCGACCGGTAGTCCAGGGCCGGCAGGTCGGCGCCCTGCCGGAACAGTTCGGGCGGCGGCTCCTCCTCGGCGAACCAGGCGCGTTCGGCCAGGCCCCGCAACTGCGGGACGATCACGGCCTGGCAGGACGCCGTCCCGGCGTGCCCGAGCCCGGCGACCGGGAGGTCGCGCACGAGCTTGTCGAGGGCGCCGTACTCGGGGCTGTCGTGCTCGTAGCCGCGCGCGCCGAGGACGGTGGCGAGTTCCTCCAGGTTCTCGCGCAGCAGGTCGGGGACGACGTATTTGACGGCGGCGGCGAGGACATGGGCCCGGTCGGGCAGCAGGCTCAGGGCGCGCAAGCCGACGGTGGCCATGCTGTCGCAGGCCAGCAGGTCGGCGAAGACGCCGGTGAGCGGCTTGTGCCAGCGGCGCGCGACGGGGCCGCTGCGGCCGGCGGTGGCGGCCCGCACGGCGGAGTGCAGCACGGTGTCGGCGGCCGAGGTGACGACGCCGCAGATCAGGCTGCGGTTGACCTGGAAGGTGCGCAGGGCGAGGGCGACGCCGTCTCCCGTACCGCCGACGAGGGCGTCGCCGGGGACGGCGTAGTCGTCGAACTCCAGCCCGGAGAAGAGCGCTCCGCGCATGCCGGGGGTGGTGACGCGGGGCAGGTGCCGCACGGCGGGGGCGTGTTGTCCGGCGGGGTCGAGGAGGAGCACCGAGTGGCTGCGCGGCCCGCGCGCCGGGTCGGTACGGGCGTAGACGACCTGGGCGTCGGCGCGCGCGGCGTTGATGATGACGTCCTTGCGGCCGTCGAGCCGGTAGCCGCCGCCGGGTGCGGTGCGGGCGGTGAACTCGTGGCGCAGGATGGCGTTGGAGTGGGCCAGTTCGTGGTGGAGGATCGTGGCCCGGCCGCCGCCGAGCAGCAGGTCGGCGACGTGGCGTCGGTGTTGCTCGGTGCCCGCCGCCCAGACGGCGCCGGTGGCGAACAGCGAGGTGATGCCGAAGCCGAAGCCGAGGGCGACGTCGCGGCGGAAGACGGGGCGCAGGACGCGGGCGAGCAGGTCGGCGCGGGTGAGCCGGCCGCCGTACGCCACGGGCACGAACTCGGCGCCCAGGCCCTCCTCGGCGAGCAGGTGCTCGGTCGCGGCGGGCGGGACGCGCCGGTCGTCGGCGGCGAACAGGGCGCGCAGCCCGTGCGGGTTGGCCGGGTCGCAGGGGTCGCCGAGCAGCCTCTCCAGCCGGGCGGCGCGCGCCCTGGCGTCGGTCTCCCACCGGCCGCGTGCGGTGGCCGTGGTCCCGGTGTTCTCGGCGATGGTGGTCATGGTGGCCGGGCAGCTCCGTCGTCGCAGGAGGGGCGCGATCTCCCGCGCCCGTGGCACGACCCTGACGGCGGCGGCTCGCACCGTGCTGGAGCGGTGCTCGACGGGTCGTCCGTACGTCCCGGATCGCTCTGCGAGCGTTCCCCGAGCGGCATTCGAGCGGGTCTCAGGCCGCTCCCGGCCGGGGGGCCAGACCGGTGACCAGGAGGTCGGCGAGCAGGTCGGTGAACTCGGGCGTCACGGGCCGGGCGAGCAGCAGCCACCGGTGCACGACCGGGCCGATGAGCACGTCGAGGGCGACGGCCGGGTCCCTGTCGGCGGCCACCTCGCCGCGCTCGGAGGCGGCGCGCAGCCGTTCGGCCAGCGGGGCGAGGCAGGGTTCCAGGACCCGGCGGGTGAACTGCCGGGCCAGGTCGGCGTCGTCGATCCCGGCCGATGCCAGGGCCCGCGCGGGCCCCTGGAACCGTGGGTCGTTCATGGTCCGCGCGAGGGCACGCAGCAGCCGGGCCAGGTCGGACCGCAGGTCCCCGCTCAGGGGGCCGGCCGGCCCGGCGACGACGCCAACGCCGAGGGCGGCGGGGCCACCGACGTCGTCCCACTTGGCGACAGCGGTGGCGGCCGCGACGCCCGGCCCGGCGACGGCAGTGGCGGTGGCGGCCGTGCCGTCCGGCCCGCCGACAGCGATGGCAGTGGCGGTGGCGGCCGCGACGCCCGGTCCGGCGAAGCCCGGCGTGGCGTCCCGCCCCGCGCCGACGGTGGCCTCGCCGGCAGTGACGTCCAGCGCGGCCACCGCGTCGAGGAGTACCGCCGCCCGGGACGGCCACCAGCGGTAGATCGTCTGTTTGCCGACGCCCGCGCGGGCGGCGATGGCCTCGATCGTCAGCTTGGGGTAGCCCACCTCACGGACGAGTTCCAGCGTGGCGTCGAGGATGGCCCGCTGGGGACGCCGCTGCCGGCGTGCGGTGTTCGCTCCGGGGCGGGCAGGTGCTTTCGTCGCTTTCGTCATGTCTGCCATGCCGGGAACCATAATCTTTAACGAGACGAGACGTCTAGTCTTGACAAGACGCGGCGTCTCGTGGAGACTCGTCAACGAAGCGAGACGAGGCGTCTCGCGAAACCGAACGAAGGAGACAGCACCATGGCGCGAGGCGCAGGCGGAATGCTCGGCGTGGGCGGCACCCGTTCCAACCTCTCCCGCACGGCGATGCGCGGCGGTGGCGGCCGGCGCGGCGGAGGCGGCGGCGGTCTGGACCCGGTCGCCCAGAAGCGAGAGTTGCTGAAGAAGCTCAAGGAGGCCCGCGACAGCGGACAGAAGGCGTCATGACCCCCGCGCGAGGGGGTGTGACCGGACCCCGCACCTGCCGCGACCCCGCTCCCCGGAGCGGGGTCGCGGTCTTTTCACGTGCCCGGCCGCGTGCCGGACGTACCCACCCGCGACCCCGACCTGATGAAGTCCCCGCCGCGCCGTGGAAGGTGCCGTCGGCGCCGCCCTACGCTCGCGGTCCGGTCAGTGGCGCCATCAGGGAAAGGGAACCCACATGGGCGAGACCAGAGAACGCATCGCGGAGCTCGTCCGTGAGTACCACGCGGAGCAGGCCCCCGGGCCGTTCCGGCCGGGCATCACGCCGGTACAGGTCTCCGGCGCCGTGCTCAGCGAGGAGGACCGGCTCGCGCTGGTGAGTGCCGCACTGGAGATGCGCATCGCCGCCGGGGTCAGTTCCCGCCGCTTCGAGCGCGACTTCTCCCGTTACATAGGCGCCCGCAAGGCGCACCTGGCCAACTCGGGCTCCTCGGCGAACCTGCTGGCGCTCAGCGCGCTCACCTCCCCGCAGTTGGAGGACCGCAGGCTGCGGCCGGGGGACGAGGTCGTCACCGTGGCCGCGGGCTTCCCGACGACCGTCAGCCCGATCCTGCACAACGGCCTGGTGCCGGTGTTCGTGGACGTCGAGCTCGGTACGTACAACACGACTCCCGAGCGCATCGAGGCCGCCATCGGCCCGCGTACCCGGGCCATCATGATCGCGCACTCGCTCGGCAACCCGTTCCAGGTCGAGGAGATCGCGCGGCTGGCCGAGGAGCGGGACCTGTTCTTCATCGAGGACAACTGCGACGCCGTCGGCTCCACCTACCGGGGCCGCCGCACGGGCACCTTCGGCGACCTGTCCACCGTGAGCTTCTACCCCGCCCACCACATCGCGATGGGCGAGGGCGGCTGCGTACTGACCGACAACCTGGTCCTGGCCCGCATCGTGGAGTCGCTGCGCGACTGGGGCCGTGACTGCTGGTGCGAGCCGGGCGAGGACAACCGCTGCATGAAGCGGTTCGACCACCAGATGGGGACGCTGCCGCACGGCTACGACCACAAGTACATTTTCTCCCACGTCGGTTACAACCTGAAGGCCACCGACATCCAGGCCGCCCTCGGGCTGAGCCAGCTCACCCGGATCGACGAGTTCTGCGAGGCCCGCAGGCGCAACTGGCGCCGGCTTCGCGAGGGACTGGAGGGCCTGCCCGGCCTGCTGCTGCCGGAGGCCACCCCCGACAGCGACCCGAGCTGGTTCGGCTTCCTGATCACCGTCGACCCGGACGCCTCCTACTCGCGCGCCGGTCTCGTCGACTTCCTGGAGTCCCGGCGCATCGGCACCCGCCGCTTCTTCGCGGGCAACCTCACCCGCCACCCCGCCTACGCCGACCGGCCGCACCGCATCGCGGAACCGCTGGTCAACAGCGACCTGATCACCGATCAAACGTTCTGGATCGGCGTCTACCCGGGGCTCACGGAGGAGATGCTCGACTACGTCGTGGAGTCCGTCCGGGAGTTCACGCTCAAGAACTCCTGAGCCGGCCGCGTCACAAGGCGCCCACAAGGCCGCGGCCCCCGCCGACATCCACTGTCGACGGGGGCCGCGGCCTTTGCGCGCCGGCCGGGCTCAGCCGATCGCGTACGGGCGCAGCTCGGCCGCGAGCTGGGCGTCGACCTTGGCCCGCACCCGGGTGCCGTCCTCGCCGTGGGCCTCCATGAGGACCTCGCCCGAGTCGTGGATCCTGGAGAGCAGGTGGCCGTCCGTGTACGGGAGAAGCACGTCGACGTCGATGTCGGGGTGCGGCAGCGCCTCCTCCACGCGGGCCAGCAGGGTGTCGATGCCCTCGCCGGTGCGCGCCGAGACGGTGACCGCCGCGGGCTCCGCCTCCAGCAGGCGCGCCAGCGCGCCCTCCGGCGCCGCGTCCGCCTTGTTGATCACGACGATCTCCGGCACGCCCGCCCCGCCGATCTCACCGATGACGGTACGCACGGCCTCGATCTGCGACAGCGGGTCCGGGTGCGCGCCGTCCACCACGTGCAGGATCAGGTCCGCCTCCGCGACCTCCTCCAGCGTGGAGCGGAACGCGTCCACCAGGTGGTGCGGCAGGTGCCGTACGAAGCCGACGGTGTCGGCCAGCGTGTAGGTCATCCCGCCGGGCGTCTGCGACCGGCGCACGGTCGGGTCGAGCGTGGCGAACAGGGCGTTCTGCACCAGTACTTCGGCCCCGGTGAGCCGGTTGAGCAGGGACGACTTGCCGGCGTTGGTGTAACCGGCGAGGGCGACCGAGGGCACCCGGTTGCGCTTGCGCTCCTGGCGCTTGAGGTCGCGGCCCGACTTCATGTCGTCGATCTCGCGGCGCATCTTGGCCATCTTGTCGCGCAGCCGCCGCCGGTCCGTCTCGATCTTCGTCTCACCGGGGCCGCGGGTCGCCATGCCGCCGCCGCCCGAACCGCCGCCGCCCATCTGGCGCGACAGCGACTGGCCCCAGCCGCGCAGCCGGGGCAGCATGTACTGCATCTGCGCCAGCGCGACCTGGGCCTTGCCCTCCTTGGAGGTGGCGCGCTGGGCGAAGATGTCGAGGATCAGCGCCGTACGGTCGACGACCTTGACGCCCACGGCCTCCTCCAGCCGCACCAACTGCGCCGGGCTCAGCTCACCGTCGCACACCACGGTGTCCGCGCCGGCGTTCACGACCAGCTCGCGCAGTTGCCCGGCCTTGCCCGAGCCGATGTACGTGGCCGGGTCCGGCTTGTCCCGGCGCTGGATCACGCCGTCGAGCACGAGCGCGCCCGCCGTCTCGGCCAGCGCCGCGAGCTCGGCCAGCGAGCTCTCCGCCTCGGCGAGGGTGCCGGAGGTCCACACGCCGGCGAGTACGACCCGCTCCAGGCGCACCTGTCGCTGCTCCACCTCGCGGACGTCCGCCAGCTCGGTGGACAGACCCGCCACGTGGCGCAGCCCGGTGTCCTCATTCGCGTCGATCGCGTCCGCTGTGCCGATCGTGCGGTCAAAGACGGTCATTCGGTTCCTTTCATAGGGGGGTTCAGAGGGTGGTCGTGAGCCGGACGTCGGTCGCCGAGGTGCCGACGCGCACGGCGCGCGGGCCGGGTGCCGTCTTCCAGGCGTGTGCGGCCGCGTCCCAGTACTGGAACTGGCGCGCGTCCACCGGGACGGTGACCCGCTTGGACTGCCCCGGCTCCAGGGTGACCTTGGTGTAGCCGGCGAGCTTGGTGACGGCCTGCGGCGCGCTCACCGAGGGGCTCGGGCCGAGGTAGGTCTGGACGACGTCCTTGCCGGTGCGCTCCCCCGTGTTGCGGACCGTCACGGTGACCGTGGCGCCGCCGGACGCGGTCCTCTTCACCGTCAGGTCGCTGTAGGCGAACGAGGTGTAGGACAGTCCGTGGCCGAACGGGAAGAGCGGCTCCTTGCCCTCCTTGGCGTACCAGCGGTAGCCGGTGTGCACGCCCTCGCTGTAGGTCTGGCGCCCGTTCACGCCCGGGTAGCGCTGGGGGTCGCCCGCGACGGGGTGCGTCCGCTCGTCCGCCGGGAAGGTCTGGGTGAGCCGGCCGCCCGGGTTGGCGTCCCCGTACAGCAGCGCGGCCGTGGCGCCGGCGCCCTCCTGGCCCGGGTACCACATCTGGAGCACGGCGGCCGTGTCCTTCAGCCACGGCATCAGCACCGAGGAGCCGGTGTTGAGGACGACGACCGTGCGGGGGTTGACCTTGGCGACGGCGGCGATCAGTTCGTCCTGGCCGTCGGGCAGCGACAACGAGGGGCGGTCGTAGCCCTCGGAGCCCTCGTCCTGGACGAAGACGACGGCCGTGCGGGCCTTGGCGGCGGCGGCGACGGCGCGTTCCCGGTCGGCGGCGGCCCGCTCGGGGGTGACCCAGGTGAGGTCCACCTCCAGGGGGCGGTCCGGCCAGGCCCAGCCGCTCACCTCGACGCGGTGGGTGCCCTTGGTCAGGCGCAGCACCACGCTGGTGGTGTCACTGAAGGAGTCGGCCGCGTAGACGGGTTGCTGGCCCGCGACCTGGAGAATCGCCAGACCGCCGTCGACGCGCATCGCCACGCGGTAGTCGCCGTCGGCGGGGACGGTCAGCGTGCCGTTGTAGAAGGAGCGGTCGCCGCCCGGTTCGAGCTGCTTGCCGTTGGTGAAGGCGGGGCTGAGTTCCTGTGCGGTCAGGGGCACGCCGATCCGGTCGATGCCCGGCTCGTAGGAGACGGTGGCCCCCGCTCCCGCCCGGGCGCGCAGCGCTTCGACGGGCGGCTGGGCCCGGTCGGGTACGACGTGGGCGCTGCCGAGGCCGGAGACCTTGGGCCGCTGCGCGCTGTCGCCGATGACGGCGAGGCTCTGGCCGTCGGCACCCTTCAGCGGCAGGGCGCCGCCGGTGTTGCGCAGCAGGACCGCGCCCTCCTCGGCGATCTTGCGGGCGGTGGCGCGGCCGAGCTCCGGGTCGCGGGCGGGCCGGGCCGGCGGGGTGGCGGCGAGGAGGCCGAAGCGTTCCATCTGGCCGACGATGCGGATCACGGCGCGGTCCACGGTGGCCTCGGGGATCTCGCCGGCGCGTACGGCCTTGGCGAGCGCGGCACCGAAGTGCCGGGCGTCCGGCACCGGGTCGCCGGGCTTGCCCATGTCGAGGCCGAGTTCCTGGTCGAGGCCCTTGGTGATGTCGGTGGTCGCGTGGGTGGCCTGCCAGTCGGACATCACCCAGCCCTTGAACTTCCACTGCTCGCGCAGCACCGACTGGAGCAGCGTGCCGTTGGAGCAGGAGGGGGTGCCGTTGACGCCGTTGTAGGCGCACATGACGGAGGCGGCGCCCGCGTCGACGGCGGCGCGGAACGCGGGCAGTTCGGTCTCCTGGAGCGTCTGCTCGTCGATGGTGGCGTCGACCGTGGCGCGGTCCTGCTCCTGGTTGTTGCCCGCGAAGTGCTTGACGGTGGCCATCAGGCCCTGGCTCTGGATGCCCTTGATCTCGGCGGCGGCGGTCCGCGAGGTGACGAGCGGGTCCTCGCTGAACGTCTCGAAGTTCCGGCCGCCGTGGGGGACGCGGATGTTGTTGACCATGGGGGCGAGGACGACGTCCTGCCCGAGTGCGCGGCCCTCGTGACCGAGGACCTTGCCGTAGTCGGCGGCGAGCTGGTCGTCGAAGGTGGCGGCGAGGGCGGTGGGCGTGGGCAGGGCGGTGGCGCGGCCACCGTTGAGCCGGATGCCGGTGGGGCCGTCCGCCGCCTGGAGCGGGGGTATGCCCAGGCGCGGCACGCCCGGTATGTAGCCGACGCCCCGGGCCAGCGGCCCGGTCTTCGGGCCCGCGTCCCAGTGGACGAAGGTCAGCTTCTCCTCGAGGGTCATACGGGCGACGAGGGCGCGGACCCGTGCGGTGCCCTCGGCCGCGTCCTCCACGGGGGTGGGCCCGGCCGGCTCGTCCAGGGGGGCGGCGTCGGCGGCGCCGGTGAGCAGGCCGGCGGCGCACAGCAGTGCCAGGGCCGCGGCGACCGGCCGGGTCCGGGAGGGCCGGAATCTGTGGAAGGAACGGGGTGTTCGCCCGTCGGTGCTGCGCGGCGGCATGCGGTCTCCTTGCGTGGTGGATCGGGGGATGCCCAGTCCTTCACGCTGCCCCATGCCGGGCGCCCGGACGAGGTCGCTCAGCCACACACTTGATCGCCCGTCGGGTGCCGTTGCGGCGGTGCCGTGGTGGCCGGGCCACCACCCCTGCGCCGCCCCGGGCGCCTTCCGGCCACAGCCGGGCGTACCGGCCACGGGCGGTCGAAAGTGTGTTCCGGACGCACCTGGGCCCCGGGTGCCCCGGCACCGGACCGTTGGGGCATGCCCATCCTCGCCACGGAACCGACTCATCGACGCCCTGTCCACGACCCGGATCCTTCCCAGGAACTGTGCACGTCCGTGCTGTCCCGGCTGCGGCGGAGGGACCAGCGTCACAAGGGCGAGCTGTACGTCCAGGGTCTGCTCACCGCCTCGGGCCGCAAGACCATGCGGCATCTGGCCGCCCGCACCGAGGAACGCGCGGCGGAGCAGAGCCTGCACCACTTCATCAGTTGCTCCACCTGGGAGTGGGCCCCGCTGCGGGCGGCGCTCGCGACCCGGCTCACCGAGCTGCTCTCGCCGCGCGCCTGGGTGGTGCGGCCGCTGGTGATTCCGAAGACGGGCCGCCATTCGGTGGGTGTGGAGCGGCGGTTCGTGCCGCACCTGGGCCAGGTGATGAACAGTCAGCAGGGCTACACGCTGTGGCTGGCGTCGGGCGCGGCGGCGGTCCCGGTGAACTGGCGGCTGCTGCTGGGGGGCGACTGGCTGGCGGACGAGTCGATGCGGCGGCGCGCCGCGATACCCGACACGGCGGGTGCGGCGTCCGCGCCCGAACTGGCGGTCTCCATGGCACGGCAGACGGCGTCGTGGGGTGCCGCCCCGCAGCCGCTGGTGATGGACGCGCGCCAGGAGGAGGCAGCCCCGCTGGTGGACGCGCTGCGCGCCGCCGGGCTGCCGTTCGTGCTGCGGATCGACTCCGGTACGGGGCTGCTGGCGCCCATGCTGCCGGGCGCCGGGGCGCGGGCGATGTCGGCGTCGGCCGGCCGTCTCGCGGAGCTGTCCCGGTCCCAGCAGCGGCCGGTGGAGTGGATCGACCCGGCCGGCCCGGCGGTGCCGAGGACGAGCCTGGTGGCGCTGCTGCCCGTGCACCTTCCCGGTGTGCGGGGCCCGGTGGCCGCGCGGGCCGGCTGGCCGGCGGCGGGGGCGGGAGCGCCGCTGACCCTGGTCGGGGTGCGCTCGCCCAACAGCCGTACGGTGTCGGAGACGTGGCTGACCAACATGACGGGGGCCGCCCGGTCCACCCTGCTGGGCCTGGTGCGGCTGGTCGGGCGGGTCGACGCCGACTTCACCGACATCTCCCTGCCCGTCGGCGCCCTCGACTTCGAGGGCCGCTCCTACCTGGGCTGGCACCGGCACACGACGCTGGTGTCGCTGGCCCACGCGGTGCGCCTCCTCCAGGGCGGGGTGCCCAGGGAGCGGGCGCGGGAGGTCACGGCGCTCACGCCGGGCGGGGGTCGGCGTGCGCTGTCGCGAGGGAGGTTCGGCTCCGCTGGAGCCGCAGCGCGAGCTGGATTTCCAGGGCGTGGTCAGGCTGCTGCCAGTCCCGGCCGAGTAGCTGGGTGATGCGTTCCATGCGCCGCGAGACCGTGTTGGGGTGGACGTAGAGCATCTCGGCCGCGCGGGTGGGGCTGCCGGCGGCCCGGAAGTATGCCTCCATCGTCTCCACGAGGTTGCTGAACCGCTCGGCGTCGTAGTCGAGTACGGGACCGATGACCCGGTCGATGAAGGCGTCGGCGTCCTGCTCCACCCCGAGGAGCGTGCCGAGGAACCCGAGCTCGCCCTCCCCCGCGGCCCGGCCGGTGCCACCGAGCGCGACGAGCGCCTCCAGGCACCGGACCGCCTTGTCGAGGCAGCCCGCGACCGCTTCGGCGCCGGTGACCGGGCCGGCCGCGCCGACGGTGACCGGGGCACCGGCGGCACGCGTGAACTGCTCCCGTATCTCCTCGGCGACGCGCCCCGCGTCGTCGCCGGGTACGAGGAGCACCAGGTCGTCGCCGCGCCGGGCCTTCATGCCCCGGTGGCGTACGTAGGAGGCGGCCCATGGGCCGGCGAGCGCGGCGGCGGCGGCCTGCGGGCGGACGACGGCCAGCACGTGCGGGCGCCGCAGCGCCGGGGCGGGTCGGGCCCGGCCCCGGTCCGCCCCGGCCGGGCCCGACCCGGCGGCGACGAGGTCCTGAAGGAACTCGTCACGCGCCCTGGCCTCGGCGTCGGAGCCGTTCTGCGTCAGCAGGAGCAGGGCGACGCTGCGGGCGCAGGACAGCAGGATGTGCTCACCGCGCTCGTGGGGCCCGCCCCGGCCGGGCTGGTGCAGCAGGAGGCCCAGGTTCTCGCCGCGGGCGGTCAGCGGCACGATCCAGGTGCCGTCGGACAGGGGGCTGGCGATGCCGGTCGCGGTGGCGGTGAGCTGGGCGCGTTCGAGTTCACCGGGGTCGGGCGCGGGGACGTGCCCGTGGTGGGCGAGGCGCTGGCCGGCCGGGCCGCGGACGGCGAGACTGCCGCCGAGTTCGGCCGCCGCGCGTTCGACCAGCTCGTCGAGGCCGGCACCGTCCAGGACCCGCTGGACCAGCTCGCCCTCCGCCTCCTTGGCCCGCAGGGCGTCGCCGAGCCCGGCCCGCATCCGTGAACCGGCGTGCCTGAGCTCCTCGTTCCGCGCGTTCAGCGATTCGATGAGGTGCGCGGTGCGCACGGCGGCGGCGGCGATGTCGGCGAGGGAGTGCACCAGGGACACCTCGTCGGCGGTGAAGTGCCGGCTGCGGCGCTCGGCCACGCACAGCAGGCCGATCGCGCCGTCGTCGGTGCGCAACGGCACGGTGAGCACCGCGTGCAGGCCCTCGGCGTGGACGATGTCCTCCAGGGCGGGAATCCGGCCGGGGCAGGGGTCGGCCAGGTAGTCGGGGGTCCAGGCGGGGCCCAGGTAGAGGTCGGCGGTGCCGCCGAGGCCGCTGCCGGCGGGGATGCGGGAGCCTGTGGTGCGGGCGCTGACGGACCCGTCGGCGGCGGCGATGACCGCGTCACCGGTCGGGTCGTCCAGGAGCCCGACGCAGGCCAGGTCCATGTTCGTCAGCAGCCGGGCGCGGCGGGTGACCATCCGCAGCAGGGTGTCGAGCGGGGCGCCGCTGGTGAGGTCGCGGGCGGTGTCCACGAGCGCGGCGAGTTCGGCCTCCCGCTGCCGCCCGCGCCGGAACTGCTGGTGTATCTGGAGGGCCAGGCGGCGGGCGTGCTGCACGGCACCGTCGTCGTACGCCCCCGTACCGTGCCCGTCCGCCGCCCCACGGGCCGCCTGCTCGATGTCGCGGGCGGGTGCCTCCGCCGCGAGGAGTTCCAGGAAATGCAGTACGTCACCCGCGCCGGCCGTCTCGTTCGCCATCGTTTCCAGCCCCCTGGTCAAGGAATCGCATCGATCTCGACGTCCTCGGAAACCTAACCCGCAAGGTGGCCGGAGCACCTGTCGGTGAGTGGGGAGTGTGGCGGTTGTCGAGCGGGCCTCCAGCGGGTGACAGTGCCCCCGGTGCCGGGCGGGGCACCGGGGGCTGTCGGACCCAAGCGCTCCGGCCACCGGTCGGAGGACTCACCCCGCGCGACCTTGCCCAGTCTCCACCTGGAGCTGGCTGCGTTCACGACTTCGGGCTCTGGCTCAACTTCTGTGGTGTTGTCCCGACGCCAGCACATCGGCGAGTTTCGCGCCCGGGTCGCCCGCGAAGTGATGCCCTGACCGTCCGGCCGGCCATGTCGAGATCCCGTCGCCCACCCACCGCGGAACGACGTGGAAGTGCAAGTGGGGCACCGACTGTTCTGATCCGGGGCCGCTGGCGCTCAGGATGTTCACGCCCGGGGCGTTCAAAGCGGTCCGCATGGCGATCGCCACGCGCTGGACCAGTGTCATCGTCGCGGCCAGGACATCGGAGGGGATGTCGAAGACGCCAGGGTGGTGGGCTGTCGGAACCACAAGGGTGTGTCCTGGCGCGAGCGGATCCAGCGGGGTGAAGGCACAGGTTACGGGCCCGCGGGCTACCCAGCGGGCGGTGTCTTCACGGATGAGTCGACAGAAGGTGCAGTCCATGCAGTACGACCCTGCCACAGGCAGGACGTCGCCCGTTCACCGATTCGGCCCCGGCTACGGATCTTGTGAACCACCCGTGGGCTCCACGGAAGTTGGGCCAGAACCCGACTTCGAACAGCGTTTGCTCACCACTTCAAGAGGCGTCCGGGAACGGTGGCGTTCGAATTGTTCGCGAATTCCGGCAGCACCGGATGCGGCGGAGCGCCTCGGACGGCCTGGCGCCGCAGCACGGTGGTGGAGCACCCCTCGGATTCACCCGGCGTCCCTTGAGTGGATGTGGGTGAGCACCGCGGCGGCGCCGTCCTCTGCTCCGATGCGGTGAGCGAGTTCGGCCGCGCGGCGGCGGTGGGACGGCTCGGACAGGCAGGCCGTGATCGCGGCGCCGAGGGCTTCGGCGGTGAGTTCCTGGAACGGCAGAGGCCGGGGGCCAACTCCTAGCCGGTGCAGCCGAGACGCCCAGAAGGGCTGGTCGGCCATGACGGGAACGGGTACGGCGGGCACTCCGGCCCGCAGTCCGGCTGCGGTGGTACCGGCTCCGGCGTGGTGGACGACGGCGGCCGTGCGAAGGAAGAGCCAGTCGTGCGGGACGTCGCCGATGGCCAGGACGTCGGGGCCGCAGCCGCTCAGATCGGCCCATCCCGCCTGCACCACCGCACGCACGTCTGCCCGTTTCACCGCTGCGGCCACCAGCTCGCTGAGCCGCTCTCCCTGCCCCGCCGCCATACTGCCGAACCCGATGAACACCGGGGGCGGACCGGCCTGGAGGAAGTCGACCAGTTCGGCGGGGGGTTGCCAGCCGTCCGGTCGAGCGGGCCACCAATAGCCTGATACGTCCACCCGGGAGGGCCAGTCCACGGGGCGCGGCACCACCAGCGGGCTGAAGCCGTGGAAGACCGGCCGCATGTCCACCGGTGCCGAGGGCGCGCCGGCGGGCAGTCCGAGGCGGGCACGCAGCCGGGTCACGGCGCCCGCGAAGACCCCTTCCGCCCGCCTCAGCACATCCCGGCCCGCGGCGAGGTTGCCCTCCGGTCCCAGGCCGTCGGTGTTCCGTGCGTTGGGCAGCGGGAATTGTCTGGTGGCGAACGACGGTGCAAGGTAGGTGCCGATGACGGGGACGCCGAGCGCTTCGCCGGCCATCAGGCTGAGCGGTGCCGGGCCGAAGGCGGTGAGCAGCAGGTCGGCTCCGCCCGCCACGGCCTCCACCACCCCGTCGGCGAGCCCATCCGCGTACGCCCTCGTCATAGCCTGTGCCTCCTCCCGCGATGCCGCCCGGGACCAGTCTCGGATCAGCCCTTGGGGGTCTCCCGGCACCGGCCGGTAGGCGAGACCGCATCCTTCGACGAGTGCGGCGAAGGACGGGTGAGCGGCCACGGCGACCTGATGGCCGGCTTCCATCAGACGCCGCCCCAGGCCTGTGAAGGGCGCGACATCCCCACGTGAACCGGCAGTGATGATCAGAATCCGCATGCAGCGATTCTCCTCGGCGGACGACGGACGGCTCCGGTGGCCGTGGGGATCCCTTTGCGCGGCCCACCGCTGCAACCCCGGGAGTGTGCTGTCGTGGTCGCTATGCCGCCTTCTGCTGGGCCACGACCCGGACACGTTCACCGAGCTGCTTCACCACTCGGGTCCTGGGCTGCGTCTTGATCCGGTCGCGGAGTGTTTCGAAGTGCTCGTCACCGCGTGCGCTGGACAAGGTGGTGTAGTCGTCCAGGAACCGGTCCCATGTCGCGCACGCCGCCTCGACGTGCCCGAGCTCCCACTGCCGTGAGGCCAGGACGCCATTCGCATGGACACGGCCCTGGCGCTCGTTCGCGGGGCGGACCCGGTTGGACTGCCGCATGGCCTTGATGGACCCGGGCAGGTCACCCAGCTCGTACAGGACGTGGGAGACGTGGAAGTGGTAGGCGGCCTGGTCGTAGCCGCCGACTGCGTCATTACGACCGTCGGCCTTCGAAAGGGCCTCTTCCGTTTCGCTCAGACGGGCGAAGGCCTGGCGCCGGTCGCCCACCATCGCCGCGCCGTGCGCCTGCTGGCCCCGGAGGAAGGCGATCAGGCGCGGCCCGGCGCCCGGTGCCGCCTCGGCTGCGGAATCGGCGAATTCCAGCGCCCGCCGGCCGTACCCGAGGTTCGACGCCTGAAGGGCCATGCCGCGCAGCGTGCGGCAGTAGGTGACGTGGTCCTGGGCGTCCTTGGCCAGGTCGAGGGCCTGCATGAAGTATTTCTGTCCGAGCCCGTGCGCCCGCTCGTACATGGCCATCCAGCCCGTGAGGTACACGAAGTCGGACGCCGCAGCCATCAGTTCGCGCTTCACCTTCGGCGTGGCATCGGCCCGCAACCAGGCCAGGACGGTGTTCGCGAGGAACGCCGCCGCCATTGGCCGGGCGTGGCCTCCGCCCAGGTCGTCCAGGATGTTCGCGACGTGATCCGTCATGGTGCGTACGGTGGCGACCTCACCATGGCCGACCCGGACTGTGCGGCCTGCTTTCACCTCCTTGTCGGAGGATGCGAGCCGGTCGCCGAGGTCGCTGTACTGCGGGACCATGAGAGCCGCAGAATAGAGCCCGGCGGAGAGGACTCCACGCCGCGATGGGTCCATATCGCCCCTGACGAGATCAGCGAGATCGCCGGCCTGGTCCGCGTTGTCTCCGGGGAACCCTGCTTCGGCGCACGTCACCGGGCGACCGATACGCCGGGAGAGGGCTTCCACGATGAATGGCCGGGCGGCCTCCTTCGGCATCGAGCCCTTGAGCCAGTACGTCACGGTGCTGGCGCTGTAGCCGAAGGAGTGGCCCGCTTCGGCCGCCGTGCGGTTCACCGCCCGCGCGAGCTGCCCGTTTCCCCAATCGGCCTCGCGCATCAGCGCGACGAGGGCCTCGTTCGGCGTGCGTTCCATTCCAGCTCCCCTGGCATTCAACGCATTCAACGGCCGTACCAGCATGGCCCGTTCTCAGGATCGGTGTACCCCCGTTGAATGAGTACCAGCCACCCGGCGTCCTGGGTCGGACACCAGGCTCCCCTGGGAACGACCCCGGCGGCGGGCGCACAGACCGGCGGCTCCCTCCCGCGTCCCGGCGTGGACCGGGGCCACCCTCCATCCCTGCCCGAGGAGCAGTCCTCATGACCACCATCGACGCGTTCGGCCACGAGACAGACCCCCGGATTGGTCACACGGTTCGCGACATCGCGTCCAAGGGTGAGGGTGAGCTGACAGCGATCGTGCGCGAGAAGGTCAAAGACAAGTCCGGGGGCGAGCGGTACGTACGCGTGGCGTTCATCAGGGCGGAGTCCGGCATCGAATGGTCGACCGCCGCCGACAACGTGACGGTGATCTCGTGAAGCGGGACTGCCCTCAGTGCGAGGAACTGCGACGCGAGTACGCCAAGGGCGCCCACCTCGGAGACCTCCTTGATCGCGTCGCACTGCACGAAGCCGTGGCCCACCCGCGGCGAAAGCCGAAGGAGGCCGTGAAATGAGCACTGGCCGTCACGCTGCTCCGTCGACACCCAACCGCCGCTGACCTGGCGGCCACACAGAGCCCGCCCCACCTTCCCAGACAGTCGGCACGGGCGGACACGCGCCGGTCGCCTTCTTACGGGAGCGGCCGGCGCTGATCACCGGAAAGCCACCAGCACGACCGACACAGGAGGTACCGATGTACGCCCACTCGGACCGGGTCCCGACCGGGACACCGCTGCCCAACGGCATCAGCACCCCTACGCCGTGGGGTCTGCGCCGTATGGTCCCGTACCCGGCATTCGCCCCGTCGTACGCCCGTGTCGAGCTGAACCCGGTTACCCAGACCGGGCTCTACTTCGACACCACCGGCGCTGTCATGGAGATGCCCGGGCACGGCACCAGTACCGGCACCAACCCCGCCACCAACACCGGCAACCCGTCCGACGGCAGCAGCGGTGGGGGTTCCGGCGGCGGCGACCAGGACCAGGGCAACGACAGCGACCAGTGAGCGGCCTTGGTCCGGTTATGGTCGTCACCAACCTGGACGACCCCACGACCGACCTGGTGATCGGTGAGCTGCACGACCGGGGTGTCCCGGTCGTGCGGTTCGACTCCGGGGACTTCCCCACCGCCTTGTCGTTCGCGGCCACCATCACGCCTGACGGCATCGAGGGGACGCTGAGCACTCCGACACGGATGGTTGATCTCCGCAACATCCGTTCCCTGTACTACCGGCGCCCCTCCGGATTCACCTTCCCGCACCTGGACGAACAGACGGCTCGATTCGCCGTCACACAGGCCCGCTACGGACTCGGCGGTGTCCTCGCCTCCCTGCCGCGCTGCTTGTACGTCAACCACCCGCACCGCATCGGCGACGCCGAGTTCAAGCCCTCCGGACTCGCCGCAGCCGTCGCCAGCGGTTTTCGCATCCCACCCACCCTGATCACTTGCGACCCGGAGTCGGCGCGAGCGTTCATCAAGCGCCACGGATCGGTGATCTACAAACCGCTGTCCACGCCGCTGTACCGCATTGACGGTGTCTCATGCACGGTCGAGGTCCGGGAGGTGACGGCCGACGAAATCGACGACTCAGTGGCCGGCACGGTCCACCTCTTCCAGCGGCGCATCGACAAGACCGGCGACGTGCGCGTGACGGTCATCGGTGACCAGGTGTTCTGTGTCCGCATCGCCTCGGACCTTTTGGACTGGCGCACCGACTATTCCCGGCTGACGTACACCGTCGTGCAGCCGCCTCCCGGGATCGCCGAGGCCCTGCGCGCCTACCTGGACCACTTCCGCCTGGTGTTCGGCGCTTTCGACTTCGCCGTGGACCGCCAGGGGCAATGGTGGTTCCTGGAATGCAATTCGTCCGGCCAATGGGCCTGGATGGAGCCGGAGACCGGGCTGCCCATGGTGGCGGCCATGGCCGACCTGCTGGAAAGGAAGTGGAGATGACCGACGACGCGGCCCTGAGGGTGCGGCTCGCCGAACGGCTCACGGCCGGCGGCCACCTGCGCACGCAGCCATGGCGGAAGGCCGTCGAGTCAGTGCCACGCCACGAGTTCCTGCGTGGCGGGTTCTTCGAGCAAGTCGAGGGCTCGTCGCCCACGGCCTGGACGCCGGTCATGCCGGACCATCCCAAGTGGCTGGAGAGCTGTTACCGGGATGACTCCCTCGTCACCCAGATCGCCGGGACCGTGGTGCCGGGAGACATCCGGGGCGAGATCATGCGTGCCCCCACCTCCTCCAGCACCATGCCTTCCCTGGTCGTGCGGATGTTGGAAGACCTCCAGGTCGAAGCCGGCCACCGCGTTCTCGAAATCGGCACGGGCACCGGGTACTCCACGGCCCTGCTGTGCCACCGCCTCGGCGAGCACCTGGTGACGTCGGTGGAGGTCGACCGCGAAGTCTTAGCCCGCGCCCGGACCGCCCTGGGCACGGGCGGCTTCACACCTCACCTGGTCGTCGGTGACGGGCTCGCGGGAGACAAGGACGGTGCGCCCTACGACCGGGTGGTGGCCACCTGCGGGATCGTCACGCTGCCCCGGGACTGGATCGAGCAGACACGGCCCGGCGGGATCATCCTCGCCACCATCTGCGGCTGGATGTACTCCTCCGAACTCGCCCGGCTCACCGTCCACGACGACGCCACCGCCTCCGGCCGCTTCCTCGGCGGCCGGATTTCCTTCATGCTCGCCCGCCCCCAGGTGCCGCCCCCGATCGGAGCCCTCCCCGATCTTGACCAGGGCGATGAGCGGCGAGCGGTGTTCGGGGCCGACGTGCTCGACGACTGGGACACGCGCTTCGTCGCCCAGCTCGCCGCCCCCCGCACCCAGCGCTTCAGCCTCGACCGATACGGCCGAACGGAACACGTGCTGCTCGACCTCGAAGCGGACGCCTGGGCGGTGCTGTGGGAGAAGAGCGGCACATGGGCGGTGCGCCAGGGCGGCGGGGCGCGCGTATGGGACGCGGTGGAGGGGTACGTCACCCGCTGGCGTGAGGATGGCTCCCCGCCACTGGAGCGGTTCGAGATCACCGTGACGGCGGACTCTCAGACGATCACCTGGCCGAGCCGCTGACTCCCACCATCCGCCCCGCCCTCGGGCGGTCGGCACCGGGGGCCGTGGGCGGCGGCGATCCGGGGCGGGCCGGTGGTCAGGTCACCGGAGTGCGGTGCCGGTGAACCCTCGATGTCTGCCGAACGCCGAACGCATCGGCGCGGCGGCTTAGAAATTGTCTCAACTGGTTGGGCATGGGAACTCGGGGGCGGGCGGCCGCCCCCGAGCGGGTCGGTGCCGTCAGGGTTGCCGCGCCGGGGGCAAGGAGAGGTAGAGGCGAGTGCCGTGCGGTTGGTAGCCGGCGCGTTCGTAGACGCGGCGGGATCCTTCTCCGGAGTACTCCAGCCAGACCGATCCGGCCCCTTGGGCGAACATCGCTTCGCTCAGCGCGGCGGTTACCGCGGCGGCGATGCCGCGGCCGCGGTGGGCGGGGCGGGTGCCGACGCCGGACAGCTCTGCGGTGCCCTCGGCCGGCGGGGAGCAGGACGCCCCGCCGACGATGCCGCCCTGCGGGTCGCGGACGAAGCGCACTGCTCCGCCGCTCTGCTGCGTGCGGCGCAGTCGGGCCGCACCCTGTGCGGAGGGTGGGAAGACACCGCCGAATGCCTCGGCGAGCGCGGCATCGAGCTCGGCGAATTCCTCATCCGTGGTCGGGCTCTCCACACGAGGAGAGTCGGTGGACCGGGGGAGCACCAGTGTGTGCGGGGTGCAGACGAGGTATTCGTGAACCGCCTCGGTGCCGAAGCCTGCCTTCCGCAGGGCCGGTGCCACGGCGGGGGCGGCCTGCGGTGCGAACTCCAGCCGGGGCAGCAGGCCCCGCTCCCGGAAGGTCCCGATCAGTGCCGCGACGTCCTGCCCGGTCGGCTCGGCGCCGGGGAGCGGGGTCGCGTAGTTGAGGTAGGGGTTGTCGGTATCGGGGGTGAAGCCGGCGACGAAGCCGCCGGTCTCGATGACCACGGGACGGCGGCGGAGGTTGGTGACGGCAAAGCTCTGGACCCGGATGTCCATGGTGGGTGTTGACCTCACGAAGTCTCTGGCGGAGCCCCTGGCGCACTCGGGGAGTTCGGGGCGCGGAGAGTGGCGATGCGTCAGGCACCGCGTCGTGGGGCCGCCGTAGGGAACAGCGTGGCAGGCTGAGGCTGCCGCAGAGCGGGCGCTCAGTGCCGACGGCGGCCGCTGGGGGACGCCGGGAACATTGGCTTCGTTCCTCACTGTGAGTGTGTCCGCAAGGTCGCAGAGCGGAGCACACTGTCCCACGACCGACCGGAGCGGGCAAGCGGTTTTTCCCAGCCGCCGGGGAGCGGAAGAAAGCTCAGGCTTTCGCAGGAGTGCAGGCCATGGCTGCCGGCGGGCGCATCATGAAGACGTCGATCGGGTCCTGGGCTTCCACGACGAATCCGTGGCGCTCGTAGAGTCGACGGGCAGCGCTGCCCTGCAAGACGTTCAGGCCCACGGTCATGCCCTGCGCATCCGTTCGCTCCAGTACCGTGCGCAGCACAGCGGATCCGAGCCCTTGCCCCTGACAGTGCGGAGCAAGGTAGAAGTGCTCCAGCCACTGCCTGCCTTCGGCGGGCCGGACCGTCACGCATCCTGCCAGTTCACGGTCGATCAGGATGATCGAGGTGTGGTGCGGGGAGAAGGAGTCCCGCAGCCGTTGCCGTACCCGGTGCTCGTCGTAGCGCCCAAGGCGTTCCAAGTCCGCACGCATGACCGTGGCCCGCAACTCCGCGATCACCTCGATGTCCGCGGCCACCGCGGAACGCAGCACCCAGCCCGCGGCGTGCGCCGGCGTGGTCCGTGCAGGCACTGCCACGTCCGATCGCGTACCGTTCCCCATCACCCCGGCCTCCCTGGCCCGAGTATCTCAGTCCTCCGGCCCTGAACAGGCCGCCCTCCGGCGCGATCGGCACCGGGGGCGGGGCGGTGGTCAGGTCACCGGGCCGCCGTGCCGGTGAACAGGCCGCGGCCGGAGGGGCCGCCCGTGGTGAAGGTGACGTCGAGGCCGGCCCGGCGGAAGGCCTCTTCGTAGGCCTCCTGGGTGAAGAGGGTGATGAGGTGGCTCTCGGTCAGGTGCTCGATGCCCCGGCCGGGCTCGGCGACGAGGTAGTGGACGTCGATGCGGGTGGCGGTGTCCTCCAGGCGCGAGTGGGAGACGCGGGAGATCGTGCGGCCCTCCGCCTCGACGACGGCCGCGCCGACGTAGCCGGGGGTGAACGTCCGCGGGAACCACCAGGGTTCGACGACGACGACACCGCCGGGGTTGAGGTGGGCGGCGAACCTGCCGACGGCGGCGTCGAGTTCGGCCTGGTCGGCCATGTGGCCGATGGAGCTGAACATGCAGATGACGGCGTCGAAGCGGCCGGTGAGCGCGAAGTCGCGCATGTCCGCGTGGTGGATGGCCGTTCCGGGGTTGCGGCGGCGGGCGATGGCCAGCATGTCCTCGGACAACTCGACGCCCTCGACACCGCTGAAGTGACGGGCGAGGTGGCTGAGGTGGACGCCGGTTCCGCAGGCGACGTCCAGGAGGGTGCGGGCGCCGGGGTTGCGGGCGGTGACGAGGGCGGCGAGCTGGGCGGCCTCCTCGGCGTAGTCCTTGCCCTTGCCCTGGTGGATGAGGTCGTACAGGGCGGCGATACCGCCCTCGTAGCCCGTGGTGGTCTGCGCGGTGCTGGTGGTCATGGTGTCGTGGCTCCAGGGTGAGGGAGGGCGTGGGCCCGGTCGCGGCGCCGGGCCGCGAGCCGTTCCAGTTCGGGTACGAGCCCGGCCGGGGTCGGGGCCTCGAAGCACTCGTCGCGCAGCCGCCGCGCACCGGCGGCCAGCGACGGGTCGTCCAGCGCGCGGGCGACGGCCTCGCGCAGCGTGGCCGCGTCGAGCTTCTCGGGCGGCAGGTCGATCCCGGCACCGGCCTCGGCGATGAGACGGCCCTTGAGGGGCGCGTCCCACAGGGCGCCGACGATGATCTGCGGGACGCCGTGCACCATGGCCGTGTAGCCGGTGCCGGCGCCGCCGTGGTGGACGATGGCGTCGCAGGTCGGCAGCAGCGCGTCCATCGGTACGAAGTCGACGACGGTGATGTTGCCGGGCAGGCCGTCCCGGTCGGCGAGCTGGCTCGCGTCGAGGGTGGCCACGATCTCGGCGTCGATGTCGCCGAGCGCGCGCAGCAGGTCCTCGAAGGGGACGGCGTCACGCCCGTACGTCTCCCGCGCCGAGACGCCGAGGGTGACGCAGACCCGGCGCCCGGCCGGCGGGTGGTGCAGCCAGTCGGGGATGACGGAGGGGCCGTTGTAGGGGACGAACCGCATCGGCAGGACCTCGGTGCCGGGCACCGGGACGCGCACGGCGCCGGGCGCCGGGTCGATGGTGAACTGACCGGTGATCAGCTCCTCGACGGTGCGGGCGTCGGGCCGCTCGCCGAACCGTTCGAGGGTCACCGTCAGCCACTCGGCCATGGGGTCCTCGCGCCGCTCGGCGGGCTGCTGGTCGCGCAGGGCGGTGAACTGCCGCCGCGCGTTGCCGATGACGTCGGGGCCCCACAGCAGCCGGGCGTGGGCCGCGCCGCTGAGGTGGGCGGCGATCGGACCGGCGTAGGTGAACGGCTCCCACACGACCAGGTCGGGCCGCCAGGCCCGGGCGAAGGCGGTGAGGTCGTCGATGGTGGTGTCGCCGTTGAGCGGCGCGTACGACATGGCGGTCGTCATGGTCTGCTGCCCGAGGGCGTGCTCCCAGCCGAGGGGCGCCTCGCGCGTGTCGGCGAAGTCCAGCCCCTGCTGGTACGGGGTGGGGTCGCCGCCGATCTCGGTGAACAGCTCCATCATCGAGTCCAGGTCGCCGACCGGCACGGCGGTCAGGCCGGTGCCGGTGATGACGTCGGTGAGGGACGGCTGGCTGGCCACGCGCACCTCGTGCCCGGCGGCACGCAGCGCCCAGGCCAGCGGCACCAGGTTGTAGTAGTGCGTGTTGTGCGCGAAGCAGGTCATCAGGACGCGCATACCAGCTCCCCTCGGACGGCCGGCATCGCCGCGGGTGCGCGCAGTACCGGTGAGCGGCGGCGGACGGCCCTCGCGGGCGCGAGGTCAAGGCGGGGCGCGGCTTCGGCGAGCGCGCGCAGGGCGCCCCGGGCGGTGCTGCGGACCAGCGGGCCCGCCAGGGCGAAGTACAGGTCGCCGGGGAGCGCGAAGGGCGCCGGTGCGCCGGGGCCCTGGGCGGCGAGGTCGACGGCGCCGTGCGGTGCCGACGGGTCGCGGTCCACGGCGGCCACGAGGACGACGACCCGGCTCCCGGCGGGGAGCGCGACGCCCGCGAGGGTCGTGTCGGTGCGCGCGGTGCGGGCCTCCAGCCGGACCGGTGGGGTGCGGCGCAGGGTCTCCTCGACGGCGCGCGGGGCGAGGTCGGGCCGCCCGGCGAGCAGTTCCCACTGGCCGGGTGCGTCGCCGAGGACCCGTACCGCGCCCGCGACGAGGACCGGCGCGGTGCAGACCGTGGCGACGGCGACGGCCCGGGCGGCACGCACCCGGTCCTCGTCCGGCTCGCACAGGTGGGTCTCCAGGAGCCGGGTCAGTTCGCTCTCGGCGTGCTGCCCGGCCCGCTCGGTGTCGTACGGCTGGGGCGCGAACAGGCCGTCCAGGGCGTGCCCGCAGCTCGCGAGGGCCCGGGCGAACGGCTCGTACGCGTCGGCGGGCAGGCCGAACTGTTCGGCGACGGTGCGGACGGCGACGGGGACGGCGTAGTCGTCGACGAGGTCGAAGGCGTCGCCCAGGGCGGTGAGCAGTTCGCGGGCGTACCGTTCGGCGCGGCGTTCCACGCACTCCTCGTCGGGCGCCCACAGCAGCGGGCCGCCGAAGGCGGTGAGCGGCCGGAGCCGTTCGCACGCGGCGCGGTCCAGGGCGAGCGCGGCGCTGGGGACGGGCGCGTCCTGGGCGGCGGGGGCGTCGAAGTCCGGGTGGGCGGCCAGTTCGTCGGCGACGGCCCGGTGGGCGGTCACCCAGGTGTCCAGGAGTTCGCTGCGGAACAGCGGGCCCCGGGCGCGGATCTCCTCCTCGTACGCCGTGCAGGCGTCGGGGTCGTCGTCGGTGGCGCGCAGGATCTTTCCGTACGGGTCGCCTTGCGCCGCCGCGAACCAGTGGGCGGCGCGGGTCAGTTGCAGGCGTCTGACGCGGCGGGCGGGGTCGGTGGTCACACGCGGCTCCTCGTCATGGGTCACCGTTCGGCGAGCGTGTCGAGCCAGGACTCGACGGTGCCGGCGGCGGTCGGGGCGTGCTCGGTCATCATCGTGAAGTGGTTGCCGGGGATGTCCGCGGCGCTGTCGGGGGCCGGCCAGGCGGAGCGCCAGTCGGCGTCCGGGTCGGTCCAGGGGCCCATGGGGTCGGAGGCCCGCAGGTGGAGTACGGGGGCGCGGGTCGGCCGGGGTGTCCAGTCGAGCAGCAGCCGGTGGTAGGCACCCATGGCGGTGAGCCGGGTGTCGTCGACGGGCAGGACGGCCCGCTCGTCGGCGAAGCGCAGCATGGTGTCCCGCCACACGCCCATCGCGCCGGGGTCGGCCGGCGTGTAGATGTCGGCGAGCACCAGACCGGCGGGCCCCTCGCCCTGTGCTTCGAGGTGGCGGGTGAGGGCGTGGGCGACGTTGGCGCCCGCCGAGTGGCCGATCAGCACGTAGGGCCGCCCGCCGGTGTGGGCGCGGACCGCCCGCGCGTGGGCGGCGCACAGCGCGTCCAGGTCCGCGGGCAGCGGCTCCCCGTCGGTGAACCCGGGCTGCGGCAGGACCGCGAGGGGCCGTGCGCCGTTGAGCGCGGCGGCGAAGGCGGCGAACTCGGCCGGCCCGGACACGGCGGACGTCCCGCACACCCCGATGAGCAGGGGGTGGGTGTCCTGGTGGGGGCCGGACGCCGGGCCGGTCAGGGTGACCGGGTGGACGGTGTGGACGGAGTCGGCGGTGAACGTGGGGCGCAGGAGGGCCAGCGCGGCGAAGGCGTCGACGGCTTCGGGGACGCGGCTTTCCGCGATGGCGCGGCGGTAGAGGGCGACCAGGGTGGATTGCGCCCGCACCGGGGTGGGCGCGTCCGTGTCGTCGAGCAGGGTGAGCAGGTGGGTGGCGAGCGCCGAGGGCGAGTTGTGGTCGAAGACGGCGGCCGCGGTCAGGTCCGTACCGGTGGCGGCGACCAGGCGGCGGCGGAGCCGGCCGACGGCGAGCGAGTCGAAACCGAGCGCGGTGAACGAGGCGTCGGGGTCGATCTCGGCCGCCGTGCCGTAGCCGAGGACGGTGGCGGTCTCGGCGCGGACGAGGGCGCTGAGGCGTTCCGCCCGCGCTGCCGGGTCCAGGGCGAGCAGCTCGTCGCGCGGCGCCGGGCCGGTGCCGGGCGTGTCGGGGGCCGGGGCGGCCTGGGCGGAGGGGGGCGTGGCGCCGAGGCCGGCGATGAGCGGGCTGGGCCGCAGCGCGGTGAACGCCTCGGCGAAACGGGCCCAGTCGGTGTCGGTGACGGTGACGCACGGCTCGTCGGCGGCGACGGCGCGGAACAGCTCGGTCAGCGCCCGGTCGGGGTCCATGGCGCGCACCCCACGGCGGCGCAGGTAGTCGGCGCCGTCCCCGTCGCCCATGCCGCCGCCGTCCCACACGCCCCAGGCGACGGAGGTGGCGGGCAGGCCGTCGGCGCGGCGCTGCTCGGCGAGGGCGTCCAGGGCGGCGTTCGCGGCGGCGTAGGCGCTCTGCCCGGCGCTGCCCCACACGCCCGCTCCGGACGCGTACAGCACGAACGCGTCCAGCTCCAGGCCCTGGGTGAGCTCGTGCAGGTGGTGCGCGCCCGCGACCTTGCCCGCGTACACCTCGTCGACGAGGCGGGCGTCGGTGGCGGTGAGGGGGGTGACCTGCGGGACGCCCGCCGCGTGGAAGACGGCGGTCGGCGGGTGGTCCTCGATGAGGCGGGCGAGTGCGTCGCGGTCGGCCGCGTCGCAGGCGGCGACGGTCACCTTGGCGCCCAGTGAGACCAGTTCGGCCTCCAGCGCGGCGGCACCGGGCGCGGCCGGCCCGCGCCGGCCGGTGAGCACGATGTGGTCGGCGCCCTCGCGGGCGAGGCGCCGGGCGAGGTGGCCGCCGAGGGCACCGGTGCCGCCGGTGACCAGGACGGTGCCGCGCGGCTTGTAGGGGGTGACGCCGGGCGTGGCGGGCGCGGCGGTGAGCCGCCGCCCGGACGCGACGCCCGCGCGCACGGCGACCTGGTCCTCGGGGCCGTCGAGCAGGGCGGGCAGCACGGCGGCGTCGGCCGGGTCCGCGAGGTCGACCAGCCCGCCCCAGCGGGAGGGCAGTTCGAGTGCGGCGACCCGGCCGAGACCCCAGAGCTGGGCGCCCGCGCTCCCCGGCACCTCGCCCGGGGCGGCGGCGACCGCGCCCCGGGTCAGGGACCACAGGCGAGCGGGCATCGACAGCTCCTCCATCGCTTGGGCCAGGTACAGGGTCGCCACGACCGCGGCCGGGGCCGGGCCGGGACCGCCGTGCCTCCGATCATCGGTGCCGAGGAGGGACAGGACCCCGTCGAAAGGAACGGCTGTGTCACCTTCGTCGCCGCCCTGGGCGCGCAGCAGCTCCGCGTAGTCGTCGCGGGTGGCGCGCCGGGCGTCGGCGGTGACCCGGCGCACCGTGGCCCCGGCGGCCGCCAGGGCGCGCTCGGTCGCGTCGGCGACAGCGCTGTCGCCGCCCTCCGGGGCGAGCAGCAGCCAACTGCCGAGGGGGCGTACGGGGGCGGCGGGTGCCAGCCGCTCCCAGCGGGCGCGGTAGCGGCGCGGGCCGGTGGCGGTGCGGTGCCGGGGGGTGGGTTCGATCCAGAAGCGGCGGTGCTGCCAGGCGTACACGGGCAGGTCGACGGCGGGCGCGGGGTGCTCGAAGAGCCGGGCGCGGTCCAGTGCGGCGCCGGTGACCTGCACGGTGGCCACGGCCCGCAGGAGGCCGGCCGGCTCGGGGCGGTCCTTGTCCAGGGCGGGCACCAGGGTGACGCCGCCGGGCAGGCA
Organism: Streptomyces sp. NPDC031064; assembly: GCF_055570965.1. Classification (NCBI taxonomy): domain Bacteria; kingdom Bacillati; phylum Actinomycetota; class Actinomycetes; order Kitasatosporales; family Streptomycetaceae; genus Streptomyces; species Streptomyces sp. NPDC031064. The sequence continues at coordinate 97,960 of NZ_JBVIGF010000011.1, forward strand.
CTCGTCCGCCATGCCGCACAGCACGCCGCCGGGCCCGAGTTCGACGAAGGTCGTCGCACCCATGTCGTGGGCGGTGCGCACGCCGTCGGCGAACCGGACGGTGGCACGGACGTGTTCGGTCCAGTAGTCGGCGCCGCGCAGCTCGTCGCGGGTGGCGCGGCGGCCCGTCACGTCGGAGACGACCGGGATCTCGGGGGCGCGGTAGGTGAGGGTGGCGGCGACGGCGCGGAACTCGTCGAGCATGCCGTCCATGAGGGGCGAGTGGAAGGCGTGGCTGACGTTCAGCCGCTTGGTGCGGCGGCCACGGGCGGCGAGCGCCTCGGCGACGGCGGTGACGGCGGCCTCGCTGCCGGAGACGACGGTGGACGTGGGCCCGTTCACGGCGGCGAGTGCCGCGTCCCCGGTCAGCAGGGCGCGCACCTCCTCCTCGGCCGCGCGCACCGAGACCATGGCGCCGCCGGCGGGCAGCGCCTGCATCAGCCTGCCCCGCGCGGCGACGAGGGTGCAGGCGTCGTCGAGGTCGAGCACGCCTGCGGCGTGCGCGGCGGCGATCCCCCCGACGGAGTGGCCGAGCAGCACGTCGGGCCGCATGCCCCACGATTCGAGCAGCCGGTACAGGGCGGACTCAAGGGCGAACAGCGCGGCCTGCGTGTACTGGGTGCGGTCCAGGAGGGCCGGGTCGTCCAGCGCGGCGGACAGCGGGCGGTCCAGGTGCGCGTCGAGACGGGCGGCGGCCGCGTCCCAGGCGGCGGCGAACACGGGGTGGGCGGCGTACAGTTCGCGCCCCATGCCGGGGCGCTGGCTGCCCTGACCGGTGAAGAGGAACGCCGTCTTCGCCTTGCGCCGTTCGACGCCGGTGACGAGCGCCGGGTGGTCCTCGCCGCCGGCGAGGGCGTCCAGTGCGCGCACCATCTCCGGGTACGAGGAGCCGAGCACCGCGGCACGGTGCTCGAAGGCGCTGCGGGTCACGGCGAGGGCGCGCCCGATGGCGTACCGGCTGTCCGTGCCGTCCTCCTCCCGCGCACGGATGTGGTCGCGCAGGCGGGCGGCCTGGGCGCGCAGGGCGTCGGCGGTGCGGCCGGAGAGGAACCAGGGCGGCGTGGCGACCCCGGCCCCGCCGGGTGCCGGGGCCGGTGACGTGGCCGGGCGCGCGGGGTCGGCGGCGGGGGCCGGTGACGGGGCGGGGGCCGGAGCCGAAGGCGTGGCCGGGCGGGCGGGGTCGGCGGCGGGGGGCGGGGCTTCCTCCAGGATGACGTGGGCGTTGGTGCCGCCCACGCCGAAGGCGGAGACGCCGGCCCGGCGTGGGGAGTCCTCGCGCAGCCAGGGCCGGGGCCGGGTCAGCAGGCGGACGGTGCCCGCGGACCAGTCGACGTGCGGGGACGGGCGGTCCGCGTGGAGCGTCGCGGGCAGCACGCCGTTGCGCATGGCCTGGACGGTCTTGATGACGCCGCCGACCCCGGCGGCCGCCTGGGAGTGCCCGATGTTGGACTTCAGCGAGCCCAGCCACAGCGGCCGTTCGGGCGACCGGCCCCGGCCGTAGGAGGCGATCAGGGCCTGCGCCTCGATCGGGTCGCCCAGGGTCGTGCCGGTGCCGTGCGCCTCGACGGCGTCGACCTGATCGGGCGTCAGTCGCGCGTCGGCGAGCGCGGCCCGTACGACCCGCTGCTGGGAGGGGCCGTTGGGCGCGGTGAGCCCGTTGCTGGCACCGTCCTGGTTGACGGCCGAGCCCCGCACGACCGCCAGGACCCGGTGCCCCCGGCGCACCGCGTCACCGAGCCGTTCGAGGACGAGGACGCCCACGCCCTCCGCCCAGCCGGTGCCGTCCGCGTCGGCGGAGAACGCCTTGCAACGCCCGTCGGGGGCGAGCCCCTTCTGCCGCGAGAACTCCACGAACGCGGACGCGTCCGGCATGACCGCCACTCCCCCGGCCAGGGCGAGCGAGCACTCGCCGCGCCGCAGCGCGGACACCGCCAGGTGCAGCGCCACCAAGGAGGACGAACAGGCGGTCTCCACCGTCATGGACGGGCCTTCGAGCCCGAGGGCGTAACTCACCCGCCCCGACAGGACGGCGTCCGCGCTGCCCGTCAGCAGGTAGCCCTCCGAGCCGGCCGGGATACGGTCCGGATCGCTGGCGTACTCGCCGTGCGCCGCCCCCACGTACACCCCGGTGTCGCCGCCGCGCAGCGAGCGCGGGTCGAGCGCGGCCCGCTCCAGCGCCTCCCAGGACACCTCCAGCAGCAGCCGCTGCTGCGGGTCCATGACGACGGCCTCGCGCGGGGAGATGCCGAAGAAGGCGGCGTCGAAGTCCCCGGCTCCGGCGAGGAACCCGCCTTCGCGGCAGTACGTCGTGCCCTGGGACTCCGGGTCCGGGTCGTAGATGCCCTCCACGTCCCAGCCCCGGTCGCCGGGGAACGGCGCGACGGCGTCCGTGCCGGAGGCGACCAGCTCCCACAGGGCCTCCGGGGAGTCGACGCCGCCGGGGTAGCGGCAGGCCATGCCGATGATCGCGATCGGCTCGTGCGCGGCGGCCTCGAGCTCCCGGTTGTGCCTGCGCAGCCGCTCCGTCTCCTTCACCGAGGTACGGAGCGCCTCCATCAGCTTCTCGGGCGGCATGGCCATCGGGGTGAGGTCCCTTCTTCGTACGGGGGTCAGGCGGCCGCGTCGCCGAGCGCGAGCGCGATCAGGGCGTCGCCGTCGAGGTCGTCGATGGCGGCGTCCAGGTCGGTGTCCACGTCGGCGTCGAGCGGGTGGACGGCGGCCGGTGCCTGGGAGGGACTGTTCTCGGTCCCGGTCGAGGCCAGCTCGAGCAGCCTGTCCAGCAGCCCCTCGGCGCGCAGCCGCTCCAGGGGCAGCTCGGCCAGGACGGCCCGCACCCGGTCCTCCTCCGGGTCCGTGGCCGGGAGGAGCGAGCACAGGTGGTCGGCCACGGCCGACGGCGTCGGGTGGTCGAAGACCAGCGTCGGCGGCTGCTTGACCCCGGTGGCGCGGCTGAGCCGGGCGGCGAGTTCACCGGCGGTCAGCGAGCTGAACCCGAGGTCCTTGAACGCCTCGTCGGCGTCCACGTCGTCCGGGCCCGCGTGCCCGAGCACCGCCGCCACCTGCCGCCGCACCTCCTCCAGGACCGCCTCGTACCGCTCGACGCCGGACAGCCCGGCGAGCAGGGCGGTGAGGGAACCGTCCGGGCCCTGGCCGGCGCCGTCGGGGCCGGCGTCCGGCTCCAGGGCCTCGCGCACACCCGGCAGCCCGGAGATCAGGGGGCTGGGCCGCAGCGCCGTGAACCCCTTCGCGAACAGCGGCCAGTCCATGTCGGCGAGCGCCACACAGGTGTCGTCGCGGTCCAGCGCCCGGGCCAGCGCGTCGACGGCGTCGGCCGGGTCCATGGCCCGCAGCCCCCGGCTGGTGAGGAACTCCTCACCCGCGCCTTCGCCCATGCCGCCGCCGCCCCACAGGCCCCAGGCGACGGAGGTGGCGGGCAGGCCGTCGGCCCGGCGCTGCTCGGCGAGGGCGTCCAGGGCGGCGTTCGCGGCGCCGTAGACGCTCTGCCCGCCGCTGCCCCACACGCCCGCGCCGGACGCGTACAGCACGAACGCGTCCAGCTCCAGGCCCTTGGTGAGCTCGTGCAGGTGGAGCGCGCCCGCGACCTTGCCCGCGTACACGTCGGTGAACGACCGGAGGTCCGAGGAGAGCAGGTCCAGCGAGTGCGGCACCCCGGCGGTGTGGAACACGGCGGTCGGCGGATGCGCCTCGACGACGGCGGCCAGGGCGTCCCGGTCGGACACGTCACACGCGGCCAGGGTCACCCTGGCGCCCAACCGCTCCAGCTCGGCCGCCAGTTCGGCGGCACCGGGCGCACCGGAGCCGCGCCGCCCGGTGAGGACGAGGTGCTCGGCGCCGTGCGCGGCGAGCCAGCGGGCGACGTGCCCGCCGAGGGCGCCGGTGCCGCCGGTGACCAGGACGGTGCCGCGCGGGGTGTACGTACGCCGGGCCCGGCCGCCGTCGGCGGGCGTGAGCCTGCGCCCGTACGTCCCCGACGCCCGCACCGCGACCTGGTCCTCGGTGCCCGCGAGAGACGCGACGAGCCGGTCGAGGGCGGCGGTGTCGGCCTGGGCGGGCAGGTCGACCGAGCCGCCCCACAGGGTGGGCAGTTCGAGGGCCACGGTGCGCCCGAGACCCCACACCTGGGCGCCGGCCGCGTCCGGCCGCTCGCCCGGCGCCACGGCCACGGCGCCCGTGGTCACGTTCCACAGCCGTGCCCCGGCAGGGGCGGTGGCCGCGGCGGCCTGGGCGAGCGCGGTGGTGGCGAGCGCGGCCAGGGCCAGGCCCGGGTGGTCGGGGTGCGCCCGCCCGTCGGTCCCCAGCAGCGAGAGGATGCCCTCCCACGTCCCGCCCGTGAGGTGCGAGGCGAAGTCCTCGCGCCGTACGGACGCGGGGTCGACGCTCAGGACGTCCGTCCCGGCGCCGTGGCGGGCGAGGGCTGCCTCCACGTCGTGCGTGGCCACCCCCTCGGGGGCGACGACCAGCCAGCGTCCCGTGAGCACGGGCGCGTCGGCCCGGCCCAGGTTCTTCCACGTGACGCGGTAACGCCAGGAGTCGACGGAAGGGGCGGCCCCGGGTGTGGGCGCGGGCGCGGAGGGCTCCAGCCAGTAGTGGGAGCGCTGGAAGGCGTACGTGGGCAGATCGACGTGCCGGGCGCCGGTGCCCTCGAAGAGGGCGGCCCAGTCGACGTTCACACCGGCCACGAACAGCTCGGCCGCCGAGGTCAGGAACCGGTCCAGGCCGCCGTCGTCACGGCGGAGGGACCCGGAGGTGACGAGGGCCGCGTCGGCGGCGTAGGCCGTCTCCTGGATGCCGATCGTCAGGACCGGGTGGGCGCTTGACTCCACGAACGTGGTGAAACCGCGCCCGAGGAGGGCACGGACGGTGTCCTCGAAACGGACGGTCTGCCGCAAATTCCGGTACCAGTACGAGGCGCCGACAGTCGACGTGTCGATCACGCCGCCATCGACCGTCGAGAAGAACGGAATGGCGGCACTTCGGGGAGCGATGGGAGCCAGGACCTCAAGCAGCTCCGCCTCGATCCGCTCCACATGCGCCGAGTGCGAGGCGTAGTCCACCGGCACCTGACGGGCCCGGATGTCCTCCGCCTGACACGCGGCGACGAACTCCACGATCGCCTCCGCATCACCGGAGATGACCGTGCTGTTCGGCCCGTTGACCGCCGCGACGTCCAGCCGCCCGGACCACGCACCGAGCCGCGCCTCCACCTCCGTACGCGGCAACGGAATCGACGCCATCCCGCCCAGCCCGGCCAGCTCACGCCCAATGACCTGAGCACGCAGAGCAACGACCCTCGCCGCGTCCTCCAACGACAACGCACCCGCCACAGCCGCCGCGGCGATCTCACCCTGCGAATGACCGATCACCGCATCGGGAACGACCCCCAACGACCGCCACAACTCCGCGAGCGAGACCATCACGGCCCAGGTGACGGGCTGGATGACATCCACCCGGTCCAGCGCACCGCCCTCACGGACCAGCTCCACGAGATCGAAGTCCACGAACGGCGCCAAAGCCCGCCCGCACTCCTCCAACCGAGCCGCGAACACCGGGGACTCCCCCAGCAACCGGGCACCCATACCCACCCACTGCGTCCCCTGACCCGGAAACACCAGCACCGTCCGACCAGCACCACCGGACGCGACACCATCCACCTCGACGTCCCCCACGAACACCTTCCGGTGCTCGAACACCGAACGCCCCGCCGCCAGACTGAACCCCACATCCAGCAACCCCGGCCCACGCAGCGCACGCACCCGCTCCGACTGCTCACGCAACGCCGCCGACGACTTCGCCGACACCACCAACGGAACCACCGGCAGCACCACGTCCCCCGCCGGGACGTCCTCGACCGCCGGCGCCTGTTCCAGGATCACGTGCGCGTTGGTACCGCTCACGCCGAACGACGACACCGCCGCCCGCCTGGGCCGGCCCGTCTCGGGCCAGTCCCGGCGCTCCGTGAGCAGCGACACGGCACCCGCGTCCCAGTCGATCTCGGCGGAGGGCGCGTCCACGTGCAGTGTCTTGGGGAGCACGCCGTGCTCCAGGGCCTTGACCATCTTGATGACGCCGCCGACACCGGCCGCCGCCTGCGCGTGCCCGATGTTCGACTTCAGCGAGCCGAGCCACAGCGGCCGTTGCGCCGGCCTGCCCTGCCCGTAGGTCTCCATCAGCGCGTGGGCCTCGATGGGGTCGCCGAGCCGGGTGCCGGTGCCGTGCGCCTCGACCGCGTCCACGTCGGCGGCGGTGAGCTGCGCGTCGCCGAGCGCCTGGCGGATGACGCGCTGCTGCGCGCTGCCGCTGGGCGCGGTGAGGCCGTTGCTCGCGCCGTCCTGGTTGACGGCCGAGCCGCGCAGCACGGCGAGGACGCGGTGGCCCTTGCGTACGGCGTCGGAGAGGCGTTCCACCAGGAGCATGCCCGCGCCCTCGCCGGGCCCGAAGCCGTCGGCCGCGTCGGCGAACGCCTTGCAGCGGCCGTCGGCGGCGACGCCGCGCTGCCGGGCGAACTGGACGAAGACGGCCGGGGTCGCCATCACCGTGACGCCACCGGCGAGCGCCAGGTCGCACTCGCCCCGGCGCAGCGACTGGGCGGCCAGGTGCAGGGCGACCAGCGACGACGAGCAGGCCGTGTCGACGGTGACGGCCGGGCCTTCCAGGCCGAGCGTGTAGGAGAGGCGTCCGGAGCTGAAGCTGACGACGCCGCCGGTGAGCAGGTCGCCTTCGAGCTGGGCGGACGGTTCGCGGACCTGGTCGGTGTAGCCGCTGTTCCAGGCGCCGACGAAGACGCCGGTCCGGCTGCCGCGCAGGGTGCGCGGGTCGATGCCGCCGCGCTCCAGCGCCTCCCAGCCGGTCTCCAGCAGCAGCCGCTGCTGCGGGTCCATGGCGAGCGCCTCGCGCGGCGAGATGCCGAAGAAGCCCGCGTCGAAGCGGCCCGCGTCGTACACGAAGCCGCCTTCGCGGACGTAGGTGCGTCCCGCGGCGTCCGGGTCCTCGTCGTACAGGCCCTCGATGTCCCAGCCCCGGTCGGTGGGGAAGGGGGAGACCGCGTCCGTGCCGGACGACACGAGTTCCCACAGGGCTTCCGGTGAGTCGGCCCCGCCGGGGAAGCGGCACGCCATCGCGACGATCGCCACGGGTTCGTGGGCGCGTTCCTCCAGCTCGCGCAGGCGTTCGCTGGTGCGGTGCAGTTCCGTCGTGGTCCGCTTCAGATAGGCGCGGAGCTTCTCTTCGTTCGCGTTAGCCATGTCAGAACCGTTCGTCGATGAATGCGAAGATCTCGTCGTCGTCGGCGGCTTCGATGGCCTCGGCCACCGATGTGCCGTCGGGGGACCCGGCGTGCAGCCCGCTCCATGTCCCGGAGAGGGCGGCGAGGCGGGCCGCGATCTCCTGGCGTACGCCCTCGTCGACCGGTGAGCCGGAGGCCGGTGAGCCGGAGGCCGGTGCGCCGTCGGCCGCCCGGTCGGCGAGCGCGGCGAACAGCCGCTCCAGCCGGTCGAGGCCGCTCAGCACGGCTGCCTCCGACACGTCCGTGCTGCCGGTGAGGTCGTCCGCCGGAGTGTCGGCCGTGCCGGTCTGCGGGGCGAGCTTGCGGTACAGGTGCTCGCCGAGCGCCTCGGGGGTCGGGTGGTCGAAGACCAGGGTGGCCGGGAGGCGCAGCCCGGTGGCGGCGGCCAGCCTGTTGCGCATCTCGACGGCGGTCAGCGAGTCGAAGCCCAGGTCCTTGAACGCCCGGTCGACGGGGACCGATTCGGGCGCGCCGTGGCCGAGGACGGCCGCCGCGTGGGCGCGTACCGCCTCCACGGCGGCCTGGCGCCGCTCGTCGGCGGGCAGGGCGGCGAGGACGCCCGCGAGACCGGCCGTGTCGGCGTCGCCGTTGTCGCCGGTGGCGGCCCGGCCGGGGGCGGTGCGCACCTCGCCGACGAGGCCGCTGAGGAACGGGGTGACGGCGCCGGATGCCCGCAGCACGCCCTGGTTGAGCCGGATCGGGACCTGGAGCGGGACGTCGAGGGTCTGGGCGGCGTCGAAGAGCGCCAGGCCCTCCTCGTCGGTGAGCGGCAGGATGCCGCCACGGGCGAGCCTGCGGTGCATGCCGTCCTGGTCGAGGTGGTCGGCCATGCGGCTGTTGTTGGCCCACAGGCCCCAGGCGAGGGAGAGCGCGGGCAGTCCGAGGCCGCGCCGGTAGCCGGCGAAGGCGTCGAGGAAGGCGTTCGCGGAGGCGTAGCCGCCCTGGCCGGGGCTGCCGAAGAGCGCGGAGGAGGACGAGTAGACGACGAACGCCGACAGGTCCTTGCCGGAGGTGAGTTCGTGCAGGTTGAGCACGGCGTCGACCTTGGGGTGCATGACCCGGTCGATCTGTGCGTGGGTGAGCGCGGGCACGGTGGCGTCGTCGAGGACGCCGGCCGTGTGGACGACGGCGGTCAGCGGGTGGTCGTCCGGGATGCCGTCGAGCAGTGCGGCGAGCTGGTCGCGGTCGCCCGCGTCGCAGGCGGCGAGGGTGACGTCGGCTCCCGACTCCCGCAGTTCGGCGGCGAGCGCGCCGGCGCCCTCGGCGTCCGGGCCGAGCCGTGAGGCGAGCACGAGGTGGCGTACGCCGTGGGTGGTGACCAGGTGGCGGGCGACGGCGCTGCCGAGGGTGCCGGTGCCGCCGGTGACCAGGACGGTGCCGTGGGCGTCGAACGCGGGGGGCATGGTCAGCACGATCTTGCCGGTGTGCTTGGCCTGGCTGAGGGTGCGGAACGCGCTCCGGGCGTCGCGGATGTCGTACGCGGTCAGCGGCAGCGGTGCGATCGCGCCCGCCTCGAACAGGGCGAGCAGCTCGCCGAGCATCTCGCCGACGGTGTCGGGACCGGCCCCGACCAGGTCGAACGCCTGGTAGCGGATGCCGGGGTGGTCGGCGGCGACCTGCTCGGCGTCACGGACGTCGGCCTTGCCCAGCTCCAGGAAGTGGCCGCCGCGCGGCAGGAGCCGCAGGGAGGCGTCGACGAACTCGCCCGCCAGGGAGTTGAGGACGATGTCCACGCCCTGCCCGCCGGTCGCGGTGAGGAACCGGTCGGCGAACTCGGTGGTGCGCGAGTTGGCGATCGCGTCGTCACCGAGGCCGAGGCGGCGCAGGGTGTCCCACTTGCCGGTACTGGCCGTGGCGTACACGGTCAGGCCGAGGTGGCGGGCGAGCTGCTGGGCGGCCATGCCGACGCCGCCGGCCGCGGCGTGGATGAGCACGGACTGGCCGGGCCTGGCCTGGGCGAGGCGGGTCAGCGCGTACTGGGCGGTGAGGAAGACGGCCGGGACGGAGGCCGCCTCGGCGTAGGACCAGCCGTGCGGGATCTTCGCGACCATGCGGCGGTCGGCGACGGCGTACGGGCCGAATCCGCCGGTCCACATGCCGAACACCCGGTCGCCGGGGGCGAGTCCCTCGACGTCGGGCCCGGTCTCGGTGACCACGCCCGCGCCTTCGGCGCCCATGACTCCCTCGCCCGGGTACATGCCGAGGGCGATGAGGGTGTCGCGGAAGTTGAGCCCGGCGGCCTTGACGGCGATGCGCACCTGTCCGGGGGCGAGGGCGGCCCGGGTGTCGGGCGCCGGGACGAGCGCGAGCCCTTCGAGGGTGCCGTTGCCGGAGCCGGTGAGCCGCCAGGCCGGGGTGCCGGCCGGGACGGCGAGCCGGTCGCCGCCCGTGTCGCCGGTGCCGCCCGTGTTGTCGCCGGTCCGGGTGAGCCGGGGGACGCGCACACCGTCGCCGCGCACGGCGAGCTGGGGTTCGCCGGTGGCGAGGGCCACGGCGAGGGCGGTGCCGTCGACGGCGTCGGCGGCCACGTCGAGCAGGACCATGCGGTCCGGTTCCTCGGACTGCGCGGAGCGGAACAGGCCCCACGCGGCGGCCGCCGCCGGGTCGGTGAGCTGCTCGTCGGGTCCGGTGGCGACGGCGCCCCGGGTGACGAGGGCGAGCGTCGCGGAGGCGAGCGCGGGGCCCGCCGCCAGCCAGCCCTGGGCCAGGTCCAGGGCCCGGTGCGCCACCGTGTGCACGGTGGCCGCGTCGGGCACGGCGGCCTGCGGCAGCGACACGGCGACCACGTCGGGGGCGCCCCCGGAGCCGGCGGCGGCCACGAGCGCGGCCAGGTCCGGGTACCAGTCGGCGCCGGTGCCGGCGGCCTCCAGGGCGGCGACGAGCTTGGCGTGGTCCTCGCCGACGACGGCCCAGCGGAGCGGCGGCACGGTGGCCGGGGCGGTCACCGGCTGCCAGCGCACCTCGTACAGGGAGCCGTTGCGCCCGGTGCCGCCCGCGCCGGCCGCCAACTGCGCCGCGGAGACGGGGCGTACGACGAGTTCGTCGATGTCGAGGACGGGCGCGCCGGCAAAGTCCGCGCACCGGATGCGCACCGCTTCGTCACCGGCCGGTTCGACGGTGACGCGCAGCCGGTCCGCGCCGGTGGCGTGGAGGCGGACGCCGCGCGCGGCGAACGGCATGCGGGCCTGCCCGTCCTCGGGGAAGAACGAGCCGAGGCTCAGGGCCTGGAGGGCGGCGTCGAGGAGGACGGGGTGGATGCCGAAGCGGCCCGCCTCGCCCTGGACGCGCTGGTCCAGGGCGACGTCGGCGTGGACGGTCGCGCCGTCGCGCCAGCCCGCGGTGAAGCCCCGGAAGAGCGGCCCGTAGTCGTAGCCGCGCTCGGCGAACCGGGCGTAGAACTCGTCCGGTCCGGCGGGCCCGGCGGGTGTGGCGCCGCGCGGCGGCCACACGGTGTGCGGCGCCGGGGGCTGCTCGCCGGCCGCCGGGGTGACGGTGGCCTCGGCGTGCCGGGTCCAGGGGGTGCCGGGTTCGGCGCCCGCCGCGCGGGAGTGGACGGTGAGGGTGCGGGCCCCGTCGGTGCCGGCGGCGCCGACCAGGACGCGCAGGTCGAGGGCGCCCTCGTCGGGGAGGGCGAGGGGCGCCTGGAGGGCGAGCTCGTCCAGGTGCGGGCAGCCGGAGTTGTGGCCCGCCCACAGGGCGAGGTCGATCAGGGCCGCGCCGGGCAGCAGGACCGTTCCCATGAGGGTGTGGTCGGTGAGCCAGGGCCGCGAGTCGGCGCCGATGCGGGCGGTGTACACGACGGACCCGGACTCGGGGAGTTCGACGCCGCCGCCGAGCAGCGGGTGCCGCGCCTCTTCGAGGCCGAGGGCGGACACGTCGCCGCGCCGGTCGGCCGGGTGGTACCAGTAGCGCTCGCGCTGGAAGGGGTACGTCGGCAGGTCGACGCGGCGCGAGTCGCTGCCGAACAGGGCCTCGCCGTCGATCTCCACACCGTGGACGTGGGCGGCGCCGAGCGCCGCGCCGAAGGAGCGGGGCCCGCCCTTGTCCCGGCGCAGGGTGCCGAGCACGGCGGCGGCGCTGCCGCAGTCGGCGATGGTCTCCTGGAGGGAGAGGGCGAGCATCGGGTGCGGGCTGGACTCGATGAACACGTCGTGGCCGTCGGCGACGAGGGCACGGGTGGCCTGCTCGAACTCGACGGGTTCGCGCATGTTGCGGTACCAGTACGTGTCGTCGAGCGCGGCCGTGTCGAGGAGGCCGCCGGTGACGGTCGAGTAGAACGGGATGTCGCCGGAGCGCGGCGCGACGGGCGCGAGGACCTCCATGAGGTGGTCCTTGAGCGCGTCGACCTGCGCCGAGTGACCGGCGGTGTCCACGCCGGGGATGGCGCGGGCGTGGACGCCCTCCGCGGTCAGCTCGTCGAGGAGTTCGCGCAGCGCGTCCGGGTCGCCCGCGACGGCCGCGGTGCCCGGGCTGTTGACGGCGGCGACGGACAGCAGGTCGCCGAACCGCTCCAGGCGGGCGCGGAGTTCCCCGGCCGGGAGGGACACGGCGATCATGCCGCCCTTGCCGGCCAGGGTCAGCCACGCCTGGCTGCGCAGGGCGACGATGCGGGCCGCGTCGTCGAGGGTGAGGCCGCCCGCCACGTACGCGGCGGCGATCTCGCCCTGGGAGTGGCCGACGACGGCGGCCGGGTGGACGCCGAGGGAACGCCAGGCCGCCGCGAGGGAGACCATCATGGTGAACAGGACCGGCTGGACCACGTCGACCCGGGCGAGCGAGGGCGCGCCCGGCTCCTGGCGCAGCACGTCCAGCACCGACCAGTCGAGGTAGGCGCGCAGCGCCTCGTCGCAGGCCCGGGCGGACGCGGCGAACGCCGGGGAGCGCTCCAGCAGCCCCTCGGCCATCGCGGCCCACTGGGAGCCCTGGCCGGGGAAGACGAACACGATGCGGTCGCCGGGGCCCGCGGTGCCGCGCACGACGGCCGGGTGCGTACGGTCCTGGGCGAGCGCGCCGAGCGCGTCGAGCAGCTCCTCGCGGCTCTCCCCGATGACGGCGGCCCGCCGGTCGAAGCGGGAGCGCGAGGTGATCAGGGTGTAGCCCGCGTCGGCCGGGTGCAGGGCGGGGCGCTCGACGAGGTCGGCGCGCAGCCGGGCGGCCTGGGCGCGCAGGGCGGCTTCCGAGCGCGCGGAGAGCAGCAGCGGGACGGTGACGTCGGCCCACGGGTCGCCGTCGGCCGCCTCGGCCGGGCCGGGCTCGGTGCGCGGCGGTTCCTCGACGATGACGTGCGCGTTGGTGCCGCTGATGCCGAACGCGGAGACGCCCGCGCGGCGCGGGGTGTCCCGCTCGGCCCACGCCACGGTGTCGGTGAGGAGGGCGACCTGGCCGGACTCCCAGTCGACCCGCTCGGTGGGGGCGTCGACGTGCAGGGTGCGCGGCAGGACGCCCTCGCGCAGCGCCAGCACCATCTTGATGACACCCGCGACACCGGCGGCGGCCTGCGCGTGGCCGATGTTGGACTTCACCGAGCCGAGCCACAGCGGCTGCCCGCCGGGCCGGTCCTTGCCGTAGGTGGCGAGCAGGGCCTGCGCCTCGATGGGGTCGCCCAGTTCGGTGCCGGTGCCGTGCGCCTCGACCGCGTCGACGTCGCCGGGGGCCAGGCCCGCGTCGGCGAGGGCCTGGCGGATGACGCGCTGCTGGGAGGGCCCGTTGGGGGCGGTGAGGCCGTTGCTGGCGCCGTCCTGGTTGACCGCCGAGCCCCGGATGACGGCGAGGACGGGGTGCCCGTTGCGCCGCGCGTCGGAGAGCCGCTCGACGAGCAGCATGCCGGCGCCCTCGCCGAGGGCGACGCCGTCGGCGCCCGCCGCGAAGGCGCGGGAGCGGCCGCTGGGCGACATCACGCGCTGGCGGGAGAACTCGATCAGCATGTCGGGCGTCGACATGACGGTCGCGCCGCCGACGAGGGCCATGCCGCACTCGCCGCGCCGCAGCGCCTGGACGGCCAGGTGCAGGGCGACCAGTGAGGCCGAGCAGGCGGTGTCGACGGTCACGGCCGGGCCTTCGAGGCCGAAGACGTAACTGAGCCGGCCCGACATGACGCTGGCGGAGTTGCCGGTGCCGAGGTAGCCGTCGAAGTCCTCGTCGCCGCTCTGGAGCAGCGGCATGTAGTGCTGCCCGTTGGTGCCGACGAACACGCCGGTGCGGCTGCCGCGCAGCAGTTTCGGGTCGAGCCCGGCGCGCTCGCACGCCTCCCACGCGGTCTCCAGCAGGAGCCGCTGCTGCGGGTCCATCGCCAGCGCCTCGCGCGGGGAGATCCCGAAGAACTCCGGGTCGAAGTCGGGCGCCTGGTGCAGGAAGCCGCCTTCGCGGACGTACGTGCGTCCCTTGGCGTCCGGGTCGTCGTCGAACAGCTCGCCCAGGTTCCAGCCGCGGTCGCGGGGCAGGCCGGTGATGGCGTCGCCGCCGGCGACCAGCAGTTGCCACAGCTCCTCGGGCGTGGTGACGCCGCCGGGGAAACGGCACGCCATGCCCACGACGGCCACGGCGTCGTCCTCGGAGGCCGGCTGCTGCGGCGGGGCGGCGAAGGCGTCCGGGGCGGTCTCGTCATCACCGGCGACGAGTTCCTGGAGGTGGCGGGCGACGGCCTCGGTGCTGGGGTGGTCGAACACCAGCGAGGCGGCGAGGGTGAGCCCGGTGGCGCGGGCCAGCCGGTTGCGCAGTTCCACCGCCGTCACGGAGTTGAACCCGAGGTCACGGAACGCCCGGTCGGGCGCGATGCCGTCGGGCGACTCGTGGCCGAGGACGGCGGCGACGTGCGAGCGGACCAGGCGCAGCAGGTGGCGGGTGCGCTCCTGGTCGGACAGCCCGGCGAGGGACGCGGCCAGGCCCGTTCCCGGTGCCTGGGGCCGGTCCTCGGCCTCGGCCGCGCGGGCGGCCTTGACCTGCGGCAGTTCGTCGAGGAACGCGGTGGGGCGGACGGCGGTGTAGGCGGCGGCGAACCTCTGCCAGTCGACGTCGGCGACGGCGACGGTGCCGCCGCGCTCGGCGAGCGCCCGCTCCAGCGCGTCCAGGGCCCGTTCGGGATCGAGGGGCTCAAGTCCGGTGCGCCGCAACTGGTCCCCGGCCGCCGGTCCGGCCGCCGAGCCCTGCCAGGGGGTCCAGGCGACGGAGGTGGCGGCGAGGCCCCGGGCGCGGCGGCACTCCACGAGGGCGTCCAGGTGCGCGGTACCGGCGGCGTACCCGGCCTGCCCCGCGCCGCCCCAGGTGCCGGAGACCGACGAGAACACCACCAGGTCGGCGTCTTCGAGCAGCCCGTCGATCCGGGTGGCCAGGCCGGTCTTGACGGCCAGGGCCGTGGCCAGTGACTCCACGGTCGTCTCGGCGACGGTGGCCAGCGGCGCGGTCGGCGGGGCGACGTGCACGGCGGTGGGGCCGTGCGTGGCGATCAGGTCGCGCAGCCGGCCGGGGTCCGCCGGGTCGCCGTCGGCAACGGTGACGCGGCCGGCGAGCCCGCCGAGGGCGTCGTGCACCGCACTCGCGTCGACGTTCCCGGCGAGGACGACGCGATCGGCGCCGCCGTCGAGCAGCCGCCGCGCCAGCGGGGCGGCGACGGTGTCGAGTTCACCCAGCACGAGGACCGTGCCGCGCGGGGTGTACGCGCGTGCGGGGGCGCCGTTGTCGGCCGGGACGAGCCTGCGCCCGTACGTTCCCGAGAGCCGCACGGCGACCTGGTCCTCCGCACCGGGCGCCGCGAGGTGCGCCGCGAGCCGGGCCAGGACGCGGGCGTCGGCGGTACCGGTAGCACCGGCGGTTCCGGCGCTTTCGGCGGTTTCGGCGGTTCGGGCCGGGAGGTCGACCAACCCGCCCCAGCAGCGGGGGAGTTCCAGGCCCGCGACCCGGCCGAAGCCCCAGATCTGGGCCTGGGCGGGGGAAGGCGTCTCGCCGGGCGCGACGGCCACGGCACCTCGGGTGACGGCCCACAGCCTGGCCTCGGTGCCCGCGTCCCCGGCCGCCTGGACGAGGGCCAGGGTCGCGGCGAGGGACAGCGGCAGTTCCGGGTGTTCGGCGTGCGCGCCCCGGGCGAGGGAAAGCAGCGACAGGACGCCTTCGAGCGGCGCGGCGCCGTCCCGCTCGGCGGCCCCGGCGAGGGCGGCCCCGAGCCGCGACCGGTCGACCGTGGCCGGGTCGACGAGCAGGGTCTCCGCCGTCGCGCCGCGCGCGGCCAGGGCCTCGCGGATCGCGGAGGCCGCGTCGGGCTCGCCCTCGGGGGCGACGACCAGCCAGCGGCCGGTGAGCCGCTCGTCGTCGCGGGAGGCGGCGGTCAGGTTCTTCCAGGTGACGCGGTAGGAGAGGCCGTCGCGGGTGGCGTGGCCGTCGGCGGCTGCGGGGGCGGAGGGCTCCAGCCAGTAGTGGGAGCGCTGGAAGGCGTACGTGGGCAGGTCCACGTGCCGGGCACCGGTACCGGTGAACAGCGCGGCCCAGTCGACGTCCACGCCGGCCACGAACAGCTCGGCCGCCGAGGTCAGGAACCGCTCCAGGCCCCCGTCGTCACGCTTGAGCGAGCCCACGGCAACCACATCGGCGGTCTCCTGGATGCCGATGGTCAGCACCGGATGGGCGCTGGACTCCACGAACGTGGTGAAGCCCTGGTCGAGCAGGGCACGGACGGTGTCCTCGAAACGGACGGTCTGACGCAAATTCCGGTACCAGTACGAGGCGCCGACAGTCGACGTGTCGATCAGGCAACCGTCAACCGTCGAGAAGAACGGGACGTCAGAAGCCCGGGGCGTGATCGGAGCGAGAACGTCAAGGAGTTCGGCCTCGATCCGCTCCACATGCGCCGAGTGCGAGGCGTAGTCGACGGGCACCTGACGGGCCCGGATGTCCTCCGCCTGGCACGCGGCGACGAACTCCACGATCGCCTCCGCGTCACCGGAGAGAACCGTGGACTTCGGGCCGTTGACGGCAGCGATGTCCAAGCGCCCGACCCACTCCGTGAGCCGCGCTTCCACCTCCGTACGCGGCAGCGGAATCGACGCCATGCCCCCGAGCCCGGCCAGCTCACGCCCAATGACCTGCGCACGCAGAGCAACGACCCTCGCCGCGTCCTCCAACGACAGCGCACCCGCCACAGCCGCCGCGGCGATCTCACCCTGCGAGTGACCGATCACCGCATCGGGAACGACCCCCAACGACCGCCACAACTCCGCGAGCGACACCATCACGGCCCAGGTGACGGGCTGGATGACATCCACCCGGTCCAGGGCGCCGCCCTCGCGGACCAGCTCCACGAGATCGAAGTCGACGAACGGCGCCAAAGCCCGCCCGCACTCCTCCAGCTTCGCCGCGAACACCGGGGACTCCGCCAGCAACCGGGCACCCATGCCCACCCACTGCGTCCCCTGGCCCGGGAACACCAGCACCGTCCGGCCCGTGTCGTCGGAGGCGACGCCCTCGACGACTCCGGCCACGGCCTCGCCGCCGAGCCGGTGCAGCAGTTCATCACGCCCGCCGGCCAGGACGACGGACCGGTGCTCGTGCGCCGAGCGCCCCGTCGCGAGCGTCCACGCCACATCGTGGGTGTCCAGCTCGGGAGCCGCCTCCAGCCGGGCCCGCAGCCGGGCCGTCTGGGCGCGCAGAGCCTCGTCGGAACGCGCGGAGACCACCACCGGCACCACCGGGAGCACCGCGTCACCGGCCGGGGCGTCCTCCACCGCCGGTGCCTGCTCCAGGACCACGTGCGCGTTGGTACCGCTCACGCCGAACGCGGACACCGCCGCCCGCCTCGGCCGACCCACCTCGGGCCAGTCCCGGCGCTCGCTCAGCAGCGAGACCTTGCCCGACTCCCAGTCGACCTCGCTCGACGGGGCGTCGACGTGCAGGGTTTGCGGGAGCACCCCGTGCTCCATGGCCTTGACCATCTTGATGACACCGCCGACACCGGCCGCCGCCTGCGCGTGCCCGATGTTCGACTTCAGCGAGCCCAGCCACAGAGGTTCCGCCGCACCCGTGCGCTGCCCGTAGGTGGCGAGCAGCGCCTGCGCCTCGATGGGGTCGCCGAGCCGGGTGCCGGTGCCGTGGCCCTCGACCGCGTCGACGTCGGTGACGCCCAGGCCCGCGGCGGCGAGCGCGTCGCGGATGACCCGCTGCTGGGAAGGGCCGTTGGGGGCGGTCAGGCCGTTGCTCGCGCCGTCCTGGTTGACGGCCGAGCCGCGCAGAACGGCGAGGACGCGGTGTCCGTTGCGTACGGCGTCCGAGAGCCGCTCCACCAGGAGCATGCCCGCGCCCTCGGCCCAGCCCGTGCCGTCGGCACCGTCCGCGTAGGCCTTGCAACGGCCGTCGGTGGCGAGGCCGCGCTGGCGGGAGAACTCCACGAAGGCCGTCGGGTTCGCCATGACGGTGACACCGCCGGCGAGCGCGAGGTCGCACTCGCCCGCGCGCAGCGACTGGGCGGCCAGGTGCAGGGCGACCAGCGACGAAGAGCAGGCCGTGTCGATGGTGACCGCCGGGCCCTCCAGGCCGAGGGCGAAGGAGACGCGGCCGGAGACGACGCTGCCGGAGGTGCCGGTGCCGAGGTAGCCGCCGGCCTCGTCGTCGCCGCCGGAGCGGCCGGTGCCGTAGTCGTGGTACATGACGCCCGCGAAGACGCCGGTGCGGCTGCCGCGCAGGGCGGACGGCGCTATGCCGGCCCGCTCCAGGGCCTCCCAGCCGGTCTCCAGCAGCAGCCGCTGCTGCGGGTCCATGGCGACGGCCTCGCGCGGCGAGATGCCGAAGAACCCGGCGTCGAACTCGGCCGCGTCGTGCAGGAAGCCGCCCTCGCGGACGTACGAGTGGCCGACCGCGTCCGGGTCGGGGTCGTACAGCCGCTCCAGGTCCCAGCCCCGGTCGGTGGGGAACGGGGACACCGCGTCCGTGCCGGAGGACACCAGCTCCCACAGCGCCTCCGGCGAGTCGACCCCGCCGGGGAAGCGGCACGCCATGCCGACGATCGCCACGGGCTCGTGCGCCCGCGACGTGGCCGCGCTGAGCTGTTCGCGGGTCTCCTGGAGCTCCGCCATCGCGCGGCGGAGGTAGTCGCGGAGTTTCTCCTCGTTGCTGGTGACGGTGGCGTCGTTGGCGGGCACGGCTTTTCCCCCTGGCGGTGTCGGTACTGAAGGTGCCTCAGGCGGTGCGGAACCCGCTGTCGAGCAGCTCGAAGAGCTCCTCGTCGGAGGCTGACTGAAGGCGGTCGTTGACGGTGCCGCCGGCGTTCTGTGTCTCTGTCTGTGTCTCTGTCTCTGTGTCCCGGCCGGTGAGTTCGGCGAGCAGCTCGCGGATCGTGTCGACGACGGTGTCGCGCAGCTCGTCCGCCCCGGCCGCCTCGCGCAGCCGGTCCACCAGGTCGTGCACGGCCTCCTCGGCTCCTGGCAGTTCGCGCTCCAGGTGCTCGGCGAGGGCGATCGGGGTCGGGTGGTCGAAGACGAGGGTGGCGGTCAGGCGCAGTCCCGTCTCGGCGGTGAGGCGGTTGCGCAGTTCGACGGCGGTGAGGGAGTCGAAGCCGGCTTCCTTGAAGCTGCGGCCCGGGGCGACGGCGGAGGGTGCGCCGTGGCCGAGGACGGCTGCCACTTCGGTGCGTACGGCTTCGAGGACCGCGGCGAACCGTTCGGTGCGGGGCAGGTCCCGCACCCGCTCGGCGAGTGTGGGGCGCGGCTCGGCGGACGCGTCGGCCATGGTGGTCACCGTCGCCCGAGGGGCATGGGTGGTGACCAGGGGACGCAGCACGCCGGGCACGGTGCCGGGTTCGGTGGCGGGCACCGTGCGCATCAGGGCGACGGCGGGGCGGTCGCCGGCCACTGCCCTGTCGAGGAGGTCGAGGGCCTCCTCGGGGCGCAGGGCGGCGATGCCGGTGCGGCTGAGCCGGGCGGCGTCGGCCCCGTCGAGGTGGGCGGCCATGCCGCCGCCGGCCCAGGGGCCGAAGGCGAGCGCGTGGGCGGGCAGGCCCTGGGCGCGGCGCCAGGCGGCGAACGCGTCGAGGTGGGCGTTGGCAGCCGCGTAGGCGGACTGTCCGGCGCTGCCGAGGATCCCGGCGGCGGAGGAGAACAGCACGAACGCGTCGAGTGCGAGGTGGCGGGTGGCCTCGTGCAGTACGAGCGCGGCGTCCGTCTTGGGGCGCAGCACGGCGTCGAGGCGGGCGGGGTCCTGGGCGGTGAGGACACCGTCGTCGACGATCCCGGCGGTGTGCACGACGGCGTCGACGGGGTGTTCGGCGACGAGGGCGGTGATCGCGGCCCGGTCGGCGGCGTCGCAGGCGGCGACGACCACCTCGGTGCCCGCGCCTTGCAGTTCGGCGACGAGCCCGGCGGCCTCGGGGGCCTGGTTGCCCCGCCTGCTGACCAGGACGAGTTTGCGCACCTGGTGGTGGTGGGCGAGGTGACGGGCGACGGCGGCGCCCAGGCTTCCGGTGCCGCCGGTGACGAGCACGCGGGAGGCGGGCGTCCACGGGGTGGTGGCGCCCTGTCCGGTCTCCGGTGCCGTCCGGGTGAGGGCGGGCGCGAGGATACGCCCGTCGCGGAGGGCCAACTGGCCGCCCATGCGCACCGCGGTGGCGAGGGCGGCGGCCGATGCGTGCGTGTCGTCGGTGTCGATGAGGGCGAAGCGGCCGGGGTGCTCGGTGGCCGCGCTGCGCAGCAGGCCCCAGGCGACGGCGGCGGCCGGGTCGGTGACGCCGGTTCCGGTGTCCTGTGCGCCGTGGGTGACGACCGTCAGGCGCCGGTCGCCGCCGGTGCCGCCGGTGCCGCCGGACAGCAGGTCCTGGGCGAGGCCGAGGACTCGGTGGCCGACCGCGTGCGGATCGTCCTCGCCCCGTACGTCGATGACGATGGCGTCGTCGTCCGGCCCGCCCTGGTGGCCGGTGACCGGCGCCCAGGCCAGGTGGAGCAGCGGGAGCGCGGCCGTGCCGACGGGTGCGGCGGCGGGCCGCAGGGCGAGCGCGCCGGCGGTGAGGACGGGGTGTCCTTCGGTGTCCGTGACGGTGACGGTGACGGCGTCGCCGTCGGTGCGGCCGATCCGCACCCGCAGGGTGCCGGCCGCGCGCCGCCCGTGCGGCACGGTGTCGGTCCACGAGAAGGGCAGCAGGCCGTGGGAGCCGTCGCGGCCGACGGCGATGACGTGCAGGGCGGCGTCCAGCAGCGCGGGGTGCGCGGCGAAGCCGTGGGCGGTGAGGCCCTCGGGCAGTGCCACCTCGGCGTACAGGTCGTCGCCGTGGCGCCAGGCGGCCCGCAGGCCGCGGAAGGCGGGCCCGTACCCGACACCGGCCGCCGCGAACCGCTCGTACTGGCCGTCCAGGGAGAGGGGTTCGGCGCCCGCCGGGGGCCAGACCTCCATGGGCAGCCCGGTGTCACGGCCGTCGGTGGGGGCGACGCTGCCGGTGGCGTGCGTGGTCCAGCGTCCCCCGGCACCGGAGTCGGTGCCCGAGTCGGACAGGATCTCCAGGCCGCGGGTGCCGTCCGTGGCGTCGGCGGCACCGAGCCGTACGCACAGCCGGACCGGCCGGTCGCCGTCGAGCACCAGGGGGGCGGAGAAGGTCAGTTCGGCGATCCGGTCGCCACCGGCGGCGGCGAGCGCGGCGTCGAGCAGCACGGTGCCGGGCACCACCACGGCGCCGCCGATGGTGTGGTCGGCGAGCCAGGGGGCGGTGGCGGTGGACAGGGTGACCGTGTGGACGGTGCCGTCGCCGGCGGAGCCGGGGAGGTCGTCGCCCGGGTGTCCGGGACCGGGTGCGTCGAGCCAGTAGCGGGAGCGCTGGAAGGGGTAGGTCGGCAGGTCGGCGGCGAGGGCCGTGTCGTCGGCGCGCGGCGCGGCCGGTGCGACCGCCGCGCCGCCCGCGTGGAGCGTGGCCATGGCGTGGGTGAGTGCCGTCACCTCGCTCCTGCCCCGGCGCAGCACGGGCACGGTGAGGACGTCGCGTTCCCGTACGTCCGGCCGCTCCTCGGCGTCCAGGCAGGTGCGCGTCATGGCGGTGAGGACGCCGTCGGGGCCGACCTCCAGGAAGGTGTCGAAACCCTCGGCGCGCAGGGCGCCTATCCCGTCGGCGAACCGCACCGTGCCGCGCGCGTGCCCGACCCAGTGCTCTGGGGTGCACAGGACGCCGCCCGTGGCGAACTCTCCGGTCAGGTTCGACATGACAGGAATCCTGGGCTCGCGGACGTCCAGGCCGCGAGCAACCTGCGCGAACTGTGTCAACATGCCGTCCATGCGGTGCGAGTGGAAGGCGTGGCTCACCTTCAGCCGCTTGGTGACCCGGCCCTCCTTCCGCAGCGCGGCCACCAGGTCCATGACGGCGTCCTCGTCGCCCGCCACGACGACGGACTGCGGCCCGTTGACGGCGGCGATGGCCACCTCGTGCTCGCAGCCCGCGAGCCGCACGCGCACCTCTTCCTCGCTCGCCTGGACGGCCGCCATCGCACCGCCCTCGGGGAGCAGCGCCATGAGGCGGCCGCGTTCGGCGACCAGGCGTGCCGCGTCGTCGAGGCGGAGGGCTCCGGAGACGTGCGCGGCGACGAGTTCGCCCACGGAGTGCCCCATGAGGGCCTCGGGTTCGACGCCCCAGCCGGTCACCAGCCGGTACAGCGCCGTCTCCAGGGCGAACAGGGCGGGCTGGGTCCAGCGGGTGTCGTCCAGCAGGGCGGCGTCGTCGGTGCCCGCGTCGGCGAACATGACGCTCTTCAGCGGCTTGGGCAGGTACGGCCCGAAGGCGTCGCACACCTCGTCGAGGGCGGCGGCGAACGCGGGGTAGGACGCGTACAGTTCCCTGCCCGTGCCGGGGCGCTGGCTGCCCTGGCCGGTGAAGAGGACCGCGACGCGGCGGTCGGCGGAGGCACGGCCGGTGACCGGGCCGGGCTCGCCCGCGGCCAGGGCGCGCAGCCCGGCCAGCAGCGTGTCGGTGTCGGTGCCGGTGACGACGGCACGCTCGGCGAAGGCGGTACGCCGGTGGGCGAGGGCGGCGGCGACGGCGGCGGGGTCCGTGCCGGGCCGGGCGGCCAGGTGGTCGTGCAACTGCCGGGCCCGGTCGGCGAGCGCGCCCCGGTCGCGGGCGGTCACGCTCCACAGGACGGGTCCGCCGGCCCGGACGTCGCGGGCGGGGGCGGTCGTGTCGTCGTGCTCGACGTCGGCGTCGTACGCCTTCGGGCCGTACGCCTCCGGGTCGTACACCTCCGGGTCGTACTCCAGCACGACGTGGGCGTTGGTGCCGCTCGCGCCGAACGCGGAGACGCCGGCGCGGCGCGGCTCGCCGTCCCGCTCGGGCCACGGTGTCGCCTCGGTGAGCAGGCGGACCGCGCCCGCCGACCAGTCGATCCGGCTGGAGGGGGCGTCCACGTGCAGCGTCCTGGGCAGCAGGCCGTTGCGCATGGCCTGGACGGTCTTGATGACGCCGGCGACCCCGGCGGCGGCCTGGGCGTGGCCGATGTTCGACTTCAGCGAACCCAGCCACAGGGGCCGGTCGGCTGGCCGGTCCTTGCCGTAGACGGCGAGGAGGGCCTCCGCCTCGATGGGGTCGCCGAGCCGGGTGCCGGTGCCGTGCGCCTCGACGGCGTCGACCTGGCCCGGGGTGAGCCCCGCGGCGGTGAGGGCCGCCCGGATGACGCGCTGCTGGGCGGGCCCGTTGGGCGCGGTGAGCCCCGCTCCGGTGCCGTCCTGGTTGACGGCCGAGCCGCGGATGACCGCCAGGACGCGGCGGCCGTCGCGCTTGGCGTCGGACAGCCGCTGGAGCAGCAGCATTCCGACGCCCTCGCCGAAGCCGGTGCCGTCGGCGCCGTCCGCGAACGCCTTGCAGCGGCCGTCGGGTGCGAGGCCGCGCTGGCGGGAGAAGTCGATGAACATGGTGGGCGTCGCGAGGACGGTGGCGCCCCCGGCGACGGCCAGGTCGCACTCACCGGCGCGCAGCGCCTGGACCGCGAGGTGGACGGCCACGAGCGAGGAGGAGCACGCGGTGTCGACGGTGATGGCGGGTCCGCGCAGGCCGAAGGTGTACGAGATGCGGCCGGAGGCGACGCTGCCCGCGCTGCCGTTGACGAGGTAGCCCTCCAGGCCCTCGGGCACCGGATGGCCGGGGGTGTGCGGGACACGGGCGCCGTAGTCCCCGTACATGACGCCGGTGTAGACGCCGGTGCGGCTGTCGCGGAGTTCCGACGGGTCCAGTCCGGCCCGCTCGAACGCCTCCCACGTGGTCTCCAGCAGCAGCCGCTGCTGCGGGTCCATGGCGAGCGCCTCGCGCGGCGAGATGCCGAAGAACTCGGGGTCGAAGTCGGCGGCGTCGTAGAGGAACCCGCCTTCGCGGGCGTAGCTGGTGCCCGGCGCGTCGGGGTCCGGGTCGTAGAGGGCGTCCAGGTCCCATCCCCGGTCCTCGGGCAGGGCCGAGACGGCGTCGGTGCCGGACGCCACCAGGTCCCACAGGGCCTCGGGGCCGGTGACGCCGCCGGGCAGCCGGCAGCTCATGGCGACGATGGCGATGGGTTCGTTCAGCCTGCCGCGCAGGGCGACGAGCTCGGCGGTGACCCGCTTGAGGTAGTCCCGGAGCTTCCCGGTGTCCGCGTCCGTCACAACTGCTCCTCGATGAAGGCGAAAAGGTCGTCGTCGTCTGCCGAGTCGAACCGCTCGTCGAACCGCTCGTCGAGCCCGGCCGGGATGCGTTCCGCCGGGCCCACGGCGGCGAGCAGCGCCGTCAGCCTGCGGTGCACGGCGTCGCGGCGGGCGTCGTCGGCCAGCGCGGCGAGCGCGTCCTCCAGGGCGTCGATGCCGTCGAGCACGGCCTGTACGGCGGCCTCGGGGTCCGCCGTCCCGGCGCCCAGTTCGGCGCCCACGTGGTCGGCGAGGGCCTGCGGCGTGGGGTGGTCGAAGACGACGGCGGCGGACAGGCGCAGTCCGGTGGCCGCGTTGAGCCGGTTGCGCAGCTCGACCGCGGTGAGCGAGTCGAAGCCGGCCTCCCGGAAGGGGCGGGTGGCCTCGACCGCGTCGGGTCCGCTGTGGCCGAGGACGTGGGCGACCTCGGTCCGTACGAGCGTGAGCAGTTCACGGCCACGGGCCGGGCCCTCCAGCGCGGCCAGCCGGTCGCGCAGGCCCGTGCCCGTGTCCTGGGGCGGCGTGGTCTCGGCGGCGGCGCGCGGGGCCGCGGCCGGTGCGGCCGGCGCCAGCGGGCGGAGCAGGGCGGGTACCGCCTCGACGCCGCGTGCGGAGCGCTCACGGCCGAGCGCGGCCGTGTCGAGCCGCAGCGGTACGAGCAGAGGGTCGGTGCCCTGTCCGGCGACGGCCCGGTCGAACAGCGCCAGGCCCTGCTCGTTGCTCATGGGGGCGATGCCGGAGCGCCGCATCCGGCGCAGGTCCGTCTCGGAGAGGTGGCCGGTCATGCCGGTCGCCTCGCCCCACAGGCCCCAGGCCAGCGACAGCGCGGGCAGGCCGAGGGCGCGGCGGTGCGCGGCGAGCGCGTCCACGTAGGTGTTGGCGGCGGCGTAGTTGGCCTGGCCGGGGCGGCCGAGCAGCCCGGCGGCGCCGGAGAACAGCACGAACGCGGACAGGTCCGCCTCGCGGGTCAGCTCGTGCAGGTTCCAGGCCGCGTCGGCCTTGGGCCGCAGCACGGCGGCCAGGCGCTCGGCGTCCAGGGCGGTCAGCGCCCCGTCGTCGAGTACGCCGGCCGCGTGGACGACGGCCGACAGCCGGTGCCCGGCGAGCAGTTCGGCGAGCGCGTCGCGGTCGGCGGTGTCGCAGGCGGCCAGCACCACGTGGGCGCCCGCCTCCTCCAGGTCGCGTACGAGTGTGCCGGCGCCGGGCGCGGCGGGGCCGCTGCGGCTGACGAGCAGCAGGTCGCGGACCCCGTGCGCGGCGACCAGGTGGCGGGCGACCAGCCCGCCGAGGGTGCCGGTGGCCCCGGTGACCAGGACGGTGCCGTCGCCGAAGTGGCCGCCGCGGTCGGTGCGGGCGCCGTCGGTGCGGGCGCCACCGTCGGTGCGGGCGCCACCGTCGGTGCGGGCGCCACCGTCGGTGCGGCGGGCGAGCGCGGGGGTGCGCAGTTCGCCGTGGCGCACCGCCAACTGCGGCTCGCCCGTGTCGAGGGCGGCGGGCAGGGCGGCGAAGGAGACCGCGTCGGCGTCGGCGTCGACCAGGACGAAGCGGCCGGGGTGCTCGCTCTGGGCGGACCGCACCAGGCCCCACACGGCGGCGCCGTCGAGACCCTCGACGCCCTCGCCCGGCCCGGCGTCGACGGCGGCCTCGGTCACCAGCGCCAGCCGCGCACCGGCGAACCGCTCGTCGGCAAGCCACTCTCGCATCAGGGTCAGCACCCGTGCGGTGGTCCGGCGGACCCGCTCGGGCGCCGGTGCGGTGGACGGCGCCCGCGCCGGTTCCCCCGTTCCCGGCGCCGGTTCCTGGACGAGGGCGATGACGACGTCCGGTACGGGAGCACCGGCGTCGACGGCGTCGCCCAGGGCGGCGAGGTCGGGGTGACGGTCCCAGTCGGTGCCGGGTACGGGACGGCCGATGACGGCGATGCGCTCGGTCGGGGCGCAGTCCTCGGAGTCGTGGCGCGTCCACTCGACCCGGTACAGCGGCAGGGCGGTGTTCGGCGCGCCGAGCAGGGTGTCGAGCCCGGTGCGGGACAGGGGCCGCATGAGGAGGGCGTCGAGGCTCAGCACCTCGTTGCCGGCCGGGTCGGCGGCCCGGAGGGAGAACGCGTCGTCGCCCGTGCGGGCGAGCCGGACGCGCAGTGTCGTCGCGCCGGAGGCGTGGAGCGTGATGCCCTGCCAGGCGAACGGCAGCAGCACCGACTCGTCGGGCACGTCGAGCAGGCCACCGGCCAGCCACGGCTGGAGTGCCGCGTCCAGGAGCGCCGGGTGGATGCCGTAGGAGGCGGCACCGGGCCGGGCCGCCGCGGGCAGCCGTACGTCGGCGAACACCTCGCCGTCGCGCCGCCACACCGCCTCGACGCCGGCGAACGTGTGCCCGTACTCGTAGCCGAGTTCGGCGAACCTCGCGTACACCTCGTCCGCCGCGACGCGCTCCGCCTCGGCGGGCGGCCAGGCCGCGCCCGTGGCCCAGGGCGCCGGGGCGGCCGGGCGGCCCGAGCCGGCGGGTGCCAGCACGGCCGTGCAGTGGCGGACCCACTCGGCGGTCCCGGCGCGGTCCTCCCGGGCGTACAGGTCCAGGGTGCGCCGCCCGTCGGCGTCCGGTTCCCCTACGCGGACCTGGATCTGCACCCAGCCGCGCTCGGGCAGGGTGAGGGGCGCTTCGATGCCGAGTTCGTCGATTCCGGCGCACCCGGTGATCGATGCCGCGTGCAGGGCGAGTTCGACGAACGCGGTGCCGGGCAGCAGCGTACGGCCGGACAGGGCGTGGTCGGCGATCCACGGATGGGCGGAGAGCGAGACGCGCCCGGCCAGCACCGTCTCACCCGACGCGGCGAGCGGCAGCGCCCCGCCGAGCAGCGGGTGGTCCTCCCACACCATGCCGAAGCGGGCCGCCGCGGCGTCGCCGATCCCGGCGGGTGAGGTGGGCGCCCAGTAGTGGGAGCGCTGGAAGGCGTACGTGGGCAGATCGACGTGCCGGGCACCGGTACCGGTGAACAGCGCGGCCCAGTCGACGTCCACCCCGGCCACGAACAGCTCGGCCGCAGACGTCAGGAACCGCTCCAAGCTGCCGTCGTCGCGCTTGAGCGAGCCCACGGCAACGACATCGGCGGTCTCCTGGATGCCGATGGTGAGCACCGGGTGGGCGCTGGACTCCACGAAGGTGGTGAAGCCCTGGTCGAGAAGGGCACGGACGGTGTCCTCGAAACGGACGGTCTGACGGAGATTGCGGTACCAGTACGAGGCGCCGACAGCGGACGTGTCGATCAGGCCGCCGTCAACCGTCGAGAAGAACGGAATGGCGGCGCTTCGAGGCGTGATCGGGTCAAGGACGTCCAGCAGCTCCGCCTCGATCCGCTCCACATGCGCCGAGTGCGAGGCGTAGTCGACCGGCACCTGACGCGCCCGGATGTCCTCCGCCTGGCACAACGTGACGAACTCGACGATGGCGTCCGCGTCACCGGAAATGACCGTGGAGTTGGGGCCATTGACCGCCGCGATGTCCAGGCGGCCGGCCCACTCCGTGAGCCGGGACGCCACCTCGACGAGAGGAAGCGGGATCGACGCCATGCCCCCGAGCCCGGCCAGCTCACGCCCGATGACCTGCGCCCGCAGGGCCACGACCCTCGCCGCGTCCTCCAGCGAAAGGGCACCCGCCACAGCCGCCGCGGCGATCTCACCCTGCGAATGACCGATCACCGCATCGGGAACGACCCCCAACGACCGCCACAGTTCGGCAAGGGACACCATCACGGCCCAGGTCACCGGCTGGATCACATCCACCCGGTCCAGGGCGCCACCCTCACGGACCAGCTCCACCAGGTCGAAGTCCACGAACGGCGCCAACGCCCGCCCGCACTCCTCCAGCTTCGCCGCGAACACCGGGGACTCCACCAGCAACCGGGCACCCATACCCACCCACTGCGTCCCCTGGCCCGGGAACACCAGCACCGTCCGGCCCGCATCACCGGACGCGACACCGTGCACGGCGGACCGCTCCAGCCTGGCGAGCATCTCCTCCGTCCCGGAGGCCAGGACGACGGCACGGTGGTCGAACACCGAGCGCGACGCGGCGAGGGTGAAGCCGATGTCGAGCAGGTCGAGCCCGGGGGTGTGCTCGACGTGGGCGCTGAGCCTTTCGGCCTGCTTGTGCAGGGCGGCTCCGGACTTGCCGGACACGATGACCGGCACCACGGGCAGCCGCCGTTCGGGGGCGTCCGGTGCGGGCGTCGCCGGGGGCTCCTCCAGGATCACGTGCGCGTTGGTGCCGCTCACGCCGAAGGCCGAGACACCCGCGCGGCGCACACGGCCCACCTCGGGCCAGTCGCGGCGCTCGGTGAGCAGTTCCACCGAACCCGTCGACCAGTCGACACGGGACGACGGGGCATCGACGTGCAGTGTCTTGGGGAGCACCCCGTGCTCCATGGCCTTGACCATCTTGATGACACCGCCGACACCGGCCGCCGCCTGCGGGTGGCCGATGTTCGACTTCAGCGAGCCCAGCCACAACGGCTCCCCGGCCGTGCGCTGCCCGTAGGTGGCGAGCAGCGCCTGCGCCTCGATCGGATCGCCGAGCGTGGTGCCGGTGCCGTGCGCCTCGACCACGTCCACGTCGTCGACGCCGAGCCCGGCGTTGGCGAGGGCCTGGGCGATGACGCGTTCCTGCGAGGGCCCGTTCGGCGCCGTCAGGCCGTTGCTCGCACCGTCCTGGTTGACCGCGTCGCCACGGATGACGGCGAGGACCTTGTGGCCCCGGCGCCGTGCGTCGGAGAGCCGCTCCACCAGCACCATGCCCGCGCCCTCGGCCCAGCTCGTGCCGTCGGCGGAGTCGGCGAAGGCCTTGCTGCGGCCGTCGGCCGCCAGCCCGCGCTGCCGGGAGAACTCCACGAACAGCCCGGGCGCCGCCATGACCGTGACCCCGCCGGCGAGCGCCAGGTCGCACTCCCCCGCACGTACCGCCTGTGCGGCCAGGTGCAGGGCGACCAGCGACGACGAACACGCCGTGTCGACGGAGACGGAGGGGCCTTCCAGGCCCAGTACGTAGGAGATACGGCCGGAGACGACGCTCGCGGACTTGCCGGTGAGCAGGTAACCCTCGTGCTCCTCGGGGGCCTCGTGCAGCCGGGAGGCGTACTCCTGGTGGGTCAGCCCGGCGTAGACGCCGGTGCGGCTGCCCCGCAGGGTGAGGGGGTCGATGCCCGCCCGTTCCAGCGCCTCCCAGCTCGTCTCCAGCAGCAGCCGCTGCTGCGGGTCCATGACGACGGCCTCGCGCGGCGAGATCCCGAAGAACTCCGCGTCGAACTCGGCCGCCTCGTGCAGGAAGCCGCCCTGCCGTACGTAGGTGGTGCCGCGCCGGCCGGACTCGGGGTCGTCGTCGTAGATCTCGTCGAAGTCCCAGCCCCGGTCGGTGGGCGGTTCGCCGATGACGTCGCGCTCGGCGACCAGCAGGTCCCACAGCGCCTCGGGGGTGTCGGCACCGCCGGGGAAGCGGCACGCCATGCCGACGATCACGACCGGGTCGTCGGCGTCGGCGGAGCCCGCCTCGGCCACGGCCCGGACGGTGGCGGGTGCGGCGCCGGTGAGGCCGTCGCGGAGGAGGCCGTCGCGGACGAAGGCGGCGAGCGCGGCGGGGTTCGGGTGGTCGAAGACGACGGTCGCGGGGAGCTTGAGCCCCGTCGCGGCGTTGAGGCGGTTGCGCAGTTCGAGCGAGGTCAGCGAGTCGAAGCCGGCGTCCTTGAAGGCACGTTCGGGCCGCAGGGCGTCGGTGGTGGGGTGCCGCAGGACGGCGGCCGCCTCCGAGCGGACCAGCTCCAGGAGCACCCGGGTGCGCTCGGCCTCGGGCAGCGACTCGACGCGGTCGCGCAGCTCGCTGCTCCCGGACGTCGACACCGCCCGCTGCCCGGCCTCCAGCGCCCGCCTGGCCTCCGGAACCGTGTCGAAGAGCGAGACGGTGCGCAGGGCGGCCGTGCGCGGCGCGAACTGCGCCCAGTCGACGTCCACCACCGTGACGCACGTGTCGTCCCGGTCCAGGGCCCGGCGTAGCGCCTCGATGCCGTCGTCGGGCTCCATCGCGCCGATGCCGCGCCGGCCGAGGCTCTCCTCGCCCGCGCCCTCGGCCATGCCGCCGCCGCCCCACAGCCCCCAGGCCACGGAGGTGGCGGGCAGGCCCTCGGCACGGCGCTGTTCCGCGAGGACGTCCAGCGAGGCGTTCGCGGCCGCGTAGGCGGCCTGGCCGCCGTTGCCCCAGGTGCCGGTGACGGACGAGAAGAGCACGAACGCGTCCAGGTCCAGGCCACGGGTCAGCTCGTCGAGGTGCCGTGCGGCGTCGGCCTTGGGGGCGCGTACGGTGGCGAAGGAGCCGGCGTCCAGGGTGCCGAGGAGGCCGTCGGCGAGAACGCCGGCGGTGTGGAACACGGCGGTCGGCGGATGTGCCTCGACGAGGGCGGCCAGCGCGTCCCGGTCGGAGACGTCACAGGCCACGAGGGTGACCTCGGCGCCGGACCGGCGCAGTTCGTCGGCGAGTTCCCGCGCGCCGGGCGCCTGGGTACCTCGGCGGCTCGTCAGCACGACGTGCTCGGCCCCGTTGTCCACGAGCCAGCGGGCGACGTGGGCGCCGAGGGCGCCGGTGCCGCCGGTGACCAGGACGGTGCCGCGCGGGGTGTAGGTGCGCCGGGCCCGGCCGCCGTCGGCGCGCACGACCCTCCGGCCGTACGTCCCCGACGCCCGCACCGCGACCTGGTCCTCGGTACCCGCGAGGGTCGCCACGAGCCGGTCGAGGGCGGCGGCGTCGGCCTCGGCGGGCAGGTCGACCGACCCGCCCCACAGGGAGGGCAGTTCCAGCGCGGCGACCCGGCCGAACGCCCAGAGCTGGGCGCCGGTGTCCTCGGGCACCTCCCCCGGCGCGACGGCCACGGCACCTCGGGTGACGGACCACAGCCGCGCCTCGCCCCCGGCGTCGGCCACCGCCTGCACCAGGGCGAGCGAGGACGTGAGCGCCTGGGGCCCGGACGCCAGGCCGAGGAGCGACAGGATGCCCTCCCACGTCCCGCCCGTGAGGTGCGCGGCGAACTCCTCGCGCCGTACGGAGGCGGGGTCGACGGTCAGGACGTCCGCCCCGGCGCCGTGGCGGTCGAGGGCTGCCTCCACGTCGTGCGTGGCCACCCCCTCGGGGGCGACGACCAGCCAGCGGCCGGTGAGCACGAGCCCGTCGGCCCGGCCCAGGTTCTTCCACGTGACGCGGTAACGCCAGGAGTCGACGGACGCGGCGTCACCGGGAGCGGAGGCGGGTGCGGGGGCGGAGGGCTCCAGCCAGTAGTGGGAGCGCTGGAAGGCGTACGTGGGCAGATCGACGTGCCGGGCACCGGTACCGGTGAACAGCGCGGCCCAGTCGACGTCCACCCCGGCCACGAACAGCTCGGCCGCAGACGTCAGGAACCGCTCCAGGCCCCCGTCGTCGCGCTTGAGCGAGCCCACGGCAACCACATCGGCGGTCTCCTGGATGCCGATGGTCAGCACCGGATGGGCGCTGGACTCCACGAACGTGGTGAAGCCCTGGTCGAGAAGGGCACGGACGGTGTCCTCGAAACGGACGGTCTGACGGAGGTTGCGGTACCAGTACGAGGCGCCGACAGTCGACGTGTCGATCAGGCAACCGTCGACCGTCGAGTAGAACGGAATGGCGGCACTTCGGGGAGCGATGGGAGCCAGGACCTCAAGCAGCTCCGCCTCGATCCGCTCCACATGCGCGGAGTGGGAGGCGTAGTCGACGGGCACCTGACGGGCCCGGATGTCCTCCGCCTGGCACGCGGCGACGAACTCCACGATCGCCTCCGCGTCACCGGAGATGACCGTGGACTTCGGGCCGTTGACGGCAGCGATGTCCAAGCGGCCGGCCCACTGCGTGAGACGCGCTTCCACCTCCGTACGCGGCAGGGGGATCGACGCCATACCGCCCAGCCCGGCCAGCTCACGCCCGATGACCTGAGCACGCAGGGCGACGACCCGGGCCGCGTCCTCCAGCGAAAGGGCACCCGCCACAGCCGCCGCGGCGATCTCACCCTGCGAGTGACCGATCACCGCATCGGGAACGACACCCAACGACCGCCACAACTCCGCGAGCGACACCATCACCGCCCACGTCACCGGCTGGATCACGTCCACCCGGTCCAGCGCCCCGCCCTCGCGCACGAGCTCGACCAGGTCGAAGTCGACGAACGGCGCCAAAGCCCGCCCGCACTCCTCCAACCGAGCCGCGAACACCGGAGACTCCCCCAGCAACCGGGCACCCATGCCCACCCACTGCGTCCCCTGACCCGGGAACACCAGCACCGTCCGACCAGCACCACCGGACGCGACGCCATCCACCTCGACGTCCCCCACGAACACCTTCCGGTGCTCGAACACCGAACGCCCGGCCACCAGGCTGAACCCCACGTCCAGCGTCCGCAGACCCGGAGCCGCCTCCATGTGCGTCCGCAGCCGGGCCGTCTGTGCCCGCAGAGCGGCATCGGAACGACCGGAAACGACCAACGGAACGACCGGAAGCACCAGATCCCCGGCCGGGGCGTCCTCGACCGCCGGCGCCTGTTCCAGGATCACGTGCGCGTTGGTGCCGCTCACGCCGAACGACGACACCGCCGCCCGCCTGGGCCGGCCCGTTTCGGGCCAGTCCCGGCGCTCCGTGAGCAGCGACACGGCACCCGCGTCCCAGTCGACACGGGACGACGGGGCGTCGACGTGCAGGGTCTGCGGGAGCACGCCGTGCTCCATGGCCTTGACCATCTTGATGACACCGCCGACACCGGCCGCCGCCTGCGCGTGCCCGATGTTCGACTTCAGGGAACCCAGCCACAGCGGCCGCTCGGCGTCGCGCCCCTTGCCGTACGTGGCGAGCAGCGCCTGCGCCTCGATCGGGTCACCGAGCCGGGTGCCGGTGCCGTGCGCCTCGACCGCGTCCACGTCTGCCGGGGCGAGCCCGGCGCTGCTGAGCGCGGATCGGATGACCCGCTGCTGGGAGGGGCCGTTGGGGGCGGTCAGGCCGTTGCTCGCGCCGTCCTGGTTGACGGCCGAGCCGCGCAGCACGGCGAGGACCTTGTGGCCCCGGCGACGTGCGTCGGACAGCCGCTCCACCAGGAGCACGCCGACGCCCTCCGCCCAACTGGTGCCGTCGGCACCGTCCGCGAACGCCTTGCTGCGGCCGTCGGTCGCCAGTCCGCGCTGCCGCGAGAACTCCACGAACATGCCGGGGCTCGCCATCACGGCCGCCCCGCCGGCGAGCGCGAGGTCGCACTCGCCCGCGCGCAGCGACTGGGCGGCCAGGTGCAGGGCGACCAGCGACGAAGAGCAGGCCGTGTCGATCGTGACCGCCGGGCCCTCGATGCCCAGGGTGTAGGCGATGCGCCCGGACATGACGCTGGCGGTCTGGCCGGTGAGCAGGTAGCCCTCGGAACCCTGGGCGTGCTCGTACAGGCGCGGGCCGTACTCCTGGGTCATCGCGCCGACGAAGACACCGGCCTGTGCGCCGTGCAGGGTACGCGGGTCGATGCCGGCCCGCTCCAGCGCCTCCCAACTGGTCTCCAGCAGCAGCCGCTGCTGCGGGTCCATGGCGAGCGCCTCGCGCGGCGAGATGCCGAAGAACTCGGCGTCGAACTCGGCCGCGTCGTGCAGGAAGCCGCCTTCGCGGACGTAGGTGCGGCCCGGGGCGTCCGGGTCCTCGTCGTACAGCCCGTCGATGTCCCAGCCCCGGTCTGCCGGGAACGGCGAGACCGCGTCCGTGCCGGACGACACCAGCTCCCACAGCGCCTCGGGCGAGTCCACCCCGCCGGGGAAGCGGCACGCCATGCCGACGATCGCCACGGCGTCGTCCTCGTCGGCCGCCGAGGCGACGGGAGCGGCGGCCGGAGCGGCGGCAGGCTGCGCCAGGGCGCCCGTGTCCTCCTGGGCGAGGTCGAGGACGAGGCGCACGACGGCGCGCGGCGTCGGGCAGTCGTAGATGAGCGTGGTCGGCACCGGGAGCCCGGTGGCCGCCCGCAGCCGGTTGCGCAGCTCGACGCCCGTGACCGACTCGTATCCCAGGGACTTGAAGGTGGCGTCCACGTCCACGCTGGCGGCCGTCAGGCCCACGAGCGCGGCGGTGTGCTGCCGTACGAGATCGAGGACGTGGCCCTCGTCGCGCAGCTCGGCGCTCACGGTCGGCGCCGTGGCCGCGCTCGGCGTGTCCGTGACGGTGTCGAGCCAGTAGTGGGAGCGCTGGAAGGCGTACGTGGGCAGGTCCACGTGCCGGGCACCGGTGCCCTCGAACAGCGCGGCCCAGTCGACGTTCACCCCGGCCACGAACAGCTCGGCCGCCGAGGTCAGGAACCGCTCCAGGCCCCCGTCGTCGCGCTTGAGCGAGCCCACGGCAACGACATCGGCGGTCTCCTGGATGCCGATGGTCAGCACCGGGTGGGCGCTGGACTCCACGAAGGTGGTGAAGCCCTGGTCGAGCAGGGCACGGACGGTGTCCTCGAAACGGACGGTCTGACGCAGGTTCCGGTACCAGTACGAGGCGCCGACAGTCGACGTGTCGATCAGGCAACCGTCGACCGTCGAGTAGAACGGAACCTCCGAAGCCCGGGGGGTGATCGGGGCGAGAACTTCGAGCAGCTCCGCCTCGATCCGCTCCACGTGCGCGGAGTGCGAGGCGTAGTCGACGGGGACCTGGCGGGCCCGGATGTCCTCCGCCTGGCACGCGGCGACGAACTCCACGATCGCCTCCGCGTCACCGGAGATGACCGTGGACTTCGGGCCGTTGACGGCAGCGATGTCCAAGCGCCCGGCCCACTCCGTGAGCCGCGCCTCCACCTCCGTACGCGGCAGCGGAATCGACGCCATACCGCCCAGCCCGGCCAGCTCACGCCCAATGACCTGAGCACGCAGGGCGACGACCCGGGCCGCGTCCTCCAGCGAAAGGGCACCCGCCACAGCCGCCGCGGCGATCTCACCCTGCGAATGACCGATCACCGCATCGGGAACGACACCCAACGACCGCCACAACTCCGCGAGCGACACCATCACCGCCCACGTCACCGGCTGAATCACATCCACCCGATCCAGCGCACCGCCCTCGCGCACCAGCTCCACCAGGTCGAAGTCCACGAACGGCGCCAACGCCCGCCCGCACTCCTTCAACCGAGCCGCGAACACCGGCGACTCCGCCAGCAACCGGGCACCCATACCCACCCACTGCGTCCCCTGACCCGGGAACACCAGCACCGTCCGACCAGCACCACCGGACGCGACGCCATCCACCTCGACGTCCCCCACGAACACCTTCCGGTGCTCGAACACCGAACGCCCCGCCGCCAGACTGAACCCCACATCCAGCAACCCCGGCCCACGCAGCGCACGCACCCGCTCAGCCTGCTCACGCAACGCCGCCGACGACTTCGCCGACACCACCAACGGAACCACCGGCAGCACCACGTCCCCCGCCGGGACGTCCTCCACCGCCGGCGCCTGCTCGACCACCACGTGTGCGTTCGTGCCGCCCATGCCGAACGACGAGACGCCGGCGGCGCGCCGGCGGCCCTCGGGTTCGGTCCACGGGGTGAGCTGCGTCTGGACCTTCAGGTTCAGCTCGTCGAGCGGTATGCCGGGGTGGGCCGAGCGGTGGTTCAGGGTCGGCGGCAGTTCCCCTTCCCGTACGGAGAGCACGGTCTTCAGCAGGCCGACGATGCCCGCCGCCGCTTCGAGGTGACCGACGTTGGTCTTGGCGGAGCCCACGCTGAGGGGCGGGGTGCCGGGGGTGCGGCGGGTGGCGAGGGCGGCGCCGAGGGCGGCGGCTTCGACGGGGTCGCCGGCGCGCGTGCCGGTGCCGTGGAGTTCGACGTACCCGATGTGGTCGGGCGTCAGGCCGGCGGCTTCGTGCGCCTGGCGCAGCACGGCTTCCTGGGCGTCGCGGTCCGGGGTGGTGAGGCTGGGGCCGCCGCCGTCGTTGTTGACGGCGGAGCCCTTGATGACGGCGTGCACGCGGTCGCCGTCGGCGAGGGCGCGGCGCAGTGGTTTGAGGACGACGACGGCGCCGCCCTCGCCGCGGACGTATCCGTTGGCGCGGGCGTCGAAGGTGTAGCAGCGGCCGTCGGGCGAGAGGGCGCCCATGCGGTCCATGACGATGGTGCTGTCGTCGCTGAGGATCAGGTTGACGCCGGCGGCGAGGGCCAGGTCGCTCTCGCCGCGCCGCAGGCTTTCGCAGGCGAGGTGGACGGCGACGAGGGAGGACGACTGGGCGCTGTCGACGGCGATGCTGGGGCCGCGCAGCCCGAGGTGGTGGGAGAGCCGGTTGGCGGTCATGGCCCGGTGGCGGCCGGCGGCGGTGTGGCCGTCGGGCTCGGTGGAGGTGGCGCCGGTGAGGGCGGCCCAGTCGTCGGAGGCGACGCCGACGAAGACACCGGTGCGGGTGCCGGCCAGCCGGGCGGGGACGATGGCGGCGTGTTCGAGGGCCTCCCAGCCGAGTTCGAGGACGAGGCGCTGCTGGGGGTCGGTGGCGGCGGCCTGCCGGCCGGTCATGCCGAAGAATTCGGCGTCGAACGAGCCGTGGTCGGTGAGGGCTGCCCTCCAGTGCCCGTTGTCCTGCCGGGAAACGGTGTTCCGGCCCTGGCGCAGGAGTTGCCAGAATTCCTCGACCGTGGCGGCTCCGGGGAGTCGGCACGACATTCCGACGACGGCGATGTCATTGTCGGAACCGATGCCATTGCCGTTGTCGATCATGGAATCTCCATTACCAAGAGAACGAGCGGGAAGACAGAAGGGAAAGCGCGCCGGCGGCGGCTCAGTGATTCACCACTCCACGGGGAGTTCGACGAGTCCGCGGACGAGCATCTCGCCGTGCCAGGTGAGTTTCTCCTCCGGTACGGCGAGGCGCAGTCCGGGCAGTCTGCTCGTCAGTGCCTCGAGCGAGCACTGGAGTTCCGCTCGAGCGAGTGGTGCGCCGAGGCAGAAATGCGGTCCCTGGCCGAAGGCCATGTGCGGGTTGCTGGGACGGTCGAGCACGACCTCGTCCGCGCGCTCGAATACGGTCTCGTCGCGGTTGGCGGAGGCGAGTGAATAGACCACCGCCTCTCCGGCGCGGATGGTGACGCCGCCGATTTCGATGTCCTCGGTGGCGACCCGGCTGGGCCCGGTGCTGGCCCACAGGGGCACGAACCGCAGGAGTTCCTCCACCGCGGCGGGTATGAGCTCGGGCCGGGCGACGAGCAGTTCGTAGCGGCTGCGGTCCGACAGGAGGATGGCGACATGGCCGGCGAGCTGGTGGGCGGTGGTCTCGTGGCCGCCCACGAGCAGGCCGCCGGTGAGCATCAGCAGTTCGTTCTCGGTGAGGGTCTCGCCGTCGTCGTGTGCCTGGACGAGGGCGCTGAGCAGGTCGTCCTCCGGGTGCTCGCGGCGCATGGCGACGTAGCCCCGCAGGTAGTCGGCGAACTCCTCGCAGGCCTGGGCGACCTGCTCCTCGGTGTAGCGGGTGGCGGACATCAGGGCTTCGGTGAAGTCCCGGAAGATGTGCTGGTCGGCCTGGGGGATGCCGAGCATTTCGCAGATGACGGCGGTCGGCAGGGGCAGGGCGAGCCGGTCGACGAGGTCGGCGGGACCGCCGTGGGCGACGAGTCCGTCGATCAGGCCGTGGGTGATCTCGGCGATGCGGGGGCGCAGGTCGGCGACGCGGCGGGCGGTGAAGGCGCGGGACACCATGCGGCGCAGCCGGGCGTGGGCCTCGGGCGGCATGCCCATGAGGCCGACGGAGTCGAGCGCCCGGGGGGCGGCGCGCGGCACGTCCCAGTCGGCGGCGGCGTGCATGCTCAGGCGGGGGTCGGTGGACGCCTTCTTCACGTCGGCGTGCCGGGTGAGGAGCCAGGCCTGGCCGCCGTAGGGCATGGTGACGCGCACGACGGGCTCGTGGGCGCGCAGGGCGGCGTATTCGGGGTCGAGCCCGAAGTCGATCCGGTCGCTGAACGGGAAGGTGCGCGGTTCCTCACCATGGGGGCAGGGCATGGCTGAATCTCCTCTGTGCGCGGACCTTGCCAGCCAACACGAGGAGCGGGGATGCCGCCCCGAAATTTCCGGTGAGTGTGTCAAGTCGCGGCAGTGCCTGGGAATTGGGTGCGCGACGCGGCCGCGGAGACTATGTCAGGTCGCCCCTTGCGCCGACCTGTGGATGGCTCGTAATTTCCGTTTGTCCGCCCCGAAAAGCTCGCCCCGAAAGGCTGCCTCGATGGCGCATATCGCCTTCTTCATTCTTCCCGCGGCAGGGCATGTGAATCCGACGCTGTCCGTGGCGCGGGAGCTCGTCGCGCGCGGGCACCGGGTGACCTACGCGCTGTCGGAGAATTATGCCGAGCGGGTGCTCGCGACGGGTGCGGAACTGCTTCCGTATCCGCTGGACGAGGACCGGTTCCTGGCCACCATGGTGCCGCAGCAGGATTCCGACGCGTACACGGACCAGGACGAGTTCGTGAACATGATGAAGTGGATGCTCGATCTCACCGAGCAGACGCTGCCGGCATTCGAGCGGCACTTCGACGAGCACCGCCCGGACGTGTTCGTGTGCGACCCGTCGTCGTTCTGGAGCGGGCACATCCTGGGGGCGAAGTGGGACATCCCGGTCATCCGTTCGACTCCGACGTACGTCGCCAACGAGCACTGGTCGCTGCACCCGCCGGTCGACCCGGCCGAGGAGCAGGCCGAGGACCCGGAGACGGGGGCGCTGTTCGGGCGCATCTCCGAGCTGATGGCGGCGCAGGGCGTGGACAAGAGCATCGGCGACTTCGCGGCCGAGGTGCACTCGGGCCCGGCGCTGGTGTACCTGCCGAAGGCGTTCCAGTACGCGGGGGACACGTTCGGCGAGGAGGTCAACTTCGTCGGGCCGTGCACGAGCGCGAACAGCTTCCACGGTGACTGGGAGGCGCCGGCGAGCGGCCGTCCCCTGGTGCTGATCACCCTGGGCACGCTCTACAACAAGCAGCCGGAGTTCTTCCGCGCCTGTGTCGAGGCGTTCGCGGACGTCGAGTGGGACGTGGTGATCGCACACGCGGGCGGTGTCGCCGAGGGCGAGCTCGGTGAGGTCCCGCCGCACATCCAGGTGCACAGGTTCGTCCCGCAGGGCGCGGTGCTGCCGCATGCCGCGCTGATGATCAACCACGGTGGTACGAGCACGGTCCTCCAGTGCGTCTCCGAGAACGTGCCGGTGATCTGCGTGCCGCAGATGGCGGAGCTGCACGCCACCGCCAACCGGGCGGTGGAGCTGGGCGTGGGCGCCAAGATCCTGCGCAAGGACATCTCGCCCGAGCTGATCCGCGAGACCGCCCTGTCGGTCGTCGCCGACGACGCGATCCGGGCCGGTGTGGCGCGACTGCGCCGCGAGATCGAGGCCGCGGGCGGCCCGGTGGCCGCCGCCGACGCGGTCGAAGCCCTCCTCACCCCCGTCGCCCCGTAACACGGCAGGCCCCCCGCGCCCGTCACACTCCAGGGCCACGGGGCCTCTGGACCACTGGGCCACCCAGGCCCCCAGCCCCCCGGGCCCCCGGGCCCCCGGGCCCCCGGGGCGGTGACGGGGCTCGCGTACCGGGGCGTTGCGGCTCTGGTGTCGTGACGCCCCGTGGACCTCGCGCTGCTCGGCCCCGGCCGGCGAGGCAACACCCCGGCCCCACGCATCAGCCACCAGCCCTCCTGTCCCGAAGGAAGCCGAGATGACGACACAGACCGCCGAAGCCGCCGAGGCCGCCGCCGAGGCCGTCCAGGACGAGACGCCACCGCCGCACCCGCTGGCGCAGCCCGACGGCGCCGGTGCCCGGGAGCTGCTGGAGTGGTTCGCCCGGGCGCGCGCGGAGGCTCCGGTGTTCTACGACTCGACGCGGTTCGCCTGGCAGGTGTTCCGCTACGAGGACTACCTCACCGTCTCCACCAACCCCCAGCTCTTCTCCTCCGACTTCTCGCCGGTCTTCCCGGTGCCGGAGGAGCTGAAGCTGCTGATGGGGCCGGGCACCTTCGGCGGGATCGACCCGCCCCGGCACGGCCCGCTGCGCAAGCTGGTCAGCCAGGCGTTCACGCCGCGCCGGATGCAGAAGCTGGAGCCGCGCATCGAGGAGATCACCCGCGACCTGCTGGACGCCCTGGGCGACCGGACCGAGATCGACGTCGTCAAGGACCTGGCGTACCCGCTGCCGGTGACGATGATCGCCGAGCTGCTCGGGGTGCCGGCCGAGGACCAGGACCTGTTCCGCGAGTGGGTCGACGTGATCCTCAACAACGAGGGCATGGAGTACCCGAACCTCCCCGACGACTTCGCGGAGACGATGGGCCCGGCCATCAAGGAGTGGGCGGCCTACCTGTACGCGAAGATCGCCGAGAAGCGTGAGAAGCCGGCCGACGACCTGATGAGCGGCCTGATCGAGTCGGAGGTGGAGGGCCGCAGGCTCACCGACGAGGAGATCGTCAACATCGTCGCGCTGCTGCTGACGGCGGGCCACATCTCCAGCGCCACCCTGCTGAGCAACCTCTTCCTCGTGCTGGACGAGAACCCGCAGGCCCTCGCGGACCTGCGGGCGGACCGTTCGCTCATCCCCGGCGCGATCGAGGAGACGCTGCGCTACCGCAGCCCGTTCAACAACATCTTCCGGCTGGTCAAGGAGGACACGGAGATCCTCGGCCACCCCATGAAGGCCGGCCAGATGGTCATCGCCTGGAGCCAGTCGGCCAACCGCGACGCCGAGCAGTTCCCCGACCCGGACGTCTTCGACATCCGGCGCGAGGCGAACAAGCACATGGCGTTCGGCCACGGCATCCACCACTGCCTCGGCGCGTTCCTGGCCCGGATGGAGGCGAAGGTCTTCCTGAACCTGGCCCTGGACCGTTTCGCGTCGTACGAGATCCACCACGACAAGGTGGAGTTCTACGAGGCCGACCAGCTCACGGCCCGCCACCTGCCCGTGCGCGTCGTGCGTAGCTGAAGGACTGTCATGTCAACAGCGACTACCGCCGGGACGACCGCGACGGCCGTGGGCCGGATCAAGCCCTGCCGCCTGATCGATCTGGAACAGCACAAGGACGAGCGGGGCAGCCTGTCCGTCGTCGAGTCGGAGTGGACCGCCGGGTTCAAGATCGAGCGCGTCTACTACCTGCACGACCTCGACGTCGGCTCCTCGCGCGGCGCGCACGCCCACCGCGAGCTGGAGCAGCTCATCATCGCCGTGCACGGCAGCTTCACGCTGACGATCGACGACGGCCGGACGCGTCAGGCGATCCGGCTGGACCGTCCGGGCACCGGGCTGTACGTGGGGCCGATGGTCTGGCGGAACCTGAGCGACTTCTCGGCCGGCGCGGTCGGGCTCGTCCTGGCGTCCTGCCACTACGACGAGAGCGACTACTACCGG
This sequence comes from Streptomyces sp. NPDC031064, assembly GCF_055570965.1. NCBI lineage: Bacteria > Bacillati > Actinomycetota > Actinomycetes > Kitasatosporales > Streptomycetaceae > Streptomyces > Streptomyces sp. NPDC031064. The sequence goes on from NZ_JBVIGF010000011.1 coordinate 139,290, forward strand.
GACTACGACTCGTTCCTGCGTGACGCGGAGGGCCTGCTGTGAGCACCGCCACGGCCCCCCACGCCGCCCCCCACGCCGCCCGCCGCGTCGCGTTCCACGACCTGCGCGACCTGCACGCGGCGGACGAGGTGCGCCACGACGTCGAGGCCGCGCTGCTGCGGGTCGCCGCCTCCGGCCGCTACCTGCTGGGGCCCGAACTCGAAGCGTTCGAGGCGGCGTTCGCCGCCTACTGCGGCGCCTCGCACTGCGTGGGCACCGGCACCGGGCTGGCCGCCCTGGAGCTGACGCTGCGGGCGCTCGGGGTCGGCCCGGGCGACGAGGTCGTGGTGCCCGGCCACACGTTCATCGCGACGTGGCTGGCCGTATCCGCGGTCGGCGCCCGGCCCGTGCCGGTGGAACCGGCCCCCGGGACGTTCCTGATCGACCCGGACCGGATCGACGCGGCCTGCACTCCGCGCACCAAGGCGATCATGCCGGTGCACACCTACGGCCACCCGGTCGACCTGGACGCCGTCACGGAGGTCGCCGCCCGGCGGGGCCTGTACGTCGTGGAGGACGCGGCGCAGGCGCACGGCGCCCGCTACCGGGGCCGGAGGATCGGCTCGGGGTACGCGGCGGCGTTCAGCTTCTACCCGGGCAAGAACCTCGGGGCGCTCGGCGACGGCGGCGCCGTCGTCACCAACGACCCCGAACTCGCCGCCCGGATCAGGCTGCTGGGCAACTACGGCTCCCGCCGCAAGTACGAGCACGAGGAGCTGGGCACCAACTCCCGGCTCGCCGAGATGCAGGCCGCGGTCCTCGCCGTCAAGCTGCCGCTGCTCGACGCCTGGAACGCCCGCCGCGCGGCCATCGCCCGCCGCTACACCGAGGAGCTGGCCGGGCTGCCCGGCCTGACCCCGCCGGCCGTCGAGACGTGGGCGCGGCCGGTGTGGCACCAGTACGTGATCCGGACCGGCGAGCGGGACGCGCTCCAGCGGGCCCTCGCCGCCGCCGGGGTCGAGACCCTGGTGCACTACCCGGTCCCCGTGCACCGCTCCCCCGCGTACGCGGGCGCCCACGACGGGGCCCTGCCGCTGTGCGAGCGGCTGGCGGCGGAGGTCCTGAGCCTGCCGATGGGGCCGCAGTTGTCCGACGACGACGTGGCGAGTGTCATCGCCGCGGTCCGTGACGCTTTGGAGGCCACCCGATGAACCAGCCCACGCCCCTCGCGCCGGCCAGGCCCCCGGGGCGGCCGATGAAGGGCATCGTCCTGGCGGGCGGCAGCGGCACCCGGCTGCGTCCGCTGACGGGCACGCTGTCCAAGCAGATCCTGCCCGTCTACGACAAGCCCATGATCTACTACCCGCTGTCGGTGCTGATGCTGGCGGGCATCCGGGACATCCAGCTCATCGCCGCCAAGGACCACCTGGAGATGTTCCGTTCCCTGCTGGGCGACGGTTCACGGCTCGGCATCAGCCTGGACTACGCCGAGCAGGAGGAGCCCCGCGGCATCGCGGAGGCGTTCCTGATCGGCGAGGAGCACATCGGCGACGGCCCGGTGACGCTGATCCTCGGCGACAACGTCTTCCACGGCCCCGGCTTCTCCACCCTCCTCGCCACGGCCATGGACCGGCTGGACGGCTGCGAGCTGTTCGGCTACCCGGTGCAGGACCCGCAGCGGTACGGGGTGGCCGAGATCGACGCGTCCGGCCGCCTGGTGTCGCTGGCGGAGAAGCCCCGCCGGCCCCGTTCCAACCTCGCCGTCACGGGCCTGTACATGTACGACAGCGACGTGGTGGAGATCGCCCGCGGCCTGAGCCCGTCGGCGCGCGGCGAGCTGGAGATCACCGACATCAACAACGCCTACCTGGCCCAGGGCCGGGCCAGGCTCAACGAGCTGGGCCGCGGCTTCGCCTGGCTGGACATGGGCACCCACGACTCGCTCCTCCAGGCCGGGCAGTACGTCCAGCTCCTGGAGCAGCGCCAGGGCGAGCGGATCGCGTGCGTGGAGGAGATCGCGCTGCGCATGGGGTTCATCACGCCCGACCAGGCGTACGCGCTCGGTGCCGAGCTCGGCTCGTCCAGCTACGGCCAGTACGTGATGGACATGGCCCGGCGCGCCCCGGCCCTCGCCTCCCCCGCAGCCTGACCACCTCCACTCTCGAAGAAGGGCCTCGTCACAATGCGCGTGCTGGTGACCGGAGGTGCGGGCTTCATCGGCTCCCACTTCGTCCGACAGTTGCTGACCGGTGCGTACCCCGACCTGGCCGGTGCCCGCACGGTGGTGCTGGACCAGCTCACCTACGCGGGCAACCGGGCCAACCTGGCGCCCGTGGCGCACGATCCACGGCTGGAGTTCGTGCACGGCGACATCTGCGACGCGCCGCTGGTGGCGCGCCTGAGCCGGGGCACGGACCTGGTCGTCCACTTCGCCGCCGAGTCGCACGTCGACCGTTCCATCGAGGACGCCTCCGCGTTCGTACGCACCAATGTGCTCGGTACGCAGACGCTGCTGCACGCGGCGGCGGCGGCCGGCGTGGACCGCTTCGTGCACGTGTCGACGGACGAGGTGTACGGGTCGATCGAGGAGGGTTCCTGGCCGGAGGACCACCCGCTGGAGCCGAACTCCCCGTACTCGGCGTCCAAGGCGTCCTCCGACCTGCTGGCGCTGGCCTTCCACCGCACCCACGGCCTGGACGTGCGGGTGACGCGCTGCTCCAACAACTACGGCCCCTACCAGTACCCGGAGAAGGTGATCCCGCTCTTCACCACGAACCTGATCGACGGGATACCGGTACCCCTGTACGGGGACGGCGGCAACAGCCGCGACTGGCTGCACGTGGACGACCACTGCCGGGGCATCGCGCTGGTCGCCGTCAAGGGCCGGGCCGGCGAGGTGTACAACATCGGCGGCGGGACCGAGCTGACCAACCGGGAGCTGACCGGGAAACTGCTGGAGCTGACCGGCCGGGACGCCGGCTGGGTACGGCCGGCGGCCGACCGTGCCGCCCACGACCGGCGCTACTCGGTGGACATCGGCAAGATCCGTGCCGAACTCGGCTACGAGCCGCTGGTCCCCTTCGAGGAGGGGCTCGCCGAGACCGTGCGGTGGTACCGCGACAACCGCGCGTGGTGGGAGCCGCTGAAGGCGGTGGGCGCCGATGCGCGTCGATGAGACGAACCTGCCCGGCACCTTCCGCGTGGTGCCCGACAAACTGGCCGACGAGCGGGGCCACTTCTACGAGGCCGCCAAGCACTCCGAGCTGACCGCGGCCACCGGCCTGGAGTTCACCGTCCGCCAGGTCAACAACTCCGTCTCCCGGCGGGGCACCCTGCGCGGCGTGCACTGCAACGACGTCCCCGGCGACGGCAGCAAGCTGGTGACGTGCGTGCGCGGCTCGATCCTGGACTTCATGGTCGACCTGCGGGTGGGCTCGCCGACGTTCGGCCGGTACGCCATGACCCGGCTGGACGCCTCCTCGGGCATCGCGCTGTACATGCCGGGCGGCGTCGGCCACGCGTTCCTGGCCCTGGAGGACGGGACCTGCGTCAACTACCTGCTGTCCGCCGAGTACGTACCCGGCGCGATGGTCGACGTCGACGCGTTCGACCCGGACCTGGCGCTGCCGTGGGAGCCGGCCGGGCCGGTGCTGCGCTCCCCGAAGGACGAGGCCGCACCGTCCCTCGCCGAGGCCCTCGCCTCGGGCCGTCTGCCCCGTTACGCCGCGGTGCCCGCCGATCCTCACCCCGCAAGGAGCTGAACCGACCGTGACCGCCTCCACCCAGACGCGCGCACCCGACACGGCCGAGGCCGAGGCAGCCGCCTGGCTGCGCCGGTACCGGCCCGACGACAGCGCCGCCGTCCGCCTGTTCTGCTTCCCGCACGCGGGTGGCTCGGCCACCGCGTACCTGCCCTTCGCCCGCCGGTTCGGCCCCTCGGTGGAGGTGGTGGCGGTGCAGTACCCGGGACGCCAGGACCGCCGCCACGAGCCGTTCCTGGAGTCCGTCGAGGAGCTGGTCGACGCGCTGGTGCCGGTGCTGCGCGAGTGGACCGGCCGGCCCTACGCGCTGTTCGGGCACAGCATGGGCGCCACCCTCGCCTACGAGACGGCCCGCCGGCTGGTCGCGGAGGGCACCGAGCCGCCGGCGCACCTGTTCGTCTCCGGCCGCCGCTCCCCGACCGTCCCGCGCCGCGACACGGTCCACCTCCTCGACGACGCCGGGCTGCTGGCCGAGGTCGCGCGGCTCCAGGGCACCGACGCCGGCCTGCTCCAGGACGAGGAGCTGCTGCGCATGGTCCTGCCGCCGCTGCGCAACGACTACCGGGTGGCCGGGCGCTACCGGCATCTGGCCGGGCCCGCGCTCACCGTCCCGCTGACCGTGATCACCGGCGACAGCGACCCGAACGTGCCGGTCGGCGACGCCCACGCCTGGCAGGCGGTCGCCCACGGCCCCACCGCGCTGCACGTCCTGCCCGGTGGCCACTTCTACCTCAACGACCAGCAGGACGCCGTGTGCCGCATCGTGGAGGAGGCGCTCGGCCATGCTCGTTGACACCGTCGCACCGGCCACCGGGACCGGGGCGCGGCCCGCGGCCGACCGCGTCGCGACCGCCCGCCGGCTGCTCGCCTCCGCCCGCACCCCCGACAGCACGGCGATGCCGCTGGACCGGGTCGTGCCCTGGCTCGCCGAACGCGCCCGCGTGGGACGCTTCCAGGTCCGTCCGGTGCCGTTCGCGGACCTGCGCGGCTGGTACTTCGACCGCGAGGACGGCAACCTGCGCCACGAGTCGGGCCGGTTCTTCTCCGTGGAGGGGCTGCACGTACGGACCGACCACACCGGCGGCGACGGCTGGCGCCAGCCGATCATCGTGCAGCCGGAGATCGGGCTGCTCGGCATCGTGGCCCGGGAGATCGACGGCGTACTGCACTTCCTGATGCAGGCCAAGATGGAGCCCGGCAACATCAACACGATGCAGCTCTCGCCCACCGTGCAGGCCACCCGCTCCAACTTCACCGGGGTGCACCGCGGGCGCCCGATACCGTACCTCGACCTGTTCCTGGACCGGGGCCGCTCCCGGGTGCTCGTGGACGTGCTTCAGTCCGAGCAGGCCGACTGGTTCCTGTCCAAGCGCAACCGCAACATGATCGTGGAGATCGACCCGGACGACGACATCGAGACCGGCGAGGACTTCCGGTGGCTCACCTTCGGCCAGCTCCGGGCCCTGCTGTCGCAGGACAACGTCGTGAACATGGACTCACGTTCGATCCTCGCCTGTCTGCCGACGGCGGGCGCGGAGCCCGGGCCGCTCGCCGGTGACGTGATGCGTTCCTTCTACGATCCGCACGCGCTGCCGCTGCACTCCCCCACCGAGTTCGGGAGCTGGTTCACCGGAGTGCGGGCGCTGCGCGAGCTGGTGCGGCGCAGGGTGCCGCTGGACGAGGTCGCCGCCGACGACTGGCGGCGCACGGACGAGGAGATCGCGCACGGCAGCGGCCGCCGCTTCCGGGTCATGGGCGCCGACATCACCGCCAGCAACCGGGAGGTCGCCTCCTGGTCCCAGCCGCTGATCCAGCCGCAGGTGCCCGGCCTGATGGCCCTGTTGGTCAAGCGGATCGGCGGCACCCTGCACGCCCTGGTCCAGGCGCGGGTCGACGTCGGGACGCTCAACGTCGCCGAGCTCGCGCCGACGGTGCACTGCCGTCCCGCCGACCACCTCGGGCCGGAGGCCGAGCCCGCACCTCCGTACTTCGCCGACGCGCTCGACGCGCCCGCCGGGCGGGTGCTGTACGACGCGATGCAGTCGGAGGAGGGAGGCCGCTTCTACCACGCGCAGAACCGGTACACCATCGTCCGCGTCCCCGACGGCTTCCCCGAGCAGACGCCCGAGGACTACATGTGGCTGACGCTGGCCCAGCTCACCGACCTCCTGGCGCACAGCAACTACGTCAACGTCGAGCTGCGCACGCTCCTGGTGTGCGCCCACACGCTGTACTGATGGACGTGCGCATCGGCGTCCTGGGCTGCGGTGACATCGCGGCGCGCCGCACCCTGCCCGCGCTGGCCCGCACTCCCGGACTGCGGCTCGCCTGCGTGGCCAGCCGCAGCCGGGAGCGGGCGGAGGACTTCGCGGCCCGCTTCGGCGGGGTGCCCCTCGGCTCGTACGAGGAGCTGCTGGCGCGCACCGACGTGGACGCGGTGTACGTGTGCCTGCCGACGCTGCTGCACGCCCACTGGGCCGAGAAGGCGCTGCGGGCGGGGCTGCACGTGCTGGTCGAGAAGCCGCTGGCGACGTGCGAGGACGACGCGCGGCGGCTGTTCGCGCTCGCCCGGGAACGGGGGCTGGTGCTGCGGGAGAACTTCATGTTCCTGCACCACGCCCGGCACCGGCGCGAGGCCCAACTGCTCGCGTCGGGCGTGCTGGGCCGGGTGCGGGCCCTTTCCGCCGCCTTCACCATCCCGCCCCGGCCCGACGGGGACAACCGCTACGACCCCGCCCTCGGCGGCGGGGCCCTGTTCGACAACGGCGTCTACCCGCTGCGCGCCGCCCTGCGGTTCCTCGGCACCGACCTGACCGTCGCCGGCGCCGTGCTGCGCACGGACGAGCGGTACGGCGTCGACGTGTCGGGAGCGGTCCTGCTCACGACGCCGGACGGGACGAGCGCGCAGCTCCGCTTCGGCATGGAGCACCACTACCGGTCGTGGTACGAGATCCAGGGCAGTGCGGGGACGCTCGCCACCGACCACGTCTTCACGACGGCTCCCGCGCACGAGCCGCTGCTGAGGCTGTCGGTGGGGCAGGACGGCTCGGAGATCCGTGTCGGGGCCGAGGACCACTTCGTCGCGGCCCTCGGCTCCTTCCGGGACGGTGTCCTGGGCGCCGATCTGCCCGTGCTGGAGCGGGAGTCCCTGGCCCAGGCGCGGCTCCTGGACGAGATCCGCGCCCGGGCCGTCACGGTCACGCGCTGACCGGGGCGCCTGCTTCCAGGTGCAGCCGGGAGCCCTCGAAGGCGCGGCGGATGCGGCGGTCGTGGGTGACGATCGCCACGGCGCCCGTGTACCCGTCGAGCGCCGCCTCCAGCTCCTCGACGAGCAGCGGCGAGAGGTGGTTCGTCGGTTCGTCGAGCAGCAGCAGGTCGGCGGGGCGGGTCACCAGGCGCGCCAGTTCGATGCGGCGGCGCTGCCCCACGGACAGCTCGCCCACGGGCAGGTGGAGCTGGTTCTCCCGGAACAGCCCGAGCGCCAGGAGCTGCTCGGCGTACTCGTCGGGGTGGCCGGGCCGCCCGGCGGCGAACTCGGCGAGTACGGTGCGCCGGGGGTGCTCCACGGTCTCGTCCTGGCGGAGGAACCCGATGCGCTCGGCGCGCCGGACGGTGCCCTCGTCGGGTGCCAGCTCGCCGGCGAGGACCCGCAGCAGGGTCGACTTCCCCGCCCCGTTGGGGCCGGTGACCAGCAGGCGCTCGCCGGGGGCGATGCGCAGCGCGTCCAGGTGCAGGCGGGTGCCGACGCGGACGCCGTGCAGTTCGGTGAGGGGCTCGCCCCCGGGTGCGGTGCCGGCCTCGATGGAGGCGGTGAAGCGCAGCGGCTCGGGGGGCCTCGGCACCGGGTTCTCGCGGAGCCTGCGCAGCCGTTCGTTGGCGTTGCGGGCCCGCCCGGAGGTGGCGGTGGACGAGGAGCGGGCCCGGTGGTGGCCGTTGCCGCTGAAGGCCCAGGGGCCCTTGCGGGAGATGGTGTCGAGCATGCGCCCGGCGTTCTCGGCGAGCTTCTCCTGGCGGGCGATCTCGGCGAGGTGGTCCTCGTACTCGCGCTCCCAGCGGGCCCGGGCGGCGGCCTTGGCGTCGAGGTAGCCCTGGTAGCCGTTGCCGTACCGGTTGACGGTGCGCCGGTCGGGGTCGACCTCCAGGATCGTCGAGGTCACCGCCTCCAGGAAGGCCCGGTCGTGGGTGATGACGACGACGGTGCCCCGGTGCTCGCGCAGCCGCTTCTCCAGCCAGTCCACGGCCGCGTCGTCCAGGTCGTTCGTCGGCTCGTCCAGCAGCAGCAGCTCCGGCGACGCGGCGAGGGTCGCGGCGAGCGCGAGCCGGGACAGTTCGCCGCCGGAGAGCGTGTCCAGCCGCCGGTCGCGGTCCAGGCCGGGCAGGCCCAGGCCGTGCAGCGAGGCGTCGGTGCGCGCGTCGGCCTGGTAGCCGCCGCGCTCCTCGAACTCGGCCAGCAGGTCACCGTACTCGCCGAGTTGCCCGGCGCCGGACGCGTCGGTGAGGGCGGCCTCCGCGGCCCGCATCCGCCGCTCCAGGTCCCGCAGGTCCGCGAACGCCCGGTCGAGCACGTCGCGCACGGTGCCGTCCGACGGCAGGTCGAGCCGCTGGGCGAGGTAGCCGGTGCCGCCGGGCGCGCGCACCGTCAGCTCGCCGTTGTCGGGCTTCTCCAGACCGGCGATGAGCCGCAGCAGTGTCGACTTGCCGGAGCCGTTGTCGCCGATCACCCCCGCCTTCTCCCCCGGCCGGACGGTGAAGGACACCCGTTCCAGGACCATGTGCTCGCCGTAGTGCTTGGTGACCTCGTCCAGGGCGAGCTGGGAGTGGGGGGTGGTCATGGAGCCTCCTGGATGTGGCACGGCACAGTCTGTGTACGCATCTGTGTACGCACCTTCACGTCGCCCGGCGGCGAAAGGCAAGTCCCGGCGGACGCCCGTGAGTTGTCCTCGACCGGTTTTCGAGCGTCCCTGGACCGGCGCGCCGCTACCGCGCGGCGGGCGCGGAGAGCTTGCGCGCGACGAAGGCGTCGATGGCCGCGATGGACTGGAAGTGATCGAGTTCCAGGTCCTCCTCCTCGACGGTGATGCCGAACTCGTGCTCCACGAAGGAGACGAGCTGCATCGCGAACATCGAGCTGACGAACCCGAGCGCGAACAGGTCGTCGTCGTCCTTCAGGTCCGTCACCGGGAAGAAGCGGGACAGGTACGCCGCGGTCCTCGCCCTGGTCCGCGGGTTCACCGGGGCGCTCCGCCCGCGGCCGCCCGGCGGGTGTCGATGGCCGCCGCCATGCGCGCGATGGTGGGCCACTCGTACACCTGGCGCAGTGTCATCCCGACGCCGAAGGTCTCCGCCACCCGCCGGATCAGCCGGGTGGCGAGCAGCGAGTCGCCGCCGGCCCCGAAGAAGCCCGCGTCGCGGGGCAGCCGCTCGACCCTCAGCAGCTCGGCCCACAGGCCGTGCAGCGCACGTTCGGTGGGGGTGGCGGGCTCGCCGGCGGCCGTGGCCCCGGCCACGGGGTCCGGTGCGGAGGCGGGGAAGCGGGCCCAGTCGATGCCGGCGCCCGCGAGCCACAGCCGGCCCAGCGCCTCCAGGGCCGCGGCCGAGTCGGAGCCGCTGTGGTGCGGCGGGCGCAAGGTGGCGACGACGGTGCCGGCCCCGCCGCCCGGGGCCCGGCCGGGGCCGGCCTCCAGCAGCAGGTGCGCCGGGTCGGGGACGGCGGGCGTGGCGCCGCCTCGCGGCGGGGCGCCGCGGGCGACCAGGGCCAGGGCGTCCGGCAGGGACAGCGCCCCGGCGAGGGTGGCCGCGACGTACTCGCCGGTGCCCTGTCCGGTCATGGTGGAGGGCCGGGCCCCCCACGACCGCCAGAGCCGGGCCAGGGCGTACTCGACGGCGAACAGCGCCGGGTGGGCGAGCCCGGTGGTGCCGAGCGGGCGCCCGCCGCTTCCGCGCCGCCCGGGCTCGGGGTCGGGGAAGACGACCTCCCTGATGTCCAGGCCCAGTTCGGGGGCGAGCAGCCGCGCGCACCGGTCGAGCGCGGCGCGGAAGACCGGGAAGTCGCGGTACAGGTCGCGGCCCATGTCGGCGTGGTGGCCGCCGGGGCCGGGGAAGAAGAAGGCGACCGGCACCGGCCCGCCGCCGGGCACGCGGGCGACACCAAGTCCTCTGGCACGGCCGCCCCCGGCCACCACGGCCCCCCGGTACCGGCCGCCCGCACCGGCGGCGCGGACGCGCACGGGAACGTCCTCCTGGCCGAAGGCGCCGGTCAGGTGCGTCGTCAGGGCGGCCATCCGGGCTTCGGCGGACGGGCGGTCGGCCGCCTCGAACAGGCTCAGGTGCCACAGGACCGGCCCACCGGCGCCGAGCCCCGCTGCCCCGCTGTCCCGGGCGGTAATGGTCGTCGCGCTCATGCCGCTCCTCGCAATCTCGGCCGGCCGCAAAGGGGCGTGGTCCGCCCAGGCTGACGGCCACCCCTGGAGCCCCGCCGGAGCGGTGCCGGAGCCAGCACCCTGTACGTGACCCACGTCACATGAGGTTCCTGTCAGGAATCGGGGTGCTGTTCCGCTCAGTCACCGGAAGCAACCCAACCGACAGGAGCTACCCATGAAGCACCGCATCGTCGTCCTCGGCGCCGGGTATGCCGGGGCGTACGCGGCCGGGAACCTGGCCCGCCGGCTGTCGCCGGCGGACACCGAGATCACCGTGGTCAACGCCGAGCCGGACTTCGTCGAGCGGCTGCGGCTGCACCAGGTGGCGGCCGGCCAGGAGATCGGGGCCCGGAAGCTCGCCGACGTCTTCGCGGGTACGGGAATACGGCTGCGCCTGGCCCGGGTCACCGACGTGGACCCCGAGCGCCGGGTCGTCGCCGTGGCCGACGGCGGCGGCGGTGGCGAGCTCGGCTACGACACGCTCGTTTACGCGCTCGGCAGCCACGTCGCCGACAGCGGCGTCCCGGGCGTGGCCGAGCACGCCTTCGACGTCGCCGGCCGGCCCTCGGCGCTGCGCCTGTGTGAACGGCTGGACAACCTGGGCGGGCGGGGCGAGGGCGGGAATGTGCTGGTCGTCGGCGACGGGCTGACCGGCATCGAGACCGCCACCGAGATCGCCGAATCCCGGCCCGGTCTGTCGGTGACGCTGGTCGCCCGAGGCGAGCTGGGCGCCCGGCTCTCCGCCGGGGCCCGCGGCCACCTGCGCGGCGCCTGCGACCGGCTGGGCATCACCGTTCTGGAGCACACCCGCGTCGAAGCCGTGGAAGCGACGCGGGTGTTGTGCGCCGACGGCACCGTCCTGGCGTCCGACGCGACCGTGTGGACGGCCGGGTTCGCGGTCCACCCCATCGCCGCCGCCAGCGGGCTGGAGGTCACCGAGACCGGCCGGATCGTCGTCGATCGCACCATGCGGTCCGTCTCGCACCCGAACGTCTACGCCGTCGGCGACAGCGCCTACGCCGTCGGCGACAACGGCCGGCCGCTGCCGATGTCCTGCGCCTCGGCCGGCTCCACCGGCCGGCAGGCCACGGCCGCGATCGTGGGACGCCTGACCGGCCGCGAGGTAGCGAACATCAAGCTGGACTACGTGGGCAACCACATCAGCCTCGGGCGGCGGGACGGGATCTTGCAGATGGTCGACGACGAAGGGCGGGCGAAGCCGAAGTTCGTCGGCGGCCGGAAGGCCGCGCGGGTCAAGGCGGGCGTCCTCAGGATGTCGCTGTGGGGCATCTCGCATCCGACCTTCGGCATGCCCACGCGCCGGCGCCGCCTGGCCCCGGCGCCGGAGGCCCTCGCCGTCGAGGCGGTCGCGTAGCGGTCTAGGGTGATCTTCGTGGACAGCACCGCTCCTGATCGCTTCGACACCAGTCGGTTCGAGGCCAGCCGGAACCGGCTGGCCTCGCTGGCGTACCGGCTGCTGGGCTCGGCCACCGACGCCGAAGACGCCGTGCAGGACGCGTTCCTGCACTGGCAGGCCGCCGACCGGCAGCGGATAAGGGTGCCGGAAGCATGGCTGACCAAGGTCGTCACCAACCTGTGCCTCGACCGGCTCCGCTCGGCACAGGCCCGCCGCGAGCGCACCGTCGGCGCCTGGCTGCCCGAACCGCTCCTCGACGGCGACCCGATGCTCGGCCCGGCCGACACCTTCGAGCAGCGCGAATCGGTCTCCCTGGCCGTGCTGACGCTCATGGAGCGTCTGTCGCCCCTGGAGCGGGCCGTCTACATCCTGCGTGAGGCGTTCTCCCACAGCCACGCCGAGATCGCCGAGATCCTCGACATCACCGAGTCCGCGAGCCAGCAGCACCTCCACCGGGCCCGGCGCCGCGTCACCGCCGCGCGCCGCCACGACGGCGGCGACGTCGACCCCGCGTCCGCCCGCAGGATCGTCCAGGAATTCCTCGCCGCCGCCACCTCGGGCCGCACCGACCGGCTGGTGGCGCTGCTCACCGAGGACGCGACCGCGATCTCCGACGGCGCGGGCCTGGCCGAGCGACTGCTGCGGTACGACACTCCGCAGCGCGTGGCCGCCATCGCACGGGCCGGCTTCAAGCCCACCGCCGCGAAGCGGCGCCTTGTGGGCGGCACGCCGGCCGTCCACTACGCGGTCGTCAACAACACCCCCGCCATCCTCACCGTGCTCGGTGACAAGGTCGTCGGCTCCGTGACGTTCGACATCGTCAACGGCAGGATCGCCACCGTGCGCGGCATCGCCGCCCCCGCCCGCCTCACCCGCCTCACCGAAGCCTGGCGGCAGCACGAACCGGACACGCCGCTCATCGCCCAGTGGTGACCCGAGGCCGTCACAGCACCCGGATCGCCGACTCCGCGTGGCGTTTGGCCAGTTCCAGCGTGGCGGTGGAGTTGCGGCCGAGTGCTTGGCGTATGTAGCGGCGGGCCTGTTCCAGGGTGGCGTCGTGGCCGAGGATGCGGGTGATGTTGTCTTCGCGGATGACGACGCTGTGCTGGCTGGTGACGGTGACGCCGGTTTCGTCGGGGGTGACGGTCCATTCGCCGGTGTGGGCGTCCATGAGTGCGGGGGTGGTGGTCTGTTTGTAGACGATGCGGCCGGCGTGGGGGAAGCAGACGCGGATGGATTCGGTGGTGTGGGTGCTGCCGTCGGCGGTGGTGGTGTCCATGGCCATGATCTGCACGCCCGGGGTGTCCTCGGTGAGGTCCAGACGCGAGACGTGGGGGACGAGTTCGGGCCAGTCGCCGACGCGGTAGAGGAAGTCGTACACCAGCTCGGCGGGGCCGTTGACGCGTACGGAGTCCTCGAAGGACAGCACCAGCTCATCCAACCGACCCCACCGCTCCGCGAGCCGCTTCAGGTTCTCCAGCTCCGCGCCCGTGTTGCCGGCGAGCGTCCGCTCCACCCAGGCGACGTCCTCCGGCCGGTCGCCGGTCACGGTGAAGTCGCTGTGCAGGCTCAACAGGCTGGTCCCGCCCGGGCGCTCCTCCACCGTCCAGGTGCCGTTCATCGTCTCGACCGGCGCCTCGGGGTTGAGCTGGCGGAAGTCGATGCGCCGCTCCTGCGGGTCCTGCACCCGTCGCGAGAGCCACGACCGGATGCGGCCGCCGGCGGTCGCCCACATCCGCAGCCGCTCGTGCCTCCCGTCGAACTCCAGCCGCTCCACGTGCACGGTCGGCGGGAAGAACAGCGGCCACTGCACCGCGTTGGAGATCAGCCCGTAGACGACCCCCGCCGGTGCGGCCACCTCGACCGACTGCGTCCTGCGGTGCACACGCTCACCCGACACCACACACCACCTTCTTCTTCGTTCCTCGGTGAATCGATGAATCGACGATCTGAGTCGGCGATCGCCCGGGGCCCAAGGCCCGCCCATGGGCCGCCGTCACGCCCCGTGTTCCTCCACCCGCCGGGCGCGGGCGGTCACGACGAGCCCCGGCTCCGGCCGGGCCGCGTCGGCGAGCGGGACGGCCGGCCGCAGCGGGGCCAGCGCCCGGCCCAGCGCGACCCGCGTCAGGGCGGTGCCGCGCGCGGCGACGTACCCGTCGGGGCGCACCAGCAGCCAGCCGCCCGGCGCCAGGCCGAGCGCCACGCGAAGCCGCCCGTCCGGGTCGGCGAGCGGGGCGGGGCCGTCGGGGCCCGAGCCGCCGACGGTCCGTACCGACAGCCACTCGCCGTACTGGGCCGCCGCCGTGATGGCCACGCCCACCGGCACGTCACCGGGCCCGCTGCCGCCCGCCGCGAGCAGCAGCGACCAGCGCGGGTCGCGCAGTTCGGCGCGCAGCCCCGCGCAGCCGGGGTCGTCGGTGTCGTGGACGTGGGCCTGGGTGACGCGTTCGCCCGGCGCGGGCGCCGGGGCCGGTTCGACGCCCGCCATGACGGCGGAGCCGGACCGGGCGACGAGCCGGTAGCCGTCGACGGTGGTCAGCGAGGAGTTGCCGTAGCCGATGCGCAGCCCGGACATGCCGCCGAGGACCTTGCGCTGGATGGCCCGGCGCAGCGGCGCCACGTTGCGTACGACGGTGAAGACGACGGGCAGCGCCACCGAGGCGAGCAGGTTCTTGAGCTGCACCAGGAAGGTGGCGGTACGGGTGGAGCCGAGCAGCGCCCGCCCGATGGGCACCCGTTCCTCGTCGTAGGTGTCGAGGAGTTCCCGCCCGGCGTGGCCCCCTTCGGCCATGGCGAGCTTCCAGGCGAGGTTGTACGCCTCCTGGATGCCGGTGTTCATGCCCTGCCCGGAGGCCGGGCTGTGCACATGGGCGGCGTCCCCGGCGACGAAGACGCGGCCGTCGTGCATCCGCTCCACCATCCGCTGCTGGAAGGTGAAGGTGGAGGTCCACTCGGGCTCGCCGACCCGTACGTCCCGGCCGAGCCCGGCCGACAGCTTCCGCGACAGCCGCTCCTCGGCGGGGCGCGGATCGGCGGCGCGCGAGGCGGGCGCGGTGTCCAGCAGCCGCCAGTGGCCCTCGCGGGCGTAGGGCACCATCATCAGCGCCTGTCCCCCCGTGTGGGCCCAGTAGATGGTGTCGGGCGGCAGGTCGGTGGCGACCGGAGCGTCGGCGAGCATCCACGTCTCGCTGGTCTCGCCGGTCAGTTCGAGGCCGAGCAGTTTGCGCACCGTGCTGTGGCCGCCGTCGCAGCCCACCAGCCAGGACGTCCGGACGCTCTCTGCGGTGCCGTCCGCCCGCGTCAGCTCCACCCGTACGCCGTCCGCGTCCTGCTCGAACCCGGTGAGCCGCACGCCCCACTCGACCTCCACACCGAGCCTGGCCACGGCGTCGCGCAGCACGGCCTCCGTCTCGGTCTGCCCGATGACGAGGGTGTACGGGTACGAGGTCGGCATCGTGGAGTAGTCGGCGTCCAGCCGCACGAGCCGGCGCCCCTTGGCGTACATGGTGAACGCCCGGTTTCGCCGGCCGCGGCCGAGGATGTCGCCGACGACGCCCATCTGGTCGTACGTCTCCAGGGTGCGCGGGTGCGCGGCCACGGCGCGGCTGGTGCGGGCGGGCCCGGAGGCCGCGTCGACGAGGCGTACCCGCAGCCCCCTGCGGGCCAGTTCGTGGGCGGCGGTCAGGCCGACCGGTCCGGCGCCCGCGACGAGGACCTGGGGCCGGTCGCCGGAGCCGGGCGTCACGCGCTCTCCTCGACCGTCTCGTACAGCCCCGGCTCGGGCGTGGCCAGCGGGCCCAGGCCCTTGACGATCGCCTGGAACTCCTCGCTGCGCACGGCGCGCTGGTGGGCCTCGGCGTCCTGCCACACGGCCAGCTCCAGGAAGACGTTGGGGGCCTTGGCGTGGCGCAGCGTCTGGTGGCTGACGTAGCCGGGCTGGGCCGACATGTAGGAGGTGAGGCGTCCCTTGACGGCGAGGAAGGTGTCGATGTCGCCGTGCACGGTCAGCTTGTTGACGAAGGTCACCATGGTCTGCTCCTTGAGGTTCGGTGCGGATGCGTGGGTCAGGCGGCGGCGCGGGCCCTGAGCTGCTGCCGCAGGCCGCGCCGTTCGGGCTTTCCGGTGGGCGTGCGGGGTACGGCGTCGATCGCCTCGGCCATGCGGATGCGCTCGAAGGGCGCGAGCCGCTCGTTGGCCCGCGTGGTGATCGAGTCGAGGACGTCGAGGACGTCGATGCCCTCCACCGTGCCCTGCCCGTAGCCGGGGTAAGGCCCCGGGTCCGGGTCGTCGTTGAGGACGATCCCGGCCCAGACGAGTCCGCCGTGCACGTCGTCGGGCCAGTCGGCGACGATGCAGTCGGCGACCCTGGGGTCCTGGCTGAGGACGTGCTCGATCTGGCTCGGGGAGACGATCTCGTTGTCGTACTTGAAGATGTCGGCGAGCCGGTCCACCAGCCGCAGCGCCCCCTCGTCGTCGAGGTAGCCGACATCCCCGGTGGAGAACCAGCCGTCCTCGTCGATCCGGGACGGCTCGTCGTCCCCGAGGTAGCCGGCCATCAACTGCGGGCCGCGCACCTGCACCTCGCCGGTCGACCAGACGTCCACCGGCTCACGGGAGTCGACGTCGACGAGACGGCACTCGGTCCCGGGGACCACCTGGCCGACCTTGCCCGGCCGGTAGGCGCCGGGCTGCTGGCAGTGGGTGAGCGGGGACAGTTCGGCCATGCCGTAGCCCTGGATGACGGGCACACCGATCCGGTCGCGCAGGTTTCGCGCCGCCTCGGGCCGCAGCCCGGAGCCGCCGGAGAGCACGGCCGTCAGCCGGGTGCCGCCCGGTGCGTGGCCGGCGTCGGCCAGCCGTCCGTCGGCGGCGAGCCGGTGCAGCCGGGCGGGCAGGCCGTAGTAGTGGGTGGCCCCGGCCTCGGCGGCCGCGGCGAGCGAGGCGAGCGGGTCGGGGTCGGTGCACAGCACCTGGCAGGCACCCGCGTACACCGCCGAGTTGAGGTGCATGACGTGGTAGAGCGGCAGGTGGTTGAGGGTGACGGACGCGCAGTCCAGCCGGTGCGCGAGCGCGGTCTGCTTGGCGTTGGCGACCAGGTTGCGGTGGGTGAGCAGGACGCCCTTGGGGCGGCCGGTGGTTCCGGTGGTGAACTGCACGCAGGCGATCGACCCCGGGTCGGTCCGGCCCGCCCCCGGTGCGTCCGGCGCCGACGCGAGCGCCGTGTGCAGCGGGACGGCGTCGCCCGGGACCACGCCGTCCGGCGCGTCGGTCACCACGATGGTGCGCAGCCCGGGCAGCGCGCCGCGCAGCTTGGTCAGCACCTCGGCCGTGGCGGTGGGCACGAACGCCACCTCCACCTCGGCGGCGGTGAACACGTGCCGCAGCCCCGCCTCCCTGATCAGCGGGTTGACCAGGACCACGGTGGACCCGCCGCGGACGGTGCCGTAGTAGGTGGCGGCGAACACCGGGTCGAGGACGTTGGCCACGCCGACCCGCGCGCCGGGCCGGCCGCCGGTCTCCCGCTCCAGCCAGGCGGCGACGCGGTCGGCGAGGGTGTCGAGTTCGCCGAAGGTGAGCGCCGTGTCCGCGTTGCGTACGGCGACGCCGTCGGGGTCGCGTACCGCCGCCGTGCGCAGCAGGCCGTCCAGCGGGAAGTCCGGATACGTGAAGTTCGGCACGGGCTCGTTCTCCTCCGGCTGGTCGGTGCGCGGCCGCGGTTCACCGCTCGGCGGCTTACACGGTGTGCCGGAGCGCTTGAGGAACCGTCGAAGAGCGCTGGAGGAGGAGGCGGGCGCGGGTCAGCCGCGCGTGGGAGCCGTATCGGTCGGCGTCGGGGGCGTGGCGGTGGACGTCGCGTCCGTGGCGGTGAACAGGTCGGTGCGCACCGACACGGGGTCGGTGCCGTACGCGACCGTGCGGGTGATCCGCTCGCCGAGCGGGGTGCGGGTGACCAGCGCGGCGGCGCGGGAGCGCAGCCGTGTGGTGACCGGTCCGCCGCGTCCGAGCAGCACCTTGGCCTGCATCCGCTGCATACGGTGAACGGCCGCCGCGACGGGGCGGCGCCGCCGCTCGTACGGCAGGAGCCGCTCCCGGCGGGCGTCGCCGGCGCGCACGGCGCCGACGAGCACGGGGTGGGCGGCGGCCGCGTCCTGGAGGGCGAGGTTGATGCCCTGGGCGCCGATCGGGCCGTGGGTGTGGGCGCTGTCGCCGACGAGGACGAGGCCGCCCCGCACCCACTCCCCGGCCTGCGTGGCGAACACGTCGAGCAGGGTCAGGTCGGCGAGGCCGCGCAGCCCGCCGTGGATGAGGTCGGCGATCTGCGGGAGGGCGTCGGCCAGGTCGCGGCGGATCGCGTCGATGCCACGGGCCGCCGCCCGGTTCCAGGTGCGGTGCGGCAGCGTCCAGCCGATCCGCAGCCGGTCGGGGTGGGTGTCGTGCACGAGGAGCGCGCCGCCCTCGGTGCGGTGGACGCGTACGTGACCGGTCGCACGGCCGGCGGCGGGCAGCGCGAACCACACCACGTCCTGGTCGAACGCCTCCGAGCGCCCCGCGTCGATCCCGGCGAGCCGCCGCGTGCGGGAGAACCGGCCGTCGGCGCCGACCACCACCAGGGCCCGCACGGTCACGGCCGCGCCGTCCCGGCCGTTGGCCACGGCCCCGGTGACCGGCCCGTCGCCGTCCCGGAGCAGCGCCCCGATCCGGTGGCCCTCCAGCAGGGTGAAGCCGGGCAGTCGCCGGCAGGTGTCGAGGAGTTCGGCCAGCAGGTGCCGCTGGGGCAGGGCGAGCAGCCGGTCGTACGGGGCGGCCAGCCGCCGGTAGTCGATGTCGAGCAGCAGCCGGTCGTCCTGGAGCACCTGGAAGCCCGCCAGGTCGCACGCGCCCCGGGCCCGGGCGCCGGCCAGCACGCCCAGGTCGTCGAGGACGCGCTGCCCGCCCGGCTGGAGGATCTCGCCGTGGAAGTCGCGGCGCAGCCCGGTGGAGCGTTCCAGCAGCGTGACGCGCACCCCCGAGCGCAACAGCATCAGGGTCAGGGCGAGCCCGGCGGGCCCGGCGCCGACCACGCACACGTCGGTGCGCAGCTCCCGCGTACCGCCGCCGCTCATCGGGCGCCGGCCTGCGCGGTCGCGGCCGGTACGGGTGCGGGTGCGGTGCGCCGGACGACGCGGCAGGCGCGCCCGAGGAGCCGGGGCAGTTCATGGCCGCGCACGAAGAAGTGGTCTCCGGGCACGGTCCGGGTCACCACCGGGCCCGTACTCCAGCGCCGCCAGCCGTCCATCACGGCGGGCCGGGCCAGCGGGTCGTCCTGGCCGGAGACGACCAGCAGGGGCACGGTCAGCGGCCCGGCCGCGACCGGCTGGCGGGCGGCGACCCGCAGGTCGTGGGCGAGGGTCAGGTCGTCGCGGAGCACGGGCATCACGGCCCGGTGCCAGAACCCGCCGGGCGCCGCGCCCTCCGGGAGGGCGCCCACCTCGTCGAGCAGGCCCAGCAGTTGCTCGTCGGAGGCGCCCCAGGCGTCCGACAGGTCGGACCCCGCGTCGGGCGGCGGGCAGGCGCCGACGGCGAGCAGCGCCGGCCCGGGCAGCCCCGCCTCGTGCAGGGCGCGGGTGACGGTGTAGGCGACCATCGCGCCCAGGCTGTGCCCGTACAGCACGTACGGGACGGACGGCGCCCGGGACACGAACGCGCCCATCAGGTCGGCCAGCAGCGCCTCGCGGCCGGTGACGCGGGGCTCGCGCCGCCGGCTCTCCCGGCCCGGCAGCAGGTGCGGCACCGTCTCGACGCCCCGCCCCAGGTCGGCGGGCCAGCCGTAGAAGGACGAGACGCCGGCCCCGGCGTGCGCGAAGCAGTGGAGCCGTACCGGCTGTGCGTCCTGTACGTCGGACATCTGCCGTCCCCTCTCTCGTCTCTCTCGTCGCCCTACGCCGCGTACAGGTCGAAGGTGGAGCTGCGGCGCGGTCCGCTGACCACGTCCAGCGCCGGGTCGACGGTGAGCATCGCCTGGTGCAGCCGCTGGAGCTGCGGCGAGGGCTCCACACCGAGGTCCTCGACCAGCCGCATCCGCAGCCTGCGGTACACGTCCAGCGCGGTGGCCTGCCGCCCGGAGCGGTACAGCGCCACCATCGCCTGCGAGTGCAGCCCCTCGTGCTGCGGGTGGCGGGCGATCAGGTCGGTGAGCTCGGCGAGGAGTTCGCTGTGCCGGCCGAGCCGCAGATCGGCGTCGATCCGCCGCTCCACGGTGACCAGGCGGCTCTCCTCCAGCCGCATGACCTCGATCTCCAGGATCGGCCCCACGCGCACGTCCACCAGGGCGGGCCCCTGCCACATCGCCAGCGCGTCACGCAGCAGGCTCGCCGCCCGCTCGTCCTCGCCCTCCTCGAAGGCGCCCTGCCCCGCGGAGACCAACTGCTCGTAACGGTGCACGTCCACGCACTCCGGCGGGATCTGGAGCAGGTAACCGCCGTGCCGGGTGGCCAGCACCTCCTTGGCGGAGCCGGGCGCGTCCGGCCCCATCGCGGTGCCCAGCCGCCGGCGCAACTGGAGTATGTACGTCTGGAGGGTCGTCATGGCGCTCTGCGGCAGGTTGGTGCCCCAGATCTCCTCCATGAGCGTCGGCACCGGCATGACCCGGCCGGGGTAGAAGGCGAGCAGAGCCAGAATCTGGCGCGGCTTGCCCGCGGTCGGGACGATCGATCCCCCGTTGACTTCGGCGTTCAGTGGACCCAGAACCTGAATCTCCACGGTTTCCTCCCCGTTGGCCGTCGGCGCCCAGCACGCTAGCCCCGATTCCGCCACCCGCCCCGGGACCTCGACCCGCGCTTGAGCAGCCCTCCAAGCGAGACACGCCCGGACCCGCGCGGGAACGCCCCCTTCGTGACGAAACCCCGGGCGGCGACCGCCGTCACGCTCAATAGGACATTCCCTGACCTAATGGGGCCTTACGGTCGATCCGAGCGCACACGGCCCGTGGCCATCCGGACGGCTCCGGCCGGCGTGCGGCCCGATACCGAACATGACACAACGGGCGTACGTCCCGTGACCCAGGAGTTTCCCGTGCCCTTCGCCCCTTGCATCAGCGTGTCCGACACCGCCGCCAGCCTCGCCTTCTACAAGAAGCTGGGCTTCGATACCGACTCCAGCACCTCGCGCCCGGGCGACGACATCCACATGCTGCTCCACAAGGGCGAGTTCTGCGCGATGATCTACAGCAATGCCGACCTCAAGAACTGGCTCCCCGTTCTCAGGGACCAGCCGCTCGGATTCGCCGGCATGTTCTACTTCTCCATCGACGACCTGGACGCCTTCTACGAGCACGCCTCCCGGCACGCCGAAGTCGTCAAGGAGATGACCACCGACGAGAGCGGCCAGCGCATGTTCTACATCCGCGACCTCGACGGCTACGTCATCGGCTTCAACGACAAGGCCGCGCTTCAGGCCAGCGACCTCGGCAAGTACGCCGAGTAGGCCACACGGTCCTGGCGTGCGCCCTAGAGAAGGTCCGCACGGATGCTCGAACCGGGCTCGTACGCCCGACCGCCGGTCCCGCGCAGCGGCTATCGTCCAGGTTTCGGAATGGAGACCGTCGACGGAGTCAGCATGGAACTGCGCCTGTTCGTGTTCCACCACGCCGGTGGTTCCCATCTGCCGTACCGCGACTGGCGCGGCCGCTTCCCGGCCGGGTGGGACGTGCGGACGGTGGACGCCCCGGGGCGGGGGCTGAAGGGGAACCGGCCGCCCATCGGGGATGCCGAGGGGCTGGTGGAGCACTTCCTCGGCGAGCTGGGCCCGGACATGGAGGGGCGTTACGCGCTGTTCGGGCACAGCATGGGCGGCCTGGTCGCCTACGAGCTGACCCGGCGCCTCCTCGCCGAGGGCCGCACGCCGCCCGTCTGGCTGGGCCTGTCGGCGCGCGGCACGCCCCGGCCCGGCGGCGAGGGCACCCGGCGGCACCTGCTCCCCGACGACCTGCTGCGACGCGAGCTGGCCGCGATGGGCGGGACGCCCGCCGCCGTGCTGGAGGAGCCCGAGCTGTGGGAGATCTTCGCCCCCGCGATCCGCGGTGACCTGCGGCTCGTGGAGACCTGGCGTCCCGCGCCCGACCCGGCGCCCCTGCCCGTGCCGCTGTCGGTGTTCGGCGGCACCCGGGACGCGGTGGCGCCGCCGGAGCGGCTGGAGGGCTGGGCCGGGCGGGCGGAGCACTTCCTCGGCCTGCACCTGTTCGAGGGCGGGCACTTCTACTTCCTGCCCGACCCCACCGAGCTGACCGGCCGGATCACCGAGGACGTCCGGCGTGCCCTGGCGCTCGCCGAGGCGCGGCGGGCGCGCGTGGTGCCGCGATGACGGTGCTGGACCTCGGCCGCGCGAGCGCCGGCACCGACGGCGGGACGGGGACCGAGGGGACCGAGTTCCGGCTGCTGGGGCCGGTGGAGATACGCGACGGGCGGACCGGGGAGGACATCGTCCCGCCGGGTTCCAAGCAGCGCGCCCTGCTGTCCGCGCTCGTCATCCACGCCGGCCAACTGCTGTCCGTCGACCGGCTGACCGAGGAACTGTGGGGCGACCGTCCGCCGTCCAACGCCGCGAACGCCCTCCAGGCCCACGTCGCCCGGCTGCGGCGGCTGCTGCCCGCCCCCGACGGCGGCCACGAGTGGATCAGCACCCTGCCGGCCGGCTACCTGCTGACCCTGGGTCCGGCCACCACCGACGTCCAGCGCTTCCACCGGCTGTCCGCCAAGGGCCGCGCGGCGCTCGCCTCCGACCCCGGCTACGCCGCCGGACTGCTGCGCAGCGCCCTGTCCCTGTGGCGCGGCCCCGCGCTCCAGGACAGCGGCAAGGGCCCGATCTGCACCACGGAGGCCGACCGCCTGGAGGAGAACCGGCTCACCACCCTGGAGACCCTGTACGAGGCGAGCCTCCGCTGCGCCCAGCACGGCGAGATCACCGGCGAGCTGGAGAAGCTGACGGCCGATCACCCCTTGCGGGAGCGGTTCTACGACCTGCTGATGCTCGCCCTGTACCGGGGCGGCCGGCAGGCCGAGGCCCTCGGCGTGTACGAGCGGGCGCGCCGGCGGCTGATGGACGCGCTCGGCATCGAACCGGGCCCGGCGCTGCGCGGCCGGATGGAGGCCATCCTCAACCACGCCCCCGACCTGTCCGCCCCGGCCCCACCCCACTCCCACGCCCCGGCACGTACCGTCGCCCTGGCGGAGGCGCTCGACCTGGGCGGCGAGATCGCCCGCCTCCGGCGCCGCATCGACGAACTGGGCCTGGAGCAGGAGGCACTGGTGCGGCGCTTCGACGCCATGATCGCGAGGCTGCCGGGCACGACGTAGGGCCGCCGGCGTACGCGGCGCGCCCGCTCAGCGGCCCCAGCGCAGCAGCGTCGTGCCGAGCGTCATGCCGCCGCCGAACCCGGCCAGCAGGACCAGGTCGCCGTCGCGGGGTTCACCGCCCCGGCGGGCGTGGTCCAGTGCCAGGGGGATCGACGCGGCGCCGGTGTTCCCGTGCCGGTCCACCGGGAGGTGGGTGCGCGCCGCGTCCAGTCCGAGGCGCGCGGCCACGCTGCGCAGCATCTCGCCGTTGGCCTGGTGCGGTACGAAGTGGTCGACGTCCCCGGCCGTCATGCCGAACGCGGACAGCGTGCCCGCGACCGCGCCGGGCAGTTCGCGCTCCACGAAGTCGCGGACGTCACGGCCCCGCATCTTGAAGAAGTGGTCGCCGCGGGGGACGGACTTCTCCGACGCTGGCTGTCTGCTGCCGCCGGCCGTGACCCCGATCAGGTCGTGCAGGTGGCCGTCGGTCCGCATGCCGCTGCCCACGAAGCCGCGCCCCTCCGCCACCGGCCCGAGCACCACGGCGCCCGCACCGTCCCCGAACAGGGGGGCGGTCCGGCGGTCCGACGGGTCGATGATGCGCGAGTACACCTCGGTGCCGATGACCAGCGCCAGGCGCCGTTCCCCGGCGGGCCCGGGGGCGGCCAGCAACTGGGCGCCGGTGTGCAGGGCGGCGACGAAACCCGCGCACACGGCGTTCACGTCGAAGGCCGCCGCGCGGCGCGCGCCGATCCGGTGCTGTACGAACGCGGCCGTGGCGGGCTGCGGATGGTCGGGCGTGGAGGTGGCGACGACGATCCAGGCGAGGTCGTCCGGCTGCGCCCCGGCGTCGGCCAGGGCGCGCACGGCGGCCTCGGTCGCGAGGTCGGACGCGGCCTCGTGGTCGGCGGCGTAACGCCGCTCGCGGATGCCGGTCTTGCGCTCGATCCACTCGGCGGTCACCCCGGCCCGGGCGGCGACCGTGTCGTTGGAGACGACCTGCTCGGGCAGGTAGGACCCGGTGCCCAGGATGCCGGTCCCGCCGCTGGCCCACGAGTAGACGGTCACCGCGACGCCGCCGAGGAGCGCTGGTTCCTGGGCCGGGGGCGGCGGCTGCCGTCCGGGATTCCCGTCATGAGTTCTCCTAGCCGATCGCGAGTGGAGTCCAGGCCCAGGATGGGCGCGGACTCCCCTCCCGCGCCTCCCCTGACCGACCCCTGACCGACCCCTGTCCGCCCCCTGAACCACCCTGACCCACCCGTACGACACCCCAGGACGGCCCCCGGGACGACGGGCGACAACCCCAGGACGCCCCCCTGCCCCGGTGCGCACATGGATTGAGGGGGCGGACAGGGGTGCCGCGGCCGCCCGCGCTGTCCGACGCTGGTGCGCAGCGGCCCGCTTCGCTCTCCTCGGCTGTCAAGAGCATCAGAGAATCAGGGAATTCACGTGGACGAGATCATCAGTGCCCTTCTCTCCGAGGACGCGACGCCGCAGGACTTCGCGAGTGTGCGCCTCCCGGAGAGCTACCGCGGTGCCGTTGTCCGCAAGGAGGACACCGGCATGTTCGAGGGAATGGCCTCCGCCGACAAGGACCCCCGCAAGTCGCTGCACCTCCAGGACGTTCCGGTGCCGCTGCCGTCCGCGGGCGAGGCCCTGATCGCCGTCATGGCCAGCTCGGTGAACTACAACACCGTGTGGTCCTCCATCTTCGAGCCGCTGCCGACGTTCGGCTTCCTGGAGCGGTACGCGAGGCTCTCCCCCGCCGCGGCGCGCCACGACCTGCCGTACCACGTCCTCGGCTCCGACCTGGCGGGCGTGGTGCTGCGCACCGGCCCGGGCGTGAACCGCTGGAAGCCCGGTGACCGGGTGGTCGCCCACTGCCTGTCGGTGGAGCTGGAGTCGGCGGAGGGCCACGACGACACGATGCTCGACCCCGAGCAGCGGATCTGGGGCTTCGAGACCAACTTCGGCGGCCTGGCGCAGCTCGCGCTGGTCAAGTCCAACCAGCTCATGCCGAAGCCCGAGCACCTGAGCTGGGAGGAGGCGGCGGCGCCGGGGCTGGTGAACTCCACCGCGTACCGCCAGTTGGTCTCGCGCAACGGCGCCGGGATGAAGCAGGGCGACAACGTCCTTGTCTGGGGTGCGAGCGGCGGCCTCGGTTCGTACGCCACCCAACTGGCGCTGGCCGGCGGCGCCAACCCGATCTGTGTCGTCTCCTCCCCCCAGAAGGCGGACATCTGCCGTTCGATGGGCGCCGAGGCGATCATCGACCGCAACGCCGAGGGGTACAAGTTCTGGAAGGACGAGCGGACCCAGGACCCCAAGGAGTGGAAGCGGTTCGGCAAGCGCATCCGCGAGCTGACCGGCGGCGAGGACGTCGACATCGTCTTCGAGCACCCCGGCCGCGAGACCTTCGGCGCGAGCGTGTACGTCACGCGCAAGGGCGGCACGGTCGTCACCTGCGCCTCCACCTCGGGCTTCAAGCACGAGTACGACAACCGCTACCTGTGGATGTCGCTCAAGCGGATCGTCGGCTCCCACTTCGCCAACTACCGCGAGGCGTGGGAGGCCAACCGCCTGATCGCCAAGGGCAGGATCCACCCCACCCTGTCGAAGGTGTACAGCCTGGAGGACACCGGCCAGGCCGCGTACGAGGTCCACCGCAACCTCCACCAGGGCAAGGTCGGCGTGCTGTGCCTCGCCCCCCGCGAGGGTCTCGGCGTACGCGACGAGGCCATGCGCGCCAAGCACATCGACGCCATCAACCGCTTCCGGGAAGGGTCGGCGCAGACCTCATGACAGAGCGACAGAACACCACACCGCCGCCGGGAACGGTGACGGCCGTCGTCGGCCTGGGCTCGGTCGGCGAGGCCCTCGTGCACCTGCTGCACGGCGCGGGTCACACCGTCGTCGCCGTCGACACCGACCTCGACGCCCTGGCCCGCGTGGCGGGGCGGCTGAAGGCCACGGCCTTCCGTGGCGGCGCGGACCCCGACGTCACCTTCACCGCCGACCACACGGCGCTGCGCACCGCGGGCCTGGTCATCGAGGCCGTACCGGACGACCCCGCCGTCAAGACGGACGTCCTGCGCACGATCACCTCGCTCTGCCCGCCCGGCACGCCGATCGTGACCACCACGTCCACGCTGTCCGTCGCCCGCCTGGCCATCGCCACCGGCCGCCCGGCGGACCTCGCGGGGCTGCGCCTGTTCACCCCGCCCGCCCCCGGCGGCCCCGCCGGGCCGGTGCGGACGGCCCTGACCTCCCCGGAGGCGGCCGCCGCACTGGACGCCCTGGTGGAAACCGCCGGGCTCACCCCGGTCGCGGTCGGCGCCCGCCCGGCGGCCGACGCGACCGCCCTGGTCCTCGCCTTCCTCAACCGCGCCGTCGTCCTCCTCGACGAGGGGTACGCCACCGGGCACGACATCGACACCGCCATGCGGCTCGGCTGCGCGCTGCCCGCCGGCCCGCTGGAGACGCTCGACCGCATGGGCCTCGACACGGTCCACGCCCGCCTGACCGACCTGTGGCTGCGCACCGGCGACACCGCCTTCGAACCCGCGCCGCTGCTGAGCCGGATGGTCGCCGCCGGGCGCCTGGGCCGCAAGACGGGCGAGGGTTTCCACTCGTACGACGAGACCGGGGCCGTGCGCGGCGACGGGCAGGCGGCCGGCCGGGGCGAGCCGGCGGCCCGCGCCGTGCGCCGCGTGGGCGTGCTCGGCTCCGGCGCGATGGCGCGCGGCATCGCCGAGGTCACCGCCACGGCCGGCTACCCCACGGTCCTGGTGGCCCGCAGCGCCGGCAAGGCCGAGCAGGCGCTGGAGGCCATCGGCGGCTCCCTCACCCGCGCGGTACGCCGGGGCAAGGTCACCGCCGAGGCCAAGGCGGCGGCCCTGGACGTCCTCACCGGTGCCGACGACATGGCGGCGCTGGCCGGCTGCGGCCTGGTGATCGAGGCGGTCGCCGAGGACCTCGACGTCAAGCGCGCGCGGTTCGCGGCGCTCGGCGAGGTGTGCGCGCCCGGCACCGTCCTGGCCACCACCACCTCCAGCCTCTCCGTATCCGCGTGCGCCGAGGCGTCCGGCCGCCCGGCCGACGTCGTGGGCATCCACTTCTTCAACCCGGCGCCGGTGATGCGACTGGTGGAGCTGGTACGCACCGACACCGTGGACCACGAGGTCCTGGCCACGGCCCGCGCCTTCTGCCGCGCGCTTGGCAAGACGGCGGTGGAGTGCCCCGACCGCACCGGCTTCATCGTCAACAGCCTGCTGTTCCCCTACCTCGGCGCCGCCCTCGCCCTGCTGGAACGGCACGACGTGGACATCGAGGAGACGGACGACGCCATCCGGCACGGATTCGGCTTCCCCATGGGCCCGTTCGCGCTCCTGGACACCATCGGCCTGGACGTCTCACTCGCCATCCAGCACCGGCTGTACGAACGCTTCCGCACGCCCGAGTACGAACCGTCACCGGCCCTGGAGGAGCTGGTGGCCGCCGGGCTGCTGGGCCGCAAGAACGGCCACGGGCTGCGCACGGCGGCCGCCCGCCGCTGACCGTCGCACGGGTGCGCCCGCCGCTGACCGTCTGCACGGGTGCGCCCCGCCCGTCAGCGCGGGTGCGCCGCCACCAAGGTCGTCAGGTCCGTACGGGACGTGACGCGCAGCTTGCGGTAGATCCGTGTCAGGTGCTGCTCGACCGTGCTGGTGGTGACGTACAGCCGGGCCGCGATGGCCCGGTTGGTGCACCCCTCGGCGGCCAGGGCCGCGACCCGCCGCTCGGCCGCGGTCAGTTCGGCGATCGGGTCCGCGCCCGCCTCCTCCGCGCCGCGCAGCGCACGCAGCGCGGCGGTGGCGGGCGTACGCCAGTCCAGGGCGCCGCGCGGCTCCAGCCGCCACCGCGCCAGCAGGTCCCGGCAGGCGTGGACGTCGCGGAGGGCGGCCCTCGGCCGGTCGACGGCCAGGTGGTAGTGCCCCCTGGCCAGCAGGTAGTGCAGCCCGGCGCGGCTGCGGAACATCGCGGCGGGCACCGGGACGCGCAGCCGCGCGGCCGCCTCCTCGTACGCGCCCCCGCGGGTCGCCGCCAGCACGGCGGCCGACAGCGGCATGCCGATGGCCACGCCCCAGGCGCCCGGCGACAGCAGGGACAGCGCCCGCCCCGCGTACCGGGCGGCGCTGTCGTACGCGCCGGTGCGGGCGTGCACCACGGCGGCCGCCGCGACGGCCACCGCCCGGCGCGCCGGGGTCGCCGCCCGGGCCTCCTCCGCACCGGCCGTCAGCGCGCACCAGCGGGCGGCCCGCGCGGTCTCGCCCGCGTGCATGAGGGCGGACAGGACGGCGGCGACGGGCACCGGCGGGGCGTGGCCGAAGACGATGGACTCCAGTACCGACTCGGCGTGCTCGTCCATGTCCTCGGGGCCGTGCCCGTGCGGCTCCTCCCCGGCTCGCAGGTACGGATAGACGTAACGGGCCGCCGCCGTGTCCGCCCCGGCCGGGCGCCCGTGCCACAGCAGCAGCCCTTCCGCGCCCTCGAGTTCCCCCACTCCGTCCAGGTCCACCGCGCCCGCCGGTTGCGCCCCGCCCGCCGTTTCCTCGCCGTCCGCCCCGGCCCCGGTGACCGGCCACCGGGCGTCCGGTTCCCGTTCGAGGGCCGGCAGGTGCCGGACGACGGCGGCGGGGTCGGCCTCCCACTCGGCGCGGGCCAGCATCGTGAGCAGGCCGGGCCGCTGGTCGCCGCCCTGGTCGCCGCGCTCGCCGGCGCCGGACCGGTGGGCGGTGCGCAGGAACTCGGCGGCCTGCCGCGCACCGCCGGTGACCAGCGCCTGCCGGGCCGCCTCGGCGAGCAGCGGGACGGCCCACGCCGGACCGGGCGGCCGGCCACCGGTGCCGGCTGCGACCAGGTGACGGGCGACCGCCGCCGGTTCCGCGCCGTTCTCGTACAGCACCTGGGCGGCGGCGGTGTGCAGCCCGGTGGCCTCCTCGGCGGACAGCTCCTCCAGCACGGCCGCCCGCACCCCCTCGTTGCGCAGCCGCCCCCCGTCGAGCAGCCCGGTCGCGTCCAGCTCCTCCAGGCAGGTGGCGACGGTGCGTTCGGGGGTCTCCAGCAGCCGGGCGACCAGGGTGAGCGTGGCCGCGTCGGCGAGCACGGCCAGGGCGCGGGCGGCCGAGGCGACCGGGGCGGCGGCGCCGCGCAGGCAGGCGGTGACCGCCCGCCGGAACGCCGTGCCCGCCAGCGGCCGGGAGGGCCGCACCGGTTCGCACGCCCGGTGGTCGTCGAGCAGCCCGTGCAGGAGTCGCGGGTTCCCGCCGGTGAACCGGTGCCAGCCGGGGGCGAGCCGCCGCGCCGTCGCCCCATCCATCGCGCCGCCCTCGGGCGCGGCCAGGAAGCCGGCGACCTCCTCCTCGTCCAGGACGGTGAGCGGTACGGGCGTACAGCGCGGGTGCCGGAGCAACTCGGCCAGCGGCAGCGGCATGGGCCCACCCGGGGACGGGGCCGCCGGCCGGCCGCTCAGCACCAGCAGGACCGTGGCGCCGGCCAGCCGCCCGCACACGTACAGCAGGCACCGCGCGGACGGCTCGTCCATGTGGTGGGCGTCGTCGACGAGGACCACCACGGGACCGCTCGCGGCACGTCCACGCAGGAACTCGTGGAGCACGTGGGGCGCCGTGGAAGCGGGCGGTGGGGCATCGGGGCCGGCGCCGCTGAGCAGTTGCCCCACGACGCCGAGCGGTACGTCCGTCTCGGCCGGGGACGCGGAGGCACCCAGCACCAGCGCGCCGAGGCCCCCCGCCCGCTCGGCGAAGCCCCGCAACAGGGCGCTCCTGCCGGTGCCGGGAGCTCCCGTGACGAGTGCCGCCCGCCCCTCGCCGCGCCGGGCAGCCGCGAAGAGCTCCTCTAGCTGGGCCAGTTGCGCGCCCCGCCACGCCGGCTGCACCGGCATCCCCCCTGTTCCCTCGGGCCACCCGGACGGGCGCCGTCCCTTTCGCTCGGCAGTCTGCACAGGGCCCTGGAAGCCCCGCTGGTGCCTCACCGGAGCCCCGCTCGAACGGCTTTACGCAGGTACCGATGCCGGTACCGATGCCGGTACCGGAGCCTGTGCCGGTACCGACGCCGGTACCGGAGCGGGCATCGGCACCGGATCGGGCATCGCCAGCAGCCGGGGCGAACCCCTGTCCCAGGGGAAGCCGTGGTGCAGTTGGAGCACGGGCGGCACGTCGGTGTCGCCCACCACGGCCACGGCCGCCAGCACGTCGGGCACCGGCTCCAGTTCCACGAACCGCCACGGCAGCGCGGCCTCCCCCTCGGGCGGCCGGAAGGCCAGGACGCCCCGGTCCTCGGCCAGCGTGAAGGAGAAGCTGTCGAAGGGCAGGCCGAGCCCCAGCCCGCGCGCCTTGGAGTACGCCTCCTTCAGCGTCCACAGCCGCAGGATCCGGCGGTCCTGCGGGCGGCCGGGCGCGGCCTGGGCCACCCACTGCCGCTCCTCCGGCGCGAAGGTGTCGACGATCGCGTCGAACCCCTGGTCTCCCCGGTCGAGCCGCTCCACGTCGACCCCGATCCGGTGGCGCCGCACCACACCGAGCAGGTTGTGGCCGTGGGCGTGGGAGAGGTTGAAGTCCAGTTCCCGCCCGCCGCGCGGCAGCCCTTCGGCCGGTTTCTGGAGGAACGGCCGTCCCCGTGAGGAGCGCCAGATCACGGCCTCCGCCTCGGGCACACCGCTCTCCAGCGCCAGTACGCGCCGTACCAGGGTGTGGGCGACGAGGTACTGACGCCGGTCGCGTTCGAAGAGGAACCGGCCCGCGATCTCCTGCTCGTGCTCGTCCAGCCAGTGGGTGGCCAGGGTGGCGGCGATCCCGGGGGCGAGTTCGTCGTTGGGGCAGAACCACAGTTTGACGGGCTGCTCCACCGCTGCGGTGCTCGTCATCCGGCCGTCTCCGTCCCCTCCGCGCCGTCCCGGTGACCCAGCCACAGGGGGCGGCGCAGGAACGCCGAGGGCGGCAGCGGCACCAGGGGCGGCACGGTGCCGTCCGCACCCGGCCGGTGCTCCAGCGCGGCCCAGTCGACGTCGAGCCCGGACAGCCACAGGCGCGTGAGCTGCTCGACACGGCCGGCGCGCCACAGGGCGGCCAGGTAGTCGCGGGTCTCGGGCGCGTCGCCCAGGCCGAGCGGATCGGCGCCGCCCGCTCGCAGGTCCACGAACCGCACACCGGCGCCTTCGGCGAGGCCGTCGGCGGGGCCGGCCGGGCCACGGCGTACGAAGTCCCGCAGGGCTCCGACCAGGTGGGGCACGTCGCGGGCGACGAGGGCCAGCCGGCACGGCCGGGCGGCGCGGCCCGCGCGGAGGGCGCGCGCCACGTCCGCGAGCGCCGCCCGGCCGCCGTCCGTCACCGTGTCGTCGCCACTCCCGCCGCGCCCGCCGCGCCCGCCGTTGTCCGCGGCCAGCCAGTCGGCCAGCCGGGCGGCGGTGGCGGCGAGGTGGGCGGGGGTGGGCGCGGACAGCAGAACCAGCTCGTCGCGCTCGTCACGTCCGGCACCGTGTCCGGCTTCCGGCCGGCGGGCCGGTACGTACTCCTCCAGGACGGCCCGGGCGCCGAGCGGCCCGCCCTCGGGACCGGCCACCTCGACGGCGGCCACCCGGGGCAGTTCACATCCCCGCTCGTCGTGGGGGCGCGGCCAGGGCGCGGCGGAGGCGCCGTCCCGTACGGGCGCGAGTGTCCCGTGGCGCAGTTGGAGTACGGCGGCGGTCAGGGCCGCGAGTCCGGTGGCGGCCCCGGCGTCGCCCACCCGGCGGGCGGTCGTCTCCCGCGTCTCGCGCAGACCGGCTCCGGACATGGCGCCTCCGCCGGTACCGGCGGAGGTGGAACGCACGACGGCGTGTACGTGGTCGCCGTCCGCGAGCGCCCGGGCCAGCGGCTTGAGCACCACGGCGCCCACTCCCTCCCCCGCGCCCCGCCGGCCGCGCGAGGGGTGCAGCAGCAGCTCGACCCCACCGGCCACGGCCGCCGCACACTCACCGCGCCACAGCGCACCGACGGCGAGGTGCACCGCGACGAGGGCGGAGGCCTCGGCGGCGTCGACGGCCTGCGCCGGGCCGCTCAGGCCCAGCAGCGAAGCCAGCCGGCCGGCCAGCCGCCAGTGGCCGGCCGGGGGCATCTCCCGCTCGCCGCGCGCCCAGCCCTCGGCGGCCACCAGCGCGTAGTCGGCGGCGGACACCCCGACGAACACGCCGACCCCGCGCGGCTCCCCGGCCGGACCGGTCAGGGCGTCGAGCCGGGCGCCGGTGCAGCCCGCGTCCTCCAGCGCCTCCCAGGCGGTCTCCAGGAACAGCCGCTCCTGCGGATCGATCAGGCGGGCGCTGTCGGCGGTCAGCCCGAAGAAGTCGGCGTCGAACTCAGCCGCGCCGTCCAGGAAGTGCCCGCGCTCCCCCGCCTTCAAAGGGGTTCCGCCGGGGCGCCCGAGCGGCGCGTCCGACGAGGTGTCCCGTCCTTCGCGCAGGTTCTGCCAGTAGGCGCGCAGGTCCGGGGCGAGCGGATAGCGCCCGGCGATACCGACGACGGCGATCCGGTCGGCGTCGTTCTCCGATACGCGTACGGGAGCGGATACGGGTCCGGGTCCCGGTCCGGGTTCAGGCGCGGCTCCGGGTACGGCTTCGGATACGGCTTCGGATACGGCTTCGGGCGCGGGTTCTTCGGGTACCGCCTCCAGCTCCGCGAGCAGTTGCACGGCCAGCCCGCGCTCCAGCGTTCCGGCCTTGAACCGGGTGAGTATTTCTCGTTCGTCCATTGCTCCGTGCCCGTTCAGGTCCGCCGTGGCAGCAGGGTGAGTGCCTCGTCGACGGACAGCCGGTCGTCGCGTACCGCGTCGAGCAGCGCTTCGAGGGTCATCGGAGCCGGAGCCGGGGCCGGCGCGTCGGTGAGGAGGGCGATGTGCGCGGCCATCGCGGCGAGGTTCGGGTGGTCGTACAGCGTGACGGCCCGCTCGTCGAGCCCGTACGTCTGGTTGATGACCGCCACGAACTGCGCGCCGAGGATCGAGTCGACGCCGAGGAGGTTGAAGGTGGCGGTGGTGTCGATGTCCCAGGGGTCGCAGCACAGGATGCGGGCGAGTTCCTCACGCAGCACGTCGAGCACCCCGCCCGCCGTGGGCGCGGAAACGGGCGCGGAAACGGGCGCGGAAACGGGCACGGCAACCGGCGCGGGCTCCGCGGCGGGCGCGGGCACAGACACAGGTGCCGGTCCGGCGCCCCGGCCCTCCAGTTGGCCCGCCACGTGCCGGGCGAAGGCCATCGGCGTCGGGTGGTCGAGCAGGGCGGCGGCCTTGACCGCCGTACCGTACCGGTCGTTCAGCGTGGCCACGAACTCCACCGTCAGCAGCGAGTCGAGACCCAGCGAGCGGAACGTCTGCTCGGGGTCGATCTTCTCGGGCTTCAGCCGCAGGACCCCGGCCAGCACCACCACGAGTTCGGTCACCACGTCGGGCGGCGGCGCGGCGGGTGCGGACCTGAGAGGAGTGTGACGTTCAAGGGACATGGGTGGGCTCCAAGGTGTGAGGAAGGACCGCTGCGCGCGGCGGGTCAGGCCGCCTGTTCCCCGGAGGTCCCGCCGGCGACGGCGGGCGGGCGGGTGCGGTAGCGCGCCACGTCGTCCGGCGGTACGAGCGCCGACAGCAGCGGCTGCCACAACGCCACAACGGTGCGGCTCAGTTCGGGGTACGCCATGCCGGTGCCGGCCAGGACCCCGATGCCGCACACGGTCGCCGACAGCAGTGCCTCCGGTCCGTCGGCCCCCGCGCGGTCGCGCAGGGCACCGGCCGCGCGAGCCTGCCCGAGGAGCCGCAGCACCTCGGTGATCCACGCCTGGTGGAAGTCGGTGACCGGTGGCTGCCGTCCGGTGCACTCGTTGGTGATACGGAAACTGGCCCGGATGACCGGGTCGTCGTAGAGGGTCCGGGCCAGCCAGTGCGTCATGTCGATGAGCACCTGCACCGGCGGGACGCCCGCCTCCCAGTGGCGCCGGACGAAGTCGTGCAGCAGGGCGCGGCCCCGCTCCTGCACGGCGTCGGCCAGCCCGTCCTTGGAGGCGAAGTGGAAGTACAGCGCCCCCTTCGTCATGCCCGCGGCGCCGGCGATCTGCCCCAGCGTCGCGTTGGCGTAGCCCTTGCGGTTGAACATCTCCGCGCCCGCGTGGACCAGTCTCTGGCGGGTCCGCTGCGATCTGGCCTGCATCTCGGCTCCCCTCCTCAGCCGACGCGGCTGAGGCGCTCGCCGCCCCCGGCGGCGACCTGGTCGAAGGCGGGCTCCGGACCGGCCATCAGGATCGACCGCTGGAGGCGCCGCAGCCCGGCGGAGGGTTCGAGCCCCAGTTCCCGCACCAGCGCGGTGCGCAGCCGCTGGTAGACGTCGAGCGCCTCGCTGCGCCGGCCGGAGCGGTGCAGCGCCAGCATGAGCTGGCCGTGCAGGTTCTCGTGGGTGCGGTAGCGGCTGACCAGCATGGTGAGTTCGCCCAGCAGCTCGCGGTGCCGGCCGAGCCGGAGGTCGGCCTCGATGCGCTGGTCGAGCGCGCACAGCCGGGTCTCCTCCAGGCGCCGGGTCTCCATCTCCAACTGCGACCCGGTCTGTACGTCGGCGAGGGCGGACCCGGTCCACAGCGCGAGCGCGTCGCGCAACTGCCGTGCCGCGCCCGGGAAGTCACCGGCGTCCATCGCCCGGTAGCCCGTCCCCGCCAGCCGCTCGAACTCCCGTACGTCGCTGGTGCCGCCCCCCGTGTTGAGGAGGTACCCCCCGGGCGTGGTGACGAGCACGTCCTTGGCGGTGCGCGGCTCGGCGCCCTCCGGGTCCTTCTCCAGCGCCGTGGCGATCAGGTCCCTGAGCTGGAGTACGTAGGTCTGGAGCGTGGTCCGCGCGCTGCGCGGCGGCCGGTCCCCCCACAGTTCCTCGATCAGCATGCCCACGGGCACGACCTGGTCGGCGTGCAGGGCCAGCAGAGCCAGGACCTGCCGCGGCTTGGGTGCCGTCGGCGTCACCGAGACCCCGTTCTCACGGACGGCCAATGCGCCCAGTACGTCGATATCCACGCCGTCTCCCCTGTTCGTGCATGAATCGTGGTCAGGTCGAGTAAAAAACAGGGCGGACGGTTTGTCAATATGAAACCGTCCGCGCTGTTTTCTCTTCAACGTTCCGTCCGTTCGATCCACGCCCTGACCTCGCATTTCTGCCAGGAGGCGCACAGCGAGACCCTCCGCGCCCAAGGCTCGGAGGGGTCCTTCAGCAGCGAAGGCAGGAAGGACGGCGGCAACGAAACAGCATGATCAGTCGGTTGCAGCGACCGTCCCCACGACGCCATCGTCGTCACCGGGCCTCCCCGCCGGACCGCCGACCGGGGACGACGTGACCGGCAACAGGCCGCAGCGGCCCGCGAGTCCGGGCAGGACCAGGTCCCAGAACCCCGCGATCTTCTCCTCGGTCAGCCACTCGCGGTTCTCGGCGCCGAGCACCTCGAAGCCCACCGTCGCCGCCACGATGGCGGCCGCGGCCCCGTCCGGTGACACCCCGTCCGCCAGGCCGCCTTCCTGCTCGGCCCGCCGCAGCGTCTCCTCGATCCACCGCTGCCACTCCCGCCTGAGCTGGGGCTCCTCCCCACGCGCCAGGTCCCCGCCCAGCTCGAAACCGGCCCGGACGACGATGTCGTCGGACAGCCGGTTCATCAGCTCGTGCGTCGTGTCCACGAGCATCTGGAGGGCACTCCCGCCGCCCTCCAGCACGCCCTTGGTGATACGGGCGACCGTCTCCGCCGCCTCGTCCTCCACGGCCCGGGCGAGCGCCTTCTTGTTCTCGAAGTGGAAGTGCAGCGCGCCGTTGCTGACCCCGGCCCGCCGGCTGATCGTCGCGAGTGAAGCAGGCGCGAAACCCTCTTGGGCGAACACCTCGGCGGCGGCACGGATCAACGACTGACGTGTGCGGGCCGCACGCTCCTGCTTGACCATCAATTGTCTCCTGGCTGCGGGACACGGCTGCACGTTCCCCCGTACGGGGCCGGTCCCGCCGAGCCCCGTCGTACTCGTGGGTTACTGGGGCGGGTTGCCGTGCTTGCGGGACGGCAGGTCGGCGTGCTTCGTGCGGAGCATCGCCAGCGAGGCGATGAGCACCGAGCGGGTCTCGGAGGGGTCGATGACGTCGTCGACCAGGCCGCGCTCGGCGGCGTAGTACGGGTGCATCAGCTCGGCCTTGTACTCCTTGACCATGCGGGCGCGCATGGCTTCGGGGTCCTCGGCGTCGGCGATCTGGCGGCGGAAGATGACGTTGGCGGCGCCCTCGGCGCCCATCACGGCGATCTCGTTCGTCGGCCAGGCGTAGGTGAGGTCGGCGCCGATGGACTGGGAGTCCATGACGATGTACGCGCCGCCGTACGCCTTGCGGAGGATCAGCGAGATGCGCGGCACGGTGGCGTTGCAGTACGCGTACAGCAGCTTGGCGCCGTGGCGGATGATGCCGCCGTGCTCCTGGTCCACGCCGGGCAGGAAGCCGGGGACGTCCAGCAGGGTGATGATCGGGATGTTGAAGGCGTCGCACATCTGGACGAACCGGGCGGCCTTCTCACTCGCCTCGATGTCCAGCACACCCGCCAGCGTCTGCGGCTGGTTGGCCACGATGCCGACGACCTGGCCGTCCAGGCGGGCGAGGGCGCAGATGATGTTGCGCGCCCACCGCTCGTGGATCTCCAGGTAGTCGCCGTCGTCGACGAGCTCCTCGATCACCTTCGCCATGTCGTAGGGCCGGTTGCCATCGGCGGGCACGAGGTCGATCAGGGCGTCGCAGCGCCGGTCCACGGCGTCCTGGCCACGCGCCACCGGAGGGTTCTCGCGGTTGTTCTGCGGCAGCATCGACAGCAGGTAGCGGACCTCCGCGATGCAGGTCTCCTCGTCGTCGTAGGCGAAGTGCGCCACGCCCGAGGTCTCGGCGTGCACGTCCGCGCCACCGAGCCCGTTCTGGGTGATCTCCTCACCGGTGACCGCCTTGACGACGTCCGGGCCGGTGATGAACATCTGCGAGGTGTCACGGACCATGAAGACGAAGTCCGTCAGCGCCGGGCTGTAGGCCGCACCACCCGCACACGGACCGAGCATCACACTGATCTGCGGGATCACACCCGAAGCACGCGTATTGCGCTGGAAGATGCCGCCGTACCCGGCAAGCGCCGAGACACCCTCCTGGATACGGGCGCCGGCGCCGTCGTTCAGGGACACCAGCGGCGCACCCGCCGCGATGGCCATGTCCATGATCTTGTGGATCTTCGTGGCGTGGGCCTCACCCAGCGCGCCACCGAAGATCCGGAAGTCGTGCGCGTAGACGAAGACCGTGCGGCCCTCGACCGTCCCCCACCCCGTGATCACACCATCGGTGTAAGGCTTCTTGTTCTCCAGCCCGAAGCCGGTCGCCCGGTGCCGCCGCAACTGCTCGACCTCACGGAACGACTCCGGATCCAAGAGCAGCTCGATCCGCTCACGAGCAGTCAGCTTGCCCTTCGCATGCTGCGCCTCGGTCGCCCGCTCACTCGGGCCACGCAGGGCCTCCTCACGCAGAGCGTGCAGCTCGGCCACACGCCCACGGGCATCCGCCGACCTGACCGCATCTTCCGCAGCGGCATTCATCATGATCGTCACGACACTCCGTTCCGTCCGTCAGCGCAGCGCGGCGGACCACAGATCGCAGAATAACAAACCGCGCGTGCGGTTTTCGCATAAACGCCGGGACTATCTGATGTCGCCCGCACGCATCCTTCGGCGGTCAGCGCCAGCTATGCGGCGGCAGGTACTCCGCGTGCCGCCACCGGGCGGGCTTCCGCTGCGCATCCGGCCGCGTCCGCTCCTCACGGTCGCCGAGCAGCGACACCAGCGTGAGAGTGACTGCGGCCAGTTCCTCGTCGGTCGGCTGTCCACGCTCCACGCGCAGCACGGCCCCCGCGTCCTTCACACCGCTCACAGCTCCTCCTCGGTCCTCCGCCCACCGTCGGTCACGGCACTCAAGGAGTGCTCGGACTGCGCTCGACGATCGGGAGAAGCGCCACGCAAGGGAAACCGGGGGCACAGGAGGCAGACGCGCAGGTAGCAGACGCACGGAGAACACGAGAGCTCCGCACCCCTGCCCGGGGGTGCGGAGCTCTCGTGAGCGATCCGTCGGCAGCAGCCTCAGCCGTCGGCCCGCCTCAGTACCACGGGGAGCGACGTGTAACCGTTGACGATGAAGGACGGCACCGGCTCCAAGTCCTCCACGGGAACCGCCAGTTCCATGCCGGGGAAGCGGTCGAAGAGCGCCGACAGCGCCACCGTGGCCTCCATCCTGGCGAGCGGGGCTCCCAGGCAGTAGTGGACACCGTGCCCGAAGCCCAGGTTCTCGCGGCGGTCGGTGCGCAGCAGGTCGAACACGTCGGCGTCATCCCCGTACTGCTCCGGGTCGAGGCCCGGTGCGCCGAAGGAGACGAGGATGGGGTCGCCCTTCTCGATCAGGACACCGTCCAGGTCGATGTCGTCCAAGGCGTAACGGAGAGGAAGGTAGGCGGCCGGGTTGCGGGTCCGCATGGTCTCGGCGACGACGTCCTCCCAGTCCGCACGGCCGGAGCGGACGTGCTCGAGCTGCTCGGGGTGGGAGAGCAGCGCGGCGACGGCGTTGCCGATGAGGTTGACGGTCGACTCCATTCCCGCGGCGATCATGAGGTTCAGGGTGCCCACCAGTTCCTCTTCGGTGAGCCCCTTCCCCTCGTCCTGGGCCGCGATCAGGGCGGACGTCAGGTCGTCGCCGGGCTGCTCCCGCTTGAGCGCCACCAGTTCGCCCAGCATCTGGAAGACCTTCATCTGGGACGCCGTGGTCTCCTCGGGGGTCGCCACGGTGTTGAAGGTGGTGTCCACCTCGGCGCACAGGGTGTCCGTGTCGCTCTCCGGGACCCCGAACAGCGCGCATATCACCCTCATCGGCAGCAGCTTGGCGAACGAGGCCCGCAGGTCGACCTGTTCCCCCGCGGGCCGGGAGGCGAGGTCGCCGAGCAGTTCGCCGACGACCTCCGCGATCCGGGGCCGCAGATTCTCGGTGCGCCGCATGGTGAACCCGCCCGCCACCAGGCGGCGGAGTCTCGCGTGCCGCTCACCGTAGGCGAACAGCATGTTCTGCGCCGCCACCCAGTAGTAGAGCGGCCACTCCTCGGTGATGCGCCCCTCCACGAAGGCGGGCCAGTGCCGGGCGTCCTTGGACACCCTCGGGTCGGCGACCAACTGCTTGACGTACCGGTGGGCGGTGACCGCCCAGACCATCACGCCGCCCGGCAGCTCCACCTGCACTGCGGGACCCTGCTCGCGGAGCATGGCGGCCTCGCCGGCCAGGTCCCTTCCCATGGCGTCCAGCGCGTACGGGCAAGCAGTCGTTTTCATCCGTGCACTCCGATCGGTTCGTCGTGAGAAGTCACGTTCCAATGCATTTGCGCACGAGGGGACTGTCGTGTGTCGTCCCCTTCCCCCCGTGATGGACCGCTTGTACGCGGTCGTCAGTTGTCCACGCCGGCCGCCTCCAGGGCCTCGTGCTCCCGGCGCTGGGCCATGGCCGCCTCGTACACCCGCGCCGCCCTGTCCGGTGAGAAGTCCAGCCGGACGAGCACCCCGGGCACCGCGATGGCGGTCATCAGGTTCCGGTGGAGATCCGCCACGCGTTCCGTGATGTCCGCGTGTTTGGTCAGGATGTTCGACAGGATCTGGATGCCGGTGAAACCGCCCACGAACATCTTGGCGACGGCGTCCACCTCAACGTGCGGAAGGAGTTCCCCGTCCGCCTTCGCCTTGCCGAAGAGGGTCACGCCGTGGTCGATCCACGCCTGCATCGGGACGCGCCGGTCGAGCCCGTCCGTCGGTGAGCCCTGGTCGACGGTGAGCCGGATACTGCCCCGCACCAGGGAATCGCCCCTGTTGAGCAGATACGCCAGCAACAAGGACTCATCAACCACCTGCTGCAGGGTCAGGTCACCCTTCCGGACCTCCGGGACCGCCCTGAGCTGGCTCGCCAGTACCTCCTGCGCCAGCTCTTCCTTGGAGGTGAAGTGGAAGTAGAGGGCGCCCTTCGTGACGCCGGACCTCTTCAGGATCTCCGAAATGGTCGCGGCTTCGTACCCGACCTCGTCGAATACTTCGGCGGATGCAGCGACGATCGCGTGTCGAGTCCGAATGGCTCGCTCCTGCCGCGCCATGGTGACCTCCATACGGCTATCGGCCGGTGGCTGAAACTAAACCGGCGGGTACGTATCTTAGCGGCGGAGACCTCCATGGTTCGCTCAAGAGCGCCGTTGTCATGTGCCAGGCGCACCATGCCCCCGAGGGGCCGCATATGGACAAGCCCAAGAATAAAACCTTCCGGCCGGTTTTGCAATGGATCAACTGTAGCCACCCGGTAAGCGGAATGAGCGCTCTCAATTAGGGCCAAGCCAGGCGAATGACGACTCGCCGTCCTCACCCCATGCGTGACACAGGTCACTCGACCACCGCGGCTAATCCTTGAAACAAAACCGGTGGGTACGTATCTTTAGGGCCCTGCGCTTCGTGTTTTTTCGGACCGGCGTACGCGGAGAGGCCATGACCCTGCTGACATGCCATGAGCAAGCCCCCCAGCGCGCGGGGGTCCTAGACCACCCGGACATCGCTCTCCCGAAGGGGAGACCCACAGATGTGTCCTCCTTCGGCCTCGGCCCCGGGAAACCGGCGGACACCGCCCGCCCGACGGCCGGCTCTCCGGACACGACCTCGGGCGACCTGACCTACCTGCTCTTCGACCGCGGTGAGCGCGACCGCATCCACAGCACCTGGCGCGCGCTCATCTCCACCGATGACTTCCGCTACCGGCCCGGCCTGACGCCCGCACAGCGCACCGCGCTCTCGTACAACCGGCTGCGCCAGGTCAACAGCGCCATCGACCACGCCGTCGACCTGGCCCGCGACCCACATCTGCTGGCGAGCCTGCACGAGTGGACCGGGGTCGTCGACGGCGCTCTGGGCACTCTGGCGGGCATCCACTACAACCTGTTTCTCGGCAGTCTCATGGACCACGACGGTGCCGAGGGCCGCGACCTGTCCGAGTTTTCCTCGATGCGGCGCACAGGAACGTTTCTCTGCACGGAGCTGGACCACGGCAACGACGCCTCTTCTCTGCGGACCACCGCCACGTTCGACCGCGAGACCGGTGAGTTCGTCCTGCACACGCCGACCCCGGGCGCCCAGAAGTTCATGCCCAACACCAGCCTGACCGGCGGACCGAAGAGCGCCCTGGTGGCCGCCCGGCTCCTGGTGGACGGGGAGGACCAGGGCATCTTCCTCTTCCTCACCCCCCTCAGCGGCGCGGCCGGCCTGTTGCCCGGCATCCGGGTCCGCTGCCTTCCGTCGCGTACCGGCAGCCCTGTCGACCACTGCCTCACCTCGTTCGACCAGGTGCGGCTGCCACGCGAAGCGCTGCTGGAGGCCGAGCACGGGCGCATGGACCACGAGGGAGCGCTCTCCAGCTCACTGGGCAGCCGGCGCAAGCGGTTCCTGCACTCCATAGGCCGCGTCACCGCCGGGAAGCTGTGCATGAGCGCCGCCGGCATCGGCGTCACCAGGGCCGCCCTGGCCATCTCCGTACGCCATGCCCACCACCGCCACATCAGCGGACCGAAGGCGGGCGAGCGCGTACCGCTGACCGCGCACCGGAGCCACTACAGCCGCCTGCTCCAAGGCCTCGCGACCGCGTACGCCATGACGTTCCTCCACCGCGGCGTGGTCTCCCGCTGGGCGCGGCGCGACCACGGCGACCGCGACGCCCTGGAGCGTCTGGTCGCCATCACCAAGGGCTGGATCACCTGGCAGGCCCGCGCGATCACCATCGAGTGCCGTGAACGGTGCGGCGCCCAGGGGCTGTTCTCCGTCAACGCGCTCGCCGACTTCCCGCTCAACCTGGAGGGCGCCATCACCGCGGAGGGCGACAACCTCGTCATCTGGCTCAAGGCCGCCGGCGAGATGCTCTTCCAGCACCGCACGGAGGGGCGCAGGCCGCCCGGACAGGACCAGCGGCAGGACCGGGGCGATCGGTCACTGACCGATCTGCGCTTCCTGCGCGAGCTGCTCGCCGAGGCGGAGGCCCTATGGCAGACCCGGGCCCGGGCGGAGCTGCGCCAGGCCCCCGCCGGCAACTCCCTGGGCCGGTGGAACGCGGCGTCGTCCTCCGCTCTGAAGATGGTCTCCATCCACGCCCCGCTCCAGGCCGCCGACGCGTTCTTCGACGCGATCGACCAGGCGGTGGACCCGACCGCGCGGGCTCTGCTGGAGCAGCTCTGCCAACTGTTCCTGCTGCACCAGGTGGGGGAGCACACCGGCGACCTGCTCGCCGACGGTCACATGACGGCCGACCAGGTACGCGCGCTGCCCGCGGCCGTCGACGCCGTCACCACGGAGCTCGCTCCGCACATGATGACCCTGGTCGACGCGTTCGACCTGCCGGCCGAATATCTCGCTTCGGTACCGGTGGCCAACAGCTCCTACGTCGACGACTTCGACCGCCTCGTCGACGGCGACTGACCAAGGAGCGAGGAGAAGGCACGGGGGGAACCCGGCCCCGCCAGGCCGGGATTCCTGTTGCTCACAGCGGCAGGGTTATGCCCAGTTCACGCATCGCCGACGATGGAGGACCGCCCTCGGAGCGGGCCGTCTTGCGGCCCTTGCTGCCCGGCGCGAGCGTGCGCGGGTCCACCGCCTCGGCGGGGGCTCCGGTGGCGTACAGACCGTCGGGTTCGCTGTCGCGGTCGTGCGGAAGCAGCCAGAAGACCCGGCGACGGAACGTGCCGGACGAACGCGACGGCTTGGCGCCCGGACCCAGCAGCGCGTACCCGACCATGCGGCCGTCGCGGTGGTAGGCGGGCTTCCCCCGACGGGTCGGCAGCCGGTCGAGGCTCTGTCGTACGTAGTCGAGGTCGGCGATGTCCTCAAGCCAGATGAGGTCGACCTCGTGGATGATCTCGTCCTCTGCGATGAGGGCGCTCATGCCGTCTCCTGGTCAGCGAGCAGTCCGATGCCCGGGTAGTACTTCCGCTGGTTGGACAGGATCATCTCCTTCGGCGACGCCAGCCCCACCGCTTCGCGGACCCTGGCCGCGAAGGCACGGGACGAGATGGGCGGTGCCCCCTCATTGTGACACCAGCTCTTGTACGCCGCGTAGAGCGCTGCCTGTTCCGCGCGCAGCTCCGGGTCGATTCGGCAGGATTCGCTGATGAACCGCCCGGTGTGGTCCTCGGTCTCGGCGTACGCGGTGGTGGCGATCCGGACCCGCTCGGGGCCTGTGAGGTCCTTCTCGCCGGCCAGGTAGCGGCGGGCCCCCTCTATGAGCCAGTTGAGGATCCCCGGGCCCTCCTCGGTCACCAGGATGTCCGCCAGGTTGTCGATCTTGCGGTCGTCGGAGACGACCCGCTCGAACGGGATCAGCCGCATACGGCGCCAGAACGCGAAGCCGCCCGTGCCGACCTCCGGGCGGTGGTTGCCCAGCAGCCACAGCTTGTGCGTCGGCTCGAAGCTGAAGAAGTCCTGCCGCATCCGGCGCGCCTTGATGCGGTCGCCACCGGTCAGGAGCTTGACGCGGGCCTCGTCGAACTTGTCCCCCGGCTTCACCTCGCTGCACACGATGACCCGGCGGCCGTGCAGTTCGGCCAGGTCGGTGGGGTGGCCCTCGTAGGGGCGGGCCATCAGGAACCCGGGCGGGGCCGCGTCGGCGTAGTCGCCGAGCAGCTTCATCAGGACGTCCAGCAGGACCGACTTGCCGTTCTTGCCGGAGCCGAACAGGAACGGCATGACCTGCCCGCCGACGTCTCCCGTGATCGAGTAGCCCAGCAGCAGGTGCAGGAAGTCGACCATCTCCGCGCCGTCGGCGTCCTCGCCGAAGGTGTCGGTGAGGAACCGGTGCCAGCGCGGCGTGGGCATGGGCTGCGGGGCCGCGCTGGTGGAGCGGGAGTGGAAGTCCTTGTTGGGGTCGGGCGTGCGGATCAGCCCGGTGCGCAGGTCGACGATGCCGGCGGGGGTGCACAGGGCGTACGGGTCGGCGTCCAGGCGGGCGGCGTTGAGCACCATGCCGGGGGCGGCCTTGGCCTGGGTGAGCATCGCGTTCATGCCGCTGGTGCTCAGGGCGCGGCGGCGGTGCTGCTGGAGCGCCGAGCTGGTGAACACGCCGCGCGGGTCGGTGGAGGCGATGCTCTCGGCCAGGTCTCCGGCGGCCCAGATGACGGTGTCGTCCTCGTCGATCTGCCAGCGGGTGCTGTCCCAGCGGTACCAGCCGAGGCCGGGAACGTGCCGGTAGTCGTTGGCGTACAGCTTCACGAACAGCTTGGCGTTGCCGCGGTCGGTGAGGGTGTCGGGCAGCAGACCCGCGGCGGTCGCCTCACCGGCGGCACCTTCGCCGCCGGGGGACGTCTCGCCGGGCGGGGGCGGGGGACCGACGCCGGACTCGCCGCCCTGGGCGGGCAGCGGGGCGGGGACCTGGGCGAGGATCTGCGCGGCGACCGCCTGGGCGTCGAAGAGTGCGTTGTCGTTGCGGGAGGTCATGCGCGGCCCCCCGGGGAGAGCGGCCGCAGCGAACCGGCGTTCAGGCCGCTGCGGATGATGGCGCTGTAGCGGCGTTCCTGTCCGGGGCGGGCCTGCTCGGCGGCTTCCCTCAGGGCCTGTTCGGCGTCGTCGGCGGTCAGGTGCCCGGCAGCGACCAGCCCTCCGGCCGTGTAGGCGGCGCGGTTGAGCTTCGCGGAGAAGGCCGCGCCCTCGGGGACGGCCGCGCAGGCCGCCACCTCGCTCAGGACGGTGGCCAGGGCCCTGCCCGCCGCGTTACGGCCTCCGCCGGCCGCGATGACCGCCTGGCGGGCCCTGGGCGGCACGGGACGCGGGGCGGGCACGTGGGCGGGCGGGAGGTGCCCGGTACGGTCCAGTTCGTGCGCCAGCCAGTTGGGCAGGGGCGCGGGCTCGCGTGCCGGGCCG
Source organism: Streptomyces sp. NPDC031064 (assembly GCF_055570965.1). Lineage (NCBI taxonomy): Bacteria > Bacillati > Actinomycetota > Actinomycetes > Kitasatosporales > Streptomycetaceae > Streptomyces > Streptomyces sp. NPDC031064. The sequence goes on from NZ_JBVIGF010000011.1 coordinate 184,180, forward strand.
ACGGGCGTGTAGGTGCCGGCCGCGGTGGTGGTGCCCGGGGCGACGATGTACCCGCCGTGGGCGCGGACGTCGACCTGCCAGGCCAGGGCGCGGCCGCTGCCCGATCCGGTGGAGCACTGCCAGCGGTGGCTGCTGTGGGCGCGGTACCACACGTGGAGGCCTCCGGAGGGCGTGCGCACACGCAGGGTGGTGTCGTCGTCCGCCGGGCTGGTGGCGCCCCGCAGGGCGGCCAGCACGCCGAGCATGTGGAAGCCGTTGGCCAGTCCGACCAGGTTCACGCCGCCGGGGATGGGGATGCCGGGCAGCAGCCGGTCGCGGTCGGGCAACTGCTGCTCGTGCGCGTCGATGTCGATGACGACCAGGTTGGCCGGGCCGCAGGCGACCCCGACCCCGAGGCCCGGGCTGCGGGCCCACCACTGCTCGATACGGGCGAAGTCCAGAGTGGCCGCGTGAAATCCGTGGCACCAGCGACCAGCCTGGAGGCAGGCGCATCCCTGGTGGGTGTGGCCGGGCTGACGGCACGCCTCGCAGTTGGCCGCGGGCGTCTTGCGTCCCGGGGCCAGCGGGTGGACCGGCCAGCCACGGCTGGCACACCACCTGGCGATGGCCAGGTTCTGCGGAGCGACCGCGGGCGAGGAGTCGGACTGCCCTGAGTCGCTGCGCGAAACCCACAGCTCATGAGCCATGCGCATCCCCCATCAGCGACCGAAGCGACTCAACGACGAACATAGATTAGCGAAGCTGTGGTGACCCAGGGGTCTCTGGGGAAGAAACACCCCGTCGTGTCGGGGTGGGAACCGCCAGCGACTGAAGCAACGAACCACCAGCGACTGGAGTTCCTTCGGTAGCTCCATCAGTCGCTCCAAGAAACAGCACGTCAGGTGCCCTGCGCAAACCAAAACAGCGACTGAAGCGACTCAAGGCCTCTATATATGACGCGCACGCGCATACACGCGCACGCGCGAATGTCTTGATATACCCGGACCTTCGGTCGCTTCAGTCGCTGATCAGCCAACCAACCGCCTCTGACCTGGGCTTTTTCTTGAGACCCACGAGCGACCGAGAATCGCTTCGGTCGCTCTTCTTCAGTCGCTGCGCCTCGCGGGGCGCTTCCGGGCCCAGCGACCGAGCAGCGACCGACGCTCTCCGGGCCGGGTCAGCGACCGAAGCGACTCAAGCGACCGTGGAGCGGATGTGCAGTGCGTCTGCACCCCGCCACTGGGGAACGCCGACAGGAGTCCCGAGTTCAGTCGCTTGGGTCGCTTCGGTCGCTCGTCGTTGACGGGTACGACAAAGGCCCCAGGGGGCGTGTGCCTCCTGGGGCCCTTGTGGGTGAACCTCGCCGAGCGGTCAGGTCACCGGGTGACGGCGGCCGACTCGGCGTGCTGCTTGGCGAGGTTGAGGGTGGCGGTGGAGTTGCGGCCGAGTGCTTGGCGTATGTAGCGGCGGGTGTGTTCGAGGGTGGCGTCGTGGCCGAGGATGCGGGTGATGTTGTCTTCGCGGATGACGACGCTGTGCTGGCTGGTGACGGTGACGCCGGTTTCGTCGGGGGTGACGGTCCATTCGCCGGTGTGGGCGTCCATGAGTGCGGGGGTGGTGGTCTGTTTGTAGACGATGCGGCCGGCGTGGGGGAAGCAGACGCGGATGGATTCGGTGGTGTGGGTGCTGCCGTCGGCGGTGGTGGTGTCCATGGCCATGACCTGGACGCCCGGGGTGTCCTCGGTGAGGTCCAGGCGGGAGACGTGGGGGACGAGTTCGGGCCAGTCGCCGACGCGGTAGAGGAAGTCGTACACCAGCTCGGCGGGGCCATTGACCCGCACACTGTCCTCGAAGGACAGCACCAGCTCATCCAACCGACCCCACCGCTCCGCCAGGCCCTTGAGACGGCCGAGCTCCGCCCGGCTGTTGGTGTCCGTGGCCCGGTTGACCCACTCGACGTCCTCGGGGCGGTCGTCCGCCACCGTGAAGTCGTGGAGCAGCGTCAGCCGCGAGGAGCCCTCCCCCAGGTCCTCGACGATCCAGGTGCCGCCCATCCCGGTGAGCGGGGCGGCCGGGATCTCCTGGCGGAACTCGATGCGCCGCGCGGCCGGGTCCAGCGTGCGGCGCGACGTCCAGGACTTGACCGCGCCGTTGGCGGTCGCCCACATCCGCAGCCGCTCGCTGGTCCCGTCGAACTCCAGCCGCTCCACGTGCACGTTCGGCGGGAAGAACAGCGGCCACCGCTCCGTGTCCGCGATGAACCCGTAGACGACCGCCGCCGGTGCGGCGATCTCCACGTCGTGCGATGTGCGGTGAACCCGTTCAGCCGACACCTTCACTACCCTTCTCTCTTGGTCGAAGCTCGAAGCCCTGGGGCCGAGGCTCAGAAATTGCCGAGGCCGCCGCAGACGTTGAGCGCCTGCGCGGTGATCGAGGCGGCCGTCTCGGTGGCCAGGTAGCCGACCAGCCCGGCGACCTCCTCCGGGGTCGAGTAGCGGCCGAGCGGGATCTTCGCCTCGAACTGTTCCTGCACGTACTCCTGCGTGGTGTCCCACGCGGCGGCGTAGCCCTGGCGCACGCGCTCGGCCATGGGCGTCTCGACGTAGCCGGGGCAGACGGCGTTGACCGTGATGCCGGAGGGGGCCAGTTCCTTGCCGAGCGCCTTGGTGAAGCCGACGACGCCGTGCTTGGAGGCGCTGTAGGGGGCGCCCAGCAGGACGCCCTGCTTGCCGGCGGTCGAGGCGATGTTGATGATCCGGCCGTAGGGCGCGTCGCTCATGCCGCCCTTCTTCAGCACCTCGCGGGTGAGCCGGAACACGCTGTTGAGGTTGGTGTCGATGACGTCGTACCAGAGCTCGTCGGAGATGTCGGCCGTAGGACCGCCACCGCTGCGCCCGGCGTTGTTCACCAGGATGCCGATCGGGCCGTACGCCTCGACGGCGGCGGCGACGAGCTTCGTCACCGACTCGGGGGACCGGACGTCGGCCGCGATGCCGTCGGCGTCGATGCCCTCCTCGCGGAGGTCCTCCACGGTCTGCTTGACCTGCTGCTCGGTCCTCGCGCACAGGAAGACCTGGTGGCCTCGGCGGCCCAGTTCGCGGGCCACGGCCAGGCCGATACCACTCGTTCCGCCGGTGATCAGCGCGACGGGCTTCGTCGTTGTCGTCATCGGTTTCCTTCCAGGAGCGCCTTGGTGACTCCGACCGTGTCCCGTGGCGCTTGAGGTCCGGCGGAAGGGCGCTCAACCCCGCCGGCCCGCCGACGGGCCCGGGGTTATCACGGCGTGATAACCCGGAGGGCCGTACCGGGCGCCGGGATTGAGCGCCGGGATTGGGGCTTGAGGGATCTTCCAACCGCGTGCGACCGGCCCCGCCCAGGCTGGCGGGCGGCCGAATCGACCGAAGGAGACGTCATGACGCTCGCACCCGAGCTCGCCCAGAGCCCCGCCCCCGGCGCCTGGTCCGCTTCCCTGCACGCGGAGGTCCAGCAGTTCTACGCGCACCAGATGCAGTTGCTCGACCTCGGCGAGGCCGAGCAGTGGGCGCGGACCTTCACCGAGGACGCGACCTTCGCCGTGCCGACCCTGCCCGAGCCGGTGCGCGGCCACGCCGGGCTGATCGCGGCGACGAGCCGGGCCGCGGCCGAGCTCGCCGCGGCGGGCCAGCGCCACCGCCACTTCATCGGCATGCTCGACGTCCGCCCCCGGCCCGACGGCGCGGTGGACGTCCGCTCCTACGCGATCGTGTACGCCTCGCAGATCGGCGGCGAGTCCCGGGTGCACCGCGTGTGCGTCTGCGAGGACGTCCTGGTGCGCGACGGCGGCGAGCTGCGGGTCTCCGCCCGCACGGTCACCCGCGACGACCTCGCCTGAGCGCGAGCGCCCCGCCTGAGCGGCGCTCCACCGGCGCCCGGCCGCCTCTCCACCTCGGCCGGTCAGCCTCTGCCAGAGAAACGACTGCCACACCGACTGCCACCCGATGGGGGTTTCCCGACATGACGCAGACGACGATCGCCCGGCCGGAGGTCTCGGCCCTTCAGCAGGCCGTCCAGGGCGCCGCTGACCGGCTCGTCGAAGCCGGAGCCGCAGGCGTGCAGTTCCGGGTCGCCCGGGGGGACGAGTCCTTCGTGGTGACGTCCGGCATCGCGGAGCTGGGCACCGATCGTCCCGTTCCCGCCGACGGCCGCTTCCGCATCTCCTGCATCACCAAGCCGTTCGTGGCCGTCGTGGTGCTCCAGCTCGTCGCCGAGGGCAAGATCGACCTCGACCGCAGCGTCGAGAGCTACCTGCCGGGTCTGCTGCCGTACGGTGAGAAGATCACCATCCGCAACCTGATGCAGCACACCAGCGGCCTGTACAACTACATGGACTCGTTCCAGAAGCCGGGCGACCGCTTCCTGCGCGACCGCTACAAGCACTACGAGCCCGAGGACCTGATCGCCATCGCGGCCGCCAAGCCGCTGGAGTTCGAGCCGGGCACCAAGTTCGCGTACTGCAACACCAACTACTTCATCGTCGGCCTGCTCATCAAGAAGGTGACCGGCCGCTCGTACCGCGACGAGATCCGCGAGCGGGTCCTGGAGCCGCTCGGGCTGAACGAGACCGTGCTGCCGGGCGACGACCCGAACATCCCCGAGCCGCACGCGCGCGGCTACATGCAGATCGGCGGCGAGCCGGTGGACGTCACGCTGATGAACCCCTCCGAGGCCGGCTGCGCGGGCGAGATCATCTCCACCACCGCGGACCTCGACCGCTTCTTCTCCGCGCTGTTCAGCGGCAAGCTCCTGAACGAGCCGGAGTTCACCGAGATGACCACCCCGCTGCCGCCCGAGATGATCGAGAACCTGCCGATGGGCATCGGCTACGGCCTGGGCATCATGAAGCTCGAGAACGACAACGACCTCGACCTGTGGGGCCACGGCGCCGGCATCCCGGGCTACGCCACCTTCGCGGCCACCACCCGCGACCTGAGCGCCCGCGTGCAGCTCTCGTTCACCATCGGCGACAAGGACTTCGGGCCGGACGCCGAGCAGGCCGTCATCCGTGGCGTCAACATCGCCCTGTGCTCGTGAGGTCACGGTGACAACTTCTGTCGAAAAGGCCGTCATCGTCACCGGTGGCGGTACGGGAATCGGAGCAGCGACGGCCCGGGCATTCGCGGAAAGCGGCGCCCATGTGCTCATCGTCGGCCGCAGTGAATCGACGCTCAAGGAAACCGCGGACGGTCATGACCGTATTCGCGTCCTGGCGGCGGACATTCACGACCACGACGCACCGGAACTCATCGTCGAAACCGCGCTGCGGGAATTCGGGCGGATCGACGTCCTGGTGAACAATGCGGCCGTCACCGGATTCGCCTCCCTCGACGGCCTGGACCGCGACTCTGTGCGCGCCCAGCTCGGCACCAATCTGATCGCCCCGGTGTTCCTGACCCAGCGGGCGCTGGACGCCCTGGAGGCGACCGGCGGAGTGGTCGTCAACGTCAGTTCGGCGGGCTCGCTGGGCCGCCGGGCGTGGCCGGAGAACTCCGTCTACGGCATGGCCAAGGTCGCCCTGGACTTCCTCACCCGTACCTGGGCGGTGGAGCTCGCCCCGCGCGGCATCCGCTCGGTCGGCATCGCGCCGGGCATCGTCGACACGGGCGTCGGCGTGCGCGCCGGGATGCCCCCGGAGGCGTACGAGGCGTTCCTCGGCGAGATGGCCAAGAGGGTCCCCTCGGGCAGGGTCGGCCGGCCCGAGGACATCGCCTGGTGGATCGTCCAGCTCACGCGGCCTGAGGCCGCCTACGCCAACGGCACGGTCCTGGCGGTGGACGGCGCGCTGTCCGTGACGTGACGCGAGGTCACCTCGACGCGAGATCCATGGAGAAGGCCCCCGGGAACCCCGGGGGCCTTCTCCATGGACGTACGTACGTCAGCGGGCGACCGTGGCCGTAACGTAGCGGACCGGGACGTCGATGTGGACCAGGCCGTCCTCGCCGCGCAGCGCGTCGAGCGCCGTGATGAGCCGGGCGCGCAGGGCGGCCGCCTCGTCGGCCGGCAGGTGCTGCCACAGCAGGCGCATGCCCTGGGTGTGCGACCAGTCGACCCACGCCTCGCCGGAGCGGGCCGTCATGTCCACCGACTCGTCGGCGATCCGCACGTCGTCGAACCCGGCCGTGCGCAGCGCGGCCGTCAGGTCCGCCGGGTCCTCCAGCCAGGAGTGGAGCTGCCGCTGGAGCTGCTCGGGGTGCCAGGCGGCCGGCAGGTGGCTCAGCAGGGACATCGGGATCAGGTCGGTGAACAGCGGCGGCAGGAACGGGAAGGTGTCCCGGGTGAACACCGGGCTGGTGAAGGCGATCCGGCCGCCGTCGCGCAGCAGCCCGGCGTAGCGGGCGAGCGCGGCCCGGGCGTCGGGCAGGAAGATGACGCTGTAGCTGCCGAGCACCAGGTCGAAGGAGCGGGCGGGCAGGTCGGGGTGCTCGCCGTCCATCACCCGCAGTTCGACGTTGCCGATGCCCTGCCGTGCCGCCTCGCGGCCGGCCTCCTCGATCATGGCCTCGGCGATGTCGATGCCGAGCGCGCCGCCCTGGGGGCCCACCAGCCGCGCGGCCGGCAGCAGGGTGGCGCCCAGGCCGCAGCCGACGTCCAGGAGCCGCTGCCCGGGGCGCGGGTCGGCGAATTCCACCAGCCGCTCGCCCATCGGCGTGAAGAATTCCACCCCGAGCCGGTCATAGGTCGCCGCGGCCCCGTTGAAGGCGGCGGTGACTTTCGTCTTGTAGGTCGCTGTGTCCGTGTCCATGTGCCACATGCTGGGGCCCCCGCCACGCGCGGAGCTGGAGGATTCATCGAGGATCGGTGGACGGCGGCCGCACAAATGCCTGGAGAACAAAAGGAGTCGGGAATTCTTCCCTTGCCCGGCCCCGGTGTCCGCACACAGAATACGGCCAGTAGCCGCCGCCCTTGGAGGCCGCCGTGGAGGGAATTCGATGAGTAGCCAAATAGCTGCTGTGCGCCGCATGATCGAGGCGTACAACACCGGTAAAACCGAGGATGTCGCGGAATACATCCACCCGGAATACCTCAACCCGGCGACGATGGAGCACATGGACCTGCGCGGTCCTGACTCCTTCGCGATGGCCGTCAAGTGGCTGCGCATGACCTTCTCCGAGGAGGCGCACCTGGAGGAGGTGCTGCTGGAGGAGCGCGGCGACTGGGTCCGCGCGAACCTCGTCCTGTACGGCCGGCACATCGGGGACCTGGTCGGCATGGCGCCGACCGGCCGCCGCTTCTCCGGTGAGCAGATCCACCTCATCCGGTTCGTCGACGGCAAGATCCGCGACCACCGCGACTGGCCGGACTACCAGGGCACGTACCGTCAGCTCGGCTCGCCGTGGCCGGAGCCGCAGGGCTGGAGGGCCTGACCATGATTCTCGTCACCGGAGCCACGGGCAAGGTCGGCCGCGAGGCCGTCGAGCAGCTCACCGCCCAGGGCCGGCAGGTCAGGGCGCTCAGCAGGAAGCCCGAGGAGGCGAACCTGCCCGAGGGCGTCGAGGTCGTGGCCGGCAGCCCGGCCGACCCGGCGTCGCTGGCCGCCGCGTTCGCCGGCGTCACCTCGGCGCTGGTGGTGCTCTCCGGCGATGTCGCCGGGGAGGCCCGCAACATCGCCAAGGCCGCCGCCGCGACGGCGGGCGTCGAGCACATCGTGTTCCTGTCCTCGGCGAGCGTCCTGCACCCGCTGCCGCACGGCATCGCCGACGAGCACCGGGCCGCCGAGGAGGCGATCACCGAGTCCGGCGTCGCCACCACGTTCCTGCGCCCCGGCCCGTTCCACGCCAACACCTCGTGGTGGATCAAGACCGTCCGCGAGAGCGACTCCGTGCGCTGCTGGATCGGCAACAACCCCGGCGCGCCGATCGACGAGTACGACATCGCCTCCGCCGCCGTCGCCGCGCTCACCCAGGACGGCCACCGCGGCAAGGCGTACGTCCTGACCGGCGGCGAGGTCCTCACCTCCGAGGAGCAGGCCCGCATCCTGAGCGACGTCCTGGGCCGGCGCTTGAGCTTCTCCGTGGCGCCGCAGGAGGAGGTCGTCGAGGTCTTCGCCGGCATCACCGGCGACCGCCCGGCGGCCGTGACCAACGTGGCCGCGCTGCACAGCCCGCAGGTGCCGTGGGCCACGCCCACGACGGCCGTGAAGGACCTGACCGGCCGCGACCCCCGTCCGTACCGTGCCTGGGCGGCCGCCAACGCCGCGCTGTTCGGCTGAGGAAAGGCGCAGAGCAGACATGGCGAACGACATGACGAACGACACGACGGCGACCGGGGCGAACGGCCCCGTCCTGGTGATCGGTGCCACCGGCCTCCAGGGCGGCGCCACCGCGCGGGAACTGGTGCGGCGCGGCCGGGACACGGCGGCGCTGGTGCGCGACCCGGAGTCCGACGCGGCCCGCGCGCTCGCCGCGACCGGTGTCCGGCTGGTCACCGGCGACCTGGACGACGAGGCGTCGCTGCGCGCGGCCATGGAGGGCGTGCACGGGGTCTTCTCGGTGCAGAACTTCATGACGCCCAAGGGCCTGGGCGGCGAGGTCCGCCAGGGCCGCGCGGTGGCCCGGGCGGCGAAGGCCACCGGGGTCGCGCACGTGGTGTACAGCTCGGTGGGCGGCGCCGAACGCCACAGCGGCGTGCCGCACTTCGACTCCAAGCGGCACATCGAGCGGTACCTGGAGGAGCTGGGCGTGCCGACGACGGTGCTGCGCCCGACGTTCTTCATGGACAACTTCGCCGCGCACGGCCCGCAGAACGTCGACGGCACGCTGGTGGTGCAGTTGGCGCTCAAGCCGGACACCCGGGTGCAGTTCATCGCCGTGGACGACATCGGCTTCTTCGCCGCCGAGGCCTTCGACCGCCCGCAGGAGTACCTGGGCCGGGCCGTGGAGCTGGCGGGCGACGAGCTGACGGCCACCGGGATCGCCGAGGCGTTCGCCGCCCGCAGCGGCCTGCCGGCCCGCTTCGAGGAGCTGCCGCTCGACGCGGTGGCGGCCAACCCGTACATCCCGAACGCCCCGGAGATCGCCCTGATGTTCGAGTGGTTCCAGGAGCACGGCTACCGCGCGGACATCCCCGCGCTGCGCGCCGCGCACCCGGGGCTCCAGACGTTCGCGACGTACCTGAAGGGCATCGACGTCTGACGCGTACGCACTCCTCCACCGGGTCGGCGGCTCTCCCCTGCCGGGGAAGGGCCGCCGACGCCTTCCGTCGCGGTGTCAGCGGAAGGCGTCGGTGTTGCGGGCGGCCCAGTCCGTGAAGGGCCGGGGCGCGCGGCCCAGGACCCGTTCGACGTCGGGGCTCACCCGGCGCTCGGCCGGCAGCGGGTCTCCGAGGATGGCGAGGGTGCCCTCCACCACCGGTTCGGGCATGAACGCGAGCATCTGCTCGCGCGCCTCCTGGCGGGTCTGCTCGACGAATCGGACCGGCTCGCCGAGGGCGGCGCCGATGGCCGCGGCGCGCTCGCGCGGGGTGACCGGGGCGGGGCCGGTGAGCTCGTACACGGCGCCGGCGTGGCCGGGTCCGCGCAGTGCGGCGGCGGCCACCTCGGCGACGTCCGCCGGGTCGACCACCGGCAGGCCCACGTCGCCGAACGGGGCGGCGGCCAGCCGTTCGGCGCGGATCGACCCGGCCCAGGCCAGGGCGTTGGAGTCCAGTCCGCCGCAGCGCAGCACGGTGCCTTCGAGGCCGGAGCCGCGCAGCGCGGCCTCGAAGGCGGCGGGGTGGCGGTAGGCCTCTGGACGAGTGGCGACGCCGAGGGAGGAGACCAGGACGACCCGGCGGACGCCGCCGGCCTTCGCGGCGTCGAGGACGCCCTGCGGGTCGTCGCCCGCCACCAGCAGGAACAGCGCGTCGGCACCGTCGAGCGCGGGGCGCAGCCCGTCGGGGTCGGCGAGGTCGGCCCGTACATGGCGTACGCCGGCGGGCAGTTCACCTGCCTCGCCGCGCGAGACCGCGGTCACCGCCTCGCCGGCCCCGGCGAGGATGCGGACCAGCTCACGGCCGACGTTCCCGGTGGCTCCCGTCACTGCGATCATGGGGAGGCTCCTTTGTTAGTTAGTTGACTAACTTACTTGGAAGAGGACCGTAGCACGGGACCGGAGGGAGATCTACAGTTGGTCAGGTGACTGACTCACCGAAGCCCAGGGCGCGGGCAGCCGACAAGCGCCGCCGCCTCACCACCGCGGCGGCACGGGTCCTGCACGAACAGGGCGTCGAACGCACCACCCTCGCCGACATCGCACGCGCGGCCGACGTCCCCGTCGGGAACGTCTACTACTACTTCAAGACCAAGGACGACCTGGTCCGGGCCGCGTTGTCCGAGCACAGCGCGCACCTGGACGAACTCACCGGCGCGCTGGACCGGTTGCCCGACCCGCGCGAGCGCCTCAAGGGCCTGATCGAGGCCTGGGTCGGCCGGCGCGACACCGCCGCCCGCTACGGGTGCCCCACCGGCACCCTCGCCGTCGAGCTCGACAAGCGCGCCGACGGCCTCCTCGACGCGGAGGCGGGCGTCGTGATCCGGCGGCTGCTGGACTGGGCCGGCCACCAGTTCCGCGCCCTGGGCCTGCCCGACCCGGACGACCTCGCCGTCACCCTCGTCTCCGCCTACCAGGGCATGTCGCTGCTGGCCAACGCCTTGCGCGACCCCGACATCATGACCCGCGAAGGCGCCCGCCTCCTGTGCTGGCTCGACTCCCTGGAGGCCCCGGCCCGCAGCGCCTGACCCGCGCCGTCCTGCTCGGGGCCACGATCCTGTACCGGCCTCGGAGGACATCGGTACAACGGTTGGCGCTGAGACCGACAGGAGTGAGTGTCAGGAGCCGATCGGATCAATCCGTGACGGGCAGGCACTCGGCGAGCAGGGCGACGATGTCCCGCCAGGCTCGCTGTGCGTGCCGTGGGTGGTAGCCGACGCCGGGAGGCGTGCTGTGGTCGACCGGTGGGTGGTGGAAGGCGTGAAGGGCTCCTCCGTAGACCACGAGGCGCCAGTCGACGCCCGCGGCCTCCATCTCTGCGGTGAACGCCTCCCGTTGCGCGGGCGGCATGATCGGGTCTTCCGACCCGACCCCGGCCCATACCGGGCAGCGAATGCGTGCCGCCTCGCCCGGCCGGCCCGTGGTCAGCGCGTTGACCGTCCCAATCGCGCGCAGGTCGACGCCATCGCGACCGAGTTCCAGTGCGACCGCGCCCCCGGTGCCGTAGCCGATGGCGGCGGTCCGGTCGGGGTCGGCCCGTGGTTCGGCACGCAACACATTCAGCGCGGCGTGACCGATTCCTCGCATGCGGTCGGGATCGGCGAGCAGCGGCATGCAACGGGCCAGCATCTCCTCCGGGTCGTCCAAATAGCGTCCGCCGTGGAGGTCGAAGGCCAGCGCCACGTACCCCAGCTCGGCCAGAGCCTCGGCCCGCCGGCGCTCGACATCGCTGAGCCCCATCCCCTCGGGTCCGATCAGGACCGCGGGCCGGCGCTCGGCACCGGCCGGGAGCGCGAGGTGTCCGATCATCGTCAGGTTGTCGGCCGGGTATTCGACCGTACGGGTGGTGACCGTCGTCATGCGACTCGACGGTAATGACCGTTGCGCCCGCTCGAGGGGGTGTTCACCGATGGCAGACAGCAGTCCGTCCCGACTGCGTCACCCCGCGACACCGTGCGAGACGTTCCGCCCGGGGAACCGCGCGGGCACCCGGCCCCGGTGTGGTGAGGCCGGGCGTCCCGCGCGATGTCACGCGCGGCAGGTGGGCAGCCCGCCGTGGTACTCCGTCATCTCCCGGAACAGGGCCGGGATGTCCAGCGCCTCCCCCGGCGCCGCGCCGCGCTCCTCCGCGTACGCCCGGTGCAGGTTGGGCACCAGCCGTTCGGCGTCCAGCAGCCCCGCGAAGGGGCCGGGGCCGGTGGCGCGGGCCAGCTCCAGCGGGCTCGCCCCGTCCGCGACGCCCTGCCGGGCGAGACCGCGCAGCCAGCGGAAGTACGCCTCGTTCGCGTCGAGCACCTCCGGGCCGCCGACCGGCCCGTGGCCGGGCACGACCACCAGCGGGTCCAGCCGGCGCATCCGCTCCAGGGCGTCCAGGGAGCCGCTGACGGACCCCATCACGCAGAACGGCGTCACGCCCGACATCACCAGGTCGCCGGTGAACAGCACCCGCTGCTCGGGCACCCACACCACCGTGTCGTTGGTGGTGTGCGCGGCCGGGCCCAGGTGCAGCAGCTCCACCCGCACCCCGCCGGCGTGCAGGGTGAGCGCGTCGCGGAAGGTGACCTCGGGCAGGGCGAGTTCGATGTCGCCCCAGCACACGTCCGGCCACAGGGAGGTCAGGTGCAGCCCGGCGGCCGCCATGTCGGAGCGCGTCCGCTCGTGCGCGACGACCAGGGCCTCGGGGAAGAGGTGGTTGCCGAACGTGTGGTCGCCGTGGAAGTGCGTGTTGACCAGCGTGCGCGGCGGCGCGCCCGCGACGCGCAGCACCTCCTCGCGAAGCCGCCGCGCCCGGGCCTCGGTCGCCGCCGTGTCGACGAGCACGGCACGGCCGTCGTCGCCGGCGACCAGGCCCGCGTTGTTCAGGCACCAGCCGCCGTCGGGCTGCACGAAGGCGTACACCCCGTCGGCGACCTCGGTCAGCTCCCCCGCGAGGGCGACGGCGGTGCTCACAGCACGTCCGAGGGGACGAAGCCCAGCTCCTTGAGCATCGGCAGGTAGTTGAACACGTCGTAGTGCTCGATGATCTGGCCGGCGTCGTTGAAGCGCAGCTCCTCCAGCATGAACCAGGTGACCTTCTTCCCGGTCGGGGCCTTGCCCATGAACTCGCCCAGGTGGGTCGCCGTCACGGTGATCCGCAGGATCACCCGGTCGCCCTCGGAGACGGCGCTCTTGACGTCCAGGTGCAGGTCGGGGAAGGCGGCGAGGCCGCCCCGCATCGCGCCGATCATCTGCTGGGTGTCGACGGGACGGTCCTCGGAGAAGTGCCGGATGTCCGGCGCCCAGTGCTTGAGGATGCCGTCCAGCTCCCAGCGGTTCCAGGCGGCGGCGCAGTCCAGCGCGATCTGCTTGTTGCGCTCCTGGACGGTCTGGACGGTCTGGTCGGCGGACTGGTCGGACTGGACGGACGGCTCGGTCAGCGTCGTGGACATGGTGGGTTCCTTTGCGGTGGTGGGAGGTCAGGGAAGGAGTACGTGCTTGCCGACGGAGCGCCCGTCCAGCAGCTCCCGCAGCGCGGCGGCGGCCCCGCCGAGCGGGTGGCGGCCCGCGATCTCCGGCTTCAGCACGCCCTCGGCCAGCAGCCCGTACAGGGCGCCCAGAGCGGTGTTGAAGGCCTCGCCCGGCTTGACGTAGTACATCGTCATCCGCCGCCCGCCCGTCAGCCCCAGCAGGCGCGCCACGAACCGCCGGCCCGTGCGCAGCAGCGCCGGGACGTGCGGCCGGAACCACTGCCCCGGCCGGTAGCCGGCCACGGAGGAGTCGAACGACACCAGCGTGCCGCCCTTGGCCAGCATCTCCCAGCCCGCGTCCAGGCCCCGGCCGCCGATGTGGTCGAAGACGGCGGCCACGCCCTGCGGCGCCAGCACGCGCACCGCCGCCGGCAGGTCGGGGGTGCGGTAGTCGAGCGGCTCCGCACCCAGCGCCCGTACGGCGTCGTGCTTGGCGGGCGACGCCGTGCCGATGACCCTCAGGCCCCGGTGGACGGCGAGCTGGGTCAGCAGCGTGCCCACGCCGCCGCTGGCGCCGTGCACCAGCACGGTGTCGCCGGGGGCCAGGCCGGTCAGCCGGTCCAGCATCTGATACGCGGTCACCCCGTTGGTGACCAGCGCCACCGCCTCGGCGGCGTCCAGGTCCTCGGGCACCGGGGCCAGGTCCTTGGCGGCCGTCTCCACGTACTCCTGCCAGGCGCCGTAGCGGGGCATGGCCGCCACCCGGTCGCCGGCGCGCCACCCGGTGACGCCCTCCCCGACCTCGGTGATCCGGCCCACCAGGTCGTACCCGGGCACGAAGGGGAACCGGGGCGGGAAGGGGTGCAGGTGCTGGAGCATCTGGACCTCGGCGAACGACACGCCCGCCGCCTCGACGCGCACCACGACCTTGCCGCGGCCCGGCGAAGGGACCGCCTCGCGTGCGGTGACGAGCCGCTCCTCGGGCTCGCCGCTGCCCGTCATGCGGACCGCCGCGCCATCGAGAGCGGCACCGGTCCCGGCGGCGGCACCGGTCCCGGCGGCCCCGGGGCCGCCTCCGGGACGGATGCCGGCGTCGGCGGTCATGCGGCCAGCTCCTCGGACACGGGGGCGAAGTCGGCGGCGTGGTCGGCCGCCCACTGGGCGAACGTCCGGGCCGGCACGCCGGTGACGCGCTCGACGGTGTCCACGACGGCGGGCGGGTTGACCACCGCGTCGGCCAGGTAGCCCAGCACCATCTCCACCACCGGCGCCGGCATGGCCTGGCCCATCAGCTCACGGGCCTGGTCGGGGGTGATCTCCTCGAAGCGGATCTCCCGCCCCAGCGCACCGGAGATGGCCCGCACCTGGTCGGCCTGGGTGATCGCCTCCGGCCCGGTCAGTACGTACGCCTCGCCCGCGTGCCCGTCCTGGAGCAGCGCGGTCACCGCGACGGCGGCGACGTCCGCCTCGTGGATCAGGACGCGCGGGGCGTTGCCGTACGGGGCGCGCACCACGCCCTCGGCGCGGATCGAGTGGCCCCACTTCCACAGGACGTTGGTGGCGAACTCGTCGGGACGCACGAACGTCCAGTCGATGCCGGACTCCTCCACGGCCCGCTCCACGGCACGGTGGTACTCACCGCTGTGGTTGTCGCCCGACTCGTCCAGGACGGAGGACGAGGACAGCACGACGATACGGCTCACCCCGGCCTCCTTGGCGGCCGCGACGACCTCGCGGGCCGTCTCCGGGACCGGGAAGAGGTAGAGGCGCTCCACCCCGCGCAGCGCGGCGCGCAGCGAGTCGGGGCGGGTGAGGTCGCCCTCGTGGACGTCCACGCCCTCCGGCAGCCCGGCGGTGGCCGGATTCCTGGTCAGCGCCCGCACCGTGGCGCCCGCGGCCACGAGCCGCTCGACCACATGACGGCCGACCGATCCTGTTGCACCTGTCACCAGAACTGTCACGCCTGCTCCACGAGTTCGTTGGCCAGTAAGTGCTGCCCAGCGTCGGGAACCCCGCTGGAGGATGCCCGGAGAGGCGGTCGACCGCCTCGACCCCGCCTCAAGCGGAAGGGGGAACCATCGGATCGGCTACCACTCCCCATAGGACACGAAGGCGAGGCAGCGTTTTGTCCGCTCCCACCACCGCGCCCGGAAAAACCACGCCCAAGGACGACCGCAAGAAGAGCAAGAAGAAGAGATTCGAACTGAGCCGCCGGGGCCGCAAGCTGACCCTGGCCATCCACGTCGTCACGTCCGTCGGCTGGGTCGGCCTGTCACTGTCCATGGCCGTCCTGGCCCTCATGGGCTACACCACCGACGACGCGGCGGTCGCCAAGGGCGTGTACTACGCGATGTACGTGTTCGACGACACCAGCGTCACGGTGTTCAGCATCGCCGCGTCGATCTCCGGCATCGTGCTGTCCTGCGGCACGGCCTGGGGTCTGCTGCTGCACTGGTGGATCGTCGCCAAGTGGGTCATCACCCTCTTCATGACGATCTTCGCGTGGTTCGTCATCCACCCGATCGTCATGAAGGCCACCGAGAACACGGCGGAGGCCGGCGGCGCTCCCCCGCGCCCGGGCTGGCCCGCCGACTTCCTGGTGTGGAGCGTGCCCGCGCTGTTCGTGCTGCTGACGGCCGCCGCGGTCATCTCGGTCTACAAGCCCTGGGGCCGCACCGCTCGGGGCCGCCGCGCCACCGTCCGCCCGCGCCGCGCCTGATCCGACCCCCGGTAAGCCCCGCAAGCCCCCGGCCCGCCCGTCAAGGCGGGCCGGACGGCGTTCAGCAGCGCGTACAGAGGCGCGTTGAGGGCGGCGCTCAGGGGACGTTCCAAAAGGCGCTCTGGAGGCGTCCCAAAGGGCACGCAGGGGGCGCTCAGGGGCGCTCAGGGGGCGTCCAGGGCGCCTGCCGGGGTACGACGGGCGGCGTCCAGGGCCGCGCACCAGTGCGCCGGGTGCGGGGCGCGCAGCAGGCCCGTACCGATGAGCAGGCCGTGGAAGCCCGCCTCCAGGAGCCGGGCCGCGTCGGCGGGATCGGTGATGCCGCTGGCGCTGACCGCGCAGCGGGTGCCGGTGGCCCGCACGGCCGGCAGCAGCGCCGCGCTGCGGTCGAGGTCACCGGGCAGCCGTTCACGGGTGGCGATGTCCTTGTTGTTGACGGCGACCACGCACTGCGCCGCCCTCGGCACCGCCGCCGCCTCGGCCGCGTCGGCGACCTCCACGAACGGGGTCAGCCCGAGGTCCAGGGCGTGGTCCACCAGCCGCGCCAGTACCCCGGCGGGCAGTAGTCGCACGGTCAGCAGCACGGCGGAGGCGCCCAGTTCGCGGCTCCGTTCGAGCTGGCGCCGGCTGGTGAGGAAGTCCTTGCGCAGCAGCGGCAGCCGGGTGAGCGCGGCGACCTCGCGCAGCAGTTCCTCGCTGCCGCCGAACCACCGGCCGGTGACCACCGAGACGCACGGCGCCCCGGCCTCCTCGTACGCGGCGACGACCTCGGGCACCGTACGTGGCCACATCAGGTCGGTGCCGTCCGCGTCCCGCCGCTTGACCTCCATGATCACGGGGCGTGGCGCCGACAGCAGCGCGTCGGTGAACGTCATGACGCCTCCCTCCAGGCGCGGGTGACCGCCGCCGCGTGCGCCGGGGCGAGCAGCCCGTCCTCGCCACGGGCGGCGGAGTCCACGTCGATGCCGAGGAACCGGGGGTGGGCGACGGCCCCGCCGAACCGGTCCCGGTTGCCCGCCCCCAGCCCGCCCGCGAGCAGGAACGGCCGTTCCATGCGGTCGGCCAGCCCCGTCACCGTGGCGTCGTCCAGGCTCACCGCCGTACTGCCCACCCGCCCGCCGGCGCCGACCGCGTCGAGCAGGAAGACGTCCGTGCCGGCCCGCTCGTACGCGCCGATCAGCCGTGCCTCCACGCACGAATCACCCTCGACGTGCAGCACCTTGACGATGCGGACGCCGTCGGGGACCAGCGCCCGCAGGGCGCGGACCATGCCGGGCGGCTGGTAGCCGTGGAGCTGGATCCAGGACGGGCCCTGGCCGCCCGTGAGGCGAGCCAGCGCCTCGGCGTCGGCGCCGAAGGTGACCAGTACCGCCTCCAGGCGCCCGGTGGCCCGCGCCTCGGCCGACAGCTCGGCCAACCGCCCGGCGGACAGGTCCGCCCGGCCCCCGGGCACCCCGTGCCACAGCCCGACCAGGTCCGCCCCGGCGTCGGCGACGCCCCGCACCTCGGCGGCGGTCGTCGCACCGCAGATCTTGACCAGCACTACGCCGCCTCACCGACGAGGGAACCCTCCGCGAACCGGTCCCCCTCGCCCTCGAACAGCCTCGGGTGCGCGGCGCGCAGGTCGCCGATCACCCACTCGTAGGGCAGGTCGTCGAACTCGCCGTGCGTCCGCAGGAACTCCATCTGCCGCCGCCCCTTCAGGTCGAAGGGATGGTGCAGGCTGTCGGCGGTGCCGTCGAAGTCCAGCGGCGCCATCCGGTACAGCTTGCACAGCGTCTTGTTGAAGACCGGCGTCGCCTTCACCCAGCGGCCCTCCAGCCGCACTGAGGTCAGCCCGTGCTGGTGGAACACGTCCCCTCCGAGCAGCTCCTTCAGCCGCTCGGAGGCGAGGTGGTTGCGCACGTCGGTCAGGACCAGGCGCGCCGGGATGCCGAGCGAGCGCAGCCCGGCCGCGTACAGCACCGACTTGTGCAGGCACATGCCGGAGCCGGTGCGCACCACCTGGCTGGCGCGCAGCCCCTCGCGGGACAGGTCGGCGCCGTACACCTCGTAGCGGATGCCGTCGCGCACGGCGTAGTACAGGGCCACGGCCCGCTCGGTGGGGGTGGTGGCGCCCACCGGCAGCGCGCGACGGACGAAGTCGCGCACCTCGGGGCTGTCGTGGTCGATGAACTCGGTCGCTTCCAGGGCGGGCTGGAGGGTCATGGTGGAGTGTTCCGCTTCCGTCGTAGGTTGATCACAGGCCGAGCATCGAGGCGATGCGGTTGCGCTGGATCTCGGACGTGCCGGAGTAGATGGTCCCGGCGACCGAGTTGCGCAGCTCCTTCTCGATGCCGTACTCGGCCATGTAGCCGTTGCCTCCGAAGATCTGGACGGCGGCGAGCGCGGAGGCGACGTTGGCCTCGCTGGTGACGAGCTTGGCGATGGCGATGTCCCGGGTGACGTTCTCCCCCGCAGCCATCTTGCGGGCGGCGGAGTACAGCCAGTGCCGGGCCGTCTCCACCCCGATCTCCATGTCCACGATTCTGTGGGACACGGCCTGGTACGAGCCGATCGGCTGCCCGAACTGGGTGCGGGTGCGCGCGTACTCGGCGCAGCGCTCCACCCGGTCGCGCATCTCCCCCGCGTTGATGACGAAGGAGCACAGGATCTCCCAGCGCATCACGTGGTCCAGGACGAGGAAGCCGCCGCCGGGCCGGCCCACGACCCGGGAGGCGGGCACGCGGCAGTCGTCGAAGAACAGCTCGCACAGCGGCGAGGTGCGCAGCCCCATCTTGGCGACCGGCCGCCCGACGGTCAGGCCGGGCGTGTCGCGGTCGACGAGGAACGCGGTGATGCTCAGCGGGCCGGGACGGTCGCTGGTACGGGCGTAGACGGTGACCACGTCGGCGACCGGCCCGTTGCTGACGAAGGCCTTGCTGCCGTTCAGGACGAAGTCGTCGCCGTCGCGCACGGCGCGGGTACGCATCGCCAGCGCGTCCGAGCCGCTGTCGGGCTCGCTGATGGCATGGGCGCCGATCAGGTCGCCCGAGCACAGCCCCGGCAGGTAGCGCTCCTTCAGCTCGGCCGAGCCGAACCGGTGCACGGGGACGCCGGTGCTGACCAGGTGGCTGCACACGGAGAAGTTCAGCCCCGCGTCGCGGCAGCCCTGGCCCAGCCCCTCCAGGACGTACATGGTGGTCAGCAGGTCCTGTCCGAGCCCGCCCCAACGCTCCTCGAAGGGCAGGCCCAGGATGCCGGAGGCGCGCAGCAGGTCCCACTGTTCGCGGGGGAAGGCGGCCTCGGCGTCACGCTCGACGTGTCCTGCGCTGAGCTTGTCCAGCAGCGGCGCCAGACCGTCGCGCAACCGCTGCTGGTCGTCGGTCCACGTGATCATCAGTACTGGGAGAACTCGGCCGAGTCGAGGTTGTGGACCTCGTCGCCGCGCAGCGCCGGGGTGAACATGCACACCAGGCGCAGGTCCTCGTCCGGGGCGGCGATCAGCCAGTGCGCGTCGTGCTTGTCGAGGGCGTAGAGGGTGCCGGGGGTGATGGGGTGGGAGGTGCCGGCCATGTCGACGATCTCGCCGCTGCCCTCGATGCAGTAGCAGGCCTCCAGGTGGCGGCGGTACTCCAGCCGCGACTTGGTGCCGGCCCGCACGATCGTGTCGGTGACGGTGTAGCCGAGGCCGTCGGACTCGGTGAGGAACCTGCGGCTGAGGCCGTTGCCCCAGTCGACGCAGCGGACGCTGTCGAGCTTGCGGACGATCATGAGGGGGTCCCTTCGTTCGTACGGTGGGGGGCGGTGGGGCGGCGCAGCTCCGCGACGAAGGAGGCGAACTCCTCCACCGGGTCGCGCCGCTGGTCCAGGGCCTGTTCGAGGCGGGCCACGCCGGCGCTGCCGACGACCGCCGCGTCCGCGCCGAGCGCCTCCAGGGCGGCGATGTCGGCCCCGGTACGGACGCCGAAGCCGACGGCGACCGGGGCGCGGGTGGCGGCGCGCAGCCCTCCGAGGGCCGCGGCGAGCCGCTCCCGGTCGGGTGCGGCGGTGGTGCCGCTGCGGCCGTAGTGGGCGACCAGGTACAGGTACGCGGAGGCGTGGCGGGCCGCCTCGGCCGCGGTCGCGGCGTCCGAGACGGCGTAGCAGGTGGTGACCAGGGGCAGCCCGGCCCGGTGCGCGGCCTCGTAGTGGGCGGTACGCAGCCGGGGCGGCAGCCCGTGCAGCAGCAGCCCGTCGCAGCCGGCGTCGGCGACGGAGCGGGCGAAGTCGCCCAGGTCCGTGCCCTTGACGGTGTGGCTCCAGTCGGCGAGCAGCGCGATCCGAAGCCGCCGCAGCGTGGGCCGTACGGCGGCCACCGCGTCCAGGACCGCGGCCAGGGTGACCCCGCCGGCCAGCGCCCGGTCGGCGGACCGGCGGATCACGGGGCCGTCGGTGACGGAGTCGGGGAACGGAACGGCCAGTTCGAGGCAGTCGACGTCGCTGTCGTCCAGCATCGCGGCCAGCTCCGGCAGCGCGCCGAGCGGCGGATCGCCCGCGTTCACGAACACGGCGAGCCCGGGCCTGCCGGGCCGCCGCCGCGCGAAGAAGCCATCCCCGGCGCCGGTGTCCGCCCCGGTGCCGTCCGCGTCGCCGGTGCCGCCCGCGTTGCCGGTGCCGCCCGCGTTGCCGGTGCCGTCCGCGTTGCCGGTGCCGCCCGCCCCGGAGGCCGCCCGCACAGCGGCCCCCGAGGCGGCACGGGCGGCCCCCGCGCCCGATGCACCGGACGCGCCCGCCGCACCGGACGTACCGGAGTCACCGGCACCCGACGCACCCGACGCACCGGACGCACCCGCCGCACCGGCGGCGCCCGACGCGGCCGTACCCGGCCCGCCCGACCCGCCCGTACCGCCCGCCCCCGCCGCCCCGTTCCGGCAGGACGCCAGGGACAGGGCCGCCACGCCCGGGACGGCGGCCGGGGCGAGGCCCGACAGAGGTGGTGGGCCGGGCACGCAGCCCGACACGGGGGCGACGGTGAGGAGACGTTCAGGCATGGGCCGCCTCCAGCGTCCGCAGCCGGTCGACCAGTTCGAGGGCCGAGCCGTCGTGCAGCGTGGCGTGCGCGGCGCGCAGCGCCTGGTGCCAGTCACCGGTCAGCCGGCCGGCGACCGCGAGGGCGGCGGCGTTGAGGCAGACCGTCTGCGTCGCCGCCGGGCCGCCGCGCCCGGCCAGTACGTTCCGGAACAGCTCGGCGGCGCCCCGCGCCCCGCCCTCGGCCTGCGCCAGGTCCGCCAGGCGGCCGGCGCCCAGGCCGAGCGCGGCGGGCGTGAGCGTGAACTCGTCCTCGCCGCCGTCCTCGTACGCCCGCACCCGGTTGGCGGTGAAGGCGAGGAGCTCGTCGGCGCCGGCGTCGTTGCCGGCCAGCCACACCGTGCGGCCGGTGGCGCGGGAGGTGTGCCCGGCGGCGTACCGCAGGGCTTCCAGCGCCTCGGGGCGGGACACCCCGGTCACCTGGGCGCGCACCGGCATGTCGGCCAGGAAGGGGCCGAGGGTGTTGACGAAGGAGCCCAGCAGGCGCATGTCCAGCGGGGCGACGGCCCGCGCGAGCAGCGCGATCTCCGCCGGGTACACGAAGTACCCGGCGAAGGCGATGCCGCACCGCTGGAGCACCTCCTGGGTCTGTTCGTACGACGTCGTCGGCGCGATGCCCAGCCGCTCCAGCAGGTCCAGGGAGCCGCAGGAGCTGGTGTAGGCCCGCGAACCGGTCTTGACGACCCGCACGCCCATGGCCGCGGCCACGAACGCGGCGGCCGTGGAGATGTTGAAGGTGCGCGGCCCGCCCCCGGTGCCGACGATGTTGACGGCATCCCCGAACGCGTCCGCCGGGCGGGCGGGACGGCGCTCGGCCAGCGAGTCCAGCAACGCGCACAGGGTGACCCGGTCGGGCATCCGGGTGGACAGGGAGGCCAGCAGAGCCGTGGCTTCGCCCCTGCGCAAGTCCCCCGCGTGGAGCCGGTCCCAGAACGACCGCCACACCGGCAGCTCCACCGGACGGTCCCGGCCGATGAGCGAGACGACGGCTTCGTGCATGGCTACGCGGCCCCCGCGTGCTCGCGCGGCGCGTCCGCGAGGAACGCGGCGATGGCCGCGACGGAGGTGAAGGACTCCGGGTCGAGGTCGACGGCGTCGGTGTCGACCCCGTAACGGTCCTCCAGCCAGGCGATCACCTTGAGCAGCCCGAGGCTGTCGATGATGCCGTTCTCCATGAGGTCGTGGTCGTCGGCCAGCTCGTGGGCGGCCACGTCCGGCAGGAACTCCTCGACGATGAACTCCCTGACGGCCTGGGCGTACTGCATGTCAGTTCTCCTTGGTGAAGTGGGCCGAAGCGACCCGGTCGCGGTCGACCTTGCCGGTGGAGGTCCGGGGCAGCGCGTCGTCGGTGATGCGCAGCACCGAGGGGACCGCCGCCCGGGGCAGCCGGCGGGCGAGGTGCCCGCGCAGCGTCAGGCTGTTGAGGCCCGAGTCCGGTGAGCGCCGCACGACCGCGTGCAGCAGGCGCCCCGCGATCGGGTCGGGCAGGGCCAGGACGGCCGCCTCGGTCACATCGCGGTGGCCGAGCAGGACGTGCTCCACCTCCTGGGCGTTGACCCGCACCCCGCGCACCTTGACCTGGTGGTCGGCGCGGCCCTCCAGGGTCAGCGAGCCGTCCGGGTGCCGGCGCACCAGGTCGCCGCTGCGGAAGTAGCGCCGGCCGTCGTCGCGCACGGGATGCGGTACGAAGACCTCCCTGCCGGCCGCGGCGCCAAGGTAGCCGCGCGTCTGGAACGGTGTGGAGACGAGCAGTTCGCCCGTGCCGGGCCCCTCCAGCACCGCGCCCTCGGCCGTGACGACGAGCGCCTCGACGCCGGGCAGCGGGACGCCGATGGGCAGTGGCGGCGGGGCGGGGTCGCGGGTGTCGACCTCGTGGACGTAGCTGTCGTTGGTCTCGGTGCACCCGTAGATGTTGTGGAGCCGGGCCCCTGGCAGCAGGGCGGGCAGCCGGTCGAGCAGCGGCCCGGGGATGGCGTCGCCGGTGAACATGGCGTGCCGCACGGCAGGCAGGGCGGCCGTCCCGGTGGCGTCCGCCGCGTCGGCGAGGAGCCGGAAGAACATGGGTACGGCCTGGACGACGTGCACCTCGTGCCGCTGGAGGAGGCCGAGCAGGCGCGCCCCGTCCAGGGCGTGGTCGGGGTCGACGAGGACGACACGGCCGCCGTGGGCGAGGGTGGTCCAGACGTCGAGCAGGCACAGGTCGAAGTTGAGCGGCGCGTAGTTGAGGACGGTGGTGCCCGGTCCGATGCCGAAGGCGCCGGCGGCCCAGTCGGTGAAGGCGTCGATGGCCTCCGCGTCCAGCGGGACGATCTTCGGCAGCCCGGTGGAACCGGACGTGGTCAGCAGCAGGGCCGGCCGGCCGGTGGGCGGCGCGGGGGGCGAGGGCGCGCCGGCCTCCGCGCCGGTGTCGTCGCACGGCCGCAGCACGTCCCGTACGCCGGCCTGCTCGTGCAGCTCGTCCAGGGCGTCCGGCCCGAGGGTCGCGGCGGGCAACAGCACCGGCCGCCGCTCCAGCAGGCAGGCCAGGACCAGGGCGATGGTGGCGGGCGACTTCACGGCGGGCACCGATACCGGCTCGTCGCCCGGCAGTGCCGCGATGCGGGCCCGCTCCCGCGCCGTGCGGTCCAGCAGTGACCCGTAACTGATCTCCTCGTCCCGCCACACCAGAGCCGTCGCACGCGGCGCCCGCCGCGCCTGCCCGACGACGCCGTCGAGCAGACCCCGACGGCCCTCCGCCGCGCCCACGCCTCCGCTCACGGCCCCTCCCCCAGCTCGCCCTGCGCTCCTGTGGGTACCGATGGTGGTTTCGCCGTCTGGAGGATCGATGGAGCCCCGCTGAACTCCCCCACCCCCCAAAGCTGCCCCGCCGGGCGTTCCACGCCCATGCTCCCCAGGCGTCCCCGCCCCGCCGGGGGCCACCGGGCCCCCGCCCCGCAGGCACCCCTGCCCCCGCCGGGCGCCCCCCACAGGTGTCCCACGCCCATGCTCCGCAGGCGTCCCCGCCCCGCGGGGGCCACCCGGCCCCTGCCCCGCAGGCGTCCCCGCCCCGCTGCCGAAGCCGCGCTGTCCCTCCGCCGAGGCCCCCCGGCCCACGCCCTGCGGGCGTACCCCGCTCCCGCCGGGGGCCTCCGCCCTGCCGATCCCCCGCCCCGCACCCCCGCCGAGGGCCATCCCACACCGCTGCCGGGCCACCCCGCCCTGCCGCCGATCCCCCGCCCCGGCGGCCCCATCGGAGCCCCCCACCGGAGCCCCCCGCCGGCCACCCCGGCAGCCCCCCCCCGCGAGCACGGCCCTCGGCAACACGCCCCCCCCCGCGAGCACGCGCCCCCGTAGCACGCGCCCCCGCACACGCCCGAGGGGGCCGCGTCACCGGCCTGGTGGCGCGGCCCCCTCGGGCCGTAGGACTCGTGCGGCGATCAGCCGGCGGTCAACTCCACGAGCACGTCCGCCGGGTCGCTGTGCGGCGCCCCGGCGGGCCACCACGCGCCGGACTCCTGGCGGTAGGGGTACCACCGCCCGTCGCGGCCCAGGCGCAGTTGGATGCCCTGTCCGGCGAGGGTCCAGTGGTTGTCCCGGACTTCCAGCTCCGGCAGCTCGTCCGCCTCCCAGCCCGCCGACAGCGCCGCCCGGGCCCGGGCGGTCTCCTGGGCGGACGGCGACCAGGTGCGCTCCAGCACCTCCAGCGCGGCCGCCCCGCCGGTGCGCCAGGCGGCGGCCGCGCGGTCCAGCTCCTCCGGCGGCCTGCCGCAGCTCTCGCGCAGCCGCGCCGGCACCCTCGGGTCCGGGTGCGTGGCGGCGATCCGCACGGTGTCCTGCCACAGGTCCAGCGGCGGCGCGGGCTCGGCGGTCAGCCCGAGGGCGTACGCGAGCAGTCCGCGCGCCCGCACGGCCGCGTCGGCGACCAACTGCTCCAGCGGGTCGGCCTCGATGCCGGTGACCGGCTCGTCGGTGCGGGCCGGCGCGGCGGGCAGCGACGGCGGGGCGGGCAGCGGGGACGAGCCACGGGCCCACGCCGCGACCGGGTCGAGGCCCGGCGGCGGACCGGCCTCCTCCTGCTCGCCGCCCTCGCCCTCGTACCCCTCCGCGTCCTCTTCCCCGCCCTCCTCGTCTTCCTCGTCCTCGTCGAAGCCCGTCATCGCCCGCAGCAGCAGCTCCGACTTGAGCTCCTCCACGGCCTCCTCGGCGTCCCTGCCCCGCACCAGCGGCAGCAGCCACGGCTCCGTCTCCAGCAGCCACGACACCTGGTAGCACAGCGCCGTGGCGTGCGGGCACGGGTGCTCCAGGGCGTCGCAGTCGCAGTCCGCGTCCAGGTCGCCGTAGCCGGGCAGCATCCGCACCCGGGCGTCCTCCACCGCCTCCAGGAGGTCCTCGGGCAGCTCACCCGCGAGGAGTTCCTCCGTCACGGCCGGCCGTTCGGCGGCCTTCTCCCAGAGCACCTCCCACTCCCCCGCGTCCAGCTCCGCGAGCGTGACCACGGTCGTGTACGCGGCCTCGCCCCCGTACACCTCCGCCGAGATCCGCCCCGGGCTGACGGTGATCGGGCCGATCCGCCCGGTGCGCGCGAAGGCCCGGCCCTTCTTCAGGGACTCCTCCTCCGGCCAGGTGTCCTCCACGGCCTCGGTCCACGCCTTCGCCCAGAACGACTGGCCGCGGGCGCGCCCGCCCTTGCGCGCCGCGAAGGCGGGAAAGCCCCGTGCACCGCTCTCCTGTGCCTCGCCCATCACTCGCTCCTCAGCTCGACCAGGTTGGCCAGCTCGTCGTTCGTCAGCTCCGTCAACGCCTGCTCGCCCGTGCCCAGCACCGCGTCCGCCAGCTCCTTCTTGGACTCCAGCAGCGCGGCGATCCGGTCCTCGACGGTGCCCTCGGCGATCAGCCGGTGGACCTGGACCGGCTTGGTCTGGCCGATACGGTACGCACGGTCCGTGGCCTGGGCCTCCACCGCCGGGTTCCACCAGCGGTCGTAGTGCACGACGTGATCGGCCCGGGTGAGGTTCAGCCCGGTGCCCGCCGCCTTCAACGACAGCAGGAACACCGGCACTTCGCCGTCCTGGAAGCGCTGCACCAGCTCCTCGCGCTTCGGCACGGGCGTGCCGCCGTGCAGGAGCTGCGCGGGTACGCCCCGCTGCGCCAGGTGCCGCTCCAGCAGTTTCGCCATGGCGACGTACTGGGTGAACACGAGCGCGGCGCCGCCCTCGGCGGTGATCGTGTCGAGGAGTTCGTCGAGCAGCTCCAGCTTCCCGGAGCGCCCGGTGAGGGGGGCCGCGTCCTCCTCCTTGAGGAACTGGGCGGGGTGGTTGCAGATCTGCTTCAGCCCGGTGAGCAGCTTCAGGACCAGACCACTGCGCGCGATGCCCTCACTGCCGCGGATCTGCGCCATCACCTCCCGTACCTGCGTGCGGTACAGGGCCGACTGTTCGGCGCTGAGCGAGACCGGGCGGTCCGTCTCGGTCTTGGGCGGCAGCTCCGGGGCGATGCCCGGGTCGGACTTGCGGCGGCGCAGCAGGAACGGGCGTACGAGACCGGCCAGGCGCTGGGCCGTGGCCCGCTCCCCCGCCCCCTCGGCACGCTCGGCCTCGATCGGCGCCATCCAGCGCCGGCGGAACTCGCCGTACCCGCCCAGCAGTCCGGGCGTCGTCCAGTCGAGGACGGCCCACAGCTCGGAGAGGCTGTTCTCCACGGGCGTGCCGGTGAGCGCGACCTTCGCGTCGGCGGGGATGAGCCGCAGCGCCTTCGCGGTGCCCGAGTGGGGGTTCTTGACGTGCTGGGCCTCGTCGGCGACGACCATGCTCCAGCGGTGCCCGGCCAGCCGCTCGGCATCCAGCCGCATGGTGCCGTACGTCGTCAGGACGAACCCGTCGTCGGCGCCGTCCAGGGTGCGCCCGGTGCCGTGGAAGCGGCGCACGGCGGTGCCGGGCGCGAACCGGCCCACCTCCCGCTGCCAGTTGCCCAGCAGCGAGGCCGGGCAGACGACGAGCGTCGGGCCGGCGCTGTCCTCGTGCTCCTGGCGCAGCAGGTGCAGCGAGATGAGCTGGAGGGTCTTGCCCAGGCCCATGTCGTCGGCGAGGCAGCCGCCCAGGCCCAGCGAGGTCATCCGGTCCAGCCAGCGCAGGCCGCGGAGCTGGTAGTCGCGGAGGGTGGCGGTGAGCGCGGCGGGCTGCTGGACGGGTTCGCTGCCGCCGTCCGGGTCGGACAGCCGGGCGCGCAGCGCCAGCAGCCAGGCGGTGGGCGCGACCGGCACCTGCTCGGTGCCTATCCGCGCGTACCCGCTCAGGGCGACGGCGAGGGCCTCGATCGCGGTGAGGGAACCCACCTCCCGCTCGCGCGCCTTGCGGGCGAGGTCCGCGCCGACGAGGGTCCACTTCCCTCGCAGCCGCACGACGGGCCGGCCCGTGCCGACGGCCGCCATCTCCTCGTCGGTGAGCGGGTCGCCGTCGAGGTCGAGCTGCCAGCGCAGGTCGACCGTGCCGTCGCCGCCGAAGAAGGAGCGCAGGTCGGTGGGTGGTGGCAGGTCGGCGCCGACGACGGCGCGGGCGGTCAGCGACCGGTGGGCGTCCTCGGGCCACAGGACGTCGATGCCGTGGGCGCGCAGTCGGCCGGCCCCGTCGCCCAGCAGGTCGGTGACGTCCCGGTCGGACAGGTCCATGGCGC
Organism: Streptomyces sp. NPDC031064; assembly: GCF_055570965.1. NCBI lineage: Bacteria > Bacillati > Actinomycetota > Actinomycetes > Kitasatosporales > Streptomycetaceae > Streptomyces > Streptomyces sp. NPDC031064. The sequence continues at coordinate 211,743 of NZ_JBVIGF010000011.1, forward strand.
GCGGTACGGGCAGCAGCCGCTCCAGCGGTGACCACACGCCCGCGGCGCGGCGCACGGCGAGCACGGTGTCGGCCTGGGCGCGCGGGCCCAGCGCGTGGTCGGCGCTCTCGAACAGCTCGCCCGCGTCGAGCGCGAGGGTCGGGTCGGCGAGGCTGTGGGCGCGCGGCACGAGCCGCAGGGCGGGCGGTTCCGCTCCCCCGCCGTCCGCGAGCTCGATCCGCAGCGAGACCCGTACCCCGGAGTCGAGCCCCGCCGAGATCTCCTCGGCCCACGCCCGCAGTTGCGGCACGTGCTGCGGCTCCACGGCCGCGAACGCCGCCCGGCCGGTCGCCGCGTGAGCCGCCGGGGTGCGCGGCAGCGTGTCGGCGACGGCGTCCAGGAACGCCCGTACCAGACCTTCCGGTTCGGCCAGGCGCACGTGCGCGCCGCCCGTGCCCGGCAGGGCGGCGGCGTACGCCTCGGGCGGCGCGGCGGCCGCCAGTTCCCGTACGCGTCGCACGTCGTCCAGGTCCAGCGGGCCGGTGCGCCAGGCGTCGTAGCCACCCGGGGTGACGCCCGGCAGCAGCCGCTCCCGGGCCGCCAGGTGCAGGGCGATCGCGGCCGCCCGGCCCCAGAAGGCGGCGGCCGGATGCACCCCGGCGCCCGCCTCCGCGCCCGCCTCCAGGCCTGCCCCGGGCTGCGCGCCCGCCTCCGCGCCTGCCCCGGGCTGCGCGCCCGCCTCCAGGCCTGCCCCGGGCTGCGCGCCCGCCTCCGCCGTCTCCCCCGGCCTGGCCGCGCGGGCCAGCACCGGCAGGGCGTCGGCGACCGACAGGCGCACGACCGGAACGGTGCGCGTCACGGGCGCCCCGTCCTCGACGGTGACGACGTCCGCCTCGCCGGCCTCCCCGCCCCCGTCCCGGCCCACCGGCGGCGGGCCGCCCTGCGCGTCCCAGAACACCACCCTGCCGGCGCGGGGCGGGTCGGCCGCCTCGAACAGCACCGCGCACCGCGTGAGCTCACCGGCACGCACGCCCGTCATCACTGCCATGTCCCTCTGGATTCCTCTCCGTCCGTCCGGCGTGGCCGGTTTTCAGCGGCCGAGCCGCTGGTAGCGTCGCACGGACAGCGGGAAGAAGATCGCAAAAATGATCAACGGCCACACAACGGCCATGACTATGGCCTGATCCGTCGCCCATGTCCCGGTGTCCCACCCGGGGTTGCCGAACAGCTTCCGAGCCGCCGTCACCGTCGCCGACAGCGGATTCCACTCGGAGACCGCGGCGAGCCAGCCCGGCATGGTGTCCGGCGAGACGAACGCGTTCGACAGGAACCCGAGCGGCCACACCAGGGTCTGCACGGCGGTCACGGCGGCCGTGTCCGTGAAGACGAGACCCAGGTAGATGCCCACCCACAGCAGCGCGAAGCGCAGCAGCAGGAGCAGGCCGACGGCCGCGAGTGCCTGGCCCACCCCGTTGTCGGCCCGCCAGCCGACCGCCAGGCCGCACAGGATCATCACGGTCAGGCCGAGGACCGAGTTGAGCATGTCGGCGATGCTGCGCCCGGTCACCACCGCCCCGGAGGACGTGGGCATCGCGCGGAACCGGTCGGTGACACCCTTGGCCGCGTCGCTGATCACGGCCAGCATCGTCACCTCGATGCCGAAGACCATCGTCATGGCGAACATGCCGGGCACCAGGAACTCGCGGTAGTTGCCCCCGCCGGGCACCTGCATCGCGCCGCCGAACAGGTACCCGAACATCAGCACCATCATGATCGGGAAGAGCAGGCCGATGACGACCGGGGCGGGATTACGGGCCCAGTGGGCCAGGGAACGGCCGGTCAGGACCCAGGAGTCGGACAGGGCCCAGCGGGGACCACCTGTCCCGGCCGTGGGCTGCGGGGCTGCGGTGGTCACACCGTCACCTCTTCCTTCTCCTCGTCGCGGACGGCGTCAGCGCCCGCATCAGCGTTCTTCTCCGTACCGGTCAGGTGCAGGAACACCTCGTCCAGGGTCGGCCGGCGCAGCGCGATGTCCTCGGCCACCACCCCCGCGTCACCGAGTGCGCGCACCGTCTCGGTCAGCGCGATCACCCGGTCCTGGACCGGGGCGCCCACGCGCCGGTTCTCGGTGTCGGTGTCGGTGTCCCGGCCGGTGATCCGCGCCAGCACCTCGGCCGCGGCCGCCAGGTCACCGGCGTTGCGGACCGTGACGTCGATCCGGTCGCCCCCGATCGCCGACTTCAGCTCGTCGGGCGTACCCTCGGCGATCACCCGCCCGCCCGCGCCGCCCGGCGACGCGATGACCGAGATCCGGTCGGCGAGCTGGTCCGCCTCATCCAGGTACTGCGTGGTCAGCAGCACCGTGGTGCCGTCGTCGACGAGTGAACGCACCGCCGCCCACACCTCGTTGCGGCTGCGCGGGTCCAGCCCGGTCGTCGGCTCGTCGAGGAAGAGCACCCGCGGCGCGAGGATCAGGCTGGCCGCGAGGTCCAGGCGCCGCCGCATACCGCCCGAGTAGTCCTTGACCTGCTTGGTGCCGGTGTCGGCGAGCCCGAACTGCTCCAGCAGCGCGTCCGCGCGCTCCCCCGCCGCCCGCTTCCCCAGGTGGTACAGCCGGCCGAACATCACCAGGTTCTGCCGGCCGCTGAGCACCTCGTCGACCGCCGCGTACTGCCCGAGCAGCCCGATCCGGGCCCGCACCTTCGCGCTGTCGCGGACGACGTCGAAGCCCGCGACCTCGGCGCGGCCCTCGTCCAGCCTGGCCAGCGTGGACAGGATGCGTACCGCGGTGGTCTTGCCGGCACCGTTGTGCCCGAGCAGCCCGTGGACGGTGCCCTCCGGCACCCGCAGGCCGAACCCGTTCAGGGCCGGGGCTTCGCCGTACCGCTTGCACAGGTTCTCGGCGAGGATCGCGTATTCGGATCCCATGGATGTCCTTCCCCAGGGGTGGATGACAGTGGATGACGTGTGCTGAGCAGTGTGGGGGCCGCCGCTCGGCCCGCCTTCGAGTCCCGCTCGACCCACGGACGGAACCGTCGGGACGTCCAAGCACGCCCACCGGCCCGGAGGAGCACGTGGTCACCTTCATCAACCGCTTCACGGTCACTGGCCCCGCCGAGGAGTTCGAGCGGCTCTTCGACGACACCTCGGCCTTCTTCCGCGACCGTCCCGGTTTCCTCAGCCACCGGCTGCTGCGCCACACCGAGCAGCCCGGCAGTTACGTCAACGTCGCCGAGTGGGCGGACGCCGAGTCCTTCCGCGCGGCCGTCACCCACCCCGACTTCGCCCCGCACGCCGCCGCCCTGCGCACGCTGAGCACCAGCGAGCCGAACCTGTACGCGTCGGTGATGGAACGCACGGCCACCACCGGGAACGACTGAGCGCCCACCGCACACGAGAGCGGGCGGCCCCTCCGCACAGGGGGCCGCCCGCTCTTGTGTGTACGGGGTCTCAGCGCGCCTTCACCGACAGCGGGTGGTGGAAGACGTTCCTCGGGTCCCACACGGCCTTGACCGCCTGAAGCCGCCGGTAGTTGGCCCCGTAGTACAGCGTGTGCCAGGGCACCCCGGAGGTGTTCCACTTCGGGTCGGCCATGTCGATGTCGGGGAAGTTGATGAAGCAGCCGTCGCTGCGCTCCCCCGGCGCCGGCACGCCGCCGGTGTCCCGGTAGACACCCGCGTACAGCCGGCGCAGCCAGTCCACGTTCGCCGCGTCGTGCTCCGGGTTCTGCCAGGTGTTCATGAACAGCGCCTTCATCACCGAGTCGCGCTGCGCGGACGCCGTCGCCGCCGGATGGACGGTGTTGACCTTCCCGCCGTACGACTGGATCGACACCGAGCTGGTGTCGTTGCTGTGCTCGGTGCTGCCCAGGAAGTCGTACAGCACGTCGATCTGCTCGTCGGTGAACGACCGCCGCAGGTACGACGACTTGATCTTCTGGCGGCCGGTCTCCGCGTCCTGCGCGGTGGCCAGCGCCTCCACCGACTTCATCCACGGCAACGTCTCCGTCGGCGCGGTGTACGCCTCGACGCCCACCCCGGCGCCGATGGCGTCGAGGTGGTCCTTCAGCAGCGCCTCCGCGTTGGGCAGCGTCGCGTCCAGGTGCGTGAACGCGATGGCGCTCAGGCCCTGGTCGTTCTGCGCCTGGCGGCCCAGCAGGACCAGCCCGCTGAACAGCCCGGTGTACGGGGAGCGCGGGCCGCTGTTGCGCTCGTGCCAGCGCCCGTGGTTGCCGACCAGGGTGCGGAACGCGGCCTTGGTCATGCCCTCGCGCGGGAACATCACACTGGCGGCGAGCACGCTGCCCGGCGGGCGCGGCAGCGCCGTGGCCGGGTCACCGCCCCGGGCGGACGGGGAACGGAACCAGTAGCGCGTGACGACACCGAAGTTGCCGCCGCCCGCACCGGTGTGGGCCCACCACAGCTCCCGGTTCGGATCGCGGGCGTCCCGGGTGGCGATGACCGCACGGGCTCGCCCGGAGGCGTCCACGACGACCACCTCGACCGCGTGGAGGTGGTCGCTGGAGATGCCGTGGCGCCGGGAGAGGGCACCGTAACCGCCACCCTGCACATGGCCGCCCGCGGCGACGCTCGCACTGGCGCCGCCCGGAATGGTCACGCCCCAGCCGTAGTACAGCGTCCGGTAGACGTCCGCCAGCCGGGCACCCGCGCCCACCTCGAACGCCCCGCGCGCCGCGTCCCAGCGCACGGTGTCCATCCCGGCGAGGTCGATGACCTGCCGGACGGACGCGTCACCCACGAAGTTCTCGTAACAGTGCCCGCCGCTGCGCACCGCGATGCGCTTGCCGTCCCGGACGGCCTCCCGCACGGCACGCACCACCTGCTCGGTCGTGGTCGCCAGACAGAAGGACTCCGGACGCGCGGAGAACCTCTTGTTGGTGCCGCGCACGGCGAGGTCCTCGTAGCGGGGGTCCGACGGGCCGACCACGACCGGGCCCGGCCCGGCCGTCGTGGCCGTGGGCGCCGTGGCGTTCGCGACGGCGCTTCCGGCGGCGGTCCCGGCGACACCGGCGGCCGCCGCAGCGGCGACGGTCCCGGCGACGAACCGCCTGCGGTTCGGAGCAGTCATCACTCCCCCGCTCAGACGGCGGCGCGCTCGGACAGCGCCCGGTTGACCAGTTCCAGGTACGCACGCGGGGTGTCGGCCTCGTCGATGGCCTCCTCGTCCAGGACCAGGTCGAAGTCCCGCTCGATGCGCCCGGTGGTCTGGAGCACCGCCAGCGAGTCATAACCGAGGTCGACGAACGGGACGTCCAGGATGTCCCCGTCCAGGTCCACGCCCTCGTCCTGGCCGGCGCAGTCGCGCAACAGGGCGGTCAGATCGGTGAGTTCCAGCCGGTTCACGGCATACCTCTTTCTTCGGTACGGACTTCTCTACGGCCGTCGGGGTTATCACGCCGTGATAACCGGGCGGTGCGGTACGGAGGGGCCGGGGGCTATCACGCCGTGATAGCCCGGAGGCGCGGGGACGGCAGGCCGGGGGCTATCACGCCGTGATAACCCGCCGCCCCGGACGGTCGGCCCGGGGGCTATCACGCCGTGATAACCGGACCGTGCGATGAGGCGGCCGACCCGAGCGCCGGCGCCGGGTTATCACGGCGTGATAACCCGGCCGTGTGCTCAGGCGGCTGCGCGGACCACCGCGGCGGAGTTGAAACCGCCCCGCCCACGCGCCAGCACCAGCGCGGTCCGCACCTCGACGTCACGGCGCGGCGCACCGGTCACCAGGTCCAGGGGGCAGTCGTCCGCCGGGCGCACGGTGCCGGTGGTGGGCGGGACCACCTGGTCCCGCACCGAGAACAGGGCCGCCGCCAGGTCCAGCGAGGAGCCGCCGGCGGCGAGGCGGCCGGTCATGGTCTTGGGCGCGGTCACCGGTACGCCGCGCTCCCCGAACAGCTCGGCCAGCACCCGCGCCTCCTCGCGGTCCGCCGCCCGTTCACCGGCGGCGTCGGCGAAGACCACGTCGACCTGGTCGGGGCGTACCCCGGCGTCGGCCAGGGCGAGCTCGGCGGCGGCGCCGAGCCGTGACCCTCCCCCGCTCGCCGGGGCCGGGTCGAAGGTGGACGCGTACCCGGCGACCGTCCCGTACACCTTGGCGTCCCGGGCGCGCGCGGCACCCGCGTCCTCCAGCACCAGCAGGGCACCGCCCTCGCCGGGCACGTACCCGTTGGCGTCGGCGGAGAACGGCAGGAAGGCGCGGCCGGGGTCGTCGCTGAGGCTGATGCGCCCCTCCGCGAGGTGCGCGGTCCACCCCCACGGGCACAGCGCGGAGTCGACCGCGCCGGTGATCACGAGCGAGGAGCCCTTGCGGAGCTGGCGGCGGGCCTGCCCGACGGCGTCGAGCCCGCCCGCCTGCTCGGTCACCAGCACACCGCTGGCCCCGCGCAGCCCGTGCCGGATGGAGATCTGGCCGGTGTTCACCGCGTAGAACCAGGCGAAGGACTGGTACGCGCTGACGTGCTGGCTGCCCTTGCTCCACAGGGCCTGCAACTCGCGCTGCCCGAACTCGAAGCCGCCCGCGGAAGACGCGGTGACCACACCCGCCGCGTACTCGGGCAGCTCGGCCGGGTCGACACCCGCGTCGTCCAGCGCCTCCTTGGCGGCCACCAGCGACAGCCGGGTCACCTGGTCGGTCTGGGACAGCAGCCGGCTCGGCACGTGGTCCTCGGCGACGAAGCCGGGCACCTCGCCCGCCAGCCGCGCCGGGTAGCCGGAGGCGTCGAACCGGGTGAGGGCCCGGATGCCGCTCTCACCGCGCAGCACCGCCGCCCACCAGGCCTCGGCACCGAGCCCGTTGGGGGCGGCGACACCGATACCGGTGACCACGGCGACGCCGGTACGGACCGGCGCGGGGGACGTAGTGGTCGTCATGCGCTCACTCCCAGGTGCGGGCGGGTCAGGACCATGGCGCTCTGGAAACCGCCGAAGCCGCTGCCCACGGTGAGGACCGTGTCGGTCACCTGCTCACGGGCGACGAGCGGGGTGTAGTCCAGGTCGCAAGCGGGGTCGGGTTCGTGGAGGTTGGCCGTGGGCGGCACCGTGTTGTGCTCGATGGCCAGGGCGCTGGCCGCCACCTCCAGGGAGCCGATGGCGCCGAGCGAGTGCCCGATCATCGACTTGATGGAGCTGACGGGCACCTCGTGGGCGCGGGCGCCCAGGCTGCGCTTGAACGCGGTCGTCTCGTGCCGGTCGTTCTGCTTGGTGCCCGAGCCGTGGGCGTTGATGTAGTCGACGTCGCCGGGGTTGAGCCGGGCCTCGTCCAGGGCGGCGGTGATGGCCTCGGCCATCTCCGTCCCGTCCGACCGCAGACCGGTCATGTGATACGCGTTGCTGCGGCTGGCGAAGCCGGCGATCTCGGCGTACACATGCGCACCGCGCCTGCGGGCGTGCTCCAGCTCCTCGATGACCAGGACGGCCGAACCCTCACCGAGCACGAAGCCGTTGCGCGTCCGGTCGAAGGGCCGCGAGGCCGTCTCCGGCTCGTCGTTACGGGGGCTGGTGGCCTTGATGGCGTCGAAGCAGGCGACGGTGATGGGGGAGATCGGCGCCTCCGTGGCACCGGTGACCATGACGTCGGCGCTGCCCTCGCGGATCAGCTCCACCGCGTGCCCGACGGAGTCCAGGCCCGAGGTGCAGCCCGTCGAGACCAGCGACACCGGCCCCTGCGCCCCGACGGTGTGGGCGACCTCGGCCGCCAGCGAGCTGGGCACGAAGTAGTCGAAGAGATGGCCGACGGCCCTCGTGTGGTCGACGAGCCAGTGCGCACCGTTCTCGCTGACCGCCGCGTACTCCACGTCCAGCCCGGTGGTGCAGCCGACGGCGCTGCCGAGCGTGACCCCCGTACGCAACGGGTCGAGCTCCCCGTCCAGCCCGCTGTCCGCCAGCGCCTCCCGCGCACTGACCACCGCGAACTGCGCCGCCCGGTCAAGCCGCGCGGCCTCGGCCCGGCTGAACCCGTGCGCCTCGGGATCGAAGTCCACCTCGGCGGCGATACGCGAACGGAACTGGGCCGGGTCGAACAGGGTGATGCCTCGGGTCGCCGTGCGGCCTGCGGTGAGCACCGACCAGAACTCCTTGGTACCCACCCCGCCCGGGGCGACCACTCCGATACCGGTGATCACAACCCGTCTCATCGGCTGTCCCTCACAGTTGTCCTCCAGGTGTCACGACCACCTCAGCTACCGTCCGAGCGTCGCCGATGGACCTGGAGAATGGCTTGAACATGCCTCCCACAGCGGATCGCCCCGCACAGGCAACCTGTGCGGGGCGATCCGCTGTGGAACCCACGGTCAGGACATCGAGGAGGCCGACCGCACGGCCTCCCGCGCCGAGAGCAGCCGCCGCAGCAGCTTCTCCCGCTCCTGGGGCAGCATCTTCTCCATAACGAGATCGGCGACCTTGTCCCCGTCGTGCCAGGGCATCTTGATCCCGGCGAGCTTGGGCGGACTGGGCGCCTCACGGGGCGCGGGCACGTCGTCCACGGTGCTCGGGTTATCACGCCGTGATACCTCAGAGGCGACCCCGGGGTTATCACGCCGTGATAGGTGGCCGCCCCCCTCGGAGCCATCACGCCCTGAGAGCCCATCCCCCATGCCGGGGCTATCACGCCGTGATAGGTGACCACCCCCCTCGGAGCCATCACGCCCTGAGAGCCCATCCCCCACGCCGGGGTTATCACGCCGTGATAGCCCATCCCCAGTCTCCGGGTTATCACGCCGTGATAGGTCGTCTCCCTGGCCGGACTGGCCGGACGTCCCCTCGGGGTTATCACGGCGTGATAGCTCCGCTCCCCCACCCCGCTTGCGCTCACTCGCGGCGGCGGCACGCGCGTCGGCCTCCCGTACCTGCTCGGCGGGGGAGAGCTTGGACAGATTGCGCACGTGCTCGATCTTGCGGTGGCCGGCCACGAGGTCGGCCTGCAACTGCGGGTCGAGGTCGAGGATGGACAGCTTCGACGAGATGGTGGACTGGGCGATGCCCAGCCTCTTGGCGGCCTTGTTCTGCGACCCGTAGAACTCGACGAGCTTGCGCAACGCGTGGGCCTGCTCGAGCGGGTTCATGTCGTCGCGGTGGACGTTGGCGACGAACGCCGCTTCCAGCAGGGACTCGTCCGTCGAGACGAGGTCGTTGTCGACGCTGACCTTGATGGTCCGCGCCTCGGCGAGCCGGGCGGCCGCGAGCCGGCGGTGTCCGTCGACGACGATGTACCGGGCCCCCTCCTCGATCTCGGAGGCACGCTCGGGCCGCTCGCTCAGATAGGCGTCGACGGTCGCGACGGTGATCGCGTTGATGAGCCCGATCTCGCGGATGCTCTCCGCGAGCCCTTCGAGGTCCCGGAGTTCCTCGCGGGGGTTGTCCGGGTTCTGGCTGATGAGGCCGACGGGCAGCTCCGTCGGATCGGGGACGCCGACGGTGGGGGCCGCGGTGGCGGCCCCGATCGCGGCGCGGCGGGCACTGACGGGACGGGCCTGCCCGAAGGAGGCGCCGGGCCCGAGGTTCTTCGCTTTGCTCACTTGCTGATCTCCCTGGCGAGGGCGCGCAAGGCGACGGACTGCTCGCAGCGGGGGGCATAGGCGAGGAGCGGACGCTTCACCCGCACGGCTTCCTTCTGTTCCTTGAGGTCGCCGATGACGCCGACGACACGGGGATCCTTTATGTCCATCCAGGACTGCAACGACGACGTCGCGATGTACCCGCGCCGCGCGTCGTAGTGGTTGACGACGATGCCGAGGTAGTCCAAGTCCAGTGCGAGGTCGCTGCGCATGTCCTCGATCTGCGAGGTGAGCAGATCGTAGGCGTCGGCGCTGCTGTCCTCGGCCTGCACCACGATCAGAACACCGGAGTTGCCCGCGACCTCCTCCGGCCGCCTGCGCCCGTAGTACGAGGCGGCGTCCATGCTCAGGCCGAGGCTGGGCGGGCAGTCGACGAGGACGACGTCGTAGTCGGCCTCAAGGGGAGCGAGCGCACGCTCCAGAGCCGCCTCACGGGCGCGGACGGAAGCCAGCCGTACATCGAGCAGGAACGCGTCCGTGCACGCCGGCAGCAGGTGCAGCCGTCCCCCGAAGCGGTCCTCGTCGATGGCGACGATGACGTCTCGCAACTCCCCCTTCCCGTCACCGGCCATGTGGTTGGTCAGCGAGTCGCCGCCCATGGGCAGCGGCTCGTGGCCGAGCTGCTTGGTGAGGTGCCCCTGGGGGTCGAAGTCGACGAGCAGGACACGCTGGCCGAGCCCAGGAAGGTCTTCCAGGGCCAGCGGATCGTTACCCGCCCCGCCGTCTTCCTCCAGAAGTGCGGCGAAGTGCTTGGACACCCGCACCGGTACGAGCACGGCCGGGTCCTCGGCGAGGGCTTCACCGGCCCCTGCCGTGATGGCGGTCTTGCCGACCCCGCCCTTCTGGTTGCAGACGACGATACGGCGGGTGATCGCCGGCCGCTTGACGGCGGGGGAGGGGTTGCTGTCGAGCCACACCTGAACGGACTGGGCGAGGCCCTGGATGAGGGACACCCCCCGGTCCTTGCAGTCGACGCGGAACCCTGCCCACTGCTCGGGAGGGAGGAAGGTGGCGAAGGACTCGGCGCCGGAGGTGTCGATGGGGGAGAGGTTGGAACCGAGGCCGCGCCAGGTGGTGATGCCGGCGTCCACGGCGTCCTGGATGTCGATGCCGAACTGCGCGGCACGGACTTTCAGCTCCTGACGGAGCCGGGAAGGCAGCTTGGAGACGACCTTCTCCCGGTCGTTCCTGGTGTCTGGTGACGTCATAGAGAGTCACTGTACTAACGTCGGAGATCATCTGAGTGCTCGACACGTTAGTTAGGTGACACAGAAACCCGCCTGGCCTATCACGCCGTGATAACCCACCCACACCCCCCACTCACCCACCCCCACTCACACCCCCACCCACTCACCCACCCACCCCCACCGACTCACCCACCCTCACCCAACCCCCACCCACCCAACCCCCACCACTCACCCACCCTGCTCTCCCTCCCTCCCCACCACCCCGCGATAGGGTCCGGGTGAGACACGCACGGAGGGACACTGGATGGGCATCGTCGGCGACGGCCTGGAAAAGGCCGAGGCGAAGACGGCCACGCGCCCCATCCCCAAAGGGGCCCCCGCGCAGATGCGCTTCCTGGTCAAGCAGTTGAAGAGCACCAGGGCGGTGGCCGACCTCCTCGGCATCTCCCAGCGCACGGTCGAGCGTTACGTGAAGGACCAGATCAAAACGCCCCGTCCCGAGCTGGCCACCCGCCTCGCCCGCGAGGTCCGCAAGCGCTGGCAGCCCCGTGTACGGGAACGGGCCAAGAAGCAGGCGGCCACCACCACCGGCATCGTCGTCGAGACCCGGGCCCGCTTCGGCTTCACCGCCGCCCCGGGCACCACCGACGACGGCCGCATCCGCCTGATCACCCAGCACCTGCCCCCCGAGTACGCCGCCCGCCTCTTCGAAGCGCAAGCCGCCGGCGCCACCGACGCCGAGCTCCAGGCTGTCCTTGCCGAGGGACTTCAGGAGATCTACTTCAAGGACAGCGGCCGCCGCGCCGACGGCCTCCTCGTCGAGTTCACCGACATCGACTATGTGGAACTCGACTTCTAAGTTCCGCTTGCCATCACCGCAAGCAGCGGCATACTGAAGGAACGCTTTTGCGTACAGGTGCAGAAGGCCCCGGCAACCCGCCGGGGCCTTACTGCGTTCTGTCGGCTACGCCACGGCGTGCAACCCGCCCGAGCCGGCCTTCGGGGGCCGCTTCTGGTACTCCGGCACCAGGATCGGCGGAGGCCCACCGGTAGCGAGCTGCTGCGTCATCTCCTTCTGCATCTCCGCCTCCGACGAGTAGCCCGCGATGGCCGGATTGAGCGCGTACCGGTGCCCGCGACCGTTACCGGACCGCAAGACGAGCCCCCGGTCGACGAGGAGGCTCATCGCCCGGCTCATGGAGGCCTGGCCGACCCCGAGGACCTCGTCGATATCGGCCTGGTTCATGTCGACCACACCACCGGGCTCCGATCGCTCGAACATCACGGAGAGCACGTTGATGGCGGTCGGGGTGAGCTCCAGCTTGTGGAGCATGCCCATCAGTCCTGTCGTGGTCATCAGCATGGCAAGTCCCTTTGTCAGCCGATTTCGGTCCTGGAGAACAACGTCAAGGCTTCCCCGAGCTCATCGGGGAAATTGCTCGCGAGCTGCAAGGCGCGCAGCCTGGCCAGGAAGTCTGCCTGCTCGTTGCCGTTGCCGTTGAACGCGACCCGGGGGTTCAGCTCGTACGTGCTGCGCTTCAGCTTACGAATCAGGTTCATCTCACACAGCCGGTCCAGCGGCTGGCCGATGCTCGTCCGCTGTACGCCGAGGTCCTCGGCGATCTCCGCATGGGTGGTCTGGATCTTCCCCTTCCGCTGCCTGCCGATCATGTTCGACAGGATGGCGCCCTGCAACGGGCTGATGATGTGGTGTGTCAGGCAGTACGGCAGCACCCTGCGCAAGAAGTAGTTGCTGACGAGGGAGTACCCCTCCTCGCCGAGGAAGTCGTGCGGCGCCCGCCGGTAGACGACCGCCTTCACCTCATGCACCGGGCCACTGCCGAACTGCTCCGCGATCACCCGCGCGAGGTCGGCGTTGTTGTCCACCCCGGCCGGCTGAAGCACAGGACGCCCGGCCGGTGTTGGCGCTCGACTGTGACGTCGTGCGGACTGGGCTGCTGGTGCCATCTCATGATCCTTTCGCGTACAGGTGCCGAGCACCTTACGGCAAAAGTTGCGTCCATCCGCATGTACGCGCCGGAACTCTTGCGTCCAGTCGCAAGTTTGCGTCGACCCCCACCGACGTCAGTCGCCCCCAACTCAACCACCGAAACATGCGCCCATCCGCAACTTAAGAACGAACCATGCGGCCAGACGCATCTTTCACCCCCCAATGTGGGCGGCCACCGACATTCAGAGCCCCCGAATGTCGGTGGCCACCGACATTTACTTCCGTAAACCCCCAGCTCAGAGCCCCAATTCAGCCGAACCCTCTTAACTACAGAGGGGGCACCGGCCGTCAGCCATCCGCCCCAGGGCACGTGCCCCAACCACCCGGTGGTACCAGGGGCCTTCGCCGGCTGCTGGACCCCGCTGGCCCCGGCACTCGCCGACGCGAATCCCTCTCGTCGTGGCTGACGCTGTGCGCGTCGGCAAGCACCGGGGGATGCGTCCGCGCCTGCACGTGAGTGCTGCTTTCCGTTACATGCGGCCGCACAGGCTTACGCTCATCAGTTCCTGACGGGGCGTACGAGCTGCTGGTCAGCCGGAGTGAAATCCGCTCGCTGGTGATGACGCCTTATGCAGCGTCCCTGTACAGGGTGGCCAAGCTATGCTCTCTGTTGGATTTGGCCTTCTCGATCAGTTCCCCGGCCCGGTCGAGCAGAGACTGTCGTTCCTGGGGTGACAGAGTCCCGTGGCCGTGATCGGCGCGCATCACGCGCCGCAGGGTGGAGCTTGCTGAGCCCATGGCCTCCAGCAAGGGGACGTCATCCGCAACGTAGTCTTCGTCCGGGTCATCGGACCAGTAGCCGCCCGATGGCAGCATGCCGTAGTGCGCGGCATCGACAATGGCCTGATAGAGGTTTTCGCGGCGGGCCTTGGTGACTTCCTCGAAGCGGTCGGAGTCCACGTGCTCCCCTCGGGAGAGAGTGCGTCGTGTCTCTTCCAGCTCACGAAGCCATAAGCCGCTTGCGACCTTCACCTGGTTTGCGGCGATCTGTCGAGCAGTCTTCGCGGTGGTCGTTCTCTCTTGCTCCTGCTCCACCTGCCGGGCTTGTCGCTGTTCCATGTGCCGCTGTTCTTCGGCACGGCGCTGTTCCCGAGAGATCTTCTTGTCAGTGCGCTTCGACAACAGTGTCGCGGTGGCCGTGAGCAGGGCGCCGGCCACCGCACCAACGGCTGCCCATTCTGCAGCGTTCTCCATCGCGTCTCTCCTGACCGGATCGTGAATGCAGGCCTCTACGACCTACCCACGAGGGTGACCTGTCCTTCCCCGCACAGCCGACTTGGCGGACTGTGGCCCTCGACATCTTCCGCCCGATTCGTACTGCCGGACAGAGCAAGTGAAATCGCTCAGAGTCCCCGAAAAGCGACCCATAAAAAGGCGGTGTAGGCGGCCGATCTCCAAGTCGCCGGTATGACGCGATGTCGGGGACCCTGGCAGACCGTCAGAGCGCCACACAGCGAATCTCGCCGGACTCGAAAGCGTGTTGAGGTGCTCCGTATGAGTGACCGGCACAGGTGTCCCCGCGTCGAAGCGCTTCAGGTGGCCTTATGCACAGCGGGGTGGTCGACACAAGCGGCTTGCATGCGGGCAACTCACAGTCGCTGGTCGCCAAACCATCCGACAGGGCATAGTCACATGCTGAACCATTGGCGCGGCGTTGCATGACGGTCCGCCTGGACAGACATCGCTTCTCTCCACGGCCAGACACGCCCGCGCAGCGACCGAAGCGACCGTCCTTGCGACGTCCCCCACGACGCTGGCCGCTGTCGCGGGACCCATAAGAAGTCGGCCAGGCCGATACCGTCAACGCAGCCCTCCAGCGGGCCGATGCGCACGCCGCTGCGCTCGATGACCTCCCGGAGCGGGAGAAGATCCAGACGGTGCGCGGTGCGATCGGTCACCTTGTCCACGTCATGAGGGAGCGGGCCGGGGAGCACTTCGACCGCCTGATGGGCGACGGCCGCGTTGGCGAGTTCTTCCGCAAGGTCTCGATCCGCGCCTGCGAGAAGGTCGCCCAGTGGGCGCAGGCGGCGGCGGGCCGCCTCTGGCGGAGGGGAGAGGAGAAGGACTCCGACGCCCCGGCGGCCGGGGCACTGCGCGACCTGGCGGACGCCGCTACCGCCTACAGCTCACCCGCCGGAGGCCGCAACGGGCCGCCGGCGTCGCGGCGCCACATCCACCACGGTGGACATCCCGGCGATGCGGCAGCTCGGGGAGGCACTGTCCCGTTCCCTTCCCCGGAGCCAAGGACGGGCGCGGTCCGCGCGTCTCCACGGCGGCCGCGCGGGGCAGGTCGACCACTCGGCGCGGGGAGAAGAAGCCGGGCAACTCCACGGAGCAGGCGGGGCATCTGCGTCGCGCCGGCGCCAAGCAACAGCAGAACCGCAAGCCGACGCAGCGCTAACGAGGACGCGATGAAGGGCCAGCCGCCGAAGTCGGCGATCCGGGCCCTCGTCCTGCTGGTCAGCGCCTACGCTGACGGTGCCGTCCCAGCGGTCATCCCCCGTGCTGCTGGGGCGGCGTCAACTCGGTCGGCGTACACCCGGTAGGCCTTCCGTCCCACCGGTGAGGCTCCCTCGGCGGCGAGGACGGCGCACGCCTCCACTGCCGCCTGGTGGACGCTGAGCGGGGCGGCCACCCGCAGCGAGTACCCCTGGCCCCGCCGGATGGTCCGGCCGTCGCGCAGCGCGTCCCGGAGAGCATCGTCGGCCGCGTCCTGCAGACGCTCGGCGAGCAGGCCGGGCACGTCGATCCTCACCACCGGGTCCGCAGCCGCGGAGGCCTCCGGCTCCGGGGTCTCCTCGCCGCTCGGCTCCCGGAGTAGCTCCCCGAGGGGCCTCACCGGCGCGCGGAGCCGCTACGCGGTACGGGCGCGATGCCGGGCCACAGCCCGGCCCGTCATCAGTCGCACTCGCCCCGCCACTTCAGGCTCGTTAGCAGTACGCCCAGGGGGAAGGTGAGCTTGTACTCGCCCGGGCCCGGGTTGTAGTGCAGGCACCGGCTCCAGGTCTTGCCCTCCCACACCCACGTCGCCTCGATGTGGTCGGCACCGGGGTAGGGCATCCCGTTGTTGAACACGGCGCCGACCTGGGCCCCGCCCTGCCAGTTGCCGGTGGTCTTGATGAGCGCCGGCCCGCCGTAGGCGGTGCTGCTCCAGGCGCACACGTACCCCTTCGGGCAGTCGGCCGGATTCGATTCCGCCGAGGCGCTGTGCGTCGTGGACATGGTCACCAGGACCGCGCCCGCCGCCGCGGCCGCGAGCTTTCCGCGCGTCTTCACTCCGCTTCCCCCTGTCGACATCAGATGGTCAGTGCGCTCACCCGTCAGCGGTGAGGCCCCGACAACTCTAGGAAGCCCACCCGGAGAAGAGTCCTGACACCTGTTAGGGGTGGTCGGAAACTCCACCGGCACGAGGCGGACCGCGCTCCGACACCACCCCCGACGAGGCCGAGCGCGAGCGGTGGAGCACATCTCCGCCTGAAAACAGGCCATTGTCCCGCTGAAGGCTGGACAGTGAGCGACCCGAGCGACTCCTTCCTCACCGAGGATGAGTTACGAGCACGCTTCGGTGAGCGGGTCCGGGACTTCACCTTCAGCGGACTTCCAACCGCTGGCTGAGCCGCCCCTCGTGCGGACCGCTTCCAGGAAGGCTGCCGCTGGACCCCGCCCGAGGTTGAGGACCTGGCCTACGGCAGGGCGCCCTGCTGTGTGACCGCCTTCCGGCAGAGCGATCGACGTTGTCACAGGAGGGTGGCCGGGGGACTGGTTGGCCTCCATCCGTGACCGGGAGCACGGGAAGCTCATGTACGTGAGGTCAATGAGTAGCGATCCCAGCATCGCTACTCATTGACCTCACGTACATGAGATCGGACTTTCCGAGCCGTTCAGGTCGCGCGGCGCAGCGGGACGACAACGTCCTCGCCGGTGCTCTTCGTGCTGAGCCGGTAATAGCTGATGTGTGCGAGCCTCTCGGATTCCTCGAGCCAGCCGGCCTCAACGACCTGGCGCCGGGTGCGCGAGAACACGGTAGGGGACATGCCAACGAGCTTGGCGAGATTGGCGCCGGTCTCGACTACGGCGCCGGCGCGGTCGGTGGGGTGCATCGCGTAGAGCATGACGACCAGACGCTGGTTGGCAGTCATGCCGGCGGTGCGATGGAGGACGTCCAAAAGCTTCCGCTTGTCGTCGTTGTTCACTGGGCCTCCCACCGCGAAGGGATCGTGTTGTCGAAGCCGGGAATGTCCGGCGGGTTGCACGTCTTGATCGCTTCCCGTTGCTCGATCCCGGTCCCGTGAAAGGCAATGTACGGGCTGATCCGGTAGAGCCTGTAGTTGCCGATGCGCCCGCGCTCGATCAGGATGCGCCGCTTGAGCAGTTTCCGGTTGATCTTGCCTACGGCATCGGCGGTCATCCCGACCTTCTTGGCGATGTCCGCGCCCGTCGCCCTCAACGGTGCCGTGCCCTGGGGAGAGACGCCGATCCACCACAGCACCAGGTACTTCTGACTTGGGGTGAATTCCTTACTCTCCGTGATCGCTGCGACTCTGGCCTTGTCGACCTGGATGTGCTCGCCGGAGAAGGCGTAGGGCGCATATGGGATGGCCTCGCCCGTCTCGGCATCGACGAGCCTGCGTACTGCTCCCAACGGGCCCTCCATAGCTGGGCATTGCTTCAAAGTGCATGAGCGGCGATCCTCAGGCCGACCAGATGAACTTAACGTACATGAGCATGGAGTTCATGTACTCCGTTTCCAGGGCGTGTCACTCAACCTGGCATCGATGCATCGCTCCCGTCGCACAGTGCGGAAGCAGCCCCCACCGATGAACCTCACGTCAATCTGGTCAGGTCCTACAGCAGTGGTCACGGTTCTCTCAGCATGGGCACCAGGGCTCGCAGAACTGCCTGTCCTGATCTTTGAAACCGGGTGCACGCCGTTGAGGACTGGGTGGCAGATCGTAAGATCTTGGTGGAAAAGGGTGTCCCTGCAGGTCAGGGTGCGTTTGGCGCGTGTGCTCTCTTAAGCAGTAGGACAGGCCGTCGCGTGCGGCGATCCCCACGCACACACCATGCCCCGTGAAGGCAGTCGCGCGAGGCATCGCTTAATGACCACGTGGGGCGTTCACGTCCGTGCCCCCTCCCACCAGTCGACAAAAGCCTCGTCCACTCGCCCGTCCTCAGCCGACGAAAGCACGCCACGACGCGGTCGCAGCCGACGAAATACCCGCCACGTGTGTCTCCGTCAGCCCATGCCGACCTAAGCCACGCTGTCCCGTAACACCCTCAACAAGGTGCGGTCGCCCGATCAACAGTCGGCCCCATCGGTGCACCGGAGGCCCCCAGGGGCCGAGGATGCACCGACCCGTAGGCGCGGAGAGCCGCTCCTCGCGCCCGCACGAGCGTTCCGGGGATGTGATGTCGCGTGCCGCCGCTCCCGGCCTGGCCGACGCGGTACGAGTAGGGCGTGACGCACAACTTCGGCCTCCACTTCACCCAGGAGCTGGGCAACCGCTTCGGCACGCCTACGGAAACCTGGCCCAAGAGCGCGGAGCAGACGATCCCGTTCCGACACTCAGCGAGACCCAAAGGGGACCGAGCTCTGGGGTGACCGGATCCCCCTGACCGACGGGGTCATGCCGTGCCTCCGCCGGCGTCGGCCAGCTGGGTGCCGGTCTGTTCCAGCGTGCCCAGCGTGCGCAGCGCCTGGAGCGCGTCGGTCGAAGTCGGTGATTCAGGCGGCTTGCCGCTTTTGGGCGTCGAGGGCGGCGGCTGCGGCCTCGGCGACGAGCTCAGTCTGGACGTCGTCGTCGGTGCCCGTGTCGTGGATGGTGCCCGACGCCGCTGCGGCGAGCCTCTGGTCGATGCGCTGCCCACTCCGCGAGCTTTGCGCGGCCGCGCTCGTCGTCGGCCAGGTGCTCGTGCCGGGAGCCCTGCCGCGCGTCGAACCGGGCGACCTCGAGGGCGCGTGCGACGGCGGCGGCGTCCATGCCTTCGAGCGGCTTCGTACGGCGCTCCAGCCGACGAGCGCGGGTCCGGCCGGTTCGCGGGGCACGGCGACGTGAGGGCCGAGCGGGTGGCGGGCTCTGCTCCGAGGCGACCAGGGCGACTTGTGGCCACCTGCCGGGCACCCACCCAGGCTGCGCGCGCCCCGAGCCGCCGGTCACCTGACCGGGTTCGAGTTCCGATGCAGGGCTCAGTGGCCCCTTCCCGCCCGAGCGGGTCCGAAGGCAGGAACATCACTCGTGCTCCGCGTGCCCTCCGGCGGTACGGAACAGCGGCGCAACCACGCCGGTGACAGCACGGCGTCAGCCGAACCAGTGGCGGCGAGGGCGAGTTGTGCCGCCGGCCCCAGGAATCCGACCCAGAGGTCGGGAGTGACCACCGACGGCTCTTCCGACGGCCACATGGTGTCGCCGTCCCGGGTGAGGTGCAGCAACCGGAGGTCATCGGTGAGGCGCCTGATCCAGTCGGCGGCTCGGCCGTGGTGCCGGGGCAGCAACCGCAGCATCCGCCAGTTCTCCAGTGCGCCGGCGAGGCCATGGCACATCGTGGAGTTGTCCAGCGTGGGCATGGCGCGATCGAATGCCTCGACGGCGCGGTCGAGTTCGGCCGGGTCCTCGCCGCCCACTTCTGCCCCCGCCCCTGCGGACATCTGAAGGTGACACCACAGGTAGCCGGCAATGCCGTGGCACCAGTGATGTGCCGGCCGCGTGCCACCTGAAGTCGTCCACCGGAGGGCGGCCCTGCCGGTCCCGTCATCCGTGACTGCATGCTCGGCGAGACGGAGCATGGCTTCCTCGGCCAAGCCGAAGGAAGTCGTGCAGCCGGCCGCCCGGCCCCAACAACCGAGCGCCATGGCAATGCCCGCCGCCCCGTGGGCGGCCCCGGTGTAGATCCGGCCCGAGGGATCGGTGGCGGGATCGGGCGGCCAGCCGATGACGCCGTCGACCGTGCGGGCGGCGGCACGAACACGGGCAGCCTGTCGCTCGGCCAGATCCCGACCCCAGGAGTCGCCGAGAATGGTGTCGAGCAGGCACCCGGCCCACACGATTCCCGCCGCGCCGGAGAACAGGTCGTAGTCGGGGACGTCACTACCCGCTGCCTGCGCGTAGCGCCGTCGTGCGGACTCGATCAGCTCAGCTCTTCCCAGCCGCTGTCCGGCGAGCGCGAGCGCGACCGCCACGCCGCTGTTGCCGGTGAAGAAGCCGTGCGCGTTGGTGAAGGCAGGGCGTGCGGCCAGCCAGCGCGCGGCCCCTTTGATGTCCTCGGTGAACTGGTCCGTCCTCAATGCGGTATCAAGCGTTGCGAGCCCGATGATGATCCCCGCGGCACCGATATTGATGCCTTCGCACGCATACCCTGCCGTGAGGTGCGTGTTGCGCCAGTGGTGGCTGCCGGCATCACTGACGGCGAACCGCCTGGTCGCGATGCCGGCACTCATGGCCGCGGCGCGTGCCCAGCGTCGGTCGAGGGCAGAGGCGCGCGGAGACGCGGTCGCCCGGTCGCCGGTCGGAGCGGTTGCCGCCTCCGCGGTCAGGGCGGGCAGCGCCGCGTGCAGGCGCTCGGCCACCTGGGCGGCGGTGGGACGGCGCGCAGGGGCAAAATGGTGACAAGCCTTCACCAGTGCAGCGGCCGTCGTCATGCCGTGCCGTCGCAGCAAGCCGATCTGGCGGCCCGCGCAGCCTGGCTCCGGCAAGTGGGAAGGGCAGTGGCCCAGCACGGCATGCGTGATGCACGACCCCAGGGCGTACACGTCGTAGGACGGCGCCGCTGCGGCGTACCGCCCCTCTGGGGGCACGTACCCCTGCGTGCCGGCAGGCACCGGCTGCTCCGTCCCGGCGGAAGCAGCCAGTTCGAGGTCGACCAGGCGGAGGCCGTCCGGCCCGATCCGCAGGTTGGCGAGTTTGAGGTCCCGGTGCACCAGTCCATGGGCGTGCATACGGGCGACCGTTGCGGCCAGCTCGGGCAGCCTCTCGATCCGGCGTTCGACAGGGAGATCCTCCAGGCGGGTTCCACCCCCGTCGGAGACGATGAGGTAGCCGCCCACCGGATCGTGGGCCACCAGCTCGTGGCAGACGCCGGACCCGGCGAGCCGGAGCAGGGCCTGCCGCTCGTTCTCCAGCCGGGACACGGCGTCATTGCCGTACTCGTCGCCCTCGACGCCCCGCAACCGGTGCCGGATGACCACCAGTCGGCGATCGGAGAGCCGCAACCCGAGGGCCACATGCCCGCGCACATTCACGGCGAGCACCTTCAGGGGAAGGTACCGGGCGCCATCGATCTCCAGCGGGGCACCCGGTCGGACCGTCCGCGCCGGGTCGGCCGGAAGCACCGGAGGTGTGACCCACGGAGGCTGCCGTCCCTCCAGGTTGCGCATGTCCGGATGCAGGGTCCCATCCGGCGCCCGCAGAGCGGTGTGCGGTACACCCACGGAGTCGGTGATCACCTGCGCACTGGTGAAGGCCCCGTAGCGGATATAGAGGGCCCCGCCCGAACCGACCGGCAGGTCCGAGGTGACGCAGGGCGCGCGGTTGGGGCGCCAGACTGCATCGAGTCGTTCGACGAGAGCGGCCACCACTTCGTCCGAAGGCGGATAGGCCGTGACGATCTTCCCCACCTGTGGCCGACCCGCGAGCCCGGCATTGATGTGGACGAGCGCTTGCACATCAGCTGGCACCTTGAACGTCACTCCGGCGCCTACTAGTTCGGGGAGTACCGTCTCGACCAGGTCGGCGGCATCGGCGGCCGAGGCCGAGACGTGCAGCTTCCATCCCTGATCCGGCAGGACGCTGCCCGAGTCGAACACGTGCCACCGGACGGGCCCGTCCTGGTGTACGTACGCGTGCCAGGCGGGCGGTAGCCCTTCCGCGAGTGCTTCCAGGGCGCGGACGTAGTCCGCGTGAAGCTGCTCACAGGTGATGGTGCGCACTACGGCCGGCCTCTCGTCCACTGATTCGTCCGCCGATCCGTCCTCCCACCGAGGTCGGCCGGTGCCCTGCTGGAGTCTCCAGGACCGGACACGAAGGCGAGCCAGGGCGACGCCCCCTCCGGCCACCGCAGACGGCTGCCCCCTGAACAGGGCGCCAGGTGCACCTGCACCGGCGCGTCCTCGTCGCCGTCCCCGTCCCTGGCTCTGTCCGTCCAAGTGCGACCATCCGCGTAGACGGCGGGGGATGGGGGCGTCTCCATCGGCTGCGCCGTGTACGTACCGGGCGGCCAAGGCAAGACGCGGGACCCGGAGGACGGCCGCGCCCAGTGGAGGCGCTGGAGGAGCATTTCGACGGCGCGGGCGAGCCTGCCATTCGCCAGATGGGTCCGCGCCTCTTCGATGCCGGCCGTGGCGCGGTACGGATCGGTGAAGCCGACATGGATACCCGCTCGCGCGCAGTAGTCCCGGATGGCCGCGATGCCACCGGGAGCACCGCGGCCCAGCGACTGCCCCGGCTTGAGGAGAAGCCCCGCGACCGTCACGTGGCGGCGGATCCCGTCCAGCAGCAGCGCCGCGCCGCCTTCCTCGACCTCCCTGCGGGTCAGGTGCACGACGATGCGGCTCTGTACGCCGCACTGCTCCTGGTACCACAACCGGTACTCCACGTCCTGGAAAGCCGGACGGGACAGGGGACCGCGCAGCGTGGCGACCGGATCGGGGGCGAGGGTCACCACGAGGACACCCAGCCCCCGCCGCCGCGCGGCCGCCACCCTCGCCCGGAAGAACTCCGCAAGGTCCTCAGACACCGGGTCCCACACCCCGACCAGGGCGACGTGGCCTCCGGCGGCCTCGCCATGGACCCGTACGCGCACGGCGACTCCCCGGTGTGGACGGTTCGAACGGCACTGCCGCGAAGGCGGCCGAGAGGGCAAAGCTCAGAGGATGATGGTGATGCCGCAGGGGGGTCTGGTGTACACGCAGGTGAAGGAGCAGCGGAACTCGCGCTCTCCCAGGGCCCCGCTGGCCTCGAGGAGCTCCCGCTGCACGTCGATCGGTACGCCCCGCTCCCCGAAGACCGCCCCCGGATCCTCGTTGAAGCGGGCTTTGAGCGCAGAGTCCTTCTCCAGAGCGGCGTTGAGTTGCTCGACGAACTCGCGCATCGCGTCTTCGTCCGGGAGCAGAGTGGCGTTGTCAACTCGGACCGAGAAGTATCCCTGCTCGTTCTTCTGCGCCATCTGAATACCTTTCACCCATTTTCACTGTTTGTTGCGATATCAGCACATTAGCCGCTGCTGCATGCCGTGGCACGCTTGCAAATGGGTGAAGCACCTATGGCAGCCGTGACCACCGACGGTCCCAGCCGCCTCGCGCAGGGCCAGTCGCCCGGCAGCCGTGGGGTCCGTCGCCCGTCGGGTCTCGCTGTCCGTTCGCCTGCTGGCGCCCTGGATTGCGGTTGTTGACGGTGGTCGAGGCGTGCAAGCAACCCGAGTCGGCCCAGGCGATGGTGATTTTGGGGTGCATCAGCCGCCGCCGGAACAGGACTTCCTTGGCGCCTGGCGCACCACCAAGCCTGCCGGGGCCGCCGAGTTCACGGATGTGGCAGTTGGAACTCGCCGAGGTCGCCTGGGTCGCGCACGGGGAGGTCGCCGGCTACGTGCCCTACGGACTGTTCGGGCCCGTACAGGAATACCTCGACGAGGCGCTGGCGCACTGACCCCTGGGCACAGCAGAACGCCCCGGCCGTGTGGCGGGGGCGTTCGTTCGGTGCTACGCGTCGCCTGCCCAGTTGATCTGCACTGGGGTGATGCGTCCGGTTGTTCGGTTGACGAGGAGGCTGATGAGGCCGAGGCCGTCGCCGAAGATGCCTTCGCGGGTGATGTCGTCTTCTTTGCCCCACGGCTTGGTGGCTGCGATGGGGTCGGCTTCGAGTTGGTCGATGTAGTCGAAGAGGGCCGCCTGTGCTGCAAGGGGCAGCCCGGTGATCATTTTGACTGTCTCGGGGCTGCGACTGAATTGCCAGTTCACGCGGCGTTGTGTCCTTGACGGTGAGCTGCGACGCGAGCCTTCAGCTCTTCGTACTGCGCGGTGCTTTCGCGGGTATCGACATCGTAGCCGTTCGGTAGCTCACCGTGCTCGCGAACGTACGAGCTAATCCGATCTGCCTCTACCCGACCCGTCTCGATGTCGGCGATAAACTGCACCCAGCGCTGAAGGATCGCCGGCAGTCGGCCAACCTCCGTGAAGGACACCTCTTGCTGGAAGCACGCGCGCAACTCAGGGTGCGGCAATGCATGGGTAATGCTGTCGATGGTCCACGGCTCCGCGCTCACTGCCTGCCTCCGGGCCAGCTATCAGTCTGATACCTGCCGCTTCACCGTAGCGCAGATAACCACCTACGAGGATTCGTAGGTGGTCCTATCGTGCCCTCCGCAGGGCAGTCCGCTTGTACACGCCGTGCAGACGGCGGCCTGCGCGACGAGGATGGGCGGCGGCTCGACTTCAAGCCGTACCTGAACAAACGGTGGACTGAGGGCTGCATGAACGCCTGGACCCCCTGGGAAGAGATCAAGGCGCACTGCTACCGCGGCGGCTATGGAGCCGTCCGTGCCTACCTACAGCCGTTTCGCACCCCGAGGGGTCCTGACCCACCCCGGCACCCTGCCGGAGAACGAGCGGCTCAAACTGAAGTCAGTGCTCGCGCACTGCCCTGAACTGGACGCGCCGGCTTTGCGCTCCTGAGGAGGCGAGTTCTCCTCGCGTCCTGAGCCTGAGCCGATTGGCAACTACTCCACGAGACCGAAGTTGTCCGGGAACGCGTCCAGGAATTCACGGCGGCCGGGATCGGTCTCGGCCGCCGTCATTGCCTCGATCACCTGCTGGAACTCTCCGCGCTGGGAGTCCGACAGGCGATCCACCACCGCGGCGACACTTTCCAGTGCCTTCACCGCATGGTCCTGATCCATGTGATCGTCGTCCGCGCTCTCGACGAACCAGGCGAGGTCAACAAGCGCCTCCGCCAGGGCGCGGGTCAGCGACGGGTACTGCGACATGGACGATCCCCCCGAAGGTGATGGCTGCAGAACTCTTGTGCTGGTAGGGAGTGTCAGTGGGGCCCGGCACCCAGCGCTCTGGGGGCGGGCCGCCCCGCTCACCTTACGCGCCCAAGAACCGGTTGATGGGGCGTCGTGTGGTGTGCGCTGGGTGTGCGTCGCGGGGTTTCGCTGGTGGTGGGTGTGGCGGGCTTGGGTGCCGGGTTGGTGGGGGT
>NZ_JBVIGF010000012.1:0-97104 GCF_055570965.1 Streptomyces sp. NPDC031064
CAGGGGGGACCCTGTGGGAGAGTAGGACGCCGCCGAACAATTATTGGCCTCAGGCCCTGGACTTCGTGTCCGGGGCCTGAGGCTTTTTTGCGTTCCAAGGACGGTGGTCACCCCCTGTGCGCCGGCCCGAGTCGGCTGACGGTAAAGTCAGGGGGCATCGTTGGCACGTTTCCACAGGAGGCCCCCGGGTGGAGGTTCAGGAGACTCGCGTTCAGACGGACCGGGTCCTCACCATCCCCAACATCCTCAGCATGGCCCGCCTCGCAGGCGTGCCGCTGTTCCTGTGGCTGATCCTTCGCCCCGAGTTCGGCGGGCCGAACAGTGACGGCTGGGCGTTGCTCGTACTCATGCTCAGTGGTGTCAGCGACTACCTCGACGGCAAGCTGGCCCGGCGCTGGAACCAGATCAGCAGCTTGGGGCGCCTCCTGGACCCGGCCGCCGACCGCCTGTACATCCTTTCCACCCTTGTCGGTCTGACATGGCGTGAGATCCTGCCGCTCTGGCTGACCGTGGCCCTATTGGCTCGCGAGCTGATGCTGCTGGTGATGGTGGGAATCCTCCGCCGGCACGGGTATCCGCCTCCGCAGGTGAACTTCCTGGGCAAGGCGGCGACGTTCAACTTGATGTACGCCTTCCCGCTCCTGCTGCTCAGTGACGGCCGCGGTTGGCTTTCGTCACTCGCTGAAGTTTTCGGGTGGGCCTTCGCCGGATGGGGTACAACTCTGTATTGGTGGGCAGGGATCCTCTATGTGGTCCAGGTCCGCCGACTTGTCAAGGCGGATACCGCGGCCGATTGAGCCCGTCTGTCCGGTGCCGTGCAGTGATTGCCGGCGCCTGCGCCTGTTTGTCCAAAGAGGGACGCTGTCCCGGACGGGTGAAGTCGGCTTGACCGTCGTCTCTGCAAGGAGGACGCTTCCGACATGAAGGCCGTCGTTATGGCCGGTGGCGAAGGAACTCGACTTCGCCCCATGACCTCGAGCATGCCCAAGCCGCT
The DNA here is from genome assembly GCF_055570965.1 of Streptomyces sp. NPDC031064. NCBI lineage: Bacteria > Bacillati > Actinomycetota > Actinomycetes > Kitasatosporales > Streptomycetaceae > Streptomyces > Streptomyces sp. NPDC031064. The sequence goes on from NZ_JBVIGF010000012.1 coordinate 995, forward strand.
CCTGCCGGTGGCCAACCGGCCGATCATGGAGCATGTGCTGCGGCTGCTCAAGCGGCACGGGCTCAATGAGACCGTCGTGACCGTGCAGTTCCTCGCCTCACTCGTTAAGAACTACTTTGGTGACGGCGAAGAACTCGGCATGGAACTGACCTATGCCAACGAGGAGAAGCCCCTCGGTACTGCGGGAAGTGTCAAGAATGCCGAGGAGGCACTGAAGGACGACGCCTTCCTCGTCATCTCCGGTGATGCGCTCACGGATTTTGATCTGACCGACCTCATCGCGTTCCACAAGGAAAAGGGCGCGATGGTCACGGTGTGTCTGACCAGGGTGCCGAATCCGCTGGAATTCGGCATCACCATCGTGGACGAGGAAGGGAAGGTCGAGCGCTTCCTGGAGAAGCCCACCTGGGGGCAGGTCTTCTCCGACACGGTGAACACCGGCATCTACGTGATGGAGCCCGAGGTCTTCGACTACGTCGAGGCGGATGTTCCGGTGGACTGGTCCGGGGACGTTTTTCCGCAGCTCATGAAGGAAGGCAAGCCGATCTACGGCTATGTCGCCGAGGGCTACTGGGAGGACGTCGGCACCCACGAGAGCTACGTAAAGGCGCAGGCCGACGTGCTCGAGGGGAAGGTCGATGTCGAACTCGACGGGTTCGAGATCTCGCCGGGTGTGTGGGTCGCGGAGGGTGCCGAGGTGCATCCGGACGCGGTGCTGCGTGGCCCCCTCTACATCGGGGACTACGCCAAGGTCGAGGCGGGCGTGGAGATCCGCGAGCACACGGTCGTCGGCTCGAACGTGGTCGTGAAGAGCGGCGCTTTCCTGCACAAGGCGGTTGTTCACGACAACGTCTACATCGGGCAGCACAGCAACCTTCGCGGCTGCGTGATCGGCAAGAACACCGACATCATGCGGGCGGCGCGGATCGAGGACGGGGCCGTCATCGGCGACGAGTGCCTCGTCGGTGAAGAATCGATCGTCCAGGGCAACGTCCGGGTCTATCCCTTCAAGACCATCGAGGCCGGTGCCTTCGTCAACACGTCGGTGATCTGGGAGTCCCGTGGGCAGGCGCACCTCTTCGGGGCGCGCGGTGTCTCCGGGATCCTGAACGTCGAGATCACGCCGGAGCTGGCGGTACGGCTGGCAGGTGCGTACGCGACGACGCTCAAGAAGGGGGCGACGGTCACCACTGCCCGTGACCACTCCCGGGGCGCGCGGGCGCTCAAGCGGGCGGTGATCTCCGCGCTCCAGGCCAGCGCCATCGACGTACGCGACCTGGAGAACGTGCCCCTGCCCGTCGCGCGCCAGCAGACGGCTCGGGGAAGCGCCGGCGGCATCATGATCCGGACGACGCCCGGCGTGCCCGACTCGGTGGACATCATGTTCTTCGACGAGCGGGGCGCCGACCTGTCGCAGGCGGGGCAGCGGAAGCTGGACCGGGTGTACGCGCGCCAGGAGTACCGTCGTGCGTTCCCGGGCGAGATCGGCGACCTGAGCTTCCCGTCCAGCGTCTTCGACTCGTACACCGGGTCCCTGCTGCGGAACGTCGACACGACCGGCATCTCGGAAGCCGGGCTGAAGGTCGTCGTGGACGCGTCCAACGGAAGCGCCGGGCTCGTTCTGCCCAGCCTCTTGGGGCGGCTCGGGGTGGACTCGCTGACGATCAACCCCGGTCTGGACGAGTCGCGGCCCACCGAGTCCGCCGAGTCGCGGCGGGCCGGGCTGGTGCGGCTCGGCGAGATAGTGGCGTCGGCGCGCGCGGCGTTCGGGGTGCGGTTCGACACGGTCGGTGAGCGGCTGTCGCTCGTCGACGAGCGGGGCCGGATCATCGAGGACGACCGGGCGCTGCTGGTGATGCTGGATCTGGTGGCCGCTGAGCGGCGCAGCGGGCGCGTGGCGTTGCCGGTGACGACCACGAGGATCGCCGAGCAGGTCGCGGCGTACCACGGCACGCAGGTGGACTGGACGACGACGTCTCCCGACGACCTGACCCGGGTCGGGCGTGAGGAGTCGACGATCTTCGGCGGGGACGGCCGCGGTGGTTTCATCGTTCCCGAGTTCAGCAGCGTCTTCGACGGTACGGCGGCGTTCGTGCGGTTGATCGGGCTCGTGGCGCGTACCCAGCTCACGCTCAGCCAGATCGACGCGCGCATTCCGCGGGCGCATGTGCTGAAGCGGGACCTGGCGACGCCGTGGGCGGTCAAGGGCCTGGTGATGCGCCGGGTCGTGGAGGCGGCCGGGGACCGGCACGTGGACACCACCGACGGCGTGCGCGTCGTCGAGGCCGACGGCCGGTGGGTGATGGTGCTGCCCGACCCCGCCGAGGCCGTCACCCACCTGTGGGCGGAGGGCCCGGACGACGCGTCCGCGCAGGCACTGCTGGACGAGTGGGCCGCCGTGGTGGACAGCGCGGGCCGCTGAGCCGCTGAGCCGCTCAGCACGGCGGCCGTGGAACGGTGTGCCGGGAGGCGTCGTCGGGCGCCTTCCGGCAACACCGGTGGGGCCATTCGGCGGTAGCCGCTCCGACGTGCGACGATGTGCGGCATGTCGCAGCAGCCCCCCGTTCGGAGCACCGGCTCCCCGCCTCCGCGTCCCGATGCGTCCATGTCGCTGCTGACCAATGTGATGGACCACGCGCTCGACGACGGGTACGCGGAGGCGTCCGCCCGCCGCGCCGCCGAGGGCGGCGGCCTGCCCCGCACACTGCGCGCCAAGCTCGGGCTGGCGGCCGGACTGGTGCTGGCCGCCCTGGTGGTCACGCTCGGTGCCGCGCAGGCGCAGATATCGGCACCGGTGGTGGCGAAGGAGCGCGAGGAGCTCATTGACCGCATCGAGTCGGAGACCTCGGCGGCGGACGCGCTGGAGAAGCAGATCGAGGTGCTGCGTACCGAGGTGGGGGAGCGGCAGCGCAAGGCGCTGGAGCAGCACGGCGGGGACCAGGGGCAGCTCGTGGCGCTGCTGTCGGGGGCGACGCCGGTGCGGGGGCCGGGCGTCAAGCTCGTCGTCGATGACGCCAAGGACACCGACGAGGGCGGCGGCGGGCCACGGGAGAGCAGCGGGTTCGCCGATACGGGGCGGGTCCGGGACCGTGACATGCAGCGGGTGGTGAACGGGCTGTGGCAGTCCGGTGCGGAAGCCATCGCCATCAATGGACAGCGTCTGACCGCCCTGTCGGCGATCCGTGCGGCGGGCGACGCCATACTGGTCGACAACAAGCCGCTGGTGCCGCCGTACACGGTGCTGGCGGTGGGGGACGGAAAGAAGCTGAGCACGACGTTCCAGGACAGCGCCGACGGGCAGTACCTGCACGTGTTGCAGGAGAACTTCGGTATCCGCACCAGCATTTCGGATCAGGCCGAGGTGCGCCTGCCGGCCGCGCCGAGCCTGATCGTACGTACAGCACAGCCGAGCAACGCCGGCACCGGAACCGGAACGGGTGACGGGCAGGGCGGGGCCGACACAGGGAAGGGCACATCTTGATCGCCGTACTGGGCCTCGTCGTGGGAGTCGTGGTCGGACTGTTCATCCGGCCCGAGGTGCCGGCGGTGGTCGAGCCGTATCTGCCCATCGCCGTCGTGGCGGCCCTGGACGCGGTCTTCGGCGGGTTGCGGGCGATGCTCGACGGGATCTTCGTGGACAAGGTCTTCGTCGTCTCCTTCCTGTCGAACGTCGTCGTGGCCGCGTTGATCGTGTTCCTCGGCGACAAGCTGGGCGTCGGCGCGCAGCTCTCCACGGGTGTGGTGGTCGTGCTCGGCATCCGGATCTTCTCCAACGCCGCCGCGATCCGGCGGCATGTGTTCCGGGCGTGAGGCCGATGAGCAACGAAGAGACACCGAACCCGGCCCCCGAGCCGGAGCAGGGGCGAGAGCCCGAGCAGCGGCCTGAGCCGGAACGGCACGGGCCCGAGCAGCAGACCGGGCGGCAGCGGTTGATGGCCGGCCTGTGGCCGCCGCGCGTCACACGGGCGCAACTCATCGTGGCCGTGCTGCTGTTCGGGCTGGGCCTGGGCCTCGCGATCCAGGTCCGTTCGACCAGCGACACCGGCGCCCTGCGCGGTGCGCGTCAGGAGGACCTGGTGCGCATCCTCGACGAGCTGGACGACCGTACGCAGCGCCTGGAGGACGAGAAGGCGCGCCTGGAGGACCAGCGCACGGAGCTGGAGAACAGCTCCGACCAGGCGGAAGAGGCGCGCAAGCAGACGCTGGAAAAGGAGCGGCAGCTCGGCATCCTGGCCGGTACGGTGGCGGCGCAGGGGCCCGGCATCACGCTGACCATCGACGACGGCGCCGGCGCGGTCGAGTCCGACATGCTGCTCGACGCGATCCAGGAGCTGCGGGCGGCCGGCGCCGAGGCGATCCAGGTCAATGGCGTCCGGGTCGTCGCCGACTCTTACTTCTCCGGTGACGCCGGTGACATAGAGGTGGACGGGCGGAAGATCAAGGCCCCGTACCGCTTCAAGGTCATCGGCAAGCCCCAGGACCTCGAACCGGCGCTGAACATCCCGGGAGGCGTCGTACAGACGCTGGAGAAGGAGCAGGCCACCGCCACGGTGACCCGGTCGCAGAAGATCGTCGTGGACGCCTTGCGACCGGCGGAGCGGCCTGACTACGCTCGGTCGTCATCGCAGTGAGGCGGGGGTACATGGGGGTTGCGGGGGGTCGACGCATCAGACAGGTGGTGCGTGATGGAAACTGTCCGGAGGATACGGACGTTGTGATGATGTCCGGGTCGGCAGGTGTGGTCATTCAGGGTTCGTCCTGCCCCACGGGCGGGTCTGTTTCGTTCAAGGGGAATCGCCCGTGAAGTTGTTTGCGAAGTTGTTCGGCAAGAGCGCACGCGAGGACGGCGGCAACGCCGCCAGGCACCGCGCGCCGCGCCATGGCGAGAGTGAGGAGCAGGGCGGCGAGCGCCCGCTCTTCCGTGATGAGGTCGCGGGTCCGGGCGGTGACATTCCGGGGGGCCAGGGCGCGTCTGTTGACCCTGCCGGTCCCGGCCGCATAGGTTTCGGGGAACCATCAACCTCGAGTACGGGTGGAGGGTTTACGCCCGACCCGTACGCGACGAGCGCCCACGCGGGCCAGCCGCGGCAGGAGGATTCGTCCATGCCGGTGTGTACGAGGTGCGGGCACCGCAACGCCGAGGCGAGCCGGTTCTGCTCCAACTGCGGTGCGCCGCTGCGGGCGGGCGTCCCCGCCGAGCGCGCGTCCGAGACGACGTCGACGATCTCCATCTCCGGCCTGGAGGCGTACGACTCCGAGGTCACCGGCCAGACGCAGTTGCCGTCGCTGTCTCCCGAGGCACAGGCGGCCGTCGAGGCGCTGCCGCTCGGTTCGGCGCTCCTGGTGGTGCGGCGCGGTCCGAACTCGGGCAGCCGTTTCCTGCTGGACAGTGACCTGACCACGGCGGGTCGGCACCCGCAGAGCGACATCTTCCTCGACGATGTGACCGTGTCGCGCCGTCACGTGGAGTTCCGCAGGTCGCCCGACGGGACGTTCACCGTCTCGGACGTCGGCAGCCTGAACGGCACCTACGTCAACCGTGAGCGGATCGACTCGGTTCCGCTGGCGAACGGCGACGAGGTGCAGATCGGCAAGTACCGGCTGGTCTTCTACGCGAGCCAGCGGGGCGTGTGACCCGGCAGGGGAGGCCCATGCTGCGAACCACGACGGGCGGTGCCGGCGACGGCACCGCCGGCGCGGGCGGTCGGCTGGTGAGCATCGGGACGGTGCTCAACCAACTGCGCGAAGAGTTTCCCGAGGTCACGATCTCCAAGATCAGGTTCCTGGAGGCGGAGGGGCTCGTCGAGCCGCAGCGGACGGCTTCCGGATACCGGAAGTTCAGCCCCGGGGACGTGGAGCGGCTGGCGCGCATCCTGCGGATGCAGCGGGATCACTATCTGCCGCTGAAGGTGATCCGCGAGCACCTGGACGCGGTCGAGCGGGGCGAGCAGGTGGAGCTGCCGCCCGCCCCGGGGCCGCAGCGCGACCCCCTGGACGGCGAGCCGTGGGAGCCGGCCGGGCAGGACCGTCCGACGGCCGCCCGGGTCGGCAGGGCGGAGCTGCTCGCGGCCGCGGGGGCCGGCGAGGAGGAGCTCGCCGAGTGGGAGTCGTACGGGCTGGTCGTGCAGCGCGTGGACGGCGGGTACGACGCCGAGGCGGTGACGGTCGCGAAACTTGTCGCGGATCTGGGGAGATTCGGTCTGGAGCCGCGACATCTGCGGGCGGTGAAAGCCGCCGCCGAGCGGGAGGCGGGACTGGTCGAGCAGGTCGTCGCGCCGCTGCGCAGGCACCGTAATCCGCAGACCAGGGCGCATGCCGAGGCGACCGCGAAGGAGCTGGCGGCACTGTCCGTACGGCTGCATGCCGCGCTGGTGCAGACGGCCCTCGGCATCCGCTTGCACTGATCTTGACACGGGCCCGACTATCCAAACCGGTCCGGCACGTCCTAGGGTTGCAATGTGAACGAGCTCGATGTTGTCGGTGTCCGGGTGGAAATGCCGTCCAACCAGCCGATCGTGCTCCTGCGTGAAGTGGGAGGCGACCGGTACCTCCCGATCTGGATCGGTCCGGGGGAGGCGACGGCGATCGCCTTCGCGCAGCAGGGCATGGCTCCCGCCCGGCCGCTCACTCATGACCTTTTCAAGGATGTGCTCGAGGCCGTGGGCCAGGAGCTGACCGAGGTCCGCATCACGGACCTGCGGGAAGGGGTCTTCTACGCGGAGCTGGTCTTCGCCAGCGGAGTCGAGGTGAGCGCCAGGCCCTCCGACGCCATAGCGCTGGCCTTGCGCACCGGGACCCCGATCTACGGGAGTGACGGCGTGCTCGATGACGCGGGAATCGCCATCCCCGACGAGCAGGAGGACGAGGTGGAGAAGTTCCGCGAGTTCCTCGACCAGATCTCTCCCGAGGACTTCGGCACCAGCAGCCAGTGAGGCCGGTGGGACATCGCAGCCGGCTCGGTGTGAGCCGGCTGGTGATGCCCGTCGGCCGTTCGCTGACGCCCGCCGGCGGGCCGCCGGGCTTCGGGCCGCCGGGGCCGGCCGCCGGGGCGGCGGCGAGGGGCGTTGTTCAGAGGCGCGGCTGAGGGCTTTGGGCCCATTCGAGTAGCCTTTCCCGGTTTCTGGATACGGGAAACCACTCTCAGGGTGATTATCACTCGGCGTGCCGAGTGTGGCGATCGTTGACGCACCCCGGGTGACTGCCTACCGTCGAGATGGCAGGTCAAGGACGGAGGGTCGGCGTGATGAGCAGCGGCGACGGTGCGACTGGGGGCCTCCCCGGACGAAGTCTGGGGAAGAGCGGGCCGTATCCGCTTCACGGCAGTGCGGCCGACCCGGCTCACGCGGGTGTGACCGGCGCGGGTGTCGGCGCGGGGCAGGGGCAGCCGGTCGATCCGGCCGACCCGGTCGCCGAAACGATCGGCTATCGCGGGCCGACGGCGTGCGCGGCCGCCGGGATCACGTACCGGCAGCTCGACTACTGGGCCCGTACCGGGCTGGTCGAGCCGAGTGTGCGGCCGGCGTACGGGTCGGGAACGCAGCGGCTCTACAGCTTTCGCGACGTGGTCGTCCTCAAGATCGTCAAGCGCTTCCTGGACACGGGCGTCGCCCTCCAGAACATCCGCACGGCCGTCCAGCACCTGCGTGCGCGGGGCTTTCGGGACCTGGAGCGCATGACGCTCATGAGCGACGGTGCGACGGTCTACGAGTGCTCGTCGCCGGACGAGGTCGTCGATCTGCTCCAGGGCGGCCAGGGGGTCTTCGGGATCGCCGTGGGCGTGGTGTGGCGGGACGTCGAGGCGGCGTTGTCGCAACTGCACGGCGAGCGCATCGACACCGGCGAGACGCTGGTCGGGCACAACCCGTCGGACGAGCTGGCGCGGCGGCGGCGGGACAGGGCCGTCTGAGCCGCGTTCCGTACGTGTGTGCGGGCGATTGTCAGTGGCGTAGGGCAGCATCGTTGGTGTGAGAGCCGCGCCGACGATCCTGCATCTGGACATGGATGCCTTCTTCGCCGCCGCCGAGCAGGCGGCGAAGCCGAGTCTGCGCGGAAAGCCGGTGGTCGTCGGGGGGCTGGGGCCGCGTGGGGTGGTCGCCACGGCGTCGTACGAGGCGAGGCGGTTCGGGGTGCATTCGGCGATGCCGATGGCGCAGGCGCGGCGGCTGGCGCCGAACGCCGCGTATCTGGTGCCGCGGTTCTCGTTGTACCGCGCGGTCAGTGAGCAGGTCATGGAGCTGCTGCGCGGGCTGTCGCCCCTCGTCGAGCCACTGAGCCTGGACGAGGCCTTCGTGGACCTGGAGGCTGGGGACGCGGCGCATGACGCGGCCACCGCGCGGGCGGCCGGGGAGCGGCTGCGCAGGGACATCCACGCGGTCACGGGGCTGACTGGGTCGGTGGGTCTGGCCGGCTCCAAGATGCTCGCGAAGATCGCCTCGGAGGAGGCCAAGCCCGACGGGCTGGTGCTGATCGAGCCCGGTACGGAGCGGGAGCTGCTGGGTCCGAAGTCGGTGCGGATCCTGCCGGGGGTGGGGCCGGCGACCGGGGAGCACCTGCGGCGGGCCGGGATGACCACGGTGGCGGACCTGGCGGCCGCGGGCGAGGACGAGCTCGTACGGCTGCTGGGGAAGGCGCACGGGGAGTCGCTGTACCGGATGGCCATGGGGTACGACGACCGGCCCGTGGTGGCGGAGCGCGACGCCAAGTCGGTGTCGGTGGAGGACACCTTCGACGTGGACCTGCACGACCGGGTGCGGGTGCGGATGGAGGTGGAGCGGCTGGCCGAGCGGTGCGTGCAGCGGCTGCGGGGTGCGGGGCGGTCGGGGCGGACGGTGGTCCTGAAGGTACGGCGGTACGACTTCTCGACGCTGACCAGGTCCGAGACGCTGCGTGGCCCTACGGACGATCCCGTGGTGGTGCGGGAGGCCGCGGCGCGGCTGCTGGAAGGCGTGGACACCACGGGCGGGGTGCGGCTCCTCGGCGTGGGCGTCTCGGGGCTCGCGGACTACACCCAGGAAGACCTGTTCGCCCAGGCCGCCGCGGAGGGGGTGGCGGGCGTGGACGGTACGTCGGCCGGCCCGGCTCCCGGCTCCGGGCAGGGGTACGTGGTCGGCGCAGGCGAACCCGCGGCGGGGCCGGGCACCCATGCCCCTGTGCGGGACGCGGCCGGGACGGCCGGGCCTGAGGTGGCGGGAGCCGTCGGGGGCGGTGGCTCGATGGGCGGTGCGGGCGTTTTGCGTGGCGGTGATTCAGTGGGTGGTACGGGTGCCCCGGGCGGTGGTGGCCCCGCCGGTGGTGCGGGCCCCGCCTCTGGGGTGGGCGCCCTCGGCGGCGGTGGCGTCCGTGGTGGCGCTGGCGGAGACGCCGGTGCGGGGGTGGCGGATGGTGCGGGGGTAGCCAGGGGCGGCGGCGTACCCGTCGCGGGCGCACGCGGTGGCGGTGGCCTGGCCGGGCGTGTCGGCCCAGCCGGTGGTGGGGGCGTACCTGGGGGTGCCGACCTGGCCGACGGTGGTGGCCCTGCCGGTGGCGCGGGCATCCCGGGCGGTGGTGGACCGGCGTCTGGCGTGGGCGTCCCGGGCGGTGGCCCAGCGGACGGTGGTGGACCGGCGTCTGGCGCGGGCGTCCCGGGCGGTGGCCCAGTGGCTGGTCCGGGCGCACGTGGTGGTGGCACGGCTGGGGGTGCGGGTTCGGCAGGGGGGCCTGGGGGTGGGGGTGAAGGGCGGCGGTGGTTGGCGGGGGAGGACGTGCGGCACGCCGCGTATGGGGCCGGGTGGGTGCAGGGCAGTGGGGTGGGGAGGGTGACCGTGCGGTTCGAGGTGCCCGGGTCGGCGCCGGGGCGGGTGCGGACGTTCTGGGCGGACGACCCCGACCTGGAGCCGTCGGAGCCGTTGCCGCTCGTACCGGGTCAGTCGTCCTGGCCGGCGACCTTGCCGAAGTCGCGGTCGGGGGACTCAGCGGAGGGAGGTGGCGGGAGCGCGAGACCGTAGTGGTGGTAGAGCTGGAGCTCCTGCTCGGGTGAGAGGTGGCGGCCGACGCCGAAGTCGGGGGCGTCCTTGATCAGGGCGCGGTCGTACGGGATGTGCAGGCCGTCGTCCGCGAGGTCGCTCGGCTCCAGGGGTACGAAGGCGTCGCGGCTGAACAGGCCCGTGCGGACGGCGGCCCACTCGGGAACGCCCGTCGCGTCGTCCAGGTACACCTCGTCGATGGTGCCGATCTTGTGGCCGTTGCGGTCGAAGGCCTTGCGGCCGATCAGGCTGCGCGGATCGATATCGGTCTGCACGGTCCCTCCAACTGGTCGCAACCGCTCTGTAAACACTACGAAAGTGCACATCGGTGACGTCGGCCACTCGAGGGATCGGGCGGGGACCGCGCTGGTAGGCTGGCAGACGGCCGCTGACCCCGTGCGGGAGAGTCCTCCGGAGAAACCTTTCGGAGGCGCCGAAGGAGCAAATCCTCCCCGGAATCTCTCAGGCACCCGGTACCGCACGGACGAGGTCACTCTGGAAAGCAGGGCGGGCGTTCGACGGCATCCGCTCTCACCGACGGTGAAAGCCGGTCCGCCCCGACCCGGGGAGGTCCGGTGAAGCTCTCAGGTTGAGATGACAGAGGGGGAGGCCGTCCGGGCACCCGCGCCGTGGTGCCCCTCGCAGGTCGTATCGACCAGGAGGCCTCCGCAATGACCGCCAACCGCATTCCGCTCTCCGTACTCGAACAGGGAACCCCGTTCGAGCAGCGGCACATCGGGCCCGACGACGAGGCCCGCGCCAAGATGCTCGCGCAGGTCGGCTACGGTTCGCTCGACGAGCTCACGGCTGCCGCGGTGCCGGATGTGATCAAGAGCGCCGAGGCTCTCGGGCTGCCCGACGCCCGCACCGAGGCCGAGGTCCTGGCCGAGCTGCGCTCGCTCGCCGAGCGCAACCAGGTGCTCGCCCCGATGATCGGCCTCGGCTACTACGGCACGTTCACGCCGCCGGTCATCCTGCGGAACGTCATGGAGAACCCCGCCTGGTACACCGCGTACACGCCGTACCAGCCGGAGATCTCGCAGGGCCGCCTGGAGGCGCTGCTCAACTTCCAGACCATGGTCGCCGACCTGACCGGCCTGCCCACCTCCGGCGCCTCGCTGCTCGACGAGGGCACCGCCGCCGCCGAGGCCATGTCGCTGGCCCGCCGCGTCGGCAAGGTCAAGGGCGGCGTCTTCCTGGTCGACGCCGACGCCCTGCCGCAGACCATCGCCGTCATCGAGACCCGCGCCGAGCCGACCGGTGTAGAGGTCGTCGTCGCCGACCTGAGCGGCGGCATCCCGGCCGAGGTCGCCGAGCGCGGCGTGTTCGGCGTGCTGCTCCAGTACCCCGGTGCCTCGGGTGCCGTACGGGACATCAAGCCGGTCATCGACCAGGCCCACGAGCTCGGCGCGATCGTCACCGTCGCCGCCGACCTGCTGGCGCTGACCCTGCTGACCTCGCCCGGCGAGCTGGGCGCCGACATCGCGGTCGGCACGACCCAGCGCTTCGGTGTGCCCATGGGCTTCGGCGGCCCGCACGCCGGCTACATGGCCGTGCGCGACAAGTTCGCCCGCTCCCTGCCGGGCCGGCTCGTCGGCGTCTCCGTCGACGCCGACGGCAACAAGGCGTACCGGCTCGCCCTCCAGACCCGCGAGCAGCACATCCGCCGCGAGAAGGCCACCAGCAACATCTGCACCGCGCAGGTGCTGCTCGCCGTCATGGCCGGCATGTACGCCGTCTACCACGGCCCCGAGGGGCTCAAGCAGATCGCCCAGCGCGTCCACCGGTACGCGGTCGTCCTCGCCGAGGGCCTGCGCGCCGGCGGCGTCGACGTCGTCCACGGCACGTTCTTCGACACCGTGACCGTCCGGGTGCCCGGCAAGGCCGCCGAGGCCGTCGCCGCCGCCCGCGAGAACGGCGTCAACCTCCGCCTCGTCGACGCCGACCACGTCTCGGCCGCCTGCGACGAGACGACCGGCCGCGCCCAGATCGTCGCCGTGTGGGACGCCTTCGGCGTGCGCGGCGACATCGAGGAGCTGGACGCCGCCACCGCCGACGTCCTGCCCGAGGCGATGCTGCGCTCCGACGCCTACCTCACCCACCCCGTCTTCCACGCGCACCGCTCCGAGACGTCGATGCTGCGCTACCTGCGCAAGCTCGCCGACCGCGACTACGCGCTGGACCGGGGCATGATCCCGCTCGGCTCCTGCACCATGAAGCTGAACGCGACGACCGAGATGGAGCCGGTGACCTGGCCCGAGTTCGGGCAGATCCACCCCTTCGCGCCGGTCGACCAGGCGCAGGGCTACCTCACCCTGATCCGTGAGCTGGAGGAGCGCCTCGCCGAGGTCACCGGCTACGACAAGGTGTCCATCCAGCCCAACGCCGGTTCGCAGGGCGAGCTGGCCGGTCTGCTCGCGGTGCGCGCGTACCACCGCGCCAACGGTGACACGCAGCGCACGGTCTGCCTGATCCCGTCGTCCGCGCACGGCACCAACGCCGCCAGCGCCGTGATGGCCGGGATGAAGGTCGTGGTCGTCAAGACCGCCGACGACGGCGAGATCGACGTCGAGGACCTGCGCGCCAAGATCGAGCAGTACCGCGACGAGCTGTCCGTGCTGATGATCACCTACCCGTCCACGCACGGCGTGTTCGAGGAGCACGTCGCCGACATCTGCGCCCAGGTGCACGAGGCGGGCGGCCAGGTGTACGTGGACGGCGCCAACCTCAACGCGCTGGTGGGCCTGGCGAAGCCGGGCGAGTTCGGCGGTGACGTCTCGCACCTGAACCTGCACAAGACCTTCTGCATCCCGCACGGCGGCGGCGGCCCCGGCGTCGGCCCGGTCGGTGTCCGGGCGCACCTCGCCCCGTACCTGCCCAACCACCCGCTCCAGCCGAGCGCCGGCCCCGACACGGGCGTCGGCCCGATCTCGGCCGCGCCGTGGGGTTCGGCCGGCATCCTGCCGATCTCCTGGGCGTACGTCCGCCTCATGGGCGGCGAGGGCCTCAAGCGCGCCACGCAGGTCGCCGTCCTCGCGGCCAACTACATCGCCAAGCGCCTGGAGCCGCACTACCCGGTGCTGTACACCGGCCCGGCCGGGCTCGTCGCCCACGAGTGCATCGTGGACCTGCGCCCGATCTCCAAGGCGACCGGCGTCAGCGTCGACGACATCGCCAAGCGGCTGATCGACTACGGCTTCCACGCCCCGACCATGTCCTTCCCGGTGGCCGGCACGCTGATGATCGAGCCGACCGAGAGCGAGGACCTGACCGAACTCGACCGCTTCTGCGACACGATGATCGCGATCCGCGCCGAGATCGAGAAGGTCGCGTCGGGCGAGTGGCCCTCCGACGACAACCCGCTGTGCAACGCCCCGCACACGGCGGCCGCGCTGGGCGGCGAGTGGACGCACGCGTACAGCCGTGAGGAGGCGGTCTTCCCGGCCGGCGTCTCGGCCGCGGACAAGTACTGGCCGCCGGTTCGCCGCATCGACGGCGCGTTCGGCGACCGGAACCTGGTCTGCTCCTGCCCGCCGCTGGACGAGTACGACAACTGAGTACCACAACCGAGTACGACAACTGAGTACGGCCACTGAGTACGACCACTGACGGTCATGACGAAGGGCCGGTACGGAGGTGATCTCCGTACCGGCCCTTCGTCGTGCGGTTGTGTGCCGTGCCTCAGGCGGCCGTCACGACCTTCGAGGCGCTCAGCGGCCGGTGCGGCGCGATGATCTGGCCGTCCGGCAGCAGCTCACCGGTGTCCTCGAAGAGCAGGACGCCGTTGCACAGCAGGCTCCAGCCCTGTTCCGGGTGGTGAGCCACCAGGCGGGCCGCCTCCCTGTCGGCGGAGTCGGCGGTCGGACAGGCTGGCTGGTGCTGGCACATGGGTCGGTTCTTTCGCTGCGGTGTGGTGTGTGTCCTGCGGCTCGATGCGGTGTTCATGGCCGCCCCCCGTTTGTCGGTCGGTCCGTTCCCAGTGTTGCCCCACGGGCGTCAATCCGCAGGGATTTCGCGGCAGCGCTTCCTACTGCTTAATGACGTGTCACCCGCGCGGATGGTTCAGCTCAACCGCACTGTCCCTTCGGGTGGTTCGTGGTGGCCGCACCGGGCTAGTCCGATCGGACCGGGGGAGTCATCAGGCCGTTGACTCCAGCAACGGTGGCGGCACCAGTCGCAGCGTCAGCACAGGCAACAGATCGGCGACCCGGTACGGCAGGTGCGAGGCGATTCCCGGCGGCGCGGGGGCCAGCGGGATCAGCAGGTCCGTGGGGGCCGGGGCGCCGGTCGCCGGGTCGGCCTCGGTGTCCCCGTGCAGCCACAGCGTCAGCATGTACAGATCGGGTACGGACAGCAGACGCGGCTGGTGGCGGGTGGCCATGGCGTCGGCCTGCCGCAGCGCGCGCTCCGTCGAGGCCAGATAGGGGCCCTCGAAGAAGTGCGAGAACGCCCAGCCGTCCGGGGTGAGGATGGTGTCCGCGGCGGCGACCGGGCGGTCGCCGCCGCGGATCAGGAACCGCCAGCCGGCCAGTCGGGTACGCGGTGCACCGGCGGGCGGAACGACGTGATCGCGGACGTCCAGCACGTGGACGGGGAGCGGGACTTCGGGGCTCAGCGGTCCCTGGACGGACCGGAGAGCGGGCGTGTGTGCCTCGCGGACGGCGGGGGAACCGAGCGCCGCGAGGACACTGCGCAAGGCAGGCGCGGGGGCGGGGGAGACGTGGAGCGGCATGGTGGGTCGCCTCTCAGTCAAGAGACAGGGTGATGCGAGGGAAGGTGCGGACGACAGTGTCAGCTTCGGGGTCAGAGGGGGCCGGAGGGGGCCGCTGGGCCGTGGCCGGGCGCGACTCTCTGCCTCGTTCGCGGAGTTTATACGACACGTGTTCACGTAATGTTTCCGCTAGCCGTCGGCGATATTACCGGCAAGGCCGAATCAGGTCTTTGGTTTGCGGAGTTTCTGTGGATTTCCCGCGCACGCGAGGCCGCTGCCTGCGGTGTTGTCCGGCGTGCGGTAGGCCGAATGCCGCCGCTGTTTCGACCGGCCCACGCCGCCCCTGCCGTTCGGTCGTGTCGGGCACTGGCACCCGGTAACTGCCCGGTGTCCCATGCCTGCGGAATGTGCCGCGCAAACAACGTATCCAGCCTACCGTCCAAGCACTGTCCATGGGGGAGTTACAGATCAGCCCGACTGGGCATTATCGTCCGTGACGCGAGCGACGATGCCGCGCGCCACCCACTCGAGGAGGGACGCTTCGATGGGGGAGAAGATCGCGGCAGGCGGCTTCGACCTGTCCGATCGGCAGAGGTACCGCAGGAAACTTCAGCAGTGCCTGACAGGACTGGAGCGACTCCTTGCCGACAAGAGGTTCGACCGGCCACGCAATCTCGTGGGGCTGGAGATCGAGCTGAATCTCGCGGGTGCGGACGGCATGCCGCGGATGATGAATGCCGAGGTGCTGGAGCGCATCGCAAGCCGGGATTTCCAGACGGAACTCGGAATGTTCAACCTCGAAGTGAACATTGCCCCGCACCGGCTCGGCGGGCGCGTCTTCGACCAGCTCGCCGAGGAGTTGCGCACCGGGCTGGCGTACGCGCACCGCAAGGCCCAGGAGGTCGACGCCGGCATTGTGATGATCGGAATTCTTCCGACCCTCTCCCAGGACGATCTGGTGTCCGGGAACCTCTCGGACGTCGACCGGTACATGCTGCTCAACGACCAGATCGTCGCGGCCCGGGGCGAGGAGTTCACCCTCGACATCGACGGCGTCGAGCGGCTCGACTGCACCGCGAGCTCCATCGCGCCCGAGGCGGCCTGCACCTCCGTACAACTGCACCTCCAGGTGACGCCCGAGCGCTTCGCGGACGTGTGGAACGCCGCCCAGGCCATCGCCGCCGTACAGATCGCGGTGGGCGCCAACGCCCCCTTCCTCTTCGGTCGCGAGCTGTGGCGCGAGTCCCGCCCGCCGCTGTTCACCCAGGCCACGGACACCCGCCCGCCCGAGCTCCAGGCGCAGGGCGTGCGGCCGCGCACCTGGTTCGGGGAGCGGTGGGTCTCCTCGGCGTACGAGCTCTTCGAGGAGAACGTCCGCTACTTCCCCGCCCTGCTGCCCATCTGCGACGAGCAGGACCCGCTGCGGGTCCTCGACGAGGGCGGCGTGCCGTCCCTCCAGGAACTCGTCCTGCACAACGGCACGATCTACCGCTGGAACCGGCCGGTGTACGGCGTCGTGGACGGTGTGCCCCACTTGCGGGTGGAGAACCGGGTGCTGCCGGCCGGGCCGACCGTCGACGACGTGCTCGCCAACGCCGCCTTCTACTACGGCCTGGTGCGCGCGCTCGCCGAGGAGGCCCGGCCCGTGTGGCGCCGGCTGCCGTTCGAGGACGCCGCCGCGAACTTCGACGCCGCCTGCCGCTACGGCATCGACGCCGAGCTGCGCTGGCCGCGGCCCGGGCGGAGCGGCGGGGTCACCACCGTGCCGGCGGTGAAGCTGGTACGGGACGAGCTGCTGCCGCTCGCCGCGGCGGGCCTGGACGCGTGGGGCGTGGAGCGCACAGACCGCGAGCGGTACCTGGGGATCATCGAGGAGCGGTGCAGGCGCCGGGTGAACGGCGCGTCGTGGCAGGTGGAAACGTTCCACCGGGCACTGGAGGCGGGACTGGGACGCGAGGCGGCGCTGGCCGCCACCACCCGCCAGTACTGCCGGCTGATGCGTCAGGGGCAGCCGGTGCACACCTGGCCGGTCGGCTTCCCGGGGCGGCCGTCGGAACAGCGGCGGGGGTGATGCCCGGGCGGCCGGTGTGCCGCCCCGGCTGGGTTCCTGGTGCGATCGTCGGGCAAGCTGTGACGTCCCAGGGCGGTCGAACCGAGGCAGGTGTGCGCGTACGTGGCTGGAACTCTTCCCGCGGAGGGCGTTGGGCGCAGGACCTTGCGGTCCGAGACGCTGCTCGTCCTGGCGCTGTCCCTGGGCGCGAGCGGCGTCTCCGCGCTGATCAGCTTCGTGGGCTCGCTGACCAAGCCGGGCGGGCTGAAGGAGCAGGCGGCGACGCTCAACGGCTCGTACGCGCCGGGGCGGCCATGGCTCGACCTGGCCTGGCAACTGTTCGGGATCGCGACCGCGCTGGTGCCCGTCGCACTGGTGGCGCACCTGCTGATCCGGGAGGGCGCGGGGCTGCGGGCGATCGGCTTCGACCGCCGCCGGCCCTGGCCGGACCTGGGGCGCGGGGCGCTGGTCGCGGCCGGTATCGGCAGCGCGGGCCTCGCCTTCTACCTCGTGGCGCGGGCCGTGGGGGCCAACCTGACGGTGGTGCCCGAGGCGTTGCCCGAGGTGTGGTGGAAGTACCCGGTGCTGATCCTGTCGGCGGTGCAGAACTCCGTGGTGGAGGAGGTCATCGTCGTCGGCTATCTGCTGCGCAGGCTGGACCAGTTGGGCTGGAGCCCGATGGCGGCGCTGGCGACCAGCTCGGTGCTGCGCGGTTCGTACCACCTGTACCAGGGCATCGGCGGGTTCATCGGCAACATGGTGATGGGCGTGGTGTTCGTCCTGCTCTACCGGCGGTGGGGGCGGGTGGGGCCGCTGGTCGTGGCGCACGCGCTGCTCGACATCGTCGCGTTCGTCGGGTACGCGCTGCTCGCGGGCCGGGTGGGGTGGCTGCCCACGCCGTGAGGCGGTCGGGGCGGAGCTGAGGCGGAGTCGGGCCGGAGTCGGGGGTGGAGTCGGGCCGGAGTCGGGGGTGGTGGAGTCCGTGTGAAGGGGCGTACGGAGGGTTCCGTACGCCCCTTCGTCGTGCCTGCCGGCGTCACGCCAGCAGGTCGCCCTCGATGACCGTCACCGCGTGACCGGTCAGCAGCGTCCGCTCGCCGCGCAGGGCGGTACGCACCAGGCCGGTGCGGGCACCGCCTTGCAGACCGGTCAGCTCGTCGCGGCCGAGGCGGGCCGACCAGAACGGTGCCAGGGCGGTGTGCGCGCTGCCGGTCACGGGGTCCTCGTCGATACCGAGGGCGGGGAAGAAGCAGCGGGAGACGAAGTCGTACCCGCGCCCGGGCTCTCCGGCGGCGGCGGTGGTGATGACGCCCCGGTCCGACATCGTCGCCAGGGCCGCGAAGTCCGGCGCGAGGGACCGCACGGCCTGCTCGTCCGCCAGCTCGACCAGCAGGTCACCGATGTGCGCGGCGGTGTCGTGCACGGAGACGACGTCTGCGCCGAGCGCCTTCGCGAGCCCGTCCGGCACCGGGACGGGTGCCAGTGAGGAGGTCGGGAAGTCCAGCGTGATGGAGCCGTCCTCGGCAGCGCTGGCCGACAGGATGCCGCACCGCGCGGCGAAGCGGACCGTGCCGGCCGCGCGGCCCGTGGTGTGCAGGACGTGCGCGGTGGCGAGGGTGGCGTGGCCGCACATGTCGACCTCGGCGACCGGCGTGAGCCAGCGCAGCGCCCAGTCGGCCTCGCCGCCCGGCGGCAACGGGTGGGCGAAGGCCGTCTCGGAGAGGTTGACCTCCGCGGCGACCTTCTGGAGCCAGTGGTCGTCCGGGAAGGCGTCCAGGAGCAGGACCCCCGCCGGGTTGCCGGAGAAGGGGCGGTCGGTGAAGGCGTCGACGATTCGAATCCGCATGGCACCGACCGTAGGCGCGGCGTCACGCCCCGGGCCAAGGCCAATTCGGTGCCTCTGGCCTGGGCTCGGATCGGACGATTGCTCAACGAGCGGTTCCGATATATCGTTGAAGCATCGCGACCGATCAACGATGGAAGGAGCGTGCGGGATGCGTGCGCATGGGAACTGCGGACCCGGCCATCGCGGCTGGGGCGGCGAGCGACAGGGGGACTTCGAGGGGCGGCGAGGCGCCTTCGGCCCGTTCGGGCCGGGATTCGGCGGCGGACCGTTCGGTGGTGGGCCGTTCGGGGGAGGGCCCTTCGGCGGTGGGCGTGGACGCGGAGGCGGCCGGGGGCGGGCGCGGCGCGGTGACGTGCGCGCCTCGATCCTCGCGCTGCTGAAGGACCGGCCGATGCACGGCTACGAGATGATCCAGGAGATCGCCGAGCGCAGTGGCGGTGCCTGGCGGCCCAGCCCCGGCTCGGTCTACCCGACCCTCCAGTTGCTGGAGGACGAGGGTCTGATCGCCAGCAGGAGCGAGGGCGGCAAGAAGCTCTTCACGCTCACCGACGCCGGACGCGCCGAGGCCGACGCGGGACCGGACGCCCCGTGGGAAGAGGCGGGGCGCGGGGTCGACTGGGAGGCCATGAACGAGATCCGGCAGGCCGGTTTCGGACTGCTGGAGGCCTTTGGGCAGGTGTGGAAGACCGGGGACGCCGACCAGCGGCAGAAGGCGCTGGCCGTCATCAACGACGCCCGCAAGAAGCTCTATCTGATCCTCGCCGACGAGCACTGAGTCGACGCGCATCGTGTCGGCCGGGGTTGAGTCGACGCGCGCTGAGTCGACCACGGCTGAGCCGACGAGGACCGCGTCGACGAGGGCCGCGACCGCGTCGGCCAGGGCTGAGATACGGGACCTGGGCGGTCCGGTGGCGTCACGTCACCAGGCCGGCCAGTCTGCGCAGCGACTCGTCGAGCGCGATGGTCGCCGAGTCCCTGAGCTTGCCCGCCATCAGGGACACGGCCGCGCCGGTGAACTCGCCGTCGACGCGGACGGTCGTGGCGCCCCCGTCCGGCGTGAGCGTGTAGCGCATGCCGAGCGTCACGCCCATCGGGCCCTTCCCCCGGGTGGCCAGCAGCCGCTCGGGGGTCAGCTCGTCCACGGTCCAGGTGACCTCGGCCGGGAACCCCATGAGCTTCATGTTCTCCTGGTACGCCGTGCCCACCGCAAGGGGTTCCGGGCCGCCGCCGGGGAAGCTGGTGTGGGTGGCGTTCCATCGGCCGTACGACGTGAAGTCCGTCAACTGCGCCCAGACCTTTCCGGCCGGTGCCTCGATGCGTGCCTCCGCGCTGACCTCGGCCATGCGACCACCCCTTCTCGGCGGGTTACGGTGTCGCGGAACGTAGTCGCGAGGTCATGAACAAGCAATACTGACGGGCCATCAGGTCTTGGTGTCCCTCTCATCCGTGAGGAGGAGAAGGCGGCCGTCCGTGCCCACCTTCCGTGGGATGCGCGAATGCTCCTGGGCGGGGATGTTCCGGCCCCCGGCGGCTGATGAGGTGGAAGGGTGCGAAGCCCCACCCCGCGAGTGCCCCGGCAGGCCGGCCGTCCGGACATTGAGGCCGGACTCACCGTCGAACTGGCCTCCGTCGTCGCGGGCGCGCGGCGCAGGGCACTGCGGGACGGTGACCGGCAGATCGACACGGCCCACCTGCTGCACTCACTGCTCGAATCCGATCCGGACGTCCGGGCCGCCTTCGACGGCGGCGAGCAGGTCGCGCGGGTGCTCGGCTACCTCGTGCAGCGGAGCATCGGGTACGGGCTGCGCTGGCAGGGCTCCGTCGAGGACACCGGCGCCATGCCCCTGCCGGCGCGGGCCGGTGTACCGGGGTGGTCGCCCGCCGCCGTCGCCGCGATGGAGGGTGCCCGCGAACGGGCCGGACGGCGCAGTGCCCCACGGGCGGGCGGGCTCGACCTGCTCGCCGGGCTGGCCGCCGACCGCGAGTGCCGCGCCGTCGAGGTACTGACCCGCGCCGGGGTCGACGCGGCATCGCTGGCCGCGCGGATCGGCGAGCCGTCTCAACAGGTGTAACGGCTCTTACGCTCCTGACGTGGTGCTGTCATGATGTGCCGATGCACGCGTCTCAGGGGAGAAGCGCCGGCCTGGGACTCGCCCTGGCCTCGGCCTTCGCATTCGGTGGATCAGGTGTCGCGGCCAAGCCGCTGATCGAGGCGGGGCTCGACCCGCTGCACGTGGTGTGGCTACGGGTGACCGGCGCCGCGCTCGTCATGCTGCCCGTCGCCTGGCGCCACCGTGATCTGCTGCGCCGCAAGCCCGCCCTGCTCGCCGGCTTCGGCCTGCTCGCCGTCGCGGGCGTCCAGGCCTGCTACTTCGCGGCCATCTCCCGCATCCCCGTCGGGGTCGCGCTGCTCATCGAGTACCTCGCCCCGGCGCTGGTCCTCGGCTGGGTGCGGTTCGTGCAGCGCAGGCCGGTGACGCGGGCCGCCGCGCTCGGGGTGGTGCTCGCGGTCGGCGGACTCGCGTGTGTCGTGGAGGTGTGGTCGGGGCTGAGCTTCGACCTCGTCGGACTGGTGCTCGCCCTGGGCGCCGCCTGCTGCCAGGTGGGCTACTTCGTGCTCTCCGACCAGGGCAGCGACGAGGCACGGCCGGCCGATCCGCTCGGCGTCATCGCGTACGGCCTGCTCTTCGGTTCCGTCGTCCTCACCGTCGTCGCGCGCCCCTGGGGCATGGACTGGTCGGTGCTGGGCGGCAGTGCCGACCTGGGCGGAACGACGGCCCCGGCGTGGCTGCTGCTCTCGTGGGTGGTCCTGATCGCCACCGTCCTCGCGTACGTCACCGGTGTCATCTCCGTGCGCAGGCTGTCCCCGCAGGTGGCCGGTGTGGTCGCCTGCCTGGAGGCGGTCATCGCGACCGTACTGGCGTGGGTGCTGCTGAAGGAGCACCTGTCCGGGCCTCAGATCCTGGGCGGGGCGGTGGTGCTCGTCGGGGCCTTCATCGCCCAGTCGTCGGCGCCCAAGGCGCCGTCGGGGCCGGTGGCCGGGTCGGAACCGGCACTTCCGGAAGAGCGGTTGTCGTCCGGACAGGCCGCAACGTAAGGTGACGATCATGCATTCGACCGTACTTCCGCCGCCCGCCGCGTAACGCGGGCGGCACCCCACTCCTGACGAAGACCGGCCCGGGCAGTCCCCGGGCGGTTCGTCGCTGCCCGCGTGCGGAGTCGAGCGGCCAACCATCTGTCTGTCTTCGTGCGGAGAAGTCACGTGTCGAATTCCCCTGTTCCGTCCGCTGTGCCCGGTGCGTCCGGCGTGCCCATCGGGCGGAGCCTCTTCTATCTGATCGTCGCCGGGATCGCCTGGGGTACTGCCGGGGCGGCCGCCTCGCTGGTGTTCCTGGTCAGCGACCTCGGCCCACTGGCCCTGTCGTTCTGGCGCTGCGCCGGCGGCCTCGTGCTGCTGCTCGGCGCGCTGGCGGTGCGGCGCCGTCGCACCTCGCGGGCGGTGGAGCCCCGGCGGCGGCGGTTGCTGCGCATCCTCGGTACGGGCGTCGGGCTCACCGTCTTCCAGAGCGCCTACTTCGCCGCCGTCGAGCTGACCGGCCTCGCGGTCGGCACGGTCGTCACGCTGGGCGCCGGACCCGTGCTGATCGCGCTGGGCGCGCGGCTGACCATGGGGGAGCGGCTCGGGCGCGGCGGAGTCGTCGCGGTCGCGGGCGCGCTGGCCGGACTCGCCGTGCTGGTGCTCGGCGGCGGGGGCGCGGCGGTGCACCCCGCGGGGGTGGCCCTCGCGGTGCTGTCCGCCGCCGCGTACGCCGCGCTCACCCTGCTGACGCGGTGGCTCGGGCGGGACGGTGGCGGCGCGGCCGCGCTGACCACGACCACCTGGGCCTTCGCGGTCGGCGCGGTGGGCCTGCTGCCGATGGCGGTGGCCGAGGGACTGGTCCCGCACACCGCCGAACTCGCGAAGGTGGCGGGGCTGATGCTGTACGTGGCGGCCGTCCCGACCGCGCTGGCGTACGCGCTGTACTTCGCGGGCGCGGCCGTCGTCCGGGCCGCGACCGTCTCCGTGATCATGCTCCTGGAGCCGGTCAGCGCGGCGGTCATCGCGGTCACGGTGCTCGGTGAGCGGCTGACCGGCGCGACGGTGGCCGGGACGCTGCTGCTGCTCGGCGCCGTCGCGGGGCTGGCTGCCGCGGAGGCGCGGGTCGCGGTGGGGCGGCGCCGGGTGACGGCACCGGCCGCCTGAGGGGTGTGGGGCGGGGAAGCGTCCCCGCCCCACCTCTCGGGCTGCCGGGCGTCTGGCTCCTCGACTCAGAGCTCGGTGACGTAGTCGGGGACCGGGACGGTCGGGGCCAGGTCGGATGCCGGGACGGGGGTGCCGTAGGTGGTACGGACCGGGACGACGCCCGTCCAGTGGGGGAGGGCGAGGTCCTCCGGGTCGTCGTTGGGGCCGCCCGTGCGGAGCTTGGCGGACACCTCGGCGAGGTCCAGGCGCAGGACGGCGGTCGCCGCGAGCTCCTTGGCGTTGGCCGGGCGGGAGTCGGCGGAGCGCCCCGGGACCACGTGGTCGACGAGGGCGTCGAGCGCGGTGCGCTTCTCCTCCGGGTCGGTGACCTGGTGGGCGATGCCGTGGACGACGACCGAGCGGTAGTTGATCGAGTGGTGGAACGCCGAGCGGGCCAGGACCAGGCCGTCGACGTGCGTGACGGTCAGGCAGACAGGAAGCCCCGGGTCGGCCTGGCCCGCCATGCGCAGCGGGCGCGAGCCGGTGGAGCCGTGGACGTAGAGGCGGTCGCCGACCCGGCCGTACAGCGTGGGCAGGACCACGGGCGCGCCGTCGCGGACGAAACCGAGGTGGCAGACGTACGCCTCGTCGAGTATCGCGTGCACCAGCTCGCGGTCGTAGGAGGCGCGTTCCCGGGAGCGGGTGGGGACGGTGCGCTCGGTCGGCTGGTACTCCGTGGCGTCCTGCGACGTCGAGTCCTGCGGCATTGCGTACTCCATTGCACTAGTGCATAATCTGGTTTGTGCTAGGAGAGTATCGGATCGTCGGTCGGCGTGCATCGGAGATTGCCGCGAGCGTGGAGCGGGGCGTCGGCTCGGGAGAGCTGGAGCCGGGCCAACTGCTGCCGCCCATGCGGGAGTTGGCGGCACGCCTGGGCGTCAATCCCAATACGGTCGCGGCCGCCTACCGGACCTTGCGCGAGCGCGGGGTGATCGAGACGGCCGGGCGCAGGGGCAGCCGGGTGCGCCACCGCCCGGCGACCACCGCGCGCGGGTCCATCCGGATCGAGGCGCCCGAAGGCGTACGGGACGTCGGGAAGGGCAACCCCGACCCGGCCCTGCTGCCGCCGCTCGGCGAGGCGCTGGCGGCCGCGGCGCACCGGGATGCCGAGGAGCGGGGGCTCTACGGGCAGGCCCCCGTGGACGAGGACTTCGCACGGCTCGCCCGAGCGGCGCTGGACGCCGACGGCGTGCCGGACGGGCCGGTCGCCGTCACGTCCGGTTCGCTGGACGCCATCGAGCGCGTGCTCTCCGCCCACCTGCGCCCCGGTGACGCCGTGGCCGTCGAGGACCCCGGCTGGGGCGCCCTCCTCGATCTCGTACCGGCCCTGGGGCTGAAGCCCGTGCCGGTCGCCCTCGACGACGACGGGCCGCTGCCGGATGAGGTGGAACGGGCGCTCGGCGACCTCGGGGCGCGGGCTCTCATCGTGACCGACCGGGCGCAGAACCCGACCGGCGCGGTGGTGGGCGCCGAGCGGGCGGCGGAGCTGCGGCGGGTGCTGGCCGCGCACCCGGGTGTGCTGGTCATCGAGGACGACCACGGGAACGGGTTCGTGGACGAGCCGCTGCACCCGCTCGCGGGCGTGACGGACCACTGGGTGCTGATCCGGTCGGTCGCCAAGGCGTACGGCCCCGATCTGCGGGTCGCGGCGCTGACCGGCGACCCGGTCACCGTCGACCGGGTGCTGGGCCGGCAGCGCCTGGGGCCGGGCTGGGTGAGCCGCCTGTTGCAGCGTGCCGTCGCGCACCTGTGGCGGACCGGCGCGGTGGACGCGCGGGCGGTCGCCGCGGCGTACGCCGAGCGGCGCGACGCGCTGGTGGCGGCCCTGGCGCGGCGGGGCGTGGAGGCGCACGGGCGAAGCGGCCTGAACGTGTGGGTGCCGGTGGCCGACGAGACCGGGGCGGTGGCGCGGCTGCTGCACGCGGGGTGGGCGGTGGCGCCCGGAGCCCGGTTCCGGATGGCGACCGGACCGGGCGTGCGGATCACCATCTCGGGCCTGGCGACGGCGGACCTGGAGCCGCTCGCCGACGCGATCGCCGCAGCGGCCGGCCCCCTGGAGGCGCGCAGCTACGGCTGAGGGGTTTCGGGGGCGGGGCCGGGCCGGGTTACGGCTGGCGGGGCGTTCCGGGGCGGGGGCGGCTGCGGCGGGTCCGGCGGGTCCAGCGGCGCTGGGTCCCGGAGCGCTGGGTCCCGCGGCGGTTCTGGCGGGTCTGGCGGGCCTGGCGGCTTTGGGTGAGGGCCGCGCCGGCCAGGACGATCAGGGCTCCGACGGGGGTGTTCCAGGTCAGGGCCTCGCCCAGGAGTGTGACGCCCGCGGCGGTGGCGATGACCGGGATGAAGTAGGTGACCATCTGGCCGGTCGTCGGGCCGACCTCGGCGACGATCCCGTACTGGATCAGGACCGCGAACCCCGTGCCCAGCGCGCCGAGCGCGACCACCGCGAGCACCGGTACGACCGGGAAGGCGGTCGGCCACGTGGTGAACAGCGGGGTGACCACGGCGAGTTGCAACGTGGCGAGGAAGAGCTGCGCACCGGTCAGGGACAGGTGCGAGTCACCGTGGCCCGCGAGCGTACGGCGGACGTAGATCCAGCCGATGGGATAGCTGAGCGAGGCCAGCAGTGCCATCGCGGTGCCCGTGACGTCCAGCCCGGAGAACCCCTGCCAGGCCCCGAGCACGGTCAGCACGCCGATGAAGCCGATGCCGAGGCCCGCCACCCGGCGGCGCGTGGGACGGTCCTCCGACAGGGCGACCAGGGACAGGGCCATGCCCCACAACGGGGAGGTGGCGTTGCAGATGCCGGCGAGCGTCGAGGGGATCGTCAGCTCGGCGTACGCGAAGAGCGAGAACGGCAGGGCGTTGAGGAGGAACGCCGCCACCGCCAGATGGCCCCACGTCCGGACGCCGCGCGGCAGTCGCGCGCGTCTGACCGCCATGGCGACGGCGAGCACCGCGGTGCCGAACAGCAGCCGGCCGAAGGTGACCTGGAAGGGGGCGAAGGCATGGGTGCCCACCTTGATCAGCAGGAAGCTGAAGCCCCACACGAGGGAGAGCAGCGCGAAGCGGAGGCGCCAGTCGAGGGTGCGGCGGGGTGCGGGGGGTGCCGTCGACGTGGTGGACGGCGTGGGCAGCGAGCGGCGGGAGGTCGGGGTTGCGGTGCTCATGACGGACACGATGGCCGACGCGACCTCGTAGGACAAGCGAGATTTCGTGGTCCGGTTCGCTTAGCATTGCTTACATGTTGAACCTGGAGCGCCTGCGTACCCTCGACGCCCTCGCCCGCCACGGCTCCGTCAGTGGCGCGGCGGACGGGCTGCACGTGACGACATCGGCGGTCTCGCAGCAACTGGCCAAGCTGGAACGGGAGGTCGGGCAGCAGCTCGTCGCCAAGAACGGGCGCGGTGTGCGGCTGACCGACGCGGGCCTGCTGCTGGCCGATCACGCGGCGCGCATCCTGTCCCAGGTGGAGCTGGCCCAGGCGGACATCGAGGCGCAGCGCGGCCAGGTGGTGGGCGAGGTGCGGCTGGCCGGGTTCCCGACGGCGGCGCGCGGGCTGTTCCCGGCGGCGATCTCCGCGCTGCGGCGGGACCACCCCGACCTGGTCGTACGCACCAGCGAGCTGGAGCCGGAACACGGCATACGCCACGTGATGCGCGGCGACATGGACCTCGCCGTGGTGCTCGACTGGAACAACAAGCGGCTGCCCGTCCCGGCGGGGCTGGCCAGGGCGCAGTTGCTGGACGACGCCGCCGACGTGGCGCTTCCGGCCGGTCATCCGCTCGCCGGGCGGGCGGAGCTGGACCTGGAGGACCTCGCGGACGAGGACTGGGTGTCCTGGCCGGAGGGCGAATTCTGCTACGAGTGGCTGATGTTCACGCTGCGCGCCAAGGGCGTCGAGCCCCGTATCGCCCACCTGGCGGGGGAGCACCACACGCAGCTCGCGCTCATCCAGGCGGGCCTCGGCGTGTGCGTCACGCCCCGCCTGGGGCGCGGTTCCGTGCCGGAGGGCGTCGTCCTCGTGCCCGTACGCCACCGGATGCTGCGGCACATCTACGCGGTGTGGCGCTCGGACGCGGACCGGCGGCCCTCGATCAGGGCGGCGGTGGAGGCGCTGCGAGAGGTGGGGCGCGCGGTGAGTAGTTGACGGTCAGGGGTTGTGGCTTTGCTTGGGGCTCGGGCCGGGGCCGGCTTGGGGCTCGGGTCGGGCCTCACCCGGGGGCCGGCTCGGGGCTCGGCTTGGGGCTCGGGTGGGGGCTTCACTCGGGGTCGGCTCGGGGGCTCGGCTCGGGGCTCGGCTTGGGGCTCGGGTCGGGGCTTCACTCGGGGCCCGGCTCGTGGCTCAGCTTGCGGAAGTCCCAGGACGCGACGGCGTCCGGGGTCAGCCGCAGCCAGGCGTGACGGCCGTCGTGGGGCATCGCGTCCAGGCCGAAGTTCTTGGCGGCGAACAGCCGCTCGGCCGCCTCCAGTTCGGGGCACGGCTCTCCCGTGCGCGGCGCCTCGCCGACGAAGACCGCCGTGCCGGACAGCTCGACGCCCCGCAGCTCGCCGTACTCCTCGCCGTCGTCGACCACGACGGCGATCCGCGGGTCGCGGCGCAGGTCCGCCCAGCGCCGGCTGCGGGTGAGGGAGTACAGCCACAGCGACGTCCCGTCCCATGCGAACCACAGGGCGCCGACGTGCGGCCGGCCGTCGGGCGAGACGGTCGCCACCCGGCAGGTGCGCTGCTCGGTGAGGTACGCGTCGAGCTCGGACTCCGACATCATGATGCGCCGGCCCCGGCGCTGGGTGACCGCCATGGCGCTCGCCTCGCTTCCTGATGGAGTGTCAGAAAGCATGGAGTGTCTTCCCCGTCCGCGCAATGGGTCTCTTCCGTCCCCGTCCAATGGGGGCTACCCTCCCGCCGCATGCCGACGTTCGAACAGCTCCGCGAGCAGCTCGACCCCGCCCGTACGGTGCTGCTCACCGTCGAGTGCCAGCGCGGCGTCGTGGGCCCCGGCAGCGCCCTGCCCGAACTCGCTGCCGAGGCCCGGTCGTCGGGCACCCTGCACCGGGTGGCCCGGCTGGTCGCCGCCGCGCACGAGGCCTCCGTGCAGGTGCTGCACGCGGTGGCGGAGCGGCGCCCCGACGGGCGGGGAGCGAGCCGCAACGCCCGGCTCTTCCGGGCGGCCGAACGGCTCCCCGTACAGCAGCACACCGGGTCCACCGCCGTCCGGATCGCCGAACCCATCGAGGTGGCCGACGAGGACATCGTCGTACGCCGACTGCACGGACTGTCGCCGATCGCGGGCACGGACGTCGACGCGCTGCTGCGCAACCTGGGCTGCCGGACCCTGCTCGTCACCGGCGTCTCCGCGAACGTCGCGATACCGAACGCCGTCTTCGACGCCGTGAACCTCGGCTACACGGCCGTGGTTCCGGCGGACGCCATCGCGGGGCTCCCCTCCGACTACACCTCCGCGATGGTCCGGCACACGCTCGCGCTGGTCGCCACGGTCACCACCACCGACGACGTGCTCGCCTGCTGGAAGCGGCCCTGGCGTGGCGGCGCCGGCGGCACCGGCTACCTCGGCGGCAACGGCACCGGCGTCGGCACCGGCGGAAGCGGCACCGGCGGCGTCACGCGAGCGTGATCGAGTCGCCCTGGACCGTGATCGACGCGGTGGGCAGCGGGGTGGTGGCCGGGCCCGCCTTGACGCTGCCGTCCGTCGCGTCGAACTTGCTGCCGTGGCACGGGCAGTTGATGATGCCGTCGGCCACGTCCTTGACCGCGCATCCCGCGTGCGTGCACTTCGACGAGAACGCCTTGAACTCGCCCGCCTTCGGCTGGGTCACCACGACGTCGCCGAAGACCTTGCCGCCGCCCTCCGGGATGTCCGTCGTCTTGGCCAGCACCTTGCCCCCGGAACCGGAACCGGAACCGGAGCCCGAACCGGAACCGGCTGCGCCGCCGGTCGTCGCTCCGGTGGTGCCACTGCCCGCGGGGGCGTCGCCGGCGGACCCGGCCGGGCTGTCCGATCCTCCGCACGCGGTGAGTACGGCGGCCAGGCCGGCCCCGCTCGCCGCCGCGACGACGGTACGGCGCGCCACTGCCTTGCTGGTCCCCTGCGATCCGGTCATTCCGGCATCCCTTCCGTGGAGGTCACGTGGAGGTCATGACGACGTCAACGCGTCACCGGGGAGTACGACGGGACGGCACGGGGTGTTCAGTCGCCCAACGACCTTTTCAGGAACTCCACTTCCGCCACCAACTGGCTGCTCGCCACATCCTCCCTGGTCACCGTGTGTGTCGCGCCCGGCAGGGACAGCACACTGTGGGGCCGCCCGGCCGCCAGCAGCGCGGCGGAGAACCGCAGGGTGTGGGCCACCACCACATTGTCGTCGGCGAACCCGTGCATCAGCAGCAGCGGCCGGGTCAGCAGATGCGCGTACGACAGGTGGGAGGACCGTTCGTAGTTCTCCGGCCGGACGTCCGGGTGGCCAAGGAAGCGTTCCTCCCAGTGCGTGTCGTAGAGCCGCCGGTCGGTCGGCGCGGCGCCCGCGACGGCCGCGTGGAACACGTCGGGGCGGTGCAGTACGGCACCGATGGCGAGGTAACCGCCGTACGACCAGCCCCGGATGCCGACCCGGTCCGTATCCAGGTCCGGGTACCGCTCGGCGGCCGCGTGCAGCGCGTCCACCTGGTCCTCCAGCGGAGCGGTCAGCCGGTCGCCGTGGATCGCCGTCTCCCACGCCCGGCCGCGCCCCGGTGTGCCGCGTCCGTCCGTGACCAGCACCGCGAAGCCCTGCTCGGCGAACCACTGGGCCACCGCGCCGTACCAGCCGGCCGCCCGCACGGCGAGCTGGATGCCGTAGCCCGCGTACGGGCTGAGCAGCACGGGCAGTCGGCCGGAGCCCGGTTCGTACCAGGACGGCAGGTGGAGGTGGCTGCGCAGTTCGCGGGCGCCCAGCGACAGATGGACGGGCCGTGCTGTCACGAGGGGCGTCTCGGCCAGTACGGCGATGCTCCCGGCGGGCTTTCCGCCGCGCAGGACGGTCACCGTCCGTCCGCTCTCCGTCCGGCTGTCCAGGACGACCGTGTCGCCGCCGACCGCGGCCGCGTGGACGCCCGGCTCCCGGCTCACCCGGTTGAACCCGTCCGCCGGGTCGTACGCCCACACATGGACCTCGGTGGGCTCCTCGCCCGCGGTGAAGTACACCCGCTCGCCGGCCGTGCCGAGGACGGCGCGCACCTCGAGCCCGGGCGGGCTCGCCACCCGCCCGACGCGCAGGCCGCGGACGTCGTCGCGTACGACGGTCACGACCGGCGTCCCGGCGGCGGTGCGGGCCGGGACGCCCGGTGTGAGCTCCACCCAGGCCCGGTCGCGGCGGTGGACCAGCGCGCGGGTCGCACCCGTGTCCGGATCGATCGCCAGCAGCTCGGCCGACCGCTGGTCCCGCGTCTGGACCTCGACGAAGGGCCCGCACCCGTCCCAGCCGGCGGCGGTGACGTACTCGAACCGGGTGTCGGTCCACGCGCCCGACGGATGGGCATCCGGATCGGTCCGCGCCGGTGTGCGCACCGGTATCCGGACGGGTGTCCGGCCGCCGTCCAGGCGCAGGACGTGAAGCGACACCTCCGCGTTGGCCGTACCGGCCGCCGGGTAGCGCACCGCGCGCGGCGGCTTCGACGGATCGGCCGGGTCGGCGAGGTACCACCGCCCCACGCGCGCGTGATCCGTCCGTGCCACCAGCAGGGCGTCCCCGTCCGGCGACCACCAGTGGCCGCGAGGCCGCCCGATCGACTCGGCCGACACGTGGTCCGACAGCCCGTAGGCGACGTCCGGCCCTTCCGGTGCGGCCAGCAGCCGGTCCTCGGTGCCGTCCTCGGCGCGTACGACCCGGAGGGCACCCCCCGTCACGTAGGCGACGAGCGAACCGTCCGGCGACGGCCTCGGGTCCACGGCCGGCCCCGCCGTCGGGACGCGCCACGGGGCGCCGCCATCGGTCCGTACCGCCCACACCGCACCGCCCAGCGCGAACACCGCCACGCGAGCGTGCCGGTCGGTGGCGTAACCGACCACCCCGGTCGCCGTCACCCGGTCGCGCTCCCGGCGCACCCGCTCCGCCTCCGGAACGTCCTCCTCCCGGTCACCGCCCAGCCCGGACGGATCGGCCAGGAGCCGTTCCTCGCCATCCTCGTACAGCCACAGCCGCGCGACCGTGTCGGAGCCCGAACCCGTCCGCACGAACAGCACCCGGTCGCCGTCCGGGGAGACGGTGAACGCACCCGGAACGCCGAGCGAGAAGCGGCGCGTACGGGCGAACTGGCGGGGAAAACCGGGCACATGGAGGCGGGGGTGGATATTCATGGGGCAGATCATGACAGGCACGTAATGTGGGGGGATGCTCCCCGAAGTCACAGCGACCCGCTATGTCACGCCCTTGCGTGAGGGCGGCTCCCTCCCCGGCATCGTCGAGGCCGACGATCTGGGCACGTACGTCATGAAGTTCACCGGCGCCGGGCAGGGCCGCAAGACCCTCGTCGCCGAGGTCATCTGCGGGCAGCTCGCCCGCCGGCTCGGCCTGCGCGTCCCCGAGCTGGTCACCATCCAGCTCGATCCCGTCATCGGACTGGGCGAGCCCGACCAGGAGGTGCAGGAGCTGCTCAAGGCGAGCGGCGGGCTGAACCTCGGCATGGACTACCTCCCCGGATCGATCGGGTTCGACCCGCTCGCCTACGCGATGGACCCGGAGGAGGCGGGGCGGGTCGTCTGGTTCGACGCGCTCATCAACAACGTCGACCGTTCCTGGCGCAACCCCAACATGCTCGTCTGGCACGGCGAGCCGTGGCTGATCGACCACGGCGCCACCATGATCTGGCACCACAACTGGCCGGGCGCCCGGGCCTCCGCCGCCAAACCCTACGACGCCTCCGACCACGTCCTCGCGACCTTCGCGCCCGACGTCGCGGCCGCGGCGGCCGAACTGGCCCCGCTGGTCACCGAGGAGCTCCTGACCGAGGTGGCCGCCGACGTGCCCGACGAGTGGCTGGTCGACGAGCCGGGCTTCGACACGTCCGACGCACTGCGCCGCGCCTACGTGGACGCCCTGCTGCCGCGCGCCGCGACCATCCACGAGCGGATCACGCTGGGGGAGCGTACGGGGGACAAGCCGTCCCAGGCCCCCGGGTGGCTGACCCACCACCTGGCACCCTGGCCGCACCCCACCAAGCACGACCGCACGAAGGACAGCAGCGAGTG
This sequence comes from Streptomyces sp. NPDC031064, assembly GCF_055570965.1. Classification (NCBI taxonomy): domain Bacteria; kingdom Bacillati; phylum Actinomycetota; class Actinomycetes; order Kitasatosporales; family Streptomycetaceae; genus Streptomyces; species Streptomyces sp. NPDC031064. Next base: position 33,124 of record NZ_JBVIGF010000012.1, read on the forward strand.
ACCGACCGGGACGTCTTCGAGTACGCGCTGCTGCGCGTCGTACCGCGTGTCGAGCGCGGCGAGTGCTTCAACGCGGGCGTGGTGGTCTACTGCCGCGCCAAGGCCTTCGTGTGCGCCCGCACGCACCTGGACGAGGCGAAGCTGCTGGCGCTGGACCCGGAGGCCGACGTGACCGGCGTACGGGCCGCCCTGCGCGCCGTGGAGGGCGTGTGCGAGGGCGGCGAGCACGCGGGCCAGGCGGCCCGCGACGACGCCGGGCGCCGCTTCCGGTGGCTGATCGCGCCGCGCTCCACGGTCGTCCAGCCCGGGCCCGTGCACACCGGGCTGACCGCCGATCCGGAGGGCGAGGCACAGCGGCTGCTCGACCTGCTGGTGCGCTGAGTGACCTGGTGCACCCGGTCGGCCGTTGACACCGGGTGCCAGGGTCTCTAGCGTCTCGTCTGCTGAAGGTACTAAGCGGTCGCTCACCGGCATGGACGTGTCGGCCGAGCCGCTTATCCGGGATCCAAGGGCGAGGAGAACCAGCATGTCCACCACCGAGCAGCGCGTCGCCGTCGTGACCGGGGCCGCGCGGGGCATTGGCGCCGCCACCGCGGTCCGGCTCGCGGCCGAGGGCCGCGCCGTCGCCGTACTCGACCTCGACGAGGCGGCCTGCAAGGACACCGTCGAGAAGATCACCGCGGCGGGCGGCAGGGCCATCGCCGTCGGCTGCGACGTCTCCGACAGCGCCCAGGTGGAGGCCGCCGTCGCGCGCGTCGCCACCGAGCTCGGCGCGCCGACGATCCTCGTCAACAACGCGGGCGTGCTGCGCGACAACCTGCTCTTCAAGATGAGCGAGTCCGACTGGGACATCGTGATGAACGTGCACCTCAAGGGCGCGTTCCTGATGGCCAAGGCCTGCCAGAAGCACATGGTCGACGCGGGCTTCGGCCGGATCGTCAGCCTCTCCTCGTCCTCGGCGCTCGGCAACCGCGGCCAGGCCAACTACTCCGCCGTCAAGGCCGGACTCCAGGGCTTCACCAAGACCCTCGCCAAGGAGCTCGGCAAGTTCGGCATCACGGCCAACGCCGTGGCGCCCGGCTTCATCGTTACCGAGATGACCGCGCAGACCGCCGCGCGCGTGGGCATGGGCTTCGAGGAGTTCCAGGCCGCCGCCGCCACCCAGATCCCCGTCCAGCGCGTCGGCCGGCCGGAGGACGTCGCCAACGCCATCGCCTTCTTTGCGGGTGACGACGCCGGGTTCATCTCCGGCCAGGTCATGTACGTGGCCGGCGGCCCGCTCAACTGAGGACCGAGGCGAGAGGAACGACGGACATGACCACCGAGGAACTTCCCCCACTGTCCGGCAAGGTCGCCCTCGTCACGGGCGGCAGCCGGGGCATCGGCTACGGCGTCGCGGAGGCGCTCGTGGCCCGCGGCGACCGGGTGTGCATCACCGGCCGCGGCGAGGACGCGCTCAAGGAGGCCGTGGAGCGACTGGGCGCCGACCGCGTGATCGGCGTCGCCGGCAAGGCACACGACGAGGCGCACCAGGCGCTCGCCGTGGAGCGCACCATGGAGGCGTTCGGCCGCGTCGACTTCCTGATCAACAACGCGGGCACGAACCCGGTCTTCGGCCCGATGGCCGACATGGACCTGAACGTCGCGCGCAAGGTGTTCGAGACCAACGTCATCTCGGCGCTCGGGTTCGCCCAGCTCACCTGGAAGGCGTGGCAGAAGGAGAACGGCGGTGCGATCGTGAACATCGCGTCGGTCGCCGCCCTCGCCCCCTCGCCCTTCATCGGCGCCTACGGCATGAGCAAGGCCGCCATGGTCAATCTGACCCTCCAGCTCGCCCATGAATTCGCCCCGGTGGTGAGGGTCAACGCCATCGCCCCTGCCGTCGTGAAGACGAAATTCGCCCAGGCCCTCTACGAGGGCCGGGAAGCGGAGGCCGCGGCCGCGTATCCGCTGGGCAGGCTCGGCGTGCCCGAGGACATCGGCGGAGCCGCCGCATTTCTCACCTCCGGCCAGTCGGACTGGATCACGGGCCAGACCCTGGTCGTCGACGGCGGAATTTTCCTCAATGCCGGAGTCGGCTGATCCCGATTTTCCCGATTGACCGCTGATTGCCGCAAGCGCCCCGCCCGGCCACCACATTGACCCGGCGGGGCGCTGCGGTATGGTCGGCCGACCCATGGCTGAACGAGGAGCGTGCGCACGTGTTCAACCGGACCAGTCTGCAGGCGGCTGCAGCCCTTGCGTCCATATCCCTGCTGGCGGGATGCAGTCTCTTTTCGGGGGATGACGCCGATGGGGAGAACAAGATCGTAGTCGGTACGACGAGCGCCCCCAGCACGCTCGACCCCGCCGCTGCTTGGGACGGCTCCTGGGAGCTGTACCGGAATGTCTTCCAGACCCTTCTGAGCTTCCCGACCGGGAGCGCGGCGCCCCAGCCGGACGCGGCGGAGTGCAAATTCACGGACACCGTGAGCAAAGTCTTCGAATGCCGGCTCAAGGAAGGGCTGGCCTTCTCCGACGGCGGGAAGCTCGACGCCCGGGCCGTGAAGCATTCGATCGACCGGATCCGGACGATCAACGCCAAGGGTGGCCCCGCTCCTCTGCTCGGTTCCCTCGACAAGATCGTGACCACCGGCGACAGGGTCGTCACGTTCCACCTGAAGGAATCGGACGCCACCTTCCCGTTCATCCTGGCCACCCCTGCCATGTCCATCGTCCCGCCCGAGAAGTACCCGGCGGACGCGCTGCGCGAGGACGGCAAGCTCACCGGCTCCGGCCCGTACGTGCTCAACTCGTACGAGGAGGGCGCCAAGGCCGAGCTCACCAAGAACCCCACCTACAAGGGTTTCGCCAACCGCAAGAACGACGGCGTCACCATCCGGTACTTCCAGGACTCCGAGGCGATGGTCGGCGCGCTGCGGGAGAAGGAGATCGACGCCACCTACCGAGGTCTGACCGCGGAGGAAGTCGTCCAGCTCCGGGAGAAGAAGCCGGAGAACGAGGGGCTCCAGGTCGTCGACTCGACCGGCGCGGACATCCGCTACCTGGTGTTCAACGCCCAGGACCCGTCCGTGAGCAAGCTCGCGGTACGGCAGGCGATCGCCCAGGTCGTCGACCGTGAGGCGCTGGTCGCCAAGGTGTACCAGGGCACCGCCGAGCCGCTGTACTCGATGGTCCCGAAGGGCATCGCCGGGCACACCACCGCCTTCTTCGACCGGTACGGCGAGCCGGACGTCGACAAGGCCAGGAAGCTGCTGAGCGAGGCGGGCGTCGACGGCCCGGTGGCGCTGACGCTGTGGTACACCACCGACCGTTACGGCTCCTCCACCGAGGCCGAGTTCAAGGAGCTCAAGCGGCAGCTCGACGCGTCGGGGCTGTTCAAGGTCACGCTGAACGGCAAGCCCTGGAAGGAGTTCCAGGCGGGCTACCAGAAGGGCCAGTACCCGGTCTTCGGGCGAGGCTGGTTCCCCGACTTCCCGGACCCCGACAACTTCATCGCCCCGTTCGTCGGCAAGGAGAACGTGCTCTCCACGCCGTACGTGCGGCCGGAGATCACCGACCAGCTCCTGCCCAAGTCCCGCAAGGTCAGCGACCGGGGGGCGGTCACGGAGGAGTTCGAGCGGGCGCAGGAGATCCTCGTGGACGACGTGCGGCTGCTGCCGCTGTGGCAGGGCAAGCTCTACGTCGCGGCGAGTGAGGAGATCGCCGGCGGTGAGCGGGCGCTGGACCCGCAGACGGTCATGCAGATGTGGGAGTTGCAGCGCAAGACCAGTTGGTGAGGACCGGATCGGTCTTCGTCGGACCGGCTCGTCTTCGTCGGGCCGGATGTTCTTCGTCGGGTCGGCCGGTCCTCATCGGGCCGCATGGTCTTCGTCGGGCCGGCTCGTCTTCGTCGGACCAGTTCGTCTTCGTCGGGCCGGCCGGTCCTCATCGGGCCGGCCGGTGAAGACCGGGTGTGATCGGTTCGACGATCGGTTGGAAGATCGGCTGGTAGGGCCGGTTGTCAGTGGTCACCGGTAAGTTCTGGGAACAGAAAAGGCGATCACCCACCGGAGGTTGTTCACGTGACCGACACCGACATGCTGCCCGAGTCCTGGCGCGGCGTCCTCGGCGACGAGCTGCAGAAGCCGTACTTCAAGCTGCTCACCGAGTTCGTCGAGGAGGAGCGGGCCAAGGGGCCGGTCTACCCGCCGCGCGAGGAGGTGTTCGCCGCCCTCGACGCCACTCCGTACGACAAGGTCAAGGTCCTCATCCTGGGCCAGGACCCGTACCACGGGGAGGGCCAGGGACACGGCCTGTGCTTCTCGGTGCGGCCGGGCGTCAAGACCCCGCCCTCCCTGCGCAACATCTACAAGGAGATGCAGGAGGAGCTCGGGCACCCGGTGCCGGACAACGGGTACCTGATGCCGTGGGCGCAGCAGGGTGTCCTGCTCCTCAACGCGGTGCTGACAGTCCGGGCCGGCGAGCCGAACTCGCACAAGGGCAAGGGCTGGGAGAAGTTCACGGACGCGGTGATCAGCGCGGTGGCCTCCCGGCCCGACCCGGCCGTCTTCGTGCTGTGGGGCAACTACGCGCAGAAGAAGCTGCCGCTGATCGACGAGACGCGGCACGTGGTGGTCAAGGGTGCGCACCCCTCGCCGCTCTCCGCGAAGAAGTTCTTCGGCTCCCGCCCCTTCACGCAGATCGACAAGGCCGTCGCCGACCAGGGTCACGCCCCCATCGACTGGCGCATCCCGAACCTGGGCTGACGCGGGGCTCGGCGGGCCGACGAGGGGGCGGGGTCGCGGGCCCGGGCCGCCCGATGGGGTGGCGGCCTCGGGGCCTCCCGGCGGTGCTCCGGAGCGGGCACGTGGTTGCCGCGCCATCGAGCCTGACCGGGAATGCCGGTGAGTGCGGCTAGCGTCGGAACACCGGCCCGGGGACCTCGCCGGTCCCGGGGCCGGGACGCCGACGGACGAGTGGAGGCCGCAGTGTGGGAGCACCAGCAGGACGTGTCCGGGGACGCCGTGATGACCAGGATCGGGCAGACGAGGATGCTCCTCCACGGAGGGGACCGGGAGGAGGCCCGCAACCGGTTCGGTGAGCTGTGGGAGCGGCTCGGGGCGGACGGCGACCCGCTCCACCGCTGCACGCTCGCGCACTACATGGCCGACGCCCAGGACGACCCCTACGACGAGCTCGCCTGGGACCTGCGGGCCCTGACCGCCGCGGAAGGTGCGGACGGCCGCCACGTGGCGCTGCGCGCCCTGTACCCGTCCCTCCACCTGAACCTCGCCGCCGACTACGTCAAGCTCCGGCGCCCGGACGCCGCGCGGATGCACCTGGACCGCGCCCGCGCCGCCTCGGACGCCCTCGACGACGACGGGTACGGAAACGGCGTCCGCGCGGCCATCGCCCACCTGGCCGAGCGCCTCGGCGCGGAGTGACGCCGGGGCGCCCGGACCGGGCCCCGCTGACGGGTCAGTGCCCGTAGGCCTCGCGGCAGATCCTGGCCTGGCGGCTGTCGGGGTTCCAGTCGCCGTAGCTGCGGCCGAGCGCGCATACGTCGGGGACGGTGTCCGGGAGGGGCGGCACGGCGGGGCGCTCGATACGGGGGAGCCGTTCGCGGATCCGTTCCGACGAGGGCAGCCGTACCGGCTGGTCGGCGCGCGGCGCGGTGGGCGGGGTGGCGGGCGGCGCGGGGGCCGGTGCGCGCCCGGCGTCGTCGCCCGGGACCGGGGACGAGGGGGGCGCTGACGGGGATCGGGGGGCGGGCGCCGTGGTGGGCGGCAGGGCGGCCTCCAAGGCCTCCCGCGCGGGGCCCTCGAGGATCTGCGGTACGACGTCCTGGCCGGCCGGGTGGCTCGCCTCCGGGGCGGTCGGTACGGGGGCGGCGCCCGGGTCCACCGACACGCAGCCGGAGACGGCCGCCACGGCCACGGTGGCCAGGACCTTCGCTGTGATTCTCGTTCGATGCACCCCGTAACTCTGGTCGTTGACCGGCCCTTTGGGGATTGCTACCCGCGGTTATTGGTCCGCACGGGTGATGGGTGTGACCGCCTGATGATCACTCCGGGGCCGTGGGGCGGGTGCCGAGCATCCCGCTCAGCAACTCCCCGAAACCGGCACGCAGTTCCTCACGGCTCGGTACGGCGGAGTGGAACGCCCCCACCGCGCAGGAGAACATCAGCCCCTCGCACCAGGCCACGAGGGACAAGGTGTGCCATTCGGGCCGCGCCGAACCGGCCCCCCTCATCAGTGCCGTCAGCGGCTCCCGGAACCGCCGCCCCGTCTCGTCGTAGAAGGTGCGCAGCTCGGGGCGGCGGGTGGCCTCCAGCCCCAGTTCGTACCGCGCGACGAGCAGGTCGCGGTGGCTCGTCAGGTAGCGGTGCAGCGCCAGGGACAGGGCGTCCACCAGTGCGTCGAGGCCATCACCCGGCGCCGGCATCTCCTCCATGGCCAGGACCTGCGCCTCTCGGTCCGCGAGCCGCCGCACCGCCGTCTCCAGCAGTGCCTGCCGGGTGCGGGCGTAGTTGGACGTCGAGCCCTGGGGGAGCCCGGCGGCCTCGTCCACCGCGCGGTGGGTCAGTCCTCGCATGCCCCGCTCGACGAGCAGGGTCAGCGCGGTGTCGGCGATCAGCTCGGCACGTGCGGTCATGGGGACCAACCTACCGGCCCCACTACATCCGTAGTACGGTAAAAGTGTCACTACAGATGTAGTTCGGCTTCCCGGAGGAGTCATGGACAACCGCACCGCCGCGCCCCGAGCCGTCGTCATCGGGAGCGGAATCGGCGGACTGACCGCCGCCGTCGCCCTGCACCGGAGCGGCTGGCACGTCACCGTCCTGGAACGCGCCCCTTCGCTCCAGCCCGTCGGCGCCGGCATCGGCCTCGCCCCCAACTCGCTGCGGGCCCTCGACGTCATCGGCCTCGGCGACGAGATCCGCGCCCTCGCGACCTGGCAGGGCGACGGAGGCATGCGCACGCCCGACGGCCGCTGGCTGTCCCGTACGGACGCGCAGGCCGCCGCCGACCGGTTCGGCGACCCGCTCGTCCCCGTCCACCGGGCCACCCTCATCGACGCCCTCGCCGCCCGGCTCCCGGACGGAGCCGTCCGCACCGGCTCACCCGCCACCCTCGCCGACCCGGGATCCCCCACAGGGCACCGCCCCGCCGTGGTCACCACCCCGGACGGCGACATCGAGGCCGACCTCGTCATCGGCGCCGACGGCATCAACTCCGCCGTCCGCCGCGCCCTGTTCCCGCGGCACCCGGAGCCCGAGTACGCCGGTTTCACCACCTGGCGCGTACTCATCCCGGCCCCCGAACAGCCCTTCCAGCCCCACGAGACCTGGGGCCGGGGCGCCCTGTGGGGCACGCAGCCGCTCAAGGACGGCCGCGTCTACGCGTACGCCGCGGCCGCCGCCCCGCCCGGAGGCCGCGCCGCCGACGACGAACGCGCCGAACTCCAGCGCCGCTTCGGGACCTGGCACGACCCCATCCCCACGATCATCGCCGCCGTCGCCCCCGACCAGGTCCTCCGGCACGACGTCCGCCACCTGACCACCCCGCTGCCCGCCTTCCACCGCGGCCGGACCGTCCTGCTGGGCGACGCCGCCCACCCCATGGCACCCAACCTCGGGCAGGGCGGCAACCAGGCCATCGAGGACGGCGTCGTCCTCGCCCACCACCTGCCACCGCACCACGACCTGGGCGCCGGCCTCGCCGCGTACTCCGCCGCCCGCCTGCCGCGCACCACCCGCATCGTCCGCAAGTCCGCGCGCGTGGCCAGGCTGCTGACGCTCACCAGCGCACCCGCCGTCGCCGTCCGCGACACTCTGATGGCCCTCTCCCGCTTCGGCCCCGGCCTCGCGCTGCGCACCTTCGACGGAATCGCCGACTGGCGGCCGCCCCAGCACACGTATTCTGACCGGGCACACCAGCGCGACGAGGGTGGCGCCCGGCGATAGGGAGAGCGTTGTGAAGATCGGCTGCATCGGACTCGGCGACATCGCGCAGAAGGCGTACCTGCCGGTGCTCGCCACCATCCCGGGCGCCGAACTGCACCTCCAGACCCGGACCCCGGCGACCCTCAACCGGGTCGCGGCGACCTACCACGTGCCCGCCGACCGGTGCCACACCGACCTGGACGCGCTGCTCGCCACCGGCCTCGACGCCGCGTTCGTGCACGCCCCGACGTCCGTGCACGCCGAGATCGTCGGACAACTGCTGGCGGCGGGCGTGCCGACGTACGTGGACAAGCCCCTCGCGTACGAACTCGACGACTCCCGCCGCCTCGTGGAGCTCGCCGAACTGCGCGGCGTCAGCCTCGCCGTCGGCTTCAACCGCCGCCTCGCTCCCGGTTACGCCCAGTGCCTGGACCACCCGCGCGACCTGATCCTGATGCAGAAGAACCGGATCGGCCTGCCCGAGGACCCGCGCACCCTCGTGCTGGACGACTTCATCCACGTCGTCGACACCCTGCGCTTCCTCCTGCCCGGGCAGGTCGAGCACACCGACGTACGCGCCCGGGTCCAAGGCGGCCTCCTGCACCACGTCGTGCTCCAGCTCTCCGGCGACGGCTTCACCGCCATCGGCATGATGAACCGGATGAACGGCTCCACCGAGGAGATCCTCGAAGTGTCCGGACAGGAGACCAAGCGCCAGGTCCTCAACCTCGCCGACGTCATCGACCACAAGGGCCAGCCCAGCATCCGGCGGCGCGGCGACTGGGTGCCGGTCGCCCGCCAGCGCGGCATCGAACAGACCGTGCACGCCTTCCTCGACGCCGTACGGGCCGGGAAGACGCTCAGCGCCCGGGACGCACTCGCGACCCACGAACTGTGCGAACGGGTGGTACGGGAGTGCCTGGAGCAGAGCGCCGCCTGACCGTCCGTACGCCCTCAAGGGCACCGAGCACGGCCAGCACCGCCACGGCCCCGTACACCGGCCAGTCACCGAACCGGACGTACGGGGTCGTCCCGCCGGCCAGCGGAACCTCGTACACGGCGGCCGTACTCGCCTCCGTACCGAGCGGGGAACCGACGCGGCCGCCGTCCGGGCCGTAGACCGCGCTCACGCCGGTCAGCGTCGCGTGCACCATCGGCCGCCCCGTCTCGGCCGCCCGCAGTGCCGCCAGCGACGCGTGCTGCCCCGGCGCCCAACTGTCCTGGAACGTCGACGTCGCCGACTGCGCCACCAGCACCTGCGCCCCCTCCCCGGCCAGGTACCGGCTCATGTCGGGAAACGCCGACTCGAAGCAGACCAGCGGGCCCAGCCGCAGCCCCCGCTCCCCGACGGTCATCACCACCGGGCCCTCGCCGCGCCGGCGGTCCTCCGTCGCCGCCTTGCCGACCGAGGTGGCCCAGCCCAGCACCGACCGGAACGGGACGTACTCGCCGAACGGCACCAGCCGCATCTTGTCGTAACGGTCACCCGTCGTGCCCTCGGGCCCGACGAGCACGCTGCTCTTGTAGATGCCCGGCCGGTCCGAGCGGCGCGCGTCCACGTTGACCAGCACCTCGGCGCCGACGTCCCGGGACAGCGCCGCGAGCCGCCGCGTGAACTCGGGCCGAGCCGTCAGGTCCGCCCCGACGCTGCTCTCGCCCCACACCACCAGGTCCACGTCCTCCCGGCCGGCCAGCTCCCGGGTCAGCTCCACGCCCCGCGCGAACCGCCGTTCCGCCCCGCCCACCCCGTTGATGACCCCCGGCTGTACGACGGCCACACGGACGTGCCCGGTCGGCTGTGGGGCCTGCACCCACCACGCCGCCGCCCCGATGGCGACCGCGCACACCGCGAGGCCCGCCACCGCCGTCGTACGCAGGGAGCGCACCGACACCAGGAGGGTCACCACGGTGTTGACCGCCACCACGAGCAGCGTCACCAGCCACACGCCGCCGAGCGACGCCACCCGCAGCGCGGGCGACACCTGCCACTGGCTGGCCCCCAACAGCCCCCATGGTCCGCCCAACCCCTCCCAGGAGCGGACCAGTTCGACCATCAGCCAGCCCGACGGCACGACGACGAGAGCGCCCGCGGCACGCGCGCGTGACGGTGTCCCCGCCAGCATCCGCCGCACCAGCGGCCCCCACGGCGCCCACAACAGCCCCACCAACGCGGCCAGCAGCAGGATGAACACATGGAGGCTCGGCATCAGCCAGTGATGGACCGCGAGCATGAACCCGAGGCCGCCCAGCCAACCGTCCAGCACCGCCCGGCGACCCGTGCGTGCCGTACGGATCAGCAGCATCCACGGCACCAGCGCGACGTACGCCCACCACCACAGGGACGGCGCCGGAAAGGCGAGCGCGGGCAGCGCCCCGGCCGCGACCGCGGCGGCGCCCCGCCACCACGGGGACGTCAGCAGGGGCCTTCCGTCACCCCGCCGGCCGACCGGAATCCGCATACCGCGCCTCCTCGCACTGGGGCCCTCATGACGCCTCCAGTGTGCTGGAGCGGGTCATTCCGCCGACAGTACGCCGCCCGGAGCGCGCCGCCACTTCTCGTGCACCACCACCGTGCGCAATCGCCAGCCGCCGTCCGTGCGCGACAGCGCGAACGCGTACCGCCCGCCCGAGACGAAGTCGTCCCCCGCCGCCATCCGCATCGGGTTCACATAGTCGGCCAGCGCCTCCGCGCTGTCGCCCGGATACCCGCCCAGATCCTCGATCCGGACCCGCCGGTTGACGATCAGGTGCTGGCGCACGGGAAACAGCTTCATCGTCTCCGCCAGCCAGCCGGCGACCTCGCCCGCCGCGCCGGCGACTCCGCCCGCGCCCCGGTAGTCGGCCTGCCCGTCCGCTGTGAACAGCTCCCGGTACGCGGCCCAGTCCGCGTCGTCCACCGCCACCGCGTACCGGGTGATCAGCTCGTCGATGGCCAGCCGGTCCATCACGGTCGCGAGGTCCACGCGCTGCGTCATCGCTTCAGTGTCGGGCAGCGGGAGCCGCGGGCCAAGAGCCCTGCACGCACCGCCCCCGCCCACCCGTCCCTCATGCCCGTCCGCATGCCCGTCCTCAGGCCTGCCCCCAGGCCTGTCCTCACGTTCGTCCTCACGTCCGCCCTCGTTCCGGCCCTCACGCGGCTTCCCACTGGTGGGCCCGGCCGCCGCGCCACTCCACCAGATGCGGGTCGTCCAGTGAGATGTCGGCCTCGTCCAGCCCCGCCCGACGCAGGAACTCGATGAGGTCCGCGTCGTTGTGGGCGAGCCCCACAATCTGCCCGCGTATGGTCACGCGCCGCCCGCCGCCGGGGGAGGGGCGGTGCACGACGATGGGTGCCTGCCAAGCCATGGGACCAGGGTGCGCCGCCCGCCGCGTGATCGCAGCCGGGGCCCGCCCGAGCCAGGCTGGGAGCCGATTCACACGGGGTGTGAATGGAATACGTGCATATATGCGTCGCGCGCCCTCGCGCCGAGCCGCCCGGCGCGGGAGGCTCTCAGTGCGTGTTCGGGACGGAGGACCCGGGCATCGGGCCGCCGGTCACCCCCCCTGCCGGCGGCCCCCGCCCATGCCCCGAGCCCGGAGGACCGGGCCAGCCCGGTGCGCCAGGGCGGGCCGGGTGCGCCAGGTGATGCGCCAGGGGTGGGGTTTACCCCCGTATGAGGACGCCTGTCAGCCGGATACCGGGCCGAGGTCATGCCGGAGATCATGGTTGGTCGGAGTTCACACGCGCCCGCAACCACCCCGCGGACCCCAGCCGTTTCACCCGCCCCCAGTCGATACGTGTCCAGCCCGCACCGGGCCGGTTCCGGTACACCGGCCCGGTCGCGGTCCTCACCGGCGGCGAGACGTACAGCGCCGGCGAGACCCTCACCCAGGCGCATCCGCACGGGCAACTTCATCTGGGAGGTCACGGAGGGCACCCACAACTCGGCCTTCACGCAGGCGCTGCGGTCCCTACGGCGCCACGCCCGGTGAGGCCGAGACAACAGCGGGCGGACGCCAGGAAGCCGGTCACGTCGCAGTTCCCCACGCCGAAGGTCGGCGTCCGGGCCTGGGGGCCAAGGCCCGAAGGGCCGATTGGCGAAGGCCCAGGCCTGAGGGCGCGCGGCCGGCCAGGCCCCGGTCCTGAGGGCGCGCGCCGAGGACGCCGGGGCGCCGGGGATGCCGGGGCGCCAGGGACGGGGGGTGCCGAGGACGCCAGACGCGCCGGGGACGGGCGCGCGCCGAGGACGCCGGGGCGCCAGGGACGCCACGCCAGGGGTGGCGAGGACGCCGGGGTGCCGGGGACGCGGGGGACCGGTGGTGCCGGGGGTGCCTAGGACGTCGGGCCGCTAGGGGTACTGGGACGGGTGGGCGCCGGTGACGCCATGCCGGGCTCCGGGCACTGGGGCCGCCGAGGATGCCGGGCCGCCGACGACGTCGGGGCTCCGGCGCCGGGGGCGCCAAGGGCGGCGGGGCGTGCCCGCCTGGGCTTACGCGGCCCTCTCGACGTCGCCCTGCTGGGAGGTCCGGGCCCACTGGAGAACCAGGGCGCTGTAGATCCGCTGTTCGTCCGCCGAGAGCTGCCCGCCGGAGCGCACCCACAATTCACGGATCGCCGCGTTGAGAGCGTCGGCGTCCGGGGTGGGCAGCTCGGCAGGGGGTCTGGTCATGGCAACCAGCGTAGGCGGACGGGTCGACGATCCGGCTACTCATCGGGCCGTTTTGTGACGAAGCTCCCCCGGCCCGCGCTCCGCGTGGAGGGCCCTTCAGCCCCTGGAGCACCGGGCCGGGAAAGCGGGCGGTCAGCCGCCCGATTCGCCGGCGTGGGGGCTGAGGACACCCATCCCGACCAGGGCGAACAGCACCAGGCCGAGCAGGATCCGGTAGATCACGAACGGCATGAAGCTCTTCGTGGTGATGAACTTCATGAACCACGCGATCACCGCGTAGCCCACGCCGAAGGCGATGATCGTCGCGAAGATCGTCGGGCCCCACGACACGTGACCGCCCTCACTCGCGTCCTTCAGTTCGAAGAGGCCGGAGGCCAGCACCGCCGGAATGGCCAGCAGGAAGGAGTACCGGGCCGCCGCCTCGCGGGTGTAGCTCATCAGCAGGCCGCCGCTGATGGTGGCGCCGGACCGAGACACGCCCGGGATCAGCGCCATAGCCTGGCACATGCCGAAGATCAGGCCGTCCCTGACGCCCAGGTCCTTGAGCGTCTTGCGCTCCGGGGCGGCGCGGTGCCGGCCGCCCTCCTCGACGCGGGCCGCCAGCCGGTCGGCGATGCCGAGGACGATGCCCATCACGATCAGGGTCGTCGCGATCAGGCGCAGATCACGGAACGGGCCCTCGATGTGGTCCTTGAGCGTCACGCCCAGCACACCGATGGGGATCGAGCCCACGATGACCAGCCAGCCCATCTGGGCGTCGTGGTCGCTGCGCATCGCCTTGTTCGTCAGCGAGCGGAACCAGGCCGAGACGATCCGCGAGATGTCCTTGCGGAAGTAGATGAGTACGGCCGTCTCCGTACCGATCTGGGTGATCGCGGTGAACGCCGCGCCCGGGTCGTGCCAGCCCGCGAAGGCCGCGGTGAGACGCAGGTGGGCGCTGGAGGAGATGGGGAGGAACTCCGTCAGCCCCTGGACGAGTCCGAGGATGAGCGATTCGAACCAATTCATGGGGCTAGGGCCGTCCCGAATGTGCTCGTGCGGTCAATGGGGGCGGCCGTTGATCGACGGCCGGTCGGTGCGCAGCGTACAGCCCTTAGGTGAATGGACCGGCCTCAGCCCTCGACGGGGCCCGCCGTCGTCCAGCCGGGAGCCCGTACGTGCGGGGTCAGGCTGTCGCCCCGGGCCTCCTCGCCGCAGCGGCCGCACACCACGACCGGGGTGAGCGGAGCGCCGCAGGAGTGCTCGACCACGGTCGGCGGCTCGTCGTTGAGGTGCCGGTCGCCCCAGGCCATGAGGGTGAGCAGGACGGGGTGGAGCTCGCGTCCGGCGTCGGTGGGGTGGTACTCGAAGCGGCGCGGTCGCTCGCTGTACGGGACCTTCTCCAGGATTCCCGCGTCGACGAGGCGGCGGAGGCGGGCGGTGAGGATGTCGCGGGGGGCGCCGGTGTTGCGGGCGATCCGGTCGAAGCGGCGTACGCCCAGGAACACCTCGCGCAGCACCAGGAGCGAGTACTTCTCGCCGACGAGCGCCAGGGTGTCCGCGATCGAACAGGGGCGGGGGTCCTTCACCCGTACGTCTCCTTGATCCGCGCGGTCGCGTCAGTGGGCGGCCGGGGGCCGTCCTGAGGGCCACCCTAAAGGGTTGAGGGTTGGATTTCCCAACCCACTGCGTTACGTTACCGATGAGTCAAGGTCCAGTTTTCCAACTCACCTCCCCTGAGCGAGGAGACGTACCCATGCGCGACGCCGTCATCGTCGAGGCCGTCCGGACCCCCATCGGCAAGGGCAAGCCGAACGGAGCCCTGGCCGGAACCCACCCCGTCGAGCTGCTCTCCCACACCCTCCGCGCCCTCGTCGAGCGCAGCGGCATCGACCCCGCCCTCGTCGACGACGTCATCGGCGGCTGCGTCGACCAGGTCGGCGAGCAGGCGATGAACACCACGCGGTACGCCTGGCTCGGCGCCGGGCTGCCCGAGCACGTGCCCGCCACCACCGTCGACCGGCAGTGCGGCTCCTCCCAGCAGGCCGCCCACTTCGCCGCGCAGGGCGTGCTGTCCGGCGCGTACGACATCGTCGTGGCGTGCGGCGTCGAGTCGATGAGCCGCGTCCCGATGTGGTCCAACGTGCCGCCCGGTGCCGACCCCTTCGGCCCCGGCGTCGCCGCCCGCTACCCCGAGGGCCTGGTCCCCCAGGGCATCAGCGCCGAGCTGATCGCCGCCAAGTGGTCCATCGGGCGCACGGCCATGGACGAGTACGCGGTGATGTCGCACCGGCGCGCCGCCCGGAGCTGGGCGGACGGGTTGTTCGACGCCGAGGTGGCGCCCCTCGGGGACCTGCGGCGCGACGAGTGCGTCCGGCCCGGCACGACCACGGAGATACTGGCCGGGCTGCGGCCCGCTTACCACGACCCGGCCTTCGCCGAGCGGTTCCCGCAGATCGACTGGTCCGTCACCGCCGGAAACGCCAGCCCCATCAACGACGGCGCCTCGGCCGTGCTCATCATGGCCGGCGACACCGCCCGAAAGCTCGGCCTCCGCCCGCTCGCGCGGCTGCACAGTTGCGCCGTCACCGGTTCCGACCCGCTGCTGATGCTGACCGGCGTGATCCCCGCCACCGAGAAGGTGCTGCGCAAGGCCGGGCTCCGGCTCGACGACATCGACCTCTTCGAGGTCAACGAGGCGTTCGCCGCCGTCGTCCTCGCCTGGCAGCAGGAGACCGGCGCCGACCTCGCCCGGGTCAACGTCCACGGCGGGGCCATCGCGCTCGGCCACCCGCTGGGCGCCAGCGGCACCCGGCTGACGACCACGCTCGTCCACGCCATGCGCGAGCGCGGCGCGCGTTACGGCCTCCAGACGATGTGCGAGGCGGGCGGCCTCGCCAACGCCATGATCCTCGAAGCGGTGTAAGAACCTACCGGCCGCTGCGCAGGCGGTGCCGCTTGCACCAGGCGACCAACGCCGCGCCCAACCCGCTCAGCACGATGAACCCCATCGCGAACAGGAAGGCGGGCGAGGTCGGCGACGCCGCCTCGCTCCCCGCCACCACGTACGCCGCCGTGTTCGGCACCGACCCGAGCCCGGTGGCCAGCAGGAAGGGCAGATACCCCATCTTCGACACGGCCGCGCAGTAGTTGGCGGCGGCGAACGGCACGCCCGGGAACAGCCGGATCGCCAGCATCGAACGGAACCCGTGCCGGCTCAACTGCCCGTCCGCCGCCTTCAGCCACCGCCCCCGCACCAGCGGCCGCAGCGCGTCCTGCCCCAGCACCCGCCCGAGCGTGAACGCGATCCCCGCACCCAGCACCGTCCCGGCGATCGCCGCGGCGAGCCCCGCCTGCGAGCCGAACAGCGCGCCCGCCGCCAGGTTCAGGATCGGCCTCGGCACGAACGCGGCCGTGCACAGCCCGTAGGCCAGCGCGAACAGCACCACGGAGGCCGCGCCGTTCACCTGCGGCGGCCAGCCCGCCGACAGCAGCCGCTGCGGCTCGTAGAGCACCACCGTCACCGCCGCGGACGCGAGGACCGCGAGGAGCAGCGACAGCCGCGACCAGGGCGACAGGAGGGCCCGGGAGCAGCGGACGGCGAGACCGGCCTGGGGCCTGGTGACGGGGTCGAGCATCCGGGGAGACTAACCGACGGCGCCCGGTGATCGCCGTAACGTCCGCCTCACCCCGTCCGCCCGCACCGGAAATTCGGTCGACGCGCCCGCCCGCGCCACGCCATGATCAAGGCATGTTCCGGTACGCCTTCCACGCAGCGCCGTCCGCAGTCGCGGACGCGCCGAAGGCTGCCGCATTCGCCTTCCCCGCCGTTCTCGACGGCGCCCGAAGCTGACCCTTCCCGGATCGTCCGGCGGACCCCACAGGGGGAGGGTCGGCAAGGCCCAGGGGTCCCCGTTCCACGCTTCGAGTTCCGGGAAGGAACCGCCACAGCCATGCCCAAGACGGCATACGTGCGCACCAAGCCGCACCTCAACATCGGCACCATGGGCCACGTCGACCACGGCAAGACCACTCTGACCGCCGCCATCACCAAGGTCCTCAGCGAGCGCGGGACCGGGACGTTCGTTCCCTTCGACCGGATCGACCGCGCTCCCGAGGAGGCCCAGCGCGGCATCACCATCAACATCGCGCACGTCGAGTACGAGACCGACACCCGCCACTACGCGCACGTCGACATGCCCGGCCACGCCGACTACGTCAAGAACATGGTCACCGGGGCCGCGCAGCTCGACGGGGCGATCCTCGTCGTCTCCGCGCTCGACGGGATCATGCCGCAGACCGCCGAGCACGTCCTGCTCGCCCGCCAGGTCGGCGTCGACCACATCGTGGTCGCGCTCAACAAGGCCGACGCGGGCGACGACGAACTCACCGACCTCGTCGAGCTGGAGGTGCGGGAGCTGCTCACCGCACACGGGTACGGCGGCGACGCGATCCCCGTCGTACGGGTGTCGGGGCTGAAGGCCCTGGAGGGCGACCCGCGCTGGACCGGCGCCATCGAGGCGCTGCTGGACGCCGTGGACACCTACGTGCCCATGCCGGTGCGGTACGTGGACGCGCCGTTCCTCCTGCCGGTCGAGAACGTGCTCACGATCACCGGCCGGGGCACGGTCGTCACCGGTGCCGTCGAGCGCGGCACGGTGCGGATCGGGGACCGGGTGGAGGTGCTCGGGGCGGAGACCGAGACGGTCGTCACCGGCCTGGAGACCTTCGGCAAGCCGATGGACTCCGCCCAGGCCGGCGACAACGTGGCGCTGCTGCTGCGCGGTGTGCCACGGGACGCGGTGCGCCGCGGCCACGTCGTGGCGGCGCCCGGCAGCGTCGTGCCGCGCCGCCGCTTCACCGCCCGGGTGTACGTCCTGTCGGCGCGCGAGGGCGGCCGCACCACGCCCGTGGCGACCGGGTACCGGCCGCAGTTCTACATCCGCACCGCGGACGTCGTCGGCGACGTCGACCTCGGCGAGGCGGCCGTCGCGCGCCCCGGCGACACGGTCACCATGACCGTCGAGCTGGGCCGTGACGTCCCGCTGGAGCCGGGCCTCGGCTTCGCGATCCGCGAGGGCGGCCGCACCGTCGGCGCCGGAACGGTGACCGAGGTCCTCTGACGCGCGCCGCCAGCCCCCGCCGGGTCAACACCCCGGCGGGGGCAGCCCGCTCCCCCGCGCGGAGGCCGCCGCCGCCGTATGGGCACAATGAAGCGGTGACCGAGCCCCTGCCCGTACTCCGTGAGGTCGACCACGGCACCGCGAAGCTCATGCCCGACGTCGACCGCGCCCGGGCCTGGCTGCTGACGATCGACGGCGCGCCGCAGTCGTACGTCGACCTCGACGACCCGACGCACCTGGAGTTCGAGTACGCGCGCCGGCTCGCCCACGCCGTGGACTGCGCGGCACCGGCGCCCGAGGGGGAGCCGCTCGACGTCCTGCACCTGGGCGGCGGGGCGCTCACCCTGCCCCGGCGGCTGGCCGTGACGCGGCCCGGCTCCCGGCAGGACGTCGTCGAGGCGGACCGGGGACTCATCGCGCTGGTGGCCGAGCACCTGCCGCTGCCGCCCGGCTCCGGGATCACCGTGCACGGCGCGGACGCGCGGGCCTGGCTGGAGGCGGCGCCCGAGAGGTCGGCGGACGTGATCGTCGCGGACGTCTTCGGCGGGTCGCGCGTCCCCGCGCACCTGACGTCCCTGGCGTACGCGGGGGCGGCGGAGCGGGTGCTGCGACCGGACGGGGTCTACGTGGCCAACCTGGCGGACGGCGCGCCCTTCGCGTTCCTCCGCTCCCAGCTCGCCACCTTCGCCGCCGTGTTCGAGCACCTCGCGCTGGTCGCCGAGCCCGCCGTGCTGCGCGGCCGGCGGTTCGGCAACGCCGTGCTCGTCGCCGCGCACCGGGAGATCGACACCGCGCGGCTGGCCCGGCGGACCGCCGCCGACGCCTTCCCCGCGCGCGTGGAGCACGGTCCGTCGCTGGCCCGGTTCATGGGCGACGCGCGACCCGTGCGGGACGAGGACGCCGTCGCGTCACCCGAGCCGCCCGACGGGGCCTTCGGCATCGGCTGACCCCCGGGCCGCCGGCTGCGCGGTGACCTCCTTCGTACGCCGCGTCAGATTCCGTACGTCGGGCACCAGCAGCACCAGCGCCGTCATCAGCACCACCAGCGCCGCGCACCCCCACAGGGCCTGCGACCGCCCGAACGCGCTCTCCACCGGACCCGCCAGCGCCGTCGACAGCGGCAGCATCGCGGTCGAACCGAACCAGTCGTACGCCGAGACCCGCGACAGCTTGTCCTCCGGGATCTCCTGGTGCAGCGCCGTCATCCACGCGACGCCGAACACCTCCAGCGTGACGCCGCAGACGAACATGGCCGCGATCAGCCCGCCCACCGGGAGCGGCACGGCCAGCGCGGCGGAC
Source organism: Streptomyces sp. NPDC031064 (assembly GCF_055570965.1). Classification (NCBI taxonomy): domain Bacteria; kingdom Bacillati; phylum Actinomycetota; class Actinomycetes; order Kitasatosporales; family Streptomycetaceae; genus Streptomyces; species Streptomyces sp. NPDC031064. Next base: position 52,102 of record NZ_JBVIGF010000012.1, read on the forward strand.
GGCAGCGCCAGCGGGAAGACGCACAGCGTGCCGACGAGGAGCATCCGGCGCGGTTTCCAGCGCATCGACAGCAGCGCGCCGCACACGGTCCCCGCGCCGAACGCCGCGAGCGCCAGGCCCCAGGGCCGCGCGCCGCCCAGCTCCTCCTTGGCGACCAGCGGCCCGTACACGGACTCGGTCGCGCCGACCACCGCCACCACGACGGAGAACTGCGCCACGATCGACCACAGCCAGGGGCGCCCCGTGAACTCCTTCCAGCCGTCCCGCAGATCGGCCAGCAGCCCGCCCCCGGCCTCCCGCTCCGCGATGTGGCTGACGTCCAGGAAGGCGCGCAGCGCGCCCGCCACGGCGAACGCCGCCGCGTCGACGGCGAGCACCCAGCCGGGCCCGAGCGCCGCGATCATCGCACCGCCGAGCGCCGCGCCGCCGATGCTCGCGCCGTTCATGGCCATCCGGAACAACGCGAAGGCGCGGCTGGCCTGTTCGCCGCTCACGCTGGACATGAGCATGCCCTCGGCGGCCGGGTTGAAGAAGGCCTGCCCGGTGCCGCACAGGGCGGTGAGCAGCATCATCTGCCACAACTGCGGTTCGCCCGCCAGGACCAGGACGGCGAAGACCGCCTGCGAGGCGCAGTTGAGGGCGTTGGCGGCCACCATGACCCGGTGGCGGGGCAGCCGGTCGGCGATCGCCCCGCCGATGAGCAGGAACAGCACGAGCGGGAGAGTCCGGGCCGCGGCGACCAGGCCCACGTCGCCGCCGTCACCGCCGGCCTCCAGGACCGCGAACGCCGCCGCGATCAGCGCACCATGGGTGCCCAGGTTGGTCACGACCGCGGCGGCGGTCAGCAGCGTGTAATTGCGCCCGGCCCACTCGGGGCGCCGGGGGCGGAGGCGCCGGCGGGGCGCGGCGGCGGGAGTACTCACTCCCGGACTATCCCCGCCGACACGCCCCCGTGCCAACCGGATTTCGGTGCGGGGACCGGCCCGGACGGCCCGTCAGGAGCCGCCCTCGGCCAGCCGTACCGTGGCGAGGATCTTCTGGATGGTGGCGTCGTCCACCTCGTCCGGGATGCCGGCGTTGGCGTACAGCACCCAGCTCACGAAGTCACCCTTGGAGTTCTTGAAGGAGAAGGCGATGGACTTGCCGTCGGTGTCGCACTTGCCCTCCTTCTTGGTGTTCAGGGCGGTCGCCGTGGCGACGTGCCCGGTCAGCCCGGAGGTGGTCGTGTACGGCTTGGCCTTGGTCACCTTGACCGTGCCCTTGGGCTCGGTCTGGGCGTAGCCCGCCCACACCCAGTTGCCCGCCTCGTTGTAGGCCGCCTCCGCGGTGTTCTTGGCACCCTGGCCGCCCTTGGTGCCGACCATGGCCAGGCCGTGCTCCTCCTGGCGGCCGTCCTTGTTGGCGTCCTCGGTGCACCACTTGCTCTTGTACTCGGCCGGCGCGGACATCATGACGACGGAGCTGCCGTCGCCCTTCTTCTCGTCCTCGAAGCCGACGCTGGTCCCCGCGCCGACGACCTCCCAGTCGGCGGGCACGTCGAACTGGGCGCTGCGCTTGGGGTTGAAGACGACCTTCCAGCCCGGGATGGTCGGCTTGGCCTCGCCCGCCGCGTCGCGCGGGTTGTCGGCCGGGGACGGGGAGGTCTCGGCGGGCGTGGAGGCGCTCTGGGAGGGCTTGGAGTCCCCGCCCGCCGTCGTCTTGTTGTCGTCGTCCTTGTCCAGCACCAGGAAGCCGGTGACACCGGCGGCGACGACCACGGCGGTCGCCGCGGCGATGGCGACGATGGTCGTCTTCCGCTTGTCGTCGGCGTTCCGCGGCGGAGGCACGGGCGCGCCGGGCTGGCCGGGCACCGCGTACTGCGGCACGGTCGGCTGCTGGTACGGGTTCGGCTGCGCGTAGCCCGGCTGCGGCACCGGCTGCTGGCCGGAATGCGGCGGGAAGCCGGGCTGCTGCGGCGGAGCGCTCGGCGGCGGCGGAGTGCCGGGCTGCTGGTACGGGTTGGGCTGTGCGTACCCCGGCTGCTGGTACGGGTTCTGGTCCTGCGGGTTCTGCTCGCCCCCGGGCGGCTGCTGTCCTGGCCACATGGCGAGTAACCATAGAGGGGCGTCGTGACGGGTGCCACGCCCGCCCCCATGACCAGGGGCCCGCGAAGACTTCCCGCGCTTGCTACTGCCTGGTAACTTCGGGGTATGTCCGAGACCCTGCCGAACATCGGCGACATGCTGCTGGCCACCGTCCCCATGGCCAAGACCCTGAACCTGGAGGTCGTCGAGGCGACCGCCGAGCGTGCCGTGCTCCGCCTCCCCGATCAGGGCGCCTTCCACAACCACGTCGGCGGCCCGCACGCGGGCGCGATGTTCACGCTGGGCGAGTCCGCCAGCGGCGCCATCGTCATCGGCGCGTTCGGCGACCAGATGAACCGGGCCGTGCCCCTCGCCGTCAAGGCCGAGATCGGCTACAAGAAGCTCGCGATGGGCCCCGTCACCGCCACCGCCACGCTCGGCCGCACCAAGGCGGAGGTCGTCGCCGAACTGGACGCCGGACAGCGCCCCGAGTTCCCCGTGAACATCGAGATCACGCGCGAGGACGGCGCCGTGACGGGCGAGATGACCATCATCTGGACCCTGCGTCCCAACGCCTGACGGACACGTCGGCACAAGCCACGCGCGCGTGGTCGGACGCGCGTGTGACGGCCGCCCCCGCACCCCTCTTCGGGTGTGGGGGCGGCCCCGTCTGACGGCATGTCACGCACAAGGGCCCGTTCGGTGCGCATAGTGCGCGTATGTCAGAACTGTCGGAAAACGTCTCACGGCGGACCACGCTCCGCCTGCTCACCGGAGCCGCCGCCGCGGCGGCGGCCGCCACCGGACCGACCCCCGCCCAGGCCCCCGCCCAGGCCGCCGCCCCGCCCGCCACCGGCGGCCGCGTCGACGACCTGCTCGCCCGGCTCACCCTCGACGAGAAGCTCACCCTCCTCCACGGCGCCAAGGACCCCAGCGGCCTCGGCCAGGCCGGCTGGATCCCCGGCGTACCCAGGCTCGGCATCCCGCCCCTCCGGCTCGCCGACGGCCCCGCCGGCGTACGCGTCCGCGCCCACGCCACCGCCCTGCCCGCCCCCGTGATGCTGGCCAGCGCCTTCGACCCCGCCCTCGCCCGCGAGTACGGCCGGGTCATCGGCCACGAGGGCCGGGCGCTCGGACAGGACGTCCTGCTGTCCCCCATGGTCAACCTCATCCGCACCCCCTACGCCGGACGGAACTTCGAGACCTTCAGCGAAGACCCGCTCCTCACCTCCGACCTCGTCGCCGAGGAGATCCGCGGCATCCAGGACGAGGGCCTCATCGCCACCGTCAAGCACTTCGCCCTCAACAACCAGGAGAAGGACCGCACCACCGTCGACGTACGCATCGGCGAACAGGCCCTGCACGAGACCGAACTGCGTGGCTTCGAGGCCGCCGTCGGCGCCGGCACCGGAGCGGTGATGGGCGCCTACAACAAGGTCGACGGCGTCCACGCGTGCGAGAACCGGGCCCTGCTCACCGGCATCCTGCGCGAGACATGGGGCTTCGACGGCTGGGTGATGAGCGACTGGGACGCCACCCACAGCACCGTCCCGTCCCTCACCGCCGGCCTCGACATGGAGATGCCCGCCGGCCGCTGGTACGGCGACGCCCTCCGGCGCGCCGTACGGGACGGCGCCGTCCCCGAGGCCGCCGTCGACCGCTCCGTACGCCGCATCCTCCACGTCATGGGCCGCTTCGGCCTCCTCGACGGCACCGCCCCCGCCCGCCCCGCCACCCGCGACCGGGAAGCCGGGGCGCGCCTCGCCCACCGCGTCGCCGTCGCGGGCGCCACCCTGCTGCGCAACGAGCACGCCACACTGCCCCTCACCGGGCCCGCCGCCCGCTCCCTCGCCGTGATCGGCCCCACCGCCACCGTCCCGTTCGTCAGCGGCGGCGGCAGCGCCCACGTCGTCCCCGACCGGGCCGCCAGCCCGCTCGACGCCATCACCGCCCGCGCCGGCGACGCCGCCCGCGTCACCCACGCCCTCGGCGAGGACCTCTACGGCAAGCCCCTGCCCGTCCGCGGCGCGTCCCTCGACGGACAGCGCGTACGCCCCGGCAGGACGTACACCTACGAGGGGACCCTCGACGTCGACGACCCCGACGAGTGGACCTTCGTCGTCCACTACGGCGGCGAACGCCCCAAGGTCTCCGTGGACGGCACCGAACTCTTCGCCCTCCAGGACCGGGAGGCCGAACTCTTCGCCGGCTTCGGCCTCGTCTCCACCGCCCCCGACGGCCTCAAGGTCCGCCGCCGCACCCTCGCCCTCACCGCCGGCCGCCACACCCTCCGCGTCACCGCCACCGGCGGCGCCCACGGGCAGCTCTTCCGGCTGCGCCGCATCACCGCCGCCACGCGCGCCGCCGATGTCGCCGAAGCGGTACGCGCGGCCCGCGCCGCGCACAGCGTGGTGCTGTTCGCCTACGAGGACGCCGCCGAGGGCCGCGACCGCACCACGCTCGCCCTGCCGGGCCACCAGGAGGCGCTCATCGGCGCCGTGACCGCCGCCAACCCCCGCACCACGGTCGTCCTCAACACCTCGTCCGCCGTCACCATGCCGTGGCTGGACCGCACGGGCGCCGTGCTCCAGATGTACTACCCGGGTCAGGAAGGCGCCGCCGCGACCACCGCCGTGCTCTTCGGGGACACCGACCCCGGCGGCCGCCTCACCCAGACCTTCCCGGTCTCCGACACCCGCCACCCCATGGCCGGCGACCCGCGCCGCTACCCCGGCACCGGAGGGGTCCAGGAGTACTCCGAGGGCGTCCGCACCGGCTACCGCTGGTACGACGCGGAGGGTGTCGAGCCGCTGTTCCCCTTCGGTCACGGCCTGTCGTACACCACCTTCGCGTACACCGGGCTCGCCGTGACGCCCGCGCCCGGTGGCGGCCTCACGGCGCGGTTCACCGTCCGCAACACCGGACGGCGCACCGGCGTCACCGTCCCCCAGCTCTACGTCGGGCCGTCGCCGGACCTGACGCTGGACCAGCCGGCCCGCGCACTGGCCGGCTACCGGCGCGTCGAACTGCGGCCCGGCCAGTTCCGCCACGTCACCGTGCCCATCGCCGCCCGGACCCTGTCCTCCTGGGACCCGGCCCGCCACGCCTGGGTCCTCGGGACGGGCACCCGCACCGTCCGGCTGGGCACCTCCGCGCGCGACGTGAGGCTCACCGCTCGGGCGACGGTCCTCCCACTCTGACCAGGTAGGCTGCCCGGCGTGCGCGCCGCACACCGGGCAGCACGGAGACGACGACGGAGGAACCGGCTTTGCACGTCCAGGAGTGGCTCGAGACCGTCCCCGCGGTCAGCATCTACATCCTGGTGGGGGTGGTGATCGGGCTGGAGAGCCTCGGCATCCCGCTGCCGGGCGAGATCGTCCTCGTCAGCTCCGCGCTCCTCGCGTCCCAGCACGGTGACATCAACCCATGGGTACTGGGCGCGTGCGCCACGGCGGGCGCGATCGTCGGCGACTCGATCGGCTACGCGATCGGCCGCAAGGGCGGCCGGCCGCTGCTGGCCTGGCTGGGGCAGAAGTTCCCCAAGCACTTCAGCGAGGCCAACATCGCGATGGCGGAGCGGTCCTTCGAGAAGTGGGGCATGTGGGCCGTCTTCTTCGGCCGGTTCGTGGCGCTGCTGCGGATCTTCGCCGGGCCGCTGGCGGGTGTGCTGCGCATGCCGTACTGGAAGTTCGCCATCGCCAACGTCTTCGGCGGCATCCTCTGGGCGGGCGGCACCACGGCCGTCATCTACTCGGTCGGCGTGGTGGCCGAGGCGTGGCTCAAGCGCTTCTCCTGGCTGGGCCTGGTCCTGGCGGTCCTGGTGGGCCTGACGTCGATGCTGATCCTCAAGAACCGCGCGAAGAAGGCGGCGGCCCGGACGTCCGCCGCCCCTGCCCCGTCCCCCGAACCGGTCGGCGCGACGGCGGACTGACCCACAACGGGGGGCACCCCGCGCCGGCCCGCCCAAGCAAACGCGTCAGTCCTTGTGCGCCTCGCCGTGCGCGCGCGCCAGCTCCAGGTACATCGCGGCGTTCAGCTTGATGCCCTCCCGTTCCTCGTCCGTCAGCTCCCGCTTGACCTTGGCGGGTACGCCCGCGACCAGGGAGCCCGGCGGGACGCGCATGCCCTGGGGGACGAGCGCTTGGGCGGCGATCAGCGAGCCGGCGCCGATGTGGGCGCCGTTGAGGACGGTGGCGCCCATGCCGACCAGGACGTCGTCCTCGACCGTGCACCCGTGCAGGACCGCGTTGTGGCCGACCGAGACGCGCTCGCCGACCGTGACCGGGAAGCCCGGATCGACGTGCACGGTGCAGTTGTCCTGCACGTTGGAGCCGGCGCCCAGGACGATGGGCCCGCAGTCGGCGCGCAGCACCGCGTGGTACCAGACGCTCGACCCCGCCGCCATGGTCACCTCGCCGACCACCACGGACGTCGGCGCGGCGAACGCCTCCGGGTGCACGTCCGGCTCCTTGCCGCCCACCCCGGTGATCAACGCCCGGTCTGTCATCGCCTGCTCCTCACGTTCAACACGTCGCGCCAGGGGAACGTTAAGCGACGGCCGCCCGGGCGGCGACGGTGGGGCGAACATCACAGGGCGCGGCGCCGGTCGGTCATGACCAGGACGATTACCGTGTCGGGGTGCCGAAGAACAGAAACACGTTCTCATCCCTGGCCGCGTGGCGCCGCCGGGTGCTCAGCCGTGCCGTGCACGGCGGCTGGCGCTGGGTGCAGGAGACCGGTGCCGTCACCGCCGAGCGACCCGGACGGCTGCGGTTCCGACGGCTCGGCCCCGGCACTCGGCTGGCGTTCCCGCAGGGCACCGTGTTCGGCGAGGAGTGGATCGAGCTGGGCGACCACTGCATCATCGCCGAGCAGGTGACGCTGACCGCCGGGATGATGCCCGGGCTCGACCTGGGTCCCGAGCCGATCCTGACCCTCGGCAACGGCGTCGTCCTCGGGCGCGGCAGTCATGTCATCGCCGACGCGGCGGTGACCATCGGCGCGGACACCTTCTGCGGCCCGTACGTCTACATCACCTCGACCAACCACAGTTACGACGACCCCCACGAGCCGGTCGGCCGGCAGTGGCCGCGCTCCGAACCGGTGGAGATAGGCCCCGGCTGCTGGCTCGGCACCGGCGCGGTGATCCTGCCCGGCGCCCGACTGGGGCGGAACGTGGTGGTCGCCGCGGGCGCCGTCGTACGCGGCGAGGTCCCCGACCACGCGGTGGTGGCCGGGGCGCCGGCCCGGGTCGTACGCCGCTGGGACGCCGAGAGCGGCTGGCAGCCGCCGCTGCGCACGCCCGCCCCCGTACCCGTACCGGAAGGCGTGACGCCCCAGCAGCTCATCGCGCTGGGCGAGCTGGACAAGGCCTGATCAACCGGCCGCCAACAGCACCGTCCCGACCAGCGCCAGCCCCGCGCCCGCGGCCTGCACCGCCCGCAGCCGCTCCTTGAGCACGCCCCGCGCGGCGAGCGCCGTCACCACCGGGTAGAGGCTGGCGAGCACGGCGGCCACGGTGACCGGGCCGTTCTGCGCGGCGATCGAGTACGTGCCGTTGGCGGCGACGTCCGCGAGGCCGACGAACGCCAGAGCGGGCAGGGCCGCCCATACGACCCGCGGCCCGCCGTCCGACGGCAGGGCGCGCCCGCCGCGCTTGACCGAGACCCACAGCGCCGCGCCGCCCACCGCGACGTTGGTGACGCGCTGGACGAACAGTGCCAGGAACAGCCCGGTGAGGGTGGTGGACGCCTCGGAGATCAGGGCCATCACCGAGCCGAACCCGAACGCCGCGACCAGCGTGAGCACCACCGCCTGCCGCTGCACGGGCGCCCCGCGCAGCTCAGGACCGCCCGCCAGTACCACGCCCACGATCGCCACGCCGATCCCCGCGAACTGGAGCACCCCCGGCCGGTCGCCGACCAGCAGGCCGACCGACACGGGGACGACCACGCCGAGCGAGCCGAGCGGCGAGACCACGCCCATCGGGCCGAGGGCGAGCGCCTTGTAGAAGGCGAGCATGGCCGCCGGTCCGACGACCCCGGCCGCCACCGCGTACCAGAGCTCCCCTCCCGCCTCGCTCCAGCCACCGGTCGCGATGACGACGGCGCCGAGCACGAGGACCGCGAGCGTCTGGGACACCACGACGACCGTCAGTGCGGGCATGCGCCGGGTGAGCAGCCCGCCGCCGAAGTCGGCCAGCCCCCACAGGAGGCTGGTGGCCAGGGCGAACAGTGCTGTCATGGCATCCTCGCAGTACAGTGCGGTGAACATGTGGGTGCACCACACCGTAGTGCAGTCCATTGAACTCTGTCATCCAGAATATTGGACGGAATGTGACGGACCTCGACCAGCTCACGCAGTCCCTCGCCCGCAACCTCAAGCGCTGGCGCGGCGAACGCGGCTTCACGCTCGACGCGCTCGCCGCCCGCGCGGGCGTCAGCCGCGGCATGATCATCCAGATCGAGCAGGCCCGTACGAACCCCAGCGTCGGCACCACCGTCAAGCTCGCCGACGCGCTGGGCATCTCCATCACGACGCTCCTCGACTACGAGCAGGGCCCCCACGTGCGGCTCGTGCCCGGGGAACAGGCGGTACGGATGTGGTCCACCGACAAGGGCAGCCACACCACCCTGCTGGTCGGCACCGAGGCGCGCGGCCCCCTGGAGCTGTGGTCCTGGACGCTGATGCCGGGCGACGCCAGCGTCTCCGACCCCCACCCCGACGGCACCACCGAACTGCTCCACGTCACGGCCGGAGAGCTCACCCTGGTCGTCGACGGCGTCAACCACCAGGTGCCGGCCGGAACCTCCGCCGTCTTCGAGTCCAACGTCCCGCACGCCTACCGCAACGACGGCGAGGAACCGGTCGAGATGACCATGGCGGTCTCCATCCCGCCCGTACGCTGAGACGGCCAACCGGCCCTGCGGGCGGCGCTGTTAGCGTGACGCGCATGCGCGCACCCATCGGAGACTTCGACCACGCCCGCCCCGTCCCCGACTGCCTCGACCAGCTCACCGCACCCGTCGCCGACGCCGTGCGGGCATGGCGGGGGGCCGTGCCGGCCGACCAACTGCTGTACGTCGACACCGACCCCGCCATCGCCGACACCGCCGTCTTCGTCGAGCACCACGGCCGCGACCTGCTGGACGCCTCCGCCAACTGCGTCGTCGTGGCCGGCAAGCGCGGCGGCGAGAGCACGCTCGCGGCATGCCTCGTCCTCTCCAGCACCCGGGTCGACGTCAACGGCGCCGTGCGCCGGCAACTCGGTGCCCGCAAGGCGTCCTTCGCGCCCATGGACACGGCGACCGGCGAGACCGGCATGGAGTACGGGGGCATCACCCCGATCGGGTTGCCCGCGGACTGGCCGCTGCTCGTCGACTCGGCCGTCGTCGACACCGAGTGGGTCCTGATCGGCAGCGGCCGGCGCCGGGGCAAGCTGATCGTGCCCGGCAAGACCTTCGCGGAACTGCCGGGCGCGGTCGTCCTCGACGGCCTCGGCGTCAGCGCGGGCTGAGCAGCGGGATCTCGATCGCCGGGCAGCGGTCCATCACCATGTCCACACCGGCCGCCCGCGTCCGCTCGTACGCCGCCTCGTCGATCACGCCGAGCTGGAACCACACCGCCTTGGCGCCCTTCGCCACCGCCTCGTCGGCGATGGCCCCCGCCAGATGGCTGTTGACGAACACGTCCACGACGTCCACGGGGAAGGGGATGTCCGCGAGGGTGGCGTACCCCTGCTCCCCGTGGACCGTCTCGGCCTTGGGGTGCACGGGCACGACGCGCTTGCCGAAGCGCTGGAGGACGGCGGCCACACCGTAGGCGGCACGGGCCCGGTTGCCGGACAGCCCCACCACCGCCCACGTGTCCCCGGACTCGGTCAGGATCTTCTCGATGGTCTCCGTCTCGCTGGGCACGCTGCCTCCTGTGCGTAAGGTCGTCGTCTCCCTGCGCCAACGGCCACCCTCCACCGGAGATTCCCGCGCACGTGTGCGCATAGGGTGGCGGGATGCAGGAGCAGTACCGGACGGTCGCCCGCGAGGGCGTGCACGAGACCGAGATCAACCGATCGCGCTTCATCTGCGCCCTCGCGCCCGCCGCGACCGAGCAGGAGGCGCAGGACTTCGTCGCACGCGTCCGCAAGGAGCACCCGACCGCCACCCACAACTGCTTCGCGTACGTGATCGGCGCCGACGCCGCCGTACAGAAGGCCAGCGACGACGGCGAACCGGGCGGCACGGCCGGCGTGCCCATGCTCCAGATGCTGATGCGCCGCGAGGTGCGGTACGTGGCCGCCGTCGTCACGCGCTACTACGGCGGCGTGAAACTCGGCGCGGGCGGGCTCATCCGGGCGTACGGCGGCGTGGTGGGGGAGGCGCTCGACGCGCTCGGCACCCTCACGCGGCAGCGGTTCCGGCTCGCCACCGTCACGGTCGACCACCAGCGGGCCGGCAAGCTGGAGAACGACCTGCGGGCGACCGGCCGGACCGTGCGGGACGTCCGGTACGCCGAGGCCGTCACCATCGAGGTCGGCCTGCCCGACGCCGACGTCGGCGCCTTTGGCGCCTGGCTCGCGGACGCGACGGCCGGGACCGCCCGACTGGAGCTCGGCGGCGAGGCGTACGGGGACGCATAACACTCCAAACCGGGGCGGCTTGACACGCGCCTGACGACGTTCTATGCACATTTGGAGGACGTCAGTGAGGTGAGAACCGTGGCGGGCCCGGACCACTACGCGGTACTCGGGGTGGAGCCGAAGGCGTCGGCCGAACAGATCGCCTCCGCCTACCGGAGGCGCGTGCGCGCCCTGCACCCCGACGCCCACCCGGACCGCGGCGACGCGGAGCGCTCGGCCGCCCGTGAGCAACTGGACGACGTGGTGGCGGCCTACGGCACTCTGCGCGACCCGGCCCGACGGGCCGCGTACGACGACGCCCGGCGCGCGCGCCGGGGCGCCACCCGGCGCGTTCCCGTCGACGGGCTGCTGCGGGCCGGGCCGACCCGCGTGGAACCCGCGGAGCCACGGGCGGGCCGCCGCACGGTCCTGGACCTGCTGTGGGAGTGGACGGTGAGCTGAGGAGACGGCGATGGCACGCGCGGTGGGTATCGACCTCGGTACGACGAACTCGGTGGTCAGCGTCCTGGAGGGCGGCGAGCCGACGGTGATCACCAACACGGAGGGCGCCCGCACCACGCCCTCCGTGGTCGGCTTCGCGAAGAACGGGGACGTCCTGGTCGGTGAGGTCGCCAAGCGGCAGGCCGTGACCAACGTCGACCGCACGGTGCGGTCCGTGAAACGGCACATGGGCGAGGCGGACTGGCGCTTCCCCGAGCAGGGCGACATCGACGGCAAGCGGTACACGGCCCAGGAGATCTCCGCACGCGTGCTCCAGAAGCTCAAGCGGGACGCGGAGGGCTACCTCGGGGAGGACGTGAAGGACGCCGTGATCACCGTGCCGGCGTACTTCAACGACTCCCAGCGCACGGCCACCAAGGAGGCCGGCGAGATCGCGGGCCTCAACGTCCTGCGCATCATCAACGAGCCGACCGCCGCCGCGCTCGCGTACGGCCTCGACAAGGAGAACGACCAGACCATCCTCGTCTTCGACCTCGGCGGCGGCACCTTCGACGTCTCGCTGCTGGAGATCGGCGACGGCGTCGTCGAGGTCAAGGCCACCAACGGCGACACGCACCTGGGCGGCGACGACTGGGACCAGCGGGTCGTCGACCACCTGGCGCAGCGGTTCAAGAACGCGTACGGCATCGACCTGTCCAAGGACAAGATGGCCACGCAGCGCCTCCGCGAGGCCGCCGAGAAGGCGAAGATCGAACTGTCGGCGACCACGGAGACCACCATCAGCCTGCCGTACCTGAGCGCCTCGGCCGAGGGCCCGCTGCACCTGGACGAGAAGCTCACCCGCGCCCAGTTCCAGCAGCTGACCGCCGACCTGCTGGAGCGGTGCAAGAAGCCGTTCCACAACGCGGTCAAGGACGCCGGGATCAAGGTGTCCGACATCAACCACGTCATCCTGGTCGGCGGCTCCACCCGGATGCCGGCGGTCACGGAGCTGGTGCGGGAACTGACCGGCAAGGACCCGCACAAGGGCGTCAACCCGGACGAGGTCGTCGCCATCGGCGCCTCGCTCCAGGCCGGTGTCCTCAAGGGCGAGGTCAAGGACGTCCTGCTCCTCGACGTCACCCCGCTGTCCCTCGGCATCGAGACCAAGGGCGGCATCATGACCAAGCTGATCGAGCGCAACACCACGATCCCGACGAAGCGCTCGGAGATCTTCACGACGGCGGAGGACAACCAGCCGTCGGTGCAGATCCAGGTCTACCAGGGCGAGCGCGAGATCGCGGCGTACAACAAGAAGCTCGGCATGTTCGAGCTGACCGGTCTGCCGCCGGCCCCGCGCGGCGTCCCGCAGATCGAGGTCTCCTTCGACATCGACGCCAACGGCATCATGCACGTCACCGCCAAGGACCTCGGCACCGGCCGGGAGCAGAAGATGACCGTCACCGGCGGCTCCGCCCTGCCGAAGGACGACATCGACCGCATGGTGCGGGACGCCGAACACCACGCGGAGGAGGACCGCCGCCGGCGCGAGGCCGCCGAGACCCGCAACCAGGGCGAGCAGCTCGTCTACCAGACGGAGAAGTTCCTCAAGGACAACGAGGACAAGGTGCCGGGCGATGTGAAGAGCGAGGTCGAGGGCGCGCTCTCCGAACTGAAGGAGAAGCTCAAGGGCGAGGACACCGCACAGATCCGCACCGCCACGGAGAAGGTCGCGGCCGTCTCGCAGAAGCTCGGCCAGGCCATGTACGCGCAGTCGCAGGCCGCCCCGGGCGCGGCCGGCGGTGCCGGTGCGGCCGCCGGAGAGGGCCCGAAGGGCGCCGACGCCGAGGAGGACGTCGTCGACGCCGAGATCGTCGACGACGACCGGCAGCAGCAGGGAGGCGGGGGATGAGGCCGGGCACGCGCCGCGGGCTGACCACGGTGACCGGCCGCCCCGAGCCGCCGCCGATGATCGCCCCGCCCGCCCCCGCCGGCCACCGCCCCGAGCCGGCCGGCCCCGGGGACACCGCGCCGCGCCCCGACGAGCGCCCCGGCCCCGCCGGCCCCACCCAGCGGGCCGACCGGGCCGAGGGCCAGGACCCCGCTCGTGGCGCCGACCGCGCGGAGCGCGCCGAGCGGCCCGGCGCGGCCGGTCCCGGGCGGTGGGACCCGAAGGCGGCGCGGGTGTCGGCACCACCGCCACCCGGCGTGGCCGCGCTGGCCGTGGCGCTGGCCGAGCGGACCGCCGACCTCCAGCGGCTGAAGGCCGAGTACGACAACTACCGCAGCCGGGTCCACCGCGACCGCCTCGCGGTGCGTGAGGCGGCCGTGGCCAACGTGCTGCGCCGGTTCCTGCCCGTGCTGGACGCCATCGGCGAGGCGGCCGGGCAGGGCGAGCTCACCGGAGGCTTCCAGCGCGTCGCCCTGGCCCTGGACAGCGAGCTCGCGGCCCTGGGCCTCGGGGCCTTCGGAGCGGTGGGCGACCCGTTCGACCCGCGCGTCCACCAGGCCGTCACCTACCGCCGCTCCTTCCTGGTCGAGCGGCCGGTGTGCAGCGAGATCCTCCGCCCCGGCTACCGGGTCGGCGACCACCTCCTCCGCCCCGCCGACGTCAGGGTCACCGGTCCCGCCCACCGGTGAAGCCCCCGAGGGGTGAAAAAGGAGGTCCGTGACGGATCGGGTGCCGGGCACCGTTAGCGTGTACGGGGTTCACAACGGTGCCCGTGCGGGTCCGGGGGCGGAGGAGCGGTACACATGCGGCCATCGCGGGTCGGAGCGGCGTCGTGAGGATGCTGCACACATCGGACTGGCACCTGGGGCGGTCGTTCCACCGCGTGAGCCTGCTCGACGCCCAGGCCGCGTTCCTCGACCACCTCGTGGCGACGGTACGCGAGCACGACGTGGACGTGGTGCTCGTCTCCGGCGACATCTACGACCGCGCGGTGCCGCCGCTGCCCGCCGTGGAGCTGTTCGACACTGCCCTGCACCGGCTCGCCGACGCCGGCGTACCCACCGTGATGATCTCCGGCAACCACGACTCGGGCCGCCGGCTCGGCGTGGGCGCCGGGCTCATCGAGCGGGCCGGCATCCACCTGCGGACCGACCCCACGGGCGTCGGCACCCCCGTCCTGCTCGCCGACACCCACGGCGACGTTGCCCTCTACGGGCTGCCGTACCTCGAACCCGCCCTCGTACGCGACCGGTTCGGAGCCCCCAAGGCCGGGCACGAGGCCGTCCTGACCGCCGCCATGGAACGCGTCCGCGCCGACCTCGCCGGGCGCGCGCCCGGCACCCGCTCCGTCGTCCTCGCCCACGCCTTCGTCGCGGGCGGCGAACCCAGCGACAGCGAACGCGACATCACCGTCGGCGGCGTGGCCGCCGTCCCGGCAGGGGTCTTCGACGGCGTCGACTACGTCGCCCTCGGGCACCTGCACGGCAGCCAGGCCCTCACCGAGCGGGTCCGCTACTCCGGCTCGCCGCTCGCGTACTCCTTCTCCGAGGCCGACCACCGCAAGACGATGTGGCTCGTCGACCTCGACGGCGACGGGACGGTCCGCGCCGAGCGCGTCGACTGCCCGGTGCCGCGCCCGCTGGCCCGCCTCCGGGGCCGCCTCGACGACCTGCTCGCCGACCCCGCGCTCGCCCGCCACGAGGACGCCTGGGTGGAGGCCACCCTCACCGACCCCGTACGGCCCCCCGAACCCATGGCCCGCCTCGCCGAACGCTTCCCCCACGTCCTCAGCCTGCTCTTCGCCCCCGAGCGGCCCGACGACGACCACCTCGCCTCGTACGGGCAGCGCCTGCGCGACCGCGACGACCAGCAGATCGCCGAGGACTTCGTCGCCCACGTGCGCGGCGGGACCGGCCCCGACGACCGGGAGCGCGCGGCGCTCCTCGCCGCCTTCGACGACGTACGGGTGGACATGGCACAGCGCGAGGTGGCCGGGTGAGGCTCCACCGGCTCGGCATCACCGGCTTCGGCCCGTTCGGCACCACGCAGACCGTCGACTTCGACGCCCTGTCCCGGGCGGGCCTGTTCCTGCTGCACGGGCCGACCGGCGCGGGCAAGACCTCCGTCCTCGACGCCGTCTGCTACGCCCTGTACGGGGCGGTGCCCGGCGCCCGGCAGAGCCCCGGGACGTCACTGCGCAGCGACCACGCCCCGGTGGGCACGTACACCGAGGTCGTGCTCGACCTCACCGTGGCCGGCCGGCGGCTGGAGATCACCCGGCGTCCCGCCCAGCCGCGCCCCAAGAAGCGGGGCGGCGGCTTCACGACCGAGAAGGCCCAGTCGTGGCTGCGGGAGTACGACGCGGAGAGCGGCGAGTGGAAGGCGCTGAGCCGCTCCCACCAGGAGATCGGTGAGGAGATCACCCAGCTCCTCGGCATGAGCCGCGAACAGTTCTGCCAGGTCGTGCTGTTGCCGCAGGGCGACTTCGCGCGGTTCCTGCGCGCCGACGCGGAGGCACGCGGCCGGCTCCTCGGCCGGCTCTTCGACACCAGGCGCTTCGCCGCCGTCGAGGAGCGCCTCGCCGAGCTGCGGCGCGCCGCCGAACAGCAGGTCAAGGACGGCGACGAACGGCTGCTCGCGCTCGCCCACCGGATGGCCCAGGCGGCGGGCGACGCGGCCGCGGGCTGGCCCGCCCCGGAGGGCAGGCCGGGCGACCCGGGCCTCGCCGGATCGGTCCTGTCGTGGGCGGCCGTGGCCAGGTCGGGCGCGCGCGAGGCGCTGGACGTCGCCGAATCGGCGCTCGCCGCCGCCGAGAGCCGGCAGGCCGCCGCGCGGCGCGCCCTCGACGACGAGCGGGAGCTGGCCGCGCGGCAGCAGCGGTACGAGGACGCCCGGCGGCGCGCCGCGGAACTGGACGCCCGGCGGGCCGAACGCGACGGGTGGCAGGCCCTGCTGGACCGGGCCCGCAAGGCCGAGCGGGTGGCCGGCCCGCTGGGCCTGCGCGACGACGCCGAGCGGGAGCACCGCGCGGCGCGGGCCGCCCAGGAGCGGGCCGCCGCCGGTCTGCCGCCGGACCTCGCCGACGCGGGCGCCGAGCGGCTGGCCGCGCTGGCGGGGCGGCTCAGGGAGGAGCTCGGCGGCCTGGAGACCGCCCGCCGGGCCGAGCGGCGCGGTGCGGAGCTCACCCGCGAGCGCGACGAGCTGGACCGGCAGGCCCGCGCCGACGAGGAGACCCTCCAGGAGGCCGCCGCGTGGCTGGCCGACTGGGAGTCCACCCGACGCGCCCTCCAGGACCGGGTCGACGCCGCCCAGGAGGCCGCCACCCGCGCCGAACACCTCGCGGGCCGCCTGGAACCCGCCCGCCGACGGCTGGCCGCCGCCCGCCGCCGCGACGCGCTGGCGCGGGACGTGGCGGCCGCCTCGGCGCGCCTCGCCGCTGCGCGGGAGCACGCCAACACCGCCCACGAGACGTGGCTGGACCTGCGTGAACGCCGCCTGCGCGGCATCGCCGCCGAGCTCGCGGCGGGCCTCGCGGACGGCGAACCGTGCGCCGTCTGCGGTTCCGCCGACCACCCGGCCCCGGCCCGCGCCGACGCCGACCACGTCGACCGCACGACGGAGGACGCGGCCTACGCCGCCCACGAACGCGCCGAGGCCGCCCGCTCGGCCGCCGAACGCGAACTCGCGGTCGCGGAGGAAGCACTGACGGCCGCCCACGCGGAGGTCGCCGCCGCCCCGCAGCGCGGTGATGGCGTGGCCGGGGGTGCCGCCCCGGGCGGTGACGGGGTGCCGGAGGGTGCCCCGCAGTGCACCCGGGGCGGTGACCAGCCCTCGGTCGCCGAACTCGCGGATCACGTCGCGTCGTTGGAGCGGGCTCACGCCCGGGCGCGCGAGGTGGCGGGAGACGTGCACGCGGCGCGGGAGGCGCTCGGGCGGGCCGAGCGGGAGCATCAGCGGCGGCTCGACGTGCGGCGGGAGGTGGAGCGGCGGGCCGCCGCGCGGACGTCGCAGCGGGAGGCGCTCGACCGGGAGCAGGCGGCCATCGACGCCGAGCTGGCCCGGGTGCCGGGCGGCGCCGTGGCCGAGCACGCCGCGCTGCTGGAGCACCGGATCGCCCGCCTGATCGAGGCCGCCGAGGCCGTGCGTACCGTCGAGGACACGGCCCGCCGCCTCAAGGAGGCCGACGACCGGCTCGCCGACGCCGCGTTCCGCGCCGGGTTCGACACCCCGCGCGCCGCGGCCGCCGCGCTGCTCGACGACGTACAGCACCGTGACCTCCAGCGGCGGCTGGACGCCTGGCAGGCGGAGGCCGCGGCGGTCGCCGACCGGCTCGCCGAGCCGGAGACGCGCGCCGCCGCCGAGTGCCCGCCCGCCGACCCGGACGGCGCCCGGGCCGCCCACGCCGCCGCCGACCGGGCCGCCCGCGACGCGGACTCCGCCCTGGCCGCCCAGCGGGAGCGGTGCGCCGAGCTGGCCCGGTTGTCCCGGCAGGTTGCCGCCGAGGTGCGGCGCCTGGGCCCGCTGCGCGAGGAGTACGAGCGGGTGGCGCGGCTGGCCGGGCTGACCGCCGGCACGTCCGCGGACAACGAGCGCAAGATGCGGCTGGAGTCCTACGTGCTCGCGGCCCGGCTCGAACAGGTGGCGGCCGCCGCGACGGTGCGCCTCCAGCGGATGTCGTCCGGCCGGTACACGCTCGTGCACTCCGACGCCCGCGCCGGCGGCAAACGGGCGGGCCTCGGCCTGCACGTCGTGGACGCCTGGACGGGCAGCGAGCGCGACACCGCGACCCTCTCCGGCGGGGAGACCTTCTTCGCGTCGCTCGCCCTGGCGCTGGGCCTCGCCGACGTCGTCACCGACGAGGCCGGCGGCGTACGGCTCGACACCCTCTTCATCGACGAGGGCTTCGGCAGCCTCGACGACCAGACCCTCGACGAGGTGCTGGACGTCCTGGACTCGCTGCGGGAACGGGACCGCAGCGTCGGCATCGTCAGCCACGTCGCCGACCTGCGCCGCCGCATCCCCACCCAACTGGAGGTCGTCAAGGAGCGCGGCGGTTCGGCGGTGCGGCTGCGCACCCAGGGAGCGCTCAGCGGCTGATCGCGCGGCGCGGCAGCGGCGACGAGTAGACGACGCTCGTGGTCACCGAGCCCAGCACGGCGACCCTCCCGGAGATCTCCTCCAGGTGCCGCATCGAACGGGCGGCGACCTTCAGGACGAAGCAGTCGTCGCCCGTCACGTGGTGCGCCTCCAGGATCTCCGGAGTCGTCTCCAGCATGTCGTGGAAGGGCTTGTAGTTGCCGTTGGGGTAGCGGAGCCGTACGAAGGCGAGGATCGGCAGCCCGAGCCGTTCCTGGTCGACGACCGCGGTGTACCCGGTGATCACCCCGGCCTCCTCCAGCCGGCGCACCCGCTCGGTGACGGCGCTCGCCGACATGGAGACGGTGCGCGCCAGTTCGGCGAAGGAGGCCCGGCCCTGCTCCTGGAGGGCCGCGAGGATGCGCCAGTCGGTGGCGTCCGGTGAATATCCCGTCATGAACGAGGAATAGCAGGGGATTCCCCGGCCGGACAAGGCTGTCTCCGGGGATTGTCACTTCACCGAGATGATCAACGGCCGTAGATTTCTGGGCATGACGACGACACCGATCACCAGCGCCCCTGCCGCCGCCAACCCCGTCCTCCGTGTGCCGCCCGCCTCCCCGGCCGCTGCCGCCGCGTACTTCTCGGCGAGCCTCGCCTTCCACGCGGACGTCTCCGACGTCGCCTCCGCGCTCGCCGCCGGCGGTGACCCGGGGTTCGTCGTCCTCGACTCCCGGTCGACGGAGTCCTGGGACCAGGGCCACATCCCGGGCGCCGTCCACCTGCCGACCGCGCTCATCCCCGCACAGGCGGAGCAGCTCCTGGACAGGTCCGTGCCGGTCGTCACGTACTGCTGGGGCCCCGGCTGCAACGGCGCCACCCGCGCGGCCCTCGCCCTCGCCGAACTCGGTTACCAGGTCAAGGAGATGCTCGGCGGCTTCGAGTACTGGGCCCGCGAGGGCTTCCCGTACGAGACGTGGGAGGGGCAGCGGAAGCGTGACGCCGATCCGCTGACCGCCCCCGTCGACGCGGCCGACTGCGGCTGCTGACGCCCGCCCGGGACGCGCCCCGGCACCGTCACAACCGCGCCAGTTCGTCCACCAGGTCGTCCAGGCCCAGCGAGCCCTGGGACAGCGCGGCCATGTGCCACCTCTTCGCGTCGAACGCGTCACCGTGCGCCCGGCGGGCCTTCTCCCGGCCCAGCAGCCAGGCACGCTCTCCCAGCTTGTAGCCGATCGCCTGGCCCGGCATCGACAGGTAGCGGGTCAACTCGCTCTCGACGAACGCCGGCGGGCGGCTGGTGTGCCGCTGGAAGAACTCCTGCGCGAGCTCCGGAGTCCACCGCTCGCCCGGGTGGAACGGCGAATCCGCCGGGATCCGAAGCCCCAGGTGCATGCCGATGTCCACGATCACCCGGCAGGCGCGCATCATCTGGCAGTCCAGGTAGCCCAGGCGCCGCTCGGGGTCCGGCAGGAAGCCCAGCTCGTCCATGAGCCGCTCCGCGTACAGCGCCCAGCCCTCCGCGTTGGCGCTCACCAGCCCGATGGTCGCCTGGTAACGGGACAGTTGGTCGGCGACGTGCGCCCACTGGGCGATCTGGAGGTGGTGGCCGGGCACGCCCTCGTGGTACCAGGTCGACACCAGGTCGTACACCGGGAACCGGGTCTCGCCGTCGACCGGAAGCCAGGTACGGCCCGGGCGCGAGAAGTCCTCGGACGGGCCGGTGTAGTACGGGGCGGCCGCGCCGCCCGGCGGGGCGATCCGCGACTCCACCTTCCGTACCCGCTCGGCCAGTTCGAAGTGCGTGCCGTCCAGCGCCTCGATCGCCTCGTCCATGAGCGACTGGAGCCAGACCCGTACCTCCTCCACCCCCTGGATGTGGGTGCCGTGCTCGTCGAGGTGGGCGAGCGCCTCCCAGGGACCGGCGCCCGGCAGGATCTTCTCCGCCTCGGCCTTCATCTCGGCCAGGAGCCGGTGGTACTCGCCCCACCCGTACGCGTACGCCTCGTCCAGGTCGCAGTCGCTGCCGTTGAAGTACCGCGACCAGCGGGCGTACCGCTCGCGGCCCACCGTGTCGGGCGCCCCCTGCACGGCCGGGGCGTACACCTCCCGCATCCAGTCCCGCAGCTTCGCCAGCGCCCGGGTGGCCCCGCCCGCCGCCGCGTCCAGCTCGGGGCGCAGCCCGGCCGGGGCGGGCGCCACGAACTCCTCGAACCAGCCGCGTCGTCCCGCCCCGTCGTCGCCCGTCCACTCGGTGAGCTGCCCCATGAACGTGGCCGTCGCGCGCGGGCCGCCCGGCAGGCCCCGTTCCAGGCCCAGTTCGAGGGACTCGCGGTATCCGGCGATCGCGGCCGGTACGGCCCGCAGCCGCTCGGCGACCGCCGCCCAGTCGTCGTCGGTCTCGGTGGGCATCACGGTGAAGACGATGCGGACGCTGTGCGCGGGTGAGCGCATGTTGCTGACGGTGCGCAGCCCCTCGCCGGCGTCGTGGACGGCCAGTTCGGCGGTGAGGCGCTCGCGCAGGAGGCGTCCGCAACGCCGCTCGGCGTCGCCGCGGGCGCCGGGCAGCCGCTCGGCCTCGTCGAGCCGGGCGAGGGTCTCACGGGCCAGGGCGGCGACCTCTTCCCGACCGGCGGGCGAGAAGTCCGGAAGGAGCCCGGCGCTCTTCTGGACACCCAGGTAGGTACCGGTGATCGGGTCGAGTTCGATGAGCGCGTCGACATAGGCGTCGGCGACCACGCGGGGGAGCGCGCTGCTGGAGGTCTCTGGCATGGGGCCATCCTGGTATGCCACCGGCGCCGTCGTCATCCTCATCCGTCTCGGTCGGCTGACAAATGAGCGGCCGCGCCGGGCGGCAGGAGCGGCCCGCACTCCCACTGCTGGAAGATCAGCCGGGTCTCCACCCGGGCGACCTCCCGCTGCGAGGTGAACTCGTCCAGCACGAGTCGTTGCAGGTCGGAGGGGTCCGACACGGCCACGTGCACCAGGTAGTCATCAGGTCCGGTCAGATGGAACAGGGCCCGGGACTCCGGCAGGGCCCGGATCCGTTCGACGAAGGGGCCGATCAGCTCCCGGCGGTGCGGGCGTACCTGGACCAGGAGCAGCGCCTCCAGGCCGCGGCCGATTTTGGCCGGATCGAGTCGTAGCCGGTTGCCCAGGATGATCCCTGTCCGGCGCAGCCGTGCCACCCGGTCCAGGCAGGTGGAGGGCGCCACCCCGACCTCGGCGGCCAGCTCCCGGTACGTGGTCCGGGCGTCGTTCTGCAAAAGGCGAAGTATGTGCAGATCGACCGTGTCGAGGACGACAGAATCGTTCATTCGCCGAACGTAGCACGGCGATTTTCGGCTACTGCCGGGTATCCGTTCACAGTGCCGTCCATGGATGCCCTGTCCCACGACGCCACCGCCTCCCTCCCCACCCCGGGAGCCCCGAGGGCACTGGCCACCGAAGCCGTGCACGCCGGGCGCGACGACCTCGCCGCCCTGGGCCTGCACGCCGTGCCGATCGACCTGTCCACCACGTACCCGTCCCATGACGCGCGGGCCGAGGCGGAGCGGATCGACGCGTTCGCCACCACCGGCGCCCGCCCGGACGGCCCGCCCGTCTACTCGCGGCTCGACAACCCCACCACCGCCCGCTTCGAGACCGCGCTCGCCCGCCTGGAGGGCACCCAGAGCGCCGTCGCGTTCGCCAGCGGCATGGCCGCGCTCACCGCCGTCCTGCTCGTCCGCGCGAGCATGGGCCTCCGGCACGTGGTGGCGGTCCGGCCCCTGTACGGGTGCAGCGACCACCTCCTGACGGCAGGGCTGCTCGGTACGGAGGTGACCTGGACCGACGTGGCGGGCATCGCCGACGCCATCCGGCCCGACACCGGCCTGGTGATGGTCGAGACCCCCGCCAACCCGACCCTCGCCGAGGTCGACATCCGGGCTGTCGCTCATGCCTGCGGCTCCGTGCCCCTCCTGGTCGACTCCACCTTCGCCACCCCCGTGCTCCAGCGCCCCGTGGAGCACGGCGCCCGGATCGTGCTGCACAGCGCCACCAAGTACCTGGGCGGGCACGGCGACGTGCTGGCGGGTGTGGTGGCGTGCGACGAGGAGTTCGCCGGGAAGCTGCGCCAGGTGCGCTTCGCCACCGGTGGCGTGCTGCACCCGCTGGCGAGCTACCTGCTGCTGCGCGGGCTGTCCACGCTGCCGGTGCGGATGCGGGCCGCCTCGACGACCGCCGCCGACCTGGCGCGTCGGCTGGCGGCCGATCCGCGGGTCGCCCGGGTGCACTACCCCGAGATCGGCGGCGCGATGGTCTCCTTCGAGGTGTACGGGGACCCGCACGACGTGATCGCCGGGGTACGGCTGATCACGCCGGCGGTGAGCCTCGGCAGCGTCGACACGCTGATCCAGCACCCGGCCTCCATCAGCCACCGCATCGTGGACCAGGACGACCGGCGCTCGGCGGGCGTCAGCGACCGGCTGCTGCGGATGTCGGTCGGCCTGGAGGACGTCGAGGACCTGTGGCGGGACCTGACGGAGGCGCTCAGTGCCGGCCCCGCCCGGCCCGCTGCTGAGGCTGGGGTACGGGAACCCCGTTCAGCCGTGCGGTGATCACCAGGGTGCCCTCCTCGATCTGGTAGTCCAGCGGCAGGTTCAGCCCCCGCATCGCCGCGACCATGCCCGTGTTGGACGACTGCGTCACGGCGTACACGCTCTCGCAGCCGGCCTCGCGGGCCAGCGACACCAGACGGCGCAGCAGCTCCGAGCCGATGCCGCGGCGCTGCCAGTCGTCCTCGACGATCAGGGCCACCTCGGTCTCGTCGCCGTCCCACAGCAGGTGGCCGAGGGCGACGAGCCGGCCGGACGCCGTCTCGACGGCGAGCGTCCGGCCGAACCGGGGGCTCAGGAGGTGGTTCAGGTAGCGCCCGGTGTCCCCGACCGGGCCGTGGTAGCGCAGCCCCAGGGTGCGCTCGGAGCACCGCTCGTGCATGGCTCGGGCGGCGTCGACGTCGCCCTGGTCGGCGCGGCGCACCGTGATCTCGTTGCCCTCCGGGAGGGTCAGCACGTCCTGGCTGCGCGGGATGCGCGGGCCGAGGCGGGCGTCGAGCTCCACGAGGGCCCGGGCACGGGCGAACTCGGTGGGCGTGAACGGCAGGTAGGGCCGTTCGACGGTGATGGCGCCCCCGTTCGGGTCGCGCAGCCGCATCACGGTCTCCCCGTCCTCCAGGACGCCCTCGACCGGGGCTGTCGCGCCGGTCGGGCGGCCGGTCGGCGAGACGGCGGGCAGTGAGTGGATGGTGCACCGGCCGAGCAGTTGGCGCAGCGCGAGCGGCAGTTCGGCGGCGTCCAGCGCGGTCCGGGTCGCCAGGCCCAGCATCCGGGTCGGGGTGTCCACCAGGTCGTGGGCGTCGGCGCGCTCGGTCCAGGTGCCGGTGCCGCCGGCCGCGGCGACCTCCCGGGTCAGCGCCGCCGCCTGGAGCGAGGCGGGCGCCCGCAGCAGGAACTCGTCGACCGTTCCGTCGGCCAGCGGATGGGTCTGGAGGGTCAGGATGTCGACGCGCAGGTGGGCGAGCGCCGTGCACAGCGCGGCCAGGCTGCCCGGCTCGTCGCGCACGGTGGTCCGCATGCGCCACAGCACCGTCTCGCCCGTCGCCTCCCGGCCGCCGCCGGCGTCGGCGGCGGCGCCGGTATGCGAGGCGACGGGCGGGGCATGGCTGTGGCGGCGCGCCCACCAGGTGTGGAACGCCGCCGTCGCGATGAGGACCACCGCCGAGACGGCGAGGAGGTAGGGGCCGTCCGGGCCGTGCACGACGGTGTTCGCCACCGCGTCGGCGACGGCCACGGCGGTGAACAGGGCGGCCAGTTCGACGAGATCCCGCCGCCAGTGGTGTGGGCGGCGGGCGCTCTTCGCGGAAGTCACATCAGTCATGCCACCACTGTGACCCGGCGTTGTTGCGTGATCACGAACGCTTTGTGACTGATGGGTTAAGCGTGCATCTGGCCCGATTAGGTCCGGTTTTCAATAGTTCGCCGTCTTCTTACTGGCCCACCCGCCCCGGCCGGAGCGTCCTGGAGAAGAGCACCGCCCCACCGGTCGCCCGGAGCCGCACGGTCAGTTCGCCGCTGTCGCCGTCGATGTCCACCTCGCCGAAGTGCTGCGGCGACTCCATCGGCGAGACGTTCGCCCGCTTGGGCGCCCGGACGAACACCCGGTCCGGGCCGAACGTACCGTCCAGGGCGTTCGCGGGGAACCCGCCCGCCGCGAGCGGCCCGGAGACGAACTCCCAGAACGGCGCGAAGTCCTTGAACACCGCCCGCTCCGGCGCGTAGTGCTGGGCCGACGTGTAGTGCACGTCCGCCGTGAGCCACAGGGTGCCGGTGATCCCCCGGTGCTTGATGAACCGGAGCAGTTCGGCGATCTGGAGCTCACGGCCCAGCGGCGCGCCCGGGTCGCCCTGCGCGACCGCCTCGATGTCGGTGGCGCCGTCCGGGACCACCAGCCCGAGCGGCATGTCGGCGGCGAGCACCTTCCACACCGCCCGGGAACGGCTCAGCTCCCGCTTCAGCCACGCGAGTTGCTCCGCGCCCAGGATGCCGGTCGTGTCGTCGGTCTGGCGGCCGGGCGAGTTGGCGTTGCGGTACGTCCGCATGTCGAGGACGAAGACGTCCAGGAGGGGCCCGTACCGCACCACCCGGTGCATCCGGCCCGCGTGGAGGGTGGACACCGGGAAGTACTCGCCGAACGCCCGCAGCGAGCGGGCGGCCAGGACGTCGACGTCCTTCTCGGTGTAGCGCGGGTCGTCCAGGATCTGGCCCGGGTACCAGTTGTTGCGCACCTCGTGGTCGTCCCACTGCACGATGGAGGGCACCTGGGCGTTGAAGGCCCGGACGCCCGGGTCCAGCAGGTTGTACCGGAAATTGCCCCGGTACTCGGCGAGCGTCTCGGCGACCTTCGCCTTCTCCTCGGTCATGACGTTGCGCCAGACCCGCCCGTCCGGCAGCGTCACACTGTCCCGGAGCGGCCCGTCGGCGTAGACGGTGTCGCCGCTGCACAGGAAGAAGTCCGGGTCCAGCCGCCGCATCTCGTCGTACGCGTAGAACCCGCCGATGTCCGGGTTGATGCCCCAGCCCTGCCCGGCGATGTCGCCCGACCACAGGAACCGCACCCCGTCCCGGCGCCGCGCGGGCGCGGTGCGGAAGGTGCCGAGCACCGGCTCGCCGGCCCGCCGGGGATCGTCGGGGTCGGTGAGCGTGACCCGGTAGTGGACCTGCTCGCCCGGCGGCAGGCCGCGCAGCGCGGTGGTTCCGGTGAAGTCGGTGTCCGGGCCGAGCAGCGGGCCGACGTGGCGGCGGGCGTGCCGGAACGATTCGGTGGCCGAGGTCTCCACGACCATGCGGGCCGGGCGGTCCGACCGTACCCACACCAGGCCGGACGACGCCGTGACGTCACCCGTCTGCACGCCCCATGCGGCACGCGGCCGACCGGACCGGGCGAACGCGGGCGCTGCGGCGCCCAGGGACAGGGCCGCCGAGGCGGCCAGCGAACCGCGCAGCACGGTACGGCGGGCGGGGGACGGGCTCGGACGGTGCGACGGGCGGTGCGACATCGGTACGCCTCCGGGGGCGGACGGGACGGGACTTCCGCGCCATGCCTAACGCCCGGTGGCGGCGCGCACGCGAACCCCGCGTGAACAACCGCCTTCAGGCCCGCGCCCTCAGGCTCCCGCCAGCAGCCGCACCCCCCGCGCGATGTCGGACGGCGTCAGATGGGCGTACCCCAGGACCAGCCGGACGTCCCCGTCGTCCGGCCGCGCCGTCCCGTAGTCGGCGAGCGGACGGAGGATCACCCCGGCGGCGGCCGCCCGGCGCAGGAACCCCGCCTCCGTCCCTCCGGGGGCGTAACGCCCCGGCACGCGCGCGATGACGTGGAGCCCGGCCGCGATGCCGCTGACCTCCGTGCCCGGGAAGTGCTCCGCCAGGGCGGCGATGAGCGCGTCCCGCCGCTCCCGGTAGGCGCGGCCGCAGCGGCGCAACTGGCGGTCATAGCCGCCGCTCGTGACGAAGTGGGCGAGCACCGCCTGGTCGAGCGACGGGTTGCCCAGGTCCATCGTGCGCTTGCGCTCGACGACCTCGCCGGCGAGCGACTCCGGGACGAGCATCCAGCCGAGCCGCAGCCCGGGCGCGAGGGACTTGCTGACCGAGCCGGTGTACACGACGCGCTCCGGGTCGAGGCCCTGGAGGGCGCCCACGGGGGAGCGGTCGTAGCGGAAGTCGCCGTCGTAGTCGTCCTCGATCAGGTAGCCGTCCACCGTGCGGGCCCAGTCGAGCAGTTCGGCGCGGCGCCGCGCGGAGCAGGCGATCCCGGAGGGGAACTGGTGGGCGGGCGTGGTGACCACGGCCCGCAGGCCGGACGCGGTGAGGGGCCCGACGGCCAGCCCCTCCGTGTCGAGCGGCAGGGGCACGGTCCGCAGTCCGGCCGACGCGAAGAGGGCCGTGGGTTCCGGAGCGCCCGGGTCCTCGACGCCCAGGGCGCGCAGCCCCCGCGCCCCCAGGACGAAACCGAGCAGCGTCATCGCCTGCGCCACCCCGGAGCACACCACCAGCCGCTCGGGGTCGGCCACCACGCCCCGCCGCCGCGTCAGCAGCGCGGCCAGGGCCGTACGCAACTCGGGCAGCCCGCGCGGGTCGGGATAGCCGAGCGCCCGGTGCGGCAACCGGGACAGGACCGCCTTGTACGCGGCCGCCCACGCGGTACGGGGGAAGAGCGACAGGTCCGGCGAGCCGGGGCGGAAGTCCACCCGGGCGCCCACCGCACTCGGGGCCAGGTCCCGTGTGGCGGGCGTGGCCTGCCGTACCGCCTCGCCCACCCACGTTCCGGCGCCCCGCCCGCTGCGCAGGTACCCCTCGGCCGTGAGCTGTTCGTACGCCTCGGTCACCAGCCCCCGCGACACCCCGAGGTCGGCCGCCAGCTCCCGGCTGGACGGCAGCCGCGTCCCGGCCGCGAGCCGGCCGGACCTGACCGCGTCCCGCAGCGCCGACTGGAGCGTCCGGCCGCGTCGCCGGGGCGGCGCGGCGACCGCCGGCAACAGCAATTCCCAGGCGCCCCCGCCCCGTTCGTCCGTCATGATCCCGACCTTAAGCGGTCCGGGAAGTGGCCCTCGAACGGGAGGCGGAAGTGGACCCCGACGCGGACCACCGCCGCGCCTAGCGTCGGGGACATGAACGCGACCCAACTGCGCGGGGCGCTGGTCGCCGCCCTCGCCTGCGTCCTCGTCGGCGCCTCCTTCACGGCCAACAGCGTGCTCGGCGACTACCCGTACGCGGGCGGCCAGGCCCTCCGCTACGGCCTGGCCCTCCTGCTGCTGCTGCCGCTGGCCGGGCGGGGCGCGGCCACCGCCCTGCGCGGGCTGACGGCGCGCCAGTGGGCGCGGGTGGCGGTGCTGGCGGCGGTGGGAATGGTCGGGTTCAACCTGGCCGTGCTGGCCGCCGAACGCACCGCGGAGCCCGCCGTCCCGGGCGTGTTCGTGGGCTGCGCCCCCGTGGTGGTCGCCGTGCTCGTGCCCGCCCTGGACGGGCGCCGGCCCGCGCGGCCGGTGCTGTACGGGGCGCTGCTCGTCGCCGCCGGGGCGTTCACCGTGCAGGGGTGGGGGCGTACGGACGCGGCCGGCATCGCCTGGTCGGTGGGGGCCCTGGTGGGCGAGGTGGGGTTCGCGGTGCTGGCCGTGCCGGTACTGAAGCCGCTCGGTCCGAGGCTGCTGTCGGCCACCGTGTGCGGCGTCGCCGCCCTCGAATCGGCGCTCGCGGGGCTGTGGATGGACGGCACGGCCATGCTGCGCGTGCCGACCGGGCAGGAGGCGGTGGCGCTGCTGTGGCAGGCCGCCGTCGTCACGGTCGTCGGGTTCGTCTGCTGGTACGTGGGCGTGCAGCGGATCGGGGCCGAGCGCGCCACCCTGTTCTCCGGGCTCATCCCGGTGTCGGCGGCGATGACCGCGCCGCTGGTCGCCACCGGTTCCTACGGTGTCGCCCAGGGCGTCGGCAGTGCGCTGGTCGGCGCGGGCGTCGCGCTCGGCTCGGGTGTCCTGGGGCGGCGTACCGCCGGTTCCTCAGCGGCTGCCGTCCAGGAGCACGCGCGCGACGAGGGCGGGGTCGTCGTTCATCGGCACGTGGCCGCATCCGGGCAGCCGTACCAGCCGCGCCCCGGGAACCGCCCGTTTGGCGCGGACGCCCTGGCGGCGCAGCAGCAGCCGGTCGCGGGTGCCCCACGCGACGGTGACGGGCAGCCCGGGCACGTCGTCCGTGAACAGCACGTGGCGCCCGGCGACCAGCGTCTGGCGGAAGCCGGTCGCCCCGCGCAGCGCGAGCGTCTCGGCGACGACCGCCTCCGGTGAACGCCGCCCGGGCCGGGCGTAGATGGTGCTGGTCAGCGCGGCCCGCCCGGCGGGCGACCGGGACAGCCACTCGATCATCGGCAGCGGCAACGACTCGGCCCCCTGACGCATGGCGAGCAGGGTGCCGAAGGCGTACCGGCGCTCGCTCTCCGTCCAGAAGCCGGCGGGCGACAGCGCGGTCACCGACCGGACGAGCTTGTCGCGGCCCAGTGCGAGGGCCAGCAGCCCGCCCAGCGAGTTGCCCGCCACGTGCGGACGGTCGAGGTCCAGGGCCTCGCACAGCCCGCCGAGCACCGGCACGACCGTGGTCAGGTCGTACGCGAACCCGTCGGGCAGCGCCGGGGAGGCGCCGAAGCCGGGCAGGTCGACGGCGATCACCTCGCGCTCGGCGGCCAGGATCTCCAGCACCGGCTGCCAGGCCTGCCAGTGGTGCCCTATGCCGTGGAGCAGCAGCAGCGGCTCCCCGTCGCCCATCCGCTCGTACTCCACCGTCACCGTGCCGGACCCGCGCGGGGACTCGACCGGGAAGGACACCTGTGCGGCCATGCTGCTGCTCCTGTCCCTGACTGGGCACGCCCTGTCTTAGACGCTTCGTCAGCAACAATTACCGCCCGGTAGGGCCGAGTTCAAGGGGCCGGGCCGTCCCGCGTGTGCCGCGTATCGCATGATGGGACGGTGGCAACCGACACAGACACAGAAGCCGGACAGGACGCCGACGACATCACCGGTCTCTTCGAGGCGCACCGGTCCGTCCTGACCGGAGTGGCCTACCGGATGCTCGGCCGGGTCGCCGACGCCGAGGACGTGGTCCAGGAGGCCTGGCTGCGCTGGTCCGCCGCCGACCGCTCGCAGGTCCGCGAGCCCCGCTCCTATCTCGTCCGCGTCACCACCCGGCTCGCCATCGACCGGCTCCGCCAGGTGCAGGCGCGCCGCGAGGCGTACGTCGGCCCCTGGCTGCCCGAACCGGTCGTCACCGACTTCGGCCCGACCGTCCCCGACACCGCCGAACGCGCGGTGCTCGCCGACTCCGTGTCGCTCGCCGTCCTGGTCGTCCTCGAATCCCTCTCGCCGCTGGAGCGGGCGGTGTTCGTCCTGCGCGAGGCGTTCGGCTTCCCGTACGCCGAGATCGCGGCCACCCTCGACCGGTCGGAGGCGGCCGTGAGGCAGCTCGCCGGCCGGGCCCGCCGCCATGTCGACGAGGGCAGGCCACGGTACGACGTCGACCCCGCCGAACGCCGCGACCTCACCGAGCGCTTCCTCGCCGCGGCGGCCGACGGAGACCTGGACGGGCTGCTCGCCCTGCTCGCGCCCGACGTGCGGCTCATCGGCGACAGCGGCGGCAAGGCCAGGGCGCCCCGGCGCGTCATGGAGACCGCCGACAAGATCGGCCGGTTCCTGTGCGCGATCGCCGGGGATCCGGCCGTGTACGCCGACTTCCGGGCCGTCGAGGTCAACGGCGGGCCGGCGCTGCTCGTACTCGCCGACGGAAAGCCCGACTCGGTGATCCAGGTGGACGTCGTGGACGGCCGCATCCAATGCATCTATATCGTGAGAAACCCGGACAAACTCGCCGCGCTGGCGTCCTGACCGTCGCCCACGCGTACGTGGCGAAAGGCCCCGCGGCCTCGACAGGCGCGGGGCCTTCCGCATGCCCGCGCGTGCCCGCCCCCGGTACGCGAACAGCCTGTGAACGCTCTGCGACAGGGCTCGACCCCGCTGCGTAACCGGCCGACGATTGGTCTTGACCAAGGGTGGGTGCCGCCTTATGGTCGCAGGGATAGTGCAGGAACCTTTAATAAACAAGGCACGGAAAGCCGCCGGGAGTCCGGCGATTGCGGAGGATCAGGGTGGGGACCACGCAACTGGAATCGGTGCCGGAGCCCAAGTACTGGCACTTGAAGACCGTGATCGGCGAAGCACTGGACACCGAATTCTCGGTGGGGGAGATCCTGCCCAACGAACGTGAACTGGCCGCCCGTTTCGGCGTCGCCCGTGCCACGCTCCGTCAGGCGCTCGAACAGCTCGAACTGGAGGGCCGCCTCCAGCGCCGCCGTGGCGTCGGCACCACCGTCGCACCGCCCCGCATGGGAGTGGACGTCTCGACCGCCCAGGCACAGTGGCCCGGCGCCGGCGAGGAGACCTGGCAGCCCGTCGACTGCGCCCTCACCGCCCCGCCCGCCGCCGTCGCCCGCCTCCTCGACCTCGACCACGGCGCCGACGAGCCGGTGCACACCGTGCGCCGCCTCCGTATGACGCACGATCAGGCCGTCGCCGCCGAGCAGCTCTACGTCCCCGCCGCCTCCGTACCGGAACTCACCGGCATCGACGCCCCGTCCGGCCCGGCCCGCGCCCGCGCCGTCCTCCGCGAACTCCAGCGGCTCGCCCTGGAGGGCCAGGACCGCGCCGTGGAGCTCGGCTCCGCCCGCGCGGACGACGCCAAGGAGCTCGACCGGCTGCCCGGCGCCCCCGTCCTCGTCGTCACCACCCGGTACCTGTCCGACGGGCGCACCGCCGCCGTCTCCGTCGCCACCTACCGCGCCGACACCTGCCGGCTCACCTTCGGCGACGCGGGAGACTTCGGCATCGCGTCCTGAACCACGCGTGCCACGGCCCGTCGCTCAGCGGCGGGCCGTCACCGTTCCCTCCACCGCGAACAACTGCTCCTCCACATGGTCGAGCGCCAGCCGCAGCGCACCCGTCGCCACCGCCGCCTCACCCAGCAGCGACAGCGCCACCCGGGGCGGCCGCAGACAGAACCGCGCCAGCTCCTCCCGCAGCGGCTGGAGCACGCCATCCAGGCCGGCCGCCCAGCCGCCGACCACCACCAGCTCCGGATCGAGCGCCAGCACCAGCGCCGCCACGTCGTGCACCAGCCGCTGGATGAACCGGTCCACCGCCGCCCGCGCCCGCGCGTCGCCCTCCCGGGCCAGCGCGAACACCTCCGCCACCGCCTGCTCGTCCAGCGGGTGCAACGGCTCGTCCGTGGTCGACAGCAGCGTCTCCGGCGTCGCCCCCTGCCCCAGCAGGTGCAGCGCGCCGATCTCCCCGGCCGCCCCGCCGAACCCCCGGTGCAGCCGCCCGCCGATCAGCGACCCGGCACCCGGACTCAAGCCCGCCAGGACGAAGACGATGTCGTCCGAATCGGTCGCCGCGCCCTTCCACTGCTCGGCCACGGCCGCCGCGTTCGCGTCGTTCTCGACCAGCACCGGACACCGGAACGACCGCCGCAGCCGCTCGCCCAGCGCCAGACCCGTCCAGCCCGGCAGCGCCGTACCCAGCCGGATCGTCCCGTCCGCCTCCACGATCCCCGGCGTCCCGACGCCCACCGCCCGCAGACTGCCGCGCGCCACACCGGTGCGCCGCAGCACGTCGGCGACCACCGCCCGCACCCGCTCCAGCCGCTCGTCCGCCGACGCCGTCTCCGACACCTCCCGGGACCCGGCGCCGATGATCCGCCCGTCCAGCCCCGACAGCAGCGCCGCCACCCGGTGCGGCCCGATCTCGACACCCAGCAGGTGCCCCGCCTCCGCCCGGAACCGGAACCGCCGCGCCGGCCGCCCCTGGCGCCGGGCCTCGCCCTCCTCGGGCGCCGCCTCGACCACCAGGCCGTTGCCGATGAGCCCCTCGACCACACCCTCGACGGTCGGCCGGGACAGCCCCGTGATCCGGGTCAGGTCGGTGAGCGTGCGCGCGTCGGCGTCGCGCAGCGCATGGAGTACCACCGCGGAATTGATCCGCCGCAGCAGCGACGGGTCCCCGCCGGTCAGCCGGCCCACCGTGTGTCCTCCCAGCTAGAACGCGTGTCTGCCGGATGGTACTCAATGACCCGGCCGACCTGTCAGACCCCTCGGCCGGACGCCTCGCCCGGGTGCCCCGGCCCCAGGGCGCTCACGCGGGCGCGACGAACCCCGACTCGTACGCCGCGATCACCGCCTGCGTACGGTCACGCGCACCCAGCTTCGCCAGCACGGCGCTGACGTGGGACTTGACCGTCTCGGTGCCCACGATCAGCTCGGCGGCGATCTCCGCGTTCGACATGCCGCGCGCCATCAGCCGCAGCACCGCCGACTCCCGCTCCGTCAGCGCCGCCCGCTCCAGCGCGGCCCGCGCGGTGCCGTTGCCGTACGTCGCCGCCAGCGATCGCACCGCCGAGGGGAACAGCAGCGACTCGCCCTCCGCCACCAGCCGTACCGCGTGGACGATCTCCGTCGGCCGGGCCCGCTTCAGCAGGAACCCGTCCGCACCGGCGCGCAGCGCCCCGTACACGTACTCGTCGTTCTCGAAGGTCGTCACCACCAGGATCTTCGGCGGCTCGGGCACCGCGCGCAGCACCAGCCGGGTCGCCTCGATGCCGTCCAGCAGCGGCATCCGCACGTCCATCGCCACCACGTCCGGGCGCAGCCGCCGCACCAGGGGCAGGACCGCCGCCCCGTCGGCGGCCTCCCCAACCACCTCGATGTCGGGCTGCGCGCCCAGGACGGCGCGCAGGCCCTCACGCACCAGGGGCTCGTCGTCGACCAGCAGGACCGTGATGGGCATCGGGCCAGCCTAGGCCGTTCCGCGTGGACCGTGCGCCCCGCCCGGGCCGCCCGTACCGTGCGGCGGGAGGCTCACGCACACCCGCCACTCGCCCTCGAACGGTCCCGTGAACGCCTTCCCGCCCAGCAGCGCCGCCCGTTCCCGGATGCCGCGCAGACCACTGCCGCCCTCCCGACGGGCCGAGCCCGCGAACGGATTGGCCACCTCGATGTCGAGCCACCCCTCCGACACCGCGATCCGCACTCTCACCGGCACCTGCCCCGCGTGCCGCAGCACATTGGTCAGCGCCTCCTGGACAATGCGGTAGCCCTCCCGGGAGACCGGCCCCGGGACCTGCGCCAGCGGCCCGGACAACTCCGCCGTCACCTCCGCGCCCGAGGCGCGCGCCGACTCCAGCAGCCGGTCCGCCTCCGCCAGCGACGGGCGTGCGCCCGGCGCGTGCCCGGGCTCGCGCAGCGCCTTCAGGACCCGCTCCAGGTCCTCCAGCGCGCCTCGGCCCGTCTCCTCGACGGCCGCAAGGGCCCGTTCCGTGAACGCGGGATCGTTCGCCGCCCGCGCCGCGCCCGCCTGCACCACGGCCACCGTCAGCGCATGGCCGATCGAGTCGTGCAGCTCACGCGCGATGCGGTTGCCCTCCAACAGCCGTTCGGTGCGCTCCTCCAGGGCGGCCAGCCGCTCCGCCGCCGACGGCCCCAGCAGACGGCCCGCGACCCAGGTGATCGACTCGCCCAGACCGACCACCACCGCGGGCAGCACCACCAGGGGCAGCACCGCGAGCGGCCCGTACACCCAGTCCCCGGGACCACCATTGACCGCCACCGCCAACAGGTCGTACGTCAGCATCAGCAGACGGGCCGTCGCCCCCAACGCCACCACGGCGGCGAGCAGCCGCACGGCCAGCCAGAGCACCGTCCGCCACCGCTGCTGCCAGGTCGCGGACGGCGCTGCCGCCACGCGCGCGTCCGGACCCAGCAGCAACTGCGCCTGCACGGCCTCCGCCAGCCGCACCCACGGAACCAGCCCCATGGGCAGCACCAGCAGCACCGGCACCCACGGCATGTCCACGCTGATGTACATCCACACGGCGTAGACCAGCGACGGCACGCACAGGTGCAGCCAGCGCGTATAGGTGACCCGTCGGGTCAAGGGGTGGAGGACTCGGCGCATGACGGCCATCGTGCCAGCGTGACCGCGCGGACGGCTCCCCCGCACGGGGGAGACGCGAGCCCCCCGAGGGGGAGGCCGCGCCCCCGGTCGGACGGCCAGGCTCGACGGCATGACCGACATCGACGTCCACGCACTCACCAAGCACTACGGCGGCCGCCGCGCCGTCGACGGCCTCACCTTCAGCGTCCTGCCCGGCCGCGTCACCGGCTTCCTGGGCCCCAACGGCGCCGGGAAGTCCACGACTCTGCGCCTTGTGCTGGGCCTGGCCCGCCCCACCTCCGGCACCGCACTCGTCGGCGGCCGCCCCTACCGCACCCTCACCGACCCGCTGCGCCGGGTCGGCGCCCTGCTCGACCCGCAGGCCGCCCACGGCTCCCGCACCGCCCGGGGCCACCTGCGGACGATCGCCGCCGGCAACCGCATCCCGGCGCACCGGGCCGACGAGGTCCTGGAGGAGGCGGGCCTCGGCGCGGTCGCCGGCCGCCGCGTCAGGACGTACTCGCTCGGCATGCGCCAGCGCCTCGGCATCGCCGCCGCCCTGCTGGGCGATCCGGACGTGCTGATCCTTGACGAGCCGTCCAACGGCCTCGACCCGGAAGGGATCGTGTGGATCCGCGAGACGATGTGCCGCCTCGCCCGCGAGGGCCGCACGGTCCTGGTCTCCAGCCACCTCATGAACGAGACCGCCACCTTCGCCGACCACCTCGTCGTGCTGGGGCGGGGCAGGTTGCTGGCCGACACCCCCATGAAGGACTTCCTCGACGAACGCAGCAGGCCGCGCGCCCGGGTGCGCACCCCCGAACCGGACCGCCTGCGCACCGCACTCGCCGCCGCCGGACTCGGTGCCGCGACCCCGTCGGACGACGGCCGGCTGACCGTCGACGGGGCGAAGGCCGAGGACATCGGGGCGCTCGCCGCCCGCGAGGGCATCCCCGTCCAGGAACTGTCCGACGAACGCGTCTCGCTGGAGCAGGCGTACCTCGCCCTGACCTCCACCGAGGCCGACTTCACGACCGCCCGCCGGGAGGCCTGACCATGCCCACCACCGCCGTCCTCCACTCCGAGTGGCTCAAGATCCGCACCATGCGCTCGCTCATGGCGGCCCTGACCGCCGTGTTCGCGGTCACCGCCGGGATCACCGTCCTCGTCAACGCCCTCACGGGGGCCGACGAAGCGGGACAGACCGGCGACGACCCGCTCTTCGCCGCCTTCTTCGGCCTCAACTTCGGCCAGGTCGCCGCCATCGCCTTCGGCACGCTGGCGGTCTCCTCCGAGTACGTGAACGGCGCCCTGCGGGTCTCCCTCACCGCCGTCCCCGACCGGACACGCTTCTACGTCGCCAAAGCGGCCGTCGTCGGCTCCCTGACCCTGCTGGTGGGCGTGGTGACCGGCTTCGTCACCTTCCTGGGCGGGCAGGCGTTCCTGGGGGAGCGGGCCCTCGGGCTCGGCGACCCCGGTGCGCTGCGCGCCTGTGTCGGCAGCGGCGTCTACCTGGCGCTGATGGCCCTGTTCGCGGCGGGCCTCGCGGCCGTGCTGCGCAGCGGCACCGCCGTCCTGAGCGTCCTGGTCCCGTTCGTCCTGATCGTGTCGTTCGTGGTCGGGGACATCGCCTCGGGTGCGGCGGACTACCTGCCGGACCGGGCGGGGCAGTTGGTGGTCCACCAGGACACACCCGGCATCGGCCCCTGGACCGGGCTCGCCGTGACGGCCTGCTGGGCGGCGGCCGCACTGCTGGCGGGCTGGTTCGCCGTACGCCGCAGGGACGCCTGACGGCATGCCGGGCGGGGGGCCTGACGGAGCGCCAATTGTCAGTGGTGGCCGCTTTACTGGAGCCATGACCACCGCACGGCATCTGGCGACCATCGATCGGCTGCGCTCCCGCCCCTTCCCCGGGGAGTTCGGCAGAACGGACGTGGGCTACAGCGGAGTCGGTTACCACATCGCCGAGCTGGCGACGAGCGAGGACTTCTGGGAGGACGACGGGACACGGCGCGAGATCGTCGAGGACCAGTACGACGCGGAGCGCGACGCGCTCGCGATGCTGCTCACCGCCCGGTGGGGCGAACCGCAGGTGTTCAGCCTCTGGTCGGTGTTCGACCGGGGCATGGCGGGCGAGGAGATACCCGACCCCTGGGACGCCCTCAGCCAGTCCGTGCCCGACGTCCACCTCTGGCGGGTGGACGGGCGGTGGATAGCCCTGGGCGTCTCGCACTGGGACAAGGAGCTGCCGTTCCAGCTCGTCACCGCCGTCACGGAGACGGACCCGCCCTAGGGCCCGCCCCTACGCCTCCTCCGCGGCGGCGCGCAGCCGGGCGAACTCCTCCGCCATCGTCTCCAGCGTCCAGTGCGCGTTCAGGCCGCTGGGGTTGGGCAGCGCCCAGATCCGGGTGTCGCCGATCGTCCGCTCCTGCGGGCCTATCCGTGCCTTCGGGTCGTGGAAGGCCGTGCGGTACGCGGTGACACCCGCCACCGCCAGCCAGCGCGGCCGCAGCCGCGCCACCTTGAGGGCGAGCAGCCGGCCGCCCTCGCGGAACTCCTCGGCGCTCAGCTCGTCGGCGCGCGCGCTGGCCCGTGCGACGACGTTGGTGATGCCGAGCCCGTACGTCAGCAGCTCGTCCTGCTCGGACGGCTTCAACTGCCGCGGGGTGAAACCGGAACGGTGCAGCACGGGCCAGAAGCGGTTGCCGGGGCGGGCGAAGTGGTGGCCCGTCGCGGCCGACATCAGGCCCGGGTTGATGCCGCAGAACAGCACGGACAGGCCGCCCGCGATCACATCGGGCACGATGCGGTCGCGAGCGGCCTGGAGTTCCTGGGGAGTCATACGGGTCGGGTGCCCCGGATCAGAGGATCGCACCGGGGACGTAACCGGCGGCCTCCGGGTGCTGCTTGGCGATCTCCTCGATGCGGGCGACCACCGCACCGACCTGGTCGGCGGCGGCACCCGTGAACGAGAGCTTGTCCGCCATCGCCGCGTCCAACTGCTCGCGGTCCAGCGGGATGCGGTCGTCGGCGGCGAGCTTGTCGAGGAGCTCGTTGCGCTCGGCGCCCTGCTCGCGCATGGCCAGCGCCGACGCCACCGCGTTCTCCTTGATGGCCTCGTGCGCGACCTCGCGGCCCACCCCGGCGCGCACCGACGCCATCAGCACCTTGGTGGTCGCCAGGAACGGCAGGTAGCGGTCCAGCTCGCGGGCGACGACCGCCGGGAACGCGCCGAACTCGTCGAGCACCGTCAGGAACGTCTCCAGCAGCCCGTCGAGCGCGAAGAACGCGTCGGGCAGCGCCACCCGGCGGACCACGGAGCAGGACACGTCGCCCTCGTTCCACTGGTCGCCCGCCAGCTCGCCGGTCATCGACGCGTAGCCGCGCAGGATGACCATCAGGCCGTTGACGCGCTCGCAGGAGCGGGTGTTCATCTTGTGCGGCATGGCGGAGGAGCCGACCTGGCCGGGCTTGAAGCCCTCGGTGACCAGCTCGTGCCCGGCCATCAGCCGGACCGTCTTGGCCAGCGACGACGGCGCGGCGGCGAGCTGAACCAGCGCGGTGACCACCTCGTAGTCGAGGGAGCGCGGGTAGACCTGGCCGACCGAGGTGAAGGCGTGCGCGAAGCCCAGGTGCGCGGCGATCCGCTGCTCCAGCTCCGCCAGCTTCGCCGCGTCCCCGCCCAGCAGGTCCAGCATGTCCTGCGCCGTGCCGACCGGGCCCTTGATGCCGCGCAGCGGGTAGCGGCCCAGCAGCTCCTCCAGCCGCGCGTACGCCACCAGCAGCTCGTCCGCCGCGGTCGCGAACCGCTTGCCGAGCGTCGTGGCCTGGGCGGCGACATTGTGCGAGCGCCCCGCCATCACCAGCTCGCCGTACTCGCCCGCCAGGTGGCCCAGCCGGGCCAGCACCGCCACCGTGCGGTCGCGCATCAGCTCCAGGGAGAGCCGGATCTGGAGCTGCTCGACGTTCTCGGTGAGGTCGCGGGACGTCATGCCCTTGTGGACCTGCTCGTGGCCCGCGAGCGCGTTGAACTCCTCGATCCGCGCCTTCACGTCATGGCGCGTGACCTTCTCGCGCTCGGCGATCGACGCCAGGTCGACCTGGTCGAGCACCCGCTCGTAGTCGGCGAGCGCGGCGTCCGGCACCTCGATCCCGAGGTCCTTCTGGGCGCGCAGCACGGCGAGCCACAGCCGGCGCTCCAGCTTCACCTTCTGCTCGGGGGACCAGAGGACGGCGAGCTCCGCGGAGGCGTAGCGGCCGGCCAGAACGTTCGGGATGCGGGGCTTCGCAGTCTGAGCAGTCACGTGACCTGATTCTACTGGCGGTTTGTGCAGGCCAGCGCCACGGTCCGGATTGTGGCTTGCTACGAACGCGGCTCAGTGGACCGAGGACCCGTCGTCGAGGAGGTACGGCAGCAGCTCCGGCCGCTTGGCCGGCCGTCCGTCGCCGGAGGACCGGCCGGTCAGCCGCCGCCCGATCCACGGCCCCAGGTGCTGCCGCGCGAAGCGTACGTCACCGATCCGCCGGGCCAGCCAGGCGGGCGGCACCGCGGGCGGCAGCGGCGCCCGCCAGTCCTCCTCCGGCGCCAGGCCGAGCGTCTGCCACACGGCCTCGGCCACCCGCCGGTGCCCCTCCGTGGTCAGGTGCAGCCGGTCCAGGTCCCACAGCCGCGGGTCGCCCAGTACCGCCGCGCCGTACAGGTCGACCACCAGGGCACCGTGCCGGGCGGCCAGTTCGTCGACGTAACCGAACAGCTCCTCCATGCGCGGCCGGAACCGCTCCATGACGGGACCGTTGCGGCCGGGGCTGCGCATCAGCACCAACCGCCCGCACGACGGGGCCAGCCGCTCCACCGCCTCCTCCAGCAGCCCGCGCACCCGGCCCATGTCGCACTTCGGGCGCAAGGTGTCGTTGAGCCCGCCGACCAGGGTGACGACGTCCGCCTTCATGGCCGCCGCGAGGTCCACCTGTTCGTCGACGATCTGGCCGATCAGCTTGCCGCGCACGGCGAGGTTCGCGTACCGGAACCCCGGCGTGCGGGCGGCGAGGCGGGCCGCCAGCAGATCGGCCCAGCCCCGGTAGGAGCCGTCGGGCAGCAGGTCCGACATGCCCTCGGTGAAGCTGTCGCCCACCGCGACGAAACTGTTGTAGGTGGCATTCATCTCCATGGCGGAGTGATCGTACCGCCCGGTACGGGACCTTTACGAGCCCTGGTACCGGACCTGGCGCTAGACCGCCGGGCGGCCCACCAACTCCCGCAGGACGTCCTCCATCGTGACCATGCCGGCCAGCCTGCCGTCGTCGTCCAGCACGGCCGCCAGGTGCGTACGGCTGCGGCGCATCGCCGTCAGGACGTCGTCCAGCGGGGTGGCCGCCCGCACCCGGGCGATCGGCCGCATCGCCGACACCGGGAACGGCAGGTCGCGCGGCGTCACGTCCAGGGCGTCCTTGACGTGCAGGTAGCCGAGGATGCGGCGGGTCGAGTCGACCACCGGGAAGCGGGAGAACCCCGACTCGGCGGCCAGCGCCTCCAGCTCCTCCGGCGTGGTGCCCACCCGGGCGTACACCACCCGCTCCACCGGCATCACCACGTCACGCACCGGACGGCGTCCCAGCTCCAGGGCGTCGTGCAGCCGCTCGGCCGCCCGGTCGTCCAGGAGCCCCGCGTCACCGGCGTCCGTCACCATCCGTGCCAGCTCGTCGTCCGAGAACGTCGCCGCCACCTCGTCCCGCGTCTGGACCCGCAGCAGTCTCAGCAGGGCGTTGGCGAACGCGTTGATCGTGAAGATCACCGGCTTCAGCGCCCGCGCCAGCGTCACCAGCGGCGGGCCCAGCAGCAGCGCGGTGCGGGTCGGCTCGGCCAGCGCGATGTTCTTCGGCACCATCTCGCCGAGCAGCATGTGCAGGTACGTGGCCAGCGACAGCGCGATCACGAACGAGATCGGGTGCACCAGCCCGTGCGGCACGCCGACGGCGTCGAACACCGGCTCCAGCAGGTGGGCGATGGCCGGCTCGGCGACGACACCGAGCACCAGGGTGGACAGCGTGATACCGAGCTGCGCCGCCGCGAGCAGCGCCGAGACGTGCTCCAGGCCCCAGATGACGCTGCGCGCCCGCCGGTTCCCGGCCTCCGCCTCCGGCTCGATCTGGCTGCGGCGTACGGAGATCATGGCGAACTCCGCGCCGACGAAGAAGGCGTTCACCACCAGCGTCAGGAAACCGATCAGCAGTTGGATCGCGATCATCGGCCCGCCTCCCCGCCCTCACGGGCCCCCGGCTCCCCGGACCCGCCGTCCGGCCCGCCCACCGGGGCGTGCAGCAGGACGCGCGCGGCGCGGCGCCCGGAGGCGTCCACCACGTCGAGCAGCCAACCGCCGAGGGTGACGCTGTCGCCGACGGCCGGGATGCGGCCCAGCTCGGTGGCGACCAGCCCGGCGAGGGTCTCGTACGGGCCGTCCGGCACGCGCAGGCCGATCGTCTCCAGTTGGTCGGTGCGGGCGGCGCCGTCCGCGGACCACAGGGCCCGCCCGTCGGCGTCCTCGCCCGCCGGTGCCAGGTCCGGCGTCTCGTGCGGGTCGTGCTCGTCACGCACCTCGCCGACGACCTCCTCGACGATGTCCTCCAGCGTCACGACCCCGGCCGTGCCGCCGTACTCGTCTATGACGACGGCCATCGTGGTCTTCCCGGACAGCCGGTCCAGCAGCCGGTCCACGGTCAGCGACTCCGGGACGAGCAGCGGCTCGCGGAGGATCTCGGTCACCGGCTTGCGGTGCCGCTGCCCGGCCGGAACGGTCAGGACGTCCTTGATGTGCGCGATGCCGATCACCGAGTCCAGGCCGCCCCGGTAGACGGGGAAGCG
Source organism: Streptomyces sp. NPDC031064 (assembly GCF_055570965.1). Classification (NCBI taxonomy): domain Bacteria; kingdom Bacillati; phylum Actinomycetota; class Actinomycetes; order Kitasatosporales; family Streptomycetaceae; genus Streptomyces; species Streptomyces sp. NPDC031064. The sequence goes on from NZ_JBVIGF010000012.1 coordinate 93,169, forward strand.
GGACAGTCCGGTCGCGCGGGTCGCGTTGGCGACGTCCTCGGCGGTGGCCGCCGCCTCCAGGGCGGTGACCTGGACGCGCGGGGTCATGACGTTCTCGGCGGTCAGCTCGGCCAGGTTCAGGGTGCGGACGAACAGCTCGGCGGTGTCCGCCTCCAGGGCGCCCTCGCGCGCGGAGTGGCGGGCCAGGGCGACCAGCTCCTGCGGGCTGCGCGCGGAGGCCAGCTCCTCGGCCGGCTCCATGCCGAGCCGGCGCACGATGTGGTTGGCGGTGTTGTTGAGGTGGCTGATCAGCGGCCTGAACGCGGCGGTGAAGACCCGCTGCGGGGTGGCGACCACCTTGGCGACGCCCAGCGGGGACGAGATGGCCCAGTTCTTCGGGACGAGCTCGCCGACGACCATCAGGACGACCGTCGACAGGGCCGTACCGATGACCAGGGCCACCGAGGACGCCACGGAGGCCGACAGGCCGATGTCCTGGATCGGTCCGCGGATGAGCTTGGCGATGGACGGCTCGGCCAGCATGCCCACGACCAGGTTGGTGACGGTGATGCCGAGCTGGGCGCCGGAGAGCTGGAAGGTGAGGGAGCGTACGGCCTTCAGGGCACCGGGAGCGCCGCGCTCACCCCGCTCGACGGCCCGTTCCAGGTCCCCGCGCTCGACGGTCGTCAGGGAGAACTCGGCCGCGACGAACGCGCCGCAGGCCAGCGAGAGCAGCAGCGCCACGAGGAGCAGGAGCACTTCGGTCATCGGTTCACCTCCGTCCCATGGTCGGCCACGGAGGAGAGGGATGCGCGATGTCGGTGAGGGGTGCTACTGGGAGGCTCGCCCATGGGCGGACGCTCACACCTTTCGATCGATGGTGACTGGTCCACCCATGGTAAAGGATCAGCAAAACGATCAGTCTTCGAGGGGCTTGACCCACCGGCTCCACTGGGGCTGCGGCGCGTAGCCCGCCGCCCGCCAGGCGTGGTGCGCCGGCTCGTTGCGGTCCAGGACCATGGCGTCGGCGCGCCGCCCGCCGAGCCGTACGAACCGCTCCTCGGCGGCCGTGAGCAGTGCCGTGCCGACGCCCCGGCGCCGGTGGTCCGGGTGGACCGCGAGCCGGTAGAGGTGACAGCGCCACCCGTCGAACCCGGCGATCACGGTTCCGGCGAGCTCGCCGCCCCGCTCCGCCAGGATCAGCGCCTCCGGGTCGCGGGCGACCAGCCGCTCGACGCCGTCCCGGTCGTCGCTGATGCTCGTGCCCTCGGCGGCGACCTTCCAGAAGGCGAGGACGGCGTCGAGGTCGGCCGGCGCGGCGGTGCGTATACGAAGATCGTTCATGGCCCCATCATCCGCGAGCCGGCCCTTCGTCCGCCCAGGAATTCCTCCATCACCGGCCCGGATGCTTCTTGCCGGTGCTAGCGGTTTCGCGCTAGCTTGATGGTGTGGCGAAGACCCAGTTGAACGTTCGCGTCGACGAGACCACCGCCGAGGCCGCCCGCCGCAGGGCGCAGCAGCGGGGCGTCAGTGTGAACCGGTACATCGAGGAGCTCGTCCAGCAGGACGCGGGCGAGGCGGGCCGCACCTTCGTGGAGGCCGCGGCCGACTTCATGAAGCAGTACGAGTCGGTCTTCACCGAGGAGTTCGGCGCCCCCGAGCGCCGTACGCCCGACGGGCGGGCATGAACCTCTCGATCGACCTCGCCTGGCTGCTCATGGTCGCCGAGCAGAAGACGCCGGGCGACCCCCAGGTCACCGACTGGGGCGCCCTCGTCGCCGCCGTCAGCCGGCACGACGCCGAGATCTTCGGCATACCCGTCTACGACGACCCGCACATCCGGGCGGCCGCGCTGCTGCAACTGCTGCTGCACGTCCCCGCGCTGGAGCACTCCAACGCCCTGTACGGCTGCGCCGTCGCGTACGGCTACCTGGTCGCCTCCGGGCTGGACGTGGCGCCCTCGCCCGAGAAGGTCAGGGACCTGGCCCGGCTGGTGAAGGCCGCCGGGGCGGACGTCCGCGCCATCGCCGCCGAACTGCGCCGGTGGACCCCCTGACCGCCCGTCGACGGACCGCCCCCGCCCCCGCCGCTACTCCCCGCCGGCCGCCGCGTCCGTGCCCTTGATGTGGCGGGCCGGGTTGTGGCCCTCGTCCAGCAGCCGCACGGCCCACATCAGGGACTGCGTGCCCTCGTGCTTGACCATGCCCGGCGAGACGCCCAGCCGGAAACCGCCCGGGAGCGGTGCGCCGTCGGGGGTGCGCGGCAGGAAGTCCAGCGGACTCGGGCCGTCGGAGAGGTAGACGGCGCAGTCGGACAGGACGGCGATGGGGAACAGCCCCGCCCCCTCGGCGAGACGGCGCATCTTGCGGTGCATGTTGACCCGCGCGGTGGAGATGACCGCCGCACGGATGTCCGGCCGCCAGGTCGGACGCTCCAGCGCCGGCCAGCGTTCCCCGGGACGGTACCCGGCACCCTGCGGACGCTCCCGGAGCTTGCCGATACCGCCCTTGACGGTCGACTTGACGGCCGACAGGACGGCGGCCCGTCCCGGGTCGTCCGCCTTGAGCCGGTCGACCGCCTCCATGGCGGCGAGGTACTCGTCCTCCGGCATCCCGGCGCGTACGCCCAGCTCCTGCATGGTCGTCAGGTAGGCGTCGCGCAGCCGCTGGTACCAGGCGTCCAGGTACGGACCGCTGTCCGGGCGCAGGTACGCCTCGGCCGGCCGCACCTCATGGCCCAGCTCCACCGCGTACGCCACGGTCGGCGTCGCGTACCAGGCCGGTCCCTCGGGCCGGGCGCCGTGCGGCGTGAACGGGTTCGGCAGCCGCGGGTCGACCTCGACGGCGGAGAGGTCCACCAGCCACGAGCCCGGCGTCTTCTTGTCGAAGACCGGGGACGTCACGTGAACGGGCCCGCCCAGCCCGACCGTCAGCCGGTTCGCGGCCGCCGCGAACGCCATGTTGACGTCGATGCCGACCGCGTACGGCCGCGCGCACTCGGCGTCGGTGAGCAGCTCCGGGTCGCGGATCCAGTCGTACGCCTCCTCGTCGAGGACCTCGTCGGGCGTACGCCGGTGCCCGCGCGGGTAGAGCTGCGCGACCACCGGGTGCTCGTCCGGGGCCTCGGGCGGCGCCGGGTCCACGGGCTCGATGAGCGACCCCGGGCTGGGCGCGGACACCCACGCCCCCGCGGCCTCGTCGTACACGGCACGGGTCGGCGGGCGCAGCGCGCTCATCAGCTCCAGCCCGCACACGGCGGTGGTGCCGCGCGGAGTGATCACGCGGGAGGCGTACGTGGCGAGCACGTCGGCCAGCTCGGCCGGGGGCAGCCCGGCGGCGTCGCCCCACGCGCGGCTGTCCAGCGCGCCCCACGGCAGGACGGCGAACTGCACGCAGACGCGCCTGCTGCCCTGCGCCGGCCGGTACACCCAGGCCCACGGCCCGAATCCCCGGCGCGTCATCTTCCACTTGGCCTTGGTGATCTGGCGCACGACCTTGTGGTCCTCGGGCAGCCGCAGCCCGCGCCGGTCGGCCAGCTCGGTCGGCAGCCCCAGCCGCACGGCCGCCGACTCGGTGAGGACCACGAGGGGGTCGGCGTCCTTGCCGTTGCGGTGCAGCCGGGGCGCGCCCAACCGGGCCTCGCCGAGCGCCCAGTCGACGAGCGCGGGGACGTCCCGGGCGGGGCAGTCGAGGACCAGGCCCCCGGCGCAGTACGCGTTCCCGTCCCCGTCCAGCACGGCGACGGGCCCGTTGATGAACCGCGCGTCGACCGCGCCGCGCTGTGCCGGGGCGGCCTGTGCCCGGCGGGGCGACGGCGCGGCGGCCGTGCCGACGGCCGGGCGCGCGACCACTCCCGTCGGCCCGGCGCCCGGCCGTTCGGCGGCGGCCGGGTGTGCGACCGCTCCCGTCGGCTCGGCGCCCGGCCGTTCGGCGGCGGCCGGGTGTGCGACCGCTCCCG
>NZ_JBVIGF010000012.1:97201-205088 GCF_055570965.1 Streptomyces sp. NPDC031064
CTCGGCGCCCGGCCGTTCGGCGGCGGCCGGGTGTGCGACCGCTCCCGTCGGCTCGGCGCCCGGCCGTTCGGCGGCGGCCGGGTGTGCGACCGCTCCCACCGGCCCGGCGCCCGGCCGTTCGGCGCTCTTCGGCCCGGCACCCGGCGGCACGGTGGCTCGGTCCTCCGGAACGCCGACGGGCACGGGCGCCTGCGGGGCGGTGCTCTGCCGGTCCGGGGCTTGCTGGTCGGGGGCCTGCTGGTCCAGCGCCTGCTGGTCCGGGGCCTGTCCGGCGGTGTCCTGCTGGGGAGGTGTCACCGGGGTCGGCGTGGCCGTGGTGGGCGCCGCCGTCGGTGCCTGCCGGGTGGGCGGCGCGGGCGCGGGTGGCTCGGGCGCGTCCGGGTGGGGCGCGGGCGACGGCTCCGGCACCGCGGCCTGCACGGCAGGCGCCGCCGCCCGCGGCGAGGCGTCCCGCACGGGAGCCGGGGGAGCCGGGTGGCGTTCGGCGAGGCCCGACAGGAGCCTCGCGTAGGCCGCCCGCTTCGGCGCCCGGGGCTCGGTGCGGCCCGTCTCCCAGCCGGTGACCGTCTCCCGCCGCACCGACAGCGCCTTGGCGATCTGGTCCTGGCTCAGCCCGGCGGCCTCGCGCAGCCGCTTGCGTTCGTCGGGCTCGGGCAGCGAGTCCTGCGCGGCCTGCTCCAGCAGCGCGTCGACCGCCGCGAACAACTGCTCCTGCTCATCGGGCACGGGGGGTCACCTCCAGGGACGATCACCCTAGCCGAAACGCACACCGCACCGAACGCGGGACGCACACGGTCAGTGGACGGACAGCCCTCCGTCCACGAAGAGGGAGTGCCCGGTGACGTACGCCGAAGCGGGGCTCGCCAGGAACACCGCCGCGCCCGCGAAGTCGTCCGCCAGGCCGTTGCGCCCCACCATCGTGCGCGCGGCCAGGGCCTTCACGGTGTCCGGGTCCTCCTGAAGCCGCGCGTTGAGCGGCGTCAGTACGAAGCCCGGCACCAGCGTGTTGCACGTGACCCCGTGCGCCGACCACGCCTCGGCCTGCGAACGGGCCAGCGACTCCAGGCCGCCCTTCGACACCCCGTACACGCCGCTCCGCACGAACGCCCGGTGCGCCTGCTGCGAGGTGACGTGGATGATCCGCCCGTAGCCCCGCTCGGCCATGCCCGGGCCGAAACGCTCACCCAGCAGGAAGGGCGCCTCGAGGTTCACCGCCATCGTGGCGTCCCAGACGTCCTCGCCCACCTCGCCCATCGGCGGCCGCAGGTTGACACCGGCGCTGTTCACGAGGATGTCGGGCTCGCCGTACACCCCCGCCGCCTTCTCCGCCGCCGCCCGCACGCCGTCGCGCGTGGACAGGTCGCCGCTCACCCACGCGGCCCGGCAGCCGTCGGCGAGCAGCTCGTCGACCGTGGCCGCCAGCTCCGCCTCCCGGCGCGCGACGATCACGACGCTCGCCCCCGCCCGCGCGAGGGCACCCGCGATCGCCCGGCCGATGCCGGAACTGCCGCCGGTCACCAGGGCGACCCGGCCGTCCAGCGAGAACAACTGCGAGAGGTACGCGTGCGACGTCATGCCCGCACACTAGTGCGCACGGCCCTCCTGGCCGCCCCCCGGGCGACCGTCCCCCAGGTCGGGCCGCCGGGCGACACCCAGCACACAGGGCGAGGAAGGCAACTGCGGCCCCTGCTCCGGGATCCGGAACCGGCGGTACGTGACGATCTCGAACCCCGCCGCCTCGATCGCGGCCAGCGGGTCGCGGGCCGTGTGACAGCCCCCGAACAGCAGCGGCCACACCGTGCGGTCCAGCGCCCGCTGCGCCGTCGCCAGCGCCCGCCCCTGGGCCACCCCGTGCTCGAAGAACCGCAGTTCACCGCCCGGCCGCAGCACCCGCCGCAGCTCCCCGAGCGCCCGCGGCAGGTCCCGTACCGAGCACAGCACCAGTGAGGCGACCGCCGCGTCGAACGCCTCGCTCTTCACCGGCAGCGCCTCCGCCGCGCCCGGCACCACGTCCACCGGCACCTCGGCGCGCAGCCCCGCGCTCGCGGCCAACTGCCGCAGCCGCCGCTCGGGCTCGATCGCGACGACCTCCGACACGGCGCCCGGGTAGTGCGCGAAGTTCAGCCCGTTGCCCGCGCCGACCTCGATGACCCGGCCGGAGAGCCCGGCCAGCAGCTCGTCCCGGTACGCGGCGACGCCGCCCTTCGTGTCCATGGTGACGCTCACGCGCGCGTAGAAGCGGGCGAACAGCGGGTGGTGGACGGTGTCCCGCATCGCGGACCTCCCGGCGAAAGGGGTGACACCGTCAGTGTCCCCCCGTCAGCCGGTCACGAAGCAGAACTCGTTTCCCTCGGGGTCCCGCAGCACCTGGAAGTCGCCGTGGTCGTCCGTCACCATGCCGCCGACCCGCTCCGCCCCCAGCCCCGTCGCCCAGGCCGCCGCGGCGTCCACGTCCCCGGCCTCCAGGTCCAGATGGAGCCGGTTCTTGACGGACTTGCCCTCCGGCACCCGCTGGAAGGCGACCCGTACGAAACCCGGAGGATCGACGTACGACCAGTCCGGGCTCCGGTCCACCGGCTCGCCGCCCAGCAGCGCGGCCCAGAAACGGACCAGCGCGGCCGGGTCGGCGCAGTCGAACACCATCTCGCTGACGACAGCACGCATGATCAGGAGCCTACGGCCGCGGCGAACGCCTCCGCATCCCACGTGCCGCCCAGCGACGGGGCGAGCCACCCGGCCGCCCGCGCCCGGAAGACCTCCGCCGGCAGCGCCCCCGCGCCCGAGGGCACCGCGCCCAGCAGCGGCGCGCCCGCCACCTGGGGCAGGTCCGTGACGTTGCAGCGCTCGGCGAGCCCCGGCTCGTCCGGCCAGCTCCCGACGACCACGCCCGCCTGCGTCAGCCCGCGCGCCCGCAGCGCCTCGGCGGTCAGGGTCACCATGTTCAGCGTGCCCAGCCCGGCCGGCGCGACCACCAGCACCGGCGCGCCCAGCAGCCGGGCCGCGTCCGCGAGCGTGCCGCCCTCCTGGTCGTACCGCACGAGCAGCCCGCCCGCGCCCTCGACCAGCACCAGGTCGTACTCGTCCGCCAGCTTGCCGGCGGCGTCCGCCACCTCGGCCGGGCCCACCGGCGCCATCCCGGCCCGCCGCGCGGCCGTGTCGGGCGCCAACGGCTCGGGGAACCGCGCCAGTTCGACCGGCGTGACCCCGTCACCGGCGAGCCGTACGACCTCGTCCGCGTCGCCCCGCTCGCCGGGGCCGACCCCGGTCTGCGCGGGCTTCAGCACGGCCACCGACCGCCCCGCCGCCCGCGCCACCGATGCCAGCGCGGCCGTCACGACGGTCTTGCCGATCTCGGTGCCCGTACCACTCACCACCAGTACCGCCATGTCATCCCTCCTGTGCGGCCGCGTACACCCCGCGGCAGATCCGTGCCACGTCCTCGTCACCCGTGACGTACGGCGGCATCACGTACACCAGGTCCCGGAACGGCCGCAGCCACACGCCCTCACGCACGGCCGCCGCCGTCGCGGCCGCCATGTCCACCGGGTGGTCGAGCTGGACGACGCCGATGGCGCCGAGCACCCGCACATCGCGCACCCCCGGCAGTCCGGCGGCCGCCGCCAGCCCGTCCCGCAGCCCCGCCTCGATCCGCTTGACCTCCCGCTCCCAGTCCTGGCCCAGCAGCAGGTCGATCGAGGCGCACGCCACGGCGGTGGCCAGCGGGTTGCCCATGAACGTCGGCCCGTGCGCCAGCACCGGCACCTCGCCCCGCGAGATCCCGTCCGCCACGCGCGCGGTGCACAGCGTCGCCGCGAGCGACAGATAGCCGCCGGTCAGCGCCTTGCCCAGGCACATCACATCCGGCGCCACGCGCGCGTGCTCCGCCGCGAACAGCGTGCCCGTCCGCCCGAACCCGGTGGCGATCTCGTCGAACACCAGCAGCACGTCGTGCGCGTCGCACGCCTCGCGCAGCACGCGCAGGTACGCCGGGTCGTGGAACCGCATCCCGCCCGCGCCCTGCACCACCGGCTCGACGATCACGGCGGCCAGCTCGTCCGCGTGCCGCCCGATCTCCTCCCGGAGCTGCTCCGCGTACGTCTCCTCGTACCCGGCCGGCGGCGGCCCCGCGAAGATCTGCCGGGGCAGCGCGCCGGACCACAGCTCGTGCATCCCGCCCTCGGGGTCGCACACCGACATCGGCTGCCAGGTGTCGCCGTGGTAGCCACCGCGCCAGGTCAGCAGCCGCCGTTTGGCCGGGCGGCCCACCGAGCGCCAGTACTGGAGGCACATCTTGATCGCGACCTCGACGGACACCGAGCCCGAGTCGCACAGGAAGACGTGCCGCAGCGGCTCCGGCGTGATCTCGACCAGCCGGGTCGCCAGCCGCACGGCCGGCTCGTGGGTGAGCCCGCCGAACATCACATGGCTCATCCGGTCCAACTGGCCGCGCGCCGCCTCGTTGAGCGCCGGGTGGTTGTAGCCGTGGATCGCCGACCACCAGGACGACATGCCGTCGACCAGTTCGCGCTGCCCGTGCGCCGGTTCGGCGAGCCGCAGCCGCACCCCGGAGGCGGACTCCACGACGAGCGGGTCCGTACGGCCCGGCATGGGGCCGTACGGGTGCCAGACGTGGGCCCGGTCGAGGGCGATCAGCTCGGCGGTGTCCAGGTCACGCATTGGGCGCGAGGTCGGTGCCGGCACCCCGGCGGCGCACGGCCACCAGGTCGGTACGGGCCTGGTCGGCCGTCACGGTGGGTGCGGGCTCCTCCGACGAGCACACCGAGCCGGAACCGCAGCCTCCACCGGTACCGCTGCCGCAGGACGACGCGTCCGCCCGGTGCTCGGGCAGCGTCGTCGTGTCCGTGCCCTCCACCTCGAACCCGGCGTCGGCGATCATCTCCAGGTCGGCCTTGCCGGCCTGGCCCTCGCTGGTCAGGTAGTCGCCCAGGAAGATCGAGTTGGCGAGGTGCAGGGCCAGCGGCTGGAGGGTGCGCAGGTGGACCTCGCGCCCGCCCGCGAGGCGGACCTCCACGTCCGGGCAGACGAACCGGACCATCGCCAGGATGCGCAGCGCCCGCTGCGGGGTCAGGTTCCACTCCTTGGCGAGCGGCGTGCCCTCGAAGGGGATCAGGAAGTTCACCGGCACCGAGTCCGGGTCCAGCTCGCGCAGCGCGAAGACCACGTCGACCAGGTCCTCGTCGCTCTCACCCATGCCCGCGATCAGCCCGGAGCAGGCCGACAGGCCCGCCGCGTGCGCCTTTTGCACCGTATCGACGCGGTCCGCGTAGGTGTGCGTGGTCGTGATGTCCCCGTACGTCCCTTCGGACGTGTTGAGGTTGTGGTTGTACGCGTCCGCCCCCGCCGAGCGGAGCCGCTCCGCCTGACCGTCCGACAGCAGCCCGAGGCAGGCGCAGACCTCGACGCCCTCGTTCTCCTCCTTGATGGCCTCGATGGTCTTGGAGACCCGGTCGACGTCCCGGTCCGTCGGACCACGGCCACTGGCGACCAGGCAGACCCGCTTGGCGCCACCGGCGACACCCGCGGCGGCGGCCTTGGACGCCTCCTCCGGCTTCAGCCAGGTGTACTTGAGGATCTCCGCCTTCGAGCCGAGCCGCTGCGAGCAGTACGAGCAGTCCTCGGGGCACAGACCGGACTTGAGGTTCACCAGATAGTTGAGCTTCACCCGCCGCCCGAACCACTGACGGCGTACCTTTCCGGCCGCGGCCACCACATCCAGCAGCTCGTCGTCGGAGGTCGCCAGCACGGCGAGCGCTTCTTCGCGGGTCGGCAGCTCGCGCCGAAGCCCCTTGTCCACCAGCGTGTTCAGCAGGTCCATGAAAGCTGATCCTGGCCTACGGCACGGCCCGGGGCCAAGGAGGAACTCCACAACAGACGCGGATTGGGGTGTGTGTATGACCACACTCTGACCACGGCCGACCCCGGTTAGGGTCTGTGCGCTGCCTACAAAAGGGACCGACCCATGCCGCAGGACCCATTCGACTGGACCGACGACGAGGCGCGGCGCCGCGCGGACGCCGGTCTGGTCCGTACGCTCCGCCCGCGACCGGCCGTACCGGACCTGCTGGACCTCGCGAGCAACGACTATCTCGGCCTCACCCACCACCCGGACATCACCGCCGCGGCCGCCGGGGCCGCCCGCCGCTGGGGCGCCGGCGCCACCGGCTCGCGCCTGGTGACCGGCACCACCGAGCTCCACGGCGAGCTGGAACGGGAGCTGGCCGACTTCTGCGGGTTCGAGGCGGCGCTGGTGTTCTCCTCCGGGTACGCCGCCAACCTCGCCGCCCTGACGGCGCTGAGCGCGCGCGGCTCGCTGATCGTCTCCGACGCGGGCAACCACGCCTCGATCGTGGACGGCTGCCGGCTCTCGCGCGCCGAGACGGCGGTCGTCGCGCACGCCGACCCCGACGCGGTCGCCAAGACCCTGGACGCCCACCCCGGCCGCCGGGCGCTCGTCGTGACGGACTCGGTCTTCTCCGTGGACGGCGACGCGGCGCCACTGGCCCACCTCGCGGCGGCGTGCCGGGCGCACGGCGCGGCGCTGGTCGTCGACGACGCGCACGGCCTGGGTGTGCTGGGCGAGGGCGGGCGCGGCGCGCTGCACGCGGCGGGGCTCGCGGGCAGCCCGGACGTCGTCGCCACGCTCACCCTCTCCAAGTCCCTGGGCAGCCAGGGCGGAGCGGTCCTCGGTCCGGCCCGGGTGATCGAGCACCTGGTCAACGCCGCCCGGACCTTCATCTTCGACACCGGGCTCGCCCCGGCCGCCGCCGGGGCCGCGCTGGCGAGCCTGCGGCTGCTGCGCGCCGAGCCGGGCCTGGCCGGCCGGGCGCGTACGGTGGCGGCCACCCTGCACGCACGGCTGACCGCCGCGGGCCTGACCGCCGTACGGCCGGACGCCGCGGTCGTCTCCGTACGCGCCCCGTCGCCGGAGCAGGCGGTGAAGTGGGCGGCCGACTGCCGGGCGGAGGGGCTCGCGGTGGGCTGCTTCCGGCCGCCCTCGGTGCCGGACGGCATCTCGCGCCTCCGGCTCACCGCCCGCGCCGACTTGACGGAACGTCAGGTCGACGAGGCGGTCGCCACGATCCTCCGTACGGCGCCGGCCCCGGTCAGCCGACCCGCTTCAGGGAGCTGACGAAGGACGTCCAGGCCGTCGCGGAGAACCGCAGCGGCGGCCTGGCGGTGTCCTTCGAGTCGCGCACGGCCAGCCGCGCGGCGTCGAGGCGGGCGGCCTCGACGCAGTTGTTCATGCCGACGCTGCGGCTGCTGCGCCGCCAGCGGAGGCCGTCCTGGTGCGCGAGGTCCTGGTGCGCGAGGTCCTGCTGTGCGAGGTAAGCAGACATGTGGGGTGCCTCTCCCTACGCGCCGTCACCGATCCCGGCGATGAGTTCCGACGACTCCTCGGGCGACAGGGCGAGCGCCTGCATGGTGCGGAAGGCGGCGCCGTACGCCTCAAGGTCTTCCGTGCGTTCGAGGTAGAGGCTACTCGTCAAGTGGTCAAGAGCAACCACGTCCAGATCAGAAATGTTCGGAAAGGAGAAGATAACGAAAGGTCCCGAGAGCCCCACGTACTCGCCCGTCGCGAACGGCAGGATCTGGAGCCGCACGTGAGGCAGCCGCGCCCACTCCAGTAAGCGCCGCAACTGCTCCCGCATCACACCCGGCCCGCCCACCTGCCGCCGTAGCACCGCCTCGTCCAGCACCGCCTCCAGCTTCAGCGGGGGATCGGCGCGCAGCACCTCCTGCCGCGCCATCCGCACCCGCACCAACGAGTCGACCGTCGCCGCCGGAATCCCCTCCAGCGCCGCCCGCGTCACCGCACGCGCGTACTCCGCCGTCTGCAACAGGCCCGGCACCACCGACGTCTCCAGCGTCCGGGCCGTGCACGCCTGTGCCTCCAGGCTGATGAAGTCCTGGTACGGAGGCGGCAGCACGCCCCGGTAGGCGTGCCACCACCCCGTTCCGCCGCCGTCCGCCGCCGCCCCCGCCAGCGCCGCCAACAGGGCGCGCAGCCGCGGCTCGTGAACGCCGTAGGCATCGAGCAGCTTCGCCACGTCCGCCCCCGTGACCCCGCTCGCCCCCGTCTCGATCCGGCTCACCTTCGACTGGTGCCAGCCCACCAGCCGAGCCGCCTCACGGCTGGTCAGGCCCGTGGCCAGGCGCAGCCCGCGCAACTCCTCGCCGAGCTTGCGCCGGCGCACCGCCGGGCCGTGCCGACCGCCTCGCATGACCGCCTCCTCCCGCCGTCGGGGCCTTTCCGCCACCGGGCCGCCCGCGGTGGGGCCAACCCGTCAGTTTGCCGCCCAAATCCGGTCTCGCGTCGCAGAGTTCACCGCTTCGAGCGACAGATATATGCATATCTTGGTGGATCGCCCCCATCAGGGGCGACATAAGTGGCAGTCTGGCGCGAAGCACAGTCCGAGGCCGTCCCCACAAAACATCCGGTACGTGTCGGAGCCCGGCCCCGGTGGGAAAGGGACAAGGTCGCCATGGCAGACCATCAGGAAGCATCCGTCACTCTGCCGAGCGATCCGGCCTCGGTCTCCGCCGCCCGGAGATACGTGGCGGACGTCCTCGCGGAATGGGGTCTCCCCGGAGAGGCCGAAACGGCCGACACGGTCCGGCTGATCGTCTCCGAACTCGCCACCAACGCCGTTCAGCACACTTTCGGTCAGTCGCCCACGTTCACGGTCGACGTCCGGCTGGAGCGCGACGAACAACTGCGCATCGGCGTCACCGACAGCCACCCCCGCTGGCCGCAGCGGCTGCCTGCCGCCGTACAGCAGGACAACGGCCGGGGCATGGTGATCATCCGCTGGCTCACCGCCGAATGCGGCGGCCGCCTCTCGGTCACCCCGACCCCCGAGGGCGGCAAGACCGTCTGGATCGCCCTGCCCTGGACGGTCCCGGTCCAGACCTGACCCGCTCCCCGCTCCCCGCCCTGTGCAAGCGGTCCCTCCCTACGCTCCCCGCGCGAAACCCCCGCGCAGCAACGCCCGCAACGACTGGGCCGCGGGCCCCGACTCGTCGCCCCGGTGCGCCACCGAGATCGTGCGGCGGAACGCGGCCGGTTCCAAGAGGCGCACACCCAGCGGCGCCGGATCCATCGCGGCGACCATCTCCGGTACCACCGCCACCCCCAGGCCCGCGCTGACCAGTGCGCACACCAGCGCGTAGCCCGGCGACTCGCACACCACCGCCGGTCTCGCCCCCGCCTCGCGCAGGGCCCCCTCCACACCCCGCCGGGCCGGATGCGCGGGGGCACTGCTGATCAGCGGCTGGTCCGCCAGCTCGGCCACCGCCAGCCGTCCTGAGCCCCCGGCCAGGACATGACCCGGCGCGGTCACCAGCACCAGCTCCTCGACCAGGAGCGGCTCCAGGAACACGCCCGCCGGCGGCGGCTCGGCGCCGGCCGGCTCGTACGCGTGCGTCAGCGCCAGGTCGACCTGCCCGGCCGCCACCGCGGCCACCCCGCGCGGCGGCTCGTACTCGGTGACCGCCAGTTCCACATCCGGGTGGGCGCGCCGGAACGCGCTGAGCACCGGCGGCAGCAGGTGGATGCCCACGGTGGTGAACGTGCCCACCCGCAGCCGCCCGCCCGTGAGACCGTTCAGCAGCGCCAGCTCGTGCCGCGCCCGTTCCATCTCGTCCAGCACCCGGCGCGCCCGCGCCACCAGCACCTCGCCCGCCGCCGTCAGCCTGGCGCCCCGGTGGTGGCGCACGAGCAGCGGCGCGCCCGCCTCCCGCTCCAGCTTGGCGAGCTGCTGGGAGAGCGCGGGCGCCGTGTAGCCGAGCCGACCGGCCGCCCGGGTGATCGAACCGGCCTCCGCGACCGCGACGAGCGCGGCCAGCCGCACAGGGTCGTACATTAAGCGTTCCTTTAGGCAGGCCCTCGAGATTGCAAGTACACGCTAAGGGCTCCGGTGGGCCAGGCTGGGTGACCATGGACGCACAGCTCATCGCCTTCATCGGCGTCGCGGCAGGCATGGTCGCCATGCCGGGCGCCGACTTCACCGTCGTCGTACGCAACTCGCTGGCCTCCCGCCGCGCCGGTGTGGCGTGTGCGGTGGGCGTCGCGGGCGGGCTGGTCGTCCACACGGCGCTCGCCGTCGCGGGGCTCGCGGCGCTCCTGGTCGCGGTGCCCGTCCTCTACCGGACCCTCCAGATCGCCGGTGGCGCGTACATCCTCTACCTGGGCGTCCAGGCGGTGCGCGGCGCGCTGAAGGGGGCCGGGGCGGGGGTGGCCGAGGGGGAGCCGGCGCTCGGCGTGGGGCGGAGCCTGCGGCAGGGGTTCCTGACCAACGTCCTCAACCCCAAGGCGCCCGTCCTCTTCCTGAGCCTGCTGCCGCAGTTCGTCCCGGACGGGGCGGCGGTGCTGCCGCGCACGCTGCTCCTGGCGTCGATCGTGGTGGTCCTCGCCCTGGTCTGGTTCCCGGCCGTCGCGCTGCTGGTGGACCGGCTGGGGCGGTGGCTGCGACGGCCGCGTACCGCCAGGGCCGTGCAGGGGGTCAGCGGTGGTGGACTCGCCGCCCTGGGGGTGTCGCTCCTGGTCGCCCCGGTGGCCGGTCGCTGAGCCCGCGCCGTACGAGGTGGGGGAGGAGCCCCCACAGGCCGCCGCACACCAGCAGGGTGAAGGCGCCCGCCCCCAGGCCCTCGGGCCTGCCGTGGACCACGTCCACGACCAGCGACACGGAGCAGGTCAGGGCCAGCGCCAGGACCACGAACCCGATCCTCGCCAGTTTCGACGACACCGTCACGATGCGTGCCTTGGCGCCCCGCTGGAACAGCGAACGGTGCAGCGCGGCCGGGGCGGTGAGCAGCACCGCCGCCACGACGGACAGCAGCAGCGTCATGACGTACATGCCGCGCTGGTAGGAGTCGAGAGAGCCGAAGCGGGGCGTGAACGCCAGGGTCAGCAGGAAGGCGAACAGGATCTGGACGCCCGTCTGGGTGACGCGCAGTTCCTGGAGCAGCTCGGCGAAATTGCGGTCGGCACGCTCCAGCGGCGTCTCGTTACGCGTCTGGTCGCGCGCGGTGCGGGGGCTCTCGCCGGACATTCCCGACGAGTACCCCCGCACCACGGGTCATGCCGGGAGCATCAGCGGACGCGCCCGTACCAGACCGACTTCGACCAGATCTTGTCCAGCTTGACCACCGAACCCGACTTCGGTGAGTGCCAGATCTTGTTGTTACCCGCGTAGATACCGACGTGGTAGACGCTGCTCCCACGATGGAAGAAGACCAGGTCGCCCTTCTGCCGGCTGGAGGCGGAGATGTGGCGGGTCTTGTTGTACTGCTGCTGTGCCGTGCGCGGCAGCGTCTTGCCGGCCTGCTTGTACGAGTAGAGCGTCAGGCCGGAGCAGTCGAACCGGGACGGGCCCGCCGCTCCGTACTTGTACGGTGCGCCCTTCTTGGACGCGGCGATGTTCAGCGCCTTGGTCGCGTGTGCCGGGGCGGCCTGTGCCTCGGATACGGCGCCGGGCGCCAGCATCGGGCCGCCGACGGCGGCGAGGGTGAGTGCCGAGACGGCACCGGCCCGGGACAGCAGAGACGGGACATGAATCTGCGCGGTCATTGCGCAACCCTTCGTCAGCCGCCTGTGAAGGATGACCTGTCGGGTTCGGGCTGGCGAAGTTGCCCGGCCGCTGACGCGGCTTCACCCCAAGGGAGACCGACCGTACGAACATCGTTCGGTCACCCGCACTGATTGGGTCCTCCACTCCTGCCGATCCACTCCTGTCGACCAGTCATCCGGACGGCGGCAGGACTCGGCGTCCGCCCGGACCGCCCCGCCGCGGTGGCGGGGGCTTGTCGTCGTCAGGGATCTTGACCCATGTCGGGGTGAAATTCCGAGTCGAAACGGCCTTATGTGAGGCTCCTCACGACTGATCCATTCGGGTGGACAGGGCCGATTTGGTGCCCGGCGGCGTGACATCGACGAACCCCGTACCAGGGTCGGAACCTGATATTCCGCCAGATGTGTACGCCGGGTGCGCAACTCGCGTCGTACCAAATTCGTCCGGTTGCGTACGCTGAACGAGGGAGCGGTTCTCGTACTCCTGAGCCCATCCGGGGGAGGGCTACGTCGGTCCCACACCTCGATTCTGAGGCACCGTCACGCGTCCCGCGCGCCGTTCGCCGTCGAGCACCCGCAACGCCCGCGCCAGCGTATGGGCATGCACATCGCTCTCGCCGCGCTCATGCATCGAGGTCAGGGCGTCGCGCAGCGCGGTCGCACGCCCGACGAGGGCCTGTGCCGCGCGCAGGGCGCTGTACGTGTGGGTGGCGCGCGCCGGATTGATCCGGCCCAGGAGGTCGACGACTTCGAGCCAACTGTCGACGAACGCGCTTTCGGCGCGGGTCAGTGCGGGGAGCGGTGGCCAGTCCGGGCGTTCGGGTGCCGGCATCGCTCACCTCCCGCGGTTGGGCACGACGTGGTCCACCAGCCCGTACGCGACGGCGGCGGCCGCGTCGAAGACCGTGTCGCGCTCCAGGTCGGCGTCCACGCGGTCGCGGGTCTGCCCGGTGTGGCGGGCCAGCGTGTCGGCGAGTTGGCCGCGCAGTCGCAGCAACTCCCGGGCGTGGACGTCCAGGTCCGTCGGCGCGCCACGCAACGGCTCCCCGATGGACGGCTGTTGGACGAGCACCCGGGCACCGGGCAGGATCATCCGCTTGCCGGGCGCGCCGGCGGCGAGCAGGACGGCGGCGGTCGACGCGGCCTGGCCGATGCACGTGGTCTCCACGTCGCACGTGACGATCTGCATCGTGTCGTAGATGGCCGACATGGCGCTGACGGGGCCGCCGGGGGAGTTGATGTAGAGCGCGATGTCCCGTTCCGGCGCGGCGTGTTCGAGGTGCAGGAGCTGGGCGATGACGTCGTTGGCGGCGGTGTCGTCGATGGGGGTGCCGAGGAAGACGATCCGCTCCTCCAGCAGTTTCCCGTACGGGTCGAGCGTGCGGGTGCCGGAGCCGGTGCGCTCGGTGAACTCGGGCAGGACGTGGCTCATGACGTGCCTCTCTCTGGTCTCCGTCATCTCTGTAAAAAATGTACAGGACGTACAGGCCGTTATGATGGGGAGCATGGCCTACGAGATTCCGGTGACGCAAGCCCGGGCAGAGCTCGCCGATCTGATCAACCGTGTCGTCTACGGCGGCGAACGGGTGGTCGTCACCCGTCACGGCAAGCCGCTCGTGGCTCTGGTGTCGGCCGCCGACCTGGAACGACTCGAAGCGGAGCGGGAGCGGGAGGCGGTGACGGGTGAGGAGGAGCAGGTGCTCCGCTCCGTCTCCACGGTCCGCGACGTACCGTCCTCGTCCGCTCCGGGCGAACGCGGCCGCTTCGGCATCGCCGCGGAACACCGCCCAGGCGGCCACCACCCCCGGCCGGGCGCCTGAGCGTTCACGGCGACCGGGGGACCGGGACCGGCGACCGGGCGACCGGGGCGACCGGGCGTGTCCCAGGGGCCGCGCGCCCCCGTCCGTCACGGCGGGGGCACGCGGCCGGTGTGCGGGGGTACGCGGCCGGGTCGGGGTCAGCCGACCGGGGTCGCTTCGGCCGGGTGGTGGTGGCCGGGGGTGGGCGCCGTCGCCCTGTCGCGCCGGCCACCGGCGAGGACCGCCGCGAGGCCGAGCACCGCCCAGGCGCCGAGGACGAGCAGGGCACCGCCCGCCGCCGCGCCGTCGAAGAACGCCACCGACCGCAGCAGTGACCCGCCCGCTCCCGGCGGCAGCCACTGGCCGATCGTCCCGGCCGGCTCCGGCAGCAGCTCGGGCGCGCCGGCCACACCGGAGAACGGGTTGCCCAGCAGGACCATCACCAGCGCCCCGAGCGCGAGCCCCGCGCGGCCGAGCAGTGCCGCGAGGCCCGCGACGGCGGCCCCGATCGCCAGTGCGGCCAGCGCGAGGACGCCCGCCTCGGTCCACCAGTCGCCCGTGATCACGCCGAGCCAGCTCCCGGCGATCGCGGTGCCCACGAGTCCGGTCACCACGGCCGCGCCCACCAGCGCGGCCACGGCCCGGGCGCCGTGCAGTTCGAGGAGGGTGACCAGGGCTCCGGCGGCCACCCCGGCCAGGGCGAGCGGCAGGATGCTCGCGGCCAGCGCGCTGCCGCGCGGGTCGCCCGGCGGCGCGGCCACCACGTCGGTCGCCGGTGCCGTGGGCAGCGCCTGCTGGAGCAGTTGGGCCACGACCGGGCTCGCGGCGGACGCGGTGATCAGCCGGGGCCCTTGCGGACCGGCGACGACCGCTCCGTATACGACCCGGTCCTCGATCGCGGCGCGGGCGGCGGCCTCGTCCTCGTAACGGTGCACGTCGAAGGCGTCTTCGCCGCGCTGCTCGAAGCGCTCCTGGATGGCGCCCGCGGCGGCCGCCGGGCCGGCGACGCCGATCGGCAGGTCGCGCGGTGCGAGCCGGGCGGCGGGCCAGGCGAAGGCCCACAGGGCGAGGGCCGCGATGACGGGGATCAGGACCGCCACGGCGGCCGCGCGGCGGGTCGGGGAAGCGGGGATGGCTGGCATGGGGCCTCCGTCCGGCGGCGATCCAAAGAGAAGGATCGTTCGTTTTACGTTCCGAGGTCACTGTCCGCCCGTGTGTCGCGCTTGTCAAGAAGGAACGTTCGTTTTACATTGGCGACCATGCCCCGCGTCTCCCAGCACCACCTCGACGCCCGCCGCCGCCAGATCCTCGACGGCGCCGCCCGCTGCTTCGCCCGCAACGGCTTCCACGCCACCTCCATGGCGGACGTCCTCCGCGAGACGGGCCTGTCAGCCGGCGCCGTCTACCGGTACTTCCGCGGCAAGGAAGAGCTGATCGAGGCCATCGTCACCGAGGTGCTCGACGCGATCCGCACCACGTTCGAGACCGCCGCCCGCACGAGCCCGCCCCCGCCGCCGGACGTCCTGGTCGGCCAGGTCATGACCGAGGTGCTCACCGAGCGGTCCGGCCTCTCCTACGACGGCGAGGACAGCTTCCCCCGCCTGATGATCCAGGTCTGGACCGAGACCCTCCGCAACGACGACCTCTCCGCCGTCATGCGCGCCGGGTACCTGAAGGTGCGCGAGTCCTGGATCCGCGTCGTCCTCGCGTACCAGAAGGCCGGGTTGATGCGCGACGACGTCCCCGCCGACCACGTGGCCCGCACGATGATCGCCGCCGCGCAGGGATTCGCCGCCCAGCAGGCGCTCTTCGGCTCCGCGCCCGTCTCCGTCCTCCAGGACGGGCTGCGCGCGCTGATGTCCATGGGCGGGCAAAGGGCCAGTTAACCTCCCGGAAAAACTTCTGCCCGAGATTGAAATATCTCTGCGCAACACTCGTTTCTGCAGGTCAACAGAGTGTTGAAGCCGGATATGGTCCCGCTGCGCCCGGGGCCGATCGGGCGGGAGACTGTGAGGTGAAACGTGCAACTGACGCCGCACGAGCAGGAACGCCTGCTCATCCACGTGGCCGCCGACGTGGCGGAGAAGCGCCGGGCGCGCGGGGTGAGGCTCAACCACCCCGAGGCCGTCGCCCTCATCACCTCCCACATCCTGGAGGGCGCGCGCGACGGCCGCACCGTCGCCGAACTCATGGCCTCCGGCCGCAAGGTGCTCAGCCGCGACGACGTCATGGACGGCATCGCCGAGATGATCCACGACGTCCAGGTCGAGGCCACCTTCCCCGACGGCACCAAGCTCGTCACCGTCCACGACCCGATCGTCTGACGGGGGAGCGCCGCCGATGATTCCCGGAGAGATCCTGTACGCGGACGAGCCCGTACCCCTCAACGAGGGCCGCC
Organism: Streptomyces sp. NPDC031064; assembly: GCF_055570965.1. NCBI lineage: Bacteria > Bacillati > Actinomycetota > Actinomycetes > Kitasatosporales > Streptomycetaceae > Streptomyces > Streptomyces sp. NPDC031064. The sequence continues at coordinate 112,989 of NZ_JBVIGF010000012.1, forward strand.
CCGTCACGCGCCTGACCGTCCTCAACGCCGCCGACCGGCCCGTCCAGGTCGGCTCCCACTACCACTTCGCCGAGGCCAACCCCGGCCTCGACTTCGACCGTTCGGCCGCGCGTGGCCTGCGGCTGAACATCGCCGCCGGTACCGCCGTACGCTTCGAGCCCGGCATCCCCGTCGACGTCGAACTCGTACCGCTCGCCGGGCTGCGCGTCGTCCCCGGCCTGCGCGGACAGACCGGAGGCCCCCTCGATGCCTGAGCCCAGCCGCACCCTGCTCGACCGGGCCGTCTACGCCGACCTCTTCGGCCCCACCACCGGTGACCGCATCCGGCTCGCCGACACCGACCTGCTGATCGAGATCGAGGAGGACCGCTGCGGCGGGCCAGGACGCTCGGGCGACGAGGCGGTGTTCGGCGGCGGCAAGGTGATCCGCGAGTCCATGGGACAGTCCCGCGCCACCCGCGCCGAAGGTGCCCCGGACACCGTGATCACCGGCGCCGTCATCATCGACCACTGGGGCGTCGTCAAGGCCGACATCGGCATCCGCGACGGCCGGATCACCGGCATCGGCAAGGCCGGCAACCCCGACACCATGGACGGGGTGAGCCCCGACCTTGTCATCGGGCCGGAGACCGAGGTCATCGCCGGCAACGGCAAGATCCTCACCGCCGGGGCCATCGACGCGCACATCCACTTCATCTCGCCGACCGTCGTCGAGCAGGCGCTGACCTCCGGCATCACCACCCTCGTCGGCGGCGGCACGGGACCGGCGGAGGGCACCAAGGCCACCACCATCACGCCCGGCCCCTGGCACCTCGCCCGGATGTTCCAGGCGCTGGAGACCTACCCCGTCAACATCGGCCTGCTCGGCAAGGGCAACACCGTCTCCCGTGAGGCGATGCACTCCCAACTGCGCGGTGGCGCCCTCGGGTTCAAGATCCACGAGGACTGGGGGGCCACCCCGGCGGCCATCGACGCCTGCCTCGGCGTCTGCGAGGAGACCGGCGCCCAGCTCGCCATCCACACCGACACGCTGAACGAGGCCGGGTTCGTCGGCGACACCCTCGCCGCCATCGCGGGCCGCACGATCCACGCGTACCACACCGAGGGCGCGGGAGGCGGTCACGCCCCCGACATCATCACCGTGGTCTCCGAGCCGTACGTCCTGCCCAGCTCCACCAACCCCACCCGGCCGCACACCGTCAACACGCTCGACGAACACCTCGACATGCTGATGGTGTGCCACCACCTCAACCCGGCCGTCCCCGAGGACCTGGCCTTCGCCGAGTCCCGCATCCGGCCCTCCACCATCGCGGCCGAGGACATCCTCCACGACCTGGGCGCCATTTCGATCATCTCCTCCGACTCCCAGGCCATGGGCCGCGTCGGCGAGGTGATCCTGCGGACCTGGCAGACCGCGCACGTGATGAAGCGGCGCCGGGGCGCACTGCCGGGCGACGGCCGCGCCGACAACCACCGCGCCCGTCGCTATGTCGCCAAGTACACGATCAACCCCGCCGTCGCCCAGGGCCTCGACCACGAGATCGGCTCCGTCGAGACCGGCAAACTCGCCGACCTGGTGCTCTGGGAGCCGGCGTTCTTCGGCGTCAAACCGCAGACCGTGATCAAGGGCGGGCAGATCGCGTACGCGCAGATGGGCGACGCCAACGCGTCCATCCCCACGCCCCAGCCGGTGATGCCCCGCCCCATGTTCGGCGCGCTCGGCACGGCCGCCGCGGCCGGATCGTTCAACTTCGTCACCCGCTCCGCCCTCGACGACGGCCTGCCCGAACGTCTGGGCCTCGCCAAGGAGTTCGTCGCGATCAAGAACACCAGAGGAGTCACCAAGGCCGACATGCGCGAGAACGACGCCCTGCCGCGCGTGGAGGTCGACGCCGACACGTTCACCGTGACGATCGACGGCGAGCCGGTCGACCCGGCGCCCGCCGCCGAACTGCCCATGGCACAGCGCTACTTCCTCTTCTGAGGGCGACACTGATGACACGCGCAGCTCTGCTCGTCCTCGCCGACGGCCGGTTCCCCGCCGGTGGCCACGCCCACTCCGGCGGCGCCGAACCGGCCGTCAAGGCAGGACGCGTCCGGGACGCCCGCGACCTGGAGACGTTCTGCCGGGGCCGGCTGCACACCAGCGGGCTCACCTCCGCCGCCCTCGCCGCCGCGGCTGCCCTCGGCCACGACCCGGCCGCGCTCGACGAGGCCGCCGACGCCCGCACCCCGTCGCCCGCGCTGCGGGCCACCGCCCGCAAGCTCGGCCGCCAGATGCTGCGGGCCGCCCGCGCCACCTGGCCGGGCCCCGAGCTGGACGCGCTGGCCCGGGCGTTCCCGCGCGGCGCGCACCAGCCGGTCGTCCTCGGGATCGCCGCCCGCGCGGCGGGCCTCGGCCCCGAGGACGCCGCGCACTGCGTCGCGTACGAGACGGTCAGCGGCCCCGCCACGGCCGCCGTCCGCCTGCTGAGCCTCGACCCCTTCCAGGCCACCGCCGTCCTCGCCCGGCTCGCGCCCGACATGGACGACGTGGCCGCGCGGGCCGCGCACGCCGCCGGCCAGGGCATCGACGCGCTGCCCGCCGCGTCCGCGCCGCTGCTCGACATCACCGCCGAGCAGCACGCGGCCTGGCCCGTACGCCTCTTCGCCTCCTGACGACCCTGCTGACACCAAGGAAAGCCATGCACCTCGACCACGACCACGACCACACCGGCCCGGCCGCCGTCAGCGCCGACGCCCACCGCCCCGACGGCACCCGCCGCGCGTTGCGCATCGGCCTCGGCGGACCCGTCGGCTCCGGCAAGACCGCCACCGTCGCCGCCCTCTGCCGCGAACTGCGCGACCAGCTCTCCATCGCCGTCGTCACCAACGACATCTACACCCGCGAGGACGCCGAGTTCCTGCTGCGCAACGCGGTCCTGCCGCCCGAGCGCATCCAGGCCGTGGAGACCGGCGCCTGCCCGCACACCGCGATCCGCGACGACATCTCCGCCAACCTCGAAGCCGTGGAGGACCTGGAGGACAGTGTCGGGCCGCTCGACTTGATCCTCGTCGAGTCCGGCGGCGACAACCTCACCGCCACCTTCTCCAAGGGCCTCGTCGACGCCCAGATCTTCGTGATCGACGTCGCGGGTGGCGACGACATCCCGCGCAAGGGAGGCCCCGGCGTCACCACCGCCGACCTGCTCGTCATCAACAAGACCGACCTCGCCCCGTACGTCGGCTCCGACCTGGAGCGGATGGCCCGCGACGCCAAGGCGCAGCGCGGCGACCTGCCCGTCGCGTTCACCTCGCTCACCGGCGAGCAGGGTGTCGGACCGGTCGCCGACTGGGTGCGCGGACAGCTCGCCGCCTGGTCGGCATGAGCGTCCAGGCCACCGCCCGGATCGTCGCCGAGGGCGGCGGGTCGCTGCCGGTCCTGGTGAGCGACGGGCCGCTCGCCCTGCGCCGCACCCGCGCCACCGGCCCGTACACCCGGGTCACCGTCGTCGGCGCGATGACGGCGCCGCTCGGCGGTGACCGGCTGGCCGTGGAGGCGGAGGTACGGGAGGGGGCGCGGCTCGCCGTCGACTCGGCGGCCGCGACGGTCGCCCTGCCCGGCCGGGACGCCGGCCACGCCCGCTACGACGTGCGCCTCACCGTCGGGGAAGGCGCCGAGCTGCGCTGGCTGCCGGAGCAGTTGGTCTCCGCGTACGGCTCCGACCTCCGGATGCGTACCACCGTCGACCTGGCCGGCACCGCGCGCCTGGTGCTGCGCGAGGAGCAGATCCTCGGCCGCCACGGCGAGGAGACCGGCACCCTCACCACCCGGCTCACCGTCGGGCGCGCCGGTCGGCCGCTGCTGGACCAGGAACTGTCCTACGGCCCGGGCACGCCCGGCGGCTGGGACGGGGGAGCGGTGCTGGGCGGACACCGGGCGGTGGGCCAACTCCTCGTGGTCGACCCGGACTTCGAGGAGAAGCCCGCCGAGCCGCACCTCATCGGGGACACCGCCGCCGTCACCCCCCTGGCCGGGCCCGCCGCCCTGGTGACGGCGGTCGCCCCGGACGCGCTGCGCCTGCGGCGCGTCCTGGACGAGGCGCTGGCGGGTCTGTCGCCGTAGCCGGGTTCAGCCCGCGATCGGGGCCGTGCGGGGCTCGGCGACGGCCACGTAGTCCGCCGTCCGCAGCGCGAGCGACCGGTCCAGCCGTGCCGCGTTGAAGAAGATCTCGTCCTCCTCCAGCAGCGCGGGGTCCACGACCAGTTCCAGCTCCGGATCGAAGGAGAACGGCAGGATGGTGCCGCTCACGCTGCGCGCCAGCCGCTCCGCCACCTCGGGTGTCGCGAAACCGGCGTAACCGCCGCCCAGCAGTGCCTTCACGGCCCCGAGGTCGACCCGCCGGTCGCCCGGGACCACGGCCAGTACGTACCGCTTGGTCTTCTTGCCGATCTTGACCATCACGACGATGCACTTGGCGGCCTGCTCCAGCCGGTTGCCGCGCATCGCGCTGACCGCCTCCGTGGCGCCCTCCGGCTCGTGCTCGATGATCCGGTAGGCCGCCCCGCGCTCGTCCAGCAGGCCGATCAGCTTGTCGTACGTCTCGTACGTCTCGTACGTCTCGTACGTCTCGTGCGTCTCGTGAGTGCCGTGCGTTGCGTGCGTCTCGTGCGTTCCGTGCGTCTCGTGCTCATGCGCTTCGTGCTCGTTCACCGATGTCCTTTCGGGAAGTCCTTCGCCCCCCGACGATACCCACCGGTGATCCCCCGGTCAGCGGCGGAACTTGGGGAACTTCCGCTGCTGCTCGGCCTGTTGGGCCTCCTTGACCTTGGTCGCGTACTCGTCCACGTACTCCTGGCCCGACAGCGCGAGGATCCGGTACATGATCTCGTCCGTCACGGCGCGCAGCACCGTCCGGTCGTTCTCCATCCCGGCGAACCGCGAGAAGTCCAGCGGCTCGCCGAACCGGACCGTCACCCGTTTGATCTTGGGTACGACCTGCCCCGGCGGCTGGATCTCGAACGTCCCGACCATCGCGCACGGGATCACCGGCACGCCCGCCTTCAGCGCCATGACCGCCACCCCGACCTTGCCCTTGTAGAGCCGCCCGTCGTGGGAGCGCGTGCCCTCCGGGTAGATCCCGAGCAGCTCCCCCTTGGCCAGCACCCCGAGCCCCTCGCGGATCGCCGCCTGCCCGGCCTCCTTGCCGGAGCGGTCCACCGGGATCTGGCCGGCACTGCGGAAGAACGCGGCGGTCAGCCGGCCCTTGATGCCGGGGCCGGTGAAGTACTCCTGCTTCGCGAGGAAGGTGATGCGCCGCTTGAGGACGACCGGCATCAGGAAATGGTCCGAGAAGGACAGGTGGTTGCCGGCGACGATCGCGGCGCCGTCCTCCGGGACGTGCTCCAGCCCCTCCGTCCTCGGCCGGAACAGCAGCCGCAGCACCGGTCCGAGGAAGACGTGTTTGAGCAGGTAGTAGAACACTGGCTGGCTCCCTACTGCGCCGGATCGGATCGGCTCGGCTCTGTGCGTTCTACCAGGCCAGAAACCAGTTCGAGGGAGATCAGTGTAGGTGCGCGTGTCGCCACCCGGAACCACGCCGGGCGACCTCCGGGTGATGGCACGCCGGGACGGGGGCACACGGAATCCATGACTGTGCCCAAGAGCAGTGTCCTGGTCCTGGACAGCGGCGAACCCGAGGCTCTGGCGGAGTTCTACGCCAGGCTGCTGGACGCCCGGACCCGACGCGGAACCGATCCGGACTTCATCGAGGTGGTCGGCAACGACGGCGTGTGCGTGGCCGTACGGCGCGACCACGGCTACGCGCCGCCCAGTTGGCCCCGCCCCGACGACTCCCAGCAGGCGCACCTGCACATCCTGGTGGCCGAGGACGACATGGACGAGGCCGAGCGCGAGGCGGTCGGGCTGGGCGCCCGGCCGGTGGACACCAAGGACAACTCCGGTCCTCGGGACGTGCGGACGTACGCGGACCCGGCCGGCCACTCCTTCACCCTGGTCGCCCGGGAAGGCCGCTCGGCGGGCTGAGTGCGGCGCGCGGGCGGGGAGTTACTCGTGCGTTCCGCACGGTCGGTTGCTGACGGTTGTGACTGTCGCCGCCCGCTCCCAGGTGGCACCGTCGTCTGCGTCGCCGACCGAGGGAGCAGGTGTGATCAAGGGCTACGCCGCCTTCTGCGACGCGGACCGCCACTTCTACGACGCGCCGTACCGGCTGTCCGCCGAGGGCAACGACCGCCGGGGCGCGTTGTACGGGGCGGCGCTCGCGCCCGTACCCGAAGGGTGGCGCCGGCACCGCAGCGGTGACTGGCTGGCCCTGCGCCCCGTCGACGCCGCTCTGCCCGCGCAGGGGTGGAAGATCCACGTATCGGCGTGCCTGGACAATGCCGAAACGATTCTGTCGCGGGTCATGGACTACTGCCTCGCCCGTGGCGTCGCCTTCAAGTTCGTCCCGAGCCGCTACCTGCTGCACACCCGCAACGCCAAGTACGCCGACCGCGCCGCCAGCGGCAAGTTCATCACCGTCTACCCGGCCGGCGACGAGCAGTGCCACCGGATCGCCGACGACCTGGCGGCGCTGCTCGCCGGCGAGCCGGGCCCGTACATCCTCAGCGACCTCCGCTGGGGAGAGGGCCCCGTGTACGTCCGTTACGGCAGCTTCACCCAGCGGCACTGCTACGGCGACAACGGCGAACTGTGCCCGGCCGTCGAGCACCCCGACGGGCGGCTCGTCCCCGACCTCCGAGGACCCGTCTTCCAGGTGCCCGACTGGGTCGAGCCGCCCGCGTTCCTCAAGCCCCACCTCGACGCCCGGGCCGCGGTGACGGTCACCGACATCCCGTACACCATCGACAGCGCCCTGCACTTCTCCAACGGCGGGGGAGTGTACGTCGGCCACGACCGCCGCACCGGCGAGAGGGTCGTCCTCAAGGAAGCCCGACCGCACGCCGGCCTCGCCGCCGACGGCGCCGACGCGGTGACCCGGCTGCGGCGCGAACAGAACGCGCTGGAACGGCTCGCCGGGCTGCCGTACACGCCCGACGTGCGCGGCACGTTCGTCCTCGGCGACCACCACTTCCTGGCGATGGAGTTCCTGGAGGGCAAGCCCCTCAACACCTTCTTCGCCCGCCGCCACCCGCTCATCGAGGCCGACCCGACGCCGGAGTCCCTGGCCGAGTACACCGACTGGGCGCTGCGCATCCACCGCCTGGTGGAGGAGGCCGTCGACGCCGTGCACGCGCGTGGAGTGGTCTTCAACGACCTGCACCTGTTCAACATCATGGTGTCCGAGGACGAGACGTCCGTGGCGCTCCTGGACTTCGAGGCCGCCGCCCACATCGACGAGGGACGGCGCCAGACCGTCGCCAACCCGGCGTTCGTCGCACCGCCCGACCGGCGTGGCTTCGCCGTCGACCGGTACGCGCTCGCGTGCCTGCGGATCGCCCTGTTCACCCCGCTGACCAGCCTGTTCCCGCTGGACCCGGGCAAGGCCCGGCACCTCGCCGAGATCGCGGCCGCGCACTTCCCCGTACCGCGCGCCTTCCTCGACGAGGCGGTCGAGGAGATCGCCGGACCCTCCGGGAGCGGGCCCTACCTGCCCGTGGAGCCCGGCGACTGGCCCCGCAGCCGCGACTCCATGGTGAGCGCCGTGCTCGCCTCCGCCACACCGGAACGCGAGGACCGGTACTTCCCCGGCGACATCGCCCAGTTCGCCTCCGCGGGTGGTGGGCTGACCTTCGGTTACGGCACGGCCGGTGTCCTGTACGCCCTCGCCGAGACGGGCGCGGGGCCATGCGGGCAAGCCGAGGAGTGGCTGCTGCGCCGCACCAAGGAACCCGAATCCGGCACACCCCTCGGCTTCTACGACGGCCTGGCCGGGGTCGCCTGGACCCTGGACCGCCTCGGCCACCCCGAACGGGCCCTGGAACTCGCCGAACTCACCCTCCAGCGCCCCTGGGACAACATCGCCCCCGACCTGCACAGCGGCCTCGCGGGCCTCGGCCTGGCCCTGGACGCCCTCGGCATGCGGGACGCCGCCCTCCGCTGCGCCGACCTCGTCGCGGCCGCCCTCCCCGGCGTCTCCCGGGCCGGGCTGCTGTACGGCGCGTCCGGTCCCGCCCTGCTCTTCCTCCGCCTGTACGAACGCACCGGCGACACCGGGCTGCTCGACCTGGCCGCCGACGCCCTCCGGCGCGACCTGGCCCGCTGCGTCACGAGCGCGGGCGGCACGCTCCAGGTTGACGAGGGGTGGCGGACCATGCCGTACCTGGGCGCCGGGAGCGTCGGCATCGGGATGGTCCTCGACGACTACGCCGCCCACCGCGACGACGCGGACTTCGACCGGGCACGGCGCGAGATCGTGCGGGCCGCCCAGGCCACGTTCTACGCCCAGCCCGGACTGTTCCGGGGCGCGGCCGGCATGGTGCTGTACATCAGCCGCACCACCGCGCCCGGCCCCGGCACCGCCCGCTCCGACGTACGGCGCCAGATCGACGCCCTCGCCCGGCACGCCGTGCCGTACCAGGGCCATCTGGCCTTCCCCGGCGAGCAGATGATGCGGCTGTCCATGGACCTCGCCACGGGCACCGCCGGCTGTCTCCTCGCCCTCGGCAGCGCCGCGTCCGACGGCCGCGCGCACCTGCCGTTCCTCCCGCCGCTCCGGCGGCCCACGAGCCGGCCCCAGCCAGGGGCCGAGACAGAGCACACCGTCCCCATGAAGGAAAGGAACCGATCATGACGCTTCTCGACCTGCAGTCGATGGAGACCCCGAAGGAAGAGGCGACGGGCGACATCGCCACCGGCAGCCGCGCGAGCCTGCTGCTCTGCGGCGACAGCAGCCTGAGCGTCACCACCTGTAACTGACCCGCCCGGTCGCGCGGTGCCGAATGCCGCGCGGCCGCACGGATCACCCGGTCCCGGGCGGCTCACCCCGCCCGGGACCGTCCACATTCCCGCCCCGAGGAGGACGCGGCCCATGACCTCCCCGTCCCCGCCCCCGGAAGCCGACCCGGCGCCGGCGCCCGGTCCCGCGGAGGCGAGCGGCACGCACGGCACCGGTCCCGCGGAGGCGAGCGGCACGCACGGCACCGGTCCCGCGGAGGCGAGCGGCACGCACGGCCCCGGTCCCGCCCCGGCGGACCCCGAACTCGGGGGTGCCGGGGCCGCGGGTGAACCCGATGGCGGGGGGCCGGGAGGGACCGGGGCCGCGGGTGAACCCGGCGACGGCGACGGCGATCGGCACCGTACCGGCCGCATTCTGTGGGGCGCCGCCCGGCACAGCGGAGGCCGTGCCGCGGGCATCCTGTTCTGTTCGCTGGGCGCCGCGCTGGCCGCTCTCGCCGAGCCGGCCGTCCTCGGCCGGAGCCTGGACCTGCTGCTCACCGAGTCACCCGACGCACCGCGCTGGGTCGCCCTGTGCGCCGCGCTGATCGCGGCCGAGGTGACCCTCGACGCGATGGTCGCCCTGCTGACCGGGACCACCAACGCCCGGTCCACCGCCTGGCTCCGGCGCCGCGCCCTCACCCGCCTGCTCGCCGCCTCCCCGCACCACGCGGCGGCCCGCTTCGCGCCCGGCGACCTCGCCACCCGTCTCACGGCCAACGCCACCGAGGCCGGCACCGTCCCGGCGACCGCGGCGGGCGCGCTCGCCACGGTCCTCCCGCCCCTCGGGGCGCTCGTCGCGCTGCTGGTCATCGACGCGTGGACGGCGGCCGCCTTCCTGGCCGGCGTCCCGCTGCTGGCCCTGCTGCTGAGGGCCTTCGCCCGCAGCTCCTCCGACACCGTCTCGCGCTACCAGCGCGCGCAGTCCGTCATGGCGGACCGGCTCGTCGAGGCACTGGCCGGCGCCCGGACGATCGCCGCCGCCGGGACCGCCGCCCGCGAACAGCGGCGCATCCTCGCCACCCTGCCCGAACTCGCCTCCCAGGGGCGGACGATGTGGCACGTCTACGGGCGGGCCGTCGCCCGCAGCGGCGTGCTCATGCCCCTCCTGGTCTGCGTGGTCCTCGCCGTCGGCGGCGCCCGGCTCGCGTCCGGCGCCCTGGGCGTCGGCGAACTGGTGGCCGCCTCGCGGTACGCCGCGCTCGCCGCCGGTGTCGGCGCGGTCGCCGCCGCCCTCGGCGCCCTGGTGCGCGGCCGCGCCGCCGCCCGCCGCACCGGCGAGCTCCTCGCGCTCCCGGCGGTACCGCACGGCGGGGACGCCCTGCCCGACGGCGGCGCGGGCACGCTCGAACTGCGCGGCGTCACCGTCGTACGGGACGGGACGGCCGTGCTGCGCGGCGTCGACCTGCTCGTACCCGGCGGGGCCACCGTCGCCGTGGTGGGCCGGTCGGGCGCGGGCAAGTCGCTGCTCGCCGCCGTCGCGGGCCGGCTCACCGACCCCGACGAGGGGTGCGTCCTCATCGACGGCGTACGCCTGGACCGCGTCGGGCCCGGGGAGCTGCGCAGGGAGGTCGGCTACGCCTTCAGCAGGCCCGCCCTCTTCGGTACCACGGTCGGCGACGCCATCGCGTTCGGCGCCGACCCGGCCACGACGAGCGCGGTGCGGGCCGCCGCGCGGGCGGCCGGTGCCGACGGGTTCGTCGAGCGGCTGCCGGTCGGCTACGACACGCCCCTCGCCGACGCGCCGCTCTCCGGTGGCGAGCTGCAACGCCTCGGGCTCGCCCGGACGTTCGCCCACGCGGGGCGGCTGCTGATCCTCGACGACGCGATGTCGGGCCTGGACACGGTCACCCAGCGGCAGGTCGAGCGGGCGCTGGCCCACGACATCCGGCCGGGCACCCGGCTGGTCGTCGCCCACCGGCTCTCCTCCGCCGCCCGGGCGGACCTGGTGGTGTGGCTGGACGACGGCCGGGTACGGGCCGTCGGGCCGCACCGCGCGCTGTGGCGCGACCCGGCGTACCGGGCCGTATTCGCGGCCACGGCCACGGCCACGGGGACGGCCACGGCCACGGGGACAGGGTCGGGGACGGAGACGGGGACGGAAGGCGCATGACGGCTCGTCAGGCCATGTCCGAAGGGCGGCGCTTCCTGCTGCGGCGCAAGCGGGACGTGCTGCGGCTCGCCGCCTGGTCGCTGCTGGAGTCGGCGCACACGTTCCTCGGCGGGTACGGGGTGGCCCGCGCGCTCGACGACGGGTTCCTCGCCGGCCGCACGGACGTCGGCCTGCTCTGGCTGGCCGTGGCCGCCGCCGGCACCCTCCTGGGCGGGCTCGCCGTACGCGGGGTGTTCGCCGGGCTCGCGGGCCTGGTCGAGCCGCTGCGCGACGGGCTGGTCCGCCGGGCGGTGGCCCAGGCGCTCACCACGGCGGTGGCCGACCCGGCACGCGCCGAGAGTTCCGCCGGCGCCGCCGCGGTCTCCCGGCTCACCCACCAGACCGAGATCGCCCGCGACAGTTTCGCCGGACTGGTCCTGACCGCCCGCTCCTTCGTCTTCACCGCCCTCGGCGCGCTCCTCGGCATGGCGGCCCTGGAACCCGCGCTGACCCTTGTCGTCCTGCCCCCGCTCCTGCTCGGACTGGGCCTGTTCCTCGCCACCCTCGCCCCCATGGCCGCCGTGCAACGCGCCTTCCTCGACACCGACGAGGCGCTGTCGGACCGGGTGGGCGCGGTCGGCGCCGGGCTGCGGGACGTGGTGGCGTGCGGCGGCGAGCGGCACGTCGCCGCGCACGTGCGGCAGTTGGTCGACGCCGAGGCCCGACTGTCCCGCCGCCTGGCCCGCTGGGCCGCCGTCCGCACGCTCGCCCTGGGCGCGGCGGGCCGGCTGCCCGTGGTCGCGCTGCTGGTGGCCACCCCGTGGCTGCTGCGCGGCGGGGTGACGGCAGGCGCCCTGCTCGGCGCGGTCACCTACCTCGTACAGGCGCTGCTGCCGGCCCTCGACGCGCTGATGACCGCCTTCGGGACGGCCGGTACGCGGCTGCTGGTGGTCCTGGACCGCTTCATCGACGGGCCGACCGAGCCGTCCGAGCCGACGGCATCGGCCGCACCGGCGGCATCGGCGGCACCGGCGGCACCGGCCACACCGGCGGCATCGGCGGCACCGGCCGCACCGGTGGCATCGGCGGCACCGGCCGCACCGGTGGCACCGGTGGCATCGGCGGCACCGGCCGAACGGGCCGAACGGGCCGAGCCCCAGCCCCCGCCACCGTCGCCGTACCCACCGGCGAAACGGCCCCCCGCCCTCCCGCGCCGCCGCGTCCCGCCCGCCGCCGAGCTGCGGGGCGTCACCTTCGCCTACGGCCCCGGGGCGCGCCCGGTGCTGGACGGCCTCGATCTCGTCGTCGAACCGGGGGAGCACCTCGCCGTCGTGGGCCCGAGCGGCATCGGCAAGTCCACCCTGACCGCGCTGCTCGCCGGGCTCCTGGCCCCGACCGCCGGCACGGTCACCGTGACCGGCGTACCCGCGCTCCTGCCCCAGCGGGCGTACGTCTTCACCGGCACTGTCCTGGACAACCTCCGCTACCTCCGCCCCGACGCCACACCCGCCCAGGTCCGGCGGGCCGTCGACGCGCTCGGGCTCGCACCGCTAGTCCAGCGACTCGGCGGCCCCGACGCGGTGATCGACCCGGGCCACCTGTCGCACGGCGAGCGGCAGAGGCTGGCGCTCGGCCGCACCTACCTGGCGCCCGCCCCGCTGCTCCTCCTCGACGAGGCGACCTGCCACCTGGACCCCGACACCGAGGAGCACGCCGAGCGGGCCCTCGCCGCCCGGCCCGGCGCCCTCGTCGTCGTCGCCCACCGCATCTCGTCCGCCGTACGGGCCGACCGGGTCCTGGTGCTGGACGGGGAGCGCGCCCAGTGCGGCCCGCACGACGAACTGCTCACAAGGTCGCGGCTCTACCAGGACCTCGTCGGCCTCTGGCACCCCGACGCGGCCTGAACCGCGCGTTCCCTACACCCACCCGGCGCCCTGCGAGATACGGATCGCGTCGATCCGGTTGCGTGCGCCGACCTTCCGCGTGGCCGACGCCATGTAGTTGCGCACCGTCCCGTTCGACAGGTGCAGGCCCCGCGCGATCTCCGCGATGGACTCCCCCTCCGCCGCCCGGGCCAGCACGCTCAGCTCGCGTGCCGTCAGCGGCATTCTGGACGCCTCCAGAAACCCGAAGGCGAGCGACTCGTCCACGAACCGCTCGCCCTCGGCGACCTTCCGGATCGCCCGCACCAGCCGCTGTGGCGAACCGTGCTTGTCCACGAAACCCAGCGCCCGCGCCTCGAACGCCCGGCGCAGCGCCCCCGGCCGGCCCGCCGACGCCAGCACCAGCAGCGCCGCCCGCGCGCCCAGCGACGCCCGGTCCTCCTCCGCCCCGCCGTCCAGCAGCGCCGCCGCCCCCGGACAGTCCAGGTCCACCACGCACACGTCCGGCCGTAACGACTCGGCGTGCCTGCTCGCGGTACGCCAGCCGGCCGAGAACACGTCGAACGCCCCCTCCGATTTCAACAGCGCCACCAGCGCCGACCGCAGCAGACCCGCGCTGTGCAGGACAAGCACCCTGGTCATGCCCCATCCCCTCCCTGTCGTCCGCCCAGGCGCTCACGCCGGGCTTCCGTATGGTCACCCATGCGGCTTCCCCGGGCGGCGGCGGAGGAACATTGCCCCGGTACGTTCGGGGGCGCGCGCCCCATCGTTCCGAGCGCCCCCCTTGCGCCGCCGTGCGCGTACGCGTGCGCCCCCGCGTCCTGGGGCACCGGTCGCGTGGTGGGAAGGCCCGCGTCCACGGAAAATGGCTGGGTAGGTGAGGAGGGTGAAGCCCATGACCCACACGGCCGGCCGCAGCGCGGCCCCGGACGACGAGCTCGCGCTGCCCACCGTGCGTTCGCTCCACGACCTCGGCGAGCTGGTGAAACGCCGGGGACCCCTCTACGTCCGGTGGTCCCGGGGACCGGCCCGCGACCTGGACGCCACCCGCAGCGTCGACGAACTCACCGGGATCCCGATGCCCGGCCTGTCCGCCAACCCGCTCCAGGTCGAGTCCTGGTGGGGCGACCGCCCCCTCCGCCTGTGGGTGGCCCGCCGGCTGTACGACTACTGCCACCTGCGCCGCGACCGGGACGGCGACGTACGCCCCTGGACGCTGCACGGCCGCGAGGTCGGCCGGGGCCCGGACAACGAACCGCTGCTGACCGACATCGTGCCGGTGAGCTGGATCGACCTGGCGGTCATCGAGGAGGCCGAGGCGGAGGTGGCCCGCCAGCGCCGCCCCTGGGGTCCCATGCGCCGCTGACCCCCGCCCCGCGCTCCCGCCCCGCCCCCGCCCCCGCCCCGCGCCCCCGCCCCCGCCCCGCCCCCCCGGCCCGCCCCGCGCCACCCGGCCGTGGGCGGCGGTGCTGTGTGGGCCGTACGCGGTACCGCGCGGGACCATGCGGCGCGGCGGCTTGGAGGCGCGCCCGCGCGGAGGTGCCCTGGGCGTGCGTGTGCCCGCACCAGGAGCCCCGGGAGTACGAGATGTCCCTCCGCGCCACCGCCGCCGCAGCCGTCCTCCTCGCCCTCACCGCGGCGGTCCCCGTCCACGCGGACACCCACGACGGCGACCCCGACCGCGATCGTGAGCCCGGTCGCGGCAAGGGCCTCTTCCTCACCGTCTCGGGCGGCGGCGAGAGCTGGATCCGTGGCGTCCGGCTGCACTGCTCGCCCCGGCCCCGTGGCCCCCACCCCCACGCCGAGGGCGCCTGCGTGGCCCTCGAAACGGCGCGCGGCGACCTCGACCGGCTGCGCGGCGACCAGCACCCCTGCACCAAGAGGTTCGACCCGGTCACCGCCCGGGCCGTCGGGGAGTGGCACGGCCTCCGCATCGACTGGCGCCGGACCTACCCGAACGCGTGCGTCCTGGACACCGAGACCGGCCCGGTCTTCCGCTTCTGAGCGCGCGGCCGAGCGCGCTGCCGCGTGCCCTGCCGAGTACCGCTCCCGCTCCGCTCCCGCATGGGCATGGGCATGGACGTGTCAACATCATCGTCCTAGCGTCACCGCATGCCGACCACGATCCGGCGCCGCGTGGCCACCGCGCTCGCCGCGGCCTGCGTCGCCGCGGCCTGCCTCGCCTCGGTGCTCACGCTGACCGGCGCACCCTCCGATGCCATCCCGCTCGCCCCCGGCCACCGCCTCGTGCCCGGCTACACGGGCGCCGCCGCCACACCCCGACCGGTCCCCGGCGACGGCCCGCCGCAGCATCCGTACCTCGCGCCCAACGGCCGCAGCGGTATGCACGCGGACGCGGCGGGCAGCGGCACGTACCCCTGGAGCGGCCCGCTGGGGCGGTCGCCCGTCGTGCGCAGCCGGGCCATGGCCGCCCTCGGCGGAGAGTGCGCCACCGTCACCTTCGACCGCGCCGGGCGTATCGTCACCGTCTGCGGCACGTTCTCCGGGTTCGTCGTCAAACTGCTGCACCCCTCCTCGCTGGCCACGCTCGCCGAGTACGCCCTGCCCCAGCGCCCGTCCACCGTCGAGGCCATCACCCGGCTGGACCTCTCCCGGATCTTCAAGGACACCTCCGGCGGTGCGTACGCGTACCTCGACGACCGGGACCGGCTGGTGCTCGCCGACTCCCGGCAGCACATCGTGCGCCTGGCGCACACCCGGGGCCCGGACGGGTCGTGGCGGTTCACCGTCGACGCGGACTGGGACCTGACGGCGCACGTCCCGCACGACTGCGTCACATGGACCGACCTCCGCCCCAGCGGCGCCTGCGACCCCGTGACGTCGGTGATGCCCGACTGGGACGGCCGCATCTGGTGGGTGACCCGCCAGGGGCGGGTGGGCACCCTCGACCCCGCCGACGGGACCGTGCGGTCGACGCGGCTGGCCGGGGAGGAGATCCAGAACTCCTTCTCCGTCGCCGAGGACGGCGTCTGGATCGTCTCCGACCACGCCCTCCACCGCTTCCGGGCTCGGCCCGACGGCACCCCGGAGGTGGTCTGGCGCCAGGAATACGACCGCGGCAGCGGCGCCAAACCGGGCTCGGTCAACCGGGGTTCGGGCACCACGCCCGACCTGTTCGGCGCGGACGGACGGCGGTACGTGGCGATCACCGACAACGCGGACGACCGGATGAACGTCCTCGTCTACCGGCGCGACGCCGCCGTACCGGACGACCGCCGGCTGGTCTGCGAGGTGCCGGTGTTCACCCACGGCCGGTCCACCACCGACAACTCCCTGGTCTCCTGGGGAAACAGCCTGGTCGTCGAGAACAACTACGGCTACGAGAACGTCACGTCGCTCCTCTTCGGGCGCAGTGTGACCGGCGGCGTGACCCGGGTGGACGTACGCGCCGACGGCAGCGGCTGCGACACCGTCTGGCAGAGCCCGGTCCGCTCACCCTCGACGGTCCCGAAACTCTCCACCGCCAACGGCCTGCTGTACCTCTACGGCAAGGACCCGCACCCACTCGGCATCGACGCCTGGTACCTGACGGCCCTCGACTTCCACACGGGCGAAGAACGCTGGCGGCGGCTCACCGGCACGGGCGCGCTCTACGACAACAACTGGGCGCCCATCACCCTGGGACCGGACGGCACGGCCTACGTCGGCGTCTTCAACGGCCTGGTCGCGGTACGGGACGGTACGCGCGGCAGAAGGGCCGGTCCCGCTCGGCCAGCCGGTCCCGCGGGCCCGCCGAACGCAGGACGACGTCCAGCGCCCGGCCGGGATCGGCGGCGTAGCAGTTGCTGAACCACGCCATGTTCGCCTCCACCACCGCCCAGCCCTCCGCGCCTCCCGGCTCGGTGGCCGTCACCAGCCCGACGTCCACGACCACCGCGCCGGGCAGCGTGTCCCCGAACGAGCCGAGGAGCCCCGCCGCGAAGTCCAGGACGGCCCCGCGGTGCCGGTGGCCGTCCAGCGGCGCCGGGTCGAGCCGGCCGAAGGTGGCGTACTGCGAGCCGGTGCGCACCTCCCCGTCCAGGACGAACAGCCGGAACTCCACCGCCCAGGTCACCACGTCGCTGATCAGCACCGGAGTGTCCGCCGGCAGCCCCGAGCCGCCGCCGGGCAGTCGGCCGCCGTCGGCATGGACCGCCGCGGGGAAGCTCTTGTCGCTGGGCGGCTTCACGAACGCGGGCCGCGTCAGTCGGCGGGCCTCACCCAGCGTGGCCTCGGTGACGTCGCGGAGGGTGTACGCGTACGGCAGCGCCGCCAACCAGCCGTCGGCCGGTTCCAGCAGCGCGACCGCGAGGTCCTCCACGACCCGGTCGGCGAACAGCGGCCCGCCGTAGTAGTGCACGCCGCCCGAGCGCCACGGCTCCCCGGTGCCCGCGACGCCGGCGGCCGGGAGCACCTCGATCCGCATGCCGCGCCGCCGCGCGGCGGCCGACAGCAGCTCCCCGGTCGTGGTCCGCTGGGGCGACAGGGCGAGGACTCCGTGCTCGTTCATGACCGGCGACCCTGCCACCACCGAGGGCGGACCGGCCACAGTTTTCCGCCGCTGCGACAGTGCGTGGCCGCGTCGTCGCGGCCGGTGAAATCAGCGGGTCGGGGCGCGGCTCATGTGTCGCGCGTGGCGGCCATGCCGATCGTCACCAGCCCGAGCACCACCCAGCCGAACCAGAGCCAGCCGTTGCTGCCGAGCGCCACCGTGTACGCCGTCGTCACCACCAGCGCCCCGATGGTGAGCCCACCCATCGTCTTCGTGGAACCGGACATGCGCGTCCTCCTCATGGCGGCCGTACCGCCATGGTCGCCCCTGGGACGGCCCCCGCGCTACTGCCCGGCGCCCACGCGCCCACCCGCCCGGCGCCCACGCGCCCGGCCGCTGCCCGCCCGGCGCCCACCCGCCCGGCGACCGCCGCCCGGGCCGCCTCGCCCGCGCCGCCGCAACCGCGGCGGGCTATCGCCCGCGCGCCTGCAAGGAGGCCAGGTAGGCGTTGTACGCCTCCAGCTCCTTGTCGCCGTCCCGGTCGGCCGCCCGGTCCTTGCGGACCGCCTGGCGCTGCTCGGAGCGGTACCACTGGTAGACCAGCGCGATCAGCACCAGCACGGAGGGGATCTCGCTGAACGCCCAGGCAATGCCGCCCGCCGCGTTCTGGTCGGCGAGGGCGTCGATGCCGAGCGAGGCCGGCGGGTTCTCGTACGCCTTGACCATCGGCTCCGTCGCCATCATCAGCGCGATGCCGAAGAAGGCGTGGAACGGCATGCCCGCGAACAGCTCCAGCATCCGCATCACATAGCCGGGCCGGTGCGGCCCCGGGTCCACGCCCATGATCGGCCAGAAGAAGACCAGGCCGACCGCCAGGAAGTGCACCATCATCGCGATGTGCCCCGGCTTGGAGCTCATCAGGAAGTCGAACAGCGGCGTGAAGTACAGGCCGTACAGGCTCGCGATGAACAGCGGGATCGTGAACACCGGGTGCGTGACGATCCGCATGTAGCGGCTGTGCAGCAGCGCCAGCAGCAGCTCGCGCGGCCCCTTGGCGCCGCGCCGGGACGCCACCGGGAGCGCGCGCAGCGCGAGTGTCACCGGCGCGCCGAGCAGCAGCAGGATCGGCGAGAGCATGCTGATGACCATGTGCTGCACCATGTGCACGCTGAACATGACCATGCCGTAGTCGTTCAGCCTGGTGCACATCACCAGCGCCACGGTCAGCACACCGACCACGAAGAACACGGTCCGGCCGACCGGCCAGGCATCACCGCGCCGGCGCAGTCGGGCGACGCCCCACCCGTACAGGCCGAGTGCCAGCAGGCAGCCGACGAGGAAGAAGGCGTCGGGCGAGAACGCGAGTGCCCGCCCCAGTGTGAACGGCGGAAGATCCATGGGCATGCCGTGCATACCGTGCCCGCTGTGATCCATCCGCCGGCTCCTGATTCGTTTCGTGCTGGGTTGTCCGCTTGCGGGGACCAGCGTAGAACCGCCCCCGATCGCGGCTGCGACCGGGGGCGGTTCGTTCAGTACAAAACATTCAGCACAAGGCGGACATCACAGGACGGTCTCGGCCTCGTCGTACCGCTCGGACGGCACCGTCTTCAGCGTCTCCACGGCCTGGGCCAGCGGCACCATCACGATGTCCGTCCCCCGCAGCGCGGTCAGCATGCCGAACTCTCCCCGGTGCGCCGCCTCCACCGCGTGCCAGCCGAAGCGCGTCGCCAGCACCCGGTCGTACGCGGTCGGCGTCCCGCCCCGCTGGACGTGGCCGAGGATCACCGCGCGGGCCTCCTTGCCGAGCCGGTGCTCCAGCTCGCCGGCGAGCTGCTGGGCCACGCCCGCGAACCGCTCGTGGCCGTAGATGTCCTTGCCGCCCTCGTTGAACTCCATCGTGCCCGCGCGCGGCTTCGCGCCCTCCGCGACCACGACGATCGCGAACTTCTTGCCCGCCTCGAAGCGCGCCCCGACCCGGGCGGTCAGCTCGTCGATGTCGAAGGGGCGCTCGGGGACGACGATCGCGTGCGCACCGGCGGCCATGCCGGAGTGCAGCGCGATCCAGCCGGTGTGGCGGCCCATGACCTCCACGATCAGCACGCGCTGGTGGGACTCGGCGGTGGTCTTCAGCCGGTCCAGGGCCTCCGTGGCGACCCCGACGGCCGTGTCGAAACCGAAGGTGACGTCGGTCGACGCGATGTCGTTGTCGATGGTCTTCGGCACGCCGACGATCGGCAGCCCCGCCTGGGAGAGCAGGTTGGCCGCCTTGAGGGTGCCCTCGCCGCCGATCGGGATGATCGCGTCGAGGCCGAGGTCGGCGACGTGCCCCTTGGCGCGCTCGACACCGTCCACGAGGTGCGCCGGC
The DNA here is from genome assembly GCF_055570965.1 of Streptomyces sp. NPDC031064. Classification (NCBI taxonomy): domain Bacteria; kingdom Bacillati; phylum Actinomycetota; class Actinomycetes; order Kitasatosporales; family Streptomycetaceae; genus Streptomyces; species Streptomyces sp. NPDC031064. The sequence goes on from NZ_JBVIGF010000012.1 coordinate 132,695, forward strand.
TGGACGCGGGAGGAGCCGAGGATGGTGCCGCCGCGGGCGAGGATGCCGGCCACGGCGTCCAGGTCGAGCTTGCGGTAGTCGGCCTCCAGGAGGCCCTTCCAGCCGTCGTGGAAACCGATGACCTCGTCCCCGTGGTCGACGACGGCGCGGTGCACGACGGAACGGATGACGGCGTTCAGACCGGGGCAGTCGCCGCCGGAGGTGAGCACACCAATGCGCATAGCCCGAAATACCTTTGCAACGTGGGCCGACTCCCGGACCACGTCGTCCGGTTGGATCCCCGCCACCCTACCGACAATGGGTGACGGGGCCGAAACGAGCGTCCGACTACTGGACGGTAGTCATACGAACCGACAAAACCTGTGGACCGATGGCCCGTCAGGCGGGCTGCGAGGCCGCCGCGATGCGCTCCGCGCGCAGTGCCTCGTACCACCGGTCGTCGGTCGGCGGCAGCGCGTTCACATCGAGGGCCAGCTTCAGCAGCAGGTCCGCGATCTGCGGATTGCGCGCCATGACCGGTCCGTGCATGTACGTCCCGAAAACGGTGTCGTTGTACGCGCCCTCGGTGCCGTCCCCGGTGCCATTGCCGTTGCCGAACACGGTCCGGGCGAACGGGCGGGCCGTCGGGCCGAGGTGGGTGACGCCCTGGTGGTTCTCGAAACCCGTGAGCTGGGGCAGGCCCAGGCGCGGGTCGATGTCCGCCAGCACGTCGCCGACGCAGCGGGCGCCCTCGCCGCGCGTGGAGATCACGTCGATCAGGCCGAGGCCCGGCTCCCGCTCCCCGAGGTCGTTGATGAACTCGTGACCCAGGATCTGGTACCCGGCGCACACCGAGAAGATGATGGCGCCGTTCTCGGCCGCCCGGTTCAGCCCGCCGTCGCGGCGCAGCCGCTCGGCCGCCAGCCGCTGCGGCCGGTCCTCGCCGCCACCGATCAGGTAGATGTCACCGGACGTCGGGATGGGCTGGTCGCTGCGCACGTCCACCCGCTGCACGTCCAGGCCCCGCTGGCGGGCGCGCCGCTCCACCACGAGGGCGTTGCCCTGGTCTCCGTACGTACTGAGCAGGTCCGGGTAGACCCACACGAGACGCAGACTGCTGTCGCTCATGCTCATGTCCTTTTCAGCGGGTCAGTTGCCGACGCGGCGGCGGACGTCCTGGAACGCGGTGTAGTTGGCGATCAGCTCGATCCGCCCGGGCGGGGAGAGCTGCACCGCCTCGTCGACGGTCTCGCACACCCGGAAGTCCAGGCCCGCGACCTCCAGCCGCACCGCCAGGTCCAGCCGGCGGTCGCCGATCACGACGATCGGGTGCCCGGCCAGCCGTGTGTAGTCGACGTCCCAGAGCCAGGAGGTGTCCGTGCCGTCCGCGCCACGGGCGTTGACGGACAGGATCACCGGCGTCGGCGGCGGGTCGATGAGCGAAAACGTTTCGAGCCAGCCCGCCGGGTTCTTGGCCAGCAGCAGCCGCAGCTCGCGGCCCTGGAAGGTCACCACGTCGTACCGGCCGGCCACCGCCTGCACCTGGTACATGCGCTCCAGCGCGACCTGCGGCGGCACGCCGAAGACCGCCGCGACGGCGGCGGAGGTCGCGGCGTTCGCCCGGTTGGCGCGACCGGGGAGCTGGAGGTGGATCGGCCAGGCCGAGCCGTGCGGGTCCAGGACGTGGTCGCCGCTGAGCGCCCAGCTCGGGGCGGGGCGGCGGAAGCCGCACTCGCCGCAGAACCAGTCGTCGCCGGGGCGCTGCATCACACCGCCGCAGGCGGGGCAGGACCAGGCGTCGTCCTTCCACTCCTGACCGGCCGCCACCCACACGACGTTGGGGGAGGAGGACGCGGCCCAGACGACGAGCGGGTCGTCGGCGTTGGCGATGACGACCGCCTTGCTGCCGGACAGACCCTCGCGCCACTTCTCGGCGAGCATCCGCGTCTCGGCGGCGCGGTCGAGCTGGTCGCGGGAGAGGTTGAGCAGCGCGATCGCCTTGGGCGCCACGTCGCGCGCGACGCCGGCGAGGTACTTCTCGTCGACCTCGATCACGCCGTACTTGGCGTCCGAGCCGCCCGCGAGGGCGGAGGTGATGCCCGCGGGCATGTTCGCGCCGAGCGCGTTCGAGACGACCGGGCCACTGGCCCGCAGCGCCTCGGCGATCAGCCGGGTGGTGGTGGTCTTGCCGTTGGTCGCCGACACCAGGACGACGTCCAGATGCTGCGCGAGCCGCCCCAGCAGTTCGGGGTCGAGCTTGAGCGCCACCCGGCCGCCGATCACCGATCCGCTGCCGCGTCCCGCCGCGCGAGACACCGCCGCTGCGGCCTTGCCTGCCGTCACGGCCAGCTTGGCGCGCGGCGACAGCGGCTCCGAGTTGCCTGCCATCGTCCTTGTTCCTCCTAGCGTGGGTCCGGGCTCAGCCTATCGAGATCCGGCCGGACGCCCGAACCGCGCCACCTGCCGAAACCATCCGGCGTGGGTGGAACGTACGCTGGACGCCATGCGAAACCGGACGATCCCCGGCAGTTCCGGCCAGGTACGAGCCATGACCCTGCTCGGTGACCCGGTCCTGCACACGCCCTGCGAGCCCGTCACCGACTTCGGCCCGTCCCTGTCCCGGCTCATCGAGGACATGTTCGCCACGATGTACGCCGCCGACGGCGTCGGCCTCGCGGCCAACCAGATCGGCGTGGCCTCGCGGGTCTTCGTCTACGACTGCCCCGACGACGAGGACGTCCGCCACCTCGGCCACGTCGTCAACCCGCGCCTCGTGGAGGCGGACGGGGTCACCGTGCGCGGCGCGGAGGGCTGCCTGTCCCTGCCGGGCATCGAGGCGGGCACGGAACGCTTCGACCGCGCGGTCGTGGAGGGCGTCGACCTGCTGGGCACCCCGGTGCGCGTCGAGGGCACCGGCTTCTTCGCCCGCTGCCTCCAGCACGAGTGCGACCACCTGGAGGGCATGGTCTACCCGGACCGCCTCTCCGGCTGGCGCCGCGCCAAGGTCCTCCGAGCGGCACGCCGGGCGAAGTGGGCCGCCCGCTCCTGACCTCCCCGGTCAGAATCCGGGCCGCCCGCGCCTGCACGTCCCTCGTCAGAATCCGGGCCGCCCGCTCCTGAACGTCCCTCGTCAGAATCCGGGCCGCCCGCTCCTGAACGTCCCTCGTCAGAATCCGGGCCGCCCGCTCCTGAACGTCCCCCGTCAGAATCCGGGCCGCCCGCTCCTGAACGTCCCCCGTCAGAACCCCGGGCCGCCCACCCTGTCGTCGACCTGCTCCAGCCGCCCCCACAGCAGGTCGGCCAGCCCCCGCACCAACTCCGCACGGGTGCAGGGGCGTTCGCCGAGCCACCAGTCACCCGCCGCGTGCATCATGCCGACGATGCCGTGGCCCCAGACGCGGGCCATCGCCTCGCTGCCCGGTCCCAGGTCGACGCGCTCGGCGATCACTTGGGCGAGCTCCTCTCCCATCCGGCGCAGCACGGGCGCCGAGTGGCGGCCGATGTCGAAGCCCTGCTCGGACTGCTGGCCGGTGCCGGTCTCCTCGGAGGGGTGCATCAGGAACCGGTACACCTGCGGGCGGGCCTCGATCGCGGCCAGGTAGGTGTCGAGCGTCGCCTCCACCCGCTCACGCCGGCCGGCGGGCGCGTCGAGCGCGGCGCGCAGAGCGGACAGCAGGGCGTCCGTGTGGCGCTTGGCGAGCGCCCGGTACAGGCCGCCCTTGTCGCCGAAGTGGCGGTAGAGGATCGGCTTGGTGATGCCGGCCTCGGCGGCGATGGCGTTCATGGACGCCTGTGGCCCGTCGCGGAGGACCACGCGGTCGGCGGCCTCAAGCAGTTCGCGTCGCCGCTGGTCGGCCGACCGCTGCTGGTCGGTCCGGTGTGTGGTCTCCATAGCGTGTCTCCCCGCCCGTGCGATGTCCTCAAGACCTGCGCAACGTAACACCCGCTCCGTCGCCGCTGCTGGTTGACAGCGGCTACTTACCGGTAACAGACTGCGGTTACCGCAAGTAACACGCCGGGAGGGAACATGGCCGAGTTCACGTTTGAACTCAACGACGACCAGAAGCAGGTCCGTGACTGGCTGCACGGCTTCGCCAAGGACGTGATCCGACCGGCCGCCTCGGAGTGGGACGAGCGGGAGGAGACCCCCTGGCCGATCATCCAGGAAGCCGCCAAGGTCGGCATCTACTCCCTCGACTTCTACGCCCAGCAGTTCTTCGACCCCACCGGCCTCGGCATCCCCATGACCATGGAGGAGCTGTTCTGGGGCGACGCGGGCATCGCCCTGTCCATCGTCGGTACGGGCCTGGCGGCCGTCGGCGTCCTCGCCAACGGCACCGAGGAGCAGATCGGCACCTGGATCCCGCAGATGTACGGCGACCCCGACGACGTCAAGGTCGCCGCCTTCTGCTCCTCCGAGCCCGACGCCGGCTCGGACGTCGCGGCCATGCGCACCCGCGCGGTGTACGACCAGGCCAAGGACGAGTGGGTCCTCAACGGCACCAAGACCTGGGCCACCAACGGCGGCATAGCCAACGTCCACGTCGTCGTCGCCGTCGTCGACCCCGAACTTGGCTCCAAGGGCCACGCGTCCTTCATCATCCCGCCGGACACCCCCGGCCTCTCCCAGGGGCAGAAGTTCAAGAAGCACGGGATCCGCGCCTCCCACACCGCCGAGGTCGTCCTCGAAGACGTCCGGGTTCCCGGCTCCTGCCTGCTCGGCGGCAAGGAGAAGCTCGACGAGCGCCTCGCCCGCGCCCGCGAGAAGGCCAAGGCGGGCGGCGAACGCGTGAAGAACGCCGCCATGGCCACCTTCGAGGCGTCCCGCCCCGCCGTCGGCGCCATGGCCGTGGGCACCGCCCGCGCCGCGTACGAAGTGGCCCTCGACTACGCCAAGACGCGCGTCCAGTTCGGCCGCCCCATCATCGACAACCAGGGCGTCGCCTTCCAGCTCGCCGACATGCGCACCCAGATCGACGCGGCCCGCCTCCTCGTCTGGCGCGCCTCCTGGATGGCCACCACCGGCAAGCCCTTCACCTCCGCCGAGGGCTCGATGTCCAAGCTCTACGCCAGCGAGGTCGCCAAGAAGGTCACGGCCCAGGCCGTCCAGATCCTCGGCGGCAACGGCTTCACCCGCGAGTACCCGGTGGAGCGGATGCACCGCGACGCCGCGATTTACACCATCTTCGAAGGCACCAGCGAGGTCCAGCGCCTGGTCATCGCCCGCACCCTGTCGGGCATGCCGATCCGCTGACCGCGCTTCCGGTCATCCGAACCGGCGACGGGGCGCCTCCCCCGTGTGAGGCGCCCCGCCCGTACCCGTGACGTCACTTCACCGAACCCGCCATCACCCCCTGCACGAAGTGCCGCTGGAAGGCGAAGAAGACGGCCACCGGCACGATCAGGGAGAGGAAGGCGCCCGGCGCCAGGACGTCGATGTTGCTGCCGAACTGCCTGACCTGGGACTGGAGTTCCACCGTCAGCGGCTGCGAGGAGCTGTCGGCGAAGAGCAGCGCCACCAGCATGTCGTTCCACACCCACAGGAACTGGAAGATCGCGAGGCTCGCGATGGCCGGGCGACCGACCGGCAGGACGAGTTGGGTGAAGATGCGCCACTCGCCACCGCCGTCCATCCGCGCCGCCTCCAGCATCTCGCGCGGGATGTCGGCGAAGTAGTTGCGCAGCAGGAAGATCGCGAACGGCAGCCCGTAGGCGACGTGGAACAGCACTACGCCCGGGATCGTGCCGAACAGCCCCAGTTGGCCGAAGAGCTTGGCGACCGGGAGCAGGCCCACCTGGACCGGGACCACCAGGAGGGCCACCACCAGGAGGAAGATCCAGTCCCGGCCGGGGAACTCCAGCCAGGCGAAGGCGTATCCGGCGAGGGCCGCGACGACCACGACCAGGACGGTGGTGGGCACGGAGATCAGCACGGTGTTCCAGAACGCCCGCGTGATGCCCGCGTTGTCCAGCAGCGCCGTGTAGTTGTCGAACGAGAGCTGGGCCGGGCTGGTCAGGGCCGTCCACCAGCCGCTCGCCGCGTTGTCGTTGGCCGAGCGCAGCGAGGAGAGCAGCAGCCCGGCCACCGGGGTGATCCAGACGAGGCCGACGACCACGAGGAACGCCTGGACCAGGCCGCCGGCCAGCCAGCGGCGCAGCCGGCCGCCGGGTGGCCGGACGGGGGCCGGGCGGACGGACGAGGAGGGCGGGGCGGCCGTCTTCGACGGGGGTGCGGTGACGGTCGCGCTCATGACTGACTCCTGCGGAAGCGGCGGACGTTGAACACCATGGCCGGGATCACCAGCAGCAGGAGCAGCACACCGAGCGCACTGCCGAGCCCCTGGTTGTTGCCGCCGCCGAAGGAGACCAGCCACATCTGGGTGGCCAGCACGGTGGCGTCCTCCTGGACCGGCCCGGGCGCGATGATGTAGATCAGGTCGAAGACCTTCATCACGTTGATCACCAGCGTCACGAAGACGACCGTCAGCACGGGCGCCAGCAGCGGCACGGTGATCCGGCGGAACACCTGCCACTCGCTCGCCCCGTCCATCCGGGCCGCCTCCAGCGCGTCACGCGGCAGCGACGACAGCCCGGCGCCGATGAGCACCATGGCGAAGCCGGTCCAGATCCACAGGTAGGCGCCGATGATCGCCGGGGTGACCAGCGCGGGGCCGAGCCAGGAGACGCCCTCGTACGGCGGGGCGAAGTTCGCCGCGGGCAGCCGCACGGTGTACGAACCGTCCGTGAGCCCGGCGAAGCGGAACGAACCGTCCGCCGCCGTCGTCGCGGTGGCGACCGCCTTGCCGTCCCGGACGGCCTCCACCGCCATCCCGGGCAGACCCCGCTCGGCCGGGTCGATCACGCCCGGCCGCCCCCCGCCGCCGGGCGTGAAGTCCAGGTAGACGACACCGCCCAGCTCGTCCGCGCCCGCCTTCGCCGGGGACGCCGGCTTCGCCTCGGCCGGTACCTCCTTGGGCGGTACGCCCACGAAACCGAGGCTGACGGCGTGGCCCGGCGAGACGGCCTCGGCCGTGCCGTACGACCCGTCGGGGGCCTTCTTCAGGCCCTGGCCGTCCCGGGCCCGGGCTGCCGGGTAGGAGGAGGTGTCCTCGAAGGCGCCGTGCACGGTGACGACCGCCGCGTTGAGGACGCCCTTGTCGGGGTCCTCCTCGTAGGCGAGCCGGAAGATGATGCCCGCCGCCAGGAAGGAGACGGCCATCGGCATGAACAGCAGCAGCTTGAACGCGGTGGCCCAGCGGACCTTCTCCACCAGCACGGCGAGGATCAGCCCGAGCCCGGTGAGCAGCGTCGGGGCGACCACCACCCAGATGGCGCTGTTGCGGATGGCGGTGAGGGTGGCGGGGTCGCGGAACATCTCCGCGTAGTTCTCCCCGCCGACGAACCGGGTCCCGGCCGCGTCGAAGAAGCTGCGGCCGACCGAGAAGAGGACCGGGTAGACGACCAGCGCGCCGAGGAGCAGCAGCGCCGGCAGGACGAAGGCCACGGCGATGGTCCGCCGGCGGCGCTGGGCGCGCCGCCGGGGACCCGCGGCCCCCACGGGAGTGGTGAGCGTGGTCATGGTCGTCAGCCCTTGTACGCCTTGGCCGCCGCGGCCTCCAGCGCCGCCGCGGTGGCCGCCGGGTTCGACGGGTCGCGCAGGAAGTCCTGGAGCAGCTTCCACTCGCCCACGCCCTTGGTGCCGCCGAAGGAGGCCGGCGCCTGGTCCGACATGTCGAAGCGCACCGAGTTGCCCGCGTCGATCAGGGACTTGGCCGTCTTGCGCAGCGTGTCGTCACCGTACGAGCCGAGGTCCAGCTTGGTGTTGGGGGACAGGAACCCGCCCGCCTCCGCCCACACGGCGGCCGCCTCGGGCGTCGCCAGGTAGTCCAGGAACGCCTCCGCGGCCTTCTGGTTCTTGCCGTCCTTGAGGACCACGGCCGCGTCACCACCGCTGACGACGGGGGCCTTGCCGCCCGCGACGGCGGGGAAGGGGAAGAAGGTGGCGTCCTGGCCGATCTTCTTCCCGAACTGGTCCTTGGCTATCCCGGCGACGAAGTCGCCCTCGTACACCATGGCGGCCTCCGGGGAGGGGCCGAAGACCTTCTCCACGGAGCCGGGGAAGTCGGTGCCCAGCGCGCCCTTCTGGCCGCCCGCGAGCAGTTGCTTGTCGGAGAACAGTTGCCCCAGGGTGGTCAGGGCCTTCACCACGGTCGGGTCGGTCCACTTGATCTCGTGCTTGGCAAGCTTGTCGTACATCTCGGGACCGGCCTGGGACAGGTAGACGTTCTCGAACCAGTCGGTGAGCGTCCAGCCGTCCTCACCGGCGACCGCGAACGCGGGCAGGCCGGAGTCGGAGACGGTCCGCCCGTTCTTCAGCATCTCCTCGTACGTCTTCGGCGGCTTGACGCCCGCCTGCTCGAACGCCTCCGGGCTGTACCAGACGGTCGACTTGTGGGCGGCCTTGAAGTACAGGCCGTACAGCTTGCCGTCGACCGAGCCGTACGCCGACCAGACGGGCGCGAAGTTGGTGTGGACGGTGTTGACCGTCTTGTCGGGGAGCGGCTTGAGCCACCCCTTCTTCGCGAACTGCTGGAGCACGCCGACCTGCGGGACCATCACCACGTCGGGGGCGTTGCCGCCCTCGATCTTGCTGCCGACGACCGTGGAGACGTTGTCACCGGTCGAGGTGAACTGGGTCTTGGCGCCGGTCTTCTCGGTGAAGGCGTCCAGCACCTTCTGGAAGTTCTTCTGCTCCGCGCCGGACCAGACGCCGGCCACGCTCAGCGTCTGGCCGCTCAGCTCCTTGCTCCCGCCGCCCGCGCTCACGGGGCCGCCGCCGCAGGCGGTCGCCCCGAGGGCCAGGGCCAGCGCCGAAGAGCACGCCATCGCCATCCGTCGTCGCGTCATCATCGTGATACCTCCGAGGTGGTGTGGTCACCGGTCCACCAGGCGGCGGTGGAACCGGGCAGTACGCCGGCCGGGCAAGGGCCGCTGGACAGCAGGGGGGCGCCGGAGACCGGTGCGGGCACCGGGTCGGCGGTGAAGTTCACGGCGCAGACGAGCCCTTCGCCGCGCTCGAAGACCAGGACACCGGGCGGCGAGTCCAGCCAGCGCATGGTGCCCTCGCCCAACTGCGGCAGTCCGCGCCGCAGTTGCAGGCCCTCGCGGTACAGGTGCCAGAACGAGCGCGTGTCGGCGAGCGCCCGGTCGGTGGCGTGCTCGGCGAACCAGCCGGGCTGCGGCAGCCACGGCTTGGCGCTCTCGGCGCCCGTGCTGAACCCGAACGGCGAGGCGTGCCCCGACCAGGGCAGGGGAACGCGGCAGCCGTCACGGATGCGGGCCCGGCTGCCGGTGCGCCGGAAGATCGGGTCGGTGAGCACCTCGTCGGGCAGGTCCACGACCTCGGGCAGGCCCAGCTCCTCGCCCTGGTAGATGTACGCGGCGCCGGGCAGCGCCAGCATCAGCAGCGCGGCGGCCCGCGCCCGGGCGGCGCCCAGGCCGCTGCCCTCGGTGCCGGACTCGCCGTACCGGGTCACCGTGCGCACCTGGTCGTGGTTGTTGAGCACCCAGGTGACGGTGGAGCCGGTGCCGGCGATGTCGCGTATCGCCTCGTCGATCACCGTGCGGAAGGTGTCCGCGTTCCAGGGGGCGCTCAGCAGGTCGAAGAAGAACGCCTGGTGCAGCTCGTCGGGGCGGACGTACTTGGCGTGCTCGCGGGCGGTCGGTACGGAGACCTCGCCGACGAGCAGCCGTTCGCGGCCGTCGCGGGCCGTGTACTCCTCGCACACCGCGCGCCAGTGCCGCCACACGTCGTGCACCTCGGGCTGGTTCCAGGCGAGCGGGTTTACCGAGTCGCGGGTGCGGGCGTCGGCCTCGGGGTCGGGGGAGTCCGGCAGGTCGGGGTGCTTGAACAGTCCGGCGGCCACGTCGATGCGGAACCCGTCGACGCCCCGGTCCAGCCAGAAGCGGAGGACGTGGTCGAAGTGGGCGGCCACCTCGGGGTTGCGCCAGTTCAGGTCCGGCTGCTCGGGCGTGAACATGTGCAGGTACCACTGGCCGGGCGTGCCGTCCTGCTCGGTCACCCGGCTCCAGGCCGGGCCGCCGAACATGGCGTGCCAGTTGTTCGGCGGCACGTCCCCGCCCGGGCCGCGGCCCTCGGCGAAGTGGAACCGGGCGCGGGCCTCGCTGCCGGGTGCGGAGGCGAGCGCCTCCCGGAACCAGGCGTGCTCGCTGGAGCAGTGGTTGGGCACGATGTCCAGCAGCACCTTGATGCCGAGCCGGTGGGCGTCCGCCACCAGCCGGCCGAACTCGTCCAGGTCGCCGAAGACGGGGTCCACGTCGCAGTAGTCGGCGACGTCGTAGCCGTGGTCGGCCTGGGGCGACGGGTAGAAGGGGCTCAGCCAGATGCCGTCGACGCCGAGCTTCTTCAGGTACGGCAGGCCGGCCCGGACCCCGGCGAGGTCGCCGATGCCGTCGCCGGTGCTGTCCAGGAAGCTGCGGACGTACACCTGATAGATCACCGCGTCGCGCCACCAGGGGTGGGCGGACCGGTGCGTGAGGTGCTGCGAGAGGCCGTCGTCGGCCGGAGCTGTGAGCATCACCCGTTGACCTGTTTCTTCGTGAAGGGGTGCGCGCCATCCAGAGCGGGTAGCGGTTATGCATGCATGTTAAGTAGGCATGACGAGAGGGTGTCAACGATGGTGCAGAAATCAGCGGATGTCGGCGGCTTATGTCCCGGTATATTCCGCAGCTCGGCCAGGCCTGGTTACCTAACGGGTAACTACGGGAGAGGATTCAGGGGCCTCAGGGGGTCCAGCTCAGCGGCGGTGCGCGATGGCCGCGAGTTCCCCGGCCAGCCGCCGCACGGCCGCCTCGGGCGCCTGGCGCTGCGCCATCGCGTCGTGCACCACGGCCTGCACGGCCAGGCTGACCTGCTCGTAACGCGGGCTCTTCGGGCGCGGCGCCGCCGACAGCACGCTCGCCCGGAGCGTGGGCAGGTAGGGGAACCGCCGCACCAGCGCCGGGTCCGCGTACAGCGCCGCCCGCACCGGCGGCAGGGCGCCCTCGGTCAGCACACGGCGCTGCACGCGCTCGCTGGTGAGGTACGCGATGAGGTCACGCGCCGACTCCGGGTGCCGCGCGTGGCTGCTCACCGCCAGGTTCGACCCGCCCAGCACGCTCGTCCCCGGCCCCTGGGGGCCCGGCAGCGGCACCGCGCCGAACTTCCCCGCCACCCGGGAGTCCTCGCCGGACGCGCCGGCGTAGGCGTACGGCCAGTTGCGCAGGAAGAGCAGCCGGCCGTCCTGGAACGCCCGCCGGGACTCCTCCTCGGTGTACGTCAGCGCTTCCCGGGGGATCCAGCCGTCCCGGACGCCCCGGGCGAGGAAGCCGATCCCCGAGCGGGCGGCCGCCGAGTCCACCGTGACCCGCTCGCCGTCGTCGCCGAGGATCGTGCCGCCCGCCGAGTACACCGCCTCCGCCGCGTTGACGGTCAGCCCCTCGTACGGCAGGAACTGGCCCGCGTAGCCGTCGAGCCCGTACTCGGGGGCGATCGTCCGGGCCTGCCGCTCCAGCTCGGCCCAGGTGCCCGGCGGCCGTTCGCCCTCGCGGTCGAGGACGTCCTTGCGGTAGAAGAGCATCCCGGCGTTCGTGACATACGGGACGGCATACAGCTTGCCGTCGTACGTCGCCGTGTCCACCACCGGAGGCAGGAAGCTGTTCAGCGGGAAGCGCGCCCGGTCCACCGGCGCGATCCACCCGGCCGCGGCGAACTCCGACGTCCAGGCCACATCGATGTTGAGGACGTCGAACCGGCCCGCCCCCGACCGGAGGTCCGTGATCATCTGGGCCCGGGTCTCGTCCGCCGAGTCCGGCAGCTCCACCAGCGTGACCTTCTCGCCCGGATGCTCGCGGTTCCAGCCGTCGAGCACCCGGCCCAGATAGCCGGTGAGGTCACCGGCCGTCGCCAGGGTCATCGGGCCCCGCCCGCCGTCGGGCGCGCGGTCCGCCGGGGCGGCGCCGGACGCCGCGTACCCGGTCAGAACGACCATGACGACCAGGAGCCCCCTACCCGCGGCACGTATCCACCGCATAGGTTCCTCCCAGTGCACCCGGCGCATGACATCGGCGTCCGCGTCTGCGGGCATGTATACCCGTTAGGCATGGGCGATACTAGAGCCCACATCACATCGGGAGCACGCGGAGGAGGGACAGCACGAGTGCGCCTTCCCCTCCTCGCCCTCCTCGCACGCGGCCCCGCCCACGGCTACGAGCTCAAACAGGACCTTGAGCAACTGCTGGGCGCCGCGTACCCTCCGACCAACGTCGGTCAGATCTACGTGACGCTCGGCCGGCTGGAGAAGTCCGGCCTCATCGAGGGCGAGGAGATCGCCCAGGAGAGCCGGCCCAACAAGAAGATCTACCGCCTCACCGACGCCGGGCGGGAAGCACTGCGCGCCTGGTTCGAGGAGACCGCCGACGAACCGAGGGTGCGGGACGAGTTCTTCATGAAACTCGCCCTCGCCCCCCGCACCGGGCTCGCCGACCAGATCGCCCTCATCAACAAACAGCGACGCGAGTACCTCAACACCATGCGCAACCTCTCCAAGCTGGCCGCGACCGAAGACCGGGACAACCGCATATCGCACCTGCTGATCGAGGGCGCCATGCTCCACCTCCAGGCCGACCTCGACTGGCTGGAGCGCTGCCAGGAGGAACTGGAGGACCTGCAGTGAACGACGGCATACCGCTGTTGCGCGCCGAGGGCCTCGTCAAGACCCACCACGGCGAGGGCGCCCCCGCACACGCCGTACGCGGGGTCGACCTCGCCGTACGGCACGGCGAGTTCGTCGCCGTCACCGGCCCGTCGGGCGCCGGGAAGTCCACGCTGCTCCACCTGCTCGGCGGCCTCCAGCGCCCCGACAGCGGCTCCCTGTGGCTCGACGGCGAGCGCACCGACGACTACAGCGAGGCACGGTGGGCGATCGAGCGGCGCCGCCGCATCGGCATCGTCTTCCAGTTCTTCAACCTCGTCTCCAACCTCACCGTCGCCGACAACATCGAACTGCCCGCCCTGCTGGCCGGCACCCCCGCCAAGCAGGCCCGCGCCGAGCGCGAGAAGCTCCTCGCCGAACTGGGCCTCGAAGGCAAGGCCCGCAGCATGCCCGGCGAGCTGTCCGGCGGCGAACAGCAGCGCGTCGCGCTCGCCCGCGCCCTGGTCAACCAGCCGCGCCTGCTCCTCGCCGACGAACCGGCCGGCAGCCTCGACAGCAAGGGCACCCGTGAGGTCATGCGGCTGCTCACCCGCTTCCACCAGCGCGGGCAGACCATCGTCCTCGTCACCCACGACGCCCGGCTCGCCAGCGCCGCGGACCGGGTGATCAGCTTCTTCGACGGCCGGATCGCCGACGACGCCGAACTCGGCTCCGCGCCCCCGCGCGGCCGCGGCCTGTCCGGCGTACTCGAACTCAACGAACTGAAGGACTGACCGGCGGTGCGGGCCATGCTGCGCTGGGCGCACGCCGATCTGCGAACCCACCGGGGCGAGGCGCTGTTCCTCATCGCCGCCACCGCCGGGATCGTCGCGTCGCTGCTCCTCGCGACCGCGCTGTTCGGGTACGCCACCAACCCCTGGCAGCGGGTCTTCACCCAGTCCCGGGGCGCCCACGTCTGGCTCCACACCCAGCCCGCCGCCGACACCGGCCGGCTCGCCGGCCTGGACGGGGTGGCCGACGTCTCCGGCCCGTACCGCACCGCCACCACCACCGCCGCCTCGCGCGGCGCCCGCGCGGGCGTGGAGCTACGGGCCACCGGCGCCCGCCTCCCCGCCACCGGCCGCCCCCTCGTGACCTCCGGCCGCTGGCTCGACCCGGCCGCCCCCGACGGCGTCGTCCTCGAAGCCGGGCTCGCCCGCGCCCTGTGGGCCGAGCCCGGCGACCGGCTCACCGTCGCCGGGCGGACCCTGACCGTCCTCGGCGTCGCCGAGACCGCCGAGCGCCGCTACCGCCCCGGCGAACGGCCCGGCACGGTGTGGGCCCTGCCGCGCGCCGTGCCCGAGGACCGCACCGCCGGCCAGGTCGTCGGACTCCGGCTCGCCGACCCCGACGACACCGACTACACCGTCCAGCGCGCCGTCACCGCGATCGGCGCGGGCGCCGTCACGGACGTCTCCACCTGGCAGCAGGCCCGCGCCGAGGCGCAAGGGGACACCAAACTGCTCGGCCAGGTCCTCGGACTCTTCGGCCTCGGCGCCCTCATCGCCGCCGCGCTCGCCGTGTTCGGCGCGATCAGTACACGGGTGCGCGGCCACCTGAGGGACATCTCCGTCCTCAAGGCCGTCGGGTTCACCCCCGGCCAGGTGGTGCGGATCTTCCTCGTCCAGCACCTGGCGTTCGCCGTGCTCGGCGCGGCCCTCGCCGTGCTGCTCGTCCGGACGCTGGGCGGCCGCCTGCCGGGCCGGCTCGGTGACGCGGTCCAGGTCTGGCAGGGCCTGCCGGGCCAGCTCCCGGCGCTCCTGTTCGTCCCGGTCGCGGCGGTGCTGTTCATCGGGGCGGCCACCTGCCTGGCCGCCTGGCGGGCGGGCCGCGTACCGCCCGTGCCGGTGCTGCCCGCCGCCGCGGCCCCGGGCGGTGGCCTGTCCGGCGCGGCCCGCAAGGCGCTCGGGCTGCGCGTGCCGCCCGCCCTGGTCCTCGGCTGGCACCGGGCGTTCGGGCGCGGGCGGCGCGCCCCGGCCACCGTCGTGCGCCTCGCCCTGCCGCTGTTGCTGATCACCGTGGCGCTCGGCGCGTGGACGACCATCGAACGCTTCGACAGCCGCCCCCAGGAGGTGGGCCTCGCCGCCGCGCTCACCGCCCGCCCCGACTCGACCCTGAACGACCGGGCGGCGGCCGCCCTGCTCGCCGCGAACCGCGACATCGCCGCCGCCCACCCGGGCCTGGAGGTCGCCGCGCTCGTCCCCGGCCAGACCGGCACCATCGCGCTGCGCGGCCTGGGCACCCGTGAGCGGCCCTACCCGTACTCGATCGCCGAGGGCCGCGCCGCCCGCGGCCCCGACGAGGCCGTCGCCGGACAGGGCCTCCTCGACCTGCTCGGCGCCCACGTCGGCGACTGGGTACGGCTCACCGTCGGCGGCCACCCGCAGGTGCTGCACATCGTCGGCCGCAGCATCGAACCGGAGAACGGCGGCCGGGTCGTCTCCACCTCGCTCGACACCCTCCGCGAGAACGACCCCGCCCTCCGCCCCACCCTCTACCAGCTCCAGCTCCGCCCCGGCGCGGACCCGCGCACGGTCAGCGCCGAACTCGCCGACGCCTCGCGGGGACGGCTCGACGTCCACGAGGTCACCAGCCCCGCCGACCGCCTCTCCGCACTGCGCGGCGTCGTCGCCGGACTGATCGGCGTCCTCGCCCTCATCGGCCTCACCGAACTGTCCACCGCGATCGGCGGCACCGTCCGGGACGGCGAACGCGACCTGCTCGCCCTGAAGGCCATCGGCCTGTCGCCCCGCCAGATCACCACCGTCACGGTCACCGCCATCGGCTGCACCGCCCTGGCCGCCGCACTCCTCGGCGCCGCCCTCGGCGTCCCGTTCGCCCACTGGCTGATCGACCACGAGGCCCACGCCACCGGCATCGGCGCCGGCATCGCCCACGCCCCGCCGCCGCTCCACCTGCTGGCCCTCACGGCGTCCGCCGTCGCCGGCGCGGTCGCCCTCGCCGCCCTCCCCGCCGCCCGAGCCACCCGCCACCGCCTCGCGGACACGCTCAGCGCGGTGGCCTGACCGGGCGGCGGAGCCGACCCGCGCGACGCCGCCGTCAGCGGTTCACGAAGTCCCGGACCTCCCCGTAGACGACCGGGTCGGTTCCGAGCGCACTGTGCCCCAGACAGGCGGTACGGGTGTTGGCGGCGCCGCTCAGGGAGACGCTGCTGTCGGGGTTGATGAAGGTGTCACAGGGCGACCACCAGGTGGCGTGGCGCGTGCCGTCGGGCGTCTCGTCGCCGGAGTTGAGGTCGGCGAGGAAGGCGGAGCCTATGCGCATCTCCGTACAGGACGTGTCGTAGCAGGAGTTGGCCGCGTCCGTGCCGTGGTTGGGACCGCCCAGGGAGACCCATGCATCGGTCTTCCCGCTGCCGCCGAGGGCCTTCGTGTAGTGGCGGCTCGACAGCCCGCCCATGGAATGCGTGACGATGTCGACCTCCGCCGCCCCGGTCTCGGCGAGCAGCCGGTCGACCTCCGCGGCCAGCCCCTGCGCGGTGGTGGCATTGGACTGGCGCCAGTCGTAACTCCACTGGCGCAGGTGGGTGGAGGGCCAGCCGTCCGCACGGAATCTGTCGGCCATGGTGTTCCAATAGGACCCGGACGAGTTGTACCCGTGGACGAAGAGGATGGGATCACTGCTCGGGGCGAAGGAGGACGCCTGGCCGGTGGCCTCGGCCCCAGCAGCGGTGACGGCCCCGAACAGGGCACTCGCGACGGCGACGGCCAGCAGGTTCTTCTTCATGACCTACCTCGGTGAAGGGTCGCGTGGGGGGCGCGAGATGAGGTTACTGGCGAGTATCAGCGGTAGGTCAATGCCCGTGCACATATGAACTTCCCAGAAATTCCGTGCCGCAATTCCGCTCCATTCCGTAGCGTTATCGGCAACGAATGGAAAGCCCGGACGAAACCCGCGACACAAAAAAGCCCGGACTCCCGGCCGACCCGGCCGCCTCCGGCTCACCGCGGCGGCCCTCCCCGCGACATCCAGGGCCGAAGGTGCTGTACTGGAGGGTTGGCACTCTCCGAGGGAGGGGGCGACATGAGCCCTTCCGCTTCTTCCGGTCGTCCGGGGCGTCGCCTGCGCAGCGCCGTCCCCGTCTCGCTCGCCCTCGCCCTGGGCTTCGGCGGACTCGGGGCGGTGATGCCCCCGAGCGACGGGCCGGCCGGCGACCGGCCCCCGAGCGCACCACGCGGACCCGTCGTCCTGCGGGTCATCGACGGCGACACCATCGAGGTGCGAGGCGACGGCAGGGTCATCCCCGCCGGGGCCAAGGCCAAGGTCCGGCTGCTGGAGATCGACGCGCCGGAAAAGGGCGACTGCTTCAGCCGTGAGGCCACGAAACGCACCACCGCGTTGCTGCCGCCCGGGAGCAGACTGCGCGTCGAACGCGACGAGGAGCTCAAGGACCGGTACAAGCGCTACCTGCTCTACGTGTGGAACGAGCGGGGCGTGTTCGTCAACGAGTCCCTGGTGCGTACCGGTCATGCCGAGGCGGTGCTGTACCCGCCGAACGACAAGTACTGGCCCAAGATCTCCCGTGCCCAGACCCGTGCCGTGCAGGCCGACGCGGGCCTGTGGAAAGCATGCGACGACACCCCCGCGGTCCCACCGGACAGCCCCGGATCACCGCGGCCCGACGCCGACCGTCCGCCCGCTCTGCCGCCGGGGCCTCCGGCGGGTAAGCCCGATCTGGACTGCGAGGACATCTCCGGCCCCGTCTGGGTCGGCTCCAGCGATCCGCACCGGCTGGACCGCGACGGGGACGGCATCGGGTGCGAGTGAGCCGACGCGGCCCACGCGCGCAGGAAGTCGATCAGAAGGCCGGTCACCACGAAGGGGTGTTCCAGTTCGGCTGATGACCGACCCACGGCAGTTCGATGGCCCATGCCGCCGTACGAGGAGGCGCCGGCGCGGCGCGCTCGATGCCGAGGACGTCCGACAGGTGCAGCACGTCCTCGGCATCGTTGTGCGGGCGGTCCGGCGCGGGACGGGAATCAACGCACCAGCGGCCGTCGCGCCCCTGACCATCAGGCGGGCAGTGCCGCCTCGATCGCCGCGACGAGCTCCGGCGCCTCCGGCTCCGTGCGCGGGCGGAAGCGGGTGACCTCGCCGCCCGGGGCGATGAGGAACTTCTCGAAGTTCCACTGGACGTCACCGGCCTCGCCCGCCGTGTCCGGGGTCTTCGTCAGCTCCACGTAGAGCGGGTGCCGGCCGGCGCCGTTCACGTCCGTCTTCTCCAGGAGCGGGAACGTCACGCCGTACGTCGCCGAGCAGAACGTGCCGATCTCCTCCGCCGTGCCCGGTTCCTGGCCGCCGAACTGGTTGCAGGGCACGCCCAGCACCGTGAAGCCCCGGTCGCCATAGCTCTTCTGGAGCCGCTCCAGGCCCTCGTACTGCGGGGTCAGGCCGCACTTGGAGGCGACGTTGACGACCAGGACGGCCTTGTCCTTGTACTCGGCCAGGGTCGTCGGGTCACCGGACAGGGTGCGCAGCGGGATGTCGTACAGGGACATGCGGGGACTCCTCCTCGAAAGGCACTGCCACAGGGCAGCCGACAGGGTCGATCAAAACATGCCCGCCCGGCGGGCGGACGGGGCTGCACGGCCCGTGGGGCTCAGTGGCGTCGGAACAGCCCCTCCTGCACCACCGACACCAGCAGCCTGCCCTCGCGGTCGTAGATGCGGCCGCGCGCCAGGCCACGGCCGCCCGTCGCGATCGGGGACTCCTGGTCGTACAGGAACCACTCGTCCGTCCGGAACGGGCGGTGGAACCACATCGCGTGGTCCAGCGACGCCATGTCGAAGCCCCGGGGCCCCCAGAGGGGTTCGACCGGGATGCGGACCGCGTCGAGCAGGGTCATGTCGGACGCGTACGTCAGCGCGCACGTGTGGACCAGCGGGTCGTCGCCCAGCGGGCCCACCGCGCGCATCCACACCGCGCTGCGCGGGTCCGCCTCCTTGACCTCCTCCGCCGTCCAGCGCAGCCGGTCGACGTAGCGGATGTCGAAGGGCTGGCGGCGCGCCATCCGCTCCAGCGCCTCCGGCAGCGCGCCCAGGTGCTCGCGGATCTCGTCCGTGACCGACGGGAGCGCCTCCGGCGGCGGGAACTCCAGGCGCGGCGGGAGCTGGTGCTCGAAGCCCGCCTCCTCCGGCTGGTGGAACGACGCCGTCAGGTTGAAGATCGTCTTGCCGCGCTGGATCGCGGTGACCCGCCGCGTGGTGAACGACCGCCCGTCCCGCACCCGTTCGACCTGGTACACGATCGGTACGCCGGGGATGCCCGGCCGCAGGAAGTACGCGTGCAGCGAGTGCACCGGCCGGTCGCCCTCCGTGGTGCGGCCGGCCGCGACCAGGGCCTGGCCGGCGACCTGCCCGCCGAAGACCCGTTGCAGGGACTCCTGCGGGCTCGCGCCACGGAAGATGTTGACCTCGATCTGCTCCAGGTCGAGCAGGTCGACGAGCCGTTCGGCGGGGTTGGTCATCCATGCGTCCTTTCAGAGCTGGCCGACGTCGGTGACGCGGACGACCGCCCGGCCCTCCTCGTCCGAGGCCGCCAGGTCCACCTCCGCGCTGATGCCCCAGTCATGGTCGCCGTTCGGGTCGGCGAAGGTCTGCCGGACGCGCCACAGGCCGTGCTCCGGCTCCTCCTCGATGGCGAGCAGCTTCGGGCCGCGCGCGTCCGGTCCGGTGCCGAGATCGTCGTACTCGTCCCAGTACGCGTCCATCGCCTCCGCCCAGCGCTCCTCGTCCCAGCCGGACTCGGCGTCCATCTCGCCCAGCTCCTGGAGCTGGTCCAGCGCGGCCAGCTCCACGCGGCGGAACATCGCGTTGCGCACCAGCACGCGGAAGGCGCGGGCGTTGGCCGTGACCGGCTTGACCTGGTCGGCCTTCTCCTGGGCCTCCTCGGCCGTCTCCACCTCGGGGTTGGCGAGCTGTTCCCACTCGTCCAGCAGCGAGGAGTCCACCTGCCGCACCATCTCGCCCAGCCAGGCGATCAGGTCCTCCAGGTCCTCCGTCTTCAGGTCGTCGGGGATGGTGTGGTCCAGCGCCTTGTACGCGCTCGCCAGGTACCGCAGCACGATGCCCTCGGTGCGCGCCAGCTCGTAGAAGGACGTGAACTCCGTGAAGGACAGCGCCCGCTCGTACATGTCACGGATCACGGACTTCGGCGACACCGGGTGGTCGCCGACCCACGGGTGCGACTTCTTGTAGGTGTTGTACGCGTGCCACAGCAGCTCTTCGAGCGGCTTCGGGTACGAGATGTCCGCCAGCCGCTCCATCCGCTCCTCGTACTCCACCCCGTCGGCCTTCATCGCGCCGACCGCCTCACCGCGCGCCTTGTTCTGCTGGGCGGCGAGGATCTGGCGGGGGTCGTCCAGCGTCGACTCGACGACCGACACCATGTCCAGCGCGTACGACGGGGACTCCGGGTCCAGCAGGTCGAAGGCCGCGAGCGCGAACGTGGACAGCGGCTGGTTGAGCGCGAAGTCCTGCTGGAGGTCGACGGTGAGCCGGATCGTGCGGCCCTCGGCGTCGGGCTTGTCGAGCTGCTCGACGACCCCGCCGTCCAGCAGCGAGCGGTAGATCGCGATGGCGCGCCGGATGTGCCGGAGCTGGTTCTTGCGCGGCTCGTGGTTGTCCTCCAGGAGCCGGCGCATCGCCTGGAAGGCGTCGCCGGGCCGGGCGATCACCGACAGCAGCATGGTGTGCGTGACGCGGAAGCGGGAGGTGAGCGGCTCCGGCTCGGAGGCGATCAGCTTCTCGAAGGTGTTCTCGGTCCAGCCGACGAAGCCCTCCGGGGCCTTCTTCCTGACCACCTTGCGGCGCTTCTTGGGGTCGTCGCCCGCCTTGGCGAGCGCCTTCTCGTTCTCGATGACGTGCTCGGGCGCCTGCGCGACCACGAACCCGGCCGTGTCGAAGCCGGCGCGCCCGGCCCGGCCGGCGATCTGGTGGAACTCCCGGGCACGCAGTGTGCGCACCCGGTTGCCGTCGTACTTGGTGAGCGCCGTGAACAAAACCGTACGAATAGGAACATTGACCCCAACGCCCAGGGTGTCCGTCCCGCAGATCACCTTCAGCAGGCCCGCCTGCGCCAGCTTCTCGACGAGGCGCCGGTACTTGGGCAGCATGCCCGCGTGGTGCACGCCGATGCCGTGCCGCACGTACCGCGAGAGGTTCTTGCCGAACTTGGTGGTGAAGCGGAAGTTGCCGATCAGCTCGGCGATCTTGTCCTTCTCCTCGCGCGAGCACATGTTGATGCTCATCAGCGACTGCGCCCGCTCCACGGCCTGCGCCTGGGTGAAGTGCACGATGTAGACCGGCGCCTGCTTGGTCTCCAGCAGCTCGGTCAGCGTCTCCGTGATGGGCGTGAGCCGGTACTCGTACGACAGCGGTACCGGCCGCGTCGCCGAGCGGACCACCGAGGTGGGCCGGCCGGTGCGGCGCGTGAGGTCCTTCTCGAACAACGAGACGTCGCCGAGTGTCGCCGACATCAGGACGAACTGCGCCTGCGGCAGCTCCAGCAGCGGGATCTGCCAGGCCCAGCCCCGGTCCGGCTCGGCGTAGAAGTGGAACTCGTCCATCACGACCTGGCCGATGTCCGCGTCCTTGCCGTCACGCAGCGCGATCGACGCCAGTACCTCCGCCGTGCAGCAGATCACCGGCGCGTCGGCGTTCACGGACGCGTCGCCGGTGAGCATGCCCACGTTCTCGGTGCCGAAGAGTTTGCACAGGTCGAAGAACTTCTCCGAGACCAGCGCCTTGATCGGCGCGGTGTAGAAGGTCACCTGGTCATTGGCGAGCGCGGTGAAGTGCGCGCCGGCCGCGACCAGCGACTTCCCGGAGCCGGTGGGGGTGGAGAGGATCACGTTCGCCCCGGAGACCACCTCGATCAGCGCCTCCTCCTGGGCCGGGTACAGGGTGATGCCCCGCTCCTCGGCCCATGACGAGAAGGCCTCGAAGAGGGCATCGGGGTCGGCTTCCGGAGGCAACTGATCGATAAGGGTCACGCCCCCATCTTGCCTGGCTCGCGCCCGGAAGGGGGAACCGGCCGTTCGTACGAAGATCACGAACGCTAGGCTGTCCCGTCAACCGGGGCGCACGACAAGAGCAAACGGGGCGGGGAACGCACATGATGGGACCGGCACACTCACTCTCCGGCGCGGCCGCGTGGCTGGGGGTGGGGGCCGCGACCGCCGCGGCGGGCCACCCGATGCCGTGGCCGGTGCTGGTCGTCGGGGCCCTGATCTGCGCCGGCGCGGCGCTCGCGCCCGACCTCGACCACAAGTCGGCGACCATCTCGCGGGCCTTCGGCCCGATCTCGCGGGGGATCTGCGAGATCGTCGACAAGCTCTCGTACGCCGTCTACAAGGCCACCAGGACGCGGGCCGACGCCCGCCGGAGCGGGGGCCACCGCACCCTCACGCACACCTGGGTGTGGGCCGTGCTGTGCGGCGCGGGCGCGTCGGTGCTGGCGATCACGGGCGGCCGGTGGGCGGTCCTCGCCATCCTCTTCGTCCACCTGGTCCTGGCGGTGGAGGGCCTGCTGTGGCGGGCGGCCCGGATGTCCAGCGACGTCCTGGTGTGGCTGCTGGGGGCGACCAGCGCGTGGATCCTCGCGGGCGTCCTGGACAAGCCCGGCAACGGCTCGGACTGGCTGTTCACCGCGCCCGGGCAGGAGTACCTGTGGCTGGGCCTGCCGATCGTGCTCGGCGCCCTCGTCCACGACATCGGCGACGCCCTGACCGTCTCGGGCTGCCCGATCCTGTGGCCGATCCCGGTCGGGGGCAAGCGGTGGTACCCGGTGGGGCCGCCGAAGGGCATGCGGTTCCGGGCCGGGAGCTGGGTGGAGCTGAAGGTCCTGATGCCGGCGTTCATGCTGCTGGGCGGGGTGGGCGGGGCGGCCGCGCTCAACTTCATCTGACCTTCCTCCCACGGTCTTCCCGTTCGGGTGAACGGGGTGCGAAGCCGCTGCGCGGAAGCTCAGGATCCGATTTCTTCTGATCATGGATTCCACGCAACTGACGCGCCGTCAATTAGCTGCCGCCACTGGCTCGGTGGCTGTCGCCGCAGCCCTTCCCGCGACGCCTGCCGCAGCCGCGGCCGGGGCCGCACCGGCGGCCGCACCGGCGGCCGCACCGGCTCCCGCCCCCGCCCGTGCCCCCGCCCCCCGCTCCACCGCCGACTGGCAGACCTGCCTGGCCGTCGCCCGCGCCCTGCTCGTCCTCGACGAGAACGACCGGCCCCTGGTCCCGGCCTACGAGAAGATCCTGCTCGGCGGCGGACTGCCCAAGGCGCCTTCCGCGCCCAAGAAGGTGCTGGTCCTCGGCGCCGGACCGGCCGGCCTGGCCGCCGCGGCCCTGCTCAAGCGCGCCGGCCACCGGGTCACCGTCGTCGAGGCCAACGGAAACCGGGCGGGCGGCCGCATCAAGACCTTCCGCACCGGCGGCCACGAGAACGCCGCCCAGCCGTTCGCCGACCCCAAGCAGTACGCCGAGGCCGGTGCCATGCGCATCCCCGGCAGTCACCCGCTCGTCATCGGTCTGATCGACAAGCTCGGCATCGAGCGGCGGCCCTTCCGCTACGTCGACACCGACCCGGAAGGAAAGCCCCGGTACCGCACCTGGATCCGGGTCAACGGCATCAGCGCCCGCCGCGCCGACTAC
Source organism: Streptomyces sp. NPDC031064 (assembly GCF_055570965.1). Taxonomy (NCBI): domain Bacteria; kingdom Bacillati; phylum Actinomycetota; class Actinomycetes; order Kitasatosporales; family Streptomycetaceae; genus Streptomyces; species Streptomyces sp. NPDC031064. The sequence goes on from NZ_JBVIGF010000012.1 coordinate 156,095, forward strand.
GCCAGGAACCCCCGGGCGATCAACCGCTCCTTCGGCGTACCGAAGGCGTACGAGAACGTCCCGGCGGCGGACATCGTGCGCGCCGCCCTCGACCCCGTACGCGACGAGTACAGCACCCGCCGCCCCGACGGCACCCGGGTCGACAAGCCGATGCCCGAGCGGCTCGAAGGCTGGGCCAGGGTCGTCCAGCGGTTCGGCGACTGGTCCATGTACCGGTTCCTCACCGAGTACGCCGGACTCGACGAACGCACCATCGACCTCGTCGGAACCCTGGAGAACATGACCTCCAGGCTGCCGCTGTCCTTCCTGCACACCTTCATCAGCCAGTCCCTCATCAGCCCCGGCACCGCCTTCCACGAGCTGACCGGCGGCACCGCCGTCCTCGTCGACGCCCTCCTGGACCAGGTACGCGACGAGGTCCGCTTCGACCGGCGCGTCACCCGCATCGAGACCCGGGACGAGGGGGAGCGGGTCGTCGTCGACACCGTCTCCGAGGGGCGGGACGGCAAGGTCGTCAGCGAGCGGTTCACCGGTGACGCGGCGATCGTGACCATCCCGTTCTCCGGCCTCCGGCACGTCCAGATCTCCCCGCGGGTGTCGTACGGGAAGCGCCGCGCCATCCAGGAGGTGCACTACGACAGCGCCACCAAGGTGCTCCTCGAATTCAGCCGCCGCTGGTGGGAGTTCGACGAGGACGACTGGCGGCGCGAACTGGACGCCATCGAACCCGGGCTGTACGACGCCTACCGCAAGGGCCAGGTGGAGCGGGACGGGAGGATGCTCGGCCGGCACCCCTCCGTACCCCCGGGCCACCTCTCCGAGGGGCAGCGCACGCACTACGCGGCCAACGCCTGGGTCTCCCGCGACCAGCCCGAGGCGGCCGGGGTGATCGGCGGCGGCTCGGTCACCGACAACCCCAACCGCTTCATGTTCAACCCCTCCCACCCGGTCCCCGGCAGCGCCGGCGGCGTCGTCCTCGCCTCCTACAGTTGGGCCGACGACGCCAGGCGCTGGGACGCCTACGACGACGAGGCCCGCTACGCCCTCGCCCTGCGCGGCATGCAGGAGGTCTACGGCCGGCGGCTGGAGGTCTTCTTCACCGGCGTGGGCCGCACCCAGAGCTGGCAGCGCGACCCGTACGCCTACGGCGAGGCATCCGTCCTGCTGCCCGGCCAGCACACCGAGATCCTCCTCGACATGCGCACCCCGGAAGGCCCACTCCACTTCGCCGGCTGCCACACCTCGGTCAAACCCGCCTGGATCGAAGGCGCCCTGGAATCGGCGGTCCGCACGGCCCTGGAGGTCCACGGCGCCGAGGGCCGGTCAGAAAGGGGAGTGTGACAGGCGATCGCGACGGGTAGGCCGTGCGCAGTCGGTCGATCGACCCTGCCGCGGCCACCCGGACTCCCGGTACTCCTCGTGGTCGCCGTCCCCGAGGAGTCAGATGGAAACGGACCCGGTCGACAGCCTGCTGACCGACCTGCGGGTCGACGACAGGTCCATCAGGCTGGACTGCACGCCCGCCTGGCTGCGGGCGCACCGGCACAGGCTGGCAGTGTGCGGGGTCCATCTGGCGACGCCCGAAGAGGTGTCGCACCAGGGATTCACACCGGACGCCATCGTCCCGGACGCACCGCTCCACGTGGCGGCGAGGCATCTCGAACGCATCGTACGGTTCGTGGCGGCACCCGACACGCCCGCCGGCTTATGCCTGGGCTTCGGCAGGCTGCCGGATTCCGGGCAGTTGGTCGCCGCCGCCCGCGCGGAAGCGGCAGCACCCGGCTTCGCCCCGCACCACGGCTCCCGCTACCCGCTGGGGCCGTATGAGGGACGGCTGGTGGACGTGCTGTCCGCCCATGCCGGGTCGCGGACGACCACGGTGGCCGACCCGCGACTCCAGCAGTATTCGGAGCGGCTGCACGCCGTCCGGGTCGGCATGCACTACGACAACGCGTGGACAAGCGGTCGCGAAGGTGAGCGCTTCGCCCGCGATGTGCGGGTCGCGTCGGCCGACAGGCGCGTCATCCACAACATGGGACCCGGGCCCCGCTCACTGGTGGTCGCCCTGAACATGTCGTCCCTGCACCTGTCGGACACGGTCAGTCCCGGCAACGGCCGGAACATCCCCACCACCAAGCAGTTGCGCCACTTTCTCACCGAGCACCCCGACGAGGTCGCGAAAATCGTCTGTGCGGTGTGGACCATAAAGGTCGGTGATCTGGTGGTGCTGCCCGCCGGAATCGCCTTGCACGACGGGTCCATGCGAGGGCGCCGGAAGGCATCCCACGCCCTCGTCTTCGCCGGGTCCTTTCCTCGTCGGGCCTTTTCGACGAGTGAGGTCTAGGTGGCCGCGCGGCTCCAGCTCTGATTCATCGATTGGAACGCATGAAAGACGAGGCCCTCTTCGGAGCGGTCGCCATCGGCGGGTCCGTGGACCGGCCCCAGCAGCCACTCCAGGTGCTCCACCTGCGCGAGGACCACCTCTTCAAGACTTTCGCCGGGAGTTCCACCGGGCATCAGGGTCGGCACAACAGTGCTCCTTCCACCTTGGCTTGCTGGAGGTTTCGGCAGTAGGACGTTTCGGTCGCGTCCAGGCGCCCCAGTTCGAAGTACTTGTTCGCCGGCCAGCTCCCGCCGCAAGCCACCGCATACCGGCACGTCCGGCGGCACGCGTCCACGCCGGCGAGAGCCTCCCGGACCCAGGGGACGGCTCCGGCTCGTCGCAGCAAGTGCTCCAGGGGCTGCTCCAGCACGTTGCCGACCGTGAAACGCCCATGGCGCGGGTGAGCGAAGCCCGCCAGGTCCGGCGACAGGACGACAACCTCACCGTCGTGGCACACCGTGGGAATGGGCTCCACCGGCATGTCACGGATCTGCGCGGCCGTGACCCCGGCGCGTATGGCGTCGAAGCAATTGGCCACGGATTCGAGCTCACGCAGACGGACCAGCGGGTTGGCCCGCCATTGCACGTACAGCTCGTGGAAGAAACCCGCCCAGCCGGTCCCGGCCGCTCGCGGGGCTCCACGGTGAGCACCTTTCCTCTCCTCGGGAAGTATTCCGAGCTGTTGCGCCCCCAATTTGCACGCATGGGCGTAAATGGCTCGTGCCGCCCCGGGAGAGGGGTCGCGTACGACGGAGAGCATGTCGAAGGGAATGCCGCGGCGGACGAGCACCGCCGTCCCGGCCTCGATCCGCCGTCCGGCCGGCCTTCCCGCACGGGTGACCCGGTCGGCGTTCATGGTCCCGGGACCATCGACGCTGACGGAGACCCGGACGCGATACCGGTCGAACAGGTCGCACCACAAGTCATCGATCAGAGTGGCGTTCGTCTGAATCCGGTGGACCGTACCGGGCGGCCATCCGGAGAGCAGTTCGCGGAAGGCGCGGACGCCCACGGTGAGCGGCTCTCCCGCGTGCCAGAGGATCTCCGGCCGGTGTCCGGACCGGCTCCATCGGGCCGCCGCCGCTGCCACGGCACGCCGCACCCCGCGCGACATGTCGCGGCGCTCGTGCCTGGCCGGCAAATAGCAGTACCGGCAGTCGAGATTGCAGAGGGTCGTGGGCTGCATCACCAGCACGGACGGCCGCGGGCCGAGTCGCGCTCTGCTCTCCTCGCCGGATGTGGGATGCACACGCACCCTCCTCGGGACGTCCCGTGGGCTCCCAAGGAGGGAACAACGCCGCCACGACCGTGTCAACAGTCACAATGAGTCATGGACAGTGGACATGTGGTGCCGGTACCGTGAAAACCCGGAAACCGAGCGGTGGTTGCAGCCAATGACAGATCGTGTCGGTCCACACTCCTCCGGCGGCACGCACAACGACTTTCCCGGTACGGCCGACATCGTCGTCCAGTCCGGTCAGGTGACCGGCGGTGTGCACTTCCACGCCACGTCGTCGAAGGCGGCTCCGCCGCCCCGGCAGTTGCCCCCGGGGCCCACCCATTTCACCGGCAGGGCGACGGAGTTGGCGCGACTGGCCGCGCTCGTCGAGCCGTCCGACGCACAGGCCCGGCGTACGGTGGTGATCTCCGCGCTCGCGGGAGCGGCCGGAGTCGGGAAGACAGCCCTCGCGCTCCACTGGGCCCACGCGGTGAGCGGCCGATTCCCCGACGGGGATCTGTACATCAACCTCCAGGGCTACGACGCCGGCCCGCCCATGCCGGCGCACCAGGCGCTGGAACAAGCCCTCGTGAGTCTCGGCGTGACACCCGCGGGAGTCCCCCACGGACTGGACGCGAGGGTGAGCCTCTACCGCACGCTTGTCAGCAACCGGCACATGGTCATCGTCCTGGACAACGCACGGGACGCCGCACACGTCCGCCCACTCCTTCCCGGTGCGTCGCCGTCCCTGGTGCTCGTGACGAGCCGCAGTCGGCTGTCCGGGCTGGTCGCGCGGGAAGGGATACAAAGGATCGTGCTCGACGCGCTCACACCGGAAGAGGCGCTTGAGCTCCTCGCCTCCGTCATCGGCAGGCAGCGGGTGGAGCAGGAACCCGCCGCCTCGGCGGAGCTGGCGGCCCGCTGCGCCCACTTACCCCTGGCCCTGCGTATCGCCGCCGAGCAAGCAGCCGCGCGTCCGGGCCTCTCCCTCCAGGCGCTGGTGGCGGAACTCGGCCGTGGCACCACACGACTGGACGCGCTGGCGACGTACGACGGCGATGAGACGACCGCCGTCCGTGAGGTGTTCTCCTGGTCGTACCGTCACCTGCCGCCCGCGGCCGCACGGACCTTCCGCCTGCTGGGGCTCTTCGGCGGACCCGATATCGGTGTCACGGCGGCCGCCGCGCTGACGGGCGGCGCGCCCTCCCAGGCCATTCGTGACCTGGCGCGTCTGGCCGGCCTGCACCTGATCGAGGCCGTGGGAAACGACCGTTACCGCTTCCACGACCTGCTTCGCGACTACGCCCGCGAGCGCAGCACCGCCGAGGACGACGAAGACGACCGCCGCGCCGCGCTGCGGCGGTTGTTCACCTGGTACCTCTTCACCACCGAGTCCGCGGGGAAGGTGCTCGGCGTCCGCCAAGGCCCCGCACCCTTCGACATGGCGTCGGATGACCGCCCCGAGCCGGCGCTGAGGCTTCCGTTCCCCTCGCGCGAGGCGGCGGCGGACTGGTGCGAGACGGAGTTCCCGAATCTCCTCGCCACGTGCCGCCAGGCCGCCGAGGTGGGCGACGACGTCGTCGCATGGCAACTGCCCATCGCGCTCCGGTCCTTCTTCCAGTTGCGCAGGCCCACCACGGAGTGGCTGTCGGCCGCGGAAGCGGCGCTGGCCGCCACGCGCCGCCTGGGCGACCGGCGCGCCGAGGCGATGGTCCTCCGGAACCTGGCGGCCGCTCACTTCTACGGCGGCCGGTACCAGGAGAATCTGCAGTACAACCAGGAAGCCCTGGAGGTGTGCCGGGCGATCGGGGAGGAGGAAGGCTGGTTCCTGAACTCCCTCGGCGATTCCCTGGTGATGACCGGGCGCTTCGAGGAGGCCGTCGCATGCCTAGGACAGGCGCTGGACGCCGCCGAGCGCAGCCGCGATGCGGCTCTGGCCGCTCACAGCCTGGAGAACATCGCGCCCGCCTACCGCGCTCTGGGGCGCCATGAGGAAGCGGTCACCGCACTGCATGAGGCGTTGGTCATCTTCCGCGACATGGGGCGTACGTTCGGCGAGGCGCTCGTTCTGGACAAGCTCGCCGACCTGCATCTCGCCCTCGGGCTGTTCGACGAGGCCGTGGACTTCGGCACGCAGGCCCTCGCCCTCCACGAGGAGGTCGGCAACCGGCTCGGTGAGGCGACGGCCCTAGGCGTCCTCGCACAGGCCTGTACGAGCACGGGACGGCACGGCGACGCCCAGGCCCACTGGCGTCGCGCGCTGGCGATCCTCGCGGAACTGAACCATCCGGATGCGGCAGGCGTGAGGGAACGGCTCCCGGACGACGGCTGAAAGCCGGGCCCCACCCCCTACCCGTGCCAGGACCGCCACAGCGCCGCGTACGCGCCGTCCGCCGCGACCAGGGCGTCGTGGCTGCCCAGCTCCGTGATGCGGCCGCCCTCGACGACGGCGATGACGTCCGCGTCGTGGGCCGTGTGGAGACGGTGGGCGATGGCCACCACCGTGCGGCCCTCCAGCACCCGGGCGAGGGAGCGCTCCAGGTGGCGGGCGGCGCGGGGGTCGAGCAGGGAGGTCGCCTCGTCCAGCACCAGGGTGTGCGGGTCGGCCAGCACCAGGCGGGCCAGGGCGATCTGCTGGGCCTGGGCCGGGGTGAGGGCCAGGCCGCCCGAGCCCACCTCGGTGTCCAGGCCGTCGTCCAGCGCCCGCGCCCACCCCTCGGCGTCGACCGCCCCGAGGGCCGCCCACAGCTCCGCGTCCACCGCGCCCGGCCGCGCGAGCAGCAGGTTGTCGCGGAGGGTACCGACGAAGACGTGGTGCTCCTGGTTGACCAGCGCCACGTGCTCGCGCACCCGCTCGGCGGGCATCCGGGACAGCTCGGCCGCGCCGAGCGTGACCCGGCCGGTGCGCGGCGCGTAGATCCCGGCGAGCAGCCGGCCCAGCGTCGACTTGCCCGCGCCCGACGGGCCGACCAGGGCCACCCGGGTGCCCGGCGGGACGTCCATCGACACGCGGTGCAGCACGTCCACGCCCTCGCGGTACCCGAACCGCACATCGTCCGCCCGTACGTCGCGCCCCTCCGGGCGGACCGACTCGTCGCCGCTCTCCGGCTCGATCTCCCGCACGCCCACCAGCCGGGCCAGCGACACCTGGGCCACCTGGAGCTCGTCGTACCAGCGCAGGATGATCCCGACCGGTTCCACCAGCATCTGCGCCAGCAGCGCGCCCGTGGCCAACTGGCCCACGGCCATCCAGCCGTTCAGGACGAACACGCCGCCGATCATCAGCACGGCGGCCAGGACGGTGGTGTGGGTGACGTTGATGACGGGGAAGAGGACCGAGCGGAGGAACAGGGTGTACCGCTCCCACGCCGTCCACTCCTTGATCCGCCGGTCCGACAGCGCGACCCGCCGCGCGCCGAGCCGGTGCGCCTCGACCGTCCGGCCGGCGTCGACCGTCTCGGCGAGCCCGGCGGCGACCGCCGCGTACCCGGCGGCCTCCGAGCGGTACGCGGAGGGCGCCCGCCGGAAGTACCAGCGGCACCCCGCGATCAGCAGCGGCGCGGCCACCAGCACGGCGAGCGCCAGCGGCGGTGCGGTCACCGCGAGACCGCCGATCAGCAGGCCCGCCCACACCACGCCGATGGCGAGCTGCGGCACGGCCTCGCGCATGGCGTTGGCCAGCCGGTCGATGTCGGTGGTGATCCGGGACAACAGGTCACCCGTGCCCGCCCGCTCCAGCACGCCCGGCGGCAGCGCCACCGACCGGACGAGGAAGTCCTCGCGCAGATCGGCCAGCATCTCCTCGCCGAGCATCGCGCCCCGCAGCCGCACCAGCCGGACGAACACCGCCTGCACCAGCAGCGCGGCCGTGAACGCGCCGATGGTGACCGGCAGATGGAGGTCGCGTGCGCCCTCCGCGAGCCGGTCGACCAGCGAGCCGAGCAGGTACGGGCCCACCATCGAGGCGATGACCGCGACCGCGTTCACGGCGATGAGCACGGCGAACGCGCTCCGGTGGCGGCGCAGCAGTTCGGCCACGTACGCCCGGACGGTCGCGGCCGTGCCGACCGGCAGCGTGGTGGCCGACTCCGGGGCCGCCGGATCGTACTCCGGCGGCGCCATGCCGATGACGGCGGTCATGCCGACTCCTCGATGTCCACAAGGTCGATGTCCACAAGCGCTTCCTCTTAGGTCTCGCGCGTGACCACGGCGCGGTAGCGCTCATCGGTGGCCAGCAGCTCGCGGTGGGTGCCCACCGCCACCGCCTCGCCCGCGTGGACCAGCACCACCCGGTCCGCGAGGTCGAGCAGCAGCGGCGAGGAGGCCAGCACCACGGTCGTCCGGCCGGTGCGCAGCCGCTGGACGCCCGCCGCGACCCGCGCCTCGGTGTGCGAGTCCACCGCCGATGTCGGTTCGTCCAGCACCAGCACCTCCGGGTCGGTCACCAGCGACCGGGCCAGGGCCAGGCGCTGGCGCTGTCCGCCCGATAGCGACCGGCCGCGCTCGGTGATCCGGGTGCGCATGGGGTCGCCGTCGCCGTCCGCCGACGCCTGGGCGAGCGCCTCCAGCACGTCACCGCACTGGGCCGCCGCCAGGGCGTCCGCGGCGCTCACCTTCCCGGACGACGGCACATCCAGCAGTTCGTGCAGGGTGCCGGAGAGCAGGACCGGGTCCTTGTCCTGGACGAGGACGGCCGATCGTGCCGTGTCGAGCGGGAGTTCGTCCAGCGGTACGCCGCCGAGGAGGACGGAGACGTGCGCGTCCGGGTCCTCGGAGGGGTGCCCCCCGAGCCGGTCGGCCAACTGCCCGGCGGCGTCCGGGTCGCCGCACACGACGGCGGTGAACAGGCCGGCCGGGGCGAGCAGCCCGGTCACCGGGTCGTACAGGTCCCCGCCCGGCCGCTCGTGGGCGCCGGTCACAGTGGTGGTCGTCGTGCGCGTGAGGGCGAGCACCCGGGCGGCGCGTTTCGCGGAGGGCCGCGAGAAGGAGTACGCCATCGCCAGCTCCTCGAACGTGCGCAAGGGGTGGTGGGCGAGGGTCACCGCCCCGTACACGGTGACCAGTTCGCCGACCGAGACGTGGCCCTCCAGGGCGAGCTTCGCCCCGTACAGCACCACCACGACCAGCAGCAGTCCCGGCAGCAGCACCTGGACCGCCGCGATCAGCGCCCACATGCGGGCGCTGCGCACGGCGGCCCGGCGCACCTCCTGGGAGGCCTCGCGGTAGCGGCCGAGGAACAGTTCCTCGCCGCCGATGCCGCGCAGGACGCGCAGGCCGGCCACCGTGTCCGAGGCCAGCTCGGTGGCGCGGCCGGCCTTCTCCCGCTGCACGTCCGCACGCCGGGTGGCGCGGGGCAGCAGCGGCAGGGCGGCGAGGGCCACGACGGGCAGGCCGGCGGCGACGACGACACCGAGGGCGGGCTGGTAGACCACCAGGCCCACGCAGACCAGCAGCAGCGTGGTGGCCGCCGCGGCGAACCGGGACAGCACCTCCACGAACCAGCCGATCTTCTCGACGTCCCCGGTGGAGACGGCGACGACCTCGCCCGCGGCGACCCGCCGGGTCAGCAGCGAGCCCAACTCGGCGGTCTTGCGCGCCAGCAACTGCTGGACGCGGGCGGCGGACGTGATCCAGTTGGTGACCGCCGTGCGGTGCTGCATGGTGTCGCCCACCGCGATGGCCGCGCCGAGCAGGGCGATCAGGGCGCCCGCCCGGGCCAGACCGCCGCCCGAGCGGTCGATGACGGCCTGCACGGCGAGGCCCACGCCGAGCGGGAGCCCGGCGATGCCGAGGTGCAGCAGCAGGCCCCACAGCGTGGACTTGACCTGCCCGCCGAGTTGGTTGCGGCCCAGCCACAGCAGGAAGCGGGTGCCCGATCGGACGTCGGGATCGCCCGGGTCCGCGTACGGGAGATGGTGAATCTGCATGACGTCCCAGGGGTTCCGTCGACGGGGGAGGGCAGGGCACGGCGGGGCCGCGCTGCACGGCTGCCGGAAGCCGTGCAAGGTTCGCCTTCCGGACCCACGGTCGGCAATCGATTTTCCGGCGGAAGCGTGCGGAACGCGCCAAGGTTCACCGCCGGCCTCTGGCGCCCGACGCCCGCCCCGCGCTTCACTCGCGGCCCATGAGACAACGAAAAGTCATGAGCATGCTCACGGCTGGAGTGCTGGCCCTCACCGCGCTGTTCGGTTCCGCCCCGTCCGCCTCCGCCGTATCACCCCAGCCGCCCGCCGAGTTCGGCACCGACTGGCACGATCCGGTCACCGCCGCCCCGCCCGTACCCCGGCCGGCCGGTGCGCCCACGTGCGAGATGACCCTCGCCCAGGCGCAGTTCCGCGACTTCACGCCCTACCGGGGCACCTACACGCCCCCCAAGGGGTGCGGCGACCGGTGGAGCACGGTGGTGCTGCGGCTCGACGGCAGGGTGAAGGGACGCCAGTACGACCGCCTCGGCCACCTCGCCATCGGCGGTGTCGAGGTCTTCCGCACCTCCACCCCCCAGCCGTCTCCCGACGGCATCACCTGGTCGGTGGAGACCGACATCACCCGTTACAGCGACACCCTGCGCCGCCCGCAACCGGTCGAGATGCTCATCGGCAACGTCGTCAACGACACGTACACCGGAGTCATCGACGTCACGGTCACGCTGACGTTCTACGCGGGGACCCCCGCCCCGTCCGCCGGCGTACCCGACCGGGTGATCCCGCTCGGCACCCCGTCCCTGACCACCCCGCGCAACTCCGAACGCATCCTCGCCGAGGTGTACGCCACCGGCTCCGGCGGCGGCTGCGAGGAGTACTGGTACATGACCGTCCCGGACGCCGCGCCCTACTCGTGCAAGGCGGCCGACGGACCCCACCGCGAGGTGCGGATCTCGGTCGACGGACGGCTCGCCGGGATCGCCGCCCCCTTCCCGACGGTCTGGACGGGCGGCTGGTCCAACCCCTTCCTCTGGTACGTGATCCCCGGCCCCCGCGCCTTCGACGTCAAGCCCGTCGTCTACGACCTGACGCCGTTCGCCGCGCTGCTCAACGACGGCCGCCCGCACCGCGTCGAGGTGTCCGTCGCGGGCGTCCCCGCCGGGCAGACCGGCTGGTCGACGCCGACGAACGTGCTCGTCTGGCAGGACGAGGGCCGCGACGTCGTCACCGGCGCGCTGACCCGGCACGAGCAGAGCGCGCCCGCCAACTCCTCGCACCACACGCCGGGTACCGAGCACCGCCTCGACACCGAGGCCGCCCACCGGCTCACCGTCGCCGGCCACCTGGACACCTCGCACGGCCGGGTGACGACGACCGTGACCCGGACGGTGGCCGCCACCTCCGTACACCGCTGGACCGACGGCGAGAGCCGGGACGCGCTGACGGCGACCTGGCGGGACGACGAGACCGTGACCCGGGACGGGACCACCACCCGCACCCACCGCACGTACACCATGGACGGCGAGACCACGCTCGGCGCGGGCGACCGGCTGCGCACCGTGCTGGCGCTCGGCGACCGCGCCCACACCGTGGTCCTCCGCAACGGCGAGCGGCCCAGGTGGTCCCGGCTCGACGACACGTACACGGGCGACGCGACGTACACCACGGGCGTCCCGCGCGACCAGCGGCACGCCGTCGGCACCAGCTCCGAGCGCTACCGGCTGCACGGTTCCGGCGGTTGCCACGACCGGACCCTGAGGACGGCGCAGGGCACGGTGACGGAGGACCACCGCCGCTGCTGAACGCGGGGAGCGGGCCCGGACCGGGCCCGCTCCCACGACGCTCACTCCGGCTTGACGGAGTCCACGCCCGACCGGGCCCTCCTCCACTCGCCGCGCGTGAAGTCGGGTATCCGCTGCGGAGCGCCGTTCGCCTTGACGGAGGCGTGGCTCAGCGGCACCGGGGCCGTCCAGGTGGCCGCGTCGTACACGTCGAAGTCGGGGACCAGGCCGAGCCTCATGCACTGCATCAGCCGGAACACCATGATGTAGTCCATCCCGCCGTGGCCGCCGGGCGGGTTGGCGTGCTCCTTCCAGAGCCAGTGGTCGAACTCGTCCGCGTACGCCGAGAAGTCGGCCCAGCGGTGGTCGTTGTGGTCCGGCTCGATGTATATCCGCGCCGGGTAGTCCTCGAAGACGCCCTTCGTGCCGCCGAGGCTGTTGATCCTGCTGTACGGGTGCGGTGTCGACACGTCGTGCTCCAGCCGGATCACCCGGCCCTTGGCGGTCCGCACCATGCTGATGGTGCGGTCGCTCTCGATGTACGTCTCCTTCCAGCTCGGGTCGTCCGGCGGCATGTTGGCCTCGCGGTACTCGGCCAGGCCCAGCGCCGGGGTGCCGAAGCTGCTGATGCTGACCGCGCGGTCGCCCCGGTTGACGTCCATGTAGTTGGCGACCGGCCCGAAGCCGTGGTTGGGGTACAGGTCGCCCCGCAGCCGGGTGTGCCACAACCGGCGCCAGGGGCCCTCGTAGTACGTCGGCGAGAACATCAGGCCCCGCAAGTCGTGGTTGTACGCCCCGGCCCCGTGCAGCAGCTCGCCGAACCTGCCGGCGTGGGCCATGCGCAGCACCCGCATCTCGTTCTTGCCGTAGCAGCAGTTCTCGAGCTGCATGCAGTGGCGGCGGGTGCGCTCCGAGAGGTCGACCAGCTCCCACAGCTCGTCCAGGCGCATCGCGATGGGGCACTCGACGCCGACGTGCTTGCCGTTCAGCATCGCCGTCTTCGCCATGGCGAAGTGGACGTCCCACGGGGTCGCCACATAGACGAGGTCGATGTCGCCGCGCTCGCAGAGCCGCTCGTAGTCGTTCTCCCCGTTGGCGTAGACGGCGGGCGACGGCTGCCCGGCCCGCACCACCTTGGCGGCGGCCTGTTCCGTCTTGGCCTTCACGGGATCGCAGACGGCGACCACCCGGACGCCGGGGAGGGCGAGGAACAGGTCGATCATGCTGCCGCCGCGGTTGCCGAGCCCGACGATCGCGACGCGGACGGTGGAGCGCCGCTCGAAGGGCACGCCGGCCATCGTGCGGCCCTGGCGCGGGGGAGTGGTGGTGGTCTCCGGTGCGTCGTTCTCGGCGGCGGCAGCGGTACCGCCCAGCGCGCCGAGCCCCAGTCCGGCGGCGCCCGCCACCCCGGCGGTGGTCCGCAGGACGGACCGCCGGCTGGGGGAGTCCTGCGCCCGGTCCTGGTTCCCGGGTGCTGCGTCGTTCATCGAACCTCCAGTGCGTTGTGTGCGCGGCTGGTTCATGAATCCCGGCAAGGACCCTGGCTGTTGGGGCTGGTGATGCGCAAGGGGGCTGGTTGGACTCTCGTTTCGAGCACATGGACTCTTGTGGTCCGCTCTGTTGCGCTCGGTTGTGGCGTGTTCAAGCCGATGGGGCCTCTCCTGCGATCGAGCAGGGCATGGGTCCGGCGTATCCAGGTACGAAGGGAGCAACAGTCATGCGTCACTCCGGGATCCGCCCTCTGGTCGCCGTGCTCAGCGCCGTCACGGTCGGGGCGGTCGTCGCCACGGCCTCCCTCGCCGACACCACGGCCCAGGCACACGTCAGGGCGCCCTCCCCGCAAGCCACCCAGGTCAACACGCACCGGGCCGCGCTCGACTTCTCCCCCGACGGCACGTTCACGGGCACCGCGACCTGCCCGGACAGGCGCGCCGAAGCCGTCGGCGGCGGCTTCGACCTGGCCGAGGGCGGCAGCGCCTTCGTCTCCCGTCCCCAGGGGGAGCGCGCCTGGCGCGTCGAGGCGACGGCACCCGGACTCGTCTACGTCCGCTGCCTGCTGATCACTTGAGCGGCGCCCGCCGGGCCGCCGGCACCCCTCAGGGCCGGGTCGCCCGCTCCAGCTCCAGCAGCACCGAGTGGTAGGGGCGGCCCGTCGCGTGGTGCATGCCGAGCTCGCACATGCGGTTCGCGGAGAGGTACGCGTCGAAGGCCCGCGCCGACACCTCGGCCGCCTCCCGGGCCGTCGCCGATTCCGTCAGCTCCGGGTGCAGCATGCCCCGGTCGCCCGCGAAGGCACAGCACCGGGCGTCGTCCGGGACGAGGACCTCCTCCGCGCACGCCGCCGCGAGCGCGGGCAGCCGGTCCTCGTCGCCGAGGTGCCGCATCGCGCAGGTGGGGTGGACGACCGCCGAGGCGGCCTTCCGCCGTACCGTCAGGTGCGGCAGCAGCTCGTCGGCGGCCCACACCACCGAGTCGAGCACCGTCAGCTCCGCGTGCAGCTCGCGGTGGTGGGCGCTCAGGTACGCCACCACCTCGCGGCCCAGGCCCAGCGCGCACGAGGAGGCGTCCACGACCAGTGGCAGGCGGCCACCGGCCGTCCAGCCCCACGCGGCCTCCACCACGCGCTCGGCCATCACGCGGGCGCCCTCCTCGTACCCCTTGGAGTGCCAGATCGTGGCGCAGCAGGTGCCCGCCACGTCGCCCGGGATCCACACCGGCTTCCCGGCCCGTGCCGACAGGGCGACCACCGCCTCGGGCAGGGACGGCCCGTCGTACCCGAGCGGCTCGCCGAAGATCCGGTTCACACAGGCCGGGTAGTACACGGCGGCCGCGCCCGCCCGCTGCGTGGCCGGCAGTTCGGCGGCGGCCGCGCCGGGGATCTCCGGCAGCCACCCGGGCACCAGGTCCGCCCGTACCGCCTTGCGCAGCAGGCCCGTCACGGACGCCGGCAGCCGGTCGCCCAGCCGCCGGCCGGTGGCCACCGCGAGCCGCGCGGAGGACTCCACGGCCGCGAACCGCCGCGCCGCCAGCGCCGCCATCCGCTCCTCGCGCGCCGAGTGCCGGGCGTGCCGGAGCCGCTTCATCAGCGCCCCGGTGTCGATGCCCACCGGGCAGGCGAGCCCGCACGTCGAGTCGCCCGCGCACGTGTCCACCGCCGCGTAGCCGTACGCCGCGAGAAGCCCGTCCTCCACGGGCGAACCGGGGCTCTGCCGCATCATCTCCCGGCGCAGCACGATCCGCTGGCGGGGCGTCGTCGTCAGGTCCCCGCTCGGGCAGGTCGGTTCGCAGAAACCGCACTCGATGCACGCGTCGGTGATCGGCTCCACCGTCGGCACCGTCTTCAGGCCGCGCAGGTGCGCCCGCGGGTCACGGTCGAGGACGACCCCGGGAGCCAGCACGCCCTCCGGGTCGAAGGCCCGTTTCGTCCGCCACATCAGCTCCGTGGCCTTCGGCCCCCACTCCAGCTCCAGGAACGGCGCGATGTTCCGGCCGGTGGCGTGCTCCGCCTTGAGGGAGCCGTCGAACTCCTCGACCGTCAGCTTGCAGAAGTCGTCCATGAAGGCCGCGTACCGGTCGACGTCGGCCGGATCGGCCGGGTCGAAGGCGAGCAGGAAGTGCAGGTTGCCGTGGGCCGCGTGCCCGGCGACGGCGGCGTCGAAGCCGTGCTCCGCCTGGAGCGCGAGCAGCGCCTCGCACGCCTCGGCCAGCCGTGACGGCGGCACCGCGAAGTCCTCGGTGATCAGCGTCGTACCGGGGGGACGGCTGCCGCCCGCGGCGGCCACGAACGCCTTGCGCGCCTTCCAGTACCCGCCAATCACGCCGGCGTCCCGGGTGAAGGTGTTGGTCACCGACTCCACCGGTGCCACCAGCTCGACCTCGTCGAGGACGCGCGCCGCCGCCCGTTCGTACGCCTCCAGCGCCGCCGTGTCGGGCGCCCGGAACTCCACCAGCAGCGCCGTGGTCGGGCCGGGCAGCCGCGCCCAGTCCGGGGGGACCCCGTCCACCCGCACCGAGGCCCGCAGCGTGTTGCCGTCCATCAGCTCCACGGCGACCGCGCCCGCCTCGGTGAACCGCGGGACGGCGGCCGCGGCGGCCGGCAGGGACGGGAAGAACAGCAGCGCCGTGGCGACCTCACGGTCCAGCGGCAGGGTGTCGAACACGACCTCGGAGATGAAACCGAAGGTGCCCTGCGAGCCGACCATCAGCCCCCGCAGGATCTCGACGGGCGTGGCGCCGTCCAGGAAGGCGTCCAGCCGGTAGCCGTTGGTGTTCTTCAGCTCGTACTTGGCGCGGACACGGGCCGTCAGGTCGGGGTCCGCCTCGATCTCCGCCTTGATGGCGAGCAGCTCGGCGCACAGGCGGGGCTCGGTGCGCGCCAGCGCTTCGCCGGCGGCCGGGTCGCCCGTGTCGACGACCGTGCCGGACGGCAGTACGACGGTGAGGGAGGCGACCGTGCGGTAGGAATTGCGCGCGGTGCCGGCCGTCATCCCGGACGCGTTGTTGGCGACGACCCCGCCGATCGTGCACGCCACGGCGCTCGCCGGATCGGGTCCCAGCACCCGGCCGTGGCGGGCGAGGGTGGCGTTGGCCCGGGCGACGGTGGTGCCCGGCCGGATCCGCGCGCGGGCGCCGCCGTCCAGGACCTCGATCCCGGCCCAGTGCCGGCGCACGTCCACCAGGATGTCCTCGCCCTGCGCCTGCCCGTTGAGGCTGGTCCCGGCCGCCCGGAACACCACCTCACGGCCCCTGTCGTGCGCGTACGACAGGATCGCCGCGACGTCGTCGGTGTCCTCCGCGAGCACGACGACCCGGGG
Source organism: Streptomyces sp. NPDC031064 (assembly GCF_055570965.1). Taxonomy (NCBI): domain Bacteria; kingdom Bacillati; phylum Actinomycetota; class Actinomycetes; order Kitasatosporales; family Streptomycetaceae; genus Streptomyces; species Streptomyces sp. NPDC031064. Next base: position 172,213 of record NZ_JBVIGF010000012.1, read on the forward strand.
GACGAAGCGGTAGGGGCTCGCGTCCGACGCGTACCGGACGAGGTCGGAGACCTGCCACAGCACCTTGCCGGGGCCGAGCAGCGCGATCAGCTCGTCGCGCAGCCGTCCGGGTGAACCGTGCGCCACCAGGTCGGGCACCCGGTCGGGGGACGGGCCGCGGTGCGCGCCGGGGCGGAGGGCGTCGGGCTTCGGCTCCAGCAGCGGCATGTCACGGTCCCCTCGACGGGCGGCACGGGCGTCAGCAGCGCCGCTCCGGCACTCCGTCGACCAGAGCGGACAGCAGACCGCCCAGCACCTCGCGCTGTTCGGCGGTCAATGGAGCAAGGATGTCCTCTGCGGCCGCCCGGCGCGCGCTGCGCAACTGCCGCAGCGTGTCCCGGCCGGCGTCGGTGAGCTCGATCCGCACCACCCGGCGGTTGGCCGGGTCGGGGACGCGGCGGACCCGGCCGCCGGCCTCCAGGCCGTCCACGAGGCTGGTCACCGCGCGGGGCACGACTTCGAGGCGGGCGGCGAGATCGGCCATGCGCGGCGGGTGGTCGTAGTGCGCGACCGTGCGCAGCAGCCGGGACTGGGCGGGGGTGATCGCTATGTCGGCCGACTCGAGCTGCCGCTTCTGGCTGCGGTGCAGGCGCCGGGTCAGCCGGAGCAACTGCTCCGCCAGCAGGCCGTCGGCGTCGGGGGAGTTCATGACCGGATGGTATCAGGACCAACTTCATTGTGAAGATAGGTAACAGTGAGCTATGCTCGCAAAGGGTGCGGCGCGCAGCTCGGCCGGCCCACATCACAGCACCCGACCTCCGAAGGAGCCCATGCGCATCCACGCAGAGTCCACCTGGACGCCACCGCCACCCGATCCGCAGCAGCCGCCGGCCCAGATCCGGCGCATCCTCCGGCTCTTCCGTCCCTATCGCGGCCGGCTGGCCGTGGTCGGTCTGCTCGTCGGCGCCTCGTCGCTCGTCTCGGTCGCCTCGCCCTTCCTGCTCCGCGAGATCCTCGACACCGCCATCCCGCAGCAGCGCACCGGCCTGCTCACGCTCCTCGCCCTCGGCATGATCCTCACCGCCGTGGTGACCAGCGTCTTCGGCGTACTGCAGACGCTGATCTCCACGACGGTCGGCCAGCGCGTCATGCACGACCTGCGGACCGCCGTCTACGGCCAGTTGCAGCGCATGCCGCTCGCCTTCTTCACCCGCACGCGCACCGGCGAGGTCCAGTCCCGCATCGCCAACGACATCGGCGGCATGCAGGCGACCGTGACCTCCACCGCGACGTCCCTCGTGTCCAACCTGACCGCCGTCGTGGCCACCGTCGTCGCCATGCTGGCACTGGACTGGCGGCTGACGGTCGTCTCGCTGCTCCTGCTGCCGCTGTTCGTGTGGATCAGCCGCAGGGTCGGCCGCGAGCGCAAGAAGATCACCACGCAGCGGCAGAAGCAGATGGCCGCCATGGCCGCCACCGTCACCGAGTCGCTCTCCGTCAGCGGCATCCTGCTGGGCCGGACGATGGGCCGCGCGGACTCCCTCACCACGTCCTTCGCCGCCGAGTCCGAGCGGCTGGTCGGGCTGGAGGTGCGCGCCTCGATGGCGGGCCGGTGGCGGATGTCGACGATCGGGATCGTCATGGCCGCCATGCCCGCGCTGATCTACTGGGCGGCCGGGCTGGCGCTCCAGACCGGCGGGTCGGCCATCTCGATCGGGACCCTCGTCGCGTTCGTCTCGCTCCAGCAGGGCCTGTTCCGGCCCACCGTGAGCCTGCTCTCCACCGGGGTGGAGATACAGACCTCCCTCGCCCTCTTCCAGCGGATCTTCGAGTACCTGGACCTCCCGGTCGACATCACCGAGCCCGCCGACCCCGTCCGGCTCGACAAGATCCGCGGTGAGGTCCGCTTCGAGAACGTCGACTTCCGGTACGACGCGAAGAGCGGCGAGACGCTGCACGGCATCGACATCACCGTGCCGGCGGGCGGCAGCCTGGCCGTCGTCGGACCCACCGGCTCGGGCAAGTCCACGCTCAGTTACCTGGTCCCGAGGCTGTACGACGTCACCGGCGGCCGCGTCACGCTGGACGGCGTCGACGTACGGGACCTGGACTTCGACAGCCTCGCCCGAGGGGTGGGCGTGGTCTCCCAGGAGACGTACCTGTTCCACGCCTCGGTCGCCGACAACCTCCGCTTCGCCCGGCCGGACGCGACCGACGAGGAGATCGAGGCGGCCGCCAGGGCGGCGCAGATCCACGACCACATCGCGTCCCTGCCCGACGGGTACGACACGCTGGTCGGTGAGCGCGGGTACCGCTTCTCCGGCGGTGAGAAGCAGCGCCTCGCCATCGCCCGGACCATCCTGCGCGACCCGCCCGTGCTGATCCTGGACGAGGCGACCAGCGCCCTCGACACCCGTACGGAGCACGCGGTGCAGCAGGCGATCGACGCGCTCTCCGCCGGTCGCACCACCATCACCATCGCCCACCGGCTCTCCACCATCAGGGGCGCCGACGAGATCGTCGTGCTCGACGGGGGGCGCATCGCCGAACGCGGCACCCATGCGGAGCTGATGGAGCGGGACGGCCGGTACGCCGCTCTGGTGCGCGGTGACGCCGAGCTGGAGCCGGCCGCGTCCTGAGGTGCCGCTCGGGCACGGTCCGGCCGCGTTCTGAGCCGCCGCTCGGGCACGCTCCGGCCGCGTTCTGAGCCGCCGCTCGGGCACGCTCCGGCCGCGTCCTGACGCGACGGCGCCGCCGCTCCCGTGGGACGGGGGAGCGACGGCGCCGGGGTGAGCGAGCGTCAGACGAGCCAGCCGATGAAGTGGACGACGCCGGCGAGCAGGTCGGTGATGACGTTCATGTGGTGCGTTCTCCTTGTGCGTCACGTGCATGTGTGGGACTGCGCGGCCGCGGTCTGCAGCCCGTCGCTCGCGCACCGCAAGCATCAGGCGCCACAGAGGCGCGGGGCAGGGAAATGCGCGGCGATCATGCGTTCGGGCGAACATCCGAGCCTCTGTTCGTGTGTTCGTGCTCGACGTGTCGGGCGTAGTCGAATGTCGTAATTGCCGGGTTCTGTGCCTGTCCCGGGTTAGCGTGCCCGCATGGTGAACGAGTCCCCGCCGGGCGCGCCCGGGCGCAGGCCCCGTATGACCCGCCGCGGCAAACTGGCCCTGGGCGCGGGCCTGGTCGCCGTCGTGGCGGCCGCGGTGCTGGTGCCGCTGGTGCTGCTCAAGGAGCCCCCGGCGCCGCCGCCCCCGGAGAAGCCGGCCATGCTGCTCATCCCGGAGGGCTGGCGGGCGAGCCAGGTGTACGAGGCGGTCGACAAGGCGCTCAAGGTGCGGCCCGGAACCACCCGGCAGATCGCCGAGGGCGGGAAGCTGCAACTGCCGGCCGACGCGCAGGGGAACCCCGAGGGGTTCCTGTTCCCCGCCACGTACCCCGTCTACAAGAAGACGACCCCGCGCGGCCTGCTGGACTACATGGTGAGGACGGCGGGTGAGCGCTTCGGGGCGGACCGCGCCGGCGCGGCCGGCCAACCGGGTGGCGTGAGCCTCTATCAGGCGGTGACCATCGCCAGCATCGTGCAGGCCGAGGCCGACACCCCGGAGGACATGGGCAAGGTCGCCCGGGTCATCCACAACCGGCTCGCCCAGGGGATGGCGCTCCAGATGGACTCGACCCTCAACTACGCGCTGGGCCGCTCCACCCTCGACACGTCGCACGCCGACACCCGGATGGACAACCCGTACAACACCTACAACCGCCAGGGTCTGCCGCCCACGCCCATCGCCAACCCCGGCGAGCAGGCGATGCGCGCGGCGGTCGCCCCGCCGGCGGGCGACTGGCTCTACTTCGTCAGCGTGCGGCCCGGTGACACCCGCTTCACGGCCGACTACGAGGAACACCAGCGCAACGTCCAGGAGTTCAACGAGAACCGCGCGGCGGCGCCGAACTGACCGGCGGCGTCCGGCGGCGCTATCGGAGGAGCCACCTCCTGGTGAGCTCCAGCACCTCCGCGCGCGTGTGCGCGCCGTGGTCGGCGGCGATGAAGTGGTTGCCGATCCGCAGCGAGAAGGTGATCAGGCAGCGGACCTCGACGTCGTCCTCGTCGGGGCAGAAGGAGCCGAACAGCGTGCGCAGGTAGTCCATGCGCCGGTTGTCCACGCGCTTGAGGCGCTCGGCGACGGCCTCGTCGCGGCGCGCCCAGTCGCGGATCGCCAGTTCGGCGGCGGTGCCCGTCATCGGGCTGTCGCCGGACCCGGCGATCGTGAACAGCCGTCCCAGCTTGGTCCTGGCGTCCCCGCCGCCGTTCTCCACCCGCTCGATGACGTTCTCGGTGACCTCGCGCTCCCAGGTGTCGAGGATCTCCGTCAGCAGCGCGTCACGGTTGCGGAAGTACCCGTAGAAACCGCCCTTGCTGACGCCGAGGGACTGTGCCAGCGACTCGATCCGGACGGCCTCGGGGCCGCCGGCGGACAGTGCCCGCAGCCCCTCCTCGACCCACTTGCCACGGGGCGTCCGGGCGATCGCCATGGTGTGTCTCCGCTCACGTCTTCCTGATCTATACGGGGGCGTATAGATGAGTCTAGCCTTGTCTATACGGCATCGTATAGAAGGGGCCAGCGCATGAGACTCCCCAGCACCGCCCACACCTCCCGCCCTTGGCGGATCCACGAGATCGCCCACGACTTCCACCTGGAGGACGTGTGGGCCCTGCCGACCCCGGGTGGTCCCGACGACCTCCGCCATCTGGTGTGCCAGATCACCGACGGGACGGGCGACGGCGTGTCCTCGCCCGTCTACCGCGCGCTGTTCGCGATCCGCTGGAAGCTCGGCTCGCTGCTCGGCTGGGACAAGGCCGGCTCCGGCGTCGGCGCCCGGGTGCGCACGCTGCGCGACCGGCTTCCGGCGGACCTCCGCGAGGCGCCCCGTGGCGAGGACCCGCGTTCGGTTCCGTTCACCTCCGTGTACCAGCTCCATGACGAGTGGGTCGCCGAGCTGGCCAACCGCACGGTGCACGCGGTCATGCACATCGGCTGGGTCCCGGACGGGACCGGTGGTCACCGCGGCCAGATGGCCGTGCTGGTGAAGCCGAACGGGCTGTTCGGCGCGGTGTACATGGCGTGCATCAAGCCGTTCCGCTACGTGGGCGTCTACCCGGCGCTGTTCCGGGCGATGGGGCGCACCTGGCGGGCGAACGCCCACGAGCGGGCCGCCGCGTAGGCGGGCGCGTCGGCGGGGCCCGCCACGGGGGTGCGGGCCCCCCCGGGCCGGCCGGGCCGGCTGCGGAGGTCAGACCGCGACCGGCTCCCGTGCTTCCGACGCTTCCTGTGCGTCCCCCGCTTCCCGCCCCTTCCGCGTCTCCCTCGCCGCCCGGGCCAGGAGGCGGCGGATGTCGCGGACGGCGGCGCGGCCCGCGCGGTTGGCGCCGATGGTCGAGGCCGAGGGGCCGTAACCGACCAGGTGGACGCGCTCGTCGCGTACCGCGCGCGTGCCCTCCACCCGGATACCGCCGCCCGGTTCGCGCAGCCGGAGCGGGGCCAAGTGGTCGATGGCCGCCCGGAAGCCGGTCGCCCACAGGATGACGTCGGCGTCCACCGTGCGCAGCCCCAGGGGGGACCCCCGGTCCCACGCCACGCCCGTCGGGGTGATCCGGTCGAACATCGGCTGCCGGTCCAGGACGCCGGCCTCCCGCGCCCGCCGCGTCGCGTCGTTCAGCGGCAGCCCGGTCACGCTGACCACGCTCGCGGGCGGCAGTCCGCGCCGTACCCGGTCCTCCACCAGGGCGACCGCCGCCCGGCCCTCCGCCTCCCCGAACGGGCCCTCGCGCCAGACGGGCTCGCGCCGCGTCACCCACGTCGTCTCCGCGGCCACCTCGGCGATCTCCATCAGGTGCTGCGTCCCCGACGCCCCGCCGCCCACCACGATCACCCGTTGCCCGGCGAACTCCTCCGGCCCCGGGTAGTCCGCGGTGTGGAGCTGCCGCCCCCGGAAGGTCTCCTGACCCGGGTATCGCGGCCAGAAGGGCCGGTCCCACGTGCCGGTCGCGTTGATCAGGGCCCGCGTCGCGTACGTACCCTCCGAGGACTCCACCAGCAGGCGCCCGTCCCCGCCGTCGCGCACGGCCGTGACGCCGACCGGCCGGTGCACCCGCAGCCCGAACGTCTCCTCGTACCGCGCGAAGTACTCGCCGATCACCTCCGAGGAGGGGCGGCTTCCGTCGGCGCCGGTCAGCTCCATGCCGGGCAGCGCGTGCATGCCGTGGACCCGGCCGTAGGTCAGCGAGGGCCAGCGGAACTGCCAGGCGCCGCCCGGCCGGGGCGCGTGGTCCAGGACGACGAAGTCCCGGTCCGGCTCCAGCCCGGCGCGCCGGAGGTGGTACGCGGCGGACAGCCCCGCCTGGCCCGCACCGATGACGACCACATCCAAGTAGTTCACGTTTCTACTAACGGATGGGGGCGCCTGGATCTTCCCGGTCCGGTCAGATGATGTGCGCCTCCGGGCGCACCCCGGCGGGGGCACTGTCGAACCGCTCGGCGGTCAGTGGCCCCACGTCCACGAAGGGCGTGCGGCCGAGGTACAGGTCGCGCACCACCTCGCCGACGGCCGGGGCCTGGAGGAAGCCGTGCCCGGAGAAGCCCGTCGCGTACAGGAACCGGCTGACGCCCGGCGCCTCGCCGATCAGCGCGTTGTTGTCGGGGGTCGTCTCGTACAGGCCCGCCCAGCCGCCGGTCACCGGCACGTCCACGAGCGCGGGCGCGCGCCGGGCGGCGGCCTGCCGGAAGAGGTCCAGCCACTCCGTGTCGAACTCCCGGCCGAAACCGGGCCGTTCACGCGGATCGGACAGCCCCAGCACGAGCCCGCCGGCGCCGTCGCCGTGGAAGTACAGCGTGGAGCCGTAGTCGAGGGTGAACGGCACGCGTGGCGGTGCCGGGTCCAGGCGCCCGGTCAGGGCGATCTGCCGCCGCAGCGGCGTGACGGGCAGGTCGACCCCCGCCATCGCGCCGACCGCCCCGGACCATGCCCCCGCGGCGCAGATCACCGCCCCGGTACGGACCGTCCCGGCCGCCGTGCGCACCGCCCGCACCTCGCCGCCGGACGTCTCGATCCCGGTGACGGCGCACCGGGTGACGACCGTCGCCCCCAGCGCGGCGGCCGCCCGCAGGTAGCCGTTGACGGCAGCCCGGGGCAGCGCGTACCCGTCGGCGGGGGAGTGGGCGGCGGCCACGATCGAGGCCGGGTCGACGTACGGGCACAGGGCGTGCGCCTGGCGGGGGCTCAGCAGGCGGCTCGGCACGCCGTACGCGTGCTGCACCGCCATGCCGTCCCGGAAGACGGCCACCTCGCCCTCGTCCCCGAGCAGGAACAGGTACCCGACCTGCTCCAGCCCGATGTCGGCCCCGGGCCGCTCCCCGAACGCCCGCCAGGCCTCCAGGCTGCGCTGCCCCAGCCGCACGTTGACCGGATCGGAGAACTGCGCCCGCACGCCGCCGATCGGCTTCCCGGACGACCCGGACGCGGGCGTGTCCCGCTCCACCACCAGCACCCGCCCGGCCCCCGCCTCGGCGAGGTGGAACGCGACGCTCGCCCCGATGACGCCCCCGCCGATGACCACCACGTCGACGGCGCCCGGCAGCGACCCCTCCGGCCCTTCTGACGTACCGTTGATCGCCATGCCCCCATCGTGACGTCGCCGCCCCGCCGCGTCCACGGCGCCTCCCGGCACGTCGGCTCGGTGACACCATGGGGTTCATGAGCGACGCATTCACCACCCGTACGCTGCGGATCACCACCGGCCACCGGGAGACGGTCCACGACCTGACCGGCGCCTGCGCCTCCTTCCTGCGGGAGGTGGCGGCGGGCCGGGACGGTCTGCTGAACGTCTTCACCCCGCACGCCACCACCGGCGTGGCCATCCTGGAGACCGGCGCCGGCAGCGACGACGACCTGCTGGCCGCCCTGCACACCCTCCTCCCCGCCGACGACCGCTGGCAGCACCGCCACGGCAGCCCCGGCCACGGCCGCGACCACGTCCTGCCCGCCCTGGTCCCCCCGCACGCCACGATCCCGGTCGTGGACGGCCAAATGGCGCTCGGCACCTGGCAGTCGGTGTGCGTCGTCGACACCAACAAGGACAACCCCGACCGCCAGGTGCGGCTCAGCTTCCTGGGCTGAGCCCGCCGCGCCCGGTCACCCCACGACGTCCCGGGGCGGCTTGCCGGACAGGTGGTCGGCGACGTTCTGGACGGCGGCCAAGGCGATGCGGATGACCGTCTCGCGGGTGACGCCGGCGGCGTGGGGTGACAGGACGACGTTCGGGGCCTTGAGGAGCCGTAGGGACGGGGTGGGCGGTTCGGGGTCGAAGACGTCGAGGGCGGCGCCGGCGAGGGTGCCGGACTCCAGGGCGTCGGCGAGGGCGTCCTGGTCGATGAGGGCGCCACGGGCGGTGTTGATGACGAAGGCGGTGGGCTTGAGGAGGGCCAGGCGCCCGGCGTCCAGGAGGTGGCGGGTGGCGTCGGTGAGCGGGGCGTGCAGTGTGACGTAGTCGGCGGTGCGGAGGAGTTCGTCGAGCTCCAGGTGACGGGCGCCGCCCAGGCGGGCCTCCGTCTCGGGGGAGGCGGGGCGCCGGCCGGCGTAGACGACGCTCATGTCGAACGCCAGGGCGCGGCGGGCGACTTCCTGGCCGATCGCGCCCAGGCCGATGACGCCGAGCGTCTTGCCGGACAGCTCCGTGAGGGACGGCCGCAGGCGGGGCAGCGCCCAGTCCGCGGCGGCCAGCGCGGTGTGGGCGGGGATCAGTTGCTTGGCGAGGGCCAGCATGAGCGCGAAGGTGTGCTCGGCGACGTTCTGCCGCTCCGCGCCGCTGGAACCGATCGTGCAGACCGGAACGGATCGTTCGAGGGCCGCCTCCACGTCGACGTAGTCGTAGCCGTGGCTGGCGCACTGGACCAGCTCCAGGTGCGGCGCCGCCGTGATGTGCCCGGCGGTGACCGGGCCGAGGGCGGTGATGACGACGTGCGCCTCGCGCAGCGCCGCCGGGTCCTCGTCGGTGGTCTCGACGACGGTGACGCGGGCCAGGCCGGGGAAGGCCCCCGCGAGCGCCTGGCCGGCGGTGCGGCCGCTCATGTGGGAGGGGATGACGGCGAGGACGTTCTTCAGGGCGGTCATGCGGACTCCTCGATGAGGTCGTCGGGGCCCGGCGTGGCGGGTGTGCAGTGCCCCGACAGGGCCAGCGTCAGGTCGAGTTCGGCGAGCAGGCAGCGGATGACGTGCTCCACGCCCGCCTGCCCGTCGAGGCCGAGCCCGTACGCGTACGGACGCCCCACCAGCACCGAATCCGCGCCCAGCGCGAGGGCCTTGAAGATGTCGTCACCCGTGCGTATCCCGCTGTCGAACAGCACGGTCAGCCGCTCGCCGACCGCCTCGGCGACCCGCGGCAGGGCGTCGGCGGCCGCGACCGAACCGGCCACCTGGCGGCCGCCGTGGTTGGACACCACCACCCCGTCCATCCCCGCCTGGACGGCGCGCCGGGCGTCGTCCGGGTGCAACACCCCCTTGAGCACGATCGGGCCGTCCCAGTTCTCCCGCAGGAACGCCAGGTCCGGCCACGTCTTGGCGGGGTCGGCGAACATGGAGACGAAGTGCGTCACCGCCGCGTTCGGGTCCTCGTGCACCGGCTTGGCGAGACCCGCCTGGAACGCCGGATCGGTGAAGTAGTTCGCGGTGCCCACGCCGTGCAGGAACGGCAGGTACGCCTGGTCCAGGTCGCGCGGCCGCCACGCCAGCAGCGGCGTGTCCAGCGTGACGAACAGGACGCTGAAGCCCGCCGCCTTCGCCCGGTCCAGGAACGACCGGGTGACCTCCCGGTCCTTCGCCCAGTAGAGCTGGAACCACCGCTCCGCCTCCCCCATCGCCTCGGCGACCCGCTCCATCGGCGTGCTGGACGCGGACGACAGGACGTACGGCACCCCGTGCGCGGCGGCGGCCCGCGCGGCGGCGGGCTCCGCGTCCGGGTGCATGATCGACAGCACGCCCACGGGCGCGAGCGCCAGCGGCGCGGGCAGCTCCCGGCCCAGTACCCGGACCGACAGGTCCCGTTCGTGCACGTCGCGCAGCATCCGGGGCATGATCCGCCGCCGCTCCAGGGCACCCCGGTTGGCGGCCGCCGTGCTGCCGCTGCCCGCGCTCCCGGCCACGTAACCGACCGGGCCGGGGCCGAGGCGCCGCTCGGCGAGCTCTTCGAGCCGCGTCAGGTCCGTGGGCAGCCGAGGTACGGCGCCGGTCATGCCGTTCAGGTAGATCTCGTACTGGAAGTCCGCCCAGTGTTTCGCCATGCGTGGCTTCGCCTCTCGCCCGGGAACACGTGTCACCCCGGATCCTCGCCACCGCGCACCCGCCACGTCCACCGTCAGGACGTCACCGTCCACCGCCACGATGTCGTAGTCGGCGCCGTCGCCTTGTGCACAGCGGCACAGGACCGGCCATGCCGCCGCCCCTAGCCTCGCCGGAACAGCACGAACGAGGGGTGGTACCGGTGAACTGGCTGATCCACGACTACCGTGAAAGCGATCTCGCGGCGGTCGTCCACTTGATCGACACCACGGCCGAGCTCGGGCAGGAGTCCGTGTTCTCACTCGCCGAGTGCATCGGCGCGCTGACGTCCCGCCAGCCGGCGGTCGTCGCCGTCCACCAGGGCGCGCCCATCGGGGCGGCGCTCGCGTGCGTGGCCGGGGAACGCGCGTGGGTGATGCGCATCGCCATCTCGCCGGCCTGGCGCGGCCGGGGCTTGGCGAGCGCGCTGCTGGTGGAGCTGGAGCGGCGCCTCGTCGCCGCCCGGGTCGGGCGGATCGCCTACGTCCTCCCGGAGGAGGAACTCGTCGGTGAGGGCCTGCTCAACGCCGGCTACACACGCCAGCCCGCCGTGGCGTACTTCGAGAAGGTCGAGCCGCTGCACGGGCCCGCCGCGAACCTGCTGGAGGACCTCGGCGGGAGCTTCCTGCCGGGCGACCTGTGGGGCAAGGTCGCCGGCATGGAGGCGGAGAAGGACCTGATCGAGCGGCGGGTCGTCCTGCCCCTCGCCCAGCCCGAGCGGGCCGCCCGGCACGGGGTGCGGCCGCCGCGCGCCATCACCCTGTTCGGGCCGCCCGGCACCGGCAAGACCACCTTCGCCCGGGGCATCGCCTCCCGGCTCGGCTGGCCCTTCGTCGAACTCCTGCCGTCCCGGCTCGCCGACGAGGGGAACCTGGCGGCCGCGCTGCGCAGCGCGTTCGCCCGGATCTCCGAGCTTGAGCGCGTGCTCGTCTTCATCGACGAGGTCGAGGAGATCGCCCCCGTACGCACCGAGCCCGCGCAGCCCGGCGGGATGCACGGGGTCACCAACGAACTGCTCAAGCTGATACCCCGGTTCCGGGAGGGCGACGAGCGCCTGCTGGTGTGCGCCACCAACTCCATCCGCTCCCTGGACCCCGCGTTCCTGCGCCCCGGCAGGTTCGACTACCTCATCCCGATCGGTACGCCGGACAAGGCGGCGCGCGCCGCGATCTGGTCCCGGTACACCGACGGCCGGTCCGACGTGGACGTCTCCGTCCTGGTCGCCGCCAGCGACCTGTTCACCCCGGCCGACATCGAGCACGCCGCCCGGATCGCCGCCCAGACCGCGTTCGAGCGGGACCTGGGCGACCGGGGCGAGCAGGTCCGGACGCCCGGGGCGAGCACCGAGGACTACCTGGAGGCCATCGCGCAGTGCCGGCCGACCGTGACCCCGGAGATGATCGACCAGTTCGGCGCGGACATCACCGCCCACGCCCGGTTCTGACGGCTACGCGACGCGGTGGTAGGCGGCGCCGTCCCGGGTACGGGCCAGCATGCCGCCGACCACCAGGTAGCGGCGCAGCGCGGAACAGTCCTCGTGCACCGTGCGCAGCGCCTCGTTCACCTCGGGCTCGGTGTAGGAGCGGCCCGGCTCGAACAGCGTCTCGGCGAGGTGGACGAGCAACTGCTCGCGCCGGGCCGGCTTGCGCGGGATGGCCGTCAGGCGGCCGTGGGAGAAGAGGGCGGACACGTCATGCGAACCGCCGGTTCTGGTATCGGACATGGGGGGAGCCTCCCGCGCCGCCCGGCCGCCGGGCAACGCGTTTTCCGGCGACGGCGGCCGCCTCGGGGGGCGGGGGCGCCTTCGCCCTCGGCGCCGGAGGCGGCAAGCGCCCCGGCCGCCCAAGGCCGTCCGCCTGGCCCGCCCGGTTCAACGGCCCGCGCCCCGGGGCCCGGCCGCCCAGGGGCCGTCCGTCCCGCCCGTCCCGCCCGCGTTCCGGCGCTCTAACGGCCCGTCATCACGAAGTCGTACGCCGCCCGGGCCGTGAACTCGGCCTGGCCGCCGCGTACCAGCAGCCCCGCGCCGGCGAACGCCGGGTCGTCGGCCGTGCCCGGCACGTAGGGCACCGCGACGCACCGCATGCCGGCCGCCTCGGCCGCCGCCGCGCCGGGTGGGGCGTCCTCCAGGACGACGCAGTGCGCCGGCTCGATCCCGAGGCGGCGCGCCGCCTCCAGGAACACGTCCGGGGCAGGTTTGCCCCGCTCGACCTCCTCGGCCGACACCAGCGTGGTGAGGTACGCGTCCAGCCCCGTACCGCCGAGGACCGCCTCGATCGCGGTGCGCGACGAACCGGACGCGACGGCCATCGGCACGCCCTCCGCGTGCAGCAGCTCCACGAACGCCCGCATCTCGGGGAACACCTCGGTCGCGGCGCGCGCCAGCTCCAGGTAGTGCCGGTTCTTCCCCGCCAGCAGCTCCTCGATCGGCGCGTCGATCCCGTACTCCTCCCTGAGGATCTCCAGCGTCTCGCGCGTCCCGATGCCGATGAAGTCGGTGTGGCGCTCCCAGCCGAAGTCCGTGACGCCGTAGCGCTCCAGGAGCCGGCGCCCCGCCTCGTAGTAGTTCGGCTCGCTGTCGACCAGCGTGCCGTCGAGGTCGAATATGACGGCGGTACGAGAGGTGCTCATGGCCCCAGCATGCCAAGCCGCCCCCCGGCGCCGCTCACCCCCGCCGCCGGCCCGCCGACCGGCCCACCGCCTCCACCAGCGGCAGCAGCCGGTGCGGCACGCGCTCGCGCAGCGCCATCTCCGTGCGCGTGCGCACCACGCCCGGGAGCTGGATCAGCCGCTGGATGACGTCCTCCAGGTGCCCGTTGTCCCGCGCCACGACCCGGGTGAGCAGGTCCCCGCCGCCGGTGATCGAGAACGCCTCGACGATCTCGGGGATGGCGGCGAGCGCGTCACCCACCTCGTCCAGGTGCCCCTGGGTGACCTCGATGTGCACGAACGCCAGCACCGGGTGCCCGAGCGCGGCGGGCGAGATCACCGGACCCGAACCGGTGATCACGCCCTCGCGCTCCAGGCGGTCGAGACGGGCCTGGAGGGTGCCGCGCGCGATGCCCAGGATCCGCGCGTACTCACGCACGCTGGTGCGCGGCTGCTCGATCAGCAGCCGGAGGATGCGGGTGTCCAGCTCGTCGACCGCCATGGCCCCTCAGCCCCCTTCTGGTACGGCATTCCCTGGGATCACCGTACCAATGGCCCACCCTTCGCTCCCCTGCCGCCCAGCCAGGACGGCGACCACCAGTTGGCGCGTCCGGCCAGCCGCATCACGGCGGGGACCAGCAGGCCGCGGACCACGGTCGCGTCCAGTACGGCGGCCAGGGCGAGCCCGACGCCGACGGCCTTCAGGAACACCAGCCCGGAGGTCGCCAGCGCCACCATGACCACCGCCAGGATGGTGGCCGACCAGGTGAACAGGCGGGCGGTACGGTCCAGTCCGCGGGCCACCGCCGTCACCGTGTCCGCCCCCGCGCGCCGCTCCTCGACGATCCGGGACAGCAGCATGCACTCGTAGTCCATGGACAGGCCGAACGCGACGCAGAAGGTCACCACCGGCAACTGCACGTCGAGACCGCCCGTCGTGACGAAGTCCCCCACCAGCCACCGCAGATGGCCCTCCTGGAAGACGAGGACCAGGGCGCCGAAGGTCGCGCACAGACTCAGCGTGTTCAGCACCAGCGCCTTGACGGCCAGCACGGGCCGCCGGGTCAGCCCCAGGACCAGGGCGAACATGGAAGCGCCCACCAGCGTCAGGGCCAGGCCGAGCCGGTCGCCGATCGCCGCGCGCACATCGGCGACCCTGGCCGCGAACCCGCCCACCTGCGCGCGGACCGGCGCCGGCACGTCCCGGATCGCCTCGACGCGGTCGGCGGAGGCGGGATCGCCCGGCTCGCCGGCCGTGGCCACCGACAGGTACGCGCCGCGCGCCCCCGTACCGGGCGGCGGCACGAACCGCGCGGCCGACGGCGAGGTGCGGGCGACGAGCCGGCCGTGGGCGTACGTCCCGGTGGCCGTGTCCACCCGCTCCACACCCGCCACGCCCGAGACCCGGCGGGCGTAGCGGTCCAGTTCGCCGGCGCGGGAGCGGGCGTCGAAGCCGGGCAGGGCGATCGTGGTCGCCCCGACCGGCGAGTCGGGGAAGTCGCCGCGCAACGCCTGGCCGACGTCCCCGGCGGCGGTCCCGGCGGGCAGCACCCGGTCGTCGGACATGGTGAACCGGACGTCGGTGAACGGCAGCGCCAGCAGCACCAGCAGGCACGTGACCGGAATCCCCGTCGCCAGCGGCCGCCGCATGACCGCCAGCGCGATCCGCCCCCAGCCGCCCCGCGCCGTCGCCCGGTCCGCCCGCGAACGGCGGCGCCACCGGGCGAACACGTCCAGGCGCTCCAGCCGGTCGCCCAACAGCGCGAGGACGGCCGGCAGCACGACCAGGCTGCCGACGGCGGCCATGACCGTGACCGCCACGCCCGCGTACCCGAGGGAGCGCAGCAGCGGGTGCGGGAAGACCAGCAGGGCGGCCATGCTGCACGCGACCGTGCCGGCCGAGAAGGCCACCGCCCGGCCGGCCGTGCGCAGCGCCGTGTGCAGGGCCCGGGCGGTCGTCGCGCCGCCCAGGCACTCCTCCCGGTACCGGCTGACCAGGAACAGGCTGTAGTCGATCGCCAGCGCGAACGCCAGGGCGGTGCCGATGTTCAGCGCGTACACCGAGACCTCGGTGAACTCGGTGAGGCGGCGCAGCAGCGCCGTGGTGCCGAGCGCCGCGAAGACCCCGACCAGCACCGGCAGCGCGGCGGCCACCAGGGAGCGGAACACCAGCAGCAGGAGCGTGGCGGTGACCGGCAGGGCGACGAGCTCGCTCAGCCGCGCGTCACGGGAGGCCTGGCGGGCCACCTCGACCCGGGTGGCCGCCTCGCCCCCGGCCTTCACCTCCAGTGCCCCGAACCGTCCGGTCACGTCCGGCACCACGCGCTCGGCGGTCCTGCCCCGCTCGTGGTCACCGCCGCGCAGCCAGGCCAGCACCAGCGCGCCCCGTCCCTCCCGCTCCCGCAGCGCGGCCCTCACCGGCTCCGGCGCACCGGGTGTCCAGTACGACTGGACGCGCTCGACCCCGGGATCGGCGGCCAGCCGCCGCTCCACCAGCCGGCCGGCCGAGACGGAGGCGGGGGCGTCCACGCCGCCGCCCCCCGAGGCGTCCGTACGGGCCAGCAGCACCAGATCCGGCCGGCCCGCCCCGAAGTCCCGCCGGAGGATCTCCTCCGCGCGCATCGACTCCGCCCCGGGCGGCACGATCCCGCCCGAGGAGAGCCGGCCGGCCACGTCGTGACCGAGCAGCCCGGACAGGGCCATCAGCAGCAGCGCGAGTACGGCCACGAGACGCCGGTGGCGTACCGCGAAGGGGGCGGGCGGGCCGCCGGTGCCGTCACCCCCGTCCACCGGCGGCGTCGGCTTCGGGGCCGGGTCCGGCCTGGTCGTGGTCGTCATGTGCGCTCCCCTGGCACGGGACCTGGCGGTGGGGCCAGGCGCATCGGTTCGCTTCCCCTCTCTTCTTCGACCTCGGCCGTGTGCGCCCTTGAGTCGGCCATTGGCGCTGTCCGCGAACTCCACCCGCCCGCGACTCTGGGCCAATGGCCCGGTGGTGTTCCGTCGAGTTGAGCCATCGGGCCGATGGGTGGTGTCATGGGGGTGTCGATGGCGCTGCGGATCCCGCGGCGCCTTTTTCATGCCGGAACGTCGAAGGGGCGGGAAAACTGTGCTGAAGAGGGTGTTCGTGGCTCCGGACCCGGGGCGGCTGCGACTGCGCAGCGCCACCCGGGCCGTCCTCGGCATCAGCGTGGCGGTGGCGGTGTGCGGACTGGCCGGGCACTCCCTCGCGGCGGCCATCACCGGTGGGCTCGCCGCGCTCCTCGCGCTCTTCACCGTCACGGACACCACGGTCCGGGCGCAGGTGGCCACCACGGCCCTGCTGCCCGTCGTCGGTTTCCCGGTGCTCGCCGTCGCCGCCGTCCTGCACGACCACCCGGTCGCCCGGGACGTGGCCTTCCTCGCCGTCATGGGCGCCGGGGTCTACGCCCGCCGCTGGGGGCCGCGCGGCCACTCTCTCGGTGTCTTCGCGTTCATGACGTTCTTCGTGACGCAGTTCCTGCACACCCTGCCCGGGCAGTTGCCCGAGCTGTACGCCGCGGTCGCCCTGTCCCTGCTCTGCTCCTCGGCCGTCCGTTTCGGCCTGTGGTGCTACGAGCGGCGCCTGCCGCCGCCGGCCGTCCAGGCCCCGGACGAGGGGCGGGGGCTGGCCCGCGTCACCACGCGCCAGGCGGTCCAGGCGACCGTCGGCGGTGCCGTGGCGCTCGTCATCGGCCAGATGCTCTCCGGGGAGCGCTGGTACTGGGCCGTCGGCGCCACCTGGTGGATCTTCGTCAACACCGCCTCGCGCGGCGAGACCCTGGTGCGCGGCTTCCGGCGGGTCCTCGGCACGCTGCTCGGCATCGCCGTCGGCCTGGTCGCCGTCGTCCCGCTGGACGGCGCCGCCGTGCCCACGGCCGTCGTGGTCGCGGTGTGCGTCTTCGGCATCTTCTACACGGCCGCCGTCTCGTACACCTGGATGATGCTGTCCGTGACCCTGATGGCCGGGGCCCTCTACGGGCTGCTCGGGGTGCTCGACCCGGCCCTGCTCGCCCTGCGGGCCCTGGAGACCGGGGCCGGGGCGATCGGCGCGGTGCTGGCCGTGCTGTTCGTGCTGCCCGTGACGACCCACGCCACCACGGACGCCTGGATCCAGCGCGCCCTGCGCTGCGTGCACGTCTGCACCGCCGAGGCCGCCGCCCGCCTGTCCGGCACTCCGGGCGCCGACCCGTCCCCGCACGTCGCCGAGCTGGAGGCCCTGCTCGGCCGGGTACGGCTCTCGCTGGCCCCGCTGGTGCATCCGCTGAGCCCGCTGCGCGCCCGCAAGGCCCGCGCCCGGCAGGTGCTCGCGCTGCTCGACGCGTGCGCCCGGGAGGTGCGGGGCCTCGCCTCCGTGGCGGCGGACCCCGAGGCGTCCCACGACGCCCGGCTGGCCGCCGCCTGCTGGCGCGTGGAGGCCGCCGTGGAAGCCCTCACGACCCCGGAGAAGGCCCGCCAGGCCCGCACCGCGCCCGCCGACGCCTCCCCCGGGGCGGCAGCCACGGCCGGGCCCGCCCCCGCCGGCGCCCCGCACGCCCCCGCAACCGCGGCCGGGCCCGAGCAGACCGCACCCGCCGACGCCCCGCACGCCCAAGGAGCCGCCGCCGGGTCGGCGCTTGCGCACCTGCACAGCCTGGAACGCGCGCTCACCGAGCTGGCCGCGCCGCTGCGCACGGCCCCGGGAGAGCCGCTGATCGGCGCGTAGCCCCGGCTGATCGGCGGGTAACCCCCGCTGATCGGTGCGCGCGTAACCCCAGAACCCCACGCCGGGCTTGGTCTAGACCTGCTAGCGTCGGCGCGTACCGGGTCGGGCGCGCCGGCGTCGGACGGGTGGGCGGAGAGGGGCAGCGCGGTGGTGGACGGGGCGGGGCGGGGCAGCGGGAGCGCGTACATCGGGTCGTTCACCTCGGCGGGAGGGCGCGGGGTCGTCGCGGCCGCCGTGGACCGCGAGACGGGCGCGCTGACCGTCACGGGCGCCTCCGGCGCGGTGCCGGACCCGTCGTTCCTGATCGCCGCGCCCGGCGGCGACGTGCTCTACGCGGCCAGCGAGACGGAGGACGGAGCCGTCGCCGCCTTCGACGTCACGGGCCCCGTGCCCCGGTTGCTCGGCGCCCCCGCGCCGGTACGCGGGACGCACCCGACGCATCTGGCGCTCGCCCACGGACACGTGCTCACCGCCAACTACGGCTCCGGCAGCGTGAGCGCCCTGCCGCTGGGCCCGGACGGCGTACCGGAGCCCGCCGCGGGCGTGCTGCCGCACCGGGGCAGCGGCCCGCACCCGGACCGGCAGGAAGGCCCGCACGCCCACCAAGTGGTGCCCGTCCCCGGCGGCCGCTGGGTCCTGAGCGTGGACCTCGGCACCGACTCCGTACGCGTCCTCGCCCTCGACCCCGCGACGGGCGCGCTGACGCCGCACGGCGAGACCGCGCTGCGCCCCGGCAGCGGCCCGCGCCACCTCGCCCTCCACCCGTCGGGCAGCCACGTCTACGTCCTGGCCGAGCTGACGCCCACGCTCACCGTCTGCCGCTGGAACCAAGCCACGGGCACCCTCGCACCCGTACGGGAGGTGGCCCTGCCGACGGACACCGTGAGCTACCCCTCCGGGATCGCCGCCTCGCCCGACGGGCGGTTCCTGTGGGCGGCCGTACGCGGCGCCGACACCATCAACGTCCTGGCCCTCGACGACAGCGGCGAACGGCCCCGGCCGGTCACCGCCGTCCCGTGCGGCGGTCGCTGGCCCAGGGACCTCGCCCTGGACCCCGAGGGGCGGCGGCTGTACGTGGCCAACGAGCGCTCCGGCGACGTGACCTGGTTCGACGTCGACCCCGCCACGGGCGTGCCCGGCCGGGCGGGCGCGATCCAGGTTCCGGCGGCCACCTGTGTGGCCTTCGCGTGACACGAAGGGCCCGCACCGGACGTCTGCCGGTGCGGGCCCCTGTCAGGCCTCGTCAGCCCTCGTCAGCGGACCGGGGTCCCCTGCGGCTGCGGCGCGATGCCCAGCGCCGTCGTGTACTGCGACAGCACCAGCTTGCCGACCGCCGGGTACGCGCCCAGCGGCTCGGCCACCGGGCAGTCCGCCGCCTTCGCGGCGTCGTCCAGCAGACCCTCGGCCAGCTCCGGGCCGATCAGGTACGGCGCGAGCGCGAGCTGCGCCGAGCCCGAGCCGCGCAACTGCTCGGCGACCGCCGCCACCGAACCCTCCTGGTCCAGCGCGGCCGCCATCACCGGGACGGCGAGCCGGGCGGCCAGCAGCATGCCGGTGATCCCGGCGGCCCGCACGGCCTCCTCGCCGCCGACCGTCGCCAGCACGATGCCGTCGGCAGCCGTGGCGACCGTGAACAGCCGCGCCCGGTCGGCACGGGCCAGCCCCGCCTCGGACAGGCGCACGTGCAGCGCCTCCGCGAGCAGCGGGTGGGGTCCCAGTACGTCGGTCGTCTCGGCGGCCGCGCCGCTGTCCGCGACGGCCTGCCGTATGCGGTCCGTCAGCGCGCTGTCCGGGCCCGCCAGGAGTGGCACCACGACGGCGGCCGGGCCCTCGGGCTCGGCGACCTCACGGCCGGCGGCCTTCGCGAGCTCGTACCGCTCGACACGCAGCGCGGCGGCCCGCTCCAGGACGGCCGAGAGCGTGGGGTACTCGGAGTCGTCGCCGTCCAGGAAGCCGATCGCGGCCTCCAGGCCGGGCAGCTCGGAACGAGCGATGCTCACGACCTCTTCGGCCAGGCTGCGGACAGCGGCGGAAGGGGCGCCGGGAACGGCGAGAACGAGCGCGGGCGCGCCCTCGGGGGCCGCCACGGGTTCAGGGCGACGGTGCCGCCCGGACTGTCGGGGTCGCGGCATTCGTACAGGCAGGCCGGAAGCGGGCCCAGTGGGGGAGCTCATGGCGCCGCATGCTACTGGCTTTACCTGTTCCGACGCTTGGGGAGGGGGCGGTCAGGCGCCCTCTGTCCAGCTATGTCCGATCAGTGAGAGGGGGCGCTGAGTGTCCTCTGTCCGGCTATGTCCGATCGGTCGGCTGGAGGATGGTTGTGTCCAGCATGCCCGGCTCGCGAGGCAGCCGGAGCGTGTCCGTGGCCAGGGCCGCCGCGACGGCCAACGCGCCGTCCAGCGGGTCCCCGGCGGCGGGCACCGTACGCGCGTACGGCAGGTGCTCCGCCAGCTCCGCCCGCAGCGGTACGAGGAGCGGGTCGCCCACCTTGAACAGGCCGCCCGTCAGGGCCACTTCCGGCTCGTCGTGGCCGGGCGGGCAGACGGCCGCCGCCGCCTCCGCGATGTGCCGGGCGGCCGTCGCCAGGATGCCGGCCGACACCGGGTCGCCGTCCGCACGGCACCGGGCGACCTCGGGCGCGAACGAGGCCAGCACCGCGGGCCGGTCGGCGCGCGGGTAGAGCAGGCCCGGCAGCGCCGCGGGCGGCCCGAACAGCGCCTCGACCCGCGCCAGCAGCGCCGCCGAGCCACCGCGCCGCCCGTCGTGGGCGCGCAGCGCCGCCTCCAGCCCGGCGCGGCCGATCCACGCCCCGCTGCCGCAGTCGCCCAGCAGGTGCCCCCAGCCGTCCGCGCGCCGCCAGCCCGACAGGTCCGTGCCCAGCGCAATCAGGCCGGTGCCCGCCGCCACCACCGCTCCCGGCTGCTGTCCGAGCGCCCCGGCGTACGCGGTCACGGCGTCGGCCGCCAGCGCGAGCCGACCCACCCCCAGTGAACGGCGCAGCGCCTCCGGGAGCGTGGCCCGCAACTCGTCCCCGAGCGTCGCCATCCCGGCCGCCCCGACCGCCACCGCCGCGAGCCGGCCGCCCCCGGCCCGCCCGAGCAGCCCCTCGGCGGCGGGCAGCAGCCGCTCCAGCAGGTGCCCCGCGTCGATCCCGCCCGCCCCGGTGCGCACCGGCTCCCCGAACTCCACGCCGTCCACGACCCGTACGCCGCCGCCCTCCGGGGCCGGCTCACGTACGGCCCCGAGGGCGACCCGCAGACCGGACCCGCCGGAGTCGGCCCCCAGCACCCACCCCCCGTCCGGGGGACGCGTCACGGCAGCCGCCAGTCGATCGGCTGCGCGCCCTGCCGGACCAGGAGCTCGTTCGTCCGGCTGAACGGCCGCGAGCCGAAGAAGCCCCGGTCCGCCGACATGGGGGAGGGGTGCGCCGACTCGATCGCCGGGAGGTCGCCGAGCAGCGGACGGAGGTTGCGGGCGTCCCGCCCCCACAGCACGGACACCAGCGGCTTGCCGCGTGCCACGAGCGCCTTGATGGCCTGCTCGGTGACCTCCTCCCAGCCCTTGCCGCGGTGCGCGGCCGGCCGGCGCGGCGCGGTGGTCAGCGCCCTGTTGAGCAGCAGCACCCCCTGCCGGGTCCACGGCGTCAGGTCGCCGTTGGAGGGCCGGGGCAGCCCCAGGTCGGAGTTCAGCTCCCGGAAGATGTTCTCCAGGCTGCCCGGCAGCGGTCGCACCTCCGGCGCCACGGAGAAGCTCAGCCCCACCGCGTGTCCCGGGGTCGGGTATGGGTCCTGTCCGACGATCAGGACCCGTACCTCGTGGAACGGTTGCTGGAACGCCCGCAGGACATGCGGTCCGGCCGGGAGGTAGGTGCGCCCGGCGGCGATCTCCGTGCGGAGGAAGTCGCCCATGCGGGCGATGCGTTCGGCCACCGGCGCGAGGGCGTCCGCCCAGCCCGGCTCGACGATTTCTTTCAACGGTCGTGCTGCCACGGCAGGTCACCCTACCGGCCGATCAACAGCACGCCTGCCGCTCGGGGACGTCTGCCGCTCGGGGACGTCTACCGATCGGGGATGCTGAGCTCGCCGCCGCGCAGGAAGTCCTCCCGCTCCTCGACGACGAACGGGGCCATGGCCTCGCGCCGCTGCTTCTCCGCCTCGGACCGCCGCCAGTTGTCGCACGCCTCCTTGGACTCCCAGAAGGACACTCCGGTGATCTCCTGGCCGTCCTCGGACCAGAACGCGAACGCGCGGATCATGCCGTCCGGGTGCGCGCCCGGGCGCCACGCCCGTTCGAACTCGTCCAGGGTGCCCGGCTTGATACGGCGGGTCGTCGTCCAGACGAAGTGCCTCTCCATCGCAGCGACCTCCTCGGCCTGATCGGCGGGCCGGCGTCCGGGTGCCGGCGGCCTCCCAGACCACCGTAGGGCCGTGGCGCCGCTTCCGCCTCCCTGGCCCGCTTCCGCCTCCCGGGCCTATTCGCCGATGCGCAGCAGGGCGAGGGTGATGTTGTCGGGCCCTCCGGCGTCCATCGCTGCCTTCCACAGCTCGAAGGCGGCCCTGCCGTCGGCACGGTCCCGCAGCAGGCTCTCCAGCTCGTCGTCCGGCACCGGATCGGTCAGCCCGTCGCTGCACACCAGGAAGCGGTCGCCGGTGTCCAGCGGGGAGGTCGCCACATGGGGGGTGACGGCGCTGAACGCGTAGCCGCCGCCGAGCGTCTGGGTGACGGCCGACGTGGTGCGCCGCCCGGGCGCCGGCGGCGGGCTGTCGTCCACGCTCACCTGGCGGAGCCCGTCCTCGGCGGCCCGGTACACCTTGCTGTCGCCGACGTTGAACGTCAGCAGCGAATCCTCCAGCACCACGGCTCCCGCGACCGTGGTCCCCATGGTCACCAGCTCGGGACGGCCCTCGGCGGCCGAGTACACCGCGCGGTTGCAGTCGTCCAGGGCCTCACGGACGGCGGCCTCACCGTCCAGGGACGGACCCAGCGAGGCGAGCCGGCGGACGACCAGGGAGCTGGCCACCTCGCCGGCCGGCTGTCCACCCAGCCCGTCGGCGACCGCCACAACGAGCGGGGTGCCCAGCGCGAACACCAGGGACTGGGGGTTCTCGGTCTCGGTGCCGCACAGGGTCCAGGGCCCGACGACCAGGCTGTCCTCGTTGTGGTCGCGCAGCAGCCCGGAGTGGCTCAGGGCAGTCACGGCTGTGTACCGCACGGGCATCGACCGCCTCTCCGCGACGGCAGGGGCGCCCCTCACCCCATTGTGACGCCCGAGCCGCCCGTGACGCCGCCCGGAGGCCCCGCCGGTGGCCCTCGCCCGCGATGGCCCGAGTCCCGCGGTGGCCCGTGCCCCGCGTGACGCCGCCGGTGGCCGTCGCCCGTGCGAGCCCCGACCATGGGGGAAGGCGGTGGGGCAAGCCGTGAGGGAAGGCGGTGACGGAGATGCCGGCCCGTGTACCGGAGGCCGGACCCGTGGCCCTGGGCGACGTCGTCCGGGAGCTGACCTCGCGCGCCGACCCCCGGCGCGTGCGCCGGGACGTCGAGTCGCTCGCCGACGGCCCGCGCAGCCGGACCCGCGCCCCCGGGGCCATGCTGCGGGCCGAGGCGCACGTGGCGGCCGAACTGGCCGCCGCGGGCCGGCCGGCCGTGCGCCAGCCGTTCGACGTGCGGTGGCGCCCCGGCTCCACCGACCGGCGCGGTCACCGGGCGCTGCCCCTGCGGTTCCGCCTGCACCCGCGGCTGACCGGTGCGAACCTGCTGGCCGAACCACCGGCCGGCGTCCGCCGCCCGACCGTCGTCGTCGGAGCCCATCTCGACACCGTCGACGCCGCCCCGGGCGCCGACGACAACGCCTCGGGAGTGGCCGCGCTGCTGGAGACCGCCCGGCTACTCGGCGGGATGCCGAGCCCTCCGGACGTCACGTTCATGGTGTTCGACATGGAGGAACTGGGCCTGATCGGTTCCCGGTTCGCCGCCCAGTGGCTGCGCCGCAACCGCGAGGTCACGGGCATGATCTGCCTGGAGTCCGTCGGGTACTTCCGGGCCGATCCCGGCAGCCAGCGGATGCCGCCCGGGTTCGGCACCGCCTTCCCCCGCGTGGCCGCCTCCGTCCGCTCGGCCGGGCTGCGCGGCGACTTCACCCTCGTGGTCCACCGGCGCTCCACCCGGGCGGCGGCCGCCCTCTGGCACGCCGCCGCGCGGGCCACCGAGCCCGCGCTGCCCTGCGTCACCCTGTGCGATCCCCGCCCCCAGGGCCCCCTGGGCGCCCTGGCCGGCCTGGCGGCGCCCGCGCTGGCCCACCTCGACCGCAGCGACCACGCGGCCTTCTGGAACACGGGTATCCCGGCCCTGATGCTCACCGACACGGCCAACTTCCGTAACCCCCACTACCACCGGCCGACCGACACCCCCGACACCCTCGACTACCGGCGTCTGACGGCGGTCGCCGTCGCCACGGCGGCCACGGTCACCGCGATGATCCCCGGCGTGCCCCCTCGGTGATGCCGGAGCACCCTGGAGGTATGCCCCGACCCAACGAAGAGGTCGAAGCGCTGCTCCAGGAGTACGCCGACCTCATCGCCATCACCGGAGGCGACGCCTTCAAGGCGCGCGCGTACGAGAAGGCGGCCCGAGCCATCGGCGGCTACCACGCCGACATCTCCAAGCTCGACGCCAAGGGCCTGAAGGACATCCCCAACGTCGGCAAGTCCATTGCCGAGAAGGTCGTCGAGTACCTGCACTCCGGCCAGGTCTCCACGATCGAGGAGACCAGGGCGTCGATCCCCGCCGGCGTCCGGGAGCTGATCACCATCCCGACGCTCGGCCCCAAGAAGGCGATGGTCCTCCACGAGGAACTGGGCATCACCTCCGTCGACCAGCTCCTCGACGCCATCCACCAGGAGCGGCTGCGCGACCTGAAGGGCTTCGGCGAGAAGACCGAGGCGAACATCCTCCACGGCATCGCGCTCATGCAGAAGGCCGGCGAAGGCCGCATCCTCGTCAGCGCCGCCATGGACGTCGCCGAACAGATCGTCGCCGAACTGTCCGCCATCTCCGGCTGCGCGCGGTGCACCTACGCGGGGTCCCTGCGCCGCATGAAGGAGACGATCGGCGACATCGACATCCTCGTGGCGGCGGAGAGGTCGGCGCCGTTCATGGAGGCCCTCGGTGCCCTTCCGCACACCGCCGAGGTCATCGCGCACGGCGAGAAGAAGACGTCGATCCGTACCACCAAGGGCCTCCAGGTGGACCTGCGGGTCCTGCCGCCCGCCTCCTGGGGAGCCGGACTCCAGTACTTCACCGGGTCCAAGGCGCACAACATCCGCACCCGCGAGATCGCCGTGCGCCACAAGCTCAAGCTCTCCGAGTACGGGCTCTTCGACGCCGAGAGCGGCGACATGGTCACCTCCGAGACGGAAGAGGACATCTACGCCCGGCTCGGCCTGCCATGGATCCCGCCCCCGCTGCGCGAGGACCGGGGCGAGATCGCGGCAGGGCTGCGGGACGAGGTGCCCGACCTGGTCCAGGACGGCGACATCAGGGGCGACCTGCACACCCACACCGACCTCACCGACGGCCTCGCCCCGCTGGAGGACATGGTCGCCGCGGCCGCCGCACGCGGCTACGCCTACTACGCGATCACCGACCACGCCCCCAACCTGTACATGCAGCGCATGACCGACGAGAAGATGCTGGCGCAGCGCGAACGCGTACGGGAACTGGACCGCCGGCACCACGGGATGCGCCTGCTGCACGGCACGGAACTCAACATCGACCCCGACGGCGAGGTCGACTGGCCCCCCGAATTCCTGGCGGAGTTCGACCTGTGCGTGGCCTCCGTCCACTCGCACTTCAACCAGAGCAGGCAGGCCCTGACGCGCCGGCTCATCCGTGCCTGCGAGAACCCGTACGTCGCGGTCATCGGCCATCCCACCACCCGCCGCATCGGCAAACGCCCGGGCCTGGACGCCGACTTCGACGCGGTCTTCGAGGCGTGCGCCGCGACGGGCACCGCGCTGGAGATCAACGCCCATCCGGAGCGCCTCGACCTGCGCGACGAGGACATCCTGCGCGCCAAGCGGTACGGCGTGAAGTTCGCGGTGAACTCCGATGCCCACTCCGTCACGCACCTGCCGTACATGCGGTACGGAGTGGGAACCGCCCAGCGCGGATGGCTGACGAAGGACGACGTCATCAACACCTGGCCCCTGACGAAGCTGCGCCGCTTCCTGCGCAAGGGCCGGGCGGCCTGAGGTCAGCCGATCACCGCCGCCCGCACGCACAGCACATCCGGCAGGTGGGACGCCAGCAACTGCCAACTGTCGCCCTCGTCGGCGCTCGCGTACAGCTCGCCGTTGCGGTTGCCGAAGTAGACACCGGCCGGGTCCGCGTCGTCCGTGCACATCGCGTCGCGGAGCACCGTGCCGTAGTGGTCGCCGTCCGGCAGGCCGGCCGACAGGGCCTCCCACGTGCCGCCCGCGTCGCTCGTGCGGTAGACCCGGCACCGCCGCTCCGCCGGTACGCGGTCGGAGTCGGCCTGGATGGGGAAGACGTACGCCACTTCGGCGCGGTGCGGGTGCGCGGCCGCCGCGAAGCCGAAGTCCGACGGCAGCCCCGCGCCGATGTCGGTCCACTTGGCACCCGCGTCGTCGCTGCGGTACACCCCCCAGTGGTTCTGGAGGTACAGCCGGTCCGGGTCGCCCGCGTCCTGGACGATCTTGTGCACGCACTGCCCGAACACCGGGCTCGGATCCGGCAGGAAGACCGCCGACACCCCCTGGTTGGACGGCGACCAGCTCCGGCCGCCGTCCAGGGTGCGGAACACGCCCGCCGTGGACACCGCGACCGTCACGGCGTCCGGGTCCCTCGGGTCCGTGACGACCGTGTGCAGCCCCTCACCGCCGCCACCCGGCACCCACTGGGACCGGGTGGGGTGCTCCCACAGCGGGCGGACCAGCTCGAAGGTCTCGCCGCCGTCCTCGGAGCGGAACAGCGCGGCGGGCTCGGTGCCCGCGTACACCACGCCGGGCGCCGCCGGCCCGGCCGGGTGCAACTGCCACACCCGCTCCAGCGAAGCCCCGGTGTCCTTCGGGAACTTGACGGCCGGCTGCGCCGGCTCCGTCCATGTCGCCCCCAGGTCGTCGGAGTGGAACACCGAGGGGCCCCAGTGCGTGCTGTCCCCTCCGACGAGCAGCCGGGGCGTGGTCCGGCGCATGTCGATGCCGATCGAATAGACGGCCTGCGCGTTGAACTGCGGTCCCTCGAACTCCCACCGGCCGCCACGCCTGCGGCCGATGAACAGTCCCTTGCGGGTGCCTACGGTCAGTAGTACGTCGGTCATCGCCGACACCTCCTGGACGCCTTTGTCGCGGATACGGGCCAGTCTGCACCCACCCACTGACAGTGGCCCCCGAAGGCGGCGTTTGCGCAGGTCAGACCGAGCGGTGGTACTGGTCCGGCACGTGCACGTCACCACCGAGCTCACGCGCCGCGTGCCGCGCCCAGGAGGGGTTGCGCAGCAGCTCGCGGCCGAGCAGGACCGCGTCCGCCTCGCCGTTGGCGACGATCTTCTCGGCCTGCCCGGCCTCGGTGATCAGCCCGACGGCGGCGACCGGCAGCCCCGTCTCCTCCTTCACCCGCGCCGCGAAGGGCACCTGGTAGCCCGGTCCGACGGGGATGCGGGCGCGCGGCGCGTTGCCGCCGCTCGACACGTCGAGCAGGTCCACGCCGTGCTCCTTGAGCAGCGCGGCGAAGCGGACGGTGTCGTCGGCCGTCCAGCCCGCCTCCTCCAGCCAGTCGGTGGCCGAGATCCGGAAGAACAGCGGCAGTTCCTCGGGCCACACCTCCCGTACCGCGTCCACGACCTCCAGGGCGAAGCGCGTGCGGTTCTCGAAGGAGCCGCCGTACTCGTCGGTGCGGTGGTTGCTGTGCGGGGAGAGGAACTCGCCGATCAGGTACCCGTGCGCCCCGTGGATCTCGACGACCTCGAAGCCCGCGTCCCGGGCGCGCCGCGCCGCGTCGGCGAACTGCCGGGCGACCTCGCCGATCCGGTCCCGCGTCAGCTCGTCCGGCACGGGGTGGCCGTCGTCGAAGGGTAGGGGGCTCGGGGCGACCGGCTGCCAGCCGTGCGCGTCGGTGCCCACGGGGGCGCCGCCCTTCCAGGGCTGGTCGGTCGACGCCTTGCGGCCCGCGTGGCCGATCTGGATGCCGGGGACGGTGCCCTGGCCCTTGAGGAAGCCGGTGATCCGGCGCAGCGCCTCGACCTGGGTGTCGTTCCAGATGCCGAGGTCGTACGGGCTGATCCGGCCCTCGGGGGAGACGGCGGTCGCCTCCAGCAGGATCAGGCCGGTGCCGCCGGCGGCGCGGGCCGCGTAGTGGGCGAAGTGCCAGTCGTTCGCCACGCCCGCGCTCGGGCCGAACGCCTCGGCGCTGTACTGGCACATCGGCGCCATCCAGACGCGGTTGGGGACGGTCAGCGACCGCAGGGTGCGGGGCTCGAACAGTGCGCTCACGGCGGACTCCGTTCAGGGTGGGGCCGGGCGGGGCCAGGCGGGCCGGTGTACGGCTGTACGGCTGTACGGCTGTACGGCTGTACGGCTCGTACGATAACCATCGTAGTACGGCGCCTGTCAAACTACGAGGCTTCTCGTACAATGGAGGAACCCGATGAATCTGGAGCCGTCGTGACCACCGCCACCAGCCCGCGCGAGCTCGCCCACCCCACGCGCGACGAGATCCGCCTCGAAGGCGTGCTCCACGCGCTCTCGGACCCGATGCGGCTGCGCGTCGTACGCGAACTGGCGGCGGCTGATGCCGAGGTGGCCTGCTCGTACATCGAACTGCCGGTCACCAAGTCGACCACCACGCACCACTTCCGCGTCCTCCGCGAGAGCGGCGTCATCCGCCAGTGCTACCGGGGCACGGCCAAGATGAACGGCCTCCGCCGTGAGGACCTCGACGCGCTCTTCCCGGGCCTTCTGGACACCGTCCTCGCCGCCGCCGAGAGCCAGGCCGCCCGCCCGGCCCCCGCATGACCGCACCGCCCCGCACGGCCCTCCCGGCCCCCACGTAACGGCACGCGCCGGCACGGGCTCGGTACGGCCCGCCGCACGGGCTCGGCGCGGGCCCCGCACCGGCTCGGCACAGCCCACACGGGCCCCGCAACAGCCCTGCCCGCCCCACCGGGCCACGCCCGGCCGGCTGGCCCCACCGGGCCACGCCCTGCCCGCCCGCCCCGCCGGGCCCGACCCGGTCACCGCCGGCCCGTCAGCCCTGCCCCGCTGCCGACAGGAGGCCGGACCAGTCGGGGATCTTGACCGAGCCCCGGCCCAGGGTGCGGCCGAGGGCCGCCTCCGCCTGTTCGATGGACAGCCAGCCGGGCCACTCCACCGGCTGGTGGCCCCACGCGCGGAGGGTGGCCAGCGGGTCGTCCGCCACCGCCCGCCGGGCCAGCGCCGGGGCGTCCGCCAGGAGCGACGTGGCCGTCTCCTTGGCGCACGGCCGGTTGGTGCCGATCACGCCGGTCGGACCGCGCTTGATCCACCCCGCCACGTACTCGCCCGCCGACGGCACCCCGTCCCGCAGCACCCGCCCCGCCGCGTGCGGCACCGTCCCGCGCGTCGCGTCGAACGGCAGCCCCGGCAGCGGTACGCCCCGGTACCCGACCGCCCGCAGCACCAACTGCGCCTCGATGTCCTCGTACGCCCCGGTCCCGCGCACCCCGCCGGAACCGTCCGGAACCGTGCGCTCGAAACGCACACCGGCCGCCCTGCCGTCCTGCTCCAGCACCTCCACCGGCCTGAGGAAGAACCGCACCCGGATGACCCGCTCCCGGGGCTCCCAGCCGGTGCCCTCCGCCCAGGCGCGCACCACCTCCACGTTGCGCCGGTTGACCGCCGGGAGCCCCGCCGGGTCGGCGTACGCCGGGTCGAGCGCCAGGTCAGAGGGCTCGACCTCCACCCTGGCCTGGGGCAGCGCGCCCAGTTCGCGCAGCTCCTTGGTGGTGAACTTGGCCTGTGAGGGGCCCCGCCTGCCCACCATGTGCACCTCGCGCACCCGGCTCGCGGCCAGCGCGCCCAGCGCCGTCTGGGGTACGTCGGTGGGGTGCAGTTCCTCGGGGCCGCGCGCGAGGATCCGCGCGACGTCGACGGCCACGTTGCCGACGCCGATCACCACGGCCGAACGGGCGCCCAGCACGAATCCGCCCGCGGCGGCGTCCGGATGGGCGCTGTACCAGGAGACGAAGTCGGTGGCCGAGTAGCTGCCCGGCAGGTCCTCGCCCGGCACGCCGAGCCTGCGGTCCCGTGCCGCGCCCACGCAGTAGACGACCGCGTGGTAGAGCTCCAGCAGCCGCTCGGGCGTCAGGCCGTGCGCGCCGACCTCGACGTTCCCGACGAACCCGACCCGCTCGTGCTCCAGGACCGCGCGCAGGTTGTTCTGGAGTGACTTGATCTTCTCGTGGTCCGGCGCCACCCCGTAGCGCACCAGCCCGTACGGGCATGGCAGCCGGTCCAGGACGTGCACGCGCACGTCCGGTACCGCGGTCTGCTCGACGAGGGACTGGGCCGTGTAGACCCCGCTCGGCCCGGAACCGACAACGGCGACACGAAGCACGGCTGCGCTCCTTCCCGCAGGGACTCCCAGCATCGCACCGCCGCGCCGACTGCGGGAGGTGGCGCGCGTCCGTCCGCGCACACGGACGCCGTCACATGGAGCGCATGCGGTTGATCTCGGCCGTCTGCTGCGCGATCACGTCGTTGGCCATCTCCTCCACCTGGACGTTGTTCCCCTCCGACAGCACCTCGGTGGCCATGGTGACCGCACCCTGGTGGTGGGTGACCATCAGCTTCAGGAACAGTTCGTCGAAGGCCTTCCCCCGCGCGCCGCGCAACTGGGCCATCTGGGCCCCGGTGGCCATGCCGGGCATCGTGCCGTGGTCGTGCCCCGGGTGCGTCGTGGGGCCACCGTTGTTTTTCAGCCATCCCCGCATCGCGCCGATCTCCGGCTCCTGGGCCGCCGCGATCCGCGCCGCCAACAGCTTCACCTGCGGTGACGCGGCCTGTTTCGCGGCGAGTGCGGTCATCTCCAGCGCCTGGCCGTGGTGCACGATCATCATCTGCGCGTACGTGAAGTCCGCCGAGTTGGGCGTGTCCGGCGGGACGGCCTTCCGCGCCTCCTCCGGTGACAGCGTCCGCGCGGGTTCGCCCGGCTTCCCGGGGGCCACCACGGCCGGACCGCCGCTCCCGCCGCCCGCCCTGGCCTGCGGTTCGTCCCCCGTTCCCGAGGGTGCCGACTCGCAGCCCGCCAGGGCGAGTACGGCGGTCAGGGCGGCTGTCACCGCGACGCTTGTGGTGCGCTTCAACACGAGGACCTCCAGGGGCACGGGGAATGGCCGGGACCGCCGCTGCGCTCGAACGCGTTCATCAATCGCGGTGCGTTCATTAAGTCTCTGTTGCCATCTGTTGAGATGTGCATGCAAAGGAAGATACTGCCGGGGTCCGCGACCCGTTCAACTCCGAACGGAGACAAGGGAGGACGACGCAGTGACCCCGTTGCGCACCACTCACGTGCGACGCAGACGCCTGGGCGTGGCCACCGCCGCGGCCGGACTTCTCGCGACACTCCTGACGGCCGGCCCCGCGGCCGCCGTACCCGACCCCGGAGACGCCCCCGCCCCACCGGCCACCGTCTCCAGCCAGGACCAGGCGGAGGCCCGCGCGGCCATCCGCTCCGGTGAGATCCCCGGTGTGGACCAGGTCGTCCACAGCGACAACATCACCCACCTGGCCAACGCCCCGCGCGAGGCCTTCGCCGGCGTCAACTCGGACCTCGCCTTCCAGGGGAAGTACGCCTTCGCCGGCAACTACGACGGCTTCCGGATCTTCGACATCAGCAACCCGTCGAACCCCAAGACCGTCGCCCAGGTCCTCTGCCCCGGCTCCCAGAACGACATATCCGTCTCCGGCGACCTGCTCTTCCTCTCCACCGACTCCTCGCGCAGCGACAACTCCTGCTCCAGCACCACGCAGCCCGCGACGGAGAAGTCCTCCTGGGAGGGCATGAAGATCTTCGACATCAGCGACAAGCGCAACCCCAAGTACGTCGCCGCCGTCGAGACCGCCTGCGGCTCCCACACGCACACCCTCGTACCGGAGCGCAGGAACGTCTACGTCTACGTCTCCTCGTACTCGCCCAACGCCGCCTTCCCCGACTGCCAGCCACCCCACGACGGCATCTCGGTCATCAAGGTCCCGCGCAAGGCCCCCGAGAAGGCCGCGATCGTGAACTTCCCCGTCCTCTTCCCGGGCGAGGGCCCCGACGGCGGCGGCAACCCCGGCGCGCCCACCAACCCGGGCGTCTCCAAGACCACCGGCTGCCACGACATCACCGTGCTGCCCTCCAAGGACCTCGCGGCCGGCGCCTGCATGGGTGACGGCATCCTGTTCTCCATCGAGGACCCGGAGAACCCCAAGGTCATCGACCAGGTCCAGGACAACGTCAACTTCGCCTTCTGGCACTCCGCGAGCTTCAACCAGAAGGCCGACAAGGTCGTCTTCACCGACGAGCTCGGCGGCGGCGGCGCGGCCACCTGCAACGCGAAGATCGGCCCCAACCGCGGTGCCGACGGCATCTACGACATCGTCGGCAAGGGCGACAAGCGCAAGCTCGTCTTCCGCAGCTACTTCAAGATCCCCCGTCACCAGGCCGACACCGAGAACTGCGTCGCCCACAACGGCTCGCTGATCCCGGTCAAGGGCAAGGACCTGATGGTCCAGGCCTGGTACCAGGGCGGCGTCTCGGTGTGGGACTTCACCGACTCCGCCAGGCCCAAGGAGATCGCCTACTTCGAGCGCGGCCCGCTCAGCACCGAGAAGGTGGTGTCCGGCGGCTCCTGGTCGGCGTACTACTACAACGGCCACATCTACTCGAACGACATGGTCAAGGGCCTCGACGTGCTGCGGCTCGACGACCGTCGCACCGACCCGGCCAAGCGGGTGCGGATGCACGAGCTGAACGTGCAGACCCAGCCCGATTACTTCGACGACTTCGACGACTGACCCAGCTCCATGGACGTGGGGGGGGGGGGGGGGGGGGGGGGGGGGGGGGGGGAGGGCCGAGGCCCGCACGGCCCCCGTGGAAAAGGCCATCGCCATTTTTTCCCCTC
>NZ_JBVIGF010000012.1:205098-221910 GCF_055570965.1 Streptomyces sp. NPDC031064
TCCTGTTGGATCGCTCCATCGCCTACTCCTTCTCGTTTTTTGCCCCCCTCCCT
Source organism: Streptomyces sp. NPDC031064 (assembly GCF_055570965.1). Taxonomy (NCBI): domain Bacteria; kingdom Bacillati; phylum Actinomycetota; class Actinomycetes; order Kitasatosporales; family Streptomycetaceae; genus Streptomyces; species Streptomyces sp. NPDC031064. The sequence continues at coordinate 205,152 of NZ_JBVIGF010000012.1, forward strand.
CCCTCCCCCCCCCCCCCCCCCCCCACGCCGAGCTCCCAGTCCAGCCCGTACCGCTGGAACAGCTCCGCGCGCAGTTTCGCCATCGGCATCGGCGCACCCGGCAGCAGCACCGCGAAGACGGCGCCCATCAGCAGCGCCCGCAGCATCGGATAATCGGCGTCCACGTCCCGCGACCCGTACCTGACCACCGTGTCCCGCAGCAGGAACGCCAGCCGCTGCTGCTCCGGGCCCTGCACGAAGCCCTCCGCCTGGAGGATCCCGGCCATGTGCGTCCGCATCAGCAGCGGCTGCTCCACCGCGAGCCCCAGGATCGCGTCGATGGCCCGCGCGAGCCGCTCCCGGCCGTCCTCGCTGCGCGGCTCCCGCTCCAGCGCCGCCTCCAGCGTCAGGTGCATCAGCCGGTGCACCGCCGACTGGAGCAACTGCCGCTTGCCCGGGAAGTAGTACGAGACAAGACCGCGCGCCGAACCGGCCCGGTCCGCGATGTCGGCCAGCGTCGTCGCCTCGTACCCGCGCTCGGCGACCAGCTCCACCGTCGCCTGCAGCAGCCGCTCCCGCGAACGTCGCCGCAGCTCTTCATTGACCGATGCGCTGCGCGGGGACATGCTTAACTCCTGCGTTGACTGGCTCGCAGCCAATATACTCAGAGGCATGCCGGCCGGACCGGGCGACGCGGGGGATCGCCCGGTCCGGAAGGCCTCCACCGGCGTGCGTCAGTGCCGCCGCGATCAGCGCTGCCGCGACGCGACCGTCCGCTCGTACGCCACGACGGCGACGGCCGCCACACACGCCCCCAGCAGCCAGCCGCCCACCACGTCCGACGCCCAGTGCACGCCCAGGTACACCCGGGTCAGGCCCACGCCCAGCACCGAGACGGCACCGAGCAGCAGGGCCGTGACCCGCAGGCGCCGGCCCGCCCCGAACAGGGCCAGCAGCCACAGCAGCAGCCCGAAGGTGACCGCGGCCGTCATCGCGTGGCCCGAGGGGAAGGCGGCGTAGTGCGCCCAGTCCACCGGGTCCCGCCAGCGCGGCCGGTCGCGGCCCACCGCCGCCTTCAGCACCTGCTGCACGGCGGAACCGAGTGCGCTCACCGCCACCGTCCACACGGCCAGGATCCGCTCCCCGCGCCACCACAGCCACACGACACCCACCGCGACCAGCGCGCGCATCGTCCACGGATCCCACACCCAGTCGCTGAGGATCCGGTTGGTCCGGCTCAGCGCCGGACTGCGGACGGCCGAGTCGTGCAGCCCGTCCGCGACCGCCCGGTCGAACGAGACCAGTGGCCCCCACTCGGCGGAGACGAGCGCCAGCAGCACGGCCGAGAGGGCCCCGGTCCACACGGCGACGGCGGCGGTGTGACGGGAGAGCGTGGGGGAACGGGTGGGGGAGTGCATGGGGTGATCCTCCCCGAGGACGCGCCGGCTATCCCAGCGCCCTCAGCCCCGGCACGAACGCCACCAGCAGCGGCACCACCGGTACGAGTGCGGCGGCGGCCGTCAGACGCAGACGCCGCCCGGCCGTGAGGCGCGGGGCGGCGGTCAGCAGGCGGTTGACCCGGTGCGGCAGTTGGGCGTCCGGGGTGGGGCACGGGCCGAACACCCCACGGTGCTCGTTCAGTTCCACCAGCGCGAGCGCGATCGTCAGCCGCCCGTACCGCCTGGACGCCACATCGTCCGCCGCCAGCTCCACCAGCCGGTGCATCTCGTCCCGGAACGCCGCGAAGACCGGAATCTGCGGGAACCCCGTGGCCAGCGCCGACGAGCAGTGCAGCAGCCAGTCGTGGCGCGCCCGCGCGTGCCCCTGCTCATGGGCCAGCACCGCATCGAGCTGACGCCCCTTCAGGCGCCGTAGCGCCGCGGTGGTCACCACCAGCCGGGGCGCGGCGCCGGGCAGCCACCAGGCGTCCGGGCGCTCGCCCTCCAGCAGCACCAGGGGCTCCGCGCCGGGCTCCTCGCCGGGCAACAGCGGTGAGCGCACGAGGAGTTCGGCCCGGCTGCGCCGGTGCCGCGCCCGGGCACGGCGGATCTCCCGGGTGAGCATCGCCCCGGTCCACAGGCCGCCGCACGCCAGCAGCACCGCGAGCACGGCGGACCACGGCCCGTGGGCGCCCAGCTCGTACGCCTCGACCACGGCGCGCGGCGCGGGCGCGAACACATGGCCCCGTACCGCCTGCCAGGCGGCCGCCGCGCTGAACGTCATCGACAGCGCGAAGCTCAGCAGCACCGCCGCCACCACGCACTGCCACACCCACAGCGCCACCACCGGCTCGCGCTCCGGCCATTCGGCCCGCGCCAGCAGACGCGGAGCCGCCACGGCGGCCAGAAGGCCGAGCGCGAGCAGCGCGAGGGAGACCGACATGGACTCACCATAGGAGCGGTGGACTACCCATCGGTATGGGCTTGGACGGCAAGTGACGCACGCCACGGAATCCGAAGCGACTCCGCTACGGATTCCGCCGCCCTCTCCGTCCTCACATGGTGACGAGCATCGCCAGCATGGCCAGTCCCATCGACACCCGGCAGGCCAGGGCCATCTCCGGACCGTCCCACCGGCCGCCCGGCACCGCCCCGGCCGCCCCCGTCCCCATCGCCCCCGTCCCCGCGGCCGCCGGCCCCGCCGGTACCAGCCCCAGCCCGGCCCGCAGCACGTACACCGCGTAGTAGGCGAGCAGCAGGCCCGTCACCACCGGCACCCCGCCCGCCGCCCCGTGCGCCGCGTGAGCGCCGCCGCCCCCGGCCATCGCCACCGCCATGTACACCATGGCCAGCGAGCCCACCAGGTGGTGCAGATGGTGGCCAAAGCCGCCGCGGGCCGACCACAGGGCCCGCACCGACGCGGCGCCGAACACCACGGCGTACGGCGCCCACAGCCACCGTGACGGCGACGGCACCGCCATCACGGCCATCCCGAACCCCATCACCGCCTCGTCCGCCGCCGCCCGGCGCGCGGCGCCCGTGGAGGTCCTGGTCCGCGCCAGGCAGTACGCGCCGGCCGTCACGCACAGCGCCACCAGCAGCCAGCCCGACATCGCAGGTCCGTGCACGACGTACCTCCCCCTCGACGAGACGGCCTTCGGGGACGATGCCCGGATCGGCGAGGGTGCACGCGAGCGCAGGGGCGTACTCGGGGAGCGCGAGCAGGGCGCGTTAGGCTCCGGGACGGTACCGACAGCCTGTGAGGAGACCGAGGGAACCATGGACACCGCCCTGCCCCGGGACACGGACGAGCTGACCTACCGCGACGCCACCGAGACGGACGTGCCCGCGCTCGTCGCGCTCGTCGAGTCGGCCTACCGGGGCGACTCCAGCCGGGCCGGCTGGACGACCGAGGCCGACATCCTCCAGGGGCAGCGCACGGACCCCGAGGGCGTGCGCGAGGTCATCACCACCCCCGGCTCCCGCCTGCTCGTCGTGGAGCGGGCCGGCGAGCCGGTCGCCTGCTGCCAGCTCGAACACCGCGGGGACGCCGCCTACTTCGGGATGTTCGCCGTCCGACCCGGCCTCCAGGGCGGCGGTGTCGGCCGGCGCGTCCTCGCGGAGGCCGAGCGGCTCGCCGTCGCCGCGTGGGGCGTGCGCGAGATGCACATGACGGTGATCTCGGTCCGGGACGAGCTGATCGCCTGGTACGAGCGGCGCGGCTACCGCCGTACGGGACGGATGACCCCGTTCCCGTACGGCGACGAGCGCTTCGGCCTGCCCCAGCGCGACGACCTGGAGTTCGAGCTGCTGGTGAAGGACCTGGCCCCCCGGCCCGGCCCGGCCTAGGCGGCGGGCGGCGGGCCGCCCGGTTCGGCCGGCGGCGCGCCGGGTCCGCCCGGGGAGGGGCCCTGCCGGTCCGGGGACGTGCCGGGTTCGCCCCGGACGCCCGGCGGCCGGTCCATCGCGCCGGGCTTGCCCACCGTGCCCGGCGGCCGGTCCATCGACCCCGGCTTGCCCACCGTGCCGGCCCCACCGGGCGGGCCCTGGGAGTCGTCCTTGGCGGGCTCGTCCGTGTGGAACGCCAACTGCCCGTTCCCGACGGTCACCCGCACCCGCGCGCCGGCCGGGAGCCGTCCGTCCAGCAGCAGCCGGGACAGCCGGTTGTCCACCTCACGCTGGATCGTGCGCCGCAGCGGCCGCGCCCCGTACTCGGGCTGGTGGCCGCGCTGGGCGATCCAGTCGACGGCGTCCGGGGCGAACTCGAGGGTGATGTCCTGCCCGCGCATCCGGCGCCGGGTCTCCTCCAGCAGCAGATCGGTGATCCGGCGTAGTTGCTCCTCGTCGAGGCGCCGGAAGATGACGATCTCGTCGATGCGGTTGAGGAACTCCGGGCGGAAGTGCTCGCGCAGCGGCCGCAGCGCCCGCTCCCGCATCGCGTCGTCCTCGGCCTCGCTGTCCGTGGCGCCGAAGCCGACCATGCCGCGGCCGGTGCCGATCGCCTCGGAGCCGAGGTTGCTCGTCATCACGATGACCGTGTTCTTGAAGTCGACCGTGCGGCCCTGCGAGTCGGTCAGCCGTCCGTCGTCCAGCACCTGGAGCAGGATGTTGAACACGTCCGGGTGGGCCTTCTCGACCTCGTCCAGCAGGAGCAGCGAGTACGGGTGGCGGCGCACCGCCTCCGTGAGCTGCCCGGCCTCCTCGTGTCCCACGTACCCGGGCGGGGCGCCGACCAGCCGGCTGACGGTGTGCCGCTCCTGGAACTCGCTCATGTCCAGGCGCACCATCCGCTCGTCGCTGCCGAAGAGCGCGTCCGCCAGCGCCCGGGCGAGTTCGGTCTTGCCGACGCCGGTCGGGCCGAGGAACAGGAAGCTGCCGATGGGCCGCCTGGGGTCGGCGAGGCCCGCGCGGGAGCGCAGCACCGCCTCGGAGACCGCCTTGACGGCCTCGTCCTGCCCGATGACCCGCTGGCGCAGGTGCTCCTCCAGCCCCAGCAGCCGGTCCCGCTCCTCCTGGGTGAGGCTGCTGACCGGGATGCCGGTCTGCCTGCTGACCACCTCCGCGATGTCCTCCGCCGTGACCTCGACGGCCGGCCCGTCGCCGGCGGGCTGGGCGGTCCGTCCCGCCTTGATCCGACCGGTGATCTCCTGGATGCGGTCGCGCAGCTCCATCGCCCGCTCGTACTGCTCGGCCGCCACCGCCTGGTCCTTGTCGCGGGCCAACTGCTCCGCCTGCCGCTCCAGCGCCCGCACGTCGGTGTTCGTGTGGGTACGCAGCCGCACCCGGGCGCCCGCCTGGTCGATCAGGTCGATGGCCTTGTCGGGCAGGAACCGTTCGGTCAGGTACCGGTCGGACAGCTCGACGGCGGCGAGCAGCGCCTCGTCGGTGTAGCGGACCTGGTGGTGGGCCTCGTAGCGGTCCTGGAGGCCGCGCAGGATCTCCAGTGCGTCCTCCGGGCTCGGCTCGGGCACCAGGATTGGCTGGAACCGGCGGGCGAGCGCCGCGTCCTTCTCGATGTAGCGGCGGTACTCCTCCATCGTCGTCGCGCCGATGACGTGCAGCTCGCCCCGGGCGAGCGCGGGCTTGAGCATGTTGCCCGCGTCCATGGAGCCGCTGTCGCCGCCCCCGCTGCCCGCGCCCGCGCCGACCACCGTGTGCAGCTCGTCGATGAAGACGATCAGTTCGCCGGAGTGGGTGCGGATCTCCTCGATGATGTTGTTCAGCCGCTCCTCGAAGTCGCCCCGGTAGCGCGTGCCGGCGACCACGCCGGACAGGTCCAGCGCGACCACCCTGCGGTCACGCAGCGTGTCGGGCACGTCGTGCTCGGCGATGCGCTGGGCCAGCCCCTCGACGATGGCGGTCTTGCCGACACCGGCGTCGCCGATCAGTACGGGGTTGTTCTTGCCGCGCCGGGACAGCACCTCCACGGTCTGCTCGATCTCCAGGTCGCGCCCGATCACCGGGTCGATCCGGCCCTCCTTGGCCATGTCGGTGAGGTCGCGGCCGTACTTGTCGAGCGTTGGAGTCCCGCGCTGCGGCGCCGGCCGCTGGTCGGGCTCGCCCACCCACGGGCCCTGCCCGCCGCGCCCGGCACCGGAGCCCGGCACGGAGCCGGGGTCGAACTTGGCGGCGTTCAGGATGCGCCCCGCCGCCGAATCCGGGTTGGAGGCGAGCGCCGCGAGCACGTGTTCGGGGCCGATGTACGAGGCGCCCCCGTGCCGTGCCAGGTCGTGGGCGTCGAGCAGCGCCCGCTTGACGGCGGGCGTGACCGCGATCCGGGACTGCGGCGGCCCCTCGCCGGCCGTCCGGTCGATCTCCTCGGCGAGGGCGTCCGGGTCCGCGCCCGCGCGGGCGATCAGGTCACGGGTGGGCTCGGTGGCCAGGGCCGCCCGCAGCAGGTGCTCGGTCTCCAGGTCCGTGCTGCCGTGCTCGGCCGCGTACGAGGCGGCGTCGCCGACCATCCGGCGCGCGGGCTCGCTCATCAGGCGGCCTATGTCGATGTACCGGGGGATGGGCCGCCCACCCGTGGGTGACGATCCGGCCCCGCCCCCGAAGAAGCGGGCCAGAAACTCGCTGAAGGGGTCGGAGCCGTAACCCTCCGGACCCATGAAACCGCTGCTCATATGCGTCCGTTCCGGTGTCCGGTAATGGCCGGGACACGCTGTACGAGAAGACCTGCTGGATCCAGGTCGCGGGTTCCCGAGCGCATTCCGGTTACACCTGTGACGAACGGGACGCACCGGCTCCGCCCGGCGGGGACGACCGGGCGGACCGGGGGCGAGGGACGACCGTGCGGAGCCGGGGGCGGCCGGGGCGGCGGGCCGAGCCGTACCGGCGAAACCGGCGGAGAGCCGGGCCCGTCAGGCGATGAAGCGGCCCGTGCGGCGGATCTCGGGGTGGTCGGTGGTCGCGCCGTCCAATTCCAGGGCGCGGACCAGGCGCAGGTGCTGCGGCGTGTTGACCACCCAGCCGATGACCCGCAAGCCCGCCGCGCGCGCCCGCTCGGTGGTCTCCAGGGTGAGCCGGCGGATGTCCAGCGCCAGCGTGGCGGCGCCCACGGCCCGCGCCCGCGCGACGATGTCGTCGCCCCAGTGGCTCGCGATGAGCACGGTACGCACCCCCGGCACCAGCCGGGCGATCTCGGCGACCGCCTCGTCGTGGAACGACGACACCTCCACCCGTCCGGCCAGATCGCGCCGGTGCATCACCTCGGCCAGCGCCCGCGCGGCCGCCACGTCCTTGATCTCCGCCTGGAGAGGCGTCCGCACGGCGTCCAGGACCTCCTCGAACACCGGGATCCGCTCGCCCAGCCCGGCGTCGAGCTCCCGCAGCTCGGCGAGGGTCTTGTCGGCGATCGCCCCGGTGCCGTCGGTCGTCCGGTCCACCTCGGCGTCGTGCATGACGACGAGTGCGCCGTCCTTGCTCAGGTGCAGGTCGAGTTCGATGACGTCCATGCCCGCGTGCTCGGCGCGGACGAAGGACCGCAGGGTGTTCTCCGGTTCGACACCCATGACTCCGCGATGACCGATGGTGAGGAAACTCAAGATCTTCTCGCTTCCGTCGACGGCGGGTACCGCGCGGTGCCGTGCCACACGCGGCACCGTCGCAGCCTAACGATCCGCGCGCGGGACGGAACCCGTCCCGCGCGGGGAAGAGGAGTGATCCGGCCCGGATACGGCGATGCCCAGGACGAAGCCGGTGAGGAGGGCGGCGACCAGGACGGCACGGATGCTCATGGCGTACGCCTCCGGGAGCGGGAAGGGGACCTGTCCGTCCTACCCGTGCCGCCCGGCGTGCCGCGACCCCGTTCACCCGTGCGTGGGCGCGTCGTCGGGGGCGCGCCCACAGCCGGGCCCACCGATCCCCGGGCCCCCGGGAGGACTGTGTGGATGCCGCTGCATCACCGACCCCGGACAGGAAAAACAGCGGCCACGACGGGGGGTCGGCAGGATAATTTCTTCCTGCTCCCCTTGTGGCGGAGAACCACCCATGGATACGGTGCCTTGACGCGAGGTTCTCCCGTGGAGGAAGTGTGATGACGGAAATTCTTGTGCAGGATGCAGCCGGCGGGGACGTGACCGCCGAGGCCAGGGTGATCGACCACCCGGCGTGGCCCGAGCTCAAGAATGCCGTGGAAGAGATCCGCACCTGGCAGTCCGCGGACGGTTCCATCGACTTCGACGCCGAGGGCGCGCCCTCCCGTGGCATCGCCGAGACCACCTTCGACCGGGTCGTCGCCGCGGTCGAGCAGCTCTCCCCGCTGCTCCCGCACGACACCGCGTACCACCAGGCGCTCGTCGCCGACCTGCGCAAGTGGGCCGACAGCGGCTTCGCCGTGCCGGACTTCCTGGACTCGCTGCTGGCCTTCCAGCCCGCCGCCAACCGGGTCGACGGCCTCCAGCACCTGGTCGTGTTCCCGATGTACACGCAGAACGGCAACCCGGACCGCAACCTGGAAGCCGTCGTGCTGCGCATGGTCTGGCCGGAATGGCTCGCCGAGCTGGAGGCCACCCGCTACGACAACCCGCTCTTCTGCGGCATCACGTTCGAGGACTTCACCTCCGGGTACGACACCAACTCGGCCGTCCTCTTCCCGGAGACCATCGCCGTGCGCGAGGCCCCCGAGCGCTTCAGTTGGGGCGGCATCTTCTGCGACCGCGAGGCCGCCCGCTTCCGCCGCGTCACCGAGGCGGCCGTGGACATCCTCGGCCTCGACCTGCCCGACGACATCCGCGAGATGCTCGGCGACCAGGAGCGCTGCGAGAAGGCCTTCGTGCTCTGGGACATGGTCCACGACCGCACCCACAGCCACGGCGACCTGCCGTTCGACCCCTTCATGATCAAGCAGCGCCAGCCGTTCTGGATGTACGGCCTGGAGGAGCTGCGCTGTGACCTCACCGCCTTCAAGGAGGCCGTGAAGCTGGAGTCCGAGGGCAACCCGCACGGCCGGGACGTCCAGTACGCCGTGCTCTTCGACCGGATGTTCCGCTTCCCGGTCACCGGTGACCGCAACCGCAACTACGACGGTCTCGGCGGCCAGCTCCTCTTCGCGTACCTGCACAAGCACGACGTGCTGCGCTGGACCGACAACACCCTCAAGATCGACTGGGAGCGGGCCCCACAGGTCACCAACGAGCTCTGCGGCGAGATCGAGAAGCTGTACCGCGACGGCATCGACCGCCCGAAGCTGGTCCACTGGTTCGCCGCGTACGACCTGGTGTCCACCTACCTCGCCCCGCACCCCGGCTCGCGCTGGGCCAAGGGCCCCGACGCCCTGGACCTGAGCCTGCCGCCGCGCAAGCTGGTCGACGAGGTGCTTCCGGACGAGTTTCCGCTGAGCATGTTCTATGAGGCCCTCTCCAAGAAGCTGAAGAACGTGATCGCCTCCACCAAGGGCATCACCGCCGGGAAGACCGCCGAGAAGGCCACCGAGAGGGTCGCCGCGTGAGCTCTCGTACGGAGGAGACGACGACCATGAACGGCAAGGGCAACGGAAACGGCGGACCGCTCGAGGGCGCTGTCGTCGCGGTGGCCGGAGCGGGCGGCGCGGCCGGCCGTGCCGCCCTGCTGCGGCTCGCGGAGGCCGGTGCGACCGTGGTCGCCTCCGACGCGGACCCGGAGCGGCTCGCCGAGGCGGTCGACGCCGCCCGGTACGCGCACGGCGGGGCGACCGTCACCGGCGACACCGTCGACCTGCTCGACCTGGCCGCGGCCCGGGAGTGGGCCGACAAGACCGAGAAGGAGTTCGGCCGGGTCGACGGACTGGTCCACCTCGTCGGCGGCTGGCGCGGCAGCGCCACCTTCGCCGAGACGGACCTCGCCGACTGGACCCTGCTGGAGAAGCTCCTGATCCGCACGGTCCAGCACACCTCCCTCGCCTTCCACGACGGGCTGCTGCGCAGCGACCGCGGCCGCTACGTGCTGGTCAGCGCCGCCGGCGCCAGCAAGCCCACCGCCGGGAACGCCGCGTACGCCGCCTCCAAGGCCGCCGCCGAGGCGTGGACGCTCGCGCTCGGCGACGCCTTCCGCAAGGCGGGTGGCGAGGAGGGCCCGAAGGCCGCGGCTACGATCCTGATCGTGAAGGCTCTGGTGCACGACGCCATGCGCGCCGAGCGCCCGAACGCGAAGTTCGCGGGCTTCACGGACGTCAAGGATCTGGCCGACGAGATCGCCGCCGTCTGGGACAAGCCCGCCCGGGAAGTGAATGGACAGCGCCTGTGGCTGACCCCCAAGCCGTGACCCCCAGCACCAAGACGGATGCCCGGCGGCACCACGACCCGACCGTACGGGGTTTCGCCAGCGACAACTACGCCGGCGCGCACCCCGAGGTCATGGCCGCCCTCGCCCTCGCCAACGGCGGCCACCAGGTCGCCTACGGCGAGGACGAGTACACCGAGCACCTCCAGCGGGTCATGCACAGCCACTTCGGCCCGACGGCCGAGGCGTTCCCGGTGTTCAACGGCACCGGCGCCAACGTCACCGCCCTCCAGGCGCTCACCGACCGCTGGGGCGCGGTCATCTGCGCCGAGTCCGCGCACATCAACGTGGACGAGGGCGGGGCGCCCGAGCGCATGGCCGGGCTGAAGCTGCTGACCGTCCCCACCCCGGACGGCAAGCTGACGCCCGAGCTCATCGACCGGCAGGCGTACGGCTGGGAGGACGAGCACCGCGCCATGCCGCAGGTGGTCTCGATCACCCAGAACACCGAACTGGGCACCGTCTACACGGTCGACGAGATCCGCGCCATCGTCGAGCACGCGCACGGCCTGGGCATGAAGGTGCACCTCGACGGCGCCCGGATAGCCAACGCGGCCGCCTCGCTGAACGTCCCGATGCGGGCGTTCACCAACGCGGTCGGCGTGGACGTGCTGTCGTTCGGCGGGACGAAGAACGGCATGCTCTTCGGCGAGTGCGTGGTCGTGCTCAATCCGGACGTGGCGAAGTACATGAAGCACCTGCGCAAGATGTCCATGCAGCTCGCCTCCAAGATGCGGTTCGTCTCGGTGCAGTTCGAGGCGCTGCTCGCCAAGGACCTGTGGCTGCGCAACGCCCGGCACGCCAACGCGATGGCGCAGCGCCTCGCGGAGGGCGTGCGAGCGGTGGACGGGGTGGAGATCCTCTATCCCGTACAGGCCAACGCGGTGTTCGCGAGGCTGCCGCACGAGGTGACCCGGCGGCTCCAGGAGCGGTTCCGCTTCTACTTCTGGGACGAGGCGGCCGGCGACGTGCGCTGGATGTGCTCCTTCGACACCACCGAGGACGACATCGACGCGTTCGTGCTGGCGCTCAAGGAAGAGATGACGCACTAGCCGGGCCTCGCGCCCCGCGCGTAGGTGTGAATAGATATGCGACCGATCGGAAATCAATTTACTCCGGTCGGTCGCTTCTCTATGATCGGCGGGCATGGAACTGATCCAGCAGGTGCCCGAACTCTCGGCCTATCTGGCGGCCGACGATGTCATCAACCATGAGCACCCGCGTGTGCGGGAGATCGCGGACCGCCTCGCGGCCTCGCATCCCGACGCATACTCATACGCGAAAGCCGCCTTCGAATTCGTCCGCGACACCATCCCGCACTCGATGGACGCCGACGATCCGCGCGTCACCTGGCGCGCCTCCGACGTGCTGGAGCAGCGCACCGGGATCTGTTACGCCAAGTCCCACGCCCTCGCCGCCCTGTTGCGGGCCCGGGCCGTCCCCGCCGCGCTGTGCTACCAGAAGTTCGAGGTGGTGCACGGTCTGGTCGCGGTGCGACTGCCGGGCGGGGGCTGGGTGCGGCAGGATCCGCGCGGCAACAAGCCGGGCGTGGACGCGCAGTTCCGGGTGGACCGCGAGCAGGTGGCGTTCCCGGTACGGCCCGAGTCCAATGAAGTGGACTACCCGGTGCTGTACGCTAGACCGCACCCGGCCGTTCTGAGCGCCCTGCGGGCCGCCCGGGACCGGCCTCACCTGGACGCGACGCTCCCCACGAACCTGTGAACCCTGAACGGCGGACCATGAACCCGACACTCACCGTCGCCGACGAGGTGCGCACCCTCGTCCCCGGCTTCACCCACCTCGCCATCGAGGCCCATGGGCTGGTCAACGGCCCCAGCGACGAGGCCAGTTCGGCGCTCCTGGACGACGCCGCCCGCCGCCTCGCCGACCGCCTCGGCGGCCGCGCCCCGCACGAGGACCCGCACATCGCCGCCTGGCGCGAGGCGTACACCGCCTTCGGCGCCAAGCCGTCCCGTACGCGCAACTCCGCCGAGGCGCTCGCCAGGCGCGCCCTCGCCGACGGCGGCCTGCCCCGCATCAACCTGCTCGTCGACGCCTACAACGCCGTCAGCGTGGCCCACCTGATCCCGGTCGGCGGCGAGGACGCCGACCGCATCAGGGGCGGGATGCGGCTCGTCCGCGCCACGGGTGCCGAGCCGTTCGTCACCGTCGCCGGTGGCGAGGAGACCGTCGAGCACCCGGAGGCGGGCGAGGTGGTCTGGTGCGACGACGAGGGCGTCACCTGCCGCCGCTGGAACTGGCGCCAGGGCGTACGGACCCGCCTCACCGAGCGGTCCGTGAACGCGCTCTTCCTGCTGGAGAGCCTGGCCCCCATGACGCGCGCCGAACTGGAAGCCGCGGGCACCGAGCTCGCCGAGTCCCTGGAGAAGCTCAGCCCCGGCGCCCGCGTCACGGTCGGAGCCCCCGGGTGACGGGTGGAGCCCGGCGGCCCCGGCCGGCCGGTCAGCCCGCCTCGCGGACCTCGGCCGGGGTGGGCGCCGTGCCGCCGAGGTGTGCGGGCACCCACCAGGTGTCCGTCGCGTCCTTGGGGCGTACCGGATAGGCGCGCTGCGCCGATTCGAGCAGCTCCTGCACCCGCTCGCGCAGCCGGCGGGTGATCGCGCCCGCGTACTGGTCGGTCGGCGCCTCCACCGGCTCGCCCACGCGGATCGTCACCGGGATATGGCTGCGCTTGAAGTTGCGCGGCCGCCCCTTGGTCCACAGCCGCTGGGTGCCCCATAGCGCCATAGGGACCAGCGGTACGCCGGCCTCCTGGGCCAGGCGGGCCGCGCCCGACTTGAAGCTCTTGAGCGTGAACGACTGGGAGATCGTCGCCTCGGGGAACACCCCGATGATCTCACCCGAGCGCAGCGACTCCAGGGCGTGGCGGTAGGCCGCCTCTCCCTGCGCGCGATCGACCGGAATGTGCTTCATCCCGCGCATCAGCGGACCGGAGATCTTGTGCCGGAAGACCGAGTCCTTGGCCATGAACCGCACCAGGCGCTTCTGCGGCAGCGCCGCCAGGCCGGAGAAGATGAAGTCCAGGTAGCTGATGTGGTTGCTGACCAGCACGGCACCACCGGTGCGCGGGATGTTCTCCGAACCCTGAGTGTCGATCTTCAGGTCGAGCGCCTTGAACATCGTGAGAGCGGCGCCGATGACCGGCCGATAGACGAGTTCTGCCATCTGGAGAAGACCCCTTCTTCTATGCCCGGGGAGGGTTCTCCCGGCGGAAGTTACGCAGCCGTAGGTATCCGGCATTGGGCCGATCGTGCCCCATGTGCGCCGTACAGGCCAGTCCTGACGACTTCGGACAGCGAGATTCTCGTCACGTCGCGTCCTTCCGGGAATCGTACGGACCCCCCGCGCGCTGCACCTGAATGCCACCACAGGACGGACAGGAAGGCGGGTACCGGTGCACGCGAGAGTGCTCGGAGCGGGCGAGCTGGGTGCGGAGCTGGGGGAGCGGGCGACGCTCGTACAGTTCTCCAGCGCCTTCTGCCAGCCGTGCCGCGCGACCCGGCGCACCCTGGCCGAGGTGGCGGGCATGGTCGACGGCGTGGCGCACATCGAGATCGACGCCGAGCGGCACCTCGGCCTCGTGCGGGAGCTGGACATCGTGAAGACCCCCACCGTCCTGGTGCTCGACGCGCGCGGCCGGATCGTCCGCAAGGCGGCCGGACAGCCCCGCAAGGCCGATGTGATCGCCGCGCTCGGCCACGCCGTGTGAGGCCACGCCATGTGACCTGCCGTGATCCATCTCCCACATCCCGGGACTCCCTTGACTGCCCCTGCCATCCATCGTCAGGCTGACGCCGTGCCCCAGGAACTCCTTCTCCACGGGCGGGCCGACGTCGATCTGGCCCGCAACGCGAGCGCGCGCTGTCCGGGTGTCTGAGCAGCCACGGACCACCTCACCGCGCCCTCCGCAGAAGGACCCCTCCATGACGGTCTCGCCCGACCTCGCCGCCCCCCGGATCCCCAGGCCCGTGACCCCCGGGCCCGCCCGGCCCGCCACGCCCGACCTCCTCCGTTCCGTCTTCCGGCGGCACGCGGCGGGCGTCGCGGTGATCACGGCCCAGGGCGAGCGGCCCGTCGGCTTCACCGCCACCTCCCTCACCTCGGTCTCCGCCGACCCGCCGATGATCTCGTTCGGCGTGGGGACCTCGTCGTCGAGCTGGCCCGTCCTCGCGGAGGCCGAACACGTCGGCGTCCACGTCCTCGGCGAGCACCAGCGCGACCTCGCGGCCACCTTCGCGCGCAGCGGCGCCGACCGGTTCGCCGCGCCGACCCGCTGGCACCGGGGCCCGGAGGGCGTGCCGGTGCTCGACGGCGTACTGGCCTGGCTGGTGTGCCGGGTCGTCGCCCGTGTCCCGGCCGGTGACCACCGCCTCGTGGTGGCCGAGGTCGTCGCCGGTGACCCGGACGGCGCGGGTCGTCCGCTGCTGTACCACGAGGGGCGCTTCAACGCTCTGCGGGACTGAGAGGTCCCGGTTACGGAGCGTTGGCAAGGTCACAGTTCAAAGCGCTTGCTTACCGGGAAAGCAATCGATGTACTGACGAGTAATATTTCGGTAGGGGCGCCCGGCGCCCCGAGCGGAAACCGTCCCATCAGGCGCCTATGCTGCGTGCAACAAGGCAGCCCAGTTATGACGATGTGTAGGAGAGCCGGCGTGAGCTTGAGGATCGTTGTCTGTGTGAAGTACGTGCCCGACGCCACCGGCGACCGGCACTTCGCCGATGACCTGACCGTCGACCGCGACGACGTCGACGGCCTGCTGTCGGAGCTGGATGAGTACGCGGTGGAGCAGGCGCTCCAGATCGCCGAAGAGGCGGACGACGCGGAGATCACCGTGCTGACCGTCGGCCCCGAGGACGCCAAGGACGCGCTGCGCAAGGCGCTGTCCATGGGCGCCGACAAGGCCGTCCACGTCGAGGACGACGACCTCCACGGCTCCGACGTCATGGCCACCTCGCTGGTGCTCGCCAAGGCGATCGAGAAGACCGGTTACGACCTGGTCATCTGCGGCATGGCGTCCACCGACGGCACCATGGGCGTGCTGCCGGCGATCCTCGCCGAGCGCCTGGGCGTCCCGCAGGTCACCCTGCTCTCCGAGGTCGCGGTAGAGGATGGCCTCGTCAAGGGCCGCCGTGACGGCGACACCGCGTCGGAGCAGCTCGAGGCGTCCCTGCCGGCCGTCGTGTCCGTGACGGACCAGTCGGGCGAGGCCCGCTACCCGTCCTTCAAGGGCATCATGGCCGCCAAGAAGAAGCCGGTGGAGTCCCTGGACCTGGAGGACCTGGAGATCGACGCCGACGAGGTCGGCCTCGAGGGCTCCTGGACCAAGGTCGACTCGGCGGCGGAGCGTCCGGCCCGCACGGCCGGCACGATCGTCAAGGACGAGGGCGAGGGCGGCAAGCAGTTGGCCGAGTTCCTCGCGAGCCAGAAGTTCATCTAAGGCTCGCGCGAGCCACTCACCGCCCCCAGACTCTTCGCACCGCAGGAGATTGAAGTCCCATGGCTGAAGTTCTCGTCTACGTCGACCACGTGGACGGCGCCGTCCGCAAGCCCACCCTGGAGCTGCTGACCCTGGCCCGCCGCATCGGCGAGCCGGTCGCCGTCGCCCTCGGCTCCGGCGCCGAGGCCACCGCCGCCACGCTCGCCGAGCACGGCGCGGTCAAGGTCCTCACCGCCGACGCCCCCGAGTTCGCCGAGTACCTCGTCGTACCGAAGGTGGACGCCCTCCAGGCCGCGTACGAGGCCGTCTCCCCGGCCGCTGTGCTCGTCCCGTCCTCCGCCGAGGGCAAGGAGATCGCGGCCCGCCTGGCGGTCCGCATCGGCTCCGGCATCATCACCGACGCCGTCGACCTCGAGGCCGGCGACGAGGGCCCGGTGGCCACGCAGTCCGCGTTCGCCGCCTCCTTCACCACCAAGTCCCGCGTGTCCAAGGGCACCCCGGTCATCACGGTCAAGCCGAACTCGGCCCCCGTGGAGGCCGCCCCGGCCGCGGGCGCCGTCGAGGCCCTCGCCGTCTCGTTCTCCGAGAAGGCCACCGGCACCAAGGTCGTCTCCCGCACCCCGCGCGAGTCGACCGGCCGCCCCGAGCTGACCGAGGCCGCGATCGTGGTCTCCGGCGGCCGCGGCGTCAACGGCGCCGAGAACTTCGCGATCATCGAGGCGCTCGCCGACTCCCTCGGTGCCGCCGTCGGCGCCTCCCGCGCCGCCGTCGACGCCGGCTGGTACCCGCACTCCAGCCAGGTCGGCCAGACCGGCAAGTCGGTCTCCCCGCAGCTCTACATCGCCTCCGGCATCTCCGGTGCGATCCAGCACCGTGCCGGTATGCAGACCTCGAAGACCATCGTGGCCATCAACAAGGACGCCGAGGCCCCGATCTTCGACCTGGTCGACTACGGCGTGGTCGGCGACCTGTTCCAGGTCGTCCCCCAGCTCACCGAGGAGATCAAGTCCCGCAAGGGCTGACCTCCCGCAGGGCTGACCTGCGGCACCTGAAGACGGCTCCGGGGGCGCGCGGTGGACCCCCCCGCGGGGGCCCGCGACGGTTGGGTGACCCCTGGCCCACTTT
>NZ_JBVIGF010000013.1:0-34548 GCF_055570965.1 Streptomyces sp. NPDC031064
CGTGCCTGGACCCCGACCACATCTCGTGGCGAGGAGAGACCTTCCCCCCCGTTACCCTCCCCGCCCGGAGGGAGGACGGGGGGGGGGGGGGGGGGTGGCCACCCCCCCCCCCCCCCCGCCGCCGTGTCACGGCCTGGCGCCGTTCCAGACGGTGTCGTTGCCATCGGTGAAGCCCGTGTGCCGCCAGCTACCGGTGGTGTTCTCGTAGAGGTCGACCCGGACGAAGTGGGCGCCGCCGGCGGGCATCTCCGACACGGTGAAGTTGTAGTCCGTACTGGTGCCCGTGCCGCGTCCGCAGGCGGTGCGGGTCTCGACGGTCCAGGGCGCCCGGTCGGTGTAGTTGGCCCAGACCTCGAAGCGGACCTGGGCGCACGCTGTGGTGTGCGACTTGACCGAGCCCTGGATGGTGACGGACCTGTTGTAGAAGAACATCCCTCCCTTGGCGTATCCGTAGGCGTCGTCGATGACGGAGAAATTGCCCCAGGCCAGTGGGTCGGCCGAGGCCGTCCCGGTGCCAAGTGCCGTGGCGAGACCTGTACTCAGCGCGACCACGGCGGCCTTGCTCATCAGCTTCTTCATCTCTGTCGGTTCCTTTCGTGTGCGGACACGCTCCTGGGAGAGCGCGGGTCTGGACGGGCGCTGGTCCGGGCGAGTGCGGGTCTGGACGAGTGCGGGTCCGGGCGGCGTCCGGTGCGGGCGTGGGAGGGTCACTCGTCCCTCGGGCCGAAGCGGGCGTGGAGCCGGCGCAGTGGCCCCGGGGCCCACCAGTTCCGGTGGCCGAGCAGCCGCATGGCGGCGGGGACGAGCAGGCCGCGGACGATCGTCGCGTCCACGATGACGGCGAGGGCGAGGCCGACGCCGAGGAGTTTGATTACGGCCAGTTCCGATGTCGCCATGGCCCCCAGCACGGTCGCGACGATCAGCGCCGCCGCGGTGATGAGCCGCCCGCTTCGCTCCATGCCGAACGCCACCGCGCGGGTGTTGTCACCGGTCGCGGCGTACTCCTCCCTGATCCGGGCGAGCAGGAAGACGCTGTAGTCCATGGCCAGGCCGAAGGCCACGCAGAACATCAGCAGCGGGACGGTCAGCTCGAGCCACCCGGTGTGGACGAAGTCGCCGACGAGCCACTTCAGGTGGCCTTCCTGGAAGATGAAGACCATGGCCCCGAACGACGCCGTCAGGCTCAGCAGGTTGAGGACGAGCTGTTTGACCGGGATCACCACGCTGCCGGAGAACAGGAACAGCAGGACCAGCATGCTGGACGTGATGATCAGCAGCGCCCACGGGAGCCGGTCGGCCAGGACGTCCTTGGTGTCCGTCAGGGTGGCCGCGTCGCCGCCCACGAGCACGGTGCCCGGTGCCGCGAGGGCGCGGACGGCACGGACCTGACGCTCGGCCTCGGACGAGTCGGGGGCCGCCGTGGAACGCAGCGAGAGCCAGGCGTCGGCCCCGTTCCGGAAGCCTTCCCGTGGTGGCCCGACCCGCCGGCCGCCGGCGAAGGAACCGACAGCGGTGTCGACCCGTTCCGTGTGCGCGAGCCGGGAGAGGCGTCGCGCGTAGTCGGTGAGGCCGGTGGCCGCACGGGAGGTATCGAGCCCCGAGACGGTGATCAGGACCGGTGCGGTGTGCGCGTCGGCGAACTCGCGCCGTACGGTGTCGGCGGCGACCTGCGCGGGGCTGTCGCGGGGGAGGACCCGGTCGTCCATGAGGCCGAACCTCGCCTGGGTGAAGGGCATCGCGAGGGCGATCAGTACGACCGAGGCCGCGGCTCCCACCGCGACGGGCCGGCGCATCACCCCGAGCGCCAGCCGGCGCCACAGGCCGCCGCCCGTCCTCCGGCGCAGCCGGGCGAAGGGGTCGAGCCGGTCCAGCCGTCTGCCGACGAGGGCGAGCAGCGGCGGCATGACCAGCACGGTGGCGAGCGCCGAGAGGGCCACGACGGCGATTCCGGCGTAGGCGAGCGACCGGAGGAAGTACAGGGGGAACACGAGCAGCGCGGCCAGCGACAGCATGACGGTCAGCGCGGAGAAGGCGACCGTACGGCCCGCGGCACGCAGGCTCACCGCGATCGCCTCGGTGATGTCGAGGCCGCGGGCGAGTTCCTCGCGGTACCGGTTGACGACGAAGAGGCTGTAGTCGACCGCCAGGCCGAACCCGAGGGCGGTGGTGAGGTTCATGGCGAACACGGACACGGGGGTGAACGTGGTGAGCAGCCGCAGGACCGCCAGGGTGCCGGTCACGGACACCACTCCCACCAGCACCGGCAGCGCGGCGGTCGTCAGCGATCCGAACGCCAGCAGCAGGATGAGGAGGGTGAGGGGGGCGGCCAGCAGTTCGGCCCGGGTCAGGTCCTCGGCGCTCTGCCGCTCGACCTCCTCGTTGACCCTGGCGGAGCCGGTCGCCTCGACGTGCAGCGGCCCCTGCCGTCCCGTCAGCCGGGGGACGAGGCGCTGCGCGGTGTGGTGGACGGTGTCCTCGTCCCCGCCGAGCCGGATCAGCACCAGCCCCGTACGGCCGTCGTCGGCCCGCAGCGCCGGATCGCCCGTGGTCCACGGCGACTGTACGGAGACCACGCCGGGCGCCCGGGTGACGCGTGCGACGAGGTCGCGCCCCGCGGTGGCCTCGGCGGGGCGCGCGAGGCCGGCGCCGGCCCGGACCACCAGGATGAGGTTGGGCGAGCCCGCGCGGAACCGTTCGGCCAGCACGCGGTCGGCGCGGACCGACGGGAAGGACTCGCTGGTGTAGCCGCCGTACGACAGGTGCTTCTCCAGTCCCGATCCGAGCAGTCCGGCGGCGACCGCGACCAGCGCGGTCACGGCCAGGACGGAGCGGTGCGGGCGGACGAGCCGTCGCGCGAGGAAGGTGAGGAGCATGGAATCCGATTTCGCTGGAGTGGGACTCCAGTGCAATTCCCACTAGAGTCGGCGTGCAGTCAAAAGGGAACGGACGGCAGATGGCTTCAGAGAAGAAGACGGGCACACGGCTCGCCAGGACCGCGGCGAACCGGTCGCGCATGCTCGGCGCGGCGCGGGACCTGTTCATCGCGCACGGCTACACGGCGACCACCATGAAGGCCATCGCGGAACGGGCCGGAATGGCCGTGCAGACGCTCTACTTCACCTTCGCCACGAAGCGGGCGATCCTCTCCGAACTCCTCGACGTGGAGATCGCCGGTGACACCGAGCCCGTCGCGACGCTCGACCGCCCCTGGGTCGCCGAGGCGTTGGTCGCGCCTCCCGCCGAGCAGTTGCGGCTCCAGGTGGCCGCTGCCGGGCGGATCCTGGGGCGGGTCGCCCCGCTGCTGGAAGTGGTCCGGTCGGCCGCGGCGACCGATCCGGAGATCGCCGAACTGTGGCGCACCAACATCGAACAGCGCCGCACCGTGCAACTCCGTTTCGCCGAAGCGCTCGACGCCAAGTCGGCGCTGCGTCCGGGTACGGACCCGGGCCGTGCCGCCGACATCGCGCTGGCCGTGCTCGCCCCGGAGACGTACATCCTCCTGGTCCACGAGCGGGGGTGGGCGCCGGAGGAGTGGCAGCGGTGGGCCGCCGACGCCCTCGTGCACCAACTCCTCAGGCCCTGAGGACTCCGCGCCGGCCGGTACCCCCGCGCACCCCGCGCCGGGCGGCGCCCGTTCGAGCCTCCGGGCCCGGCGTCAGCCTTCGCGTACGGGAGTGTTCTGCGCCGCCGCGATCCGCCAGGCACCGTCATCGTCCTTGGCCAGGACGTAGAACGGCCGGCCCTCGGGCTGGTCACCGGCGAGCGGGCGGCCGTCGTGGCCGACGGGCCGTTGCCGCACGTTGACGGCGGCCACGTCGGGCCGGACGAACAGCACGCGCTCGATGTCGTACGTAGCGGCGGACCGCGCCGCGGCGCCGGGAAGCACCTGGTGGGTGAAGGAGTTGATGTCGTCCCACCCCGACAGGCGTCGGCCGTGGGCCGTCGTCCACACCGGGTCCTCGACGCGCAACAGGTCCATGAAGTCCTCGGCCAGTCCGGATCGCTGGGTGCGCTCCACCTCCGCCACCAGGTGGATGACGGCGTCCACCTCCTGCCGGACGTCGTCGACGTCCCCGAACACCTCGAAGCCCCGGTACGACCCGTGGCGGAGGTCGACGACCGCGCCGACGCGGCGGGGGTCCCAGCCGAGCGCCTTGCGCGCGGAGTCGCCGCTGACGCTCTGGTCCAGGGCGAGTGCCTCGGCGAAGGCGTCACCCAGGGCGGCGGCCGCCTCGCCCCTCGGCCACGGGCGCGGGAGCCCGTCGGTCCCGGCCGCGCGCCCCGCGGCGGCCGCCATGTCACGGACGGGCACGGCGGGTTCCGCGACACCGTGCCAGACGGTGCCGCCGTCGGCGTGCTCCACGGCGAGGACGAACAGGTCCGCCAAGTCGTCCACGTGGACCATCGGCCAGCGGACGCCGTCGTCTCCGACGTACCTGGGACCCTGGTGCTCGCGCGCGAGGTCCACCAGCAGGGCCGGTATCCCGCCACCGCGGCCGTGCACGATGCCCGGGCGGATCACCACCGCCCGCACGCCGTCGTCGGCGCAGTCCAGCACCTGCCGCTCGATGCGCGGACGGTACGCGACGATGGGCAGCGGATCGACGGGCGCGTCCTCGGCGGCGGCGACGGGCCCCGTGGCGCCGAGGACCCAGACCCCGCTGGTGTAGACGAAGGCGCGCCCCGTCCCGCGCAGCGGGGACGTCAGCGCGTCCACGGCCGCCGCGTCCACGGCGGCGTCCCCGGTCGGCGTCGCCAGGTGGATCACCGCGTCGATGTCCGGGGTCACGGCCCGGGTCAGCGAGGCGGGTTGGGTCAGATCGCCCGTACGCCGCTCCCGCCGCCGGCCCCGACCGCTCCCGCCGTCCCGGACGAGCGCGACGACATGGTGCCCGGCCCGCTCCAGGTGATCGGCCACGGCGGAGCCGATGTAGCCGTCGGCGCCGATGAGCAGAACCTTCATGAGCTCTCTTCCTGTGTACGAAACGCGGGCCCGCGCGACGTCGTCGCGTGCGGCCCGTCCCCGGTTGCTGAAGGGGTGCCACAGCAAGATTTCACTAGAGTTGCACTCTAGTCAATGCTCTGCGAGGAGGAGCGTGATCTTTCCCTGGAGGCCGTCCCTCGCCTCCCTGTGACGAGGGGGCCATTGCTCACCTCCCCGCCTCGAAGGGGCAGTTGCTCACCTCTCCGGGGCGAAGGGCCCGTTGCTCACGTCTCCGCGACGGCCTCCAGCGGACTCAGGGGCGGCCGCCCCGGCGGGCCGAGGAGGGTGCCGAAGCCGGCGACCGTCACCGCCTCCACGCGGCCCCGGCGCTCCACCCGCGGTCCCGCCGGGGTACTCCGAGCGGTCTTCGGCTTGACACGTGCGCCAGGATGGGGCTTTCCGGTCGGTGGAAAGGGCGTTGGGATGGTCTACGACCTGCGAGCAGTGATCGCCGGGGGGAGACGTACTGAGGGCCGCCGCGCGTGACCTGCCCACGGCTCGGCCGGGCCGGTCGGGTCGGTCGGGTCGGCCCGTGCCGCTCGGACAGGGCCTGTCG
Organism: Streptomyces sp. NPDC031064; assembly: GCF_055570965.1. Classification (NCBI taxonomy): domain Bacteria; kingdom Bacillati; phylum Actinomycetota; class Actinomycetes; order Kitasatosporales; family Streptomycetaceae; genus Streptomyces; species Streptomyces sp. NPDC031064. The sequence continues at coordinate 5,541 of NZ_JBVIGF010000013.1, forward strand.
CTGCTGCCCCTGACAGATGCCCTCATCGATTCCGTCGCGGACGGCAGCGGTAGGAGCGTCCTGGGCTTCCGGCGGCTGCCGGGAGCGTTCGAGAAGACCCTCGCCGACTGGTCGACCGCCGGGCCGGTGGCCTGTGTGGAAGCCGAGTACTTCGGCGGTATGGGCGAGCAGAGGGCCGCCGTGTGGGACGGCGGGAACCTTGTGCTGGGACCGCTCCGCGTGGAGGAAGGCCAGGTCTTTCCACCCGTCGGCAGTCCGATCTCTCAAGCGCTGCGACGGCTGGGCGCGGTGGCGGGCGCCGGTGAGGACGAGTTCTCAGCCGTGGGACTGGACCGGCACCGACACAGCGAGGCATGGATCGCGTGAGGAGCCACTCCGCCGTCCCGCCTTCGACGGCATCATCACGGAGACCGGCAGCAGGTTGTCCCCGCCTCCCCTGCCCCCCAGCCGTGGCCGCGACCTCGGCCGAGGGACACGGACCCGGCCAAGGGCCACGGACCCGGCCGAGGGACAGGGACCCGGCCGAGGCCCCGGCCATGAACTCGACTGAGGCCCGCCCCGGCCATGAACCCGGCCGACGGCCCGGCCATATCCGGCCGAAGGTCGCTCGTCACTTCGGGCGCCCGCTCGACGGCCCGCCGTCCAGCCTGGTCCCGCCGGGCGTTCGCACCGCGGCCGGGGTCAGGCCGCGGTGCGACGCTCGAAGGGGCTTGGTGGTTCAGCGTGTCGCCGGCTCGCCGTCCTCGTCCGAGGCGACGACATGGACCGGCGGCCCGTCGCCGCCCGCCAGAACGGCGGCGGTGAAACGGTGTTCCCTGGTGAACGGCATCCGTCCGTGCGTATGGCCCGTGGCCGTGACCCGGATCCGCCACACTCCCGCCATGCCCGCCTCGAACGCGCCGCGGAAGGCCCCCGGCAACTCCTCGTCGAGCGGCACGCGCACCAGGACGCCGTCGGGACGCCTCACCTCCGCCGTCACCTCGGCCCGGCCCTCGACCGGCCGGCCGAACTCGGTGAGAGAGGCGTCGATCCGGAGGGCCACGCCCGGTTCCAGGCTCGGCTGGGTGAGCCGGGCGTTGAACCGCAGGTTGCTCCAGGCATGGACGAGCAGGCCGTACCGCGGACCGTGCGCCTCCAGCCCGTCCACGTCCACCAGGCGCGGCGAATCTCCCTCCGCCGCGGCCCTGAGCCGGCCCGTCTCCTCGCGCACCGCGTCCTCGTCGGCCGTGAGGCGCACGTGCCAGGTGCCGGCGTGCGCCCCGGGGCCGGCGGCCAGCGGCAGCCGGAAGCGGCAGTACGCCATGCCGGGGCCGGGCCGCACGGGCGTGCCCAGCGCGGCGAGGTCCGGCTCCGTCAGCAGTTGCCCCGCCGGAGTCTCCAGCGTCAAGCGCACCGCCGCCTCGTCCCTCAGCACGATCACCGTCGCCTCGATGTCCGCCTCCGTGAGCCGGAACGGGATCCGGACCTCCGCCGTGGGGGCCACGACGCCCGTCACGGTGCCCACCACGTCGTCGTCCGCGGCCGAGGCGAGGGCCTGAAGGACGTACGAGGAGAGGCGGAAGCGGTCGTCCGCGTCGGTGCCCAGGACGTCGGTGATCAGCAGGTTCCCTTCGGTCACCTGGGTCAGCCTGGTCAGCACGGGGGCGCTGACCGGCTGGGCGCGACCGAGGTTGACGGCGAACGTCCGCAAGCCGATGGTCCCGGCGACCTCGTCGAGGAACGCGGGCTGGTTCTCCGAGCCGTCGGTGACGACGACCAGCGCATGGTCCATGAAGTCGCGGATCACCGGAATGACGGCCTGCTGGGCGGCGGCCAGACCGTCTCCCACCGAGGTGTCGCCGCCCGGCTCCAGCGCTGCGACCGCCGCCAGAACGTCACCGCGCTGGCCGGCGTCCGGAGTGAAGGGCGCGAGCTTCACCTCGGAGTGCGCGTCCGCGTCGAACGCCACCACCCCGGCGCCACTCCCGTCCCGTACGAGCTCGACACCCTGGGCGACCGCCTCGCGCAGCAGGTGCATCCGGCTGTCGCCGGTGCTCACCGGCCGGGCCATGCTGAGCGACTTGTCCAGGGCGAACGCCACTCCGGTGGTCTGACGCGCGATGGTGTTGGCCGTGAGGAGAACGTCGAAGACCTGCCCGGTCTCCACACAGCGGATCCGCACCCGGCCGCCGGCAGCGGGTCCCGGCTCCGCCTCGCCGGTGAAGGCGAACCAGAACCGCACCACGTCGAACGGGGCGTTGTCGGTCACCGGGGCGTGGGTGACCGTCCCGCCGAGGGTGGTGAGCCCGTACGGCGCGGACGGCCCGCTGCCGGGCACGATCTCCAGGTGGACCGGAGTGGCGGCACGGACCCGGAACTCCGCAGCCCGCCAGCGGGTCGTTCCCGAGGAGATGTTGCGGAAGTTCACGGTGGGTGTCGCCAGCTCCACCAGCGGCGGGTCGGTGTCGTAGATGAAGCCGAGGGTCCGGCGGTAGTCGAGGGAGCGGGCGGGCGTCGCGTCGGTCGTGACGAGGTGGGCCATGGTGTCGTGAAGGTTGTGCCCGGCGGGACCGCCGCTCGCTGGGAGGTACGGCGCATCCGGGTGGGCGTGCTGCCAGCGGGCCCACAGGCGGTCGACGTTGCAGTGGTGCAGGAAGAAGACCGGGTCGTTGGGCGAGGTGCCGGGGCCCATGTCGCCGCCGACCCAGATGTGGACGCGGTTGTGCAGTTGGGAGCCGCCCTCGGTGTCGGTCCGCCGCCAGCCCTCCAGCCGGTTGCGGAAACTGTTCCGGCTCGGCCGCGCCCAGGGCTCCTCGTCGTACGTGTCCCAGTTGAGGACCATGTCCTCCACCTGGGCGGCCGTGGGGAACACGGGCACGTTCTGCTGGGGCGTGCCGACCGTGCTGCCCAGCGCCCGGACGATGCCCGGCCGGGGCACGAGACCGCCGGTCTCCAGATCCTCGATGAGCGCTGTCCAGTGCCGGAACGGCCCGGTCGTCACCTCGCCGTTCGGGCCGTCGCCGTCGCCGCCCACGTACACCGGACCGGCCGCCGGGTCGGTGTTCCACAGCGGTGCCGTCAGGGGCGCGGTCGCGTCGGCGGACCAGTCCCAGTAGGGCAGGGTGACGTTCTTCTTCTTGGTCTGGAGCAGCAGTTCCAGTTCCCGGCAGAGGTACCGGTGCCAGGGCAGGAACGCCGGCCCGCGGTGCGCGGCGTTGCGGACGTTGGTGTCCGCCACCTCGTCCGGCATCGGGGTCGCGTCCATCATGGCGTGGTGGTGGCGCGCGATGAAGTCGTCGTAGCCGCCGTCGGCCTTGATCGCGTTGAGCGCGTCCTGGAAGTCGGCGAGCTCCTGCGGGGTCAGGCGGTAGATGTTCTTACGGATGTTCACCGGACGCCGCCCCCACTGCCGAGAGGGCGATCGTGGTCGTGGTGGTGACCGCTGCCGCCGTGACCGCTGCCGCCGTGACCGCCGCCGGGGCCGCCGTGACCGCCGTGACCGCCGCCCGGGCCTCCCGAGGCGTGGCCGCCGCGCAGCACCCACGTCCTCCCCTGGGTCTGGAGGAGCGACTCCACGAGGTCGTCGATGGTGGGGAACCCGGTGAACATGTTGGCGAGCTGACTGTGGTACTCGCCGTCCATGTACGTGACGTGCACGGGCATGCCGTCCAGTCGGAGGTCGACGCCGCCTTCCTCCCCCTCCGCGATCCGGACGTCCACCCCCCGGCTCACGTAGTGGCGGCTCTCCGGCCGCCCCGCGTCATGATTCGAAGACATTAAATGAAAATATGTGGCGCATCGTGCTCTCTGGTTCGGGCGCACCGCCTAGTGGCCGCGATTCACCCGGGCGCGCGCCGGAGCGGCCGCTCGGCCGTCCCGGGCAATCGGTCGTACGGGCGGGCTCCGCCGACGAGGCCAGGTCAGGCGTCCGGCAGGACCAGCCAGACCTCGGAGAAGGCGAGGCCGTGCCCGTCGGTCACCACCCCGCACGGGCAGCCCAGCGTGACCCGTCGCCAGTCGCAGGACACCGTCCACGGGCCGTCCGTACCCCGGCACCCCGGGCAGCCGACTGTCTCGGCGGTCCACACCCCGGGTGCGGGCCTGGCGTGGCGACGGAACCGGCCTCCGTACCGAACCTGCCAGGGTTCGACCCGCGGCGTGAGCGGGACGGTTCCGGGTGCCTTCGTCGAGACCAGGGCGGTGAACAGTGCGATCAAGCTGGGGAGCAGGGCTTCGCCCGCCTCGGTCGGCGGCGGCGCACCGCCGGTCGGCATCTGCGCGGCTTGATACCTGGGTGCCGCCGCCGCAACAGGTGGGTTCGGGGCGGCATGCCAGGGCAGCAGGGCGCGGGCGACGGCGGCCAGTAGGGCGGCGGCAGGCGGACTGACGGCGCCCGCGTCGAGATGGTGGACGGTGGTGCGCAAGACGCGCTGGAGCCGTCGGTCCCGGTCCACGGCCAGGGTCCGTGCCGCCGCGCCCCGGCGCGCCGGGAGCGGAGCGGTGAGGCGGGCCAGGACCTCTGCCGCCGCGTCGGCGTCCGCGGAGCTGGGACGCCACTTTCCACTTGCGATGAGCCGCCGGGCCGCCCGGGCTTCTCGGGTGAGGGCGCGCGTCAACAGGGGGCTCGGCGCCGGCTCTTTCCTGTCACGCTCGCTTGCCATCGCGCCCTCCCTGCCCCTCCGCCCCGGTTACGTCACGCTCGGCCTCGCGCCCGCTGTGGACGCCGTTGGGTATCCCGCATTCCGCATCCCGCATCCCATCACACGAGCCGAGCGAGCGGCGCGCTGCCGCTGCATCACCGTGCCGGAACACTCCACCACCTTGACCTCGACCAAACTTGAGGTTCTACGGTGCTTGCACCAGCGATCATTCGTAGGGGGTTTCCCGATGGCGAGCCAACAGACAGCCGACGCCGAGCTTGCCGCGCAGCCGGCCGCGTACTGGACCGGGGTGGCATACGAGGCCCTCATCGCCTTCATCCGTGCTCAGCAGGCCGAGCTCGGTTTCACGCAGCCCCAGTACTGGCTGCTGCGCCACCTGTCGAAGAACGACCTTTCGCCTGATGGCCGTGGCATGACCCTTCCTCAACTTCAGAGGGCCATGAGTTCCTACCTGAGAGCGGAAGACGACCTGGAGGCCGAGGCGCACGTCCTGGTGGAACGGGGCTGGCTCACCCGCGATGCGGAACAGCGTCTGTGGATCACGGAGGCGGGCGACGACGCTCGTGCCGGTCTCAAGCGTCATGCGCCGGGCATCCGTGACCGCATCCACCAGGGCATCGACGATGCCGACTATGTCACTGCCCTGAAGGTGCTTCAGCAAATGATCCGGAACACCGGAGCTTTTGGATCCGGCGATCAGCGAAGACCACGCCGGATGCCCCAAGGGTCTGGTCCCTCGCGACACACGGCCCGTCAGTGACGGCCCGGCCGAGGCGTTCCACTCGGACGGCCGACCATGCACCATCATGTGGGCATGAGCACGCCACCGGGGAACCACCCGTACCAGCACCGCCCGCTTCAGCCTCCCTTCCCGCAACAGTCGGCGTACGCCCAGCCGCCCTACGGTCAGGCATACGCCGCGCAGCCACCCGCGAGCCCGTACGACCCGCAGGCTCCGTACGGGCACCAGCCGACGTCTTACGGGCATGTGCCGAGGCGGCGTGTGCCGCGGCCCGCCGCAGAGGGGCGGCGGTTGCTCGCCGTGACGCTTGACCTTGTCGTCGCGGTGGGCGTCCCGTACCTGCTGGCGCGCGGCGAAGAGGGGCGTCCGTTGACCGCCCTGGCCATGCTGGCGGGCATGTCCTTCGCCAACCAGGTGCTCCTGACGGTCCTGTGCGGGGCGAGCGTCGGCAAGTTGATCACCGGGATACGCGTGATCCGTGCCGCTGACGGCGGGCGTCCGGCATTCTGGCGCACCGTATACCGCTGGCTGTGCGGGCTGTGCTGGCTGCCCCTCCAGCCGTACTACTGGTTGCGGGCGCTCTTCCGCGGATTGTTCGGCGGTGGTTCCGCACGTGGAACCGTCGCGGACAACGATGACGGCGAGCTCTACCACGCCGACCTCGCGGGCCTGCGCTACGCCCGTCGCACGGACCTCGCCGCCTGACCGGTCACCCTCCGACCAGTACCCTGCCCACCCTCACGAATCCCAGCGCGCCCACTCCAGCGCCACCTGGCCGGCATTCGTTCGACCTCTCCCGAACCCGAGGCGGCGTGCTGAACCCCGGAAAAGGAGCCCCGCCGGTCGGGCGCGGCGGGGCTCCAGGGCATCAGTTCATCAGCAGCAGCCGCGTGTTCGGTACGAGCTTCCGGTTCACGCTGGTGCTCTGCACGAAGATCGTGAAGTCGTCGTTGTGGTCCGGCTTCACGCGAACCTCGCTGTCCGGCAGGCCCAGCAGGGCTCGGGCCTCCGGCCCCGTGTACACCCGGTCCGTCTTCTTCTCCAGTACCGCGATCTGCTTCCGCGCCTGGATCTTCTCCGACTTGCTCAACTGATAGAACGCACAACCGGTACGGAACGTGTGCCCGGAGTCAGTGACCCAGTCCCGGATCGCCGCCGCGCGGTCCACCGGCAGCAGTTGGTACTCCGACGGATCCACCGGTGAGAGGCCGGCTGCCTTGATGGTGTCCTTGTTGACCACCTCGGCGCCCGTGGAGAACACCGCCCGCGATCCCCGGATGCCCTTGGTGCGGCCCACCATGAACTTCTCGGTCGCCTGCTGGATGACCTGCCCGGCCTCCTCCAGACCCTGGGTGCTCGTGGCGTCCCAGATGGCGATGTTGTCCTTCGGGAACCCGCACTGCATGGCCTCCCGCTTGCCCATCTGGTCCGGCACAAGGACGGCCAGCGTCCAGTTGTCCTCCTGCGTCTCGATCATCTTGGCCACGGCCTGCACCAGTTCACGCTGATTCCTGGAAGGGGCATCCGGGCAGCGATGACTCGCGTTCTCCTGGCCGTCGGTCAGTACGAACGTCAGGAAGCTGTGGTCTCCGTACAGTTGAGCCGTCTGCGCCAGCTCCCGCTGCGACTTGAGCGTGGCCGCCAGCAGCGCCGTCATCCCACCGACCCGGTACAGATGCTTCAGGGACGGCATGCGCAGCACGTCCTTGTCGTAGATGACGCACTCCACCTTCTCGGCGAAGACGTAGACGGTGACGCGGGTTTCCTGGTCCAGCTCCTCCGACCGGCGGGCCAGATAGGCAATCTGCTGGTCGGCGACTTCGACGACCTTGCTGCTCAGATGCGACATGGATGAACTGGCATCCAACACAAGGGCGACGTGGTTGATGTAGTTCTGGCTTCCGGACATGACTGCTCCCCCTCTTCCGACGTGATGCTCCGATCCTCGCACCCACCACTGACAATCGATCTTGGACCACCTGGGCGGTGGCGTTTGTACTGCGGAGCATGCGGGTCCACGAGGTGGGGCGCACCGGCCGACCGGTCGGGCCGGTGCACAGCCGGGTGCGTCCAGGCCGCCATGACCGGTGCCTCTGGGGGCTGTCACACGGTGACCGGAGCGGGGAGCAGTCGTTCAGTCAGGCTGCGGGTGACCTCGGTGTGGCGCGCGGTGAGGTAGAAGTGGCCGCCCGAGAAGACGTCCAGGGTGAACGGGCCTTCCGTGCACGCGGCCCAGTGGTGGAGTTCTCCCGCCGGGACGCGGGGGTCGGAGAAGCCGGTCAGGGCATGGATGGGGCAATCCAGCGGGGGACCGGGGGTGTACCGGTACGTCTCGGCCGCCCGGTAGTCGGCGCGGATCGAGGGCAGGACCAGGCTCAGTACCTCCGGATCCCCGAACACCGGGGTGTCCGTCCCGTCGAGCGCCATGATGTCGGCGACGATGTCCTCGTCGGACAGTTGGTGCAGCCCGTCGTCCACGATCCGCTGCGGCGCCCGGCGTCCGGAGACGAAGAGCGCGGCCGGGCGGTGCCCGGAGGCCTGGAGGCGGCGGGCGACCTCGTACGCGAGCGTGGAGCCCATGCTGTGACCGAAGAGCGCGAACGGCGTGCCGCTGTCCGGTGCCGTGGGGGAGGCCAGTACGGGCAGCAGGGCCTCGGCGGCGCGGTCCGCGAGCTCGGTCATGTCCGCGATGTTCGGTTCGCCGCGCCGGTCCTGACGTCCCGGGTACTGCACGGAGAGCACTTCGACGCCGGGCGCCACATCCCGTGACAGGGCGTGGAAGAAGCTGGCCGACCCCCCGGCGTGGGGGAAGCAGACGAGGCGTACGTCCGCGTCGGGGGACGGGTGGAAGCGCCGGATCCAGGCACCGCCGTCGGCAAGACTCTCGGACATCGCCACCTCGTGGGATCTGTGGGGAGAAACGTCGGGCAGTGACGATGGCAGCGCGGCAAGTGCCACCACAACCCCTAACCGCAGGTCAGCGAGGTCGTTAGGGGGTGGCGGGAGATGAGGGGTGAGCCATGACTGGGGTTCTCCCGGCGGACGGGGTGTGCCTAGCCTTCCCTGAAGATCCGGGCGATTCCGCCGACTTCCGTCTTGCTCCGCGAGGGACCCACCGTGAAAGAGATCATCAGCGCCATCGTCTCCGGAACCGCGGGGGCCGAGGACTTCGCGGCCCTTCCACTCCCGGAGAGCTACCGCGGCGTCGTCGTCCGCAAGGACGACGTGGGCATGTTCGAAGGCATGGCCTCGGCGGACAAGGACCCGCGCAAGTCTCTGCACGTCGACGACGTGCCGTTGCCCGAACTCGGGCCCGGTGAGGCGCTGGTGGCCGTGATGGCCTCCTCGGTCAACTACAACTCCGTGTGGACCTCGATCTTCGAGCCGGTGTCGACCTTCAGCTTCCTGGAGCGGTACGGGCGCCTGTCGGAGCTGAGCAAGCGCCATGACCTGCCGTACCACATCATCGGCTCGGACCTGGCGGGTGTCGTGCTGCGCACCGGCCCGGGCGTGAACTCCTGGAAGCCCGGTGACGAGGTCGTCGCGCACTGCCTGTCGGTCGAGCTGGAGTCCAGCGACGGCCACAACGACACGATGCTCGACCCCGAGCAGCGGATCTGGGGCTTCGAAACCAACTTCGGCGGCCTGGCGGAGATCGCCCTGGTCAAGTCCAACCAGCTCATGCCCAAGCCCGACCACCTGAGCTGGGAGGAGGCCGCCTCGCCCGGCCTGGTGAACTCCACCGCCTACCGCCAGTTGGTCTCGCGCAACGGCGCCGGGATGAAGCAGGGCGACAACGTCCTGATCTGGGGCGCCAGCGGCGGCCTGGGCTCCTACGCCACCCAGTTCGCCCTCGCCGGCGGCGCCAACCCCATCTGCGTCGTCTCCTCCCCTCAGAAGGCGGACATCTGCCGCTCGATGGGCGCCGAGGCGATCATCGACCGCAACGCCGAGGGCTACAAGTTCTGGAAGGACGAGCAGACCCAGGACCCCAAGGAGTGGAAGCGCTTCGGCAAGCGCATCCGCGAGCTCACCGGCGGCGAGGACATCGACATCGTCTTCGAGCACCCCGGCCGCGAGACCTTCGGCGCGAGCGTCTACGTCACCCGCAAGGGCGGCACCATCACCACCTGCGCCTCCACCTCGGGCTACATGCACGAGTACGACAACCGCTACCTGTGGATGTCGCTCAAGCGGATCATCGGCTCGCACTTCGCCAACTACCGCGAGGCGTGGGAGGCCAACCGCCTGATCGCCAAGGGCAAGATCCACCCCACCCTGTCGAAGGTGTACAGCCTGGAGGACACCGGCCAGGCCGCCTACGACGTCCACCGCAACCTCCACCAGGGCAAGGTCGGCGTGCTGTGCCTGGCCCCCGAGGAGGGCATGGGCGTGAAGAACCAGGAGATGCGGGACAAGCACATCGACGCCATCAACCGCTTCCGCACAGAGGAAGGCTGACCAGGGCCACGGCCAGGGCCAGGGCCACGGCCAGAGCTACGGCCAGGGCCAGGGCAGAGGCAGGCACCAGGGGACGGCACAGAGAGGAACACGCACGTCATGGGGCGAGGGCGTTCGGTCGTCGGCGTGGTCGGACTCGGCTCGGTCGGAGAACCCCTGTTGGGCATGGTGCGCGCTGCGGGTCACCACGCCGTCGGGGTCGACACCGGGCTCGATGTCCTGGCCCGGGTGGACCGCCGGATGAAGGCGGCGGAGGCCGCGGACGGCGCCGTCGGCACGTACACCCTCACCAACGAGATCGCCGCACTCGGCTATGCCGACCTCGTCATCGAGGCCGTGCCCGAGCTCCTGGCCGTGAAGACCGCGGTGCTCAGGGGGCTCGACAGCGTCTGCTGGGACCGCACCGTCCTGGTCACCACCACCGCACGGCTGCCCCTGACGCGCCTGGCGATCGCTTCCGGCCGGTCGGCGGCCACCCTGGGGCTCCGGGTCCTGCGGCCACCCGCGCCGGGCCGGGGCGTGGAGCCCCTCCGTACGGCAATGAGCGCCGAGGACGCCGTAGCCGCGCTCGATGCCCTGGTCGCCCGGCTCGGGCTCGTACCAGTGGTCATCGGCGGACGGCCCGCGGCCGAAGCGGCAGAGCTGCTCCACGCCTTCCTCAACCGTGCTGCCACCCTCGCCGAGGAGCGGCAGGCGTCCCAGGAGGACATCGACACGGCGATGCGGATCGGCTGCGGACTGCCGACGGGCCCACTGCGCCTCCTGGATGAACTGGGCCTGGACACCGTCCACACCGCACTCACCCGTTTATTCACCAGGACCGGCGACCCTCGGTTCCGGCCCGCGCCGCTGCTGTGCTCGCTCGTGAACGCCGGACTGCTGGGCCGCAAGAGCGGCGAGGGGTTCTACACGTACGACGACCTCGGCCGCCCCTGCCCGCCACCCTCCGCCGCCGCTCCCGTCGCCACCGCCCCGTCCGGGGAGCCTGGCGGGCCGGACGCCGGCGGCGTGCGACGCGTCGGCATCGTGGGATCAGGTACCCGTGCGCGCACCATCGCCGACGCCGTCGTCGCGGCCGGACTGAGCGCGGTGGTGACCCACGTCCCGGAAAGGGGAACGGCCGCACGGCGGGCTGGCGCGACCGACGCGTACCGGCCGCTCGCCGACTGCGATGTGGTCATCGAGGCCCTGGCGGAGCCGGCCCTCATCGGCGACTTGTTCGCCACTCTCGGCGTCGTGTGCCGACCGGGCACGCTCCTGGCCACGGCCTCCTCGGACGTGTCCGTGGCCGCCTGCGCACGGGCCTCCGGGCGACCGGGTGACGTGCTCGGTCTGCACTTCTCCGGCCCGGTCCCCGCCACGCCGCTGGTGGAGCTCGTGCGCACCCGGTCCACCAGCGACCGCGCGGTCCGCACCGCGCGCGCGTTCTGCGACCGCCTCGACCGGACCGCGATCACCTCGTGGGACCGGCCCGGGACCGTCGTCCACCGGCTGCTCTTCCCGTACCTCGCACACGCGGTGGAGCTGCTGGACCACCCCGACGCCGACGCCCGGTCGACCGACGCGGCGGTCGAGCGGGGCTTCGGGCACCGGATGGGCCCCTACACGATGCTCGACACCATCGGCCTGGACGCCTCCCTCGCCGCCCTGCGACGGCTGCACGATGCGTACCCGGAGACCGACGGCCCGCCGCCGCGACTGCTGGAACAGCTCGTGGCGCGAGGAGCCCTGGGCCGCACGAGCGACCACGGCTTCCGGCGTACGCCGACCGGCGCCGGTCCTCGCTTCCCCGACGCCGATGCCGCCGGCTGACTCCCTCACGCCAATGCCGACGCCGATGCCGCCGGCTGACTCCCTCACGCCGATGCCGTCGGCTCCTCCGCGCGGTCAAGTGCCCGACGGAGTCCGGCCCGCCAGTGCCGCGGGCAGCCCGGCGCGGCCGCGTACCCCCAACTTCTGGTAGGCACGGGTGAGATGTTGCTCGACCGTGCTGGCGGTGACGAAGAGCTTCTCGGCTATCTCCCGGTTGGTGTAGCCCTGCGAGGCCAGGACGGCGACCCGCCCCTCGGCCTTGCTGAGTTCCTCGCCGGCCCTGGGGCCGGACCGCCGGCCCGGGTGCGGGCGGTCGGAAGAGGCGTCGGCGCCGAGCTGTTCGAGAACGCGCAGCGACTCCTCACGCATCCACCGGTTGGCCGTGCTCTGCCGCGTCAGCTCCTCGGCGAGCAGTTCCCGGGCCTGCGCCGGACTGTCCAGGGCGATCAGCGCCTCGGCCGCGTACGCCCGCCACGACAGGGCCGTCGACACGTCCAGCCGCCACGCCGCCATCAGGTCACGGCAGGCGTGGAAGTCGCCCAGGGCGGCGTGGTAGCGGCGTACCGACAGGTGATGGCGGCCGCGCGCCTGGAGGTAGTGGAGTCCCGGCAGCGTCTGGAACATCGCCTCCGGCACGGGCATACGGAAGCACTCGGCGGCTGCCTCGTTGTCGCCTTGCGCCGTGCACGCCAACACCTTGGCCGCCAGGGGCACCCCGATGGCGATGCCCCAGGAGGCCGGCGGCAGCAGGGTCAGCGCCTCGTCCGCCCGCCGCCTGGCGACGTCGGCGTTGCCCAGCCGGCTCTCCACGGCCGCGCTGGCCGCCGCGAGGAAGGCCCGCACCGTGGGCGCGCGCCGCTCGGCACTCCGTACGAGCTGGTCGCACCACTCCGCTGCGCGGTCCAACCGCGCCGCGTGCATGAACGTCGCCAGTGCCGCGATCGCCGGGGCGACCGGCGGATCGTGCAGCAGCACGCCTTGGAGCAGCCGTTCCGCGGTCTGGAGCACCCGGCCGGTGGGCCCCTCGGCCATCAGCGTGTACAGCACCAGCGCACCGTCGGCCTGTGGGTCCACCGCTCCGACGCTGCGGCCCAGTGCCATCTCCTCCAGGGCGGCGCTGTGCCGGTACCGGGCGCCCAGGGCGGGATACGCGTGCGCGAACCAGACCCGCATGGTCTCCAGCCGCGCCAGGGCCTCCTCGGGCAGCTCCTCCTCGGCCCCGTCGAGGGCGGCGAACAGCGCGTCGGCCTCCGCCGGTCTGCCGTGCCACAGCAGGTACCCGATCAGGCGGATGCTCTGCCGCCGGTCCAGCCGTCCGCCGCGGTGGGCGTCCAGCAGCGCCTCCAGATGCCGGCGTACGGAGCCGGGGTCGACCTCCCACTCCGCCTGGGCGAGTTCGGAGCGCACGTTCGCCGCCGACTCCGGGTCCGGGCAGGCGTCCTTGGCCACCCGCAGGCAGGTGATCGCCCAGTCGGGGGCGTTGTCCCGCAGCGCCTGCGCGGCACTGTCCCGCAGCACGGACAAGGCCCAGCTCTCGGAGAGCGGGCCCCCCGCCACGAGGTGCCGGGCCACCTCGCCGGACGTGTCCCCGTCCTCGTACAGGAACCGCGCGGCACGGTGGTGGAGTACGGCACGCTCCTCCGGCGCCATGTCCGCGAGGGTGGTGGTGCGCGTCCGGTCCAGGCGGTAACGGCCGTTCGCGGTCAGGCCCAGCGCGTCGAGCGTGGCCAGGGACCGCGTGGCCGCTCCCACGGGCAGGCCGAGCAGCCGCTCCAGGTCTCCGGGTGGCGCCGTGTCGCCCAGGACGGCCAGGCCGCGGGCGGTGCGCAGCGTGTCGTCGTCGAGCTGGCCGAGCAAGTACCTGACGGCCAGCTCCCACGCGTCACCCGCCACCGGGGCAACTGCCCCTTCCGGCCGCGGCTCAGGGGCCGCGTCGTCCCCGTCGGCCGGACCGTCCGGCGCCGCCGCCGCGGCGTCCCGGTCCTGGAGCAGCGCCCGGAGCAGCAACGGACTGCCACCCGAGGCGTGCAACCAGCGGGGCGCGGCGGCACGTGCGGCCTCCTCGCCGAGGCGGACGGCCAGTTCGCAGACGGCCCCGGCGGGGGAGAGCCCCGCCAGGTGGAGCAGTTCGCAGTGCGGGGTGCGGACGAACTCGGCGGTGAGCGCGGAGGCCGCGTGGGGCGCGGGGGAGCGCTCGGCGAGCACGACGAGCACCGGCGTCGACGCCACCCTGCGCACCAGATACAGCAGGGCCTCCAGCGAAGGGGCGTCGATCTCCTGGACGTCGTCCACGGTGACGACGAGCGGCTGGTGCTCGGCGAGACGCTGGACGAGGGCCTGGAAGCGGTGGCCGGCCGGCGCCTGGCTGTGACCGGCCGCCTGGTGGTGTCCGCCCGGCTCGCTGTGTCCTCCCGGCTCGGCGTGTCCTCCCCTCTCGACGTGCCTGCCCGGCTCGACGCGTCCGCCCGTCTCGACGTGCCTGCCCGGCTCGACGTGTCCGCCCATCTCGACGTGTCCGCCCATCTCGGCGTGTGCGCCCGGCTCGGCGTGTCCGCCCATCTCGGCGTGTGCGCCCATCTCGGCGTCGGTGTGCGGGGCGCTGGGGCGGCCGCCCGTGCCGCCGGTGTCCGGCAGCCCGCCGGCGGCCACGGTGAGCTGGTCGATCACGCCCATGGGGAGGGAGCGTTCCGCCCGGGAGGCGACGGCGGAAAGGACGACGGCCCCCAAGGCGCGGGCATGGTGGCGAACATGGTGGATCAGTGTGGTCTTGCCCATTCCGGGGGTGCCGACCACCAGGGCCGCTCTCCCCGTGCCGCTCCGCGCCTGTGCGAACAGTTCCTCCAGGACGTGCCGCCCCTTGGATCCGTCCACCAACTCCACCGATGCCTCCTTACAGACCGCCGACGCTCCGTGCCGCGCAGCGCGACCAGGTAGATCAAAACACGGGCGAGGGGTGCTCCAAGAGAGCACGTGCCCGGGAGCGGCGGCACGCCGGACGGCCGGGCGGGCCGTCCCCAGGCGCGGCCGGCGGCCGGTCCCACGGGGATACCGCACCCGCCCGAAAGGCTCCTCCCGCACCCGTGTGGGAAGGGAGTCGGTCGCATGGAATCGGGCGTATGGAAGCGGGGTATTGCGCGCCGGGGTTTCCCACCCCCTTACCGCCTTTTCAGCACCCCCCTAGCGGGGCCGACAGTATTGATCAGGGGTGGTGAATAGGGGTGGTGAACAGGGGGTGGGGACACCCCCTGTTCACGCTGATGACAAGGGAATTGGAAACTTGCCAATGGGCTTGCCGGGTGGCTAGCGTCCTGGGCCATGGAGAAAGCGATCGACGTATGGGCAACCGGTCTCGGGGCCATGACTCCCATCGGTGCCGACATGGTCACCACATGGGCGGCGATGCGGTCCGGGGACAACGGAATTCAGGCGCTGAAGGAATCATGGGCCGAGCCGCTGCCAGTACGCCTCGCCGCTCAGCTCCCCGTGAATCCGGCCGACGCGATGAAGCGCACCGAGGCGCGCCGCCTGGACCGGTCCGAGCAGATGGCGCTGGTGACCGCGCGGGAGGCGTGGGCGGACGCGGGGAGCCCTGAGGTCGACGGGGAACGCCTCGCCGTCGTCCTGGGCACCGGCATCGGGGGCGTCACCTCCCTGCTCGGCCAGAACCAGGTGCTGGAGACCTCGGGACCGCGCCGGGTGTCGCCGCACACCGTTCCCATGCTGATGGCCAACGGCCCGGCCGCGTGGGTCAGCATGGAGCTCGGCGCGCTCGCCGGCGCCCACGCACCGGTGAGCGCCTGCGCGTCCGGCGCCGAGGCCCTCGCGCTCGGCCTGGACCTCATCCGGGCCGGCCGGGCGGACGTCGTCGTCGCGGGCGGTGTCGAGGCCAGCGTCCACGCCCTGCCGCTGACGGCGTTCGCGCAGATGACGGCGCTGTCCAAGCGCAACGACGAACCCGAGCGCGCGTGCCGCCCGTTCGACGTCGGCCGCGACGGCTTCGTCCTGGGCGAGGGGGCGACCGTCGTCGTCCTGGAGCGTGCCGACCACGCCCGCGCCCGTGGCGTGGCCAAGCCGCACGGTGTCCTGCTCGGTGCGGGCGTCACCTCCAGCGCCTCCCACATCACCGCCTCGGACGTGGCCGGCCAGGTCCGGGCGATGCGGATGTCCCTCCGGGACGCCGGGGTCGCCGCCGCCGACATCGGCCACGTCCACGCGCATGCGACGTCCACCCCCCAGGGTGACGTGGCGGAGGCCCAGGCCGTCGCCGAAGCCGTCGGCACGCACCCGGTGGTGACGGCGACGAAGTCCATGACGGGTCACCTGCTGGGCGCCTCCGGGGCCCTCGGCGCCGTGGCCGCCATGCTCGCGCTGCGCGACGGCACCGTCCCGCCCACCCGCAATCTGGACGAACTCGACCCCGACGTGCCGCTCGACGTCGCCGCGGGCCGGGCCCGCACCGGTACCTGGGACGCCGCGCTCGCCAATTCCTTCGGCTTCGGCGGGCACAACGTGTCGCTGGTTCTCGGACGACCCTAGAGAGAGTGAAATGGCAGGCCGTGACGCACCCGATGGGTGTCCGACAGACGCACCCGATGGGTGTCCGATAGCACTTGACCAGGAATTCTACGCCGAGCCCCATCAGGTGTACCGAACCGTCAGACGTGATGGGAGCAAACCGCGGGAAATCGTTCTGACGACGGGAATGGCTTACCTACCGCCCGGCCTGAAAGCCTGGCTGGTCACCTCGTACGAGGACATCGAATTCGTTCTCCAGGACCCGCGATTCCGCAAGAGTATCGACCGGGCCATGCCGCTTTTCGCGGCGCATTCTGCCGACGGTTCCGACGGTTCCGACGGTTCCGACGGTTCCGGCAGTTCCGACGGTGCCGAGGAAGCGGGTGGCGGGGCTCGTTCGTCCCTGCTCTACGACAACATGGCGAACAACGATCCGCCGAAACACACCCGGCTGCGCAAGCCCCTCAACGCGACCTTCACCGCCCGGTCCGTCGCCGCGCGGAGGGATGACATCCGCCGTTGCGCGCACGAAACGCTGGACGCCGTGGCCGGATCCGACAGCTTCGATCTTGTCCAGGATTTTGCCTTCCCCTTCTCCATATCGGTGATCTGCCGCACTCTCGGCGTGCCCGACGAGGACCGGGGCACCTTCCACGGCTGGGTCCAGACCATCACCGGCGACGCCACGCCCGAGGCGCTGCGGCGGGACGCCGGCCGGATGACCGAGTACCTGCGGGGACTGATCCGGGCCAGAAGAGAGGCTCCCCAAGAGGACGTTCTCAGCCAGCTCGCCACGTCCCTCGACGAGCCCGAGGCCGTCGCGCAGGCGTACGCGCTGCTCGCGGCCGGTTACGAGACCACGGCGAACCTCATCACCACCGGCTTCCTGACGCTCGACGCCCACCCCGGGCAGCGCGACCGGCTGTGGGCCGACCCCGCGCTGGTGCCGGGCGCGGTCGAGGAGATGCTGCGCCACCAGTCGCCCTTCAACCTGTCCCTCTACCGCTACGTCACGGAGGAGGTACGGCTGAACGGGGTGACCATCCCGGAGGGCGCCATCGTCTTCCTCGCCTTCGCGGCGGCGAACCGCGACGATGGCCGGTTCGACGACCCGGAGCGCTTCGACATCGGCGCGCCCCGCCGGGAGCACCTCGCCTTCGGCGGCGGTATCCACAACTGCATCGGCAAGCACCTGGCGCGTCTCGAGGTCATCGTCGCCTTCGAGACGCTCATCGAACGCTGTCCCGGGCTGCGGGTGTCCCAGCCCGCCGCCGCCCACGAGTGGAAGGCCAGCCCCACCTTCCGGGGCCTGCGGAACCTGCGGGTCGGGCCCGGCCCGGTACCGGGGAGGGAGGCGGCGTGACCTCCGTACCGCACCCGGTCGGTGACCGTCCGGCGCCCATCGCCGTCATCGGCATGTCCTGCCGCCTCCCGGGCGCCGGGGACCCGGCCCGCTTCTGGCTGAATCTGGTCGGCGGCGTGGACAGCGTCGGAGCCGTACCACCGCACCGGTGGACCGACCGTCCCCACGGGGCCGCCGAGGCGGGCACACCGGCGAACAGCGCCGCCGCCACGGCTGCCCGGGGGAATGCCGCCGCAGCAGCGGGCTCGGCGGTGCCGGCCGCCCGTCGTGGCGGCTTCGTCGACGACGTCGAGGGCTTCGACGCGGGCTTCTTCGGGATCTCGCCACGCGAGGCCCGCTCCATGGACCCACAGCAGCGCCTCCTGCTCGAACTCGCGTGGGAGGCACTGGAAGACGCCGCCATGCCGGCGGCGGAGGTGCACGGCAGCCGCTGGGGAGTCTTCGTGGGCGCCTCCGCCGACGACTTCCGCCTCACGTACCTCAACTCCGCCGCCCTGGACCGGTTCGGCCACACCGGCAGCAGCCGCTGCATGCTCGCCAACCGGGTCTCCCACCACTTCGGGTTCCGTGGCCCCAGCGAGGTCGTCGACACCGGGCAGTCCTCGTCGCTGGCCGCCGTGCACCGCGCGCTGACCGCGCTGCGGACCGGTGAGTGCGAGGCGGCCGTTGTGGCCGGGGTCCACCTCAATCTCCTCCAGCGCGTCACCGACCAGATCGACCTGTGGGGCGGTCTCTCCCGGGACGGTCACTGCCGCACCTTCGACGCCCGCGCCGACGGTTACGTACGGGGCGAGGGCGGCGGCTGTGTCGTACTCAAGCCGCTCGACGCCGCGCTGCGCGACGGTGATCCCGTCCAGTGCGTGGTCCTCGTCGGCGCCACCAGCAATGACGGTGGACGTGGCGGGCTCACGGTTCCCTCGGCCGATGCCCAGTACGAGGCGATGACCGCCGCCCGCGCCGCCGCCGGAGTGAGCCCGGACGACATCGTGTACGTCGAACTCCACGGCACCGGCACCCCCGTGGGTGACCCCGTCGAGGCGCGCGCCGTCGGTGCCGCCGTCGGCCGGGGCCGGCCACAGGGCAGCCCCGTACGCGTGGGCTCGGTGAAGACGAACATCGGGCACCTGGAATCCGCTGCCGGCATGGCCGGATTCCTCAAGGCGTGCCTGATGCTGCGGTACGGGCAACTGCCGCCGACCCTGCACCACAGCGCGGGCAACCCGGCCATCGCGTTCCGCGACCTCAACATCGAGGTCGTCACGAGGCTGGAGGACCGGCCGTTCGGGGACGGCGAGGCCGTCGGCGTCAGCTCGTTCGGCATGGGCGGCACCAACGTCCACGTGATCCTGGGCCCCGCGCCGGCGGCCGCGCGCGAGCGGCTGGACGGCGCGGAGGAGGAGCCCACCGTGCCCACCGTCTGGTGCCTGTCCGGGCGCACCCCCCAGGCCGTCCGGGAGCTGGCGGCGGCGTTGCTGGACCACCCGTTCCCGGCCGGCCGGCCACCGGTCGGCGCCGTGGCAGGCGCGTTGGTCCGCCGTACCCACTGGGAGCACCGCGCTGCGGTCGTGGGGTCCGGGTGGGCGCACTTCCGCGAGGGGCTGGCGAAGGTGGCCGCGGGCCATGGCTTCGCCGTCCCCGCCGACTGGCTCACCGTGGCCGGAGGCGACGGCGTGCGGTGTGTGGAGGCCGCGAGCGCCTACGTCCACGGCGGCGACAGCGCCTCGGTCCGGGCCCTGGTGGGTGACGGGCCGCGCAGGGCGCTCGGCCTGCCGACCTACCGCTTCAGTAGAGAAACGTTTCCCCTCCCCGGTGGGGCCGCCCAGGCCGCACCGGCGACCAAGGTCGAAGCCGCACCCGCACCCGCACCGGCGGCCGCACCCGCGCCTGCGGCCGAGGCCGAAGCCAATCCCACACCCAAGCCAAAACCCGAGACAGAGGCCGAACCCAATCCCGAGACAGAGGCTGAAACCGAACCCGAGACGGAGGCCGAAGCGACCCCGGCGGTCGCGTTCCGCGCGACGTGGCTGCGGACCGCGCCCGGCGCCGACCGTGAGTGGCTCGTGCGCTCCGTACTGGAGCGCGAACTCGCCGTCGTGCTCGGCGGATCGGTTCCCCGGCTCGACCCGGACCTGTCCTTCACGGACCAGGGCATCGACTCGATGTCGCTCATCGAGTTCCTCGACCGCATCGTCGACGCGACGGCCTTGGACCTGTCCGAAACGGTCCTCTTCGACCACCCCACCCTGAGTGAACTGGCGCAACGCGTCGACAAAGAGATGGAGTCCGAGCATGGCTGAGATGGCCGAGTACGACGCGACACGCGACGCCATCGCCGTGATCGGGATGGCCTGCCGCTATCCCGGCGGGGTCACCAGCCCCGAAGCCCTCTGGGAGCTCGTCCGGGACGGCCACGACGCCGTGGGCGACTTCCCCGCCAACCGCGACTGGCACACCGAGGACCTGTACGACCCCGCCTACGTCCGACAGGGCGGCTTCCTGCACGACGCGGACACCTTCGACGCCGCGTTCTTCGGCATCCGCCCCGCCGAGGCCAAGGCCATGGACCCGCAGCAGCGCACCCTGCTCCAGGTCACCTGGGAGGCCATCGAACGCGCGGGCATCGTGCCGTCCTCCCTCAAGGGCTCCCGCACCGGCGTCTTCGTCGGCCTGATGCCCAACGAGTACGGCATGCCGCTGTGGAAGTGGCAGGAGGAGACCGCCGGGTTCATGGGCACCGGCACCTCGCCCAGCGTCGCCTCCGGCCGCATCGCCTATCTGCTGGGCCTGGAAGGCCCCGCGCTCACCATCGACACGGCGTGCTCGTCCTCCGGCGTGGCCATCCACACGGCCGTACGCTCGCTGCGCAGCGGGGAGACCGACCTCGCCTTCGCGGGCGGCTGCACCGTGCTGGCCGGGCCCGGCATGTTCGTCGACTACGCCCGCAAGCAGGCGCTGTCACCGGACGCGCGCTGCCGTACGTTCTCCGACGCGGCCAACGGCACGGTGTGGGCCGAAGGCGCGGGCGTCCTCGTCCTGGAGCCGCTGGCGAAGGCCAAGCGGCTCGGCCGGACCATCCTCGGGGTGATCCGGGGCACCGCGGTGAACCAGGACGGCGCCAGCAACGGTCTGACCGCCCCGAGCGGCCGTGCCCAGGTGAAGGTGATCAACCAGGCGCTGGCCGACGCCGGGCTCGGGCCGGGGGACGTCCAGCTCGTCGAGGCGCACGGCACCGCGACCAAGCTGGGCGACCCCATCGAAGTCAACGCCATCCACGCCACGTACGGGCAGGGCCGGCGTGACGAGCCGGTGTGGCTCGGTTCGCTCAAGTCGAACATCGGTCACTCCATGGCCGCCGCCGGTGTCGGCGGCGTGATCAAGTGCCTCACCGCCATGCGTGCCGGGCAGATGCCCCGCACCATGCACGTCGACGGCCCGCTCAACTCCCACGTCGACTGGTCGGGCACCGTGGAGGTGCTGCGGCACAACCGCGACTGGCCGCTGCGCGCCGGGGTCCGCCGGTGCGCCGTGTCCTCCTTCGGAGTCAGCGGCACCAACTCGCACGTCATCCTGGAGAGCTGGGAGGAGGACCGGGACGCCACCGCACCCGAGGACGACGGCGCGGACCGTCCCGCTCTGCTGAAGCTCTCCGCCAAGACACCCACCGCGCTGCGCGCCTACGCCCGGGCGGTGGCCGACCGGATCGCCACCGGCACCGCCTCGCTGTCCGCCCTCTCCCACGTGCTGCGCACCGAACGCGAGGACCACGACTGCCGTGCCGTCCTCCTCGGCACCGGCCGACCGCAACTGACCGCTGCGCTACGGGAGTTCGCGGAGGACACCGACGACGCCGACGACGGCACCGGCGGCACCGGCGGCACCGGCGGCCCCCAGGGCGCCGGACGCACCGGGGGCCCGGAGGCCGCTGCGGCTGCCGTGCACGGCGAGGCGCGCCGTATCCGCCGGCCCGTCTTCGTCTTCCCCGGCCAGGGCTCCCAGTGGCCCGGCATGGCCGCCCGGCTCCTGGTCGAGTCGCCCGTCTTCCGGCAGCGCGTCGAGGAGTGTGCCGCCGCCTTCGAACCGCACCTGGACTACGACCTCATGGCCGTGCTCCACGGCGAGGACACCGGCGTCGATCCGGAGCGGACCGACGTCATCCAGCCGCTGCTCTTCTCCGTGATGCTCGGCCTCGCGGCCCTGTGGCAGCATGCCGGGATCGAACCCGCGGCCGTGGTCGGTCACTCGCAGGGCGAGGTGGCCGCGGCCTGCCTGGCGGGCGCCCTTGACCTGGAGCAGGCGGCCGAGGTCGTCGCCTGCCGCAGTCGGGTCCTGGAACGGCACGGCAGGGGCGGGATGGCGGCCGTCGCCGCCT
Organism: Streptomyces sp. NPDC031064; assembly: GCF_055570965.1. Classification (NCBI taxonomy): domain Bacteria; kingdom Bacillati; phylum Actinomycetota; class Actinomycetes; order Kitasatosporales; family Streptomycetaceae; genus Streptomyces; species Streptomyces sp. NPDC031064. The sequence goes on from NZ_JBVIGF010000013.1 coordinate 27,443, forward strand.
CCGCCGACGAGACCGCCGCCCTCCTCGCCGAGGCCGGTGCCGATCTGGTGATCGCGGCCACCAACGGGCCGTCCTTCGTGATCCTCTCCGGTGACGACGAGCCGGGCCTGGCGCGGCTCCTGGACCTGTGCGACGACCGGGGCGTCTACGCCCGCCGAGTCCCGGCCAAGTGCGCCTCCCACTCCCCGGTCGTGGAGGAGCTCGAAGACCTCATCACCGACGGGCTCGCCGGCATCACCGCCCGCGCCTCCGCCGTCCCCGTGTTCTCCACCGTGGAGGGCCGCCGCATGCGCGGCGACGAACTCGACGGTGCGTACTGGTACCGCAACCTGCGAGGGCGCGTACGGTTCGCCGAGACCATCGAGGAGATGGCATCGCACGGCTACGACGCCTTCATCGAGATCAGCCCCCACCCCGTGCTGACCGGCTCCCTGGAGGCCATCCTGGGCGGTACGGCCGGCCGTGCGCCGGTGTGCGGCACGCTCAAGCGCGACCAGGGCACCTGGGAACGCTTCCTGATGTCCGCCGCGACGGCGTACGTGCAAGGTCACCCGGTGGACTGGCAGCGGCTGCTGCCCGCCCCCGACTCCGTCACGGCCGCGAGCCTGGCCACCGTGCGTGCCGAACTTCCCACCTACCCCTTCGAGCGCAAGCGGTTCTGGCTGCCCTCCGAGCCCGTCCCGGCCTTCGCGCGAGCCGCGCGGCCGGCCTTGGAGCCGGCCACCGCGGAACCCGCCGCGCCACACGCGAGGGGAACGGTCCGCGACGGCGCCCACCCCTTCCTCACCTCCGTCGTCGACACCCCCGACGGCACGGTGGTGATGACCGGCCGTCTGTCGGTCCGCAGCCACCCCTGGCTCATGGACCACCGCGTGGAGGACACGGCCCTCCTGCCCGGCACCGCCTTCATGGAGCTGCTGCTGACCGCGGGCCGTGAACTGGGCTGCGAGGGCATCGACGAGATGCTGCTCAGCGACCCCCTGATCCTGCCGATGGACGGCTCACCCGTCGACGTCCAGGTGACCGTGGAGCCCGCCGACGCGCGGGGCGCCAGAGCGGTGACCGTGCACTCCCGCAAGGCAGGCGGCGACTCCTGGCAGCGCCACGCCGACGGCGTCCTGGCCGCGCCCGGGCCACAGCCCGCTCCCGCAGCCGCCGAACCGGCCCTCCCGCACGGCGCCGCCACCCTGGACATGGACGCCATGTACGCGCGGCTCCGCGAGCGCGGGTACGGCTACGGCGAGGCGTTCCGGGGCGTCCGCTCCGGCGCGCACCGGGGCGACGACGTCCACGCGGCCGTGGCCCTGCCCGCCGCCGCGCTCGTCAACCACAGCGGCTTCGCCGCCCACCCGGCGCTGACGGATGCCGCCCTGCACGCCGCCGTCGACTGCGGGCTGCTGGGCGAGCCCGCCGCGGGCCGGATCGCCGTGCCGTTCGTCTTCCACGGCGTACGCCTCGGCCCCGCGGTGCCGGGGGAGACCTGCCGGGCGTTCGCCCGCCGGGCCGGCGACGACGCGATCTCCCTCACCCTGACCGCCGACGACGGCACGGTCGTGCTGGCGGTCGAGCGGATGGTCGTACGCGACCTGGACCTCGCCCGCGCCACCCATCCGAGCCCGGACCAGGGCCTCGCGACGGACCTGGGCCTGGACCTGGACCGTGCGGGGCTGTACACCGTCGCCTGGGAAGAGGCGACCCGTGCCGGCGCCGGGTCCTCCGATACCGGCACGCCGCGCCTGTGCGTGGTCGGCGGGGGAGAGGGCCGGCTGCCGGGCCTGCTCCGTGACGCCAACCGCGGTGGCATCTCGGTCGCCACCCTCGACGAGGCGATCATGATCGTTTCCAGTATCCCGGGCGACTGGCAGGTCGTCGTCCCCTCCCCGGAGGGCGGGAACGACCCGGCGGCCCAGCTCCACGCCTCCGCGCAACGCACGCTCGACACCCTCCAGACCTGGCTGCGCGCCGAGGACCTGGAAGGCCGCGCGGTGCTGACCTTCGTGACGCGCGACTCGGTCGCCGTACCCGGCGACGAGACGTTCGCCCTGGGCGACAGCGCGGTCTGGGGCATGGTGCGCTCCGCGCAGACCGAGCGCCCAGGCCAGTTCCGGATCGTCGACGTCGATGACCACGCCCTGGAATCGGCCGAGCCGCTCGTACGCGCACTCGCCCGGACCGAACCGCAGCTCGCCGTACGGGCCGACCGTGTGCTGGTGCCGCAGCTCACCCCGCACACCGCGCCCGCCGGCGACACCACGCTCGGTGCGCCCGACCTGAGCGGCGGCACCGTCGTCATCACCGGAGGCACCGGCACCCTCGGCCGCGCCGTCGCCCGCCACCTGGTGTCCCGGTGGGGCACCACCTCGCTCGCCCTGATCAGCCGCAGCGGCGAACGGGCCCCCGGCATCGGCGAGTTCCGCGCCGAGATGGCCGGCCTCGGCGCGACCGTACGCGTCCTGGCGGCCGACGTCGCGGACGCGGACGACGTACGGCGAGCCCTCGCCGAGGTCCGCGCGAACGGGCCGGTCACCGGCGTCGTCCACGCGGCGGGTGTGCTCGACGACTCCACCGTGGCCAACATGACGCCGGACCAGCTCCATGCCGTCCTCCGCAGCAAGGCCGACTCCGCCCTCCACCTCGATGCGGCGACCCGCGACGACCGGTTGAGCTGCTTCGTCCTGTTCTCCTCCCTCTACGGCGTCCTCGGCGGGCCGGGCCAGGCCAACTACGCGGGAGCCAACACCTTCCTCGACCAGTTCGCCGCCCTCCGCCGCGCCGAGGGGCGCCCGGTGCACGCCGTCGCCTGGGGGCTGTGGGCCGAGGCGACCGGCATGACCGGCCACCTCGACGAGGGGGACCTGCTGCGGCTGCGCCGCAACGGCGTCGCCCCCTTCGCCACCGAGGACGGTCTCGCGCTCTTCGACAGCGCACTGACCAGCGGCACCGCGGCACTGGTGGGGGCCCGGCTGGCCTTCCCCGACGAGGGCACGCCCGGCCCGGTCGACGGACCCTTCCTGCTGTCCGCCCTCACGCAGCGGCGCCTTGGCGGGACGGCCCGGAACCGGAGCCGGTCCGCATCCCACCAGGTCCACCGTTCCCCGGCCGCCACGGCAGCCGCGCCATCCGCCGTTCCCGCCTCCGCTCAGGCCGCCGGCGGTGCAGATCGGACCCCGGCCATGGCCACGGCCCCGGCGGCCGGCTCCCGCGGCGCCGGCTCCGGAGCCGAGGCGGTTCGCGCCCTGCTGGAGTCCCCCGACACGTCGGCGGACCAGCGGATCGCCGCCCTCCTCGGCGTCATCAAGGACCATGTCGCCGCCCTGCTCGGCACCAAGCCCGACCGCGTGGACGCCCAGCGGTCGTTCTACGAGATGGGCTTCGACTCGCTGACGTCCATGGAGCTGCGCAACCGGATCGGCCGCGGCCTGGGCGTACGGCTCGGCGCCACCGCCGTCTTCGACCACCCGAGCCCCGAGGAGCTGGCCCAGCACGTGGCCGAGCACTTCACACCCCAGCCTTCCGCTCCCGTCTCGGAAGGGGCGGCAGCAGCCCCCGACTCCACTGCCGCCTCCGCCACGGACGCCGTAGCGGACCCGGCGCCCCGACCGGCCACCGAAGCCGCACCCGAACGGGCCGTCGCGCCCCGACCGGCCACCGAAGCCGCACCCGAACGGGGCGCTGGGGCCGAGCCCGAACGGGCCGGGAAGCCGTCGCGCCCGGACTCGCCCCCGTTTCCGCTGACGAAGCTCCAGGAGGCCTACCTGGCGGGCAGGGCCGGCGACTTCGAGCTGGGCAACGTCCCCACGGTGCTGTGCATCGAGGTCGACCTGGCCGGCTTCGACGTCCGGGCGGCGGAGGAGGCCTTCCGGCGCCTGGTGGAGCGGCACGAGATGCTGCGCGCCGTGTTCGATCCGGCCGGTCACCAGCGGGTGCTGGGCGAGGTGCCGGGCTGGTCCATCCCCGTCGAGGACATCCGGCGGCTGACCGCCGACGAGCGTGCGGCCCGGCTGGCGCAGATCCACGACGAGGTGACGTCCCGCACCTTCGACACCACCCGCTGGCCGCTGTTCCTGATCAGGGCCACGCGCGTGGACGACACGGTCACCCGGCTGCACGTCGCCATCGACGTACTGATCTCGGACGGGGCGAGCAGCACCCTGCTGTTCAACGAGTGGGCCCGGCTCTATCGTGACCCGGACGCCGAACTCCGCGCCCCCACCGGCTCGTTCCGCGACCACGTGGAGGCGTTGCGGGAGTACCAGGCATCGGACGCCGTCGAACCGAGCCGGACCTACTGGCGGGAGCGTGCCGCGTCGTTGCCGCCCGCCCCGGAACTCCCGCTGGCCGTAAAGCTGGGGGAGATCACCCGGCCCGTCTTCGGCAACCGCTTCATCCGGGTCGAGTCCGACGACTGGGACCGCTTCAAGAAGAACGCGGCCTCCGCCGGAGTGACCCCTTCCAGTGCCGTCCTGGCCGCTTACTGCCAGGTGCTGGCCACCTGGTCGAGGACGCCGGACTTCACGCTCACCGTGCTCGTGTCGCACCGGGGCGCGACTGGTGACACGGACATGTCCGACGTGGTGGGGAACTTCTCCTCCACGAACCTGCTGGAGGTACGGGTCGACCAGGAGGCGCCGTTCCGGGAGACGGCGGCCGCCGTGCAGCGGCAGCTCATGCTCGACATGGAGCACACCGCCTACACGGGACTCGACGTCCTGCGCGACCTGAGCCGGCTGGACGGCGAGGCGGGACGGGCCCGTATGCCGGTCGTCTTCAACAGCACGCTGGGGGGCCAGGCGCACTCCGCGGACGGGCCCGGGGCGGGCCCGGTGGGCGCGCTGTGCCTGATGGGCGACTCGGGAACGCCGGTATGGAGCGGGGTGCGGACGCCGCAGGTCATCCTGGACCACCAGGCGTTCGAGGAAGCCGGTGCATTGATTCTCAACTGGGACGTCGTCGAGGAGGCCTTCCCCGAGGGCGTCGTGGACGGCATGCTCGCCGCGTACGAAGGGCTGATCCGTGAACTCTGTCGTTAAGTCCGCCTGGGCGGAGCCCGTTCGCCTTCCGTACGCGGGGCACGGCGCGCTCACCGCCGCCGGGACCCCGGACAGCCCCGAGCCGGCCGCCGCCGAACCGCTCGTACCGTTCCCGGCGGACGCGCTCCTGCACCACGCCGTCGTGGCCCGGGCCCTGGAGACCCCGGACGCGGTCGCGGTCGTCGCCCCCGGGCGCACCCTCACCTACCGGGAACTGGCCACCGAATCGGCCCTGCTGGCGCACCGGCTCGCCGACGCGGGAACGGCCCCCGGGTCGCTGGTCGCCGTGGTGATGGAGAAGGGCTGGGAGCAGGTCGTGGGCTGCCTCGGCGTCCTGCGCACCGGTGCCGCCTATGTGCCCGTCGACCCGCACTGGCCGGCCGCGAGGATCGCCGGTGTGCTCGGCGCGGCGGGGATCGGCCAGGTCCTCACCCAGCCCGGTGTACGTTCCACCGTGGCCTGGCCCGAGGGCACCGAGGTCTTGGAGGTCACCGCGGTGACAGGGTCCGACGTGCCCGGCGACCTGCCCGACGGCCCCGACGTCACGGTGTCGCCGGACGACCTGGCGTACGTCATCTACACCTCCGGATCCACCGGCGTACCCAAGGGCGTGATGATCGAGCACGGCCCGGCCGTCAACACCGTCCGCGACGTGAACGACGAACTGTCCCTCACCGCCGAGGACCGGGTGCTGGCGCTGTCCGCGCTCCACTTCGACCTGTCCGTGTACGACATCTTCGGCCCCTTGTCGGCCGGCGGCGCCGTCGTGATCCCCGCTCCGGGCGACGAGCGGGAACCGGGCAACTGGCTGCGCCTGATGACCGACAGCGCGGTGACGGTATGGAACAGCGTCCCGGCCCTCATGGCCATGCTGTGCGCCCATGTCAGCGGTGAGACGCGGCCCCCGTCGAGCCTGCCGCCGCTGCGCGCCGTCCTGATGAGCGGCGACTGGATCCCGGTGTCACTGCCCGACGAGGTGCGGGCGTTGTTCCCGAACGCTGTCCAGTGGAGCCTCGGCGGCGCCACCGAGGCGTCCATCTGGTCCATCTGGCACCGCATCACCCCCGAGGACCGCCACCGCACCTCCATCCCCTACGGCACATCGATGCGCAATCAGCGCGTCTTCGTCGCCGACCGGCTGCTGCGCCCGCGCCCGTACTGGGTCACCGGCGAGATCTGCGTCGCCGGCGCCGGCGTCGCCCGCGGCTACCTCGGCGACGAGGAGCGGACCCGGCGCAGCTTCGTCACCGATCCCGCCGGCGGCGGCCGCCTCTACCGCACCGGCGACTGGGGGCGGCTCCTGCCCAACGGGGAGATCGAGTTCCTCGGACGCCGCGACGACCAGGTCAAGATAGGCGGCCACCGCATCGAACTCGGCGATGTGGAAGCGGCCCTGCTGAGCTGCCCGGGAGTCCGTGCCGCCGTCGCCACCGTCCACGGTGAGCGCGGCCGGACCCGCCTGACCGCCCACGTTCTCCTCCAGCCCGGGGCCACCCGCTCCGGAGCGGCCCTCCGCGGTGACCTGGAGCAGCGCTTGCCCACCTACATGCTCCCCTCGGCGGTGTCGGTCCGCGACACCTTCCCGCTCACCCCCAACGGCAAAGTGGACCGCGCCGCCCTGGCCGCCCTGCCCGACGAGGCAGCCACGGACGACCCCGACACCGCCGTCCCCGAAGGCCCGGCGGACGCCGAGGAGCAACTGCTCCTCGGCATCTGGAGCGACTTCTTCGACGTACCGGACCTCTCGGTGACCGACAACTTCTTCCAGCTTGGCGGCGACTCCCTGCGCGCGGTACGCCTCGTCTCCGCCATCCGCCGCGAAACCGGAACCTCCATGCCCGTAGCCACCCTCTTCACCCGCCCAACGGTCCGCGCCCTGGCCCAGTGGCTGCGGGGCACCCACGAGCCCAAGGGCCCCGCCGAAAGGGACGCCACACCCGCCTGACCCTCTCCCCGCAGCGGGGGGGGGGGGGGGGGGGGGGGGGCGGGGAGGGGGAAAAAGACCCGAGCCACCTCCACACAAACAACACACCCGCGAAAGGGGGGGAGAGAAGACGGGGGGGAGGAGGGGGAGAA
>NZ_JBVIGF010000013.1:34555-103303 GCF_055570965.1 Streptomyces sp. NPDC031064
ACGCCCCCCCCCCCCCCCCCCCCCCCCCCCCCCCCCCCCCCCCCCCCCCCCCCCCAACAACCCCCCCCCCCCCCCCCCCCCCCCCCCCCCCCCCCCCCCCCCCCCCCCCCCCCCCCCCCCCCCCCCCCCCCCCGCCCCTCCGACCCTCGCGACACAACGCCCCCGCGGCGAAGGCGATAACCGGACCGCGGAGCAACGTGGAGCACAAGGCTTGATCCTGCCCTGTGTCGTGGTGGCGGTGGGGCGTGGTGATTAGCCTCGCGGTGGGCGAGGGATCAAGACCGGACGCAGGAGGTGACCGTGCCCGTAACCGGCCACGGTTTTCGTATGTACGTGGAGGACATCCTCGACGCGCTGGGCAAGGAGCCGGATCGCGAGGCCCTGGTGCGGGGGCAGCGGAGCCTGACCGGTGGGGAGGTGAGGGATCTCGTACACCGCTTGGCGTGGGCTCTGCATGATGCGGGTCTGCGGCGTGGTCAGGGCGTGACGCTGCTGTGCGGCAACCTGCCCGAGGCTCTGTGTGCGCGTTACGCCGCCCATCTGCTGGGGTGCAGGGTCAGCCATCTTTACAGCGGGCTGTCGGCGGAGGCGCAAGCGGCCATCGTGCGTGATGTGGACAGCGCCGCTCTGGTGGTCGATCCCGGGTCGGCCTTACGCGCCGGCGAGATCACCGAACTGACCTCCGTCCCGCGCGTGCTGAGCCTGGGGCCCGCACCGCTTGGGGAAGATCTCCTGGCCATGGCCGAGGGACGAGCGGTGACCCCGTTCTCGAGCAGGGCGGAGCCGGATGACATCTGCATCATCCGTCACACCGGCGGCACCACGGGACATCCGAAGGGCATCTGCGTTCCGTTCAGCGGGATGCCGGCCATCACGAGGCCCGGCGCGGGCACCGGGGCCCGGATGCTGGCGGACCCCGCCCCCCGGTTGTTGGTTGCCACCACCCTTGCCCATGGCGCGGGGGCACTGGCCGACGTGGCGCTGCGCCATCGGGGCAGTGTGGTCCTTCTCGACGGCTTCGATCCGGCTGCTGTGTGGAGAGCGATCGAGGCCGAACGCATCACCGATCTGTTCCTGCTGCCGCCGTTGCTGTACCAGTTGTTGGACCATCCGGACGGGGCCACGGCCGACGCGTCCAGTCTGCGGTGCGTGGTCTACGGCGGATGCACGGCCTCTCCGAACCGGATCGGGGACGCGCTGAAGCGTTTCGGTCCCATTCTGATGCAGTTCTACGGGCAGAGCGAGTCGGGCAGCATCAGTGTCCTGGCGCCGGAGGACCACGATCCGGCACGGCCGGAGCGGCTGCGGTCGGCAGGCCGTGTGGTGCCGGGCGTACAGGTCGCGATCCGGGACCCGTCCGGCAATGACCTGCCGTCCGGCCGTACTGGAGAGATCTGTGTGCGGTCCGCGTCGCTGATGCAGGGGTACTGGAAGCAGCCGGACCTGACCGGCCAGGTACTGCGCGACGGCTGGCTGCACACCGGTGACGTGGGATTCCTCGACGGGGACGGCTACCTCACCGTCGTCGACCGGCTCAAGGACATGGTCGTCGTGGTCGGTGGCCACGTCTACACCGCTGAGCTGGAGGATCTGCTCAATGCCCACCCGCAGGTGCGGCAGAGCGCTGTGTTCGGTGTACGGGACGCGGATGGTGTGGAACGGGTGCATGCCGCCGTCGTACCGTCCCCCGGCAGCTCGGTGACGGGGGATGAGCTGCGGGCGCTGATACGGGCGCGCCGCGGCCCCATGTACGAGCCCACGCGCATCGACTTCGTCCCAGCCCTTCCACTGACCGACGCCGGTAAGCCGGACAAGGGACAACTCCGTCTGCGAGCCGCCCGGTTCGGCGACTAGGCCGGCCCTGGCCGCTGGGCGGCCGCTGTGGAGCGGCGACCACGAGTCCGGCCGATAGGAGGTCAGTGTGTGCGGCGGACGATGAGTTCGGCCAGCGAGGCCAGGGCCCGGGCACCCTCCGGTTCCGGGTCCGCCGCGGCCAGCGCGTCGTGTGCCTTCGTACGGCGGCGCTCCGCCTCCTCCTCGGCCCAGGTGCGGCCGCCCGCCTCCTCGACGAGCCGGGTGGCCTCACGTACCTGGGAATCGTCCAGCGGGCCGGTGCCACCGTGGTACAGCTCCGCCAGGCGGCGGGCGGCGGGATGGGGCGCGCCGAGCGCCGCCACCACGGGCAGCGACTTCTTGCGCAGCCGGATGTCGGCGCCGACGGCCTTGCCGGAGACCTCGCTGTCGCCCCAGATGCCCAGGACGTCGTCGACCACCTGGAAGGCGACGCCGAGGTGGTGACCGAACCGGCGCAGCGCGCTCACCCGTTCCGGTGCTACGCCGGCCGTGTGCGCCCCGAGCGCGCACGCGCCGGCGAGCAGTGCGGCGGTCTTGCCGGCGGCCATCTCCAGGGACTCGTGCAGTGCCACGTCGTCCCGTGTCTCGAAGGCGAGGTCCGCCGCCTGGCCGCCCACGAGGGCGAGCAGCGCGTCGCACAGCTCCTGGACCGCGCGGGGGCTGCCGGAGAGCACCTCCATCGCGGCGACCAGCAACGCGTCACCCGCCAGCACTGCCTGCGCGTCACCGTAGAGCGCCCAGACGGTGGGGCGGCCGCGCCGGATCCTGTCCCGGTCCATGAGGTCGTCGTGCACGAGGGAGAAGTTGTGGACCAGCTCCACACCGGCCGCCGCGCCCACGGCGTGCCCGGCCGGTGCCCCCATGGCCTGGGCGCTCGCCAGTACCAGGGCGCCGCGCACCCCCTTGCCCGGGTCGCCCTTGGCGGGGTTCCCGGCCGCGTCCAGCCACCCGAAGTGGTAACCGGCCATCGAGCGCACCGGCTCGGGCAGCCGGGCCACCGCCTTGCGCAGCACGGGACCGGTCAGCTCCCGGGCCCGCCCGAGCACCTCCCGGACCGGGGCCGCCGCCGGGTCCCCGGCGACCCACGCCCGGACCGCCGGGTCCCCGGTGTCCCACGCCCGGGTCGGCGAGCCGTGGCCCGTGGCGCCTGCCGTCACTGGGCCGTTCCCATCAGCGTCGATTCCAGGTAGGTCTCCGGTCTCCCGGCCGAGGCATCGGGGGCGTACCGCTCGGTCCGTCGCGACCAGTCCAGGTTGCCGCGCATCCACGTCCGCATGCCCGCCAGACAGGGCAGGAGCACCTCGGCCTGCCGGGGGTGCTCGCGCACCACCCGGGCCTCGGCGGCCAGGTACCGGTCGGTCTCGCGGCCGATGGCGGCGCACACTTCCCGCAGCGCCTGCTCGTCGTCGAGTCCGCGGTGGTGCCGCACCAGGTGGACCAGGTTGTGGACTTCGCCGAGCGAACGCTCCTTGGCGAGCGAGTAGACGTCGTTGACCCAGCAGACGACGTTGCAGGCGGCGTCCAGGGCATCCCGGAAGGGCTCGCCGTCGTAGAGCGCGGGGGGTACGTCGATGTCCTCCACGATCTCGATCAGATCCATGCAGACGTAGATCGCGCCGGTGTGCCGGCGGTTGGTGATGTACGAGTCCTCCGACGGCACCCGCCCGTGGACGCGGTTGCCCGCCTCCCAGGTGGCCGCGGTGGTCAGGCACTGGTCGAGGTGGACGGCGAACCGGTGCCGCCACCGCGGCGACGCGCCGGCCGCCGTGCGCCGCCACAGGTCGGCCAGCGAGGCGACGGCCGGCGGGAGGTGGGGGAGGGCCGGGTGTCCCAGCGGGCCCGGACCGGCCAGGACCGCGCGCATCTGGCCGACCGCCTCCGCCACGCGCTCCGGGGAGCGGCCGAAGGCCCCGTCGTCGAGCTGGTCGTCGACGAGGAACAGCCAGGCGAACCAGTCCGCCATCAGGTCCAGCCGCTCAGGGCTCGCGGTGGGGTACACGAGCCCGGCGAACCAGCCGAAGTCGGCGCGCTCGAAGCGTTCGCGGGCGGCCGGGCGGCTGATCAGCTCGGTGCTGCGGGTCCAGTCGGCCAGGTGCGCACGGGCCCGCTCGACATGGGGGTTGACGGAGAACGGGAAGGGACAGGGTATGTCGGGCACGTGACGGTCTCCTTCCGCCGGTCAGCGGCGTTCGAGGCGCAGGTGGATGCCGCCCTTCGGGTGCAACGTGATCAGGGCTTCCGGCCGCACCTCGGGGGCGCCTTCGGGCATCACCAGGCGGTGTCCCCGGGCCACCGCGGCCAGGACGAGGGTGAGTTCGGTCAGCGCGAAGTGCTTGCCGATGCAGACGCGGTGACCGCTGCCGAAGGGGATGTAGGCGTGCTTGGGGCGCTGGGCGATCCGCTCGGGGGTGAAGTTCTCGGGGTCGAACCGCTCGGGGTCCTTCCAGAACTCCGGGTGCCGGTGCAGGAAGTAGCTGTTGATCAGCATGTTGCTGCCGGCCGGGATGCGGTAGCCGGCGATCTCGTCGTCCTGCCGCGCCCGCCGCATGAACTGGTAGGCGGGCGAGTAGATGCGCAGCGTCTCGTCGATGACCATGCGGGTGTACGTCAGCCGCGGCAGGTCCTCGAACTCGGGTACGCGCCCCGCGAGTACCCGGTCGACCTCCTCGTGCAGCCGCTCCTCGACCTCGGGGTGGCGGGCGAGCAGGTAGAAGGCCCACGAGAGCGTGTTGGTGGTGGTCTCGTATGCCCCGATGCAGATGTTGAGGACCTCGTGGTGGAGCTGCTCCAGGTCCATCCCCTTGCCGTCCTCCTCGTCCACGGTGTGGAGCAGGAGGGTCAGCAGGTCGGTCTCCTCACCCGTGGGGACGTCTTCGGTGACCCTCTTCCTGATGAAGGCGGAGACGAAGTCGTCCATGTCGGCGATGGCCCGGTGCAGCCGGCGATGACTGGGCGTCGGCACGCCGAGCGGCGGGAAGGGGAAGCGGAAGAAGGCGCCGAGGACGCTGTTGGCGACACCGAAGGCGCGCTCGAACGCCTGGGCCGACGCGCCCACGTCGGCGCTGAACAGCGAGCGGTTGACGATCCTCAGCGCCAGTTGGCCGATCTCGTCGGTGACATCGAGCAGCTCACCCCCCGTGGCGTGCCGGCCCTCCGTCGCACGCCGGCCCCCCGACGCGTGCCCGCGCCGCTCCCAGCGCTCGAGCATCGCCACGGCCTCGTCGGTCATGTTGCGTGCGAAGGCGGCGACGGTGCGGGGGGTGAAGTGGGGTGCCATCATCCGTCGCTGACGGCGCCACAGGTCCATGTCGGCGTTGGCGATCAGGCCCTTGCGCAGTACGGGCCTGACGATCTTGAAGATCGCCGCGTCCTTGTCGTACTGCTCGCCCTTGTCCACCAGGATGTGCCGGATGTGGTCGGGGTGGTTGACCATCACCATAGGGATGCCGAACGGGCGGAACCGGAACAGATCGCCATGCCGCTCGATGCCACCGGCGAGGAAGCCGAGCTGGTCCCGTTTGAAGGCGAGGGCTCCGCCGATCCCGTCCCGGGCGGTGATCCTGGGCAGATCCCTCGGGGGAGTGGAGCCGGCTGCGAACGTGGGCGCGGGCATGGGTCAGCGGCTCCGTATCCGTAGGTGGACGCCACCCTGGGGCTGGAGGGTGAGCAGTGCGGCGAAGCCCGCGTGAGGGGCACCGGCCGGCTGTTCCAGGTGGAAGGACTGGCTGATCATCGCGGTGATCAGCAGGAGTTCGGTGAGGGCGAGCTGCTTGCCGATGCAGTGGCGGGGGCCGCTGCCGAAGGGCTGGTAGGCCCCGCGGTGCCGTTCGGCGTTGCGCTCGGCCGTGAACCGCCCGGGGTCGAAGCGGTCGGGATCGGGCCAGAACTCCGGGTGGCGGTGGAGGGTGAAGAAGTTGATGTAGACGGAGTCCCCGGCACGGACGCGGTGGCCGCCGATCTCGTCCTCCTCGACGGCATGGCGCATGGTGTGCCAGGCCGGGGTGAACAGGCGCAGCGTCTCGTCGATCACCATGCGGGTGTACGTCAGCCTCGCCAGGTCGTCGAAACCGGGCACCCGCCCGCCCAGGACGTGGTCCACCTCCTCCTGGACGCGCCGCTGAACGTCGGGGTGGCGGGCGAGCTGGTGGCAGATCCAGGAGATGGAGTTGCTGGAGGTCTCGTAGCCGGCGATGACCATGCCGAGCACCTCGTTGGCCAGTTCACCGCGCGTGAGACCGGAGCCGCTCTCCTCGTCGAGGGCGTGCAGGAGGAGGGTGAAGAAATCCTGCCGCCCGGGGGCCTCGCCGGCCTCCCTCTCCTCCTCGGCGAGCCGCTGCTGGATCAGCTCGTCGACGAAACCGTTCATGGAGCGGACCAGGGCACGCAGCCGGTTGTTGAACGGCGTCGGCCAGGTCAGCGGGGGGAACGGGAAACGGAAGAAGTCGCCGGTCATGCCGTTGACCTCGCGGAAGTCACGCTCGAAACGGACGATGCGGTCGCCGGTGTCGGTGCCGAAGAGCGTGCGGACGACGATCTTCAGGGCGAGGTCCGTGACGTCGGAGGTGATATCGACCGGCTCGTCGGAGTGGCGCTGCTCCCATCGGGTGAGCATCTGCCCGGTCAGCTCCGCCATGCTGCCCGTGAACGTGGCGACGCTCGACCGGTGGAAGGGCGGCTGCAGCAATTTGCGACGCAGCTTCCACGGCTCACGGCCCGGGTGGCTGAGCAGCGCGTCACCGAGGATCGCCCGGATCGCCGTATAGAGGAACGTTTCCTTGGTGTAGTTGGCGTGATTGTCGACCAGCACCCGCTGGACGTAGTCCGGGTGATTGAGCACCGTCATCGGAAACCCGCCCAAGCGGAGGCGGAAGATGTCGCCGTGTTCCCGGACGGCACTTCGCAGGAAGCCCACCTGATCCCGACGCATGGCCACCAGGCCCGCGAGGTTCTGCCGCACGGTAAGCCGGGGTGGTACGGAGGCGACGGTCGTCATATGCGTTCCCCTTCCATCCCCGCAGCGACGGGAACGATGCTGGCGAACGCGGCTGACGACGGACTGACAGACCACTGACGGCCCGCCGGGACAGCACCGGGCCGGCTCCGGCCTCCACGCGGAGCTGACTCCGGCCCGGGCCCGCACCGCTGCCCGACTGCTCCACTGCTCGACTGCTCGACGGATAGGGGCCAGGCGTCAGTTCACGGCCGGGGTTCGCGTGCGCCCCCGCACAATGATCTTGCCGGTGTTGCGGCCACGCAGCATTCCCAGGAACGCGTCCACGATGTGCTCGAAGCCGTCAACCACCGTCTCGTCCAGAGCGAGCCGCCCGCTCTGCAGATGCGGTACCGCGAACTCGTACAACTCCTCCTGCACATCCCGGTAGTTGCTCACCAGGAAGCCTTCCATGCGGATGCTCTTCTCCACGATGTCCCCGTAGTTGAAGCGCGGCGGCGCCGCCGCCGGGGTGTTGTACTGGCTGATCGTGCCGATGCGGACGACGCGCCCGAACTCGCGCAGCGCCCCCACCGCCGCGGCGAGCTGCTCGCCGCCGACGTTGTCGAAGAACACGTCGATGCCGCCTGGCGCGGCCTTGCCGAGGAGATCGGCGGCGGGCCCGTCGTGGTAGTCGAAGGCGGCGTCATAGCCGACCTCACGCGTGAGGTGGTCGGCCTTCGCTGCCGACCCCGCGCTGCCCACGAGCCGTCCGGCGCCGAGCAGCCGTGCGAACCGCCCGGTCGCCGTGCCGACCCCGCCGGCTGCTGCGGATACGAACACGTCCTCGCCCTCCTGGAGCCGGGCGATGCGGGTCAGGCCCACATAGGCGGTCAGGCCGGTGCCACCGAGGGTGCTCAAGTACGCGGTCAGGGGCACCCCGTCGAAACGGGGCAGCCGACGGACCTCCTCGGGTGTGACCACCGCGTGCGTACGCCAGCCCTGCCGGTGGAACACGATCTCACCCTCGGCCAGCCGAGGCGTGCGCGAGGCGACGACCCGCCCGATGGTACGGCCCTCCAGCGGCGCGCCGAGCGCGAAGCCGCCGGGCACGTCGTCCATCATCTCGCGGTGATAGGGGTCGACGGACCAGTAGAGGTTTTCCACCAGCGCGCTGCCGAGCGCGGGCTCGGGAAGCGTGGACTCGACGAAGGTGAAGTGCTCGGCGGTGGGAAAGCCGTGAGGGCGGGCGGTCTGGTGCACGGTGAGCGCGGTTTCGTTCATGACCGGACCGTAGGACGGGAATGTGCCTGCTGGGCAGCCGGTTGGGATCATCCGACACACCGTTCCATGAGCAGTACTCATACGTTGAGGTGAGCGCCCCGTGGCCAGAACGACCGACTCCGATCTCGCCCCGCACGAACTGCGCGTCCTGGTGGCGGTCGCGGACACCGGCGGCTTCTCGGCCGCAGCCGGCACACTCGGCCTGACCCAGTCCGCCGTCTCCCACTCGGTGCGCGGCAGCGAGCGCAAGATCGGTGCCGTGCTCTTCGAACGAGGCCGCACCGGCGCCCGCCCCACCCCTGCCGGCGAAAAGGCCGTGGCGCACGCCCGCCGCGTCCTGCGCCTGCTGGACGTCCTGACCGACGAGGCGCGCGGTGCGGCACGGCCCGAGGCGCCGGAGGGGCACCTGCGGATCGCCGCATTCCGCAGCGCGGCCCTCCACCTGCTGCCGCCCGTCCTTCAGCGGCTGCGCGCCCGGCACCCCGGGATCGAACCCCGGGTGCGTATCGTCCGCGAGGTCGGGCGCGGCACCGCGGGCGAAGTGGCCGACGGAAAAGCCGACATAGCCATCGCCACACTGGGCGGCTCCATGCCGCTTCCAGCGGGTCTGGTCGCGAGCGGCCTCTTCGCGGAGCCGTACGCCCTGGTGCACGCGGCGGGCCACGCTGCCCCGCGCTCCCTGCCGCTGGTCGACTGGGCCGAGAACTGCGGCTCGTACACCCGCGACTGGTGGGCCGCACAGGACTGGATCCCGGAGGCGACCGTCGAGGCCGAGGACGACGGAGCGGTGCTCTCCTTGGTGAGCGCGGGCCACGGAATGGCGATCATGCCGGCGCTCTCCTTGGCGGGAGCACCGGACTCGGTCGGGATCACCGATCTCGGCCCACAGCGCCCGACACGCCGGGTCGGCTATGTGACCACCTCCGAACTGGCCGGATCCGCGGTCGTGCGCGCCCTGGTGAGGGAACTGCGGGCAGTGGTCCCCCACGGATGTGAGCGTCGTTCGTAGCCGCTACGCCTCACACGAGGGCCTGGTGACGATGTGTCCGGTGCGTGCGACGGGCGTGTTGTCACACGCCTCAGGCCGCCTTGCTCCAGACCCTCATGCCCAGTTGCAGGAAGGCGGCTTCTCGCAGGGTCGTCTGCTTGACCTGGATCGTGAGCGCCGCGATGTCGCCCGAGGCGTTCTTGACGCAGAGCTGGGTGCCGTCGTCCGCCGCCGCGAGCGGCCAGGTGCGGTACGCGGAGCCGGTGGCGCCGGTGAGGAGGTGACGGCAGGCGGCGAGGGTGGCGGCCTTTCCGTTGAACATCTGCACGAACACGCTGGTGTCGCTCCGCAGCGCGCAGTCGACGTCGTCCTCGCAGTCGAGGCGGATGTCGCCCGAGCGGTCCTCGGGCAGCATCGGCTCGCGGAGGCTCAGCGAGTTCCTCTCGTTCAGCCACACGGGCGAGAGCAGGGCGGCTCCCGGCGCCGGGGCGGCGTTCGGGCAGGCTGTGATGCCCGGGGGGAGCCGCCGGCGGTGGGCAGGGTGCTTGACGGCGGCGGCGTGGACCGTGCGGACTGGCGTGGACCGGTTGTCGAAGCACGTGTGTCCGCGCCCCGCTCACCAAGGCCGAACCCCCGGTCCCCGGCGAGCCACGTCAGGCCCGTCAGCATCACGGCGCCCGCCGTCACGGCCACGGCCGTGATCAGCGCGGTACGCCGTCCAGGCGCCCGCCGCACGGCGGGCCTCAGCGACTGCGTCGCGGCCGCGGTCGACGGAGCCGCGGGGGTACGCGCCGGGCCCGGAACGGTCGCCTCGGGTCCCGTGATCTCGCGCCAGACGGCCGGCCCGGCGCCCGCGTCGGCGTCCGTGTCCAGTTTCCGTCGGCACCACTCGACGACCTCCGCCTGAGTGGCCCGCTCCTCCGGATCGGGCGCCAGGCACCGGGCGATCAGCGGGCGCAACGGCTCGGGCAGCCGTGACAGGTCGGGTTCCTCGTGGACGATCCGGTACAGCACGACGGGCGCGATGCCGTCCCCGTACAGCGGTTCGCCCAGCGCCGCGAAGGCCGCCGTCTGGGCCAGGGCGAAGACGTCGGTCGCCGGGGTGATCTCACCGGCGGTCGCCTGCTCGGGGGCCATGAAGTGGGGTGTGCCGACGGTGGAGCCGGTGGCGGTGTGCGAGGAGAGGTCGGCGGCGATCGAGATGCCGAAGTCGATCACCCGCGGTCCGTCGGCGGCCAGCAGCACGTTGGACGGCTTGAGGTCCCGGTGCACGATCCCCGCGGCGTGAATCGCCTGAAGAGCCTCGGCCACGCCGGCCATCAGCCACAGCACGGCCGGCACCGGCAGCGGACCACGCCGGGCGACGGCCTCCGTGAGGGACGGCCCGGGCACGTACAGCGTCGCCAGCCAGGGAGGTACCCCGTCGGTGTCGGCGTCGACAAGTTCCGCGGTGTAGGCGCCCCTGACCCTGCGGGCGGCCGCCACCTCCCGGCGGAACCGCCGCCGGAAGGCCGGGTCATCGGCCAGCTCCGGCCGCACCACCTTGATCGCCACCGGCCGGCCGCCCTGGGTGTGCGACAGGTACACCCGGCCCATGCCGCCCGCGCCGAGCCGGGCCGCGAGGCGGTAACCGGCCACAACGGGCGGGTCGTCCGCCTGAAGCGGCTGGAACACCTCGGTGGTGCTGCTCATCGCAGTGTCGTCCCCCTGATCCCCGACCGGCCGACGGGCCGGCCCGGAACGGAAGCCTAAACGGGCTGAGCCGGCCCCGCTGACCTGGGAGCCTCCCATGGCCCCCTCGACGCGTCCGACAGCCTCTGCATCGCCGTCGGAGCCGATGCTCAGCGTCGGTGCCGCCGGGGACCGGTGTGCGGGACTCCGGCGGTTCGGGGCCGCCGACGAGCGAGCCGAGGCCGGTCTCCCCGGACGTCCGCAGTGGAGTGGACGTCCGGGGCGTACGACGAGCGGATCGAGCACATCGGCGGCGTGGTGCGGCAGACCGTGTCCTTGCCGGTGGCCGGAACTCTCCACCGGTTGGAGGACCAGTTGGAACGGCTCGCCGCTGCCCCGGAACCAGTCGGAGTCGTTGCCCAGGTCAGCGAGGCGTGAGGACGCAGAACTCGTTGCCTTCCGGGTCGGCCAGAACCGTCCAGTGGATTGCGGACTGATCGATATCGGGGTCGGTGGCGCCCAGCGCGCGCAGTCGGGCTGCCTCTGCGGCCATGTCGCCATCGGGGTAGGGGCAGACGTCGAGGTGGACGCGGTTCCACACGCTCTTGGTGTCGGGGGTGCGGAGGAACTCCAGGTAGGGGCCGACGCCTTGGGCGGAGCGCATGGTCGCGTGGTCGTCGGTGACCTCGTGCACCGTCCAGTCCATCGCTTCGCCCCAGAACCGGGCCATCCGTCGCGGGTCGGTGCAGTCGACCACCACCGCGGCGATCGGCCCGGTGTCCTGGTGGATCGGACGGGGCTCCAGGACGCAGAACTCGTTGCCTTCCGGGTCGGCCATGACCGTCCAGGGGACGTCGCCCTGACCCACGTCGGCGAGCGTCGCGCCGAGATCCTTCAAGCGCGCGACCAACTCCGCTTGATGGGCAGTCGAGGTGGTGGCCAGATGAAGGTGCACGCGGTTCTTGACCGTTTTGGGTTCCGGGCGGGCGATGATGTCGATGCAAACGGCCACGGGGTCGGGGTAGGAGAAGCCGATGGGCTCCAGGTTGGTCACGCCGGGGCCCTCGCTGTCGACACCCCAACCGAGTGCCTCCGCCCAGAACCGGCCGAGCGCGGAGTCGTCATGGGCCTTCATATTGATCTGTACGAGTCGTGTTGCCATGGCGCAGATCCTAGAAGGTCCGATCGAGTGCCGCTCAGGCCTGCGGCGGCCGACTCGGCCCCCGCAACACTCCCAGGGCCAGGGCAGGTTGGTCGACCGTCCTCGCCGCTGCCGGGGAAGGCGGCGCGCTACGACTCCACCGCGCGGTCTCGCACCGCCATACCCGGCCCCTGCCCCTTCGCGACGCCACCGGCGCGGTGCCGGCCCGTGGGATCAGGCGAGGGCGGCGGCCAGCAGGGCGAAGGCGGCGATGATGACGGCGACGCGGACGTAGTGGTAGCGGTCCCAGCGGTTCATCTGCTCCTTCCAGTCGGCGGGCCGGTTCTCGGGGGTCCACGTCTTGCCCCGGTTGTTGATCGGGACGAGCAGCAGGATCGACATGATCACGCTGAGGAGCAGCAGCACACCGGCGCTGACGACGAGGCCGGTGCCGTGGTGGTGCCGTCCGGCGATGGCCCAGACCGCGACGAGGACGAGCGAGGTGATGTACCAGACCGGCATCACGGCGCCGAGCATCCGGCCCCCGTGAGCGCGACCGAGTTGGCCACTGTCCTCGGGGAGTGCGTTGAGGATCCGGTTGATGACGAAGGCGACGGAGAACTCGACCCCCACCATCACCCCGACGATCACGGTGGTGAAGACCTGGAGTGCGTTGAGCATGACCCCTCCCGAGATCTAGCGTTGCTAGCTGATGAAGCAACGCTAGCGCTGCTGCCGCTCGATTGTCTAGCGGTGCTAGCATCGAGTCATGTCGGTACAGGAACGCAAGCAGCGCGAACGGGCGGACCGCGAACGCCTCATCGTGGCGACGGCCCGCGAACTCGCCGAGCAGCAGGGCTGGGACGCGGTCACCACCCGCCGGCTCGCCGAGCGCATCGAATACAGCCAGCCCGTCCTCTACAGCCACTTCCGCGGCAAACGCGAGATCATCGGTGCCGTCGCCCTCCAGGGCGCCGCGGAGATGGCCGCGGCGCTGCGGGCCGCGACCGCCGCCGCGGACGGCCCCCGCGCCCGGGTCACCGCCCTCGCCCGCACCTACCTCGACTTCGCCGAACGCAACCCGGCGGTCTATGACGCCATGTTCCAGCTCGACGGCGGCCTGGCCTTCGCGAGCGAGGACACCCCCGAGCCGCTGAAGGACGCCTTCGCCGCCCTCCTGGAAAGCCTCGGCGAGGTCGCCGGGGACGGCGTCCACCCGGGGCTGTTCACCGAGGTGTTCTGGGCGGCCCTGCACGGGCTGGCCACCCTGACTCGAGCGGGACGACTGCCGCCGGAGCACACCGAGCCGAGGGTGGACCTGCTGGTGGACCGGCTCGCCATCGTCTGACACGCCACCCCGGCGGCCCTGCCGCCGACGTTGCTGCGTCAGGCCGGGTTGCCCAGGATGAGGGCCCCGGTGAGGCAGACCAGTGCGACGGCGCCCATGAGCCAGGTACTCAGGGGCACGATCATGAACCGGGTGCCCCGGTCGACCGGGGGGCGAGGCTGTGGGGACTCCTCGATGGCGTCGTGAACGCCGGTGAGCCACAACAGGGAAAGGCTCTGCCATCTGTGCCGCTCCTCCGCCGGGTCGGCCGGGGCGGTCCAGGGAGGCGGGATGGTTCCCGGTGCTCCGTCCGGGGCGGCCCCGTCGAGTTGGCGCAGCAGGTCGAGCCGGTAGACGTCGAAGGCGGCCTTCAACTGCTCCGCGTAGCCGATGGCCGCGCTGACCGCGGTGCGGTAGAAGAGCCGTGCGACGAGCATGCCGCCGCCGAAGCAGCAGGCGAACAGCCACCAGCGGTCCCGGCCGAGCATGAGGAGCGTGCCGGCGTAGAGTGCGAAGGCGGCGAACAGCGTGGCGGTGACGAGGCCGGCCTCCATCGTCGCCCGGCCGGCGTTCAGTCCCGCGACGACCCGGTCGGGCAGCAGCGGATACAGGCGGGGCCACACCGTCACCGTGTCGATTCCGTACCGCAACCGGGGGTGCCTTTCGGCGCTCCGCAGGACGTTGCCGAGCCGGGTGGGCAACGCGGGCTCGTTCGGCGTCGCCGGGGGGTAGCAGTCGTTGAGGATGCCCCGTGCGACCGGGTCGGTACGCGCCGCCTCAGCGAGGGCCCCGCGCCGGCGCCGATGCCAGGTGCTGCCGAACTCGGCCATGAGCCTGCCGAGTCGAGTCGGCCAGTAACCCTCGTACCAGCGCACCAGGTGGAGCGCCGAGCCGCTCAGCAGCGTGGCGACGATGACGGCGAGGGTGATCGCCGCGGCGACGGTGAGGGACTTGTCCAGCAGGGGCAGGGCCGACCAGGCCTTCCTGGCGCCGCCGGGACCACGCGCCACGACCGCGGTGAGTACGCCGGCACCGCAGAGGAAGGCCAGCGTGGGCAGGAGCGCGCCGAGGAAGAAGCGGCGGTCGAACAGACCGGCGCTCCCCTTGATCACGGTTCCGAGCATGGCGTCCGTTCACCCGCTCTCAAGCGGATGCTCGTCGGTGTCGTTCTCGCACCGCTGTGGATCGTCCCGGTTGTAGACGAGGATGTTCCGGTTGATCGTCCCGCACCGCCTGCACCGGACGGTGGCGAGGCCCGTCTGGGGCGGTCCCCCCAGCTTGTCGGGTGGACTGCCCCACCATCCGGGGCCTTTGACCACCGGTTGCAGGCCGGCTCCCTGATCGACGATGTACTGGTCGATGACGGTCGCGGGGACGACGCCGACGATGGCTTCGGCGCCGCCCTCGCCGACGCTGCGGAGGAGACTGTTCTCCCGGGACACGGCGATGGCGGTGACGGGCAGGTCCAGCAGGGTCAGCGAGCGGCCGTCGAGGAGGTCCGGGACGGTGCGCGCGCCGTCGACGACGACAAGTGGTGGCAGACCCGCCTCGGGGTCCGCCGGCGGACAGGTGAGCCGGCGCACCTGGCCGGCCTCGGCCAGGGCGAACGGCACACCGTTCGCTGTGACGATCACGTATCCATCCGCCGGTGCGGCAGAGGTGCTGCTGGTGGTGGCCTCCATGGTGGTGTAGGCCGGGTCGGCCAGTTGGGCGAAGGTGGTCAACGGGTCGATCGTCACGGTCCGCCCCCGATCACGAGGAATGGCGCCCAGAAATACGGGTGGTCGAACATGGGCCGGTCGTAGTCGACCTCGGCGCCCGCGGCGTGGGCGGCGGCACGGCGGGCCTGCACCGCCCCGCCCCGGGCGCGGACCCACACCGGGGAGCCGGGGAGCTGCTCGCGGGTCACGGCCGCGAAGGCGTCCGCGGCCGCTCCGTAGTCCCGTGCCCAGAACCGTGCCGTGGCGATGTCGAGGTCGAGGGTGGGGGCCATGTCCCGCTGCTCGGACCGGATTCCGGCGCAGTACTCGACCACGTCGGCGGCCGTCACCCGGCGCACGTCCATCTGGGCCTGACGCAGTGCCGCGGCCTCGTTCATCCCGGAGAGCCGGGCCTGGTAGAAGCCGCGCATGACCAGGCTGGTGGACAGCTCGTCCACCGACCACAGGCACGCCACGACGGCAGAGGCGCCGGCGTACATCAGCGCTCTGGTGAGGCCGATCAGCTCGTCACCGGAGCGGCGGTCGTTGCGCCCCGTATCGCAGGCGCTCAGTGTGACGAGGTTCGCCGGCAGCCGGAGACGGAGAATGTCCGCGGCGCTGAGCCGGCCGTCGTCGGCTCCGTCCGGTGCCAGCAACAGCCCCGACCGCATGGGCTGTTCCGGGTCGAACTCCCCGTGGCAGGCGAGGTGCACCACGTCGATCGCCCGGGCGGACCGGGTGAGCTCCCGGTTGAGGCGCCGGGGGGTGGCGGCCTCGCCCACGAGGAGGCGCACCCGGTCGTCGAAGAGGCGGGCGAGCGCCGCGGCCTCCTGCCGGGCGTGGATGAGTGGGCGGTCGGCCCGGCCGTCGGCGAGAATCAGCACGGTGTCGCGTTCTGGATCGGGTTTGCGCGCCGTGTGCGGGCCGGTCGAGGCGCTGGGGGTGTAGCGGACGGGGTGGTGATCGGCCACGCACGTGCGCTCGTCCATCCGTACGGCGTGCAGGGGCACATGGTGGAGTTCGTCATGCGGAACGAACCAGATGGTGTCGCCCGGGGCACACCAGTCGGCCAGCGGAGCGACCAGGGGGCGCAGCGCGTCCTGCCACGTGTCCGGCCGGGTGTGCCGGAGCTGCCGTGTCGCGCGGGGCCCGGTGAACACCTTGCCGCACAGCGCGTGGAGGTCCGCACGGCTCAGGGGTATGTCCACCACCACGGGGCGGTCGAGGTCGGCCCGGCCGACGAACAGCAGGGTGCTCTCCTCGGTGACGAGGTACTCGGCCAGGATGGTGGGGGACTGCTCGTGGCGGAGGAGCCGGCGTACGTCGTCGTAACCGACCGGCACGCCGGCCCGCAGCCCCGCGTACTCGGCCAGCGACTCGTGCGCGAGCATCTCCGTCCAGCAGCGGGTCAGCTCGCTCTGGGCGTCGCGCAGCTCGACCACGGCCTCCCGCCGCGCGCCGTCCGTGCGGAGCCGTTCCCGGGCCTGTGCGAAGCGGTCGGCCGAGCGCCGCTCTTCCCTGATCAGCTTCTTGTGCGCGGGGTCGCGCGGGGCGGGCACCCGGCTGCCCATGAGCTCCGCGAGGACCCTGGACTTGGCGCGCTCGGTCAGTTCGAAGGCGACGGTCTCGGCGGGTCGGTCGGCATCCGCATCCGCATCCACATCCGTACGGTCAGGGGACTCAATCGTCGTCAGGCGTACTGCCACCTCGTACATCTCCTCGACCTGTTCGAACAGCGCGATGCGCAGGTCGTCGTCGGTGACGCGCACGCGCAGTTCCTCGTACCAGTCGAGCGCGTGCATCAGGAACGCGCGCGCGGCGCGGGGTTCGACGCGGCGCAGCGCGAACCCGAACCAACCGTACAAAGTGAAGGCCACCTGGATCAGTCCGAGCCACTCCAGCGTCCGCCCCGTCCGGACCGCATGCTTGATGGCGCGTCGGTACCGGCCGCTGTACCAGTGTCCGAGCGCGGTGGCGAAGCCGTCGCCGGCCGGTGTCGACGACACGGATCTGAGGTCCAGGTCCACGCCGCGCAGCGACACGGATGCGTCAGGATCGTCGGGTTCGAGGCCCAGCATGGACAGGGCGGCGGGGGACACCCGGTCCAGCGCCGCGAGGAGCCAGTGGTCTGCGCGCGCGTTCGACAGCCGGCGGCTGAACGTCACGCTCCGGCCCTGGATCCGGCTGTCCATGAAGCCGAGCTGGATGACGTCGCCCTGCCCGACCTTGATCGCCGCGCCCTCGGCGAGGGACCGCTCGGCCGCCTCCGTGTCGCCGAGCCGGAGCTGGAACGCTCCGGTGAGCATGAGGGCGCGGCGCCGCAGCATCGGCAGTACCGACGGGTCTTCGACCAGCGGAGCGAGTGCGGCCAGGGCCCTGCTGGGCGTCAGGTAGTCCGTCATCGCCGCCTCCAGCCGGCAGGCGGCGGCGAGAGTGCTGTTCTCCGGCTGACCCCAGATCTCCGCCGCGTCGAGGAAGGAAGCCGCCGCTTCCTCACGGAAACCGAGGAGCTGATAGACCTCGGCCAGCGACCTGGCGCAGTATCCGCGGAGCAGCGTGTGCTCGGCGCGGAACCGGTCCAGGGGCTTGCCGGTGAGCCGTGCCCGGGCCTCCTTGTCCGCGTCGCGCAGCAGCTCCGCGGCGTCGTCGATCCAGGCGATGAGCCATTCGTCGAGCCTGAACTGCCAGGTGTTGCGGCCGGCCTGCGGCCAGGACCTGGTCAGACGCACCGGCGGGGATGACCGGTCGCCGAGCGCGTGTCCGATCCCCTCCCGGATGAGGGTACGAGGCAGCGTGAGGTCGGGATAGCCGGGCCTGGCGACGATCGCATCGTGCCGCCACGCCGACAGGGTACGGGCGCGCATGACCGGGTCGATGTGTACGAAGATCGAGGCATCGAGTTTCGCCTGCGCTTCACCGGTGCGCCGGACCAGGTAGAGCGACAGGACCAAGGCGGAGCCGATCAGCCACTGCGCGGCGTCCAGCAGTCGCTCATCCGGGTGGTGGACGCCCGCGGCCAGGAAAAGCGCCAGTGCCGGTCCGGGGAAGAGGCCGTAGGACGCCCCCAGCGCCAGCCGCAGACGCGGACCGGAGAACACGGTCAAGGCGCGGGCCAGCGTGGCGGTGTAGGCGAATTGCAGGAAGTGCAACAGCCCGGCGCCGAGGAGGGCGACGGCGACGGCGTGCGTGTACAGCAGCGATTGGTCCTGCCAGCCCCGTACGAACCAGTCCCCCACCGGACCGGTGGATAGGACGGTGAGGTGGACGACCCACAGAATCGACGCGAAGCGCAGCTCCTGGCGGTTCTCCCGGGTCATCCGCCCACTCTCGGCGTACACGTACCAATGCAGTGCGGTGAACGCTGCGGCGGCCGTGAGGGAGCCGAGCCCGCCAGGCCTGCCCGTCGCGACGACGGCTGCCACCGGCACCAGACCGGCCAGCACATTCGCCGCGTCGACGAGGCGCGCGCCCGGGCCGGGCTTTCCACCCGTCCGCCCGGCGAAGTACGCCGGGTAACGCCACCATTGGGGCCGCGCCTGCCAGTAGGCGCGGACGAAGCCGACACACGCTCCGGCCACGAGCGGCACCAGCCACCACAGGAGAGCGGGACCGGCACCCGCCAGGGCGAGCACCGCTCCGGCGCCCACGCCGGCAGCGAGGACACCGAACAGCCCCAGCAGCAGGCCCAGGCCCATGAGCACGACCGGATGAGTGCCCTGCACCTGCGCACACAGCGGACCGCTCAGGAGCCAGCCGACCAGGGCCCAGAACGCCACCCTGGCAGGTCCGTACCGCGCTCCGGCCATCCAGAGCCGTAGCAACACGACGAAGGCCGGCGTCAGCAGGCGGCGCACCACCGAGCGCCAGAGGAACCCGCACGCGACCGCGCCGGCCACCACCAGTGCGGCGGCCGCGCCATGCACCCGATCACCCATGAGCCGAAGCACACCCCACCCGATCATGGCCCAGACGACCAGGATGATCGCCGATGCGACGGCTGTTGACAGCCAGGTGCGCAGGCGCTGATCGGGCACCAGCCTCACCAGCTCCGCCAGTTGCATACCGGCGAGGAGCACGGCCACCGTCCAGCGGACGGCCTCCTCCGCACCGGTCTGCGCGGCCACGGTCCAAGCCACCGCAGCCCAAACAACGCTTGCGAACAGGGTCTTGAGGAGTTCCCGGAGCACCGTTGGTGTGGGCACGGACCGACTGTATGGGCCGCAGCGGAGGACTTGTGCGTATTTTCAGTTTTTCCGTTGCACAACCCAAAAACGGAGCAACGGACCGGCGCCTGGAGGATGTTGATCGCCCCCGAGGTTGCGTCGGCCGCCAGGCGGACCGCCTCCGAGGGTGCGCGGCCCACTCCTGGTCCACGCGGGCGGGCCGGCCAGCGCGGCGAGAGTACAAGAACGGACGGATGCAACCATGGCAACACAGGACACGTCGGTGGGGGAGCCGCCGCCGGTCACAACACCCGGGCGCCGTTGGCGCGGACTGCTGACGAACCGCGACTTCATGATCGTCTGGGGCGGGTTCACCGTCTCGTCGGTGGGCACGGCGCTCTCCAACCTGGCCGTGCCGATCCTCGCGCTCGGCCTCTTCGGCTCAGCCGCTATGGCGGGCCTCGTGGGAGCAGCCCGGCTCGCCCCCTACCTGCTGCTGAACCTCCTGGCTGGTGTGTTCATCGACCGCTGGGACCGCCGCCGCGTCATGATCGTCGCGGACCTGGGCCGCTTCGCTGCGCTGGCGACGATCCCGGTCGCCTACGTCTGCGACAGCCTGACGATCGCGCACCTGGCAGCCGTCGCCTTCCTGGAAGGGATCGGGCACGTCTTCTCGGCCGTGTCTCACCTGTCGGCCATGTCGAAGCTGGTCCCCCAGGAGCATCTGGCCTCGGCCAACGCTCTCAACGAGGTGGCCGACTCCGCGGCCGGCGTCGGCGGCTCCGCCCTCTCCGGCGCCCTGATCGGCTTGGCCAAGAACTCCACGCTCGGCGCCATCTACAGTTACGCCGTCGACGCCGTGACCTACCTGCTCTCGGGGGCCTCGCTGCTGTTCGTACGCAAGTCGTTCCAGGAGGAACGGCCGGCCGACGGACAGCGCTCCGTGATGGCCGACCTCAAGGCGGGGATGTCTTTCCTCTGGCGACATCGCCTGCTGCGGCTGCTCATGGTGATGGTCACCTTGATCAACTTTTTTCAGGCGCCGCTGACCCTGGCCACCATCGTCCTGGCCACCGAGGACCTTGACATCAATGCCGGACTGATCGGCCTCATCCTCGCCGCGGTCGGCCTCGGCACGGTGGTCAGCGCGTTCGCAGCGTCATGGCTTCGTGAGCGCATCAGCCTGCGCACCATGGCACTCGGCTCAGTCGCCCTGTGGGCGGTCGCGGCGGCCATGATGGCCGCCGCACCGTCGATCGTCTTCCTCGCCGCCGGCGTCCTGATCACGAACCTGCTGTGGCCGATCTTCGCGGTGTCCCTGGTGACCTACCGGCTGTCGGCCACACCGGACCACCTTCAGGGCCGCGTCAACAGCGCCTTTCGCACCCTGTCGTTCGGTGTGGAACCCCTGGGGCTGGCCATCGGTGGTGTCTTGATCGCCTCGGAGGGCCCACGCTTCCTGCTCTGGGGAGCCGCGGTGGGTCTCTTCGTGACCTTCCTCGGCAGCGTCGCGACATGGCGGGGGACGCCGACACCGGAAGCGACCGCGGGGGAGCCGGCGCACCTGGTCGACAACCTGCCGGTCGTCCGCACGAGCATGCCCGCCGACGCGCCCGACCATGATTCCGCGCCATGATTCCGCGCCATGATTCCGCCCGGACCATGATCCCCGCGCTCGGCGATCTCCGAGGAGGGTCCTAGTAACCGAGACCGGCGTACCAGTCACCTCGGCCCTCGCGGGTGAGGTCGAGGATGTGCCACACCGGACAGAGCAGGTCGATACCTCGCTCGTCGATGTCGTCGGACATGCGCGGATGCGCCGAGTAGAAGTGGCGCACCACCCCGTGTTCGTCTCGGTTGAACACCGACACCGTCGAGTCCTGGTTGCCGTCGGCGTCCTCGCTGCCCAGGTCGTACTTGAACGTGTTGGACCCGGCGCTGAGCAGGCGCAGATTCGTCCACTGCCGGTCTCGGGCGTGTGCGCGGAGCGTGGGCAGGTCGGCGGCGGCGACGATCGCGAGATCGACGCTCTGTGCGACATGGCGCGCGACCCCGTTGAACCCGTCGATCCACATGGTGCACATGGGGCAAGGGTCCGTCTGCCGCTTTCCGTACATGAAGTGGTAGATGACCAGGTCGCGCCCGGGCCGCGTGAACAGGTCGCTCAGTCGTACGGTCCTCACCGGCGCGTCGCCGGCCTGGAGGTCGGCGGGGCCTTCCTCGAACGCGTAGTCGTCGACGACAGGCCCTGGTGGCAGTCGGCGGCGCAGCTCTGCGACGCGTTCGCGATGGCGCATCAGTTCGATTTCGGCTTGTCGTAGCTCTTCGCGAGCGCTGACGTACTCGGCCGATTCCTCACTGAGACCGGTCCGGCGCATTGCTGCCTCCTGGACGACGACCGGTGTTGGGCGTGCCTGGTGGTGCGCTGCCATCTGCTCAGGGCACCGGGTCACCGAGTCACCATTGTCTGCTTGGGTACGCGAGGCTCGCCACGCGGCGAACCGGCGAACCGGCGAACCGGCGAACCGAAGGGACGAAGTCGACCGATGTCCGCACAATGGAGGCAGAGGGCCTGAGCCGCGTACCGGAGTGCCGACCCGAATGCCGACCCGAGTGCCGAGCCGGAGTGCCCAGCCGGAGGGCGGGTGCCTGGAGTGCCGAGCTCGGAGTGACGAGCCGGCGTGCCGTGCGCGCGGACTCGGACCAGCCTGCCAGGTGTGGAAGGGGACGCTGGTGCCGTCGGATCGGTCGGGGCGTGAGCAGGCTCCCGGTCCACTCTGGTCAGAGCCCGGGACGCTGTTGGAACACGTACGCGTGGCGGTCTTCGGCATCGATGACGACGACCGGATCTGTTACTGGGGGCCCGGCGCGCAGGAACTCTTCGGGCACGACCCGGCAGGGGTGTTGTCCCGGCCGACGGGTGTCCTCCTCGCCGACCCGCCCCCGGATCCCGCCGACGCGTCGGTGTCGCTGGCGGAGCGAGGCCGCACGCTCGGGTACTGGCGCGGCCGGCTGCGGGCGCGGCACCGGGACGGAGCGGCCTTCGACTGTGGATTCCGGGTGTTTCCGGTCACCGGCGCCGGAGGGACGTCCGTGGTCATGGCGCTGGCCAGCCGGAGCGACCAGCTCGACCGGGTGAAGACCAATCTGGCCTTCCTCGACTCCCTCTTCGAAACCTGCCCCATCGGCCTGGTCATGCTCGACGAGGAACTGCGCTACGTCCACCTCAACCAGGCGCTCGCCGACATGGACGGCTTGCCGATCGAGGAGCACCTCGGCCGGCGGATCGACGACATCATGATCACGTCCGACGACGGAGCGTACCTGCGGATGCTGCGCGACGTCGCCCGGAAGGGGCGCCCGGTCGTCGGCGCGCTGGTGGGCCTGCGTACGCCGGGCTGCCCGGACCGCGATCAGGTGCGGTCGGTGAGCTTCTTCCCGCTCAGCGGGGCGGTCGGTAGCCGACCCGGCGTGGGCGGCCTGATGGTGGACGTGACCGACCGCGAACAGGCGATCATGGAGGCCACCGCCGGCCGTCAGCGGTTGGCCCTGCTGAACCGGGCCGCGGCCGCGATCGGCACCACCCTGGACGTGAACGTGACCGCCCGGGAGCTGGTCCACGCCGCAGTGCCCGACTTCGCCGACGCCTCCGTCGTGGAAGTCGTGGAGTGGATGGACGAGGACGAGGTGTTCGACCCGGACCGCCCTCTGATCACCCGCCGGATCGCCTCCGGCACCACCCTGCCCCCGCCCGCCACCGAACTCGTGAGCGGACTGGAGCACGTGACCTACCCGCCAGGTTCCGCGATCCACCGGATGCTCGGAACGGGCGGCGTCGTCGCCGTCCCGGTGGACGACGAGTTCGTGACCCGGACCGTCATCCACGAGGAACGTGCCCGGCTGCTGAGGGACAGCGGCCTGACCTGCATTCTCATCGCCCCGCTCATCGCCCGGGACACGGTCCAGGGCCTCGCCATGTTCGGGCGCTCGGGGGCCCGCCCCGCCTTCACGGAACAGGACCACGGCCTGGCCGGTGAACTCGCCTCCCGCGCCGCGCTCTGCCTGGACAACGCGCGCCTCTACAGCCGCGTGCAGGACATCGCGCTCACCCTCCAGCGCGCGCTGCTGCCGAGCGCGCTCGCGACCAGCCCGTACGTGCAGGTGGCCCACCGCTACGTGCCCGGCAGCCGCATCACCGAGGTAGGCGGCGACTGGTACGACGTGATCAGCCTGACCGGCGGCCGGGTCGCCCTGGTCGTCGGCGACGTCATGGGACACGGCGTGCCGGCCGCCGCCGCCATGGGCCGGCTGCGCATCACGGCCAAGGCGCTCGCCCGGCACAACGAGGAACCGGGCGCTCTGCTCGCCGAGCTCGACGCCTGTGCCCAGGAGGCGGGAATCGAACTGGCGACCTGCCTGTACATCCAGTACGACCCCGCCACCGGACGCGCCCGCATCGCCAGCGCCGGGCACCCCCCGCCCCTGGTACGGAACCCACAGGGCACGGTCGAGACGATCGACGACGTCTTGGGCGTCCCCCTCGGCGTGGGCGGCCAGCCCTTCGCGACCGCCGAGGCCGACCTCGGCGACGGCGCGGTCCTCGCCCTCTACACCGACGGCCTCATCGAGGCCCGCGGCCAGGACATCGAAGACGGCCTGGACGCGGTACGCGCCGAACTGTCCGGCGACTGCGGCGACTTGGAGACGGCGGCGGACCGCATGCTGTCCCGCCTACTGCGCGGCCCACCCGACGACGACACGGTCCTCGTCCTCGCCCGCGTACTGCGGGCGCACCGCGCCCGGTGAGCACGCCAGGGTGAGAACGGCCCGCCGACGATCCCATCGGGCGGCTTCCCTCTGCCCGGACGGCACTCGGCCGGGACGGTGGAATGAACGCGTCTCCTTGGCCCTTGGCCGCCGTGCGCCGTTGCAGCCAGAGCGATGCTGCCTCCATTAGCTGTAGGGCCCCCACCGGCGCCCCAGGGTGTCGTACGTGTACCGGGGCAGGCCCTTGATGGCGCTGGTGCGGAACGGGCGGCCGTCGTCGTCGATGCGCACGGTGCCCCTGCGGCCCTGGGAGGACCAGTCCAGCTCCAGGTACCAACGGCAGTCGCACGAGCTGGTCTCGGCCGTGACCAGCAGCACCTCGGGGTCCTTCGCCGAGACGCGGTAGGGCATGCGCACCGCCGGGATCGGCGTGCCGGAGTCGTTCCCGGCGACCGCGCGGGCGATGGGGCGGTCCTTGTCCAGGTCCACGGCGAAGTACCGGGGAGTCACCGCGCCGCCGCAGCCCTGGTCCATGGCGTAGGCGTTGCCCTTGGCCGGCGCCGTACGGCCGACCACGCGCACGCGCAGCGCCTCCAGCACCACGGCCGTATCGCTGCGCCCCTGCACCGACAGATGCACGAGCGTCTCACCGCCGTGCACCGCGCTCTGCGTCGCCGCCCAGGGCGCCGCGTCCTGCGGGGCAGGGGGAGGGGGGACCTGGCTCGGCGGCTTGGCGATGACGTAGTCGTGACCGCAACCGAGCTGCCACGCCTGGGAGTTGACGGACCAGGTGAGCGGCAGCCCGGGCTGTTCGCCGCGCGGCGGGGCGGATGTCGCGCCGGGTGGGCGAGAGGTGCCCGGCTTCTTCGGGGTGGCGGAGCCCGAAGGCCGCTCGGAGGCGGGGGCGCCGCTCGGACTGGGTGAGGCGCCCCGTCCCTCCGGCGCCCCGGCCTCCGCCGTGCCGGCCTCCTCCCTACCGGACGGCGTCGGACCGGACGCCGTCGGATCGGACGCCGTCGGACCGGCGACCCGCGCAGGACCGTCGACGGACGCCCACCGCCCGTCCGGCAGCGCGGACAAGGCCCCGAGCGTCGCGAGCACGGCACAGACGGAGGCCAGCCCGACCACGAGACGTCCCCGGCGGTACCAGGGGCGGCGCGGAAGCGGGGGCGAGGGCGCGGACGTGGGCGCGCCGGGTGGCCCGGCCGCCGGGTCCGTTTCGACGACCGGGCTGCCGGTGGCCTTCGGTGCCGTGTCCGGTGTGCCGACCGGGCCGCCGTCGGCCTCCGGCGCCGTGTCCGGTTCGGTGATGTCCTGCACCGCTGTGCCCGGTCCGTCCACCGCGTCGTTCACGGCTTCCGCCGCCGTGGCGGACGGTGCGCTGGCCGCCGCCCCCGCCGTACGAGGTCGGCGGCGGGCCGCCACTGCCAGGAGCCAACGGCGGTGGAGTTCCAGGCGTTGCTCCGAGGTCGCCCCGCACAGGGCAGCGAAGCGTTCGACAGGGGCGAAGTCGAGCGGCACCGCGTCGCCCGCGCAGTAGCGGTGCAGCGTCGAGGTGTTCATGCCCAGACGGCGGGCCAGCGAGCCATAGCTCCGGTCCGTGCGCTCCTTCAGCGCCCGCAGCAGCGCCGCGAACTCCGCCACCGCGTCGACGCCGTCGCCGTCGCCGTCATCCTGTGCCGACACAGGTCCCCCGTCCCCTTATGACCCCACCCGGCCCGGGACGGTATCCCAGGCACCCCATATACCTGCACGTCAGAGGGGCTGGGATGGTTCCACCGTGCCTGATCGGCCGTCGGCTGTTGCGCCCGGCAGCGGTGACCGCTGATGCTTTTGGTGCCGCACCGTGCTGCACCGGTCATGCCCGGGCCGGCCAGGCCCGCGCCGACCAGCCGGCCTCGCCGCGGCATTCAGCATCCACGTCCACGCACTCATCCACGTCCACGCACTCATCCACGGGGGAACACCCATGTCCATGCGCATCCGCATGAGCGCTCTCACCGCACTCACCGTCGCCGCCCTCGCGGCGGGCACGGTCCTCACGGCACCGGCTGCCGGCGCCGCGCCGAAGGCCGCCGCGCCCACCTTCCTGTCGGCGTCCCAGATGCCGCCGCACCCGACGTCGTCCTGGACCGCCGGGCCGGTCACCGACGGGTTCCCGGAGGCACTCGGCCTCTGCGTGAGCACGGAGGGCGTGCCCGGCTACGCCTACCGGCACCGGGAGTTCCGGACCGACCTGGACACCGGCGCCGTGCAGTTGACCGTCGTGACGGGCACAGCCGCCCAGGCCGAGGCCCTGGCGAAGCACTACGACGACCTCATCCGCACCTGCGCCGACCGCATCGAGAAGTCCTCGCCCGACGTCGAGGCCGAGGGCCGCGACTACGGCAAGCTGCCCGTCGAGGAGGGTGCCCGCGTCCGCGGCCTGCACACCGAGACGTCTTGGGGCGCCACCGACATCGCTCTGCTGTCGGTCGGGCGGGACGGCAGGACCGTCACCGTCGTGCAGTGGGGACAGATGGGCGACTTCGACGACGCGCCCGTGGCCGCCTTCAAGAAGACCACGACCACGGCCGTCAACAAGCTGTACTGACCGGGCGGCCACCGCAAGGGGCCGGGGCCGTCCTCCCGCCACGGGGGTCGGAAGGACGGCCCCCGTATCGGTCGTGCGCCGGGGCGGGGGCCGTCGTACCTCGGCCGGGTCCCCCCCAAGCACCCGTGAACGACCAGATCATGGCGTGCTGGTTCCTGCTCATGCATGCTTGTTCAGGCCGCGGCCGGGCCGCAGGCCCGCAGGGCGGCCCACCTGGCGGGGCCATCGGGGCGTGCTGGTCCTCTTCGCGGGCGTGCTCGTGTACGCGTGGGTGTCGGCTCGCGCCGATCGGCCTTGGCAGACGTCGCGGTAGGGCACCTCGGGAACACGCGTCGCCCAGTCTGCCGGGGTCGGCGGTCCGCCCGCGCGTGCGCAGATCCGGGCGGCGGCCCGGCCGAGGGCGATGTCGACCACCTGTGGGCCGGTGAACGGCCCGACGATGCGTACCAGTTGACGGCCTCCGTCGAAGGCCAGGGAGTCGACGCGGTCACCAGTGCTGGGCAGGAGACCGCCCACCGGACGGCTCGACCCGATGTCCCACAGCCTGACCGCTCCGTAATTGGACCCGGTGGCGAGTGTGGTGCCGTCGGCGGAGAAGGCGAGCGCGCTGACCGTATCCCGGTCCCCGCGCTCGGGTGAGTCGGGGCCGGGCGCCAGGGTGCCGAGCCGCTGCCGGCCCGCGCCGTCCCACACAGCCAGGCCACCCGTGTCCTCCGCGACGGCCAGATGCCTGCCGTCGCCGCTGAACGCCATGGCCGTGGCATGGTCCATCTCCGGCCGCGTCGCCAGCACCTTGCCGTCGGGCAGCCGCACCATGACGGTGTGGTTCACCACCAGTAGCTTCCCATCGGGGCGGAGCGTCAGGGCGGGCATGCCCTCGCCGGAGTGCTCCACCACCTTCCTGCCGCGCCCGAGGTCCCACACCGTGCGCTCGCCGGCCGCGTACACGACGGGACGGCCTTTCTGCGTGGCCGTCGCGAGCACTTCGAACCACAGTCCCTTCCGCGGAACCTCGAGGGTGGCGGCGAGCCGCCGCCGTACCGTGTCCCACACCAGGACCCGGGGTGGCGCACCGGTGGCGGAGGGGCCGGTCATGCGCGGCGCGTACGCGAAGAACCGTCCGTCCGCGCTGAAGGACGCGGCCAGTCCCGCCTCGGGCTCCGGGCGGGGTACTGACGGCAGCCGCTGCACGCTGCCGCCGTCACGCGTGTCGGTGAGTTCGAAGAAGCCCTGCTCGCCGCGGGCTCGCTCGGTGGCGAGCCACTGGCCGTCGGGGCTGTACTGCGCCGGCGACCAGGTCTTCCGCCACGCGGTCCGCAGCGCCGGGCCCGCGTCGAGCGTGTGCGCGCCGAACCCGGAGCCGCCCGTACCCCCGAGGTAGCGGATCACCCCCCGCTCGGTGTCGATCCGCAGGTGCGACGCCGACTGGTTCACCAGGGGATGGCGGAAGACCGGGGTATCGGGGGCCGTCTCCGGCGCCAGGCGCCACAGCATCACTTCGTCACCATCGGTCGCCGCCAGGAATCCGCCGTCCGCGCTGAGCGTGAACTCCGTCAGGCCGGAGTGCTCGACCAGGGTCCGTGCCCGACCGGAGGGGACATCGACCGCGTGGACGCCCTCGGCGTCCATGACCAGCACACGGTGCCCCTTCTGCGCGAAGGCGAGGTTGACGCCGTCGCAGTTGCCACGGCCGGAGGCGAGCGACACGCCCCGGCCGGGGAGGCGGCTGCGGCGAGCGAGGTCCCACAGTTCGATCCGGCCGTCCGCCGCACACGTGGCCGCGTACCGGTCGTCCGGCGCGACCGCGACCGTCGCGTACTGCTGCTCGGCAGAGACCGCACCCTCCAGCCTGGCCGCACGGCGCCCGGTGCGCGTGTCCCACAGCTCCAGAAGCCCCATCTGGTGCACGGCGATCAGTCGGGGGCTCCCCACCCAAAAGACGTGGGTCAGACCGGAGTCCGCCGGCAGACGCAGGGTGGTGCGCCGCAAGGTCGTGGTGTCCCACACCTGGGCGCCAGTGGACCCGTTCTGGAACAGCATGCTCGTGCCGTCGTCACTCAGAACCGGCCCGTGGAGTTCCTCCGGCGGCGCGCCGAAGGCGCGGCTACTGGCCCTGCGCCCCGAGTCCGTGTCCCACCGCTCGACCCGGCCGCCCCGGACGACGGTCAGCGTCCTGCCGTCGGGCCCGAACCGTACCGCCTCGTCGTCGGTCAGGAACGCCGGGGTGGCAGGCGGCCGCGCCTTCTGGAACAGCCCGCCCAGCAGCGCCGAGCGGGTCTCCTCCGTCTCGGCGATCCGCCATGCCGCCACGCTCAGCCGCAGCGCCGTGCGGGGATCCGAGTAGCGCAGGCTCTCGGCGACGGACGCGACCCGGCGGGCCGTGTTCTGCCGCCGCTGCTCGTCACCCGCCCGGTGCTGCTGCCAGGCCACCACCCCGGCCAGCAGGGCGACTGCCAGAAGCAGCGCCCCGGAGGCCACGAGAGCGCGCGTCCGCCGGGCCACGGCAGCCGCCCGGCCTTGCTCCTCGTCCCGCGCCGTGCGGCTCGCCGTCACAAAGGCCGCTTCCGTTCCGGTCAGGTCGCTGCGGCCGGCAGGCGAATCGAAGACGCCTTCCAGGGCGACGAGCCGGGCGCCCCGGTACAGCGCGCCGGAGTCACGGCCGAGCGCCTCCCAGACCCGGGCGGCCTCCGTGAGGTCCCGGTGCAGGCGCAGCCGCTCGCGGTCCCGCTCCACCCACCCGCGCAGCCGTGGCCACGAGGTGATCAGTGCTTCGTGGGCCAGGTCGACGTTCTGCTCGTCAAGGATGACCAGCCGGGCACGTGCCAGCCGTTCCAGGACTTCCGCGGTGCCGTCCCCGCCAAGAGCGGAGATCTCCTCGCGCGCGACCGGCCGCCGGGTGTCGGGCGCCCCGTCGCCGGGTGTGATCATCCGCAGCAGTACGCGCCTGGCGATCTCGCGCTGCTCGGCGCCGAGCCGTTCGTACGTCTCCTCCGCGGTGCGCGCGACGGCGCCCCTGAGGCCGCCGGTTGCCTCGTACGCCTGTCGGCTCAGGACGCGGCCGCGCCGGTGCCGCCACGTTTCCAGCAGCGCGTGGGACAGCAGCGGCAGGCTGCCCGGCTCCTGGCCGGCCTCCTCCACCAGTCGCGCCGTCAAAGCCCGCTCCACCACCAACTGACGCACCATGGCCGGCTTGACGATGGCGTCCCGCAGCTCGTCCGGACCCATCGGCCCCACCGGCACGGCGGCCTCCCGCAACACCGCCGCCAGGCCGCGGTGCTCCAGGCAGTGCCCGTAGAAGTCCGCTCGCACCGCGATCACCACACGCAGCGCGCCGTCTCCTGCCGCCAGCAGCGCGTCGAGGAAACCGGACCGCTCGACCGGATCCTGACACAGCGTGAACAGCTCCTCGAACTGGTCGACGACCAGCCAGGTCTGCCCAGGACCGTCGGCCGGCGTGAGCTTGTCCGCGTGCGTACGGAGGGGATGGGCGCCCGGGGTGAGGATGCGCAGGGCCGCCGCCGGCTGTAGACCGTGCTCCTCCGCGCACCGCAGCCGAGGGATCAGCCCAGCGCGCAGCAGCGACGACTTGCCGCTCCCGGACGGGCCGATCAGCGCCGTCACCGGGCTCCTGCCGACCTGCTTCAGCAGGCCGTCGAGGAGCTCTTCCCGGCCGAAGAAGTAGGCGGCGTCGTCGGGTTCGAAGCGGGCGAGCCCGCGGTATGGGCATTGCGCCTCGTCGTCCCGTTCCGCCTCTTCGCGTGAAACCTCGTGAAGCACCCGGTGCCAGTGGGCCTCCCACTGCGCGACCTCCCCGCCGCAGGCCCGCACGTACGCCCGCAGGACCGGCAGCGAGGGCAACTTGTCACCGGCCGCGGCCTGCGACAGGGCCGTGACCGAATAACCGGCGGTTTTCGCCATCGCCCGGTAGGTCGGGCTGCCGGCCTCCCGCCGCAACCG
The DNA here is from genome assembly GCF_055570965.1 of Streptomyces sp. NPDC031064. Classification (NCBI taxonomy): domain Bacteria; kingdom Bacillati; phylum Actinomycetota; class Actinomycetes; order Kitasatosporales; family Streptomycetaceae; genus Streptomyces; species Streptomyces sp. NPDC031064. The sequence continues at coordinate 64,931 of NZ_JBVIGF010000013.1, forward strand.
GCGCAGCTCGTCCGCCAGGCGCTGCACCGGCCCCGCCGCGGGGTCCAACTCCTTCTCACGTCGTCCCACGCGCCCGCCCCCACCCGTTGATCATGGTCGGGACCACGCTAAAGACGGGACGGAACGCACCACAAGACGGCTGTCGGCCACGTACGGGCGCCACCCCGACACCGTGCCGACGGGGGGCGCGCAGCCTCTCCGTTGATTGTTCGGAGCGGGAACAGGGCCTGCTGAACAAGGCTGTCTGCGCTGGACTTCGGTGGACCAGGAGGTCCGGGGCCCGTGCCTGGCGCGGCGCGTGCCGACGGGGGAGGAGAGGGAGGTTGTCGACGCTGCGAGGACAGAGGAAGTGGCGAATAGCCGAGTGGGTGCTGTCCGCTGCGGGCGTCGCGCTCTGCCTCGGCACCTTCCTCGTCCTGATCGTCACCAGGAGGCCCTCCGCCGGGATGGCGGTCGCCATGGTGGTGGCCACGGTCCTGATCGAATGTTCCTACGGCTGCTGGAGCCGGTGGGCGTGCGGGGGCCTACGGCAGCCGGAGAACAACACCAGCCGAACAGAGACCTACGCCCCGGCCCCCACCCCCCACCCCGGCGCGCCGATCACGGGCTCCGCGGGCCCCCAGCCGCCCCAGTACACCGAGGACATCGAGCAGTCGCGCGTCGACGCACCCGACGGCACGCCCGGTGGCGTGCCGGGCGGCACGGACCGGGCACCGGACCCGCCCTCCATGGTCACCCCCAGCAGTCATCGCCCGCCGTCCTCGTGCCACAGGTAGGCGGTGCCTGCGCACACGCCGCTGTGAAAGGGCTGTTCCTGCTCCCGCGTTACCCCGCCGGGAGTCGAAGACCTCCGCACCTGGGACGAGACGGCTGTCCACCGGATCGAACGCGGCGCGGCTATCGGACAGGGGCGGGGCGGACGGGCGTGGAGCGGACGAACCGATCGGCCGAAGTGGATCAGTGGTACCCCGCAGCCTGCCCCGCCCGTCGCCGCCCCAGCCCCCACAATGACCGGGAGCAAGGCCACTTGGACTGGGAAAACGCAACTTCGACATGAGCCGCGGAAGCAGCTACCTTCACCTGGTCTTCGGCGATCGCCCACGGTCGCACAGGATTTCCTCAGGCTGAGCCACCCGCGACGGCACGAGCTGGTCACGCGCCACGAACCCTCGCCCCCAGGCGTAAGCCACCGAACCGGGTCCACACCAAGCCCCCCGACCAGGGAGAGACGCATGCCCCATCTTGCGCTGTACACATTCGGCGTCCTTAAGTCACCCCTCGCCGATCCCGCCCCTCTCACACGCGAATTCCACGACAGCGGCGAGGCCATCTACCGGAAGATCAGCCAGCACCCCGGATACCTCGCTCATGCCGAAGTGGCGGACGACAACCGGGGCTCACACTTCGACTTGGACTGGGGCGCATGGGGGGAGTTCGCCGTACCGACCTGGTACGGCAAGGGCCGTACGGTGGAAACCACCGCCTTGGCCGCGTCCCTCTCGCTCTGGACCGACCCGCGCTCCGCCTTCGACGCCATCTACACCGGTCTGCACCGTGAGGCGCTGAACAGGCGTTACGACTGGTTCGAGAGGTCAGAACACCCGAATTACGCGTTCTGGTGGGTCTCCGACGGCGTGATACCCACCTGGCAGGACGGGGTTTCCAGGCTGGAGCACCTCCACGACCACGGCTCCGCGCCGCATGCCTTCACCTTCCACCACTCGTTCGCCCCGGACGGAACTCCGACCAGGATCAAAGGCATCGGGCCGAAGAGCGACCAAGTTCACTGACAGGAAGGCCTGATCGGCTGGATGCGCTGTCAAACGCCTCGAGAGAACCCATCGTTCAGACACTCGCGATCCGGTTCGGCACGGTGCTGCTGCTCGCGCGGCGGGTCGCCCGTTTTTAGCTGTACGCGTGGTACGAGGGCTATCGGCGCACGGGTGTGACGTGGGCACGGGGGAGTCGGGCCAGGACCGCGGGGTGCACTCGCAGCGTGCGGGCAGCGGATCCGGCGCCGCAGTAGACCGGCTGATCGGACTCGGCGACCGCCGTGTCGATCAGGCACGGCACGCCGGGGCGGTGGCTGATCGGCGGGATGCCTCCGGGTGTCAGGCCCTCTTGCGTGAGCAGGTCGGTGCCGGCGGCGCGCAGCAGGGAACGGCTGGTGCCCACGGCAAGAGCGAGGCGGGCGAAGTCCACGCGGTCGCCCGCGCGCAGGGCCACCAGGAGAAGCGGGATTGCGGAGGTGGTGAAGGCGAGCGTCTTGACCGCTTGGGACCACGGGAAGGGCAGTGCCTGACGTTCGGCAACGGTGTGCGCGGGGGCGTGCTCGTGCAGGGTGTATGCGCCGCCGTCCGCGTCGAGAGCCGCCTGCCACTGCGCTTCGTGCTTGCTCATAGGGACCTCTCCGGCTTTCGGCTCAGGACGCGTGAGGCAGCGTCGCTGGGGCTTCAGGGGTGGTTCCTGAGCCTGATCGACACGACGCGATCCGATCAACTGATTGTGGAATCATGCAATCGTGATCTCGATGCGCTTCACCGAGACGGCCGCCGAGGACCTCGCGTTCTCCGTCTCACCGTTGCTCGAAGCGGTGCATTCCTGGCACGTGCTCACCGACCCCGGACACCATGCGCTGCACGTGCCCTGGGTGCGGCGCTGCCGCCGGCTTCCCGCCGCGCTGCGTCGGCAGATGCGGGAGTACGGCTTCGTGGTGGCCGACTACATCCCGGCGTTCTTCGAATGCCGGGCGGACGATCACGAGGCGGACTTCGGCGACCAGCTCTCGGCGGTGCGCGCGCTACCGCCCGAGCGTCTGGCAGCCGAGCTCGCCCAGACCCTCGTCGACACCACCCGTTTCGCAGGTCACGACCTGGTCGAGGACTCCACCGTCCGTGATGCCGCCATCGCCGAGCTCCGGCAGACCGCCCCCGGCCTCGCCGCACGGCTGGGTGACATCCTCAGCGATCCCCTGCCGATCCTGGAGGGCGCGCTCACCGTGCTGGAGGAGTACTGGAGCGCCGCCTTCGCCGAGGAATGGGAACGCGTCGAACCCACCCTGTACGCGGCGATCGCCGACGCGGGACAGCGGATTGCCCACCAGGGCGTCTTCCCGATACTCCGCACCCTGGTACCGCAGATCCGCGTCGACCCCGCACGGCGGACACTGCGCCTGGACCGCCCGCACGACCACGACATCACCGTCACCTACGCCCGGCCGGTGACGTTCACCGCAAGCCATTACGTGTGGCCCCACGTCCGTGTCACCTGCGACGCCCCCTGGCCCCTCCGGATCACCTACCCGGCACTCCCGCTCACCCCGGCCGCCGCCCCCCGCCCCGCGAGCCAGGAGGAACTCCTGGCCGCACTGCGAGCCCTGGCAGCCGCACCACGGCTTCACATCGCGACCTGCCTTGCCGCACAGAGCCGCACCACCCAGGAACTCGCCACACTCCTCGGCCTCTCGCCATCCGTGATCTCCCGCCACCTCCAGCAGATGACCCAAGCGGGGCTGACCACCACCCGACGCGACGGCTACTACGTCCTCTACTCCCTCAACCCGACCCGCCTCGACCAGATCGCCGCGGCCATCACCCACATCACAACACCTCGCGACTGACGCAGCGGCCCGTGCTCATGGCGCATCCGCCGGGTCAGGTCATGGTCGATCGCCGTCTGTGCAAAGTCGTGCACATCGAACATGGAACGGGTAAGGCGCCTCCCGAAACCATGAACAGGCGCTGTCCGAACCCGGGTTCTGCCTCAGGTTCTGTGCAGCGACCACGCAGGGTTGTGATGCCCAGTACGGGAAAGCGTGTCGCGCAGTTGGCGAATTCCCTCTCGCCAGGGGCCGCTGCGGGCCGTAGGCCGTGGTGATGGGCTCTCCCCCCGGGCATTGGCTTGCGGAGGAGGCGAAGCCCGCGCTGCCGAACTCTGGCGTTTGAGCATCTTGATCCGGTTGACGACTCCTTCGACGGCGTCCGAGCTCCAGGGCAGGGTCAGGCCGGCAATGACGGCTTCGTCGTCGCGGTCGACGCCCGCCGCAGGCGTGTGCAGGCCTGGCAGGTCGTCCTGCCGGACGGCACCGAGCCGGTCCGGCAGGCACTCGCCCTGGCGTTCGGTGAGCATGGTCGCGAAGGAGCGGACATGGCCAGTGAGAGCGTCCAGTTCGGGGCAGTGTTGCCCGGACGGTCTTCATCTGGAGTTCTTCGGCCTCGGTGAGGCTTTCCGGGCGGCGGAGGATCCATCCGGCGACAGCGCGCGGCGCAGGCGGCCGTGCCGTTACGTGCCCCGGTGAGGTGCGCCTCCTGTGCGGGTAGGCGTGAACGCGCCGGTAGCTGCCCTTGTAACCGAGCTGACCGGATCTGCCACTAAGAGCGCAGTGCGCCCCGCCCAGGCGTCTCAAGACGGTTGAAGCCGGCGAGGCGAGGTGAGATGGCGAAGGGGAAGGATTCGCCGTCGGGGGTCTTGAGGGCCGCCACGATGTCGTGGTCCGGTGCACCGAATATCTCGAAGTGCTCCACGGTGCAGTGCTCCATCACCTCGCGGATGTACGGATCCGACAGCCGCCAGTGGGCGCGGATGGCATCGGAGTCGCGGTATAGCTGGAAGCTGTGCGCCAGCATCCGCTCCTCGTCGATGAAGACGTCCACCATGAGCTGGGGGCCGTGCTCTTGAGTGAATGCCACCGCCTGCGCGATGGCGTTCCGGAAGCCGTCCAGGTGGCCGTCGGTGATGCGCATGGTGTTGCGGAAGAGAATGGTGCTGCTGTTTGTGGTCTCCATGCGGCGAGTGTGCTACCTAAACCAAGGTTGAGGTCAAGGGTCCAGCTCAGCCGGGGATACCAGCGACGGTGCGGAGGCAGTTGATGAAGCCCTGGCGGGCCGCCTCGCGCTCCTCTCCGGCGCGGAGGCCCGAACGCATCAACTCCGGGGGGTTGCGGCAGGTCTTGCCGCACCTGGCGGACGTGGTGATCGAGTCAATACGCCGGCGGGGATGTTGTGCTGCTGCGTGCGCGTTCTCGCACGCTCTCGGCGCGGTGTCCGAAGTGCGGGAAGCTCGCGGGGCAAATGCACGGTAGGTACGAACGGCGGCTCGGCGGCCCGCGCAGCCGGCAGGCCGGCACGTTGTGCGAGGCGCTGAAGCGCATCGGGCCCCAGCACCCGAGGGAGGCCCCCGGCCGGCCCGAGGAGAGCACCCCGGCCGGCTGACCGCCGCTGGGCCGACAGGACTTCCTCGACCCACCGCAGGCCGGTCCCACCCTGCCAGGCCCGCGCCCGGTCGGGGTGCTGCCGGCCCTCTGCGGCACGGGAGGCCACAGGAACCCCGCGGCCCGCCGCCGGACCGCGGTGCGGTGCGGTGCAGCGTATCCGGAGCCACGGGAAAGGGAGAGGCAATTGCTCGGCAGAGATACGCCGGATACGGATTGATACGGGAAAAGAGCAGGCCTGAGGGCAACGCCTGGTAATCGGGGAGGAGTTGGGAGTATCGTCGGCCGCGCGTCGCACATGTCGAGGGGGACGGCGTGAATCTTGATTCCAGTGGAATTCGAACTAATTCTCTATGGTGGAGCGCCCTTGCTGCGGCGCTCATTCTCGTGATCGCGGGCAGTCTTGCCTTTTCCGGATGCGGCGCGGACGGCGGCTCCGCCACGCACGAGAACGGAGCGGCCAGGAACAACGACACGGACCGTGACACCCCTTCGGGCGAGAACGAGCGTCCTGGACCGACCGGTGGGCCCACGAGCGGCCCGGCCGGCGGTCCGACCGCCGGTGGGCCCACGCGCGGCGAAGGCCGCCCGGGAGCCTCGTCCACCACCGGCGCCACCCGGCCCGGTGCCCGGAGTTCCGAGCCCCTGCGGTGGAAGCCCGGCGGCGGATCAGGGGCGCCGACCTGGAGCCCGACGGAGACGCGGCGCCCCGGAGGATCCGGGGGCGGAGGGACGCACACGGAGGAGCCGCCGACCGAGGAGTTCTCCTGGCTGCGCGCCGGCCCGAAGTCCCCCGTGTTCGACGCGAGCAACCCTGACCACCTCTACGACTTGATCCAGCAGCGCAAGTGTTCGGACGCGCGTCGCCGGTACGAAGTCACGAGCGAATCCATTCGCGCCAGTCAGCCGGCAGCGTGGAGCGTCATCAGGGGACTCATCAGCGTCTGCTTCGCCGTGCAGGGTGAGGAGGGCGAGTGGGCCAAGGCGATCGACGCGTACAAAGCCGTCAATGGAAAGTCCACCGGGGACTGCAAATACGAAGCCGCTTATGACGTGCTCGAGCGAATCGCCTCCTTCCTCCTCGCCAATCCGCGCGGCAGTGTCGTGATCCAGAACTCGCCCACGGGCGCGGGAACGGCCGCCTGCCCGTACCGGATCACGGAGGTCAACGCGTACGAGGACAACGGCGCCCTGCGGCAGCCGCTGGAAGCGCGACCCGGTGACATGGTGTGGGTCACGGGGACATGGCCGAGCACCGTCCAGGAGGCCTTCCTCGGCGGGACGGAGGTGCGGGTGGTTCCGTTCGAGGAGCAGGAGGACCTGGGCTGTTGCCACAAGGCCTACACCAGGTTCGCGGTCCCGGACGGCATGCAGCCGGGAAAGGTCCGCATCACGCTACGGGGGCCCGGCTTCGAACTGACCTCGCCCATCGAACTCCCCATCACGCGATGACCACGCCTTTTCCGGGGAGACCTCGGGCGCTGCGCAGGCTGGCCGACCGTGTCCGGCGAAGTCGGCAGCCGAGCGAGTCCGGGCCCCAGCCTCGCCCCGCCCCCGCTCCCGGCCCCGACGAAGCACAGCCGCCGCATCCGCCGCACATACCGCCGGCCCGTCAAGCCCCGCCGACAACCCCAACACCACCGGGACCACCGGTATCACCGGATACGCCACCACCGCCCGCCGTGCGGCGGCAGGATCCCGAGGCCGGGCCTTCACCCGAGTCGCCGGCCCAGCTCCCCGCCTGGCTGGAGCTCCTGGGGGCGGTGAGCTCCCTGCTGTCCGTCCTCACCGCCGTCCTGTTCTACTTCGGGTGGGCCAGCAGCGACGCCGAGACCAGGGCCCTCGGCCTTCGGGACACCGTGCTGCGGCTGTCCACCGTCGACTACCTGCTGCGCAGCGTGGACGCCCTGTTCATGCCGGTCTGGCTGCTGGCGGCCACCGCCCTGCTGGGCACGGGCACGCACCACTGGGTGGTGCGTGAGCCGCGTCGCGTGGCATGGGTGTCGCGTTCCCTGCGCCACGCGTGGCTGCCGCCGCTGGCCATGCTGCCGCTGCTGCCTTCGTATCCCTCGACCTTCGGCCTCGCCGTCCCGCTCGCGCTGATCATCGGCTTTGTACTCACCACCTACGCGCGCACGCTGCCTGCCACCGGCGAGGAGCCGGGCGCGTCGCCGGGTGCGTCGCCGGGTGTGTCGCAAACCGACCGTCGCCGGAAACTGCGCCTGTGGGGGCTGACCGTCCTGATCAGCGTCTTCTCCCTGTTCTGGGCCACCTCGACCTACGCCGAGATCGTCGGTCGCAGCCGAGCCGCGGAAGCGGCGCGCACGGTCACCACCGCTTTTCCATCCGTGGTCGTCTTCAGCGAGAAGGACCTGATGATCCGCGGCGATGGTACGTGTTTCCGCGTCGTCGACGGCAAGGACAGCGCCTACGGCTTCCGCTACGCGGGACTCCGGCTCTTCCACATGTCGGGCGACCGGGTGTTCCTCGTGGGACCGGAGTGGAGCCCCCGGCGCGGGACTCTGTGGGTGCTGGAGAAGGACGACACCGTACGGGTCGAGTTCTCCAGCGCCCGGAAGAAGGCCAACGAGGACTGCACGAGCGGCTGACCACCGCCGAGGTGGGGGAATTCGGGCGGAGGTTCACCCGGGGTGGGACGTCACCCACCCCCCGGGACCGCCGCGCTCGTTACGCTCGAGCCCCTGCCGTACACCGCCGGCACCCGTTGTGCGGCCCCTGCCGTACGCCGCCGCCGGCTCGTCGAGTCTGTCGTGCTGTGACCCCGGGCGCCCCGCCCTGGGCCCCCGGGGAGTCAGCGAGGGCAGGCGTGGCTAGAGCATCGTCACCGCCTCCTCGTCGCCGCTCTGCGCGCTCCCGCAGGAGTCGGCCGCGGGCACGTCACCGGCCGCCTCGGCCGTGTCGGGTTCGTCCACCAGGTCGGCCGACACGGCCGTCGTCCCCGGCAGATCGGCCAGGGCCACGACGACCGGCGGGTTGCCCCGCAGCAGCGGGAGCGGGTTCACCGTGGCGCTGGAGCTGTTGCGCCCCTTGCGGACCTCGAAGTGGAGGTGAGGGCCGGAGGAATTGCCCGTGTTTCCGGACAGGCCGATCTGCTGGCCTGCCGCGACCCGGGCCCCTACCGAGACCTGCCGCTTGCTGAGGTGGGCATAGACGGTGAACGTCCTGTCGGCGTGGGCGACGATGATGTACCGGCCGTAGGAGTGGGTGAGATTCACCGACTTCACCACGGTGCCGGCCCCGGAGGCGAGGATCGGGGTGCCGCGCGGGGTGCGGTAGTCGACCCCCGTGTGGTGGCGACGGTAGTCGGTGCCGGTGAATCCCCGGATGATTCCGTAGGAGCCCCGGAAGGGCGTGTACAGCGTGGGCATGGTGACCTCCGGTCACTGAGGCGCTCTTACGGTGGTGAGCGCGCTGGGTGCTTCGTGGCCCACAGTGCTGTGCCCGCTGTCCCGGGCGCCTGAGTCCGGCGTCCCGTTGCCGCCCGGTCCCCGTCCCGGTCCCGGTCCCCGTCCCGGTCCCGGTCCCGGTCCCGGTCCCGGTCCCGGTGGTGCGCCCCTGACGCTCCCTCATCCACCGTGCGGGTGGATTACCGACCGCTGCGCGCACGCATGACTACTGAGTGTCATCACATTCTCCCGGCGGCCCACCCGCGCCGCCCGACGCGGACGTCCCATCCGTACGTCCGCCACTGCCCCCCGTCGTCGCTCGCCGCGGCGCGTTCATCGACCGCTGCGCGCTCGGCGTCTGCGTCACGCTCGTCGCCGCCACGCTCATACTGATCGCCACGACGGGCGACCTCGGTCAGTTCGCCCGCAAGGAGTGGCGGATCGGCCGCAATCTGGCCCTCGCCTGCTGCTTCCTCGCCTCCGGTTACGTCGTGCTGCGCCGCTCGGACCGGCTCGCTCCCCTGGCGCGGTGCCTGTTCGCTGTTTCCGCGGCCACGGGCCTGTTCACCGTCGCGGTGATGCTGGAACGGACGGCGCCCGCGCTCGGGGGGCTCGACGGGGTGGGCGGTCACCTCCACATCGGCTGGCAGCGGCTGGTCATGGGAGTCGCCGTCCTCGGCCTGCACGGCACCCTCGCCGTCCTGCCCCTGTGGTTCCCGGACGGTGCGAAGCCCGCGCTGGGCTGGCGCGTGGCCGTAGCCGCGATGGCATGCGTGTACGCGGTCTATCTCGCCCCGATCGCGTGGTACGGGCTGCGCTCGCGGGACCCGGCATGGTCCGGGTGGACCGTGGCGCGTCATCTGCCGTGGTGGGAGGCGATCACCGAGCCGGTCGTGTGGATGCCACGGCTCTTCGCCGTCGCGGTGCTTGCCGGACTGGTGTGGCGGTTGTGGCGGGCCGACGGTCTCGTCCGTCGCCAACTCACCGTGATGGCCGTCTGCTACGGCACCTACTGGGGCGTCCAGATCGCCGACAAGGCCCAGGACATCGGCCAGGACGGCAGCCCACCTCACTGGATGTACCTGCTGATGCTCGGTCCGGCCTCCGCCGCGCTCGCCCTTGGCACCGTCACCGCCGTCGTACCGCACGACCTCACCGGGCTCGACCGTGTCCTGCGCCCCGTGCTCGTCGCCCTCGCGCTGGTCCTGGGGCTCTTCTACTGCTACCGCGGGCTCTACGAGATCCTCTCGACCCTGCCCGGCAGATCGCCCGTCACCAACGCCGCGCTGGCCTCCGCCCTCGCCGCCCTCGCCCTGCGCCCCGCGACCGCCCTCCTGCTGCGCATCGTGGACCTGCTCTTCTACGGCCGCCGCGCCAAGCCGTACGAAATGCTGCACGCCCTCTCCGACGGCCTGGCCCGGCGCATGCCCGCCGATGAGGTCGCCCACACCGTGTGCGACACCGTCGTGACCCGGCTGGGCATGCCCGGTGCCGTGCTGTGGGCCCACACCCGGCACGGGGCACGGGAACTGGCGCGGGCCGGTGATCCCCTCAAGCCGGACGAGACACGGCCGCACCACTTCGTCGCACTGTTCCACCAGGGCGACACCGTGGGCCGGCTCGGCGTGCTGCTGCGGCCGGGGCAGCGTCGGCTCGACACCCACGACGCGGCCGTACTCGACGTGCTGGGAGGCCAGTTGGCGCCGCTCGTCCAGGGCCTCGGCCTGCGCGAGGAACTGCGCGCCAGCCGGGAGCGCGTGGTCGCCTCCCGGGAGGAGGAGCGCCGCAGGATCCGCCGTGATCTGCACGACGGGCTCGGTCCCACCCTGGCCTCGGTACGGCTCCGGCTGGAGACCGCGACCGAGCAGGTCGGGTCGGCGGATGAGGAGCGGATCAGGGACCTGCTGCGTGACGCGGGCGCCGACACCATGCAGAGCATCACGGAGGTGCGCCGGCTCGTCGACGGGCTCAGGCCCCCTGATCTGGACGAGCACGGGCTGGCGGAGGCACTGCGGCGGTTGACGCTGCGCGCCGAGCACCCGGCGCTGCGCGTCCAGGCCCGTATCCCCGACGCGGTTCCCGACCTCGCAGCGGCCTGCGAGGTCGCCGCCTACCGCATCGCCGCCGAGGCCCTGACCAACGTCGTCAAGCACGCCAAGGCGTCCACCGCCACGGTGAGCCTGGTCGTCGACGACCACGACCTGGTCCTGGAGGTCGTGGACGATGGCATCGGGATCGGCATCGAGGACGGCCGGCGGCCCGGCGGTGTCGGCCTGGGATCCATGACCGAGCGCGCCGAGGAGATCGGTGGTGCGCTGACGGCTGGTGCTCGCGACGACGGGGTGCGCGGCACCCGGGTGCACGCCCGGCTGCCGCGCACACTGGACTGAGCGGTGGTACGACGATGACCCTGCGCGTTCTGCTCTGCGACGACCACCCGCTCTATCTGGACGGAATCGCCGCGGCCCTGTCCGCCACCGACGACATCGAGGTGATCGCCACGGCCGCCACCGGGGAGGAAGGGATCCGACTCACCACCGAACTCCGACCCGATCTCGTGGTGATGGACCTCGGCCTCCCCGACATGAGCGGCCTGGACGCCATCCGCCGACTGCCCGGCGTGCCCGTCCTCGTGCTGTCCATGTCGGAGGACGACCCCACGGTCCTGGCGGCCCTCAAAGCCGGGGCCCGGGGCTATCTGGTCAAACTGGCGGGCCGTTCGGAGATTCTGCACGCGGTGCGAACGGTGGCCGCGGGCGGTGCCGTGTTCAGCGGAAGCGTCGCCGACCGGCTGACGGCCTTCCTCACCCGGCCCGCCGGACCGGCGGCCCCCCGCGCCTTCCCTGAACTGACCGACCGGGAGCGGGAAATCCTGGACCTGCTGGCCCGCGGGTACGACAACCAGCGGATCGCACGGAGCCTGTTCCTCGCGGAGAAGACGGTCCGCAACCACGTCTCGCACATCTTCACCAAGCTCAGCGTCCGTGACCGGGCCGAGGCCGTGGCCCGCGCCCGCAACGCTGGGCTGGGCGAGGAGCCGGGACGGAAACCGGGACGGGAATGAGGCCGGCGCCTCATGTGCCCGGGACAGCGGGCGCGTGACAGTTCCGTCGTCCGCACCAAGGGGGTGCGGACAACGGACGAAAGGACAGCGTCATGATCAAGCGCCGGATTCCCGGGACGGGCCTGATGCGCCTCGCACTGCCCGCCGTGGCGATGCTCTCGCTGGGCCTCGGCACTGCTCCCACGACGTCGGCGGCGGAGGCGGCCGGCTGCCCGAGGAACTACTTCTGCGCCTGGGCGGGACCCAACGAGAGCGGGACGCGGCAGAGCTTCCAGCGGTACCACGACGACCTGCGCGAGACGGGGATGCCGGACGGGGCGCACAGCGTGCGCAACAACACCGGCGCCTACTGGTGGGCCTTCACCGACATCTACTGCCGCGGGGAAGCCGCGCTCGTCGCACCGGGAGACGCGTTCCCCGTCGAGGCCACGTTCTCGGTGGCCGCTGAAGCCTACATCGACAACTGCCAGGCCCCCGACTGACCGTTCCGGCCTGCCGCGGCAGCAGGCGGGTCTGCCGGGTCAGTGACATGCCGATCGCCGATGGCCGCCCGACTCCACCAGGAGGCGGGCGGCCATCGGGCCGTCGACGTCACACGAGGGGAGCGTTTCACTGCCCCAATCGCAAACAGGGTACGTACGCCGGGACGTGGGAGTCGCTTGCGGAGCATCACTGCCACCACCTGACGGGACGCCCCGCTGCCCCGCCCACCCGCTCAACCATGCCGAGATCCGACTTGCAGGCCGCGCTGGTGGACCGGTTCCGTGAGGGGGGCTGGGCCGAGCACACGCTCGAGGTCGTCGCCCGCGCCGACTCACACAGCGTGGCCGCCTTCCGCTGCAACGCCGCCTCGACCCGCGCAGCCGACCTGGCACCATGGCCCGCAGGCCAGATCACCGCACTCGGCGACGCCGTCCACGCGACACCACCAACCGCCGGAATGGACGCCGGCGCAGCCATCCGCGACGCCGCTAGTGCCGTATCAGGCAACGTTTGCCCTGCCGAGGACGGCGCGCAGGCGCTGGTCGTCGGCGTGGCGGTTTCGCCAGATGATGTAGCGGCGGATGATGCTGCCCTGTTCCTCGTGGTCGGCGTGGTCGGTGCCGTCGAGGGTGAAGTAGCGCAGGGCGGTGAACTGGGCCTGGATCCGGTTGAGCCAGGAGCTGTTGGTCGGGGTGTGGGCGATCTCGACGTTGTTGGCCGTCACCCAGTCGCCGACACGCTGGCACCGCTTCGTCGTCAGGTGCGGGGAGAAGTAGTCGCAGACAACGGCGCGCCACGGACCACGGGCGGCGGGTATTAGCCGAGGTGCCGGGAGAAGAACCTCAGCGTGCTGTCCAGCTCGAATGCCGGGATCTCCCCGTGCTTGCCGGGATTGGCATGCAGCGTCTTCTCGGTCGAGGCCAAGGCGTCGAACAGCGCCATGCTCTGCACTCGCGGCACCCGCTCGTCGTCCCACTGCACCAAGAACTCCACCGGGACGGTGATGGCCGCGGCAGCCTCGGCCGAGGCCAATGCCCCGCCCAAGCCCAGTACCGCCGCGCGGACTCGGGGTTCGGCAGCGACGAACGGAACGCCGAGTCCGCACCCCAACGAAACCCCCCAGTAGCCCACCGGACCAGCGCCCACATAGTCGAGCTGCTGGACCGCGTCCAGGGTCGCCTGCCATTCCGGCACGGTCTGGCGGGCCACGAGCGCCTGGAAACCGGCGATCAGCGGAGCCAGCTCTTCACCGGCCTCGATGCGAGCCTGGTTCTCGGTCGCGATCCGGTCGTATTCCTCGACCTTCGGCCGGTCGCCATGGGCGGGCACGTCGACCGCCACGACCGCGAAACCGAGCTCTGTCACGAAGCGGCGTGCACGGGCCAGGATGTCGGGGGCCTTCTTGTGCTGACCGCCACCGTGTCCCATCAAGACGAGTGGACGAGCGTCGACGGCACCTTCCGGCGTCCACAGCACGCCGGGGATCTCACTGAGGGTAAAGAGCTGTTCGCGGACGCCGTCGGACGACGTGTCAGAGATGAAGCGCATAGCGTTTCAAGCCTTTCGGGATGCCTCTGCGGGCACTCCCTAGGCCATGCAGGGGAGGGAGGCCCGACCTGTCAAAGCGTTGATGGGTCTCACCTCCTTGGTTCGCAGCAGTGCACGGCGGCAGAAACGTATCACGAAGGACTTGCCCCGGGTCCGGGTGGGGCTGCCAGCAGGGCGAACCTTGCCCGATGCGGCACTAAATTCTGCTGGACACGCTCGCGGCAGCGCCTGTGACTACCACACCCTCTTCCAGACTGTTGCTCTAAGACTTCTCAATGCCGGTGTCAAGCCAGCAGCAGACGCTGTCCAGACGGGCTTACGCCGCTGGTTCAACGCTTACCGCGATCGCTCGTCTCCGAAGGTGAATCGCCAGGATCTCCATCTCGACGCGTGTGCCGACGAGACCCGTTCCGGCGAGTTCCGCGGCCTGTGCCCGTGCTTCGCCCAGGGACAGTGCCTGTGCACTGCGGAGTGCCTGCAGCACGGGAAGGAGGCTCGGCACGTCTCCAGACAGGCGAAGCCGTGTGGGTCCGTGCGCTTGCAGCAGGGCCTGTCGAATGTTCTCGGGCGTGACGGGGCCGCTGTCTTGCTCGCACCACGCATTCGGGCAGTCCGCGCAGTGTCCTTCGGTGCCCCAGCGGAGCATGCCGTGGTGGAAGAACTGACCGACATCGCAGGTCGTCGTGCCTCCGCAGGCACTGCACCGGCCTGTGACCTGTACTCCTTGCGTGATCACAGGTGGCTCCTCAGCGTCATAGGGCAGTGCGGATGGGATCTTCCCTGAGAAGTGGGCTTTGGTCGATCCGGTTTGCGATCGGTGAGAGGCTCTATCCGACTGTTGCCGCTGGTGGCGTGAGTTCGTAGGTCTGCTGGTCTCGGAGAAGTCCCCACAGGACGAGAGCGGTCCCTCCGTCGGCCAGGTCCATGGCCCAGATCACCTCGTCGCCCAGAACGAGAACATCGGCGACCCATCCGGACCCGATGTCGCGCGCGGTCGAGGCACGCAGACACGCTGCCGGGATGGACTACGCGGTTCTGCTGTCCGCACGGGAGCGACCGCTGAGACTGGTCGAGTACTGGCCGCGCCGGATGTGGCGGGTGTATCTGTTCGACGACAGGTCCTGGCGCATGCAGATGACCGACCTCAAGCCGCACGGCACAGGGATGTTGTTGGCTCACCGGAACACCCGATGGAGTACTCGTCCCAGCAGTGGGATGTCCAGGAGACCACGGCCGTCTCGGCCGACGGGCAGGTCGAGGTGAGGACCGAGTTCGCCGGGCCGAGGGGAGTGTTGACGGAGCCACTGCATGCTCGAGCATCCGGCCCGTCGAGCGTCCCCGTGCGGCGGTTCCCGGCGCCCGTCGAGGACTTCCTCTACCCCGTACCGGAATTCGGCGACTGGCAGGTGTTCGCGCCGCTCCTCGCCCAGCAGGGCCACGAGCCCGCCACGACCGTCGTCCTGAACGACGTGTCGGTGGACGAAGGATCGGGACCGCTGCGCGCCACCGGAATCGAGTAACTGTTCAGTCCGGGTGCGTGCGACACTCCGGATGGGCCGGCCGTCGTCGAGCCCGTTGACGCCGGCCTGCTGCGGATCACGTCAGGACAGATGGCGGTCTCGGACCCCGGCTGGATCGGAGAGCCCCCGCCGACATCCCGCCCCGCGAGTGGGAAATGGCCCTCCGGCCCGACGAGGACCTGGGGCTGCTCGGCGAGGGCCAGTTCTACGGGCTGGCGTGAATACCGGCACAGCGGCTTTCATGGATGCGACGCGGACGGTGTTCGAAGACCGGCTGGACGAGGACCTGTTCATACCCCTCGACAGCCGTTTCAGCGTCGAACTGCCCAGCACGGAGCCCGAGCCGAACCTCATCGCCTTCCGCGCCGGCCGGGGCGACGGGACCTACCCCGTCTGGATCGGCCGCACCGATGACGGACAGGTTGGTTGCGTCGTCGTCGACTTCCAGCTCCATTCCGCCGACGGGGAGAGTAAGGAGCCGCCGACCATCGGCGCGAGGCCGCACCGCCCGAGACTGGGACCACGGCGAACCTCCAGAGTGCATGAACAGCGAGGATGGGCAGATGCTGCGCGGCCGGGTGTACGGCCACGACCACGACGACCCCAACCCGGGCCCGCGCCCCGGACAGAGCTACGCCGCGCTCAGAGGCGGGCCGCTGAACGGACTGTTGCTGGACATCACGGGATGGCGGACAGAGGAAATTGACGACGACGCCGCTCTGGCCACCGAGCTCGGGCGGTGCCCCGGCGGGCGGTCGCTGTACGACCCGCCCCGGGGAACCCCGCACCCCCGGCCCCGGCGTGACGTGCCGCTTCTGCCATTCCGGCGACACGCCCTGACCGGCCCCCCGCGCACAGCCCCTCCACGGGAACCGCCGCTCGCAGCCTCTGCGGGCAGGCCAAGCGGAGCCTGGGCAAGCCGCCCTCGAACGGCGGCTTGGCCCACCCCCCTTGCCACGTAGGCACGCTGGGGATGTCTGCGCCCGGCTGCATCTCCCGGCGGGGCAGGCTTGTTGTCACCGGCATGGGTTCCGGAGGGGTGCTGACGGCCTGGCTGTGCGAACGGGGGCTGGGCCGGTCCGGGGGCCCGTTGCCTGGTCAGCGTGGGGCGGGCAGGTGGGGGCGGGGCCTGCGGACGATGTCGGTCATCCTTTGTTGGCGCAAGCCTCCGCCTCCGCCAGGTACCGCGCCACCGGCCCCAAAGTGAGCATCCCGCTCGCTCCGCCCGCGTGTTCGAGGCGGGCGGCGCGCAGGGCCGTTGCCGCGCGGGCGGCGACCGGGCGCTGGCCGAGGCGGGCGGCGGCGTGGGCGGTCAGGCACCAGAGTGCCTCCTGCATGTGATCAAGGGGAGGTTCGGGCGTCATGGCCAGGGCGGCACGGGCCTCCTCGTCACGGTCGTGGGCGAGCAGGACCAAGGGGCGCGTCCAGGGGCGGTACGGGCCCCAGTCGAGAGCGGGATCGGTGGGCGCGGGACGGTCGTGCAGGAGACGTAGGCCCAGGAGGGCGAGGGCGAACAGGCCCCGGTGCACCCCCGGCATGCCCGCTGTCTCGGCGAGGGCGTCTTCGGCGGCGCGGTAGTGCGCCGCGGCCGTGGCGGCGGTCGGCCCGCCCGGTTCGGTGCTGCGGGCGGCCGTGACCCGGGCCCGGAACCAGCCGGTGAGTACGGGGACGAGAGAGGCCTCGGTGCTGACGGCGAGCCGCTCGGCGGCCTCGGCATGTGCGGTCGCGGCGTCGAGGTCGCCGAGAGCTGAGGCGGACTGCAGGCGGATGAGCCGGCCGAGCACGACGAAGTCCGGCAGCTCGTGCCGGGCGGCCACGTCGAGGATCTCGGCGCCGATCACGTCCCGTGCCGCCGCCAGCCCGGGCCGGGTGAAGGACTGGAGGAACACGCCGTTGAGAGCGAACACCAGCAGGGCTGGATCGCCCAGCTCCCTTGCCAGCGCCTCGGCCTCGCGCGCCGCCTGCCCGGCGCGCCTTTGTTCGATGGGGGACAGATCGGCGCTGCGGCTCTCGACCGCGACCGTGGCCAGCAGGCGGGCGCGCAATTCGGCAGGGCCGTCGGTGCCGAGTGCGGTGAGGGTACGCTCGGCCGCCGCGACGACCGCGCGAGACTGCTCGGGGTCGTCGGCCCGGCTCCAGAGGGCGGGCACGTCGTAGGCGCCGATGACGCGGGCGGTCAGGGCGATGTCTCCAGTGCGCTCCGCCGCCTGGACGGCGGCCAGGCGGTCGCGCCGCGAGTGAATGAGGGCGTCACCACCCGCCAGGGCCAGGATGCGGGCCAGTTCGACGGTGGTGCGCGGGCCGAGTCGTACGCCCGCGGTCCACACGGTGCGTGGGGGCTGGAGGGTCGCAGCTCCGCGGAGAATGTCCGTCTCCAGGCGCCGGAGGTCGGCACCGGGATCGAGCCCGAGCTGGTCCGCGAGCATCGTGCGGGCGCGGCGGAGGGTGGCCAGTGCGTCCGCCTGACGGCCTGCCCGGTGCAGTGCGCGAGCCAGCAGCCCCCAGGCCGGCTCACGCCACGGGTGTTCGGTGACGTGGGCGCCCAGTTCGGCGACCAGCTCGGCTCCTGTACCGGAGTCGAGGATGAGGCGGGCGCGCAGTTCCGCCCCCTCGAGCCTCAGCTCCTCCAGCCGGGCCCGTTCGCGCTGGGCCCACGCGGAGCCGGTCACGTCGGCGTAGGCGGGGCCGCGCCAGGTCGCGAGGGCCGCGTCGAGGTCGGTCAGCGCATCGGGGGTACGCCGGGCGCGGGCCAGGGCGTCCTCGAACCGGTGGACGTCCACGGTGTCGCGCGGCAGGCGCAGAGCATAGCCGGGTCCTTCCGTGACGAGGAGGCGCGGCGGGGTGCGGGGCGGCCGGCCAGGTTCGATGGCGCGGCGCAGCGCGGCGACGAACGTACGCAACGCACCCACGGCGCGTACCGGCGGCTCGGCCCACAGGTCCTCCACGAGGGTGTCGGTGGGGACCATCCGTCCCCCGGCGGCAACTAGCCGGGCGAGTACCTCGCGGTGGCGGGGTCCGCCCAGGTCGACCGGGGTGCCGTCGTCGTGGAGGGCCCGCATGGCACCGAGTACGTCGATTCGCATGCCTCCATCTTCCGTGCCGCGGGTCTGCGGCGCCGAAGCGTACTGATCGGCTGCTGATCGCCGTCGCCCACGCTGATTCCGTCAGTCCCCGGACCAGGGCTTTCGCCGGTCCCCCGACCCCAGGAATGGGCCTTTCATGACTCTCACCATCCCCGGTTTCGACCATGTCCGTCTGCCCGGCGCAGACGGAGTGGAGCTGGCTGCCGCCGTCGGCGGCAATGGCAGCCCGGTCGTGCTGCTGCACGGCTTTCCCCAGACCCACCTGATGTGGCGGCACGTCGCCGAGCGGCTCGTCGGCGAGCACACGGTGATCTGCCCCGACCTGCGCGGCTACGGCGCCAGTGACAAGCCGGCGGCCACCGGCCCCGAGATGTACTCCAAGCGCACCATGGCCGCCGATGTCGTCGCCCTGGCGGCGGCGCTCGGCCATGAGCGCTTCGCCCTGGTCGGCCACGACCGGGGCGCCCTGGTCGCCTTCCGCGCAGGACTGGACCATCCCGAGACCCTCACGCACCTGGGCATCCTCGACGTCGTACCGACCCTGGACATGTGGAACGTCCTGCACGGTGTCCCGGCAGCGGTCGGCTACCACCTGTTCCTCATGGCGCAGCCGCCGGGCCTGCCGGAGACGATGATCACCAACAGCGCCGAAGCCTTCTTCGGCTCCTTCCTCGACGCCTGGGCCGGTGACCCGGCCGCCATGCCGGAACCGGTCCGGTCCGCGTACCTGCGGGCCAGTGCCGCGGCCGTGCCGTCGATCGTCGCGGACTACCGCGCCTCGGCGGGCATCGACGTCACACACGACCAGGCGGACCAGGACGCCGGTTCCCAACTGGCCATGCCCGTGACGGTCGTCCAGCAGGACTGGGGCGCGCAACTGGGCTACGACGCCGCATCGGTCTGGCACGCCTGGGCGCCGGACCTGGACCACCGGCTGACCGACGCCGGGCACTTCATGGCCGAGGAGGCGCCCGACGAGATCACCGAGGCGATCCGCGCCCTGCTGCTCCGCTGAGCCCTCCACCCAAGCCATGAGAGGCGGCGGGCAGGTCCCGCGTTGCCGGCCACCGGACCGGCCCCGCGATCTGGTGGCCGGTGAACCGCCCGCCTGCCTAGGGTCTTGGGCGCTGCCCGGGAAAACCCGGCGCCGCTCACCAGGGCGTGGGCAGCGCCCTCCGGGCCTACGGCCGTATCCCTTCCACGGGCGGGCTTGGCCGGGGGCCGGGGGCCGGCAGTGGGTTCCCAAGCAGAACGATCGGCATGGTGACGACACGGACCGGATGGGCGTGGCCGGAGGGCAGCCGATGAGCGTCGTGGAGCCGGCCGTCCCTGCCCCGCACGGTCAGGCCATTTCGACGTAGCGGTGGACCCGGTCGAAGCGCCGGGCCGCCACGTCTCGGCGGCGGACCACCCAGTGGGCCACGCCGGAGTCCAGTTCCCTCACGTCGTCGCCGCACCTCCAGGTGGCCAGGAGAGCCCAGTCATCGGCGCCCTCTCCGTGGGCCGTGCCGCCCTGCTCGAAGGGACCGCCCTCCTCGGAACCACGGGCGTAGTGGACGGGGTCGTTCTGGGGCGAGACGGGGTGGCCGCCGATCTGCAAGGCCCAGGCAGGGCGGTGGCCGCCCACGTGCGCCCAGGCGTCGCTGAGTTCGTCGGCGAGTTCGAACTGCTCGTCCTCGGGGAAGTCGCCCCATCTGTCGAGGGCGAAGCTCTCCGGCATCTGCGCGCTCGGCTGGTGCCAGACCGTGCGGAGCTCACGCGGCTGGTACGGCTCGCGCCAGCTGTGTTCGAGGGGGCTCCGGGTTGTCGGGGTCCCGGCGGGGACGTACAGCACCGCGTCGGACACCTGTCCGCCGATGCCGTGCACATCGGTGCCGGAGAAGAGGAGCAGGTGGCCGTCGGCGGGAAGCGGGAGGCCATTGACGTCCGGCGGGAGAGCCGCGAGGTCGACGGAGGCCACGAAGTGATCGGACGGCCTCGGCACGCCGTGCGGCAGCATGGGGTCGCCGCCGATCTGGGCCACGAGGGGACCATCACCGCCCTCCGCCAAGTACACCGCCGGACGGGCGACCCGTATCCATTCCTCCACCTCCTCCGACGGCAGACCGCGGGATGCCGCCTCGGCCCGGAAGCGGTTCACTCTGTCCATGATCGCGTCGGTCACCGGGCCACCCTAACGGGCTCATGGACGGGAAGCGGCAGGACCGAACTCATTCGCATACACAGCATTTGGGCGCTACTGACCTTCGGAGCGTGATGTCGACAGGGACTGATGGTGTGCGCCCGGCGCGTGGCCGCCACCCACCCCAGGCCGCACACGAGTGCCATCACCATCGCGACCAGCATGTCGACGCGCGGCGCGGCAGCGGTGAACCGTACGACGGGAAGCAGGACCACCGCCGCCGCGCATATCAGCGCTGCCGTCCCCCATCCGCGTGTCCAGACTGTGGATCTCCCCATCCCCACATCCAATCCTGTCGACGGCCTTGAGAGGAGCCGGTCCACGTACGAGACCTGCTCCGGGCAGGAGTCGGTTCGGGTCCTCGCCCGTCCTGCGCATCGCGGGGATGGTGACCGCGTCCGGCCCCTGGCGGCTGCTCAGCCAGGTGAGGCGCCTGAGTCGATGATCCGATACCCCACACCGGGTGTGGTGGCGATGACCGAGGGGGCGCCGAGTTTGCGGCGCAGGCGGCTGATGGTCACCGTGACGGTGTTGGTGAACGGGTCGGCGTGTTCGTCCCACACCTGTTCGAGGAGGTTCTCCGTGCTGAGAAAGGCGGGGCTCGCGTCCAGGAGGGCTTCGAGTACCGCGAATTCCTTGACGGACAGGTCGAGTGGGCGGCCGTCGCGGCTGGCGGTGCGGCGCATCGGGTCGAGTTCGATGCCCGCCGTGCTCAGGGTGCGGGACCGGGCGGCGGGGCGGCGGCGGGCCAGGGCGCGGATACGCAGGACGAGTTCGGGAAAGTGGAAGGGCTTGGCGAGGTAGTCGTCGGCGCCCAGGGTCAGGCCGCTGACGCGGTCGCCGGGTGAGTCGGCGGCGGTCAGCATCAGGACCATCACGCGGCCGTCCTGCTCGGTGATCATCCGGCAGAGGGTGTCGCCGTGGATGCCTGGCAGGTCGCGGTCGAGCACGACGACGTCGTACGCGTTGACGTCCAGCTTGGCCGCGGCGTCGAGCCCGTCGTGGGCCACGTCCACGGCCATGCCCTGGTCGCGCAGTCCCTCGGCGACGACTTCGGCGAGGGGGCGGGCATCCTCGACCACCAGGACTCTCAACGCGCCACGCCCGTCCCTGTGCCGGCGGCTTCCGCCGTCTCCCTGCCGTCCGTACGGGGGAGGGTGATGGTGACGCGCAGGCCGCCGCCGGAGCGGGCGCGCAGGTCCAGGGTGCCGTGGTGGGCCCGGGTGATGGCCGCGACGATGGAGAGGCCGAGGCCGCTGCCGTGGCCGGTGCCGGTCCGGTCGGCGCCAAGGCGGCGGAAGGGCTGCGCGAGGTCCGCCACCCGCCGCTGGTCGAGGACCGGCCCGCTGGACTCGACGACGAGGGACACTGCGCCCGCGTCGTCTCCTTCGGCCCGTACCGCGACACTGATCCAGCCCCCGGGATCGTTGTGCGTGATCGCGTTGTCGACCACGTTGTCGGCCACGCGGCGCAGCAGCGTCCGGCTGCCCCACACCCACGCGGAGTCGTCGATCCGGCTCTCACGCACGGTAAGGCCCCTGGCCGCGATGTCCTGCGCCCGCCCGGTCAGGGCGGTCAGCGCGAGTCGGCCGAGAGAGAGGTGCGCCGAGTCGGTGAACTCGCCGTGCTGGGAGCGAGCCAGGACGAGGAAACCCTCCAGCAGCCGGTCCACCCGGTCGAGTTCGGCGCGCATCCGGACGGCCAGCGTGGCCGTGGCCTCGGGTACCGGGCCCGGCTTGGCGAGGGCCACGTCCAGGGAGGCCCGCATCGTGGTGAGCGGGGTGCGCAGCTCGTGGGAGGCGTTGGCGACGAAGAGGCGCTGGGCGTCGAAGGAGCCCTCCAGGCGGCCGAGGAGGTCGTCGATGGTGTCGGCGAGGTCCTTCACCTCGTCGCCGGGGCCGCCGATGGCCAGGCGTTCATGCAGGCTGTCGGCGGTGATCCGGCGGGTGGCCGCTGTCATCACGCGCAGCGGGCGCAGCACCCGGCCGGCGACGAACCAGCCGAGGCCCACCGAGATCACCGCCATGACGCCGAGGGCGACGGCGGAGCCGACCAGGATCTGCCGGGACCGGATGTCGTGCGCCTGGGCCAGTTGCTGCTCCAGCTCGTCGATGCGGCCCTGGGCCTGTGCCGCCGTGGCGGCCTGATAGGTGCCGCCATCGGGAGCGGTCCGGCTGGAGCGCGATCCGCCGGATGCCACCACGGCCACGATGGCGAGCAGCGCCGTTCCCGACAGCAGGAACAGAGTCACGTACAAGGCGGTGAAGCGGGTGCGGGCAGTGCCACGGCGCAGGCCGAGCCGGGCACTCAGGCCCGCGAGCCGTCGGCGCGGACCCCATGTCATCCGCATGCTCCCCCCTCGCCACCGCACCAGAACTCGTACCAGGACACGCACCGAACACGTACCAGGACACGCATCAGAACACGTACCGGCCCAGGCTAGACCGAGGCGCCTAACAGCGAGATGACAGTGGCCGTTCGGCCCCTGTAACTCGCTCCGCCACAGGGTGGGGCTCATGAGCGATGAGAGTACGAAGGCGACGATCGAAGTCATCGGCCTGCGTAAACGCTTCGGGCCACAGCTTGCCCTGGACGGGATGACATTCACCGTGAGGCCCGGACGGGTGACCGGCTTCGTCGGCCCGAACGGCGCGGGCAAGTCCACCACCATGCGCGTGATCCTGGGCCTTGACGCGGCCGAGGAGGGAAAGGCCCTGGTCGACGGGGTGCCGTACCGCACGCTGCGTCGCCCGCTGCGGCACCTGGGGGCACTGCTCGACGCCTCCGCGCTGCAGCCGAGCCGCACCGCCCGCAACCACCTGCTGTGGCTGGCCCACTCACAGGGCGTACCGGCCCGGCGGGTGGACGAGGTCATCGACCAGACCGGCCTGGGCACGGCGGCCCGGCGCAAGGCCGGCGGCTTCTCGCTGGGCATGCGCCAACGCCTGGGGATCGCGGCGGCGCTGCTCGGCGACCCGCCGGTCGTCATGCTGGACGAGCCGTTCAACGGCCTCGACCCCGACGGCATCGTGTGGATGCGCGGCTTCCTGTCGTCGCTGGCCCGGCAGGGCCGCGCCGTCCTGGTCTCCAGTCACCTGATGGGCGAACTCGAGGACACCGCGGACCATCTCGTGGTGATCGGCCGCGGCCGGGTCGTCGCGGACACCAGCGTGTCCGAGCTGCTCGCCGAGGTGTCCGGCGGCCGGGTCACCCTGCGTACCTCCGCCCCTGCGCGCGCCGCCCAGGTCCTGCACGGCGCGGGCGCCACCGTTCGCGCCACCGGCCCCGGCACCCTCGACGTCACGGGCCTGCCCGACGAGGAGATCGTGGCCCTGCTCGCCCGGAACGGGGTGCCGTTCTCCCAGGTGTCCACGCACCGGGCGACGCTCGAAGAGGCGTACATGGAGCTCACCCGGGACGCGGTGGAGTACCGGGGCATCCCGGCGGGGGAGGCCGCGCGATGACCGCCACCGTCCCCCCTCGCCCCCCGGCCCCGAGGCGCGCTGCGCAGAGTGGGTTCCTCAGGACGCTGCACGCCGAGTGGACGAAGTTCCGTACGGTACGCGGCTGGGTCCTCGCCATGGCGGGGGCGCTCCTGGCGACGATCGTGGTCGGCCTGCTCGGCACGGCCGCCCCCGCCCCCGGCGGTCGCGGCGCCGACTCCGCCACGTATCCGAAGGGCCCCGGCGGCGAGGCCGTCAACGACAGCTTCTACTTCGTCCACAGGACGCTCACCGGCGACGGCTCCCTCACCGTTGCCCTGCGCTCCCTGACCGGCGTGGCCGACACGGGAAACGGCAAGACGGCCCAGGGCGCCCAGCCTTGGGCGAAGGCAGGGGTCATCGTCAAGGAAAGCCTCACCCAGGGATCCCCGTACGCGGCGGTCATGGCCACCGGCGGCCACGGCGTGCGCATGCAGTACGACTACACCCACGACACGGCGGGCCCATCCGGCAGAATCACCCAGGAGTCCCCACGCTGGCTGCGACTGGTCCGCTCCGGCGACATCCTCACCGGTCACACCTCCACCGACGGCTCCCACTGGACCGAGGTCGGCCATGCCTAGCTGCCCGGGCTTGCGCGCACCGTGCGGGCCGGGCTCTTCGCCACGTCACCTCAGGCGAAGCAGGACACCGCGGCGGGCACGGGCTTCAGCCCCGCCGTGGCCACCGGCACCTTCGGCCCTCCCGGCCTCACCGGCGGCTGGTCCCCAAGTGCGTGGAGCGGCACACAGGTGGGTGGCGACGCGGGCACCTCCGGCAGCTACACGAACACCACCGAGGGCGGCTTCACCCGGACCGACGGCGGCGGGTTCACCGTGACCGGAGCCGGTGACATCGCACCCGTCGTCGGCGGGCCCGTCATGGGTGCCGGCTTCTCCGTCGAGAACTTCCTCGTCGGCACCTTCGCCGGGCTGATCGTGGTGATCGCCGTGGGCACGGTGTTCATCACCGGCGAGTACCGGAGAGGTCTGCTGCGTACGACCATGGCGTCAACCCCCCAGCGGGGCCGGGTGCTTGGCGCCAAGGCGCTGGTGGCCGGGGGTGTCGCGTTCGCCATCGGCCTGGTGGCCGCCGTGATCACCCTTCCCATCGGGGAACGCGGCGCGCGCGGCAGGGGCTTCCACGTCTTCCCCGTCACGTCGGCGACCGAAGTGCGCGTCATGGTCGGCACCGGCCTGCTCTGCGCAGCCGCCGCCGTGCTCGCTCTCGGCGCCGGTGCCCTGCTGCGGCGCAGCGGTACGGCGGTCGCCCTGGTCATCGCGTCGATCGTGCTGCCCTTCCTGCTCGCCACCTCCGGCGTACTGCCCCCGGCCGTCTCGGAGTGGCTGCTGCGGGTCACTCCGGCAGCGGGCTTCGCCATCCAGCAGACCCTGCCTCGGTACACGCAGGTGCTCAGCGTGTACGAGCCGTCGACCGGCTACTACCCCCTGGCGCCCTGGGCCGGCCTCGCCGTGCTGTGCGGATACGCGGCGCTCGCCTTCGGCCTGGCCGTGGTGCGGCTGCGCGGGAGGGACGTATGAGTCTCCTGGGCGGTGCACGAGGCACGAGCACGGCGGACGGCGCGTGGCGGGGGGACTTCGGCCGCGCCCTGCGCGCGGAATGGACGAAGCTGCGCACCGCGGGCGGCACGGGCAGGTTGCTCCTGCTCGCCGTCGCGCTGACCGTGGCCGTCGGCTGCGGCACCGCCAAGGCCGTGAAGTGCCCGGACTCGTGGTGCGGCCAGGACGCCGTCCGGCTCGCCCTGACCGGCGTCACCGTCGGGCAGGCGGTCATCGCCGTCGTCGCGGTACTGGCCGTCAGCGGCGAGTACGGCACCGGGATGATCCGCACCACGCTCACGGCGGTGCCCAACCGGCTCACCGTCCTCACCGCCAAGGCGACGGTCCTCACCACGGTCGTCCTGGCCTCCGGGACGGCTGCCATCCTGGCCTCCCTCCTCGCCGGCCGCTACATCCTCCCCGGCAACGGATTCACCGAGGCGCACGGCTACGCCCCGCTGTCCCTGGCCGACGGCCCGACCCTGCGCGCGGCCCTGGGCTCGGTCCTCTACCTGGTCCTGATCGCCCTGATCGGCCTCGGCGTGGCGACGGCGGTACGGGAGGCGGCGACCGCCATCGGGATCGTGCTCGGGCTGCTCTACCTCTTCCCGGTCGTCACCCAGGTGGTCAGCGACCCGGAGTGGCACCGCCACCTCCAGCAGATCGCGCCCATGACCGCCGGACTCGCGGTCCAAGCCACCGTCCACCTGCACGAGCTGCCCATCGGCCCATGGGCCGGCCTGGGCGTGCTCGCCACGTGGGCCGCGGCCGCGCTGCTGACCGGCAGCCTGCTGCTCCACAGGCGCGACGCGTAGCCGAAACGAGCCGACCACGAGCGCCCCACCGGCCACCCCGTCGCGCCCGACCGACCCAAGCGCCCGCACAGCGGCCCCGCCCGGCTCGGCGACCCACGCGCCGCGCGGCGCCCCAGCGACCCGCACCGGCCCATGAAGTCAGGAACCTGCCGGTTCATCAGCTACAGCTAGGGGAGACGGGTCGGGTTGTCGCTGTCGCCGGTCTCCGCAATGACGACCCATCGGTGCGCGAGGCGTCGGCATGCCTGGACGAGTTCGCGCGGGCGAAGGTCTGTGAGTTCGGCATCGAAGGTGGCAAGGATGCCGGCGATCCCAGCCCAGGACCAGGCGCCGAGAGTGAGTCGACAGTGCTCGCTGTCAAGGTGTTCGACGACCGAGCCGCCTGGCGCCCAGCGGGCGACGACGCCGGCGGGAAGGCGGAGTCGGGCGCTGCCGGTGCATGGCCAGGCGGCGGGGGTGTCCCCGCGGTCGTGGCTGCTCATGACGAACTGGGCGAGGTCGCCTCCGGGAAGCTCGCGTGCGGTGAAGCGGCGCGTCGTTGGGCGCGGGTGGAGGCGGTCGACGCGGCACACCCGCCACTCGTGGTCTGCGAGGTCGTAGGCGACCAGGTACCAACGACCGGCCCAGACGACCAGGTGGTGGGGCTCGATGCGGCGGGCGGGCAGGAAGTCGTCGTCGCCAGGTTCCGGGCGTGAGCCGTCGGCGCGCAGCGTTTCGGTGACGAGCACGTGGCGGCGGTGGACTGCGGCCCCCACGGCGGTGAGCGCGGTCGAGTCGATGGGTGGTGCGGAGAAGTCCCAGTAGTTCTGGAGCCTGGTCAGGCGCAAGGCTTCCATGGCCGCACGCAGCGGAGCGGGCATCACCTGTTCCAGGGCGCCCAGCGCCCTCGCCGCATCGTCCGCCAGGCCGAACACCGTGCTGGGCGCGGTCTGCAGAGCCACCGCGACCGCGAGGGCCTGATCGTCGTCGAACAGCAGCGGAGGAAGGGTGTGCCCGGCACCGAGCCTGTAGCCGCCGTCGGGACCGTGGACGGTGGTGATCGGGTAGTCGAGCTGACGCAGGGTCTCGATGTCGCGGCGGACGGTCCGCTCACTGACCCCGAGCCTGGTGGCCAGCTCACGCAGCGGCCACTGCCGGCGCGACCCGAGAAGAGACAACAGTCGCAACGCCCGTCGTGAAGTACTCGCCATCACCCCATCATGGCCAGTACTGGCCACTCCGTGTCCACTACCGCTGTCATCGTCGGTCCGCGAAAGCAACTGGTGGTGAAAGGGGACGATATGCGTGTCGTTGTGGTTGGGGGCGGGATCGGTGGGCTCGCGCTGGCGGCGGGGTTGCGTCGCCGAGGTTTCGAGGTGACGGCATTCGACCGCGACAGCGACGTTACGGCGACAGGCGGCTACCACATCACCCTGGACGAGCGGGCGCAGTCGGCGCTGCGGAAGCTGGTGGCGCCGACAATCATGGAGCGTCTGCTGGCGTCAGCCTCGGCACTGCGGCTGCGCGACCGCGACGCGTTCTGGGACCGCCGAGGCCGGCTCCTCGGCCACGGACCGGACCTCAGCAGTAATTCCGGCGTCGACATCGACCGCATCACCCTGCGCACCCTCCTGGCGGAGGCGGTCGGCGACGACCTGAACCTGGGGCGGACCGTGTCCGGCGTCGGCTACGACAAAGACGGCGCACCCCAGGTGCGGTTCACCGACGCCGCACCCGTCACGGCTGATCTGGTGGTGGGCGCGGACGGCGCCCACTCAATCGTCGCCCGGCACCTCGCCGGAGGCCCGACCAACAGCCCGGCCGGCATCATCGGGTTCTCCGGCCGCACGCCCCTCGCAGATCTGAGCCCTCGTGAACAGCGGCGGCTCGGCCCACGATCAGGGCTGGCACTAGGCCCTCGGGCCACGGCCCTCTACATCGGTTTCCTCGACCCGGTCGGCAACGCCGTCCTCGACGCACCAAAGTTGCGGATGTCCGTCACAACCGGACCCACCTATATCTGGGGCGGCATGTTCCCCGAATCCGTCATCACCGACGCTATGCGCGATGCCCGTGAGGGCGAGTTGCAGGCCGCGCTGGTTGACCGGTTCCGCGAGCGTGGCTGGGCCGAGCACACGCTCGAGGTCATCGCCCGCGCCGACCCACACAGCGTGGCCGCCTTCCGCTTCAACGCCGCCTCGACCCGCGCAGCCGACCTCGCGCCATGGCCCGCAGGCCAGATCACCGCGCTCGGCGACGCCGTCCACGCGACACCACCAACCGCCGGAATGGGCGCCGGCGCGGCCATCCGCGACGCCGCAGGCTTGCTCGACCAGCTCTGCGAAGCCGCCGACGGCGCCACCACTCTCACCATGGCCGTCAGCCGGTTCGAGGCAAGTATGCGCCAGCGCGGCAGCGAGGTCCTCACCCTGGCCATGCGAACAGTCCGCTTGATCCTGGCCACCGACACCACACTGGGTGCCGCCGCCACCGCCGCGACCACCCCGATCCTGGCCGCAGCCGTCCGGCTGCGCCGACGTCACTGACGATCGACGTCGGGGCACGCATTTTGCCTGCGCCGACGTGTGCAGACCCGCGTGCCGGTGTTCAGAAAGACTGGTGGCGCTGGGCGCCGACCGGTCCTCGCGCGTTCTGCCCCTGCGGGGTCGTCGAGTTCGAGATCCTCGTTGGATGAGCTGCCGCACGGTGACGCGTTCTTCCTCACGAGCCTTGAGCTCTGGACACGGCGTGCCCCCGTGCGGCCTTGCGATGCCGCGCACGGCTGATGAGGTGGCGGACCTTGGAGTCCTGGAATTAGTGCGCCGTGCGGCCCCGCGTGCTCGTGTTCGAGAACAGCACCGGCGAAGGGGCGGGATCCATGGATGTGTTCTGCGGGATCGACTGGGCGGAGGGGCATCACGACGTCGCGCTCGTGGACGGCACCGGCACGCTGCTGGCCAAGTGCCGCATCGGCGATGACCTGGACGGCTACCGCCTGCTGCTCGACCTCTTGGCGGAACACGGCGACACTGCCGAGACGCCGATCCCAGTGGCCATCGAGACCAGCCGCGGCCTGCTGGTCGCCACGCTGAGGCAGGGCCCCCGGCAGATCTTCGCGGTCAACCCGATGGCGGCCTCCCGCTACCGTGACCGCCACGGCGTGAGCCGCAAGAAGTCCGACCCCGGCGACGCACTCGTGCTCGCCAACATCATCTGCACGGACATGCCGATGCACCGGCGCTGGCCGCCGACACCGACCTGGTTCAGGCGGTGGTTGTCCTAGCCGGAGCCCAGCAGGACGCGGTCTGGAGCCGATAGCAGCTCTGCAACCAGCGCCGTTCGCTGCTGCGTGAGTACTTTCCGGCGTTCCTGGAGGCGTTCAAGGACAAGCAGGGAGGCCTGGCCCGCGCTGACGCCCGTCGAATCCTGGCGGTGGCACCGACGCCCGCGCTGGCTGCCAAGCTGCCGCTCTGGCGCCTGACGGCCATGAGGAAGCGGGCCGGCCGGCGCATGAACGTCGAGGCCGATGCTGAGCGGCTGCAGCAGCTCTTCCGCCGGGAGGTGCCCCACCAGGTCCCGCTGGTCTAAGAAGCGATGAGCAAGCAGGCCGCGGCCCTGCTGCAGATGGACGCCGCCTGCTGAGCAGTCGCCGATCTCGGCGAGGCCGCTGAGGAAGCCTTTCGAGCCCACCCAAACGCCCCGATCATGCTGAGCTTCCCTGGCATCGGCGCCCAGATCCGCGCACGGATCCTGGCAGAGATCGGGGACGACCGCACGCGGTTCGCCACCGCCGGAGGACTGAAGGCATACGCGGGCGCGGCCCCCATCACCCGGGCCTCCGGCAAGCGCCACTACGTCGGGCGCCGGTTCGTCAAAACCAACCGCCACAACCACGTCGGCCACCCCTGAGCCTTCGCCTCCCTCAGCGGTTCGTCCGGCGCGGACGCCCACTACCGGCGCCGACGGACCACTGGGGACTGGCACATGCAGGCTCTGCGGCACCTGTTCAACCGCATGCTCGGCCAACTCCATCACTGCCTCTTGGCGCGGGTCCCTTTGATGAAGCGATCGCTTTCCCCGCAGAGCCCCAACCAGCAGGAACAGCCACCGCATGAAGCAGAACGGGGCAGCTTGTCCCGGGGCGGCGGCGGAGACGATCATTCGGTCATGAGACCCGAAGTGCAGACGTTCGTCGCCGACGGACCGCTTCCGGACTGGGACGCAAGCGAGGAAGAGATCGACCGGCGTGAACGCCAACTGACGGCGATCTCCCGCCCTGTCACGTCCGAAGAGGCCGCTGCCCTGGCCACCTGCTTCGGCCCCGACGACTGCTACGGCGTCGCCTGGACGCTCGTGCACTTGATCGAGACGGCTCCCCATCCGTTGCCGCCGTGGGAGGACCCGGGTCCGGAAGCTGGCGACTGGGCCGAAGTTCTGCGCGGGCGATGGGGCGGCGGACCCCCTGCGGCCTGACGGCTTAGCTGCATGAGTGTCTTCCCCACGCGATAACCGAGCGAAGAAGCCGGCTGGCTTGCTGGCCGGGGCGCCATGGTGTGGGCGACCCTGGGGGCGTGGGCAGTGCGCCGGTCGTTGTGCACCGGCCGTCGCAGTCCGGCGGCCGACGGGTCACCCTGCACCGGCACGGCTGGGACGAGAGCCTGGGCCTGGCGCAGTCCGACCACGACCTGGTCCTCTTCCTGGAAGCGGCTGGAGCGATCGACCCGGACAGGGTGCTGGATGACCCGCGCTGGGTGGAGTGGCGCGGGGGTCAGCCCCATCAGTGGAGCGCCGCCTGACGCAGCTCCGCAGCGCTGTGTGGGGTGGTGAGGGCCCTCGCCGGGCGGGCTAGGGCCCTCAAGCGCGCTTGCCGTGGGGCGGATCATGCACGCGTCGCTCAGCACGACGATCCGGGTGGCGGCAGGGCACGCCGGCCGCGCCCGAACCCGTCTCCGTCGTTGCGCCGGGCCGGTGGTGGTCTCCGATTCAGCCTGCTTCATCTGCTCCTCCAGCCGGGCCCGGCGCTCGTCGACGAGTTCGCTTACCTTGTCGAGCGCTTCGCGCTGCCCCTCAGCACAGTTGCGCGCGGACGCGGCGGCGTATTCCCGCTGCGCTGCATCTGCGCCCTCGGCCTCCTCGCCGGTCGCCGAGAGATCCGCAAAACGAGGCCTACGAGCGCCTGGAACAGCGCCACCTGCGGCGAGATGGTGCTCACGTCATCGGAGGAACCGGCTGATCGGCTGGACCACAGGGTGTGTTCCGCCAAGTCGCTGCGCCGGTAGAGGGGGCGGAGCTACGGTCCTGTCAGACGGTCGCAAGCAGGGGGGCGTGATGTTGGACGAGGCTCTGACAGTACTGGCCGCAGCAGGCGGCGCCGCGGTGGTTCAGGCCGCAGGCACCGACGCGTGGGCGGGGTTCCGCCAGGCGCTGGCGCGCTGGTTCGGCGGCGAGGACTCCGCTCGTGAGCGGGCGGAGCTCGAACGCCTGGACCACACCGCCACCGGCCTCCGGGAAACAGCCCCAGAGGGATCCGAAGAGGCTCTGATCCGACAGGAGGCGTTCTGGCAGGGCCGTATCGAAGCCGCCCTGGAACTCCTAGGAGACGCGGAGCGTGCCCTGGCCGCCAGCCGCCTTCGTACGCTACTGGCCCAGCACGCCCCGCCGAACCGGATGTCGGCCGGAACAGGCGGCCTGGCCGTGGGCGGAAACGCCGAAATCCGAGCTGGTGACCGCTCGGTCGCCGCCGGTGTGGTCAACGGAGGGGTGCACTTCGACCCCCCTCCGGCGCCGGATCCGTCCAAGGGCTGAACGGACCCGCCGCACCAAGCCCACCCCCGGTGCCGTATCCCGAGGGCAACGGGGTGCCGCACAACGTCACCGCGCCGGCAACGGTGGCCTGGCGGTCGGCCACGTCGGCCAGGTCGCCTACTACACAGCCCCCCGTCCAGCCGTCAGATGGCCCCATCAGGTTGGGGCGCTGCCCCGGCAAGCCGACTCCTTCCAAGACCGTGCCGCCCTGGTCCGGCAGATGGAGCGGCCGAGCGCCGACGGAGGCGTGGGCGTGCCGTGCCACGTGCTGGCCGGAACCGGAGGCGTCGGCAAGACCCAGCTCGCCGCGCACCACGCCCGCCGCGCCTGGGCCGACGGTTCGGTGGACCTGCTGGTGTGGGTCACTGCCACCACACGCGAGGCGATCACCGCGGCGTACGCACAGGCGGCGGTGGACATCCTGGGAGCCGACCCCACCGACCCTGAGCGCGCCGCCACCGCGTTCCTGGCCTGGCTGGAGCCCAAACGAGCCACGTCCGCCGACAACGCCGCCCCGCCCCGCTGGCTGATCGTCCTGGACGACGTGGCCGACCCCTCCGACCTGCGCGGTCTGTGGCCACCCACCAGTCCCAGCGGGCGCACCCTGATCACTACCCGCCGCCGGGACGCAGCACTGACAGGCGGCGGACGTCGGCTGGTTCCGGTGGGCCTGTTCACACCCCTCGAAGCCGCCGCCTACCTCACCGATGTACTCGCCTCGCACCACCACCGACAGCCCGTCGACCAGATCGCGGCCTTGGCGGAGGACCTCGACCACCTTCCGCTCGCCCTCTCCCAGGCCGCTGCCTACATCGTCGACGCGAATCTGGACTGCGCCACCTACCGCGGCCGTCTCGCTGATCGGGCCCGTTGCCTCGCCGACGTACTACCGGAACCCACCGGCCTGCCCGACGACCAGACGGTCACCGTCGCGGCCGCCTGGTCGCTGTCCGTCGAACGGGCGGACCGCCTCCGGCCCGTCGGCCTGGCCCGCCCCATGCTCTGGCTGGCCGCTGTGCTCGACCCCAACGGCGTACCGCACGCCGTGCTGACCGGCCGGACGGCTCGCGCCTATCTTGCCCGGCACCGCACCCGTACCGGACAGCAAGAGCCCAACCCGGAGCCAGGGACCGAGGTGTCCGTGCAGGACACCGCAGAAACCCTGCGCGCCCTGCACCGCCTCAACCTGGTCGACCACACGCCCGGCAGCCGCTACCGCGCGGTCCGCGTTCACCAGCTCGTCCAGCGCTCTGCCCGCGACCAGATGACCGCGCATGCCCGGGACGAACTCGTCGTCACCGCCGCCAACGCCCTGATGGCAGCCTGGCCGGTACCCGACCGCGACGTGCTTCTGGCCCAGACACTGCGGGCCAACACGTCGGCGCTGCGCCACTGGGGTGAGGAGGCGCTGTACCGGCCGGAACCGCACCCCGTGCTTCTACGCGCCGGGAACAGTCTCGGTGCGAGCGGACAGGTCACCGCCGCGTACAGGCACTACCGTAAGCTGGTCCGCTCGGTCCGTGCCCGGCTCGGACCCGACCACCCCCGGACCTTGGCCGTGCGACACGAACTCGCCCGCTGGCAGGGCTCGACGGGGGACGCGCTCGGCGCAAAGGCCGCGTTCGAGGAGCTGCTGGCCGACCGCGTCCGCATCCTGGGTGAGGAGCACGCCCAGACCCTCACCACCCAGCACAGCCTGGCGTACTGGCGAGGGCAGACAGGAGACACCATCGGTGCCATCGTCGCGTTCGAAGATCTTCTCGCGACGAGAACGCGATTGCTCGGGTCGAGTCATCCCCGTACGCTCACCACACGGAGCAGTCTTGCCTCCTGGCGGGGAATGGCCGGCGACATCAAGGGCGCACTGGCCGCCATCGAAGAGCTGTTCGCCGATCAGATGAGCACGCTGGCGCCGGACCACACGCACGTCCTCGCCACCCGCCACAACCTCGCCTACTGGCGCGCGATGTCGGGGGACGTACTCGTTGCGATCACCGCGTTCGAGGAGCTGGTTTCCGACCGAGTGCGCGTCCTGGGCCAGGACCACCCTTTGACGATGATGACCCGGTACGAACTGGCTCGCTGGCAGGTCCGGGCGGGGGATGTGCACAGCGCGAAGACCGCGTTCGAGGAGTTGCTGGCCGATCGGCTGCGTGTGCTGGGTCCGGATCATCCGCAGACCCTGACCACACGCGATGAGCTGTCTCGGTGGCAGGGGCAGTTGGGCCAAGGGCCCCCTGAGCACTGAAGGCCGGTGTGGAGAGGTATTCGGCTGTCCGGCTGTCGCCGGTCAGTGGTTCTGAGCAGGGGGCTGTGCTGTGGCCTGTGGTTTCGCACCTTGGTCGGGTGCGCTCGGGCTGGGGTCGCTTGCTGAAGCTGCGTTGTGGGTGGAGCGTTGGGTCGTTTGATCTGGGTTTTCTCAACTGGTGTGGTGGGCTGTTCAGGTCGATTGGGCGCTGTGCAGTTTGAGTGGGTGTGGAGTGCTGCCTGGCCGTGGCGTGGCTGGGTGAAGGGGATATGGTGTGGGGTGTGGTGCGCTGTGGGTGAAGGGCAGGCGTGGCGCTGGGAGAGTGGCGGGGCCGGGTCTGGGGGTGACGGCTGTGCCGCTGACCGCTGCTGGCCGCTTGCGTCAGCGGTGTGTGCCTGGGCGTGCCCCATCTTCACGGTGACCCGAGTGTTGGGGTGTCGTGTGCGCCTGTTTCTGGGGTCTGAAGGTTGGTGTGGATACGGGTGAAGCCGATGCCCTGCCCGTGAGAGGGCATGGGGACCGGGGTGCGCCAACACCCGGCCCTGTTCCCTGGTGCGCCGGTTGGAGCCAGTAGCAATCAGGGCTGGCGGCGGTCTCGGTTGAACCGGAACCGCGCCTGTGATGAGAAGTCTGCCTCCAGAATCGTGATCACCCCCTGTGTAGAGGGTACGGAATGACCATCGTTCGCTCGGTAAGCGGCCGGTCCAGCAGCGCGGTCAGCTCGCCGCCCACAGCGCGTGGTAGACGGCGGGCAGAGTCTGGATCGGCACGAAGCTGCGCGGGGCGGATCCCGACCATGCAGCGCGGGTGGCGATAGCAACCCAGCGCACATTGGCCACCACCACGGGATCATCAACGGCCCCGATCCGGTACTCCCACCACTGCGGACCCTTCCTAGCCCCACTGTGCGAGACGATCGGCCAGGACCTCGAGCATGGCCTCGCCGCCCGCGGCTACGCGATGTCTGGCGACCGTCGCTCCTTGCGGCGTCGCGCGCGGCAACAGATTTGGGGAGGGCGCGGAAGCCGGTGCGGCCGAATATTCACGGGAGGCCTTGGGCAGAGCACACCTTGGGTCGAACTGCGAGCCAATAGCCCCACAACTCCGGAGGCAGCGCGATGAACGATCACGTAGTGACGGCGTTGATCTCCGGCCTCGTGGCGCTGCTGGTGGCTGGCGTCAGCGGGCTGCTGACGTTGGTGCAGATTCGCCGGGAACGCCGGAAGTGGCTGACGGACCTCAAGGTGGCCTGGGCGCTGGAGAACCACAAGACGCGCCCTGCGTCCTACCCTGATGCCTTCGCCGTTCTCCAGCGTCTGTCGCATGGCGGTGCCGAAGCTGTGACGCCGCTGGCCGCCGCCAGGGTCGCGGCCGAGCTGAACGACTAGTTGTACTCCACGGGTGGCATGTGCGCCGATGCCGCCACCCGTGGTGCGCTTCTGGGTCTGCGTCAGCGCTGCCGCAGGTGGGCCAAAAGGGGAGGCCGACGGCCTGATGATCTCTACACCTGGCGCAATCTGGCGCTCGCGTTCCTCCGACGCGATCTCGACATTGTGGGGCTCGAGACCTATGAGCCCGACCCAGACACCACAATGCTGAAACAGCTGCAGCAGGAGCTGGAAGCCTCATTGAGGTCTGATACTCGTTCCGTGAGACGGTGATGAAGCGTTACGTACGCCTCACCCTCGTGTGCCACCAGCGAAGACTTCGGCTGGAGACATGAAGCCCCGCTCGCTCGCCGGGGGCGCGGCGCAGGCGCATACCGGGCTGTCCTCGAAGGATTTCAGTGTGGTCAGGGCTGGCAGGTCTGCGCTGACTGATCGGGAGGTCGCCCGACGCCTCCACACCGGCACAGCACACCCCCACCTCGCGGTCCAGCTTGCTACCGCATGCTTCACCGCCGCCTCGACCACCCAGCTGGCCACCGCCCGCCTCCTGGGCCGCCGATTGCCCGGCGTCCGCATGGCTGGGGTGCAAATCCCCTGGACCAACCTGCATTTCTCCTGGACACCGCGACCGATGGCACCGCGCTGTGGCCGCCGCCATCGCCTTGGCCAACAGCGTCCACGGCTGTGGTCAGGGAGAAACGCGCCGCACCATCCGTTCGTTCGGGTCGTGCGATACGCGCCAGAGAGGTGGAGGGGGCTGGACGTGGCCGCAGGGGTGGCCCGGTGGTACCTCAGCTCGACTTGAGCCCGACTGCAGTCACTGCGCCGATCACCGCGCCGAATAGCACCAACGAGTTGACCAAGGCCACGAAAATGGCTGAACCCATCTGACGCCACTCGAGCTTGGAAATCAGCACCGAGATCACGCCGAAGAGCAGACAGGCCACCAGCGGAACTGCCCGATCACCGGTCCAACCCCACTCGGTCAACTGCAGCGCCTTCCACGCCGCCACGATCGCCCCGGTCATCGCTGAGAAGTTGGTAAACGACTGCACAGTGATGAAGTCGCTGACCTCCTTGGAGCCAGCGGTGGCAGGAGTATTCCCGTCCTGTGGTGACTCTTTGGTGCTCGTGGTCAGAAACGCGCGGGCAGCCACGACCTGGCTCCTTCCTGCTCGATCGCGAACGCGCCATGGGATCTATGCGGCCGGTGGCGTCCAAGTGCTGACCCACGGCCACCATGCGCTTCATCGCTGTGCCTGCCTGCTTGGTTGGTGGTGTCAGGTGCCACCACCCGTTCGCCTCCACCGGCCGGCTTGCGCCTAGGCATGCTCGGATTAGCCATATATGGAGTCCTATCAACCTTCCCTGTCCTACCCAGGCTGCCAAGCCGACTCCGAGGGCGTTGTCAACCTCCTGGGCGAATGCCACGGCAACGCACGTACTGTCGACAGCCCCTGCGATTTCAGCCGGATCGTCAGGATGCTACGTCCCGGACGCACCGCATCGGCATCGAAGCCGCACAGCCAGCACCTGATGGCAGATTATGTTCTGTTGCCGCAGGTTCATCCGGCGTATCATGATGGGTACACGTCTGGTACACTTAGGGACCGTGCTGCCGGCTGGCTACGATGCGCGCTGCACGGGCGGCAGCACGGTGACGCTCTACGGCCGCCACAACGTCCGCCAGGGCTGTATGACCCACACCGTGCCCACTTGGGCACGCGTGCTTCTGAGAGCCGTGGCGTTCACTCATCTCCTGGCCGCCGGCACCAGGAACGACCGCCTGTACATCGATCCCATGGGCTCGACAGGGCTATCACTCCTCACCGACTTCGCCGAACAGTGCAGACTCCGCCCACCCCAGCCACCACGCCCCAGGCGACGCAAGAACACCCGCAGAAAGCCACTGCCGCCGACCGTGTGGCCCCTGAGCAACGCCCACCACCACCTGCCCTGGACCAAGCCCGAAGACATGCAGGGCTGCCCCCAGCCATCCGGCAGGTGAACCGGTGCTGCGCCAGGACACTTGTCCAGGTGGCGCGTTGTGCGACGCTGCGAGTTCACCCGTGCGGGAGGTACCAGACACGGTCTCTCCGGGCCTACTCTCTACGGGGGCTGCCAGTTACGGGCGCCGGCCGGTGAGACGCGGCTCCACTCGTCCGGTGACAGCGATACGGAGTCCCATTCCCGGGAGTCGTGATCCTTCCCAAAATACATCCGCATCAGATTTTGAAGCAACGAGGTCAGGCCCCTGCACAGTGGCCTAACTCGTCTGCCACCCTGACGGCCAGTCAGCAGCTCGGCCCGACTCCACTCCTACTGCCAGCACGGGCCGCAAGGCCTGCAATCGTGCCGCGCGAAGCACGGCACGCCCGATGACGGCGGAGGTCACCGCCCAAAGAGATAGCGCAGCAGTCTCGTAGAGCGGGGAGCGAAGCGAGCCGCTTTCCGCTCCTGCGCAGCGTGGGGAGCGTTCGCTGGCTTCGGGCTACGGCCGGAGGAACCGCCGAGCGAAGCGAGGGGTCTCCCTAGGCTCCGCGAAGCGGAGCCGTCCACGGCCGAGCGAAGCTCGGCCGTTCGTTGGCGCAGCGCGCAGCG
>NZ_JBVIGF010000014.1:0-102781 GCF_055570965.1 Streptomyces sp. NPDC031064
CAGCCACGGTGCCAAGCTGCCAACCACCCGCTGCGGCGGGCGGAGTCCGGGCCCGGGTGGACGCCGACGTACGCCGCCACCGCGATCGAGATACCTGAAGACCACCCGGTGGAGCTGATCGAGGCATCGCACATGTGGGTGATCCCCACGGGCGGAGCGTGTCTATGCCGGGGCCCGGATCAGTTGGTGCGGTCATGCGCAAAGCGATCTCGCTCCCCTTGGGCGCCGCCCTGCTACTGGCCCCGATCCTGCCCGCACCGGCCGCTCTGGCCCTGCCGGGACAAGCGGCCACCACGGTGACTCAGGAGTTCAACACCTGCGGCTACCACCCCACAGGCGCCCTGCGACTGCGGACTGGGCCGGGTACGAAGTACACGGCGATCGGCATGCTGTACCCCGACGACGACCTCAGCGCGGACAAGGCCAAAGGCGGCTGGTACCGAGTCAGCCTTCAAGACCGCTCCAGGTCCGGCCTGAAGGCCGGCACGACCGGATGGGTCGCGAAGTCCGGCCTCAAGCCACACGTCTGCATGCAACTGAACTGAGGCTCCGTAGGCCTGCCGCTCCACCCGGCCGCGGAGGGGCGGAGCCGTTCCTGACTCCGCCGCGAGGGCCCGGTCTCCGCTTCGCCGGACGCCGGGCCCTGGCCATCCGTCCTCGATCGGCCCGCTGATCGCCGACGACGAGCGCCATAGCTCATCCCTGCTCGCCACCGGACCAGGCCGCCAGGCCGTGCCTGGCCGGCCAGCTCGCCATACGCTGGTCATCCACCCAGGGGGGAGCCTGGGAGGTGCCTGATGCCACGGCCCGTCTGGACAGGAGCGATCAGCTTCGGGCTCGTCACGATCCCGATCAAGGTCCTGAGCGCGACCGAGTCGCACAACATTGCCTTCCACCAGGTCCACGAGAAGGACGGCGGCCGGATCCGCTACCAGAAGGTGTGCGAGCTCGACGGCAAGGTCTTGGACCAGGGCGAGATCGGCCGTGGCTACGAGATCGCCAAGGACACGGTCGTCGAGATCACGGACGCCGAGCTGGACGCGATGCCGCTGCCGACCGCGAAGGCGATCGAGATCGTCGCGTTCGTCCCCGCCGAGTCGATCGACCCCATCCGGATCGGCGACAGCTACTACCTGGCGGCCGACGGGCAGGTCGCGGCCAAGCCGTACAAGCTGCTCCGTGAAGCCCTGGCCAGGTCCTCGCGGGTGGCCATCGCGAAGTTCGCCTGGCACAACCGGGAGCGGCTCGGCTTGCTCCAGGTGCTGGACGGCGAGGTGATCGCCCTGCACTCGATGCGCTGGCCGGACGAGATCCGCGACTCCTCGGCGGTCGTGCCGCCGGCCACGGACATCGCCGACTCGGAGGTCGACGGCGCGGTCGCGCTCATCGACGCCATGACGACCGACGACATCAGCGGTTTCCACGACGAGTACAGAAAGGCCCTTGAAGAGGTCATCCACGCGAAGGCGGAGGGGCATCGCGTCGAGGCTCCGGAGCGGGAGGAGGCCCCGGCCGGGCAGGTGGTCGACCTGATGGCCGCCCTCAACGCGTCCGTCGAGCAGGCGCGGGCCTCGCGCGGGGAGGACGCCACCATCCATGCGATGCCCAAGCCGAAGAAGACGCCGGCGAAGAAGACGCAGGCGAAGAAGACGGCCGCCAAGAAGAGCACGGCGAAGAAGGCCCCAGCGCGCCGGAAGAAGGCGAGCTGACCGAGCACACAGGTCACACGTCGGCGTTGGCGGTCCGGGTCAGGTGGTCTTCGGCTTTGCCCTGGCCGCTTCGACGACCTCCCGGCATGCACGGCACAGCGGGTTGCCACCGACCCCGTAGCGGTGGCAGGGCTGGTGGCACCGGGCGCACGAGCCCACCTGGTCCGGCGAGCAGTCCAGCACAGCAGCCGCCTTGCCCTGCCCCGGCACAGTCACGTCTTCCTCCACCGTCATCTCAGCGACCTCGCGCTCGGCGCTCCGGACCGCAGACAGGCTCAATACTCACAAACACGGACAGATGGCCCATAGGGGCAAGCCGCCACGTGGCATGTTCGAATATACATTCGATACCGTCGCGGAGTAGGAAGGAGGTCGGGGCAATGGAGCAGCCGGTGAGCGTGATCTGGCACGTGCGGTGCCATCCGGAGACCGCCGAGGCCGCCTACCGGCAGGTGCTGGACCTGCTGGACACCTTCACCCCGGTGGTCCAGCCGCTGCCCCCGTCGGCGGCCCTGGGGCAGGTCAAGGGCAGCCTCCGCCTGTTCAGGTGCACTCCGGCCGAGCTCGCCCAGCGCTTCCGCGTCCAGGCCCTGGCCCTCTACGGCACCGACACCCGCATCGGCATCGCCCCGAGCTGGAGCCTGGCCGCCATGGCCTCAGCCCGGACTGACGAACGCGGCCTGCTCCACATCCCCGACGACCCCCGTGCGATCCGGGCCTTCCTCAAGCCCCTGCCCGTACAGGCCCTGCACGGCATCGGCCCGGCCCAGGCCGAAACCCTCACCCGCTACGGACTGGCCACCATCGGCGACCTGGCCGACACACCGGCCGGCACCGTGCAGCGCATCCTGGGCGCCCGGGCCGGACGCATCCTGCATGAACGCGCCCACGGCCACGACCCGCGCCCTGTCACACCCCGCCGGATGCCCGCTTCCACCAGCACTCAGCACTCTTTCGACCGCGACATGCTCGACCCCGTCCTGATCCGCGCCGCTCTGCTCGACCTCGTCGTCGACCTCGGTGAACGCCTGCGCGGTCGCGAGCAGGTCGCGCGCGGGCTGACTCTCGCCGTGCGCTTCGCCGACGGCACAACCATCCGGCGCACCCGGCAGATGCCCCAGGCCTCCGCGCACACCGAAGACCTCCGCACCGGTGTCTTCCGGCTGCTGGACGCGTGCGCCTTCCAGCGGGCCCGCATCCGGCGCCTGACCGTCACCGCCGAAGACCTCCAGCCCACCCACAGCGCCCCAGGTACGCAGGTGTCGCTGGACCGCGGCCGCGAAGCACGCATCGACCTCGAACCCGTGCTGGACCGGATCAACGCCAAGTACGCCGCCAGCGGCCGCAGGCTCGCCGGACCCGCCGGCGCCTACCGCCACGCCGGATGACACAGGGGACTTGCCCATGAGCGAGACGCCCCCGCTGGCCGAGACCCGGCCCTGGCACCCGGACGACGGACCACCGCCCACCGTGACGACCTGGCCACCGGGCCGAGGACCAGCCCGGTACGCCTGGGACGGACGAACCTGGCACTACAGCCCCGTCCTGGCCGCCCACACCTACCCCGACGGCCGCACCGACTACCAACTGCTGCTCCGCATCACCCCCCACACCACCTCAGCGCGCACCGTCACCTGGCCACAGCCCGCGCTGCGCCTGGCCCACCCACCCGCCACCAGGCCGGGTGGCTCGTTGCGGATCGACTCGGCTGACGCCTGAGACGCATGCAGCCTCGGGCGGCGGAGCGGGTAGGCCGCACCGGCGGCAACAGGCCACCACAGACCATTACCGGTGCGCTCGCCGTGCCGGTGCGGCTCACCCGGCACACGGCGAAGCCCCCGGCCACGCTCGGTGTAGGAGCGCGCCGGGGGCTTCTTCGTCGCCCGGGCCCACGGGGGGGAGGCGCCGGGAGACGGCTGCTGGATCACCACCCACCCGCACCGCCGTAGTCCGCACATCAACGAGCGCCTGCCCCGGCTCCTCGAACACTGCCCCGAACTCCAGCTCACCCACGACCTGGTCCGCCGCTTCGCCACCATGGTCGACAACCACGACGCGGCACCCTTGCCGGGCTGGCTGAGCGACCTCGCACAGAGCGGACTCGCTCCTCTCACCGGCCTCGCCGGAGCCCTGCAGGAAGACCGGCACGCCATCGCCCAGGGAATCACGACCCCTTACAACTCCGGAGCCAACGAAGGCCGCATCACCGACGTCAAGCTGCAGAAACGGATCATGCCGGACGTGCCGGCGTCTCTCTTCTCCGCCACCGCGTCGTCCTGATCGCCCACCTTCGCCGACGATATACGGACCGGCCGACCACTGATAGGGCTCGTTGAATCTCCCCTCTCTGCACTTACCTGAGGGATAGTCCCGCTCACGGAGATTCCCCACGCTCACGGGCCTCGCCGTATTCGGCCGTGCCAACGCCAGCGTCAGCGCGGGACCCTTCCCGCTGTGAACCCCTCACCGTCCTGGAACTCGATCAGTACTCCACTGTCGGTGAGGTAGATCCAGCATTCAGGAGAGCACTCCAACACTGCCTCTGCATGGCCCGCCACGAGAGCGGCAGTCAAGGCAACGGACGGCACTGCAAGATTGCTCCAGAACACGACCGCAAGCTCGTCCACTCCAGCGCAGGATGCCACCATCCGGCGCAGCTCGTCGGCGTCGAACGACTCGCAGTGCTCGATCACTTCGACCCCGGACCAGTCCAGGCGAGTCGATCCCACAGTCCCGAACCGCCCCACGCTGAGTGCGGCGAAGGCGCGGTCGTCCCGGAACGACAGCACCATCGCTGATTCGCCAACTGCATCCAGCAGCGCTGCGATCACCTCTGGGTGCGTTCCATACACCTCGCTCATACTCAAAGTGGCCCCCGACCTGCCTCGACGATGTGCCGCCTGGTCAGCAGGTTACGTCCTGGCAAACAAGCACATCGATTACCGACCTATGCACAGGGCACTGAGGAACGAAGAGCACACAGGACTCGCAGAACCTCGTCACCACGGCACCGAGCTGATCTCCAGCTACCAGAATCTTGCCAGAGCCACTTTCACGCGAACGCCGACACCTGCAGGCGCAGCTCCCGGTGTGCATGCGGTCCAATGCAGGACCCGGTCCTGGAGGACAGCTCTAGGGTGGGGCGGTGACCGAGACACTGTCCCCCGTGGGCATTGACCTCTTCGATGTTGAACGGCTCCTGCTGACCGAAGCTGCGGAGCCGCCGCTGCCGCCCCAGGATGCTGAGGCTCGAGATCGGGTGTGGGACGTAGCAGTCCGGGCCAACCCCGACCTCTTCGACGGTCCTGTGGTGGCGTGTGGCGGAGTGGAGCTGACGGGCCCGCGCACCCTGCGTGTCTCCTGGGTGCGTGTGACATACCGGCACTACGCCTTGCGTCGTGTTCCAGGCGCCGCCGCACTGGCCTCGTTGTTCGTGAACGTCGTCCAGCCGACAGACGACGGTCGTGTGCTGGTAGCGAGAATGTCGCCCTCGACGGCCGCCCCGGGCAGATGGCAGTTGCCAGGGGGGTCTGTGGAGCCTCCCCAGAAGGGAGCGATGCTCGACGAGTCGGCATTGGCCGGACAGGCCGCGCGGGAGCTGCTGGAGGAACTCGGAATCGCCGCGCGCGCCGAGGACCTGAAGCTGTGGGTCGTCACCCGCGGCGAGAACGGCAGCGTCGGCCTGACCTACCTCGCCCCAG
This sequence comes from Streptomyces sp. NPDC031064, assembly GCF_055570965.1. Taxonomy (NCBI): domain Bacteria; kingdom Bacillati; phylum Actinomycetota; class Actinomycetes; order Kitasatosporales; family Streptomycetaceae; genus Streptomyces; species Streptomyces sp. NPDC031064. The sequence continues at coordinate 5,411 of NZ_JBVIGF010000014.1, forward strand.
CCCTTCCCGAGGCGGCGCTGCGCAGGGGATTCACTGCGGCAGCGGAAGCCGACCGAGCTCAGGGCCGCGCCCCCGAACTCGACGATGTGGCCCTGGTGCGCTCACCGGACGAGCTGGCTGGCCTGACCGGTCCGCACGCGGACTACCTGGAGCCGATCGTCCGCCGTTTCTGCGGGCACCGCTGAAACTAGGCGCCGGTGAGGAAGTCGCGTCCCCGTTCGTCGAGCTCGGCCACACACCGCAGGCCACGGGCCCGGAACCGCGCCAGGTCGCTGCGCATGCGGGAGATGGCCTTGCGGGTGCGGGTGGAGCGGACGCCGGCCATGTGGTCGATGGCCCGGTGCCAGGTGGCGCACGCTTGCTCGATACTGCCGCGCTTGAGATGCATCTCGGCGCCCGCGACCAGGTCCAGGGCGACGATGCGTGCATAGGTGCCGGCCGGGCGGGCGGTGGCGGCCAGAGCGTAGTGCTCGGCGGCGGCCCGGTGGTCTCCTAGGGTCTCGTGGACCTTGGCGGTCCGGGAGTACACGGATGCGGGCGGTGGGCCCCAGGCCAGCGCCCAGAACGGCACCGCGTCGCCGGGCGCACCGGTCAACAGGGTGCGGGCGTGCTCGGCCTCGGTCAGTGCCGCGCGGCGCTTGCCGCTCTTGGCGAGGGTGTGGGCGTAGACGACACGGAAGAGGGCTTCGGTCTGGGCGTCCACGTGCCCTTTGGCTCGGTTCAGGCCGGTCTCGGCCAGGCCCAGGCAGTGCTCGGGGCGGTGGAGCTTGAGGCCCTGCATGGCCATGGTGCGCATGACGAAGCCGTCGTGTCCGCGCAGGCCGGACTCGGTGGCCAGGGCGTAGGACTGGAGGTGGTAGCGCTGGGCGAGGCCCTGCTGTCCGGCGTCGTAGGACTTCCAGCCCAGCAGATGGACGCCGCGGCTCGCGGCGGAGAGCATCTGCTGGCGGACCGCGTCGGTGCGGAAGCGGGCCCGGCACAGTGGGGCGACATCGTCGCGGAGGTAGGTAACCAAGGCACTGCGGCCGTGCTGTCCGCCGTGGCGTTCGTCCATCTCGGAGAGCACCATGATCACGTCGCGGACGGCGGCGACTTCGGCCATACCGACGGTGTGGCCGGTGCGGGCGGCGGTGGTGCGGGCGGCGATGTCCTGGACGTGGCTAAGTGGTAAGGCTGCGGCTGCCACGGAGTAGGCGGAGGCCGTCAGGAAGCGGCGGCGGTCCAACTCGTACCTCCACATGGGCAGCAGGGCATCCAGCGGGTCGACCCCGAGGGACAGTCCGATGGTGTCATTTTCAGCCTCGCCTGGGGAGGGCAGACCGAGGTCGGCGGGGGTCAGGAGGCGGCCCAGGCGCCGGGAGAGCGCGACCGCGAGGAACCTGGGTGTGTCTCCTCGGGGCGCTGAGCCAGAGATCCAGTGCTCAACGTTGGACTTGTTCGTGCGTAGGCGTGCGCCGCATTCGGCGGCCACCGCGCACACTGCCTTGGCCAATGCTTCGTAGGTGAGGCCGGAATCGGCGACAAGGGCTTTGAGCTGGACGTTCGGCGTGCGCGTGGTCATGAGCACCTGCCCGGATATACGCGATATACCGCTTGGTCTGCCCGCCACCGTACCGCCGGGGGGCACCCGGCGGTTGACTCTTCATCAGGCCCGAGCCCGGCGGCCGGCACCAGCGCCGCCCGGAACAGCTCCCGTGCCATGCCCACGTCTGCGAACCGCATGTGATGCCCCATGCCCTGGGAGGGATCTGCATGGACGAGCGGGATGACCGCTGGATCGCCACTACGGCGTCGGCCCTGCTGGCCGCCGAGTACGAGCGAGTCCCGATCGACGCGCTGACCGTCCGGCGGCCGGGCTTGTCGCTGGAGACCGCCTACCGAGTCCAGGCCGCAGCGGTCGGGAGGCGGATCGCGGGCGGCGCCAGGGTCGTCGGCCACAAGGCCGGGGCGACCTCCAAGGCCATCCAGGAGCAGATGGGTGTCGATGAGCCGGACTCCGGCGTCCTGCTGGACGACATGGTGCTGCCCACCGGCAGCACCCTCGACCGATCCGCGCTGATGCAGCCGCGGGTGGAGACGGAGTTCGCCTTCCGGCTGGGCTGTGACCTGGTGGGCCCGGATCTCGACGTGCAGGAGGCGCGGGCGGCAGTGCAGGAGGTGTTCCTCGCCCTGGAGGTGATCGACACCCGGTTCACGAGCTGGCGAATCACGATTGCGGACAGCATCGCCGACAACGCCTCCTGCGCGCGGGCAGTGATCGGCCCCATGGTGCCCCTCGGCGCGGACCTGGATCTGGCGGCCGAGCCGCTGGTCGTCAGCGTCGACGGCACCGCCGTGGCTACCGGGGAGGGCCGGGCCGTCCTCGGCGACCCGCTGCGTGTTCTGACCTGGCTCGCCCGGCGGCTGCACCGCTTCGGCGACGGCCTGCGGGCCGGGCAGATGGTCCTGGCCGGAGCGGTGCACGCCAGCCTCCCCCTTGGGGCCAAGACCACGGTGCACGCCCGGTCGCCGCATCTGCCACCGGTCGAGCTGCACGTCCGCTAGCCCGCGGCGCGCGGCGTCCGGCCGGCACCACACCCCTGTGCACCACTCCTCTCTTTGGACGAAGGAGCGGCCAATGGCTGCTGACGAACGACGCCCTGTCGCCGTACTCGGCGCGGGCCTCATCGGGATCGACCTCGTTGACAAGATCTGCCGATCGCCGAAGCTGGAACTGGCGCTCGTGGCGGGCCGCGACCGTGACAGCCTGGGCCTGCGCCGGGCGGCCGAGATGGGCCATCTGACCACCGCCGGCGGGGTCCGCGCCGTGGTGGAGGCCGGACCCTTCGATATGGTCTTCGACGCCACCAACGCCGACAGCCACGCCGAGCACTGGGCGGCCCTGCGCCCGACCGGCACGACCCTGATCGACCTGACCCCCACGGGCCTTGGGGCGGTCATCGTGCCGGGAGTCAACGGCCATCGTGCGGCGGCGTACCGGCACCTGAACCTCGTCAGTTGCGGCGGGCAGGCGGCCATCCCCCTGCTGCACACCATCTCCCAGCGCTGCACCCCCACGTACATCGAGGTGGTCTCCACCGGGGCCAGCGCGAGCGCCGGCCGGGCCACCCGACTGAACCTCGACCAGTACATCGCCACCACCTCCACCGCGATCCGCACGTTCACCGGAACCCGCGACGTGAAGGTGCTGGTCAACCTCAGCCCGGCCCGGCCCGCCCCACCGTTCCGGGTGGCCATGACCGTCCTCGCGGACGGCATCCGCCCCGCACAGGTCCGCACGAGCATCGCGGCGGCCGCCGACACCGTGCGCGCCTACACGCCCGGGTACAAGGTGACCTCCCTCGCCGTGGAGCCAGGCCGCATCTCGGTCGCGGTGGAGGTCGGCGCCTTTGGCCGCCGCCTGCCCCACCACGCCGGAAGCGTCGACATCATCAACGCCGCCGCCGTCCTGCTCGCCGAGCAGTCGGCCGCCGCCTCGCGATGAAGGGAACACCACCCATGGACAGCATGGACAGCCCCGAGCGGCCCCAGATCCTCCTGCACGACCCGACGCTGCGCGACGGCCACCACGCCGTCGGCCACCAGATGGACACCGATCAGCTCCGCGCCTACGCCACCGCCGCGAACGCCGCGAAGGTGCCCGTGGTGGAAGTCGGCCACGGCAACGGCCTGGGCGCCTCCAGCCTCCAGATCGGCCGCGCCCGGCTCGACGACGCCACGATGCTCACCACCGTCCGCGAATCCCTTACCTCCTCGCGGATGGGCGTGTTCATGGCCCCAGGCTGGGGCACCTCCGGTGACCTGGCGGCCGCCGTCCGCCACGGCGCCGACGTCGTACGAATCGCCGCGCACTGCACCGAGGCCGACGTCACCGAACGCCACCTCGGCGTCGTCCGCGACCTCGGCGCCGAGGCCCAAGGCGTCCTGCTCATGAGTCACATGGCAGGCCCCGACGAGCTCGCCGAGCAGTGCGCCCTGATGGCGAAGTTCGGCGCCCAGGCCGTCGGCATCATGGACTCCGCAGGCCACTACCTTCCGGCCGACGTCGCCGAGCGCGTGCAGGCCATCGTCACCGCCGTCGACGTACCGGTGATCTTCCACGGCCACAACAACCTGGGCCTGGCGATGGCCAACTCGCTGGCCGCCGTGGATGCCGGCGCGTCCGTCATCGACGCGACCGCCCGCGGATTCGGCGCCGGCGCAGGCAACACCCAGCTCGAAGTCCTCGTGGCCGTCCTCGAACGCCGCAGCATCAACACCGGGATCGGGCTCCGCGAGATCTTGGCCGCCGCCGACGTCGCCGCCGATCGCCTGATGAAGGCCCCGCCGTCCATCGACTCGATCGCCGTCGTCAGCGGGCTCGCCGGGGTGTTCTCCGGCTTCAAGCGGCTGGTCCTGGAGATCGCGCGCACCGAAGGCGTCGACCCCCTCAACCTGTTCCTCGCCCTCGGCGAGCGTCAGGTCGTCGCCGGACAGGAAGACCTGATCGGCGAAGTCGCCCGGCAGCTCAAAGCGACCAGCCGATAGCCCCAGTCAGCGCGCCGCCAACAGCCGCCTCAGCCCAGAGCCGCTGACTGCCCCAGGGCTTCCGTCGCTCTACCGGGCCCCCTCACCTCCACTGCCCTCCGGAAGGACCCGATCGTGAACGAACACTTCACCCGCATCCTGCTCGACGACCTCAGTCTTCCCGCCGACCGGCTCACCGGCGATACCAGCCTTGACCACGCAGGACTCGACTCGCTCGCCGTCGTCGAGCTCTCGGTCCTGCTCGCCGAGCGCTACGGCATCGACGTGAGTTACAGGGAGATCGAGCATGCCGCCACCCTCCGCGATCTCGACCAGCTCATCACCGCCAAGCGCATCGAAAGGTGAACACCGTATGACCAGCATGAGCACCAGCCGCCGGCCCGGGCGAGCCTGGATCATCACACCCGGCCTGCGCCGAGACCGCTTCGCCAGCGCACGCACGTCCGGCGCTGCGGTCGCCCTCGTCGACATCGAGGACTCCGTCGCCCTCCACGAGAAGCCCGCCGCCCGCACCGCTGCGGAAGGCTTCTTCGTCACCGACCCTCCGTGCACCCTCGGCATCCGGATGAACAGCCTCACCACGATCGAGGGCATCAAGGACCTCGCGGCCCTCGCCAGCTACACCGCCCGACCCGACCTCATCGTGATCCCCAAGGTGGAATCCCCCCGCGACATCGAACTCGTCGCCGCCGCGCTCAACGCCGACGGCTACACCCCCGACATCTGGGCGCTGATCGAAAGCCCGCGGGCCTTCAACACCCTCCCGTCGATCATGCGCGCGCCCCGGCTCGGCGGCGTGATCTTCGGCTCCGCCGACTACGCCGCCTCCGTCCGCTGCGGCCTGAGCTGGGACGCCCTCCACTACGCCCGCTCGGCCCTCATCAATGCCGCCTCCGCCGCGAACGTCCCCGCCATCGACGCCCCCACCTGGGAACTAAACGACCCCGACACCCTGCGCCGTGACGCCGAGCGAGCCAAGGACATGGGGTTCTTCGGCAAGGGCTGCGTCCACCCCCGCCACGTGCAGGTGATCAACGACGTCTTCACCATCACCGGCGAGGAGATCGCGCAGGCCCGCGCCATCGTCGCGGCCGCCGACGCCAGCGGCGGAACGGTGACCACCGTGGACGGGCAGATGCGCGGCACCCCCTTCTTCAACCGGGCCCGCGCGATCGTCGCCGAAGCGGACGGTGCGTCATGAGCCCCGGACTGCCCCACGGCTACCGCCAGATCGGCGAGGCCCGCGTGCGGGAGAACGTCGGCCTCTCCTACGAAGAGCTCGCGCCTGGCCTGGTCATCGAGCACCGGCCCGGCCGGACCGTCACCGAAGTCGACAACCTCCTCGGCACAGCTCTGAGCGGCAACGTCGCCCCCATCCACACCGACGCCCACCACAGCGGCCAGACCCAGTGGGGTCGCATCCTGGTCTGCTCCGGCGTCACCCTCAATCTCGTGGGCGGCATGACCGTCCGCAGCGTCAGCGGCCTGACCAGCGCCAACCTCGCCATCGACCAGGTGCGGTTCACCGCCCCCGTCCACATCGGCGACACCCTGTACGCGCAGACGGAGATCCTCACCCGCAGGGTCTCCCAGAGCCGTCCCGACACCGGGGTCATCACCTGCCACACCACCGCCCACAACCAGGCGGGCACCAGCGTCCTGGCCTTCACTCGCACCTTCCTCGTGCCCTTGGACGCCCACGCGGCCCGCGACGCCACCCACTACTGAAGGCCGACCATGAACCAGCCCCTGACCTTCACATCCGCCGACGACGCACTGTGGGAGCAGTACGACAAGCTCGCCACCCGCTCCTACGGCCACCCGATCGGCGACATCACCCACCTGCGCGAGCACGCCGACCTCCAAGTCGCCGTCCGCGGCGGCCGGGTCGTCGCCGGCGGCCTCGGCCTCCTCGTCGACCAGTTCTTCGGCGGCGCCCCCGTCCCCAGCGCCTGCCTCGGCGACGGCTGCGTGGCCCCCGAGGAGCGCGGCGACCACCTCGCCACCGACATGACGGCCGCACGGCTGCACCCCCTGATCGAGCGCGGCGCGGTGATCTCCGCGATCACCACCTCCTCCACCGGCTACGCCCGCCGCCTCGGATGGGAAGCACCCACTGGCGTCCTCGCCTGGGAAGTAGCCTCCGACGACCTCAAGCACTCCTTCGCCAGTGACGACTTCGAGGTCGAGCACGGACTGACCGACGAAGCCGAAGCCCTCCAGGGCGAACTCGCCCGCCAGTGGAACGGACCAGTCCACCGCCCCACCTGGTGGACCCGCTGGAAACAGGACAAGAACAACCTCACCACCTACCGCTTCGCGCGGCACGGCCACCCCACCGCCGGCCTGCTGACCCTCACAACCAAACGGCACGACCGCCACGGCATGAGCCTGACCGTCCACGACTTCTGGGCCACCAGCCAGCCCACCGCCGCCGCCATGCTCGCCTTCCTCGGACGCCACAACACCCGCGCCCGCACCATCACCTTCCGGCGCGGCGCCCTCCCGCCCTACCCCACCCTCCTCCATGGACTCCGCCACCACCGCACCACAGCAGAAGCTTGGCACCCCTGGATGCTCCGCATCCTCAACATCCCCGAGGCCATCAGGCTCCGAGGCTGGCCGACTGACCGCACCACCGCCATCCCGATGGAGATCGAAAACGAGACCGGCCGGTGGGAGCGGTGGATGCTGCAGCTCAAGGACGGAGCGGGCGAGATCGTCCCCACAAACGTAGGAGGGCAGGTGACCTTCACACGGCGCCAGCTCGCCGTCTGGTACGCCGGCGGCTATCGATCCACCACCTCGGCCCGCATGGCAGGAGTCCACGCCGTATCGGAGAAGGCACTCGCGGCCCTCATCCGCAGCACAGCACAGTTCGAACCCTGGCTGCCCGACCACTTCTAGTTCTCTCCACCGCGCGGGCCTCATCAGCGGGCTCCAGGCGCACATCGCCGCTGTGCTGGGAACCCACCGAGGCCGCCCTGCGTGCGCTATTCGCCGGTGGACAACTGGTCGGAAAGGCTGGCGGCGGCGTCGTAGGCGGGGCTGCCGTCGAGTGCGCCGCGGCGCCGGTTGTACCTCTGGGTGGTGCGGGGGTCGTTGTGGTCGGCCCACTGCTGGATCTTGTCGGGCCGGGCGCGTGGCCGGGCCAGGGCGAGGGTGATGGTGGTGTGCTTGATGGAGTGCGGGCCGATCTTCTTCTGCGGCAGCCCGGCGCGCTTGGCGACGGAACGGATCGCTCGCAACTGGGACGGCTCGTCGAGCGGCCGGCCGGTGGCGGTGCAGAAGATGAAGCCCTCCGTACGCTCGCCGATCAGGGTCTGGATGGCGTCCCAGACCATCGGGGGTACGGCCTTCTTCACCCAGTAGCCGCCCTTGACCTCCACCTCCAGGACGTGGTGGCCGCCGTCGTATCCGAGTCTCTCGATGCGGGCGCCGAGCGCGGCGCCGATCCGCAGGCACATGTTGTACAGGACCAGGATCAGCACATAGAGCCGGAAGGCGGTGTGCCGGGGACGGTGCTCGTCACGGGCGGTACGGGCCAGCTTGGCGTACTCCTCCTCAGTCAGGCCCTCGGTGCGGGTGAACAGCGGGTCGATGACCGGGTACAGGACGCCTTCGAACGGGTTGGAGTCGAGCTGCTCCTTCGGCAGGGCCTTCGTGAGCAGCAAGAACTTGAAGAAGGAGGAGCAGGCGGACAGGACGTTGTGCCGGGTGGCGTCGTCGCGCGGGGGGCCCTCTTCGACGCGCCGGCCGTCGCGCCAGACCATGGTGGGCCAGGTCTCCAGTTGCTGGGCGAAGGCGTCCGCCAGCAGGAACGTCACGGCGAGCGGGTGTACGTCGTGCTGGCGGGCGTAGCGCTCCAGCAGCTTGAAGTTCTGCGCGTACGTCTTGCGGGTGCCGTCGGAGCGCTGGTGGGTGAGCCAGGCCGCGGCCAGCGTGGGCAGCGCGTCGTGCTCCCCGTAGATCGCCGTCAGGTATTCGAACAGCTTCCGCGCGTGCGCCGGCCACTGGGACCGTACGCCGCTGGTGACGCGGTCCAGGGAGGTGCGGGCCGAGCGTGCCTCGGCGGCCGGGACGGTCGGCACGGCGGCCGCCGCCGGGATGGTGACGAGCGTCATGGAATCCCCTTATCCCTTCCGGTGGTTGCGTCGCTTCAGTCGCTCGTGGCTGTGCAGAGAAAGCAGAAGGACACGAGGCGCCCGTCGGCGAGGATGACCCCGTCCGTGAACGTCGGGCTCTGACACTGGGGGCAGTCGTGGACCATCTCGGCGGCGTCGGGGTGCCCGTAGACGTAGGCATTGGCGAGGAAACGGGGACCGAGTTCGGAAAGTCCACAGAAGTGGCATTGCGCGATCCAGGCCGCGTCGTCTTCCTCGGGCGAGACGACCATGGCCATCTGCTGGCAGTCCACGCAGTTCACGGTCCGGCTCTCGTGCCCCCGCAGCGTCCCGCGCAGCCGCTTCATGCGCTGGGTGACATAGGCCTGGATGGAGTCCAGCCCGTCGAGCACACGTTCCATGTCGGGCTCGATCCGGGTGCTCTCCTCCGAGCTCAGCTCCGGAAGCAGCGTTTCGTCGAGGAAGCGGATGAGGAAGTCGAGCACCTGGCCAGCGCGGGCCTCGATGGCGAGGGCGCTGTGGGTCAGGCCGTAGTGCTGGAGGGCGTTGCGGTCCTTGGCGAGGGAGCGCAGCGTGTGACGGTCGCTGTCGCTGATGGAGACGCCGGCGAGGTTCGCGAGCCGTTCGATGGTCTCGTCGATGCCGCAGCTCTCGAAGTCGCCGGCGTGGTACCGGTCCTCCGTGGCCTGGAGGGGGTCCTTGAAGACCAGGCTCCAGTGCTCTAGAAGCAGCCGGGCCTTCAGCAGCACCTCCGTCGCGGCGTGGAGATGGATGACGGCGAACTTGAGGCTTCGCGGCGGGACCGGCGGGGCGTCCGCCGCCAGGTGGTCGACCACGCTGACGAGGTAATCCACGCCGTTGGCGACCGGCGGGAAGTCGAGCTCGCGCGCTTCCGGCGCCGGAGGCGTGGCCGGAGCGGGCATAACGGGCTGTTCCACGTGACACCCCTCTTTCAGGACAGCGCTTGACGCTAACTCAGCTCGCTCCCCGGGAAGCTACAGGAAAACTGTAATTTTCCTGTAGCGTCCCACGCGCCGCTGAATCGGGGGACTTTGACCACGAAATCAGCCCACACTAAGGGTCTCCTGGGCTAGGCTTCACCGGAATTCGGCGAAACTGTGCTCAGTTCTCCAGGAGGGCCCACATGGCGGAGATCGTTTTCCGGACGGAGCCGGGGGAGGAGGACCTCGCCGCCCAACTGCTCGACTTCGTCCGTCAGCGCGACCTGACGGTCGAGATCGGCGGCGCCGCCTGGACCCCCGAACGCGCCGACGCACTGATCCGCGAACTTCACGGTCGCGGCCGCCAGTTCCTCCGCGCCCTGGTCGAGGGCAACGGCTGGCTGGACGCCGACGAGTACCGCGCCCGCTACGGCGAGGCCGCCTTGCGCGGCCCGACCGCCTCACTCACCAAGACGGTCAACCGCGGCATCCGGGCCGGCTGGCTCCCCGAGGGCACCACCATTCCACTGACCGCCGTCGACCATGGGCGCGCTGAGAACCAGAAGAAGAGCGGCTACCGCATGGACCCAAGGGTCGCAGCCGTCTTCCGCGACGCCTTCGCCCGCATCCACCCACCGCGGCACGGCAACCCGCAGGCCGTCGTCGACCGGCTCACCGCGCTGTTCGAGGAGATGGGGCACCGCACCCACCGAGCGCGCGAATTCGCCGGGGAGTTCCTCGAAGAGCACGCCGACGACCTCGCTGCGTGGCTCAGGGCCCACAGGACGCAACGCCAGGACGCGGCGGTGGAGGCCTGAGCGTGCGGAGTGTGTGACGGACATGCCGAGGGGCGCCCAGGGCGAGAACCCGACACGCGATGCCGGACGGCGCATCGATGCCTGGTGGTTCGCGACGGAGAAGCTTAAGCGCTGACGCCTCCGCGGAAGCAGTTCCGTGTCGGCCTGGCTCGGAGCCGAGCGGTGCCCGGGGCCTTTCGGCTCTTGATGTCCGGAAATCCGGACATCTCAACGGTGAGACGCCCCGCACTGTCCTGGGCGGCCGTCGAGGAAGGCCTGCCAGGCCATCGCGGAGACATCGAGCGGGCGGCGGGTGCGGTCCTTGGAGTCCCGGATCTGCACACCCTCACCGTCCGCGCGTACGGAGGCCTCCAGGCAGGCATCTTCGAAGTCGCTGCTGTAGGTGCTCTTGTGCCATCCAGTTGACGGAAGCGGCATGCGGGTCCTCTCCTGGTCGTGACGAATCGGGCTGATCATCGACGCCTATTCATGCGAGTCTAGGAGCAACGTGCCGTACGGGGTGACCTGTTGGCACACCGACACGATCGGGGGACGGGGAGCGGGTTTCATGCCGAATGCCACACGGTCGCCGCGGTGGACTGCGGCAGAGATGGATGCCTACGAGCGGGCGCGTGCCCTGCTCAACGCGGTGATCGCCGCCTACAGCGGACGGATCGGTGCGGCGCCCAGTCCGGAGGCCGCACGAGCCCTGCGTGCGGAGCGCGCCCCGCTGCTGGTCGAGCGCGACGTCTTGACCGCCGACAGTCAGGAGCGGATCGCGGAGATCCTCCGGGACATGCCCGCCCAGCTCGCTGCGGTACGCGAGGGCAACGCCGGTGAGTGACGCGTCGGTGCCGGCGGCAAGGCAGGAAGCGAAGAAGCCGCCGCGCCGCCTGTCGGACGAACAGCTCGATGAGATCTTTCGTGAGGACGTACAGCCGGGCCTGGCCCGCCATGCGCCCCAGGAAGCCCCCCGTATGGTCCTGCTCGGGGGTCCCCAGGGCTCCCGGAAGACCACGCTGCGGCCGCTGGTTGCCGAGCATCTGGGGCTGACGGACGTCGTGTACTTCGACGGTGACGACCACTACGCCTTCCACCCGCACTATGACGCGCTCGCCCGCGAACACGGCGTGCTGGAGGCGGCGCGTCTGTGCGGCCCCGACATCGAGGTTCTTCGCGCGAAGATCCTGGACGAGGTCCGCACGCGGCGTCTGAACATCATGTTCATCGGTCCGTACACGCATCAGGAGTACACCCTGAACCGGGTGGCCGCCTTCCGTGCCGACGGGTACGGCACCGAGCTGGCGTACACCGCGCTCCATCAGGCACTGTCTCAGGTTGGTGTGATGGACCGGCATCGGCACGCCCTCGCCGAGGGCCCGGGGTACAGCTTCCTGGTCTCCCTGGAGTTGCAGCAGGCCGTGTTCGACGGTGTTCCGGTCATCATGACGGCCGTCGAGGAGCGCGGACTGGCCGACGCGCTGCACGTTGTCGACGCCAGCGGGGTCGTCTTCAGCAAGCACCGGGGTGGCGACGGTACGTGGCACCCGTCCCGGCCGGCACGCGAGGTTGTCGAGGAGACCCGGATGCAGCCCTGGGACGCCGCCACGAGGCAGGACTTCCTTCAACGGCGGGCCGCTGTGGCGACGCCCGCCGGGGAGAGCGCCGCGGAGTGGGGCAAGCGCCTGGCCCGGGTGGACGAGCTTGCCGCCCCGATGCTCGCCCCACCGACCGGGGGGAGCAGGGTCAGCACCAAGGCGGCACGGAAGCGCTCGACCACCCTGCCCTCGTCCAGAGCCACGAAGAAGGCCGCGCCTCCCCCACCAGCACAGCGTCCAGCCCCGCCCCGAGCCCCGGGTCGAGAGAGCAGTTCCGGTCGCAGCCGGTGACGCCCAGGCCTTCAGCAACCATGCGCCAGGCATCGCCGGTGGGCGGGCGGACCCGTCAGCACCAGGGGGTGACCGCACGGCGGCCAGGGCTGCCACGAGGCCATCGTCCAGCACGTCGTTCGGATCGTCATTTCGGTTCAACGAGCCATGCCCGGCGGGCGTGACGATCAGCGGGGGCCGCGGAGCGCGCCGGGGCGTAGGGGGGTGCCGAGGATGCCGAGGACGAGGCGGCGGTGGGCGTCGTGCAGGGTGCGTACGGCGGCGCGGCGGGCGCCGGGCGGGACTTGGTCGTCGATGGGGCGGCCGTTCTTGGTGGGCACCCACAGGTAGCCGGGGTCGGTGCCTTCAAGGGCGGAGGTGATGCCGGCGCGCTGGCGCAGCCAGCGACGCACGGTGCGCACGGTGTCGGTGTCGAGGGGGAGGGGCCCGCCGTCGAGGAGGACGCGCGGGGGCCGGTGGTCGAGCTGGAGGTCGGCGACGTCCAGGGCGGCGAGCTCGCTGACGGTGCGGCCGGTGGCGGCCACGAGCGCTGCGAGGGCCGCGGTGCGGATGGAGGTGGCCGCGTTGGCGCCGGTGGGCCGCTGGACGGCGAGGGTGTGAAGGACGCGCTGCGCCTCGTCGGGGTCGAGGTGTTCGCCGGAGGGGTTGGGCGGGACCTCCAGGCGCCAGGGGGTGCCGACGAACTCGGCGAAGGCGTTGTAGGTGATAGTGCGTACGCGGTCGGAGGCGTCGGCGGAGGGGGCGTCGGGGCCGCGGAGAGTGTTGCGCTGGCGGGTGAGTCCGGCCTTGGCGTCGGTCAGCCAGGCATGGGCGCGGGGAAGCTCCAGCAGCTCGGCGCTGCTCAGGTTCGGCGGGGTGCCGTCGGTGCTGAGAGCGTGCCCCAGGTACTCGGCGAGGAACCGGCCGCGGACGCGCTGGGTGGCGAGGGCGTACTGCTCCTTGCGCAGGTAGTCCAGGAAGGCGCTGATGTCGTCCGAGGCGGTCGTGGTCACGCCCGACAGGGTACGCAGCCGCCGGCCCGGCCGGGCTCCGCCACAGACGACGGCTGGCGGGTGCGGCATGCTCACCGGTCATGGATCCCGCCGTACTTGCCGCCGTTATCACCACACCCACTGCAGTCCTTGCCGCAACAGCCGCATACGCCGCCGGGCGCGCACAAGCGCGAGGAGCACGCCGCGGCCCCGTGGACGCCGTCCGCCGACAACACCAGCGGGACGCATACGCCGCCTTTCTGGAAGCTGCCAACAGCTACGCCTCCGCGACCAGGGAGGGTACGTGTGTGGAACAGGCTCTCGCGGAGATTCCCGACACGGGAGACCCTCAACTCCACCGAGACCGTGTCAGGCAGCGCGTCCGAGAACTTCTCGCGGAAGGATCCGCGTTGTTCAGTTCCATCCCGCGGACGCTTCCCGTGGTCCAGCTTGAAGGCCCAGAGCACGTTGCCGAACTCGCGGAGCGCGTCGAAACATGGGCCGGCGTGGTGCGCGCCTTCGCCCAGGCAGATACGAACAGCAGCGCCTACTCCATGCAGGACGAGCGTCACGCCTATTCCATGCTTCGGGAAGCAATCGACGCTTACAAGGTGGCCGCCCGTGACCACCTGAACGGCGGTGAAGGCAAGTAGGGACGGATCAACTGTTAGCGCACGATCTGACACGGATGTTCCTCAGGCCCCGGTACGGCGCGGCGGCCGAGGGCCGGTCCCCGGCTCCGCCCCTGGTTGTCCGCTCGCTTTGCGCGCCGGAGGCGCGCTCCCTCCGAAGGCTTGGTAACAGCGAAAAGCGCCCCTCGCCCACGCCCCCCCCCGTTCGGCTGCTGCTGGTCTTGTGGTCCGTGTCGGGTCGGCTCGGATCGTCCCGGTCCGGTACGGTCCGACACGGACCCACCACGGCCCACGGGGGGCCACGGGCCGGCCTGGGGGACCGTGGACGCTTTTCGCTGTTACCAGCCAATCCCCGTGGTGACCTAAACGAGAGCGACCGGGGAGGTACGCGCCGAGGGGGATGACCCGGGAGGGGCGCCTCGTGCTACGGCTGCTCGACCTGGGCCCGCACGGCGCTCCTCAGCGGCTCCAGGTCGGCAACCGGGATATTGCCGTTCATCGGCAAACCGGCCTCCTTCCACATCCGCGCGGCCAGATGCGCGTCGCCGCCGGCGTCCGCAGTGATCACCTCGCGTGCGGTGTCAAACGAGAGCGCGCCTTCGCCGAGGTCCATCAGCCTCGCGACCATCCGCACGTTGCCGAAGTCGCCGCGGCGGTTGGCGCTCGATGCCTTCGGCTCGTTGTACCGGTACACCAGCACCCAGCGGCCCTCCAGCTCACGGGCCCGGGCGATCATCGTCTTCCCGCGGGTGGTGTCCTCCTGCTCGGTACGGATCGTTTCCGCTGGCCCGTCTCCCGGGCGCAGCGTCAGCAGCCCACGGCGGCTCGTCTGCTCGATCTCCACCCTCTCCAGGAAGGCGGCGAAGGGCCTGGTCGCGTCCAGCGTCTTCATGGCCTGGTCAACCTCCCGGGCGGTGAAGGCGAGATCGATGGCCAGGTCGTGCACGCGGCGCTGCCAGGCTGCTTCGTGGCCTTCGGGGCACGGGCCAGCGGCGTGCGCGGCGGCCGCCACGAGATGGGTGTAGTCGGTCATCCGCCCATCATGGTGCGGCCACTTCAGGGGTACTCAGTCGGGTGACGGCCGCTTCGGCTTCGGCCTGCTTCTGCGCCTGTCGTCGTACGCGCCGGAGCAGTGCGGAAACTCGCGTGTGACCGGCCCTGGGATGCTCGGTGTGCGGCCCGAACGACGAGTCCTTCCCGGCCTTCCCCGCCACCCGCAATCGCCTCACCAAAGGTGACTCACCATCTGGATCGTGCGGCTGTCCGATGAGCAGCACATCTGATGACAAGCCGACATTAGACACGAGTTAGAGAGGAGGAGGACAAGTAGCGTGGGCAAACGGTAGGCTCAGCCCGGCGCCAGACGACCATTCAGGTTTGAAGGCGCACAGAAACGCAGAACGGCCTCGCTCCCCCGGCTGGTAACCGGGATCGACGCGAGGCCGGTGCCGAAGGCAGTTTGCAAGAACTCCTCCGGCTGGCCGCCAACCTTCAACGACAAAGGCGACGACATGGCGAAGCGTACCCGCCCACCCGGGCGCTCAGACAGTGGGACCCGAGACTCCGGCGTGAACATCACACCGCCGTCGAGCACGGGCCCTGTCACCACAACCACCGCGACCGCATGAGCGCGGTCGTCCGGCAGCTCCGCCGGACCACGGCCATCGACGCCAAGCCGCTGGATGCAGAACCGGTGGATCACCGCGCGTGCAACCGCGGTCCCGCACCAACGCCATGCGACCGGGAAGCCAGCTTGCCGATCCGTCCGGCAAACATCCCTGAGGGCAACGGCTGGCCCCTTACCCAGACTTCTGCGCCTGTTCCGGCGCAGAATGCACCGACTAATGGAGATCAAGTGACCTAGCTCTTCCTGGGCGGGAGGTCCTGGGCCCCTTGGCGGGGGCGCATCCTCTACCGCCGGCCGCTGGTGTTGGCGCACCGTGCGCGGCCACTTCCTACGGCTCGAAGTTGGCGCTTCGAGCTAAGGCCCGAACTTCAGATCCGGTTTGGCGACCGGGCCCGAGTGTTCGAGCGATCCATCAGGTTCTTCGCGGAACCAGCACCCACCGAAGCGGGGCTTTTGCATGCCCTCTTCCAGAAGAAGGACGGGTACATAGTGCCGTACGAGCACGCTGCTTGTCAGCTTGAGCACGCCCGTGTGGGCGTTTCATCCCCTATTTCCCCCCCGGTCGACGGCATTGAGTGCTGCCAGACCGCCTTCCAGCCGGTCCGCGGTGCCGCTCAGGAAGTCACCCACACCGCGTCCCGCCGCACCGGACCGCGCCGCTGGCTCCGTTCCGTCGAGTGGCTTGTCGCCGCCGGCCTGCATCCCAGGGCCAACGCCACGACCCTCCGGGTCGCCGAAGATCTCGCCGGGCGCATGGACTTCGACTCCGGGCACGCCCGCTACTGCCTCGACGAGATGGTGGCCCGCCTCGGTCTGAACAGAGCCACCATCAAGCGGCACGTCGCCGCCCTGCGAGAGCTCGGCGCGCTGGCCTGGGTGCAGCACGGCACCCGCGCCAACATCCGCCGCGCCCTCGGCCTCGGCGGGTACGCCGGTACCGCGACGGTGTACGCGGCGGTCATCCCCGCCGTCTACGACCACGCCATGGGCCACCGTCTCGTCGGCTGCGGGTACGACGCCCGGATCGTCATCGACAAGCGCGGCCAGGCCCCGGCCCCTGTGGATACCCCGCCTGTGGACAACCAGAGCCCCCACCGGTGTGCGCCCCCTTCCCTTACCTGGGGTGAGGAAGAGGGAAAGCTGAAGGTAGAGGGTGGTAGGAACTACACCCCGCACGCGGGTCGGCAAACCGCATCGACCCCCCGCCAGAAGGCCAGCAGCAGCGGCCAGGGGACGGCTGCGCGCCGTAGCCCGCTGCAGGTCGCCCGTGACATCCGCATCGCCCGGCAGGTCCGGCCGCTGGTGAACTGGACCCAGCCCGAGGGCCTTCGCCGCCTCGCGTACGCGCTGCGGCCGCTCATCGACCGCGGCCTGGACGCCATGCAGATCGCCGACGAACTCGCCGGCATGTGCCCGGGTTGGCGGCCGAAGCAGCCCGCGAACTTCCTGCGTGCCACCCTCGCCGAGGACACCGCCCGCCTCGAGGCCCAGGCCGCAGCCGAGGCGCTCCTCGCCGCCCAGACCTGGACCACCGCCAACGAGGACGACGTCGACTCGCTCGCCCGCCTCTTCGGCCTGGCTACCGAGGAGGCGCCCGAGCCGGAGCGCACCGACCGGGACCGGTACCTCGCCCGCCGCGACTGGAGCATCTGGCCCGAGGTCGCCGCCCACTACGCCGAGGACCCCGACGACGCGATCGACCTGTACGGCGAGCAACTCGTCACCTACGCCGTCCGCATGGACGCCCGCTCCAAGGACCAAGAGGCCCGCTATGCCTGACCACCCCCAGTAGTCCGGGCGGGACCCGGTCGCCTTCGGCGCCGTCCTCGGCCACCTCGGCGCCGAGTCGAACGAGCCTGGCTCGACCAGTGAGCCCCGAACCAGGTCATAACCCGGTTATGACCCGGCCCTTTGAGGCTGACCACCCGGTGACCTATAACCCGGTTATGAGCGGTTCCGCCGCGCGCCCGGCACGCACGCCCGTCACCACATGACATGCTGTGCCGGTCCGAAGTACCGAGAACCTCGGGAAGTACACGGAGAAGCACATGGCAAGAGTTACCGTCCTCCTGAACCGCAAGGGCGGCGTCGGGAAATCCACCATCACGGTCAACACCGCGGCCGTCACCGCAGACGTGTGGGGACAATCCCCCGACGGTGACCCCGACTACGTTGTCGCCGTATCCATCGACCCCCAAGGCTCAGCCACCTGGTGGGCCGAACGCGTCGGGGACACCCTCCCCTTCAGCTTCATCCAGGCCCACACTGAAGACCAGCTCGCTGGCCTGGCGGAACTGAAGAAGTCCAAGAAGATCCGGCACATCTTCGTCGACACCCCGGGCTGGGCCGACATCTCCGAAGAGGAGAAGAAGCGGGCTGGCGACGCCCTCGGCGACTCCGCCGCCGCAGACGCTCTGCGCGCCGTCCTCGCCGCAGCGGACGACATCATCATCCCCGTCGAACCGGAGCCCCTCGGCTTCCCCCCGACCGTCACCACCATTGAAGAGATCGTCAAACCTCGCCGTATCCCTTTCAAGGTCGTCATCTCCAACTGGGACCCACGGGACGGCACCGCGGACCTCGAGGACACCAAGGCGTTTATCGACGCTCAAGGCTGGCCCCGCGCCAACACCGTGATCCGGCACTACAAGGTGCACACCCGCGCCGCTTCCGAGGGACACGTCGTCACCCAGTACCCGAAGAACCGCGTCGCGATGGAGGCACGCGAGGACTTCTTCCGTCTCGCCCTCGAGCTGGGCGCTGGTGGCAAGGACGCACGATGAGCAAGAAGACCTCGTTCGCGGATCTGCTGGGCAGCACGGCCGCCGCTGAGGAACCGGCGGGGCCCCCGCCGGTCAGCGCCCTCCTGCACACGATCACCGGCAACCCCGACAATCCGCGCGACGCCGACGATCTCGATCTGGACGAACTGATCCAGAGCTTCAGGGAAGTGGGCCAGCTCCAACCGGTGCTGGCCATGTCGAGGGATGTGTACCTTCGACACAAACCCCAGCACGCCGCCGCCGTGGGCGATGCCCAGTACGTCACCCTGGGAGGCAACCGGCGGCTCGAGGCCGCCCGCTCCCTGGGCTGGACTCGCATCGACATCCAGCTACGTGACGACCTGGGACAGGGCGAGGGCTCCCTCGACGAGGCCGTCATTATCGAGAACATCCACCGCAAGGCGCTGGCTCCCATGAGGGAAGCCGCGTTTCTGCAGAGCATGGTGGAGCGGTACGGGTCCCAAGGCAAGGTCGCCAAGCGGATCGGGAAGACCCAGGCCTACGTCTCCCAGCGACTGAGCCTGCTGAAGCTTGACCCGGAACTGCAGCAAGCCGTCGAAACCGGAGCCCTAAAGGTGAAGGACGCACGGCAGATCGCGGCCGCTCCTCCGGGCGAACAGCACGCGGTGTGGCGGGCCAAGCAGGCAGAGGCGTCCGGAGCGTCGCCGCAGGGCCATAACCGGGTTATGACCCCGTCGACGGCTTCGGTCGGTTCTGCGCCGCAGCCAACCCATGCCGGCACGGTGCACAACGCCCCGACCGAGCCGCTCCCGGGGCCGCGTGCTGAGGCCAAGGCTGGCGCTGTGCCACCCGCTACCAGGCCGGAGGCCCCCGTGCAGATGCCCGCGAATATCACCGCGGTGACGCCGGCAAAGCCGCCGATCCGTATGCCGTGGGAGGACGGGCTGCGCGTCGCGGAGATCGCCATCGAGAAGATGGACCGCGAGCAGATGGTGGCCCTGTACGAGCGGATCGGCAAGGAGCTTGAGCGGCAAGACGGGATGCCTGCCACCTGACCAACCGGCTTCTGGCCCCCGTCGTGCCTCACTCTATGAGTGGCGTGACGGGGGCCTTCGCCGTTAGGCCGGGATTCGGCCGTCTCCCAGGGCAGTCATGAGGTAGACAGTCACCGTGTGTCCCGCTGCAACATCGACAAGACCGAGTCGAGTCGGCCGTCCCAAACGACGTGCTGCTCGTCATGGCCCGGCGCGACGAAGCGGCGGGCGTGGCGCCGCAGGTCGTCCTCGCTGAAGTACATGGCGTTCGGATCGTTGAAGGTCTTCTCGTTCCGTTCCTTGATCCGTTGCCACAAAGCGTCATGCTCGCCGGGCAGGTAGAGCAGGACGACATCGGCGCCCGCTTGCTCTCCGAGCTCACGCCACTCCGTGCGCTCCTCGGCTGTCCAGAAGCCGTGGTCCACCACGACGTCGCGGCCGGCAGCCAGGGCGCTGCGCAACTCGATGGCGATCTGCGCGAGGATCGGCCGCTCCCTAATCCGGTACTCCCCCCTCGGGAAGTCGCGTCCGTAGTGGCCGTGCTGCTGCCAGACTCGTTCGTCCGGGCACAGGCGCACGAAGCCGTGGCGCGCGAGTTCACGAGCGAGCGTGGTCTTCCCCGACCCGGGAAGACCAGCCATCAGGACGCAGCGTGGTGGCCGTTCGCGGGAGGTCGCGCTTTCGCGGCTGTCGTCCATCACCTTGGTGTCCGCGTCATGTCCGACGTATCGACCCGGGTACGACCTGGGGCGCCAAGGTCCACGCCGAACTCCAGGGGGCGGCCTTGGGCGTCAAGGAACTGGGCCGTCAACACAAGGATGGCCGCGACCGTGCCAGGCTCGAGTTCCAGGAGTTCCAGGTCCTCGGCCGTGGCGATCCGCGCGCCAGTCTCGTCAATGCGCTTCTCGGCCCGACGGCCTGTCGTCTTTGCGATGAGATCGAGGCTTGTCCCGCCCCGTAGCCGCTCCGGTCGGCTCAGTTCCGGCAGCACCTGCGCGAACTCGGCCGGAATCCAGCTGGTCGAGTGAGCGACGATGCCATGCCCGTCGCGGTAGACGCGGGTCCTACGGATTACCTGGTCCCCAGGGGCGAGTCCAAGGGCGGCAGCCACGTCCTTCGGTGCTGCTGTCATTGACGCGGTGTGGCCATCGGACCTCTCGCCGGTTCCCCAGCTAGATCCGGTGCGCTGGCCCCGGTCCTGGCGTTGTGCGCCGGACGACAGTGACACCGGCTGGCCGATCACCTCGGTCCCGACCCCGTGGATTCCTCGGACGAGGTTCTCCGCTCGGAGCTTGCCGAGTGCCTTCTCGACCGTAGCCGTACTGACCTTCCACTCCTCCGCCAGCGTTTTGATGCTGGGCAGCAGCGTTCCCGGGGCGAGCGCCCCAGACGCGATCAGGTCACGGTAATGCGCCGCAATCCTGGCGTTTGGCGGCCGATTGTCGACCCGCTCGGACATGTCCTCGCTCCCTTCGCTTTCTCTTGAGAACCCTACTGTAGCGCTTGACACCATAGGGAACCCTAGGGAACCCTAGGGTTCGTCGCCAGGCGGTTCGTCAAGAACTGATGAGCGACCAGAAGCACCTGAGTTGAACGGACTTGGCCATCCGTAACTGCGCCCTCGGAACAACCCCGAGAGGGGGGACGTCGGATGAGCGCTCGCGGTCTCTTGAGAACTCAACAGTGGACTGAATTTCGGGCGCGGAGCCCCTGCCGTCATTGCGACGAGACGACCCTCTCACCAGCGGTTTTCCGGCTGGTGAGGTCTTGAGCGGGGGGCTGGCCGCATGGCAGCCCGAGAGCGGATCTGCAGAGGGCCCCAGGGGTGGGGCCGAGGGTGCGAGTCCCCGTCCGCTCACCGCGCCGCACAGACGGCGCGACCCCCGGCACGGCGCTGGAGACGCCATATGTGCCGGGGGTCAGCACGGACCAAGCGACTCACAGGAGCTGATCCGCATGACCATCATGCCGTCCGACCTGCCGCTGAACATCACCGGCATCACTGAAGACATCCACGACGCCATCGCCGACGCCTTCCCGCTGGTCGAGGCGGTCGAGGGTTTGGCCCGGCTCGGTATCAGCGTCGAGTTCACCGTCGCCCCCTCCACGATCGTCGCCACGATCACCGTGACGCCGACCGCCACGAGCGTGCTGCCGGCGCTGCTCGCCGAGATCGACGACGCCCAGCCGCGGACGCTTTCCAGCGGAGGGCTCGCCGTCAGCGGCTCGATGTGCCAGGGCACCGTCACCTTGCGGGTCCTGATCCCGCAGGGCTGGGTGACCGCCGATGAGCTCGCGGTGCTGACCGGCGCCGCCACCGCCGACCCCTCCCACCTGCTGTGATCCCCCAGGAACAGGCGGTCAAGGACGCCGCCGAAGCCACGCAGCGCGCCGAGGAGGCCCGCCGCCAAGCGGAGGCCGAGCTCCGGCGCCACGGACAGGCCGTGTCGGGGGTGGGGGGACGATGATCCGACTCATCCTCGCCCAAGACCTCCGCTGGCTGGAGGACCAGGCCGACAAGGCCCAGCGGCTTCCCGCCGTGGAGCTCGACCTGGAGAACACGAAGATGCGCCTCGCGTCGTACCAGCGGTCGCTGGACCGGGCGAGCGAGACGCACAAGGACACGCTGCGCCAGCTCGCGGAGCTGTACGTGCAGCTCGGTGAGGCGCAGCGGGCCGTCGACCGGCTGACCGCCGAGCGGGACCGTGCGGCCGAGCAGCGGGACCGGCTCGCCGAACAGCCCAGCCGGGACGCCGCGCAGCGGGAGCGGCCGATGCCGCCGGCGGGCGTGTGGGACTACCCGCACCAGTCCCGGCAGCCCACGATCCTCGCCGAGCATCTCGACGGCGGCTGCCAGCGGTGCGCCGACGCGCTGTCGGCGACCCCGACGGAGTCCCTGATCATCACCGCGCGCCTGGCCTACGGGATGCAGGCCCCGATCAGCCTCCTGCTCGTCTACCTGGAGCTCCAGCGTCGTATCCGCGCCAACCGAGAGGCGGCACAGGCATGACCTCACTGCTCAAGTCCAGCAAGGCCGCCGTTGAGGCGTTCCGGAGCAGCCGCGGGCCGGTGGAGACCTGGTCGGCGGTCGACTTCGAGGTTCACCAGAACCTCGCCGCGATGGCGGTGGTCGCCCGGGCCCGCGGCGGCCTGGTCCGTACGACGCAGCGGCGGGCGTCGGCGCTGGCGCTGTTCAGCTACGTCACCGCCCTGTACGCGGTGGCCCAGGTGGTGCGCGCGCTGCGCGGCGCCGGGTCGATGGGGCTGGAGTGCCACCTCCACGAGGTGGTGTCCGGGCCGCTCACCAAGGCGGATGCGGGTCTGCGGCGGGCGGGTGACTGGATGTTCCGGCTGCGTGTCGAGCACGTGGGTCAACGTGTCGTCGACGCGGTCGACCGCATGGCCGTTCGCCTCGCCCGGGCTGAGTGACCGCACACGCACACGGTGGCCGCCGATGAGGCGGCCACCCGTACGAGAGGAGAGTCTGCGTGGCGGCCCGTACCGGCACCCGCAACACCACCCGGAAGAAGACGGCGGCGAGGAAGCCGTCGGCCAAGACGACACCGCCGCCGCGCCGCCCGGCTGGGGCGGAGACCGTGCCGCCGAGCCCGGAGGTGCGGCAGGAGGCGGACGCCCGCCTCGCTGATATGCGTGACCGGGCGGCCGACCTGATGGACCGGGCGGCCGACACTCTTGAATTCGCCCGGCAGCAGGCCGCCGAGGAGGCGGCCCGGCTGCTCGCCGCCGCCGAGGAGTCGGGCCGCACGATCCGGCGCGCGGCGGCCGCCGACGCCAGGCAGGTCCTGGTCGAGGCCGCCGAGGAGGCCGGAGACCGGCTGCGCCGGGCCGGGGGCGAGGCGGACACCGTCCGCGCCGCCGCCGACCAGGGGGCGGCAGACCTCCTCGCCGCCGCCCGCGCCGACGCCGAACGCACCGCTGCCGAGATCACGGCGGCTGCCAAGCGGGCGGCCAAGGAGATGACGGCGGCCGCCGAGGAGGCGGCCCGCACGCTGCTCGTCGAGGCGGAGAAGCAGGCGACCGAGCTTGCGGCCCTGCGCCGGGCCTCCGCCGAGGCCGCCTACCGCACCGCCCTGGCGGACGCGGCGCGGATCCTCGGGGAGGCCCAGGAGCAGGCGAATGAGACGGCGGCCGCGCACGCGGCGGTCGCCGCCGAGACCGACCTCGCCCGCCGTACGGCGCTGCTGGAGCTGAACGAGGAACTCGCCGAGCGGCGCACGGCCATCCGGGCCGAGCTGGACGAGCACCGCAAGGAGGTCGAGAGGGCTCGGGCCGAGACCGAGGCGGAGTTCCGCAAGCTCGGCGAGCAGCACGAGCTGCGCCGCCAGGAGCAGCGCAAGGCGCTGGCCGCTGAGGCCGAGGCGATGCGGCGCAACGCCGAGGCCGAGGCCCGCAAGGCCGCCCGCGCGATCGTCGCCGGCGCCGAGCAGGAGAAGGCGCAGGTGATGAAGGAGGCGGTCGAGGCCACCGCCCGCGCCGAAAGACTGCAGCGCAGCGCCGAGACCCAACTGGCGAAGGCCCGCAAGGCGGCGGCCCGGAAGCAGTCGTGGGCCAAGCGCAAGCGCTCCTTGTCCCGGAAGTTCTGGGACCTGATGGTGTGGCTGGCCCTGTTCGCCGCGATCGGGCTGGCGGCCACTGGCGAGTACCACTTGGCGCTCATGGTCGGCTTCGGCCCCTGGTCGCCGCTGCTGCCGGTGTGCATCGACATCTACTGCGTCGTTGCGTTCAAGCGCGAGAAGGACGTGTACCCGGCGCTTCTGCTGATGCTCGGCGCGAACATCACGTACCACCTCGCCGTGCCGGAGGCCGACGGCAAGACCTTCCTCATCATCGCCGTCGTGACGATGTTCGTCGGCGTCGTGTGGCGCGTCCACAAGCTCATGGACAACCACGGCGAGGGCGAGGACGAGGAGACCGGCGGCGCGCCGGACGGGCCGTACGAGAACCCGGTGGCCGTTTCTCCGGCGGCCCGTACGGAGCCCATCCGTACGGGGCGTACGGATGAAGACCGTACGGGGCGTACGGCAGACCGTACGGGCGCTGCCCGTACGGACCGTACGGGCGCCCGTACGGACGAGGACCGTACGGGCCGTACGCCTCGCACCCGTACGGACCGTACGGCCGCCCGTACGGCGAAGGGCCGTACGGGCGGCTCGGCCCCGTCCCGTACGGACGCCGAGTGCATCGAGATCCTGCGGGGCCTGCCCCGTACGCACGACGGGTCCGTCACCGTCAACGCCGCCCGTACGGCACTCGGATGCAACCGCGACCGGGCCGTACGGCTGCTGTCCGAGGCCGGGCTCCTGAGCCCAGCCGACCGCACCAAGCACCTGACGCCGTCGCGCTGAGACGCACGGCCGTACGACGCGGGCCGGGCCCGCCTTCTGCCCCCGAAGACCGGCGGGCCCCAACCCTGAGAAGAAGGAGTCCCTCATGGACCTGTCCCACCTGCTGTCCCCGGAAGCGTTCGCCGAGTTCAGCCAGACGCGGCGCCGCAGCCACGGCACCGACCACGAGGTCTACGACGACCTGCTCGCCGCGATCCGGGCGAAGTACCGCACCGAGCACATCGAGGGCGACCGCTTCAAGGCCGCCGCCCGGCGCTCCAGGAAGCTGGAGAAGCACGCGAAGGCCCTGGTCAAGGCGGCGCGGATCCAGTACGAGGCGATCCAGGCCCTCCAGATCGCGCTCGCCGACCACACCGCCCACGTCGCGGTCCTGCCCGAGCAGCGCCGGGCGAAGGCCCTGTCCCGGGCGCAGCGCAACGCCGCGATCGCCGAGGTCGCCCACAAGTCCTTGCACAAGACCGCCCAGGCCCTGACCAGCAAGAAGGAGGACCGGGAGGAGGCGGCCGGCGGCGAGGTCGCGGCATCGCTGTACGACCTGGAGACGAAGAAGCGGGGGGCGGCGTGAACACGAGCACGAGGCCGATGACCCGGGCGGAGGCCCGGCGGCTGCGCCAGGAACAGCACCGCGAGCAGCGGATCGCCGACTACTCGAAGCGCCTGGGCGAGTGGGGCGTGATCCTCGCCTGGGTCGAGGAGGCCAAGGCGGTCGCCAAGCAACAGCAGCAGCAGGGCAACCCGACGGCCGTCGTGGAGCTCGCGCGGACGCTGGAGAACTTCTGCACCCGCTACGGACGGTAGTCACCACGCGGGCGTGGTCAGGGCCGCTCCCCGGTCGGGGAGCGGCCCTGATGCTGCCCCAACCGGACGCACGGACACGCAGACGCGCGGACACGCGCGCGCTTACACGAGACGGTCACTGTCTGTCAACGAGGAGAGTCATGTCCGATGACGGGGACCTGATCCCCTTCCCCTCCCGGGAGGAGGGGCTGAGCGGAATGCCGGGGCTGCCCCCGCCCCGCCGCACCACCCCGCCTCCCCGGCCGGAGTCGCCTGAAGAGACCACGATGGAGCTGCCGGTCATCCCCGACCGGGTCTCGGCGGCCGAGTCCGCGGCCGCCATTACAGCGACCTCGTCCCCGATGCCCGCCCTGCCGCCGAGGAGCGGCTCCGCAGCCAACTCTGCTGAGGCAGGCCCTGGAGGAACGGGGGCGCTGATGATCGCGGCCCCGCTCGCGGTGGCCCTGGCCGCGCTGCGCGGCATGGCGATGGTCGTATCCGACTGGCGCCAGCGGCGCATGGCCGAGCACGCCGAAGCCGCACCGCTGCGCGAGGCGCGGATGAAGGCCAAGGTCGCTGGGCTGGAGCAGGAAGCCGAGCACGCGCTGGCGATGAAGAAGCTCGGCGACCAGGCCCGCGAGGCCCGCGCGAAGGCCACCGTCCCCTCCAGCCAGGAGTACGGCCGCAAGGCCGCCGGCGGGGGCAAGGGCGGCGGTGGCTCTGGGAGTTCCGGCGGTGGCTCGGGCCGGGGCTCCGGTTCCGGAGGGGCGGGCGGCGGCAAGGGCAAGCCCGGGCCTGCCTCCGGGTCGGGCGGCAAGGGGGCCGGGCCGAAGGCTCCGGGATCGTCGAAGGACTCGAAGGGCCCGGGGGCGAAGGGCTCGGGATCCTTGGGCGGTTCGGGGAAGGGGACGGACTCGAAGGGGTCCGGCTCCGGGAAGGGGTCCGGCGGCAAGTCGCCGACCGGGGGCAAGTCGCCCAGCTCGCCGGCGTCCAGCCCGGCGATGGAGCGGGCCCGCGGCCGCCAAGAGCGCAAGGCCGCCGGACAGGCCGCCCGGCTGGAGCGGCGCGGCGCCCGCCACGCCGCCGCCCTGGCCGATCGCACCGCTCAGAAGGAAGCACGCCGGGCGGAGAAGGCCGAGCGAAAGGCAGAGGACAAGGCCCGCCGTACGGCGCGGAAGGCCGAGCGTGCGGCGGCGAAGAAGGCGGAGAAGGAAGCCGCCGACGCGGGGCGCACGACCCTGGGCGACGCGGTCGCCGAGGAGGCCCAGCGCCGTCTGGCGGAGCGCCGCAAGGACCTCGATCCCCCGGTCATCAGCAAGAGCAAGACCGACACCAAGAAGGCCGAGGACGAGGAGCCGACCGGCCCCGGCAAGGACGACAAGCCGGATGAGAAGAAGTCCGACGAGGAGCGGACCGATACGGAGGCGAGCCCGAAGGACGCAGAAGCCGCCTCCGGCGACGCAGCCAGTGGGACCGGTTCGAAGGGCACAGACGGGGAGCCGCCCGGCACGGACAGCAGCCGGACGGCTGAGCCGCCGCCCGGCGCAGCGGACAGCACCACCGGCCCGGGTCCGGCGAGCAGTTCAACCCGCCCCGGCCCGTCAACCGGCCCCGGTTGGCCCGGCTCGACCGGACCGGGAACCGGGGCGTCGTACGAGCGGGAGGACGCATGGGACTCGGCGCGGGCCGCGAGCGGCCCGATCCGCGATCCGTTCCTGTGGGTCCGTGATGACCCGCCCCCGCCGCCCGAGCCGACGCCGGCCGGGGCCGTCACCACCGGACAGCGCGGACTGCCCCGGGCGCCCGAACCCCACACGCCGCGGCCCGGAACCAGGCGGCCCCGGCCCCACCCGGGCGGTACGCACACCACGGAGGAGCACGTGAGCACGGTAGAGACCACAGGCGCCCAGAGCGGCCTGGCAGCACGGCACCGCACCGAGCTGACCCTGGGCAACTACCTGCTGGTGATGAGCCGCATCGCGCTCGGGGCCGGTGAGGCGGGCGATGAAGCCCAGCAGGTCGCCAACACCATGCAGGCCACGGCCAAGGCGATCGAGGAGATGCAGCAGGAGCTGGCGGGCGATCACAACATCAAGGACGCCAGCGTGATGGCCCGGATCGACACGCTGGTCGAGCAGTCGAAGCGCATGGCGGCCGAGGCGACGCGCATGGCCAGCGATTGCAAGCAGGCGTCCGAGGGCTCCCTGATGGCCGCCCGGGCCGTGAACGCCGACTACCGCCGCGACCAGAACGCCAAGCACGACGCCGGACTCCGGCACGCCTCGGCCGCCGTCCACCACGAGGGGTAGAGATGACCGACCTTGCCCGTACGTCCGACGGCAACCACTACGCGGGGCTGCAGAAGAAGCTCCGCGGCTTCGCCACCGCACTCGACACGGCGGTCGAAGGACTGACCCGGGTGCACGAGCAGATGAAGTCCTACGCCGCGTTGGCCACCGCGACCGCCGGTGAGCTCGACGACGCCGACGGCGACGGCCGGTACGTCGAGATGACCTCCAGCGTCGCCACCCAGCTCGGCGGGGCAGCCACCGCCGCCCTGCGCACCAAGGCGGCGGCGAGCGAGGCGGCCGACGCCGCGCGGGCCGCCGCCGGCGCACACCGCGCGAAGTACAGCGGCCTGGACGACATCCGCCGCAACAGGACCACCAAGACGCCGAAGCCCGGCTTCTTCGAGGGCTGACATCAGCGCTCCTCAAGCAGGGGCGGGCCGCGGCATGCGGCCCGCCCCTCACCTTCCTCAACCAGAAAAGGAGGTTCACCCTCATGTCGACCGCGGCCTACGGACACGCGATTGCCCGCCGTGTCTACCTGGAGCGCGCCGTCTACGGGGCGGCAGCACTCGGTCTGACCATCGCCCCCAACGTCGATCCCTCCGGGGCGGCCAATCTCGCCGTGCTCGCCACCGCCGGAATTCCCGCCGGTATCGCGGCGATGCGCGCCTGGCGGAAAGCGGAGATGCCCGACGCGAGCCTGCTCAAGACCGTCATGCGGGCCCTGCCGTTCGCCTCCGCCGTCGCGGTCGACATCACCGCCATCCTCACGCCCGGCTGGGGAATCGACGCCGTCGTCTCGGCAGGCTGGGGCTTGTCGATGGGCCTGCTCGCACCGCTTTCCCGCACCGGCACCGTACGCCTCGCCCAGCAGTTCCTCAACGAAATCCAGGACGAGGACCGGCAGCCGGACAACGAGGGTGAGCGGGAGGAAGAGGAAGACGAGTTCACCCGCCAGGTGCGCGCAATGTGGGACCGGGCGCCGGTCTCGGGCGACACCCGGCTGCTCAACATCGAGCGCCACGGCACGAGCATCGACTTCTCCGCCCTGGTCAAAGCCCCGGACGGCTGCGCCGTGCCGGAGCTGGCCGACCGGGACGTCGCGGCGGCCTTCGGCGCCCCCGAGGAGGCCGTGAAGGTGATCAACACTGTCCACGGCCCCGACGGCACCGCCTACGGCCCGGGCTGGAAGGAAATCGTCGTCACCCCCCACGCCCACAAGCACGGTGGCGGAGACGACGCAGACAAGAAGTGGTGGGCGAAGAACATCGCCCACCAGGGCAAGGCCATCCCCGGGTCGGTCCTGGAGTACCGCACCCGCGACGACGAACGCGGCGTCACCCACTACGTGGCCCGGATGGAAGACGAGACCGAGGCACCCCGCCCGGACATCAAGAAGGTGTGCACCGCCGTCGGCGCCTCCGAGGACGACCTGCGCGTCTTCACCCACGTCGAGCGCAACCGCGTGCACGTCATGGTGTGCGACGAGCCACCGCTGGTGGTGGTCCGCCACGCCACCCGCGCCGACGTCACCCCCGACGCCAAGGGCTTCTGGCGGCTCGGCGTCGCCTACGACGGCTCGTACGTGCGCGGCCGCGTCCACCGGCCCGAGGGCATCGCCCTGGGCCTGACCGCCGGCGCCTCCGGCTCCGGCAAGTCACAGTTGATCGTGCTGGGCGTGGCCGCCGCGGCCAACGCCGGGATGGTGAACTGGGTCGCCACCGAGGCCCCCGACGGCAAGATCGCCCTACTCGCTCCGCACGTCGACCGCCACGGCGTCGGCCCGCTGTTCATGTACCGGATGCTGCGCGCGGCCGTCGCGCTGATGGACATCCGCGGCTCGATGCCCCGCGCCGACGGCACGGTCCGCGACTGGAAGCCGAACGACCCCGGCTGCCCCTACAACCCGCTCACCGTCAACGCGGACGAGTACCTGGCCGCGACCAAGGACGAGAAGTACGGCGAGCGGATCACCATCCTCGGCGAACTCCTCGGCGTGAAGGGCCGCAAGTACGCCATCGCCTTCAAGCCCGCCGGCCAGGACATCAAGGTCGACGACGGCTTCACCACCACCATGCGTAACCAGCTCAAGGCCAACTCCCGCCCGGTCATCCTCAACATGGGCGACGCCGCCGCCACCCGCCGCGCCTTCGACGGCCTGGTCCCCGGCGAACTGATCCCCGAGCCGCTGCCCGGCGAGTACGGCGGCACCCGGCTCACCATCGAGCAGCGCATCGCCGGAGAGGAGTCCCCCGAGGACGCCACCGGCATCGGCGGCGTCGGCTGGATCATCATCAAGGGCCGACCCATCCTGATGCGCACCCTGTACGTCGACCTGTCCGGACCCGACGCCGAGGCCAACCTCGCCGCCCTGTTCCCCGACACCGTCCAGCACCTGACCCCGTACGAGATCAACAAGCTGGACGAGCTCGGTCTCCTCGGCGACTGGAACGCCCCGGACGACGAGGACGACGAGGACGCCCCGGACGACGAGGACGACGGCGGCAAGGCGCCCGTCAAGACCCGCAAGACCAAGCCCAAGCTCAAGGGCAAGCGGCAGTCGGCGGCCGACCGGGTCACCCGCTTCCTGCACATGCTCCCCGACGCCGACCGGCAGATGGTCATCGACGCCGTCACCGGCGACGGCATCACCGCCGAAGACGCGGCCGCCGCGTACGACGACCTCACCCGCACCTGACCCGCACCACCAGGGCCCCGGAGACGCCGCTCCAGGGCCCGCCGTCCCCTGTTCCGTCACGGAAGGAGGCACTGCCATGGTGCCCGTGCCCGACCCCAGCAAGACGCCCCTGACCCAAGCCGAGGCGGTCGAGGCCCGCCGCCTCATCGCGGACGCCTACCGCCCCACGCCGCTGCCCCCGGCCGAGATCCCGACGTCGTTCCGCGACGCCACCCCCGTCCCCGCCATCGGCGCCGCCCCGCCCGTGCCGCAGCCCGGACGGCCCCCGATGAGCCGGCAAGCCACCGATACCAGCGTCCTCATGCTCGCCGGCGCCGGATCCGTGTCCATGGTCGGCGTGTCCGCCGGAGTCCTGATGTACCTGTCCCAGTACGCCGACCCCGTCGTCTGCGGCATCGTCCTCGGCGCCCCCACGGTCGCCATCCTCGCGCTGTGCCGTCTGGTCCGCCAGGCCAAAGACACAGCGCAGGCCGCCCCGCCGGTGATCCACCAGCACTACGAGGGCACGGTCCACCAGGACCACAGCAGCTACAGCACCCAGACCCGCGGCCTGATCGCCCGCACCCGCAACGAGCTCCGCCGCTGACAGGCCACCGACCAGCAAAAGCGCAGACCAACGCCCATCACCCCTGTTAGGTCCAACAGGAGTGTCGTCCGACGAGGAGAGTCGTCGTGGCCGTGTCCCTCAGCGGCGTCGTCCTGCTGGCGATCGTCGTCCTCGTCCTCCGCCAGCCTCACCGACCTTCTCACCCACATCGTCGACCTAACACTCCCAACCGCCACGAAGTATCCGCACGGCCAGGCAGGCACCGGTCATGACTGAGACCTCCCTCAAGCCAGCCGTGCGTGGGCAATCTGGCCCGCACCGTCGGACCAGTCCGACACAGTGAAGCCGGGGGTCGCGCTCATCGGCCCCGGCTTCCTCGAGCTCACCGTAGGAGATTCCGTTGGACCTGAACCGCAGCCCGTACGAGATGGCCTCGGCGGCCGCCGAGGAAATCCGGGCGCTCAACCACCGCACCCTGGACGACAAGGCCGCCTACCCGTACCCGTCGAGCATCAACGGGACCAGCAACGCCCTGGACCAGCTCACCCGGCGCTTCCCCCAGAGCATCCGCCAGATGAGTGCCGCTCCGGACGTTCTCGTTGCCTCCGGCTTCATCCGCCTGGTGCCTGGGCCGGGACAGGACGCTCCGGACATCGACGTGCGCATGCGGGAGGCCCACGACCAGATGCGCGAAGCCGAAACGCGCGCCCTCGCCCTGGCGGGCACGTTCGCCAGGATCAGCCAGCTCACTGGTGACATGACCTACGACAGTCCCTCCGTCTACGAGGACGAGTGAAGGTGCCTGCTCCGTCCCGGATCGCGCCGGACGGCTCCAGGGGAGACAGCGGCCACGGCGCCGGGTCACACTGGAGACTGTCCGGGAGGAGGTGAAAGGAAGCTGTGAGTGTCGCCTACAACCACGCTGGCCCCTGGACGCTGGACGCCGTCCTGGCACTACCCGAGGACACGACGCAGCGCGTCGAGCTGGTCGGGGGGCAACTCATGATGAGCCCCGCGCCCAGCCTGCCGCACCAGCGCGCCTCGCACCGCCTGCACGTCCTGCTGGAGCAGGCCGCCGAGGCCGCCGATGCCGACGTCGAGGTGTTCGAGGGAATCAACGTCATCGTCCCCGACGGGCTGCTCATCCCGGATCTGGCCATCATCGACGCGGCGGCCGCCGAGGAGGCGGGGGTGGCCGTCCCCGCGCAGGACGTTCTCGCCGTTGTGGAGATCGCATCGCCGTCGACGAGGGTCACCGACCGCAAGCTCAAGCCGTCTCTGTACGCCGCGGCGGGCATCGAGCACTACTGGCGCATTGAGCTGGAGCCCGCCCCGCGGCTCCTGATCGGCCGCCTGCAGGGCGGTTCCTACGCCGACCAGCCGCCGCTCCTGGCGGGCGCGGTCGCCCGGGTCGACGAGCCCTTCCCGATCGCGTTCGACCCCGGATCCCTGGTCCGCCGGTAACCGCCCATACAGCTTTCCCCGGCCCTCGTGCCGCCGATCCCCTCCGGCAGCACGAGGGCCTCCTTGCGTTCCGAGGCACGGGCCGCTGGTCAGCCGCGCCCCGCTCTGGCGATCACCATCCGTAGTCACCCGCCTGTCCCTGCCCGCGATCGCCGGCGCAGAGGACGGGCTCCGCCGGAAGCCCCGGACTCCCCCACCGGGCCGCCCCCTCCGATCCTTGCTTGACCATCACGGTCTTCACTTCTTCGGTGACCGGCGATCTGGCATTAGTGTCAAAGATCGCTGTGGATGAGCGCGACGCTCACCCACAGGTACAAGATCGACGGGAGGTCCGGCACAGCGGGGCCGGAACAGTGCACAAGTGCACAAGCCGGGTAGCGGGCCTGGTGGCCTGGCTGACGAAGATCGTGGCGGACGAGCAGGTCGACTACCGGCTGCGCGAGCAAGCAGGATGCGGCGTGTTGGAGGCCGACGCCGCCGAGACCGTCGTCCTGGACGACGCGGCCGATGCCACCGTCGACTACCGACCGCCACCGGAAGGCGATGGCCACCTGATGTGGGTGGGCAGCGGCGGGAGCGCCTTCGGATGGGGCGAGGGCGAGCGCCTGAACGACGACGCCAAGGGCGCCGCACGCTGGTGGATGAACGGGTGCCACCCCGCTACCGGCGCCCGGCTGCTCGCCTCCACGGCGTCAGTACGCGCGCATCCCGACGCTCAGCTCACCGTGGCTCGGCTGACCGAGGCGATCGAGGCCGTGGCCGCCGTGTCGGTGTTCGAGGTCGCCAACGGGTTCGAGTTGTCCGCCCAGCAGCGCGAGGCGATCGAGCGGACGCTGACTGCCGGGCACGGCATCGACGCCCTCGTCGGTGTCGCCGGTGCGGGCAAGAGGCGCGCCGGATCACGTGGGACGCCACCGGCACCACGTGCGCCGGCGCCACGGTGAGCGCGGTCGCGGCGAAGTCCGAGCTCCACGACATCGAGAGCAAGCCCGCGCCGCGTACGCGTCCAGCAAAAGCGCGCGGCCGTCGAGCGGTCCAGGCGGTCCAGGCGGCCCAGGAGACACCGGCCACCGCCTACCACCAGAACCAGCCTTACACAGGGCCATGGCGGGCCGTCCGTGTGGCCTCGCCAGGGCTAACACCGCCACCCGCATTTCAGGCTGCCGCCAGACCGGTGGCAGACGTGCGAATGTCGTCCCGCAGCCGGTCGGAGGGGGCGTGTGCAGCTCATTCTTCTCGATCGACGGGAGCACGCGCGGGCGCATGGATGTGCTCGGAGGCACCATGGCGGAAATGGCTAAAACCGGCTGTGAGCAGCGCATTTGACCGGAAGGTTGGGTCAAGTGGTCTGGCTGGCACGCACGTTGCTCACCATGTGGCCATCTTTGGCCACGCCGGGGCTGCTTGTGGCAGGGCGTACATGTGCTCGCGACCCGGTAGTCTCATCCCATCTCTCTTCCGGCGGTGTCCGACCGGTAGGCGGCGTACGGGTCAACCGGCCCGGAGCCCCACCACTGGAAGAGGAGCACGATTCGGATGGCCGACTCCGAGAGGTCTCAGGACCGGGACGACGAAGTTCCGGACCCGCAGGACCAGGGCGACCCCCTGGCGAAAGCGGGCCGGCACGACGAAATCGCGGATCAGGAGAACCAGCAGGAGCCGGATCGCGGTGTCGCGCCGTGGCAGTTCTGGGTCAGGTCGGCTGGAGACGTCATCCAGTTCGTCAACCAGATCCTTGAACTGATCAACGGCAGCGGCGGATGAGGATTGCCCCCTCACCCGCCGCCTGATGCCGAAGCCGGCAGTGACCCGCGTTCGAGATTCCACTCCTGGACGCGGGTCCATCTCTTTTTCGGCGTACACGTTGAGTACCCCGCGATGCAGGGCTATCTCACCGCCAGCATCCCGCTGACGCAACGACCCTGCCGGTCGTACGCGTCCAGCGGAACACGTTTTGACCCTAAGCGATACCTCCATTGGTCGCTGAACAGCGCAAACGCCGTTCCTAGCCCGTCTGGGTGCATCCCTAGGCATCAAGTTGTCCTTAGACGGTACCGTGAGTCATCGACGGAGCAACTCGGGGGGAGCCTTCGATGACGCGTGGGGCGGCCAAGTTCGACCCCCAGGTCCTGAAGAAGCTACGAGCCAGTAGGGAAGTCGACGGCCGTAGGCTGAGCGCCGCCGACCTGGCTCACAGGCTGAAGACGTCCAAGGCCCGGGTCCTCGCTTACGAATCGGGAGACTCCGTACCCGAACCCGGCCGCATCCGGCAGATCGCCGCAATTTTCCGGGTACATCCCCGTGAGCTGTACGAGCCCACGAGAGGTCGGCACGATCAGATTCGCGATCTACGCTGCTACGCCGGCTTCACCGCAGCCGAGCTGGCCGAGCGGGTAGGTGTGAGCCGCGCCACATACCGAGCGGTCGAGCGTCTGGCCATACTGCCCGCGCGTGATGACGGCACCCTCCCGCTGCGCCTCGCGGACGCGTTGCAGATCCCTCTCCCGATGATCCACCGAGCGCTTGATCACCACCCGGTCGCATCCGAACGCCGGGAGGCCATCGCAGCACATCTGGAAGTGCTCTTCAGGCGAGCGCATGAGAAGTACCGGCCTGCCGTCGTGAACCCGGATGACACGGAGCTCCTGGAGATCACGGCGCTGCTTCGTCGTCCCGTCACTGTGGTCTGCCGCCTGGTCAACCATGAGCTCGGCCTGTACCGAAACTTGCTGCGGAACCTCGACGTGGTAGACGCGAATCTGGCCTACGCCCAGAGTGCCCGGGCTGAAGAGGACGCGAGGAGGGAGCGGCAAGCCATTGAGGCGGTCATCGCTGAGCGGCCACACCGAGCCGCCTCCACCCTCGTACGCTTCCTGGCTGAGGCGATGACGAGTCAGCAGTGGAGGACCATGGGGCACTTGCTTGAGCACGGCGCCACATGGGCTGTTGAACCGTTCCTCGGCGAAGAAGCCGCTCAGGCATGGAACGGGCTGATCGCCCGCGGGTTCGTTACGCCTGAACGGGATCGTGCAGCAGTAGACGGGACGAGGATGGTGCTGACGACCGAAGGCTGGCGTCGCTGTCGCCTGCAGGCCCAGTATTACGCCTGCCTCTACCCAAGAGTCCCCGCTCCACGTGTACGAGTACGTCCTCCTGCCTCCATTACCCGGCGACATGAGGTCCCGTCCGCCGAGGCGCGAGAGTGAAGAGCGCTGCTAGACCCGTTAGACCCAACAGCCCCAACCGGCTGAGCAGGTGTACAGAGGCCCCCAGCGCGTACCGCGCAGCCGGTCCCCGGACGTCATGTCCCACGCGCTCCCCGCGCAGTTCACCACGCTGTGCCGCACCCTGGAGCGGACCGGCATCAAGTTCGTCCACGCCGCCGACATGAGGACGGATTCGCCGGTGGCACCTGGAACCCGGGCGGCTTCACCCATCAGGCGTACCGCGCCGCGCGGGGGCCGGTGAACGAACGGTTTTTGGATCGACGCCGCCAGTCGTACACGACGAACGCGTCGCGCGGCAGCCGTTTCGACGGGCAGATGTCACACGCCGGATGGGCCTCGCCCTGGGGCGAAAGACTTGCTCATGACGGCGCCGTAGCGGAGCAGGGGCACCGGGCACGGCCGAACCACACGAACGAGGACGGCGCTCACACCAGCGGCACGGGGTGAGCGCCGTCGCACGTCATGACTGGTAAGACCTATTGGGCCCAACAGGGTCAGCCGTCAAGTTGTCAGCCCGCGTCAAGCCGTACGTAGATGAATGGGTACGGGAAGTCCTGGTCGTCGTACTCCGTGCGCACGCGGTGGTTGAAGGCCGTCAGGACGCTGACCACCGCGGCCGTGAGCGTGGCGACGGCGCCCATCACCGCTGGGCCATTCGGTGCGTCCCGCATGCGGTACTTCTCCTCCTCCGGCACGTACCAGGACAGCAGCAGCTCCTTCCCCGGCGGTTCGGAGATATAGAGAACGACCCCACCGTTCACGTGGGAGTGGTCATCCGCGTCGTCGACGACGTGCACGGGGATCCCGGCCTTGGTGAGATCGGCCATTACCTTTGCCGCCAGCCTGGCATGCGGGTGTCCGTCGAAGCCCCGGAGTACGGGTGGCAGTAATTCCATCCCGGCAGGGTAGTGAGCGAGACGATCACCTGCCGTTCCTTCGATGAGTCCGCCGTGACGTTCTCCGTTAGATCCACCGCTAGCCGTGGAGGAACTCCGGCCCTGAGCGGCGTCCCCCTTGGCAGGTCACGCGGGCTGGGATGACCCGGCCACGCTGTTGACCGCAGCCGTGGAGGCCCGGCGCGGCGTGGAGCTACAGACGCCCCTGGGGCGCGCACCGGGGGCCAGGGGATAGCTCTCCGTCAATTGTCAGTGGCAACCCGTAGCTTCACTTGTATGGCAAAGGGTGTGTTCCACCAGGAACTGGGAGCGATCAACCTCTCCGAGCTCGACCTCAATGTTCGAGAAGACCGACGGCTGTGGGAATCGCTGTACGGCAGGACCGTCAAGGGCGACCTGGAGTGTCTGGAGTGCCGGGAGAACGACCCCGGATGTCCGCAGTGGATGTTCCTCCAGCTACGCAAGGGACGGCCGATCGCCGTCCACTACACCACCGGCATCCGGCACCCCACGGCGCCAGAGAGCCCACGGCACAAGGCGCTCAAGGAACGTATCGCCCGGGCCGCCGAGAACGCCGGTTTCGCCGCCGAGCTCGAGGCACGTGCACCTGACGGCCGCCGCCGCACCGATGTTCTCGTCCACGGAGAGAACGGGTTGCAGCTCGGGTGCGAGATCCAGTTGTCCTACGCCACCGCCCAGGCCGTGGCCAAACGCAGCGACATCGCCCGCGCCGACGGGCTGAGCCCGCTGTGGACCACCGACGACATCAGCGCACCCCTCATCGAACGCGCGCCGTGGGCCCGCATCGACAAGATGCCCCTCGAGGCGTTTTCCAGCGGCAACGCGCTCCTCGTCCGGGGCGGCGTGAAAGACCTGAAGCTCAAGAAGTGCGACAGCCGTAACCCGTTGCCCTGCCCCGATCGTGGTTACGGACGCTGCAACCAGTGGCACGGTACCTGGGCGCCCACCCTCGGCATGCACCTCGACCGCCTCATCGGCGCCACGGCCGCCAGCGAGTACGTGCCCCTCTACATCCCCGCCCAGCCCGGCCGACGCCGCCGCGCGTCGCACCTGTGGGTCAGCACGCAGGACCACGACAGGTACCTCGACGCCACCAGCGACGCCGTGGCAGACTCCGAGCCCGGCACCGTAGACGACAGCGACCCCTCCGAACCTGAACGTCTCCCGCTGAGCCGCCAGTGCTCCTACCAACAAAGGCAGGAGGAGAAGGAGGGCCGATACAGCACGCCCCGGGATACTGTCGCCATCCTGCCCGCCGGCATCACTGTGTCGGACCCGGGCGCGCTTACCTCTTCCTCTGCGGCGGCGCAGGCCGCTCCGGCCGTCACGGCGCCGGCTCCCGCGCTGGCGCTGCCGCGTACGGCCGGGCCTCCGGCACAGCCGACCCTCGCTGGGGCCTCATCCCGCCAGGACCGCCCAACCACGGCCCGGTCCTTGAGCTGCCCACCCGAACACGTCGGACCCTGCTCGTCCTGCCGAGAGCCCACCCACCGGTACGGCGCCGGAGGGAACCCACTGTGCACGGTCTGCCGACGCAGCCGATCCACTCCGTGACGGTGCCGGCATCGATGGTTCGGGCCCTCACGGTGGAGGAACCCAGGTGGGGGTTGAACGGCTAGACGTCGTCTCGGAGATGCGCGCGGGTGGCGACCGCTGCCGCCTGGCCGGTGGCGAGCCGCCACCCAACCGGTGACGGAGCCACGCGCGCGGATGGTCGTCTCCTTACGTCTGGGTGTCCCACGGTGCCCGCTGCATATACTCCCCGTTGCGGCCCTTGAAGTGCTCCGTTACCGATACGCCCAACTTCACGAGCGGGCGGAGAGCAGCAGCGGATGCTGTCTGAAGGTCATAGGCGTCGGAGAGAGGTCCGGCGGAGAGCTGGTACTCCTCCACGGCTGGCCAGTCGTCGACGAGGTAATGGATACGCCATCCCTCCCCGTCCGGCTCGAAGGCAACGCCGACCTGGTGACGGTGCGCGGTGGCGAGGAGGTCACCGATGGCGTTCAGCAGCTCGGGCGGGTACGTGTTGACCTCAGGGCTCAGGTCGTCGCTCATTGCCGTGTCCTCACTTTTCGGTGGCGTGGTCGACAGCCTCGCGCGTGCGGTCGCGGGGACGTGCCGTTTTCTTAGGGTGCCTGCCTCCATCTCCGGCTACCGGAGCCTCGAACACGAGGCGGGGCTGCGCCTGTTCTGCCGGGTGCGACGTCGTGCTGGTCGGGCTCGGCGAGCAAGTCGCGCTCCCCACGCGAGGACGAGCCCGGCGCTTAGGCTGCCGAGGAATTCCGGCAGCGCTGCCCACACAAGCGCGGACGCGCCGTTCACATGGCACCAGCCAGGACAGTCCGCCGTTCCTGATACTGCAGGCCGAGCCGCCTGAGCTTGCGCATCACGCGCTGGCCGACCTGAGTCGGCACCCCGGCGGTGGCTGCGGCCTCCGCCCACGATCCGCCGCCGAGCGCGAAGGCACGGGCGACGTGCTGCTCGTCCTCCTTCAGAGAGGTGAACACCGCACAGGCGTCGCCG
This sequence comes from Streptomyces sp. NPDC031064, assembly GCF_055570965.1. NCBI lineage: Bacteria > Bacillati > Actinomycetota > Actinomycetes > Kitasatosporales > Streptomycetaceae > Streptomyces > Streptomyces sp. NPDC031064. The sequence goes on from NZ_JBVIGF010000014.1 coordinate 44,507, forward strand.
CGGTCCGGATACCAGGCCAGCGCCTCATCGTCGATCCGGTACGACCCGCCGACCAACTCGTGCAGGGCTTCACCGGACGGCAGCCGGTAATCCAGCATCCAGACCCGCCCCGGCCCAGACTTTCGCTGCCACAACGGCATCAGTTGCCGATGCACGACCTGTGCCTCCCGGCGCAGATGGTGGAGTGTGCCGTCATCGTCCTGTGGTCGTGCACCCAGTACGTCGACCCAGTCGCCGAGCAGGGCGGCCGAGACAGCCTCCAACCACTCCGCATCTGTCCGGGCGATACCCAGATAGATCTGTGCGAAGGAGGCAACAGCCGGCTTCCAGTCGTCCGCCCCGACGGACTGCAAGATCGCGCTGCGGGCCCGCAGCGCGGCAGCGACCGCTGCTTCAGCTTCGGCCCTGACCTTGGAGTCGCCGGACCGGGCCCGCACGCTGAACACCAGCAGGAGGCGACCGACAAGGGTTGCCAGGTCGCGGACTACATCCTGTGGAGGAAGTAGCTGGACGAGGTCCAGGGCGGCCAGCAGACGTGCAGCCCTTTCGACGTGGCTGACTTCGCAGAGGGGTGCGGCAACGTAACTGAGCCACGACCGCCCCTCCGTGGGGCCGGGGCAGACGTAGAACAGATCGCCCCGGGCCGGCTTGGTGCGGCGGGGACGCACGATGCAGCGCTGCGGGATGCTGTCGACGCCAAGAACCAGGAAGCTGCGGGTCAGGTCGAACTCCGCACGGCCGGCGAGCTTGAGCCATCTCCTACCGAAGGTCTTGAGCGAACGGCCGAAGTCGTCATCGGTCATCTTCATCTGCTGCTCCCAGGGCGTCGTCGTTGTCGAGCTTCCAACCCTCGGGCCCGGGATGAGGGCGAAGTGTCAAAGAATCTTGGAGCGGAACCACATGGGTTCTGTCGACGAGCACGCCGAAGCAGCGCCTGGTGAGCATCCTGCACAGCGGGACCCTGCGCGGGGCACAGACCTTCCGGACCGACGCCCCGGTGATCTGCTTCAGCGAGGTCACCGAGGAAGCCCGCCGCACGATGCTTCGCGACGGGACGCGCGCCCTTCAGACCCGGTCTACGCCGTTGGTGACGTGGGGGGCGCTGCCCCCCACACCCCCCGGCCCTCTCTCGGAGGGGGCCGGGGGCGATTTTGATCTTGACGTGGGTGGGTGGTGCAGGGGGGCGGGGGGCTCCCTCCTCGGCCGGGCACCCCGAGGGGACCACAGCCCGCGCCGGGCCGCCAGGCCAAGCCGCCTCCGGCGGTCGCCTCCGGCGAGCCCGGCACCCCGACACGGCCTGCGGTGGCTGGCGCCTGCCCGACCGAGGAGGGAGCCCCCCCCGACTGAGGCGGTCGTACGGCGTGATGACGCCGGATCAGAGCCCTGAAAAGGCTGCCTGAGCTGCGCTTTCAGGTTGACCAGGCTCTCAAAACATGATTGAATTAGCAGTGTCGAAGGGGGCGGGAATCCCCGGCAGACACCAGGGCCTCCGGGTCCGCACCGATCAATCTCAACGAAAGGTCGCACAGATGACCGACTACCTGACCACCCCGGACCGCGCCGAGCGGGCGCGCACGGTCCGGGAGATGTACAGCGACCTGCCCGGCGACCCCACCCGCGCCCGCCGCGAGTACGCCGTGGCCAGCGCCGCCGCCCGCATGGGCGAGGTGATCAACACCCACCTGGAGCGCGGCGGCCGCGGGTGGGTCGCGATCCGCATCGCGGACGGCGGCAGCGACGGCGAGCTGTACGACGGCTACGAGACCGCCCGGGCCGCTCAGCAGCACCCCGTGCGGTGCACCTACCTCCCGATCTCCCCGCTGACGCCGTGGACGCCCCGCATGTGCGAGGAGCACCTGGAGTTCATGACCCACATGCAGCACGGCTGCATGGTCGACGGCACCCCGACCTGCCACTGATCTGCGGCCGCCGCCGGTGACGCGGGCGGGGGCGGGAATCCCCGCCCGCGCCACCGGCCCGGTCGCCCAACACCGATCAACCTCAACGAAAGGCCACCCGCATGAACACCACGACCCTGTCGTACCGACTCGGCCAACCGGACTGGGAGCGCCGCTACCCCGTCCTCATCGGCAAGGACACCGTGCTCGGCGCCGTGTTCCGCTGGCACCGCGACTGGATCACCCTCACCGGCGAGGGCGAGGACAACATCGGCCGCCCCGAGAAGGGCCGCCGCGGCGTCGACCAGGCGGCCGCCCATCTGGTCGCCGAGTACGCGGCCGGTCGCATCGCGGCCATGTCCCTGGCCGACGTGACCGCCGCCGTCCCCGTGCTCGTCGAGCCGGTGCCCCTGCTGCACCCGCGGATGCCGCAGACGCCCCGCAACGTTGAGACCGCACAGCAGGTCATGACCGCGCTGGCGCTGCACCGCTGGAAGCCGTACACCGGCTTTCCCGGCAGCGACAACCCGTGGTGGCAGGAGTGCGAACTGTGCGGCTGGCAGGGCCCGCGCTACTGGTCCCACCAGCGCGGCCGCAACGGCGAACTGCCCAGCACCTACCGGCACCCGGCGTCCGCGGAGTTCGGAGCGCCCGCCGGGTGCGTCGGTGACGCCAAGGTCCGCGAGCTGATCGCCGCCTACGGCCAGTAGCTCCGCCCCGCCGCTCGCCCGGCCAGCCGGGCCCGGATCACCCCGGGCCCGGCTGGCCACTGGCCGTGGGGATGCCGCCTCACGACCAACGAGCCGGCGGGGCGCCGGCCGGAGACGCAAGGCGGCCGACGGGGCGCAAAAGCGTGGGAATCCCGTCGGCCGCAGCGGCCCGGCCACCGAAGGCCCTCAACAGGCCGTCAACCGAGCACGCCAACATGGTAGACGCGTTCCGCACACACCAAGGAGCAGGACTGATGAAGACCATCGACGGACGGCTGTACGCCACGCGGGCCGAGCTGTCCGAGCGGGCCGGGTACAAGGGGGACGCCACCCTGCGCGCCCTGTGGGCGGATCGCGAGGGCAACGGGCACCCACCCGCCCGCCGGATCGACCGTGCCCTGTACTGGGACCTGGAGGAGTGGGAGCGCTGGCACACCCAGTACCGGCGCCAGCGCAACGGCGTCGACTACAGCGGCAACCCCGACGAGGAGCTGCCCCCGGCGGACCAGGCCAAGGTGCTCGGGATCGACGTCAGCGCGATCAGCCACTACCGCGACAACCCGCCGCCCGGGTGGCCCGCCCCCGTACGCACCAAGGAGCTGGAGAGCGGCCGGGTGCGCGAGTACCGCACCCGGCGCCAACTGTGGGAGTACGCCGACTCCGGCCCGCGGGCCGGAACGGCCGGCCGCCCGCCGGCGAAGGGGCCGGACCCCCGGATCGCCCTGGCCGTCGAGGCCCTGGCCGCCGCGCCCAGCCGGAAGGCGGGGGAGACCGCCGCCGTCCTCGCCGAGCGCCACGGCGGAGGCCTGAGCACCTGGAAGCGCATCGTCACCCAGGCCCGCAGGCAGGGCTGACCGGCGGCCGGAACGCGCCCGGCCAGCCCCGCCCCCGACCGGGCGACGCTGGCCGCCGGTGCGCCCGCGAGAAGGCCAAGAAACCGGACCTGATCTGCGATTTCGCCTTGACCTAACCCCTCAAACTTGATTGAATTAGCAGTGTCGGACGGGGCGGGAATCCCGGGCCGACGCCACGCCACCGAGAAGCCTCAACGATCAAGGACAGAGCACATGGTCGAGATCGAGCCGGGGGAGCCGACCCCGCAGACCTGCCTCCGGGTGGCCCGCAAGGCCGCCGCCCTCGCCGCCGCCGCTGACGACAAGGCGCTGAACGCCGTGTGCCGCAGCAGCTCCCGGAACGAAGCGCGCCTGGAGGAGGTCATGCACGCGGTTCACCGGGAGGCCGTCGAGGCCGAGGGGTGCGCCGCCCGGGCGGAGCAGTGGGCGGCCGACCCGGAGATGCCGGACAGCGCGCTGCGTCACTGCGCCCGCAGCGCCGTCGACTACGCCGCTCGTGCCCAGGAGGCGGCCGGGGTCGAGGTGACGGCCGCCGCCCTGCGGCCCGCCCTGGAGCGCAGGCTCACCCCCCAGGAGCACGCCGAGCTGGAGAGCGAGCGGCGCCGGGCGGAGGCCGAGCAGGAGGCCGCCGAGCGGGCCGCCACCGGCATGGACAGCGACAACCGGCACCTGGCCCGCATGAACGCCTTCCTCGCCGAGAACGCCGTGCCCGCTCTCGGCTGGAGTGCCGGACACGTGCGGGTGCTGGAGGCCGCGGAGACCGGCCGCCTGTACTGGCGTGACGGACGGGCCCGGCAGGCGGCCGTGTACGGCGTGTGGAGCGGCGGCCGCAGGGTCCACCGGGAGCGGACCCAGGACCTGCGCGCCGCCGGGTTCCTCACCGTGGTCGCCGCTTCCGACGGCGCTCACGTGCTCGTGCCCACCCCGATGGGGCAGGTCGCCCTGGAGCTTGCGCGGCTGCACCCGGCGGGCCTGTACGACAGCGACACGGCGGCGTACGAGGCCCGCTTCGCCCGGGTCGCGAAGCGCCACAAGCGCATGGACGACAAGAAGGCCGCCGCCCGCCGTCTGCCCGCCCTGGAGTACGGCGCGGTGGGCCGGTACCGGCGGCCGGTGACGCTCGCCGAGCAGGAGATGCGCGCTGAACGCGAAGCGGTCGAGCAGTGGGAGGACGAGGGCGGCTACTGCCCCGGCGTCCCGAACCCCGCTCCCGCCGCGCAGACGCCCCGCCCGGCCGACGAACCCCGGGCCGCGGACGCGCCGGCGACGGCCGCCGAGCCCATCGCGACGCCGGTCCCGGCCGGGCCGACCCTGCCGCCGGGGATGTACTTCCTGCCGCTGCCGTCGACCCGGTACCGCGACTGGTGGGCCATCCAGTGCGGCCGGTGCCAGGGCGGCATGCGCACCGAGCTGCCCGGCGAGTGGGACGACAAGCACGACGCCGCCCGGGCGGCCCGCGAGCACTACGACGAGGCGCACCGCCCGGCCGACGACCGGCTCACCGAAGAGGAGGTCGCCGAGGTGAAGCGCTGGCCGCTGTCGGCCGCGCAGCGCACCGTGCTGACCTGGGCCGAGCACGCCGAGCTGGCCGAGCTTGATGACGGGTTCTGGGCCCTGGACTGCGTGCCGGACCGGTGGGACGTCAACAAGCGGGTGGCCCGGGCGCGCGTGACCGGACTGTGGGCGGCTGGGCTGCTGAACGTGCACCTGGACGGTTCCGGTCGCCGCTGTCTCGTGAAGTCGCCGACGGGGCACCGGGTAGCCCGTCTGCTGTGGCGCGCGGAGCGCCAGGGCGTCGCCGAGCCCGCCGCGAAGGACGCCAAGCTCCCCTCGCTGCCGAAGCGCAGCGGCGGCTACCCGCTGCTGTCCAAGGGGCGTCTGTTCAAGGGCGAGCAGCGGCCCGCCCACGACGCGGCCCCGGCGGAGCACGCCGCCGTCCCCGCGCCCGCCGAGACGGCCCCGCCGGCGGCCGCCGCAGTGCACGCCGAGCAGCCTCTGCTGCGGCGCCTGTTCGCCCCCCGAGCCGCTCGCGAAGAGCGCCCCGCGCACGACATCCGCACGGTCATCCGGCGCCCCCAACGGGTCCTCACCCACGAGGAGCGCAAGCGGGTGCGGGACACGGCCGCGCTCAACTTCCAGGGCGCCCTGATCATGGGCATCATCGACCCGGTCCCCAACGCCTCGCCGATGCCGGAGGAGGCAGGCGCGTGGGTGCGCGAGCACGTGTGGCCCGGGCACCTCCAGCAGATCGAGCGCAAGTACCCGCACGGCTTCGCGCGCTGGAGCATGTGCGAGCGGGGCACCTGCTGGAACTGCCTCTCCGGGCGGTGCGACATCTGCGTGCACCGGCAGAAGGGCGGCCCGGACATCGACGACAACCGGGACTCGGTGACCAACCATCAGGGGCGCGCCGTCGCCCGGCTCATTCTGCGGCCCGGCGGCGAGCCGTGCGTGTGGTGGTGCCGGTGCGCGTGCCCCAAGGACGGCCCCGCTCCGGCCCGTCCGGCGGCGAAGGCGAAGCCCGCTCCGGCCGCTCCGCCAGCGGCGCCCGCGCCCGTCCCTGCACCGGCCGCAACGCCGGTACAGGCGCCCGCGGAAGGCGCCCTGCAGGCCGCCTTGTGGTGACGCGGGGGGCGCTGCCCCCCACACCCCCCGGCCCTCCCTCGGAGGGGGCGGGCGGATGCGGCGACCTTGCGGTGAGTGGGTGGTGCAGGGGGGGTGGGCGGCCGGAGCGCTCCCTCCTCGGACGGGCACCCCGAGGGGACCACAGCCCGCGCCGGGCCGCCAGGCCAAGCCGCCTCCGGCGGTCGCCTCCGGCGAGCCCGGCACCCCGACACGGCCCGCGGTCGGCTGACGCCTGCCCGACCGAGGAGGGAGCCCCCCGACCGAGGCGGTCGTACGGCGTCCCGACGCCGGGGCGGAAACGTCATGTGACCTGCGTAGATGCCTTGACGAGCCCCCCAAAACTTGATTGAATTAGCAGTGTCGGACGGGGCGGGAATCCCGAACCGGCACCACCGAGAAGCCTCAACGATCAAGGACAGAGCGCATGAACGAGGTGCACGACACCGCCGTGGCGACGGACGAGGACGGGCGTCCGTACGCGAACGGCTTCAAGCCGGCGGTGTACGAGTGGGACGGCTGGACATGCGAGGACGACTGCACCGTGTGCGACACCGGCGCGGACTGCGCCGACTGCCGCGCGTGCACCGACTTCGCCGCCCCCTACCCTCCGCACTGGGCGCGCACCTGGCAGAAGGGCGAGCCGGAGCGCGGCGTCGAGGCCTTCGGCGGACCGGGCGGCATGTCGGCCGGGCGCGCACTGGTCGACGACGGCGGCGACTGGGTGCTCATCGAGCAGAACCGGCACGCCGCGGCGACGGCCCGGGCAGCCGGTCACTGGGTGGTGGAGGCGGACATCAGGACGCTGGACCCCCGCCACCCCGCCCTGCGCTGCACCCGCCGCTTCCACGGTTCGCCCCCCTGCCAGACCCTCTCCGACGGGGGCAAGCGGTCCGCCTGGAACAGCCAGGAAATCACCGAACTCCAGAGCGTCATGTGGCAGGCGTCCGAGGCGTTCGGCTTCCGGGAGGTCGACGACCTGTGCAGCCTCTACGGCGGCCCCCACCACTACTACGGCGACATCATCGACGGCATGGAGGACCACCCCGACGCACACGGCTGGGGCGACCAGTGCGGCGGCGGCCACCTGCCCCCCTGCATGGCCCCGGCCGCGTTCCGCGAGTGGGCCGCATCGGCGGTCTCCGACGAGCGCACCGCGCTCATGGCGGAGATGCTCATCTGGCCCATGTGCCTGGTGCAGATCGGCGCCCCCCTGGTCTCCATCACGATGGAGCAATCGGCGAACCTGCTGAAGCAGACCCCCGCCCTGGCGGAGGCCATCCAGTCCGAGATCACCATCCCCGAGGGCTTCGGCTGGGCCTGGTGCTCGTGGCAGATCGCGGACGCCGCCGACTTCGGCGCAGCCACCCACCGCGAGCGGGCCTGGATGGTCGCCACCCGCTACGAGCACCCCCGGTACGCCGATCACGTCGACGGCCAGGCGGCGGCCCGCGACATGTTCGCCCACGTGCTCAAGAAGACCGGCAAGCTGCCCGACTGGATGCCCGAGCTGGACCGCCGGATCGAGCCCTACCAGGGCCGCCCCGCGCTCCCGGTCGTGACCGTCGCCCACGCCCTGAACCTCCCGGCCACCTGGTGGGCCGACACCCGCGGCAAGCGCAAGGTCAACCCCAAGACCGGCAGGCCGAACGGCGGCGGCAGCTTCCCCCTCAACCGGGTCGGCATGTGCGTCACCACCCCCTGGTACGGGATCAAGTTCCGCCCGGCCGACGTCCCCCAGGGCGAGGGAACCACCACGGTGTCCCTGCCGGATCTCGGAGTCCTGGTCGGCTTCCGCCGGGACTACCCGTGGACCTACATCCCGCCCCGGGTACGCGCGGAAGGGAAGCGGAACATCGCCCAGATGATCGCCGACGCCGTCTCACCATTCATGGGCGCCGCCATCTCCGCCGCGGTCCAGGGCGAGGACTGGTACAAGCCGGTCTCCGGCTACCAGGCGGCGCTGTACCGGCTGCACAAGAAGGCGGAGCCGAAGGTCGAGGCGCAGCTCACGCTGATCGGGAAGCAGACTCTCCTGCGCACCCTGTTCGCCCCGCGGACGTCGGCCACGGCCACTGACTGGAAGCCCGCCGTCTAACCGGCGGCCGGGACGAGACACCAACGACGAAGGGCCCCGCGATGCGGGGCCCTTCGCGTGCGTCCGGGGGAGTGGAACGGTCAGGCCGAGCGGGTGCTGTCCGCCGTCGCCGCGGCCGCGGCCGCCCCGTCCTGAGCCGGGATCGTCCCCGCCGGAGAGGAGCCCTCGGAGGCCGCCGCAGACGGCTGGCCGTCGGCCTTTGTCGCCGACGACCGCGACCGCCGCGAGCGGACCCGCGGCCGCTTCACCGGCTCGTCCGCGCCCAGGTTCGCCAGCTCCTCCGCCGTCCATCCCCCCGCTTCGGCGTCGACGTATGCCTTGCCGTACGGCTCGTCGAGCGCGGCGACCTGCTCCAGCAGGCTGCTCCGCTTGGCCAGGATGTCCACCAGGGGGGCCACGGCCGCTTCCCGGCGTGCCTGGAGTTCCCTCATCTTCTGCAAGATCTCATCAGCGCTTGGCATGGGGGCGATCGTAGCGCCCGGCATTTCGGCGACCGCCCGGTCTCCGGTCGAGTGCCGGAGATGGCATCGACTTTGACCGCACGTCACGACTACCTGGCGCTTTTAGGGGAGGCAGTAACCACCGGCAGCGAGTTGTAGGTTACTGGGCCCAGTAACCGGAATTCGCTGAACGGTCTGCACTAGGGTTGGCCGTCATCGATCTTGGTCCGGGGACGGACCGGTGAGGCAAGAGTGGGGGCGCCAGCGTGGACGAGTCGCCGTCGGATGAGAAGACACCGCGCGCTTTGGTACGACGCCGAGGGCGCGAGCCGGGTGGGCCTCGGTCGCACCGCCTCAAGGTCTCCTTCAACGATGCCGAACTGGCCATCGTGCAGGCGGCGGCTGACCGAGAAAATCAAGCACTCGCCTCATGGGTTGGGCAAGCGTCGCTGGCCGTCGCCACGGAACTGGTGGTCCCCGTCTCGGCGGACGCCAAGGTCGTCTTGCAGGAGCTCATCCAGTCGCGAGGACAGCTACGCCGCATCGGCAACAACTTGAACCAGGTGGCCTACGCGCTCAACGCGGAAGGTGAGGTCACTAGCGCCCAGCTCCAGGCCGTGCTGGCGCGGGTTCATGAGGCGGTTCGGCATGTCGACGAGGCCACGTTGCAGGTTATGAGAGAGCGGCGGCCGCGCTCGTGATTCCGAAGGAAGCAAGGCCGGGTGATGACACCGCCGGGTTGCTGTTCTACCTGTACGGTCCGGGCAAGCGTGATGAGCACGTGGACCCGCATATGGTGGCCGCGTGGGACCCCTATGTGCCCGATCCGGCTCGGTCGCCGGAGTTCTCCATCCCCGATCTCGCGACGTTGCTGGATGCTCCTGTGCGTGCCTTGCGGGGCAAGAAGCCGCCGTTGCACGTCTTCCACGTCGCCGTGCGTAATCCACCGGAGGATCGACATCTGTCGGACGAGGAGTGGGGCCGGGTGGCGCGCGAGATGATGCACGCCGCCGGCATCGCCCCGCACACCGACGAGCAGGGGTGCCGATGGGTGGCTGTGCGTCACGCGGACGACCACATTCACATCGTGGCGACCCGGGCCCGCGAGGACGGGCGCCAGCCCGACACGAGCTGGAGCAAGCTCCGCATGCAGGAGGTCGCGCGCCGGTTCGAGGTCGAGTTCGGCCTGCGTCGCCTGACCCACGCCGACGGGACCGCGCGCCGGTGGGCGAAGACCGGGGAGACGGAGAAGGCGACGAGAAGGGGACTGTCCGAGCCTCCCCGCGAGACGTTGCAGCGCGCTGTGCGTGAGGCGGCGGCTGGGGCGGTCAATGACGCCGACTTCTTCGAGCGGCTCGCCGCGGCCGGACTGCGCGTGAAGCAGAGAGTCGCACCGGACGGCAACGTGACCGGCTACTCGGTCGCGCTGCCCGGCGACCGCGACGGTGGGCAAAGGCCGGTGTGGTTCCCGGGCACACGGCTCGCCCCGGACCTGTCCCTGCCGCGCGTACGGGAACGGTGGAGCGGGCGGCCGGTGAATGCGGTGGCCGCGCAGACGGAGATGTGGCGTACGGCCGAGGAGAAGGTCCGCGCTGCCGCCGACCAGCTCGGCGCCGGGGGACTGCACGAGGGTGCCGGAGACGTGGCCGCGCTCGGGGACCTGATTGTGGTCGCCGCCGTCGTCTCCCCGCACCTGGTGCGCAGCCAGTTGCGCCAGGCCGCCTACGAGTTCGAGCGCGCTTCCCGAGCCCCGGCCGCTCGCCGCATGGAGGGGCGGGCGCGTGAGCTGTATCGGGAGTCCACACAGCTCCTGTCCCAGTCGGCGGCTGCGGCGGGACGCAGCGATACGGTTGCCGCCCTCGGGTTCCTCCTGGCTCTGGTGACGGCGATCGAGGCGTCGCGGCGGTGGCACGAGGCCCAGGATCATCGCGCTCAGGCGGAGGCTTCTGGGCGGGCCGGTCGGCTGCTTCGCGAGGCGGTGGAGGTCACCGCCGGCGCGAACGCGGCGCGGGAATACCGGCCACGTCCAAAGCGTCGCGTGGCCCCACGGCCCGGTGGTGTGCGTCGTACAACCGCGCTGTCCGGTGAGCGGCCGATGGCGGGCGTGCTCCAGCAGGCTCTTCCCGAGCACGCGCGTGCGGTCCTCGCGGACCCGGCGTGGCCCGCGCTGCGTACGCGCCTGGCGGCGGTCGAGGAGGCGGGCGAGAACCCGGTCGACGTCCTGGCCGCGGTTGCTGCCCGCCGTGAATTGTCCTCAGCGGATTCGGTTGCCGAGGTGCTTACATGGCGGCTGGACGGGTGGCAGCGCCAGCGCAGTTCCGCGTCGGACGCCACCACGAAGAAGCCGTCGCCGACGTCCGAAGGCGGCACCGGGCGCACCGGTGCGGCCCGCGAGACGGGGGTGCCCGGGCCGAGGCGTCGGCCGCCGGGTGACGAGCAGCACAAGGGTCCGCGGCGGACCCGCTGACGAGGGGAGTGAGCCATGGCAACACCGACGCCAGAGGAGCAGGCGAGTGCGGCGTTTATCGAGGCAGCGGCAGAGGCTGTGCAGACGGCTGTGATGTCGTACCGGTTGGTGATGGCCATCGCGGACGCTGTACGGCGTCACCAGCAGCGGAAGGCGGGAAAGGAGGAGGAGCTGCCGGACGCCGAGAAGGCGATGGCCGAGGCCTCCGGCGAGGTGAAGAGGCTGCTGGCGCCGGACATCGGCGCGGCCCTGATGCAGGGTGCCGACTGGCCGCTGCTCGCCCAGCAACTGGTGGCGCTGCGCCGGGCTGGGGTGGACTTGGAGGAGATGCTCCCGCGCGTCGGCGAGATCGTGGTGACGGTGCGGGATGCCGTCGCGGTGAGTGCCGAGCGGGTGGCCGCCGAGCGCAGCGAGACGTGGACGAAGGTGCTGCGCGAGACGATGCCGGCGGGACCGGTACGCGAGGCGATTTTGTCTTCTGCGGCGTGGCCCGACATGGCGGCGACGATGGCGAGACTCGACGAGCGTGGGGTCGACGTGCGGGCGATCCTGTCCTCCGCCTACGAGGAGGGGGCTGGTGTCGATCGGGCCATCTCGGCCGCCGTGGTGCCGACCACGAGCCGGGACGCGTTGTTGTCGTACGGGCCCCTGACCACCGGGCTGGACGTCCCGAAGAATCTGGACCTGGACAACCGGGAGGTCGCCCTGCATGAGCAGTTGGCTATCGGGCGGTCGGAGAACGAGCGCTTCGTGCGGATGGTGCGTGAGGCGCTGCCCGGGCGGGAGCGTGAGGCGGACCTGCTCATCGCCTCGCGGCAGTGGCCGCTGATCGCCGCCCGGATGGCGCGCCTGGAGCAGGACGGCGAGCCGGTGGCGGAGCATCTGACCCGGCTGTCGAAGGACACGGCCTGGGCGCAGGGATCGCCGTCGAAGGTGGGCGAGCGGCTGCTCATGGCGACCAGCGACGCGCTGGTCCGGCCGGTCGGCGGACCGGCGGCGGACTCGAAGGTGGCGGTGAACACTACGGCGGCCCGCGCGCACTCGCCGAGCGTGGGCCCTACTAGGGCGCCAGCCTCCCAGGAGGCGGCGCCTGGGGAACCGGCGGTGTCCCCGCACCGCCAGGCTGGGCCTGCTCCGAAGAGCGGCAGGACGCGGTAAGGACTCCCCAGACCGGACGTGCGGCGCAGACCCGGATCGGTCTGCGCCACACGTCATTTCGGGTCAGGGGCGGGTGGCGCCGAAGTAGTCCCGCGCCGGCATGGCGGAGGTGATGGGTTCGACGCGTACGTCCTTGCCGGTGCGCGGGGCGTGCAGGACGTTGCCGTCACCCGCGTAGATGGCGACGTGGTAGATGGCGCCCTGCCCGCCGTGCGACCAGAACAGCAGATCCCCCGGCTTGAGGTCGTTGCGGGAGACGGCCTGGTCGGATGTGGCGCCGTACTGGGCGGCGGCGACGCGCGGCAGCTTGCGGATGTCCCAGTAGGCGTACTGCACGAGGCTGGAGCAGTCGAAGCCCGCGGTGTTGCTGGCCGAGCACTTGCCGTTGAGGTAGCCGTTGGTGCCGTCGCAGAAGCCGGGCGATGGGCCGCCGGGGCCGCCGCCGCCCCAGGAGTACGGGGTGCCGATCTGGGTGGCCGCCTTGCGCAGGGCGTCCGCGCCGGCGCCGGAGCCGGAGACTTCGAGGCGGCCGGGGCCCTGGAAGCGGGACATGGTCGACAGGATGGTGTGTACGTAGTTGTAGGTCTCGCCGTTGGCGAAGGACTTCGGGGGCACGCCGCGGAACTCTTCGACCCGTCCCCATCCGGCGTTGTACCCGGCAAGGGCCAGTGCCCGTACGTCGCCGCCGTAGCCCGAGTCCTTGGCCTGTCGGAGGAGGGAGCACATCATGCGGCCCTGGGCCATGACGGCGTCGCCGATGTCCCAGGGGGAGGCTTCGCCGTTGCCGTCGGCATCAAGGCCCCAGGTGTCCCAGGTGCTGGGCATGAACTGCGCGGGGCCTTGCGCGCCGACGGGCGAGGTGGCGGTGGTCTGGAACTTGGACTCCTGGTAGAGCTGGGCCGCCAGGAGCGCCGGGGTCATCGCAGGCTGTTTGCATTCGCCGTCGGCTCTGAGAATCCAGGGGCGGAACTCGGCGGGGACGGCCTGTAGACCCCCGCCTCCGTCGGATATCTCGGTGGCCTCCGCGTCTGCATCGACGAGTACGAGCGTGACCAGACCGAGGACCATCACCACGACGACGGCGAGCAGCGCGATGACAGCCCGGATGAGCACCTTCACGTGTGTGTCCCCCCGTAAAGCTTCCTTCTGCTGCCGTGTCTGTGCGTTGAGTTCCTGGCCGTACTAGATCACGAGGCGCTGGTCGCATGCCCGGTGATTCCGCGAGCTGTGGATCGCCGAGCATGCGGATAGTGCCATGAGCCAGTCGTGGACGTCGGGCATGATTGCACCTTTTGGGTGCGCAGCGGATGAGTACGACAGCGGATAGGGAAGCCGGGCCGCCACCAATAGGGTCTCGGCGTGCTCAGGAGAACAGGTGCTGGACGCGGGGTGGTTCGGTCAGCGGCATCGTCGCTGATGGCCTTCGCATTGGGACAGCGTGCGGTGCTGCCGGTCCGTCAGGGCACTAAACCGGCCCGTGGGAATGTTTCCGCGTGGCGAAAGGACAGGAAGGCGGCGCCGGGCAACGGCCGCATAGGAGTAAGGCAGGCCTTACCGGATTCAGCGTTCCGGACGGTGCCGGGGTGGCGGTCCGCCGCCTTGCAGAGGGGGCTTGCAATCGGAGCCGGATTCACCCGGGGCGTGCTTGCGTGGAAGGCCGCAGAGGGTGTGGCCGACCCTGGCCCCGCTGGACGGGGGAAATGCGGCGCGGGTTTGTCGGTGGCTCGCGCTACCCTTCGTGACCTCATAATCAAACTCTTCGTTGAATACCGGAGTTGAGGGGGAAGTGGCGTGTACACCCATGCGGTGACATCTGCCCCGGGCAGCGGTGCGATGGTGGGGCCGAGGTACGCGCTGATTCCTGTCCATGGCTACGGGATCGCAGTCGCGACGGTTGCATGCATGCTCGACGCGGACGGCGGCGGTGCGCGTGCTCGTGTCCTGGCGCCGGGAGAGCAGATCCCGTACGGGTCTCAGCCGGTGTTGCTGGCCGAGACCACGGTGTACGGGGCGACGTGCGTGGAGGAGATGCTGCGCCGCTGGGGCCCGCTGCCCAAGCCCTGGCTGGTGCTCGTTGCCGACGCCCCGGCCCGGCCGGCGGCGGACGCCCGGTACCTGGTGCGCGCCCTGGAGGCACGGCTGGCCGGGGTGGCGCGGGTCCCGTATCTGCCGGTTCTGCGAGCCGTGAAGGGCCCCGTGGAGGCCCTGGAGCACAAGGACGTCCAGACCGCGGCCGAGAAGCTGCGGCGCACGATGGAAGGAAAGTGAGCATGGCGATGGAGAAGCTCTACACGCTCGCGGGATACCTGGCGGCTCCCGGCGACCCCGCCAAGGAGGAGGGCGGCGGCGGCCTCATTCCGCCTGCCACGCCGACCAAAATCCCCGGGATGGACGGGCCCGTCGCCGAGATTTTCGGCTATGGCCTGTGGCTGCTGATCCTCGCGGGTGTGGGGGGCACGGCCTTCGGTGTCTACAAGCTCGCCGTGTCGGACAAGAGCCGCAACGGCGGCGGCAGCGAGCCGTTCAAATGGATGGGCGGCGGCATCGCGGCGATCCTCCTGTCGGGATCGCTGATCGCCATCCTCAACGGCATCGCGGGTTAGGCGGCTGACGATGGCACGTACGAGGGGGACCTGGAACACCTGGCCGATGTGGCTGGCCAGTACGGTGCTCGTTGCCGTACTCGCCCTGACCGGCTACGCGATGCTGGGCGGGGACGAGTCCGGCTCGGACGCGCCGGCCAAGGGCGGCGCGGGAGCGGGCGCGTCTGCTCCGGCCAGCACGGCACCGAGCTACGCCGCTCCTGATGAATGGACCGAGCCCGAGCGCTGGGTGGCGCTCCCGCGCGGACAGCGCACCGACAAGTACGGCAGTGAGGTCGGCTTCCCGCACACCACCGAGGGCGCCGCGGCGATGGTCGCGGCGTCCAACGAGACCGTCATGGAAGGCGACAGGTCGGCGGTCGATGAGCAGATGCGCCTCTACCACTCCTACCTGAGCCGGGATGATCAGTCGCCGCAGATCGCCGAACAGGTTGAGCAGAAGGCCAAGCAGACCGACCAGAGGCTGGCCCGGCAGTCGGGCGTGAGCGCCGGTGAGCCGCTGCCATCCGGTGCGTACATGCGCAGCAATGTGGTGGGCTATCAGGTCCTCCAGCAGTCGGCCGACGAGGTCAGCGTGTGGGTGCTGGCCCGTGTCACGCAGAAGGCGGGGGAGACGGCGAAGGAGTCCGGCGGATACACCCGCGTCCTGGCCGGCGCCCGATGGGACGGCAGCGACTGGAAGCTGTCGGGCGCGGCAACCACGCGGGCCAAGCAGGCCGCGCAGGGCAAGCCGAAGCCGACCATGGCGGCCCCCGGGGATTCGGCGTTCAACGAGGCCGGGTGGACAGCCATCCGTGAGGCATCGTGATACGTCGGGCCACAGCGCTGCTGCTCACCTTCTTCGCGGTGCTCGGCCTTGCCGTTCTCGCCCCGCAGAGCGCGGCTGCGGATGACGGCCTGGTCGGTGGCGGTGCCCAGGTCCTGTGCGAGGGCACCAGCGGCGGCATGCTGGACCTGGTTTCTGGCGGCAAGTCCGATGTTCTGTGCGACACGATCGGCGACGAGGCCCAGAAGGCCGCCAACAAGGCGTGGGATGCGGTCTGGAACAGCATCCTGGGCGACGTCATTCGGGCCGCCATGGACGTCGTGAAGTGGATCATCAAGACGCTTCTGACCGTCGCGCTCCAAGGGCCATCGCTCGACCTGGCGGCAACCGGACTGTGGAGCGGGCAAGCCACCCTGGCGGGCATGCTGACCTGGCTCGGCCTGGTCATTGCCGCATTCGGGATGATGTGGCAGATCGGCAAGATGGCCGTCACTGGCCAGTCCAAGCACCTTGGGCGGGCGATGGTGGGCTGGGTGGAGAACCTGCTCCTGTCCGCCCTGGGCGTGAGCATGTTCGCGCTGTTGCTGGCTGCCGGCGACGCGATGACCAGCGGGCTGGTGGACGCGGCCTTCGAGGACGACGGCGCCGCCTACGAGCGAATCACCAGCGTCCTGCTGCCGGCCGGGATCAAGAATCCGATCATCGTGCTGGGCGTGGTGGCTGTGCTGCTGCTGGTGGGCTTCATTCAGCTCATCATGATCTTCCTGCGGCAGAGCGCGATCCCGATCATCTGCCTGCTCCTGCCGGTGGCCGGCGGCGGCCGGGCGGGCGGTGACGTCACCCGGCAGTGGGCGCCCAAGCTCATCACGAGCGGGCTCGTCATCGTGACCTACAAGCCCATCCTGGCCGTCATCATCTGCACCGGCTTCACGGAGTTCGGGAAGGCACAGACGCTCGCGGAATGGCTGCGTGGCGTGGCCACCCTGTTCCTGGGGATCATCGCCCCCGCGCCCCTCACCAAGATCTTCGCGCCCTTCGGCGCGGCGGCCGGAGGGGGGCTGGCGTCCGGCGGGTTCAGCGCCGCACTGAACGCGGCCGCCGCGTACTTCGGTGCCCAGAAGAAGGGCCAGGGCGGCGGGGGCGAAGGCGCACCCCCCGCGACCCCGATGGCGCATGCCGACTACGTCGAGCAGCAGATGGGCCAGCAGGGCCGCGGCGCGGGCGGCAGCGCGGATGGCAGCTCAAGCGGCGGTGACAGCGATGCTGTGGCGCACGCTTCCCGGACCCAGGCCGGTGCCAAGGTGCCGGGCCAGGCGAGCGGCGAGGCCGACGCTGCCGGCGCTTCGGCGGACGGCGCGGACGGCGCCGACGGCAGCGCCGGTGATGAGGGTACGGCCGCAGGCAGCACGGCGGGTGCCGCGAGCGCCGCAGCGGCGACGGGCTCGTCGGCGACGGCCGGGACCGGTGCCCCTGCCATTGAGGTCCTGGACGGGGTCAACGACACGGTCCAGGGCGCTGCCGGAGCGGCACCGGCGACGGGCTCGTCGACGGCGGCCGGGACCAGCGCCTCTGCCGTTGAGGTCCTGGACGGGGTCAACGACATGGTCCAGGACGCTGCTGCTGGAAGAGAGGGAACGCGGTGAGTACCCACGATGTGCCCAGGAACCTGATGGTGGATCCGTTCCGGGCACGCCGCAGCGGTTTCGGCGGGCTGTCGAGAAGCGCGATCATCATCGCGGCGATGGTGCTGATGGCGGACGGGCTGATCGGTACCCAGGCGCCCCTCACGCTGCTGTTCACCCTGCCGGCGACCGGCGCGGTCATCGCGCTGGCCGCCGCGCGGCGCCACGGCATGTCCGCCCTGGCGTACTACTGGGCCAAGTTCGCCTGGCGCCGCGCCTCCCGGGCCGAGGCGACCGCCTACCGCAGGCTGCTGCTGCCGCACCCTTACGCGCTGGACCTGCCGGGCGTAGGCGCCTCCACCACGCTGATCAAGGCCTACGACCCGACCAGCGGCAAGCCGGTCGGCGTGGTCCACGACCGGGCGACGGGATACATGACCGTCACGACGCTGCTCGCACCCGGCGGCAGCCTGATGGCGCCCACCAGCGCCGTGCAGAGCAGCCTGCGGACCTGGTCGTCCGTGCTGGACTCGATGAGCACCGACGACCAGATCAAGGCAGCGTCGGTGACCATCCAGATCACCCCCGGCGCCGGGGAAGCGCTCAGCGACGACGTGAAGGCCCGTCAGGACCCGCACGCGCCGAAGTTGGCCAAGAAGGTCCTGAGCGAGCTCGTGCGCACCACCCCGCACGCCACCGCCAGCGTGGCGCCGTGGATGTCCGTCACGGTCGACCCCAGCGCCTCCGCTGACCCTCCCACGGACCTGGCCGAACAGGTCGCCGAGGCACTGAAGGTGGCCGACTCGCTGGACTTGTCCGGGACCGGGACCGACATCGAGCGCCGGGCGACCGACATCGATCTGCGCCGCCTGGTGCGCTCCGCCTACGACCCGGCCGTCTTCAACGCGCGCGACAACGAATTCGCGGATCTGAGCTGGGCGGAGTGCGGGCCGCAGGCCGCCGATGACGGGTGGGAGGAGTACGCGCACGACGGCGGCGTGTCCATCTCCTGGGTGCTGCGGGAGATGCCGCGCCGCACCATCGCCTACAGCGTGCTGCTGCCCCTGCTGGCCCCGGGCCGCTTCCAGCGCCGCATCACGCTCGCATACCGGGTCCTGGACCCACAGGAAGGCGAGGCGGTGCTGGAGCGGGAGATCAGCCACGCCCAGGACCGGGAGCGGGCGATGGCCGAGGTCAAGGGCCGCGCGAAGTGGTCACAGCGGGCAGACACCCAGCGGGCGGAGAGGGCGGCCGCCCAGATGGCCGGCGGCGCCCAGGTCGTGGACTGGACGCTGATGGTGACCGTCACCGCCCGCAGCACCACCGAGCTGCCCGCGGCCCGGCAGGAGCTGGAGCGGGCGGTGAAGGCGACGCGAGGTATCCGCATGCGCCCCGCCTACGGCGCCCAGGCCGCGATCTTCGCGGCCGGACTGCCGCTGGGCTACAGCCCCTTGGTGAAGGACTGACGAGATGGCACGCAAGCCCAAGCCGCCGGCGGTGACCACGCCCAAGCGCGTGACCCGGGTGGCCGAGCAGGCCCCGACGCGTGAAGAGCGCCAGGCACAGAAGAAGCTGAGGAGCCGGTACGCCCCCCGCCTGGGGTGGGGCGGCCGGTTCGGCGGCCGCGCCCCGGTCGAGGACTCCGGCACCGTCTACACCGGCCCCACCAGCCAGGCCGGAGGCATCTATCCGTTCCTGCTCGGCGCCGGCCTGCCGCCGCGCGGCGTGCCGGTCGGGCGGGATGTCCTGACCGGCGAGCTGGTGTGCATAGATCCCAGCGGCTGGACGGGGAAGCTGACGACCAACCCGGGTGTATGGGTCATGTCGCAGCCGGGGGCGGGCAAGAGTGCCCTGGTCAAACGCGTGTGCCTGGTGTACTCGGCGTACGGGCACATGGTGTGCGTCCCCGGCGATGTCAAGGGCGAGTACAGCACGCTGATCAGCGAACTCGGCGGCTCCGTGGTCCGCATCGGCGACGGCATCGGCCGCATCAACCCGCTGGATTCCGGCCCGCTCAAGGGCCGCGTCCAGGCGCTGCCCGCCGAGCGCCGGGAGGCGCTGCTCGACGTCCTCAACGGCAGGAGGTTGGAGACGCTGGTCGCGCTGCTGTCCACCAAGCACGGCCTCGGCCGCAGCCCCGACGAGGTCGAACGCAGCGCGCTGGACACGGCCGTACAGGTCGCCTCCGCCGCCCAGGCCTCCGACAGCGACCCCATCGTCAAGGACGTGGTCGACGTCCTGCGCGCCGCACCGGAGGAGCTGCGGGCCAAGCTGGCCGCCGAAGGGACCCGGTACCAGGACCTGACCCGCTCGGTCATCGCCGGACTGGACAACCTCATCGGCGGCCCCCTCAAGGGCCTCTTCGACGGCCCGACCACCACGCCGCTGGACATCAATGCCCCGGCCGTCTCCGTGGACATCTCCGCCCTGCGGGCCCGCGGCAACGACGTCGTCTCCGCCGGGATGATCGCCACCTGGGCGTACACCTACAGCTCCATCGACTCCGCCCGGTCCATCGGGCTGATGGATCGCAAGCTGGTGCTGCCCATGGACGAGATGTGGCGTGCCCTGCGCTCCGGCCCGGGCCTGGTCGACGCGATGGACGCGATCTCCCGCCTCAACCGCACCACCGACGACGTCACCATCTACGTCACGCACAGCCTCCTCGATGTCGAGGCGCTGCCGACCGAGATGGACAGGGCCAAGGCCCGCGGCCTGATGGACCGCTGCGACACCTGGGTGCTCGGCGCCAGCACCGAGGAGGAGCTCGGGCGGGTCACCGGCAAGCGGATGCTGACCGAGCAGGAGGTCATGATGGTCAGCTCCTGGGCGTCGGCGACGTCCACCGGACTCGACATCGCACCGAGCTACGACGGTGACAGTCCTGCCGAGGAAGAGTCCGCCCGGCACCCCGGCCGCGGCAAGTACCTGATCAAGCTGGGCACCCGGCCGGGCATCGCGGCCGCGCTCGAACTCACGCCGACCGAGCAGCGGCTGTACGCCACCGACAACAACCGGCGCCGGACGACCACAGGGGGTGGCCGCCGATGATGACGGACAACGACCGCGCATGGGCCTTCGGAGGCATCGTGTTCGGCGGGGCGGTGACGCTGTCCGCCTCCACCTGGGCCGGAGCGGCCGCCGGCGCCGTGCTGACCGGTGAGGAGGCCGCGCCCGCCTCCCCGCTGACCGTCTACCGCATGGCCAGCGACTGGTCAGCGGTCTGGACGAACTCGCCGACCGCCTCCGCCATCGGCGCCGGTCTGCTCGACATCGCCGTGATCGCCCTGGTCGTGTGGGGGCTGCGGGTGTCACTGCGCTGGTTCCACAACCCGAGCCACCTGGCCACCCTGCACCAGGTCCGTGAGCTCACCCCCACGCACGCCGCCCGCACCGCGACCCGCCTGCGCGCCTCCCTGAAGAACACCGACCCCAAGAAGGTCGAGGCCCGCGACCGGGGTGTCCTGCTCGGCGACCACCTGCCCTCCGGCGTGGAACTGCGCGGCTCCGACGAGGACACCTACGTCGCCATCATGGCGCCCCGCGCGGGCAAGTCGACGTCCCTGGCCATCCCGGTCGCCGACGAAGCCCCGGGCGCCCTGCTGATGACGTCCAACAAGGCCGACGTCTACGCCGCCACCCGCGCGTCCCGCGCGAAGGTCGGCCGGACCTGGGTGCTCGATCCCCAGGGCGTGGCCCAGGCCGAGCGGGACATGTGGTGGGACATGATCGCCCAGGCCGAGACGCTGGAGGGTGCCGAACGGCTCGCCAGCCACTTCGTCACCCAGATCACCAGCGAGCAGGCCGACCCCTTCTGGTCCCAGGCCGCCGGCGACCTGCTGGTCGGGCTGTTCCGCGCCGCCTGGTGGGAGGGCGGCAGCGTCCGCGACGTCATGAAGTGGCTGGCCGACCCCAAGGAGAAAGCACCCATGCGGGTGCTCTACCAGCACGAGCCCGTACTCGCCGAGGCAGTCGACTCCTCGGTCAACATCGCCGAAGAGACCCAGTCCGGAATCTTCCAGAACGCGCGTACGGCCGTGTCCGCGCTGCGCGACGAGAAGACCCTCGCCTGGGTGACACCGGACAAGCACCGCGAACGGTTCGACCCCGAAGCCTTCGCCACCAGCACCGACACCCTGTACCTGCTGAGCAAGAAGGGCGGCCCGATGTCGGCCGTCGTCGCCGCGTGCGCGGACGCCGTGTTCACCGCCGGCACCGAGGCGGGCGAGCGCCACGGCGGCCGCCTGCCCGAACCGATGCGCGCCGTTCTCGACGAGGCCGCCAACATCTGCAAGATCGCCGACCTGCCCGACCTGTACAGCCACCTCGGCTCGCGCGGCATCACCCCCTACGTCATCCTCCAGAGCTACCGCCAGGGCGTGAAGGCCTGGGGCGAGGTCGGCATGGACGCCATGTGGTCGGCCGCCACCAAGAAGCTGATCGGCGTCGGCCTGGACGACGCCAAGTTCGCCCAGGACGTCTCCACCCTGGTCGGCGCCCACTACGTCGGCCGCGGCTCGTACTCCAAGAGCAAGGAGGGCTACTCCCGCAGCGTCTCCGAGCAGCGCGAGCAGATCCTGGACCCCGCCGACATCCGCGCCATGAAGAAGGGCACCGCCCTGCTGATGTCCACCGGCATGCCCATCGCCCAGATCGGCCTGCGCCCTTGGTACGCGGAGAAGGCCATGGCCCACATCGGCCCCCAGATGGCCGCCGAGGAGAAGGCCATCACCAAGCGAGCCGTTGCGGCGTACGAGGAGCGGAAGGCAGCCCGCGATGCCCGATGAACCCCACGAGCCCAACTTCGACGTACCCGTGGGCCTGTTCGAAGACCTTGAAGACCTCAAGGCCCGCGTCGCCGCCCTGACCGCCCAGGTCAAAGCACTGAGCGAGGGCAGCGACACGGGCCCCGGCGAGGCCTCCGCCGACGACCAGGCGGCCGGCGAGGAAGGCGACGGCGGCGGGGAGGATGACTGGCAGTACCCGCCGTTCATCCTGCTGCTCGACCCACCCGAGTACGACGACGAACTGCGCGCCCTCATCGAATGGGTCGAGGGCGTCCTCGTCCCCGGCTACCTGGCCGAGCCGACCTCCGACGCCCGCTGGTGCCACCTGTGGTTCGAGCACCCCGTCGCCGTCGCCCGGCTCCACGCCCTGTGGCTGGCCTGGCAGGAACTCACCGACCCAGCCACCTGCGGCTACACCGGCCCCTCCGTATGGCACCGCGACCATCTCGACCCCTGCATGCGTGAGCTCCGCGCCTCCAGCGGCCCGTTCGCGGGCTGCACCAAGGGCGAGCACCAGATCGACCACCGCATGCCCGGCACCGTGCCCAGCGCCTGGCGCCATGCCGAGAACTGACCCTGCTCCACCAGCGCCGCAACATCATGTGCAGCGACTGCATGGAGGACGTCGCCCAGGAGGTCAATGGGTCTTTCTGGCCAGATAACCCGCCCCGGCGGTGCCCTTCGCGGAAGCGGAAGCCGGGCCCCCGTCGTTCTGCATGCGTACCACCGTCGTGGGGCACGGCT
This sequence comes from Streptomyces sp. NPDC031064, assembly GCF_055570965.1. NCBI lineage: Bacteria > Bacillati > Actinomycetota > Actinomycetes > Kitasatosporales > Streptomycetaceae > Streptomyces > Streptomyces sp. NPDC031064. Next base: position 67,276 of record NZ_JBVIGF010000014.1, read on the forward strand.
GGCGACGACAGAGCGGGCCCCGGCACCCCCTTGTGGAGTGCAACGCCGGGGCCCGCCGCTGCGGCCGCGCTGGCCGCTTTACTTGCCGCGTCCCTTGCGTGGCTCCGGGCCCTGTGGGTCCTGCCGGGGTGCTGAGCGGCCCGGGCTGCCCGCCGCTGGCGTGGAGCCCGGAGCGGACTTGCGTGAGCGCGCGGCCGCCGTTGTCGACCGTGCTCGCGCGGCGTTGGGGTCCGGCCTCCGGGGTCCCGGCTGCCCGGACGAAACCGGCTCGGCCTCGCCCGATGCTCGTTGGCGGGCTTGAGCGAAGGAGTTTCGGACCGTGTCCTCCGCGGCCTTCTCGCCGGGCGCGAGCCGGGCGCGGCGTACCGCTTCGTCCCGGCCCTCCGCGGTGGAAGGCAGGTCGACCTGTAGCTCGATTGGTAGGGGTGCACCGTGGGTGAGAGGTGCTTCCACGAGGAGCGTCAGCAGGGGCTTGGCCGCCTGGTGGGCAGCGCGCTCGGGGTGGGCGGAGTCGGGTGAGACCATCGCCGCCACGACCTCGGCCTCGTGCGCGAGCCGCCGTAGGACGGGACGGCTCTTGTCGTTCGTCTCCCCCCGGGCGGCCATCTCCACCACGACCGTACGCTGCTTCGCGAGCCACGATGTGGCCTCCTGGGCGGAGAACGGCAGCGCGCGCTCGTCTTGCAGCGCCTGTACGGCAGCGGGTTCTCCGAGCCAGCGCCCGTCCGGTCCTCGCTCGTTGACGTAGAGGTCGGCGCCGGAGCGGTTGGTGATGGCGATCCGGTGCACGGCGGGGCTCTGCTCGGCGGCTGCGACGGTGTCTGGCACCTTGCTGTAGGCGAGGTCCTGGAGCTCGGGCGGGGTCCAGCGGCCGCCTTCCAGGAAGCGGTCGAGGGCGTCGAGCCGACTGCGTTCCTCCCGGACAGCGAGTGCGACGACTTCAACAGGGCGGCCCGCGCGGGCGAACTCCTCCGCGGTGCCGATGGTCATGGCCGGGTCTCGGAACACGCCTTCCAGCAGCAGGCCGTAGCCGTGCTGGAGGGCGTACTGGATGCTCATCCGGACCCACGGCCCGGAGGCCTGCGCGGTCGCCGTCTCGCGGGTCTGCGCGTCCTCGGTCAGCAGCTCCTGGTACCGCGGGTGCATCGGGCGCAGTTCGTCGCCGGTCAGAGTGACGATCGCTCCGCCATGGCGCTGGGCGGTGGCGGCCATGGCCTGGCTCTTCCCGGCGGCCGGTTGCCCGCCCAGCAGCACGAGGGGCGGCTCAGCCAGCGGCTGGAAGCCGCCGAACACGAAGTCCCGGACCCGCTCATCGAAGCGCGCTCTTAACTCATCCTCGGTGAGGAAGTAGTCGCTCGGATCGCTCACCGGCCAGCCTTCAGCGTGTCAATGGCCTGCTTCCAGGAGGCGATGTGCTCCAGCAGGGCCTGCCGGTCCTGCGCCGGCACCGCGCGGCGGGCATCGCGGACAGCAAGGGCCTTTTGCCACCACCGCTCGCGCTCGGCCTCGTCGGCAGTGGTGTCAGAGCGATGGGTGTAGAGGCCGATCAGCTCGTTGGCGGTCTCCGCGAAGACGTCGTAGACCATGGCGGTCGGGGTGTTCTCGTATGAGGGAGCGTCGTTGGCCATGCGTTTCTCTCTTCGGTTGCGGGTGGCGGCCTACGCGTCAGTGCCCTTGTCGGTGACGAGTGCGGCGTAGTCGCGGCTGTGGGTGGCGTCGTGGCGGTAGCGCTCACTGCGCGCGCGGTGCTCGTCGGCGAGAGCGGGTTCCGCGCCGACGAGTTCGGCGTAGAGAGCGGCGAGGCGTTCGTTGAGGGTGGCGGTGGCCGTGAGGTTGGCCGCGAGCTGGCGGCGGCTGTCCGGGTCGGTCGCGTCCTTCAGCCGGTCGTACTCGTCGTGCGAGCGGCGCAGGTCGGCGTGGAGTTCGCTGCACTGGGCGTGCAGCTCCTGGCCGCGGGTGCGCTGAGCGTCCTCGTATGAGGCCGAGCCGGGGTGACGAGTGGCGTCGAGTCCGCCGGTGACCGCGTCGGTGCGCTCGGGGTGCAGCCGGGCGTACTGCTCGTCGATGTACGCGGCGATCTCGAGTGTGGGAGGACCGCTGTTCGGTGAGACCATCCGCCCGCGGCTGGCCCAGGTGTGCACATCCAGGCTCCAGCGTTCGTGGGCGGACTGCCGGGTGGTGCCGGCGGCGCGGGCGATCTGTTCCCAGGTGGTGCTGCGCTCCCGTTCGGCGACGACGGCGCTGCTTACCAGGATCTGGGCCTTCTTGTAGACGTCGAGGGCCTGGCGCAGCAGGTCCCCCGGCGCCACGTCGGGGTCGACGGGAACGAGGTCGAAGATGTCCTGAGCGAGGTGGGCGGCGTTCCGGGCCAGGGCGACGCGTGCTTCGTCGCGGGGGGAGAGAGTGCGCGGGCCGGTAGTGGCCGGTGCAGTGTCGGTCATGCTGTCAGGGTAGCCCTGACATGCCGTGGAGTTCAGTGGTTTCGTCAGGTTCAACCTGACAAGTGGCCGCGTCCGGACCCGGGTTGCCAGGCCCTCGACGTCACACTCGTCCGGCCGCGGCTTGTCGCCGAGGTCAGCGCGGACACCTCGATCGATCGCGGCGGCGCCTACCGTCACCCTCTCCGGTACACCCGTCTCCGCTTGGACGTGACCCCTGCCGACGTGCCACTGTTCGGGGCAGGAAACGCACCTGCAGCCGGATAGCCACGCCCCCGGACGCCTGGACGGGGAACCGGCCCGCCGCGCGGCGGCCGCCCCGCCCGTACAGGTATGCCGCCAGAGTTGATGTCCCGGGCCTCTGCCCACGATCGGGTGTGGCCGACGCCACAGGTCGAGCGGCGCGGGGATCGGCAAGCGGTGCCGCACGCGCGCGGCGTGTGCGCTGACCTGCGGGAACACGAGCGGCTATTGCACATTGGAACTCGAATAAGCAGCGCCTCGGGGGTGGGATTCCCTCCAGGAATTCCTGGAGGGCGTGGCGGTCCGTCAGGCGACGTGTTTTCGGGGGCACTTCTGGGCGCTGCTGCGGTGTATTGTTTACGTCACTTCCCCATGGGGCGCCCGGTGGGTTCACCAGCGCTGGATCCATCCGGCGAGGGGAGGTGATCGACGTGTCCGTCGGCGAGAACAAGGAGCCGGCGAACAGGACCGTTTGGCAGCGGGTTGCGGAAGCGGCCCGGACGCTCGGGGGGCTGGCCCAGGCGCTGTACTACGCGTTGCGTACGTACCGCGACTGGTAGCGGAGTCCTCCGGCGTGCGACAACGGGCCCGACCTCTTCCCAGGTCGGGCCCGTCAGGTCCTACTCGTCGAACGGACCCCGTGGGTTTGCCGGCCGGCGGCCACGGGGTCCACCCATGTGGACTGTTGCCCACCCTACACCGACAAAATAAACTCTACCAGCTTTGTCCCCCGGATTAGTTTCCGGGGGTTTCTTATTTGGGTCGTCATTATTGATTTCGGCGTTAATATTTGCGAGCCGTGTCAACTGGTTAGCGTCGTCCGGATGTTGTATCCGTGGCTGGTGCTGGCGTCAGTTTTGTACCTTGACTGGTCAACGGAGTCACGTTGACCAGTCAAGGGATCGGTCCGGATCCGGTCCGGACTGTCCGGGCGGACCCCTCCCAGAGCGGCGACTGGTCGGCTGAGGACTGCACGCCACCGGCTCGGAGGGGATCCGGATCGGTCGATCCGGATCCGGACGCCGCCGTCGTCCGGTGCCATACGCCCGAGTCGTCTGCGGCGACGGCTAGCCGGGACACGCACGTATCGCCCTGTCCCCGCGCGGGTCAATTGACCAGGTCAACATGTGCATTGACCGGCTTGACCGCGTCCCCCGGGCGCGGGCGGGGGCGGGGCGATGGCAATTCGCCCGGCCGCCGCCTGGGGAACAGGGAGGCGGATCGGCCCCCGTCCGTGGCCAGGGGTGTGATGCCGCTCCGTATCGGACGACCAGGGGCGGGGCTGGAGCGCGTTGCCGGACTGTGGCGTCCGACTCCGCGCACCTGCCGCTCCTCAACGGCCGATGAGCCGGTGTACCACCGGAGCGGTGACCCCGAAGGTGCCGAGAGCGGCGAGCGCCGCCTGAGCGGCGCTGCGGTCGATGAAGTACGTCAGGGTGCCCACGATGCCGCCGGCGACCACCGCCATGAGCAGGACGAGGGCAGCGTGCGCGCTCAGGAGTGGGCCCGGTTCGTCGGCGGTCCCCATGGTGATCTCCGGATCCGGACGCGGCGGGATCGCGGGGCGGGTGTGGTCGGGAAGGGTGGTCACGGCGGTCTTGCTCCTTTGGTCGGGCACGCGCTGCATCGCGTGCAGGTGGAGAGTGCAGGGGCGTCAGCCCTTCCGTCTCGGGCTGACGGCACGGGAGCGGAAGGGATTCCGGCTGCCGGCCACGGCACTGTGCAGGGCCCGCCGGTTAGCCGCGCAGGCCGCATCCCAGCAGCATCACGGCCGCCATTCGAGAGATCCGGACAGGAACTTCGCGCACCGGCCGGAGCGCTCTGGTGGCCGGTCACGGACACGGGCCGATCGCGACACCCAGAACGCCAGGCGGAAGCCAACCGAACAACCGTTCGCCCCTTGGGGTGAGGACCACCGGAGCATGCAGCCCGGATAACCTCACATATCCGGGTTGAAGACGCTACAACTAGTGGTACGGAAAAAGGCCCATGACGGGCCATCGGGTGATAGGGGGATCATGTTCTCGTTTCGGATGGTGCTCGCACCGCACTGCAGGAAGTGCCGCCCCGGCGACGGCGGCCGCGCGCCGCTCGTCACCGAGCGGCTGCTGCCCGAGCCGCTGCGCCGCCGTCTCGCCGAGGCCGGGGCCGCGCGGCCGAAGGCAGGCTCACGATGACCGACGAGACCACCGCCGCCGAGCCGGTGACTCCCGGCACGCTGCTGCCGCACCAGGGCGCCGGCGCCGCGCCCGCCCCGGCCCCGGTCGAGTTCACCCCCGAGGTGCTGGCCAAGCTCGCCGAGCTGGAGGAGCGCTCCAAGAAGCACGAGCAGAACCTTCGGCCCAAGAACACGGTCGACGGCTACGCCGCCGACTGGAAGCAGTGGGAGCAGTTCACCGCGCTGCTGGGCCTGCCGGTCACCGCCATCACCCCCGGCAGCCTCACCGCGTTTGTGGAGTGGCTGTGGTGGCAGCCCGGCTGGCGCACCGGCACGTACATGGCGCCCTCCACCATCGACCGGCGCCTGTCCGGCGTCGTCGTCACCGGCCGCACCGAACACGGCCTGAAGCTCGACAAGACGGTCGCCGCCCGGGCCCGCCGTGTGCTCAAGGCCAAGGTCAAGGAGCTGGAGAAGACCGAGGAGGTGCGCGGCCGCGGCCCCGCCCCGGCGATGCTGATCGGGCAGTTGCGCGCCGCCGTCCAGGCCGCCCCCAACACCCTGCTCGGGATCCGCAACCGCTCCATCGGCCTGACCGCGTTCGCCGCCACCGCCCGCGAGCACGAGGTGGCCTACCTCCGGCTGCGCCACATCACCGACGTCGACGAGGGCCTCATCGTCGACGTCCGGGTGTCGAAGACCGCCCCGCGCACGGTGAAGATCCCGTACGGCACCCGGCCCTCCACCTGCCCGGTCCGCGCCTGGCGCGCGTGGAAGGACACCGCCGGACTAACCGACCCCGACGACTTCGCGTACAAACCGCTGCACCCCCGCTGGCACACCGTCATGCCCGGCGGACTCGCCCCCGAGACCATCGGCGACGTCATCACCCGGCTCGGCGAATGGGCCGAGCTCCCCGTCCGCTACACCGGCCACTCCACCCGCCGCGGCGCCGCCGAATCTTCCCGCCGCGCGGGCAACGACCGCAAGGTCATCGCCAAGCAGGGCGGCTGGGTGCCCAACAGTGCGGTCATGGAGGGCTACTTCGAGGACGGCGACGGCTGGGAGGACAACGCCATGGCCGGGGTGCTGTAGGCCGGGCGAAGGCGCCAGGTCCGAATCGACGATTTGAGCAATGTGACCCACGTCATATTCGTGACGGTGTGCACACCGGCCGGGCGGCCGCCCGGGCAGACCGGGTTCACGTCGACCCGGGCGCGTCGGGGTTCCCTCGCTCACGCAGGCCATCGGCTGGCCGGGACTGCTCACCCTCAGTAACCGGAAAAAAACCAAATGGGTGAACGCCCGGTGTTCCCAAGGGATCGGAGCGGTTTGCGGTGCCTCCCCCGTCGCGTAGTGTGAACGTCGCTTCCCAACGAGGGGCCCACGGCGGTCAGTTCACCGGACTCCGGGCGCCCGGGTCCGGCATGAAGCAGCCGGGTCCACCCCGTCAATAAGGAAACTCGATGGGTGAGCACGAGAAGCGGTCGAAGTGGGTTCGCTGGCAGAGGGTGAAGCGTCGTCTCCGCCTGTGGCTCGCACCGGTAACGGCGGCCGTGTACTGGATCGGTCGCACGATCCGGGAGTGGTTTGACTACCTCACCCGGATGTGACGACGCCCCCGGCTCGACGATCTAGCCGGGGACGACCGTCCTGGTACGGCAGAAGGTGCCCCCGTCGTTCCAGCGGCGGGGGAACTGCCATACGCATCCGGAGATGCGTTGCGCGCAACGCATCCCGAGATGCGTTGCCCCGCCGCCACACCATCGCAAGTTGCCTCGTGTGATGCAACTCTTGTGTGTCACGCCTGACCGGTTCCCTCTCCGCTCGACCACTACGTGAGCCGTCGCTCGTCCGGGTGGCTCGGGCAGCCGGCGGCGAACCGGCCGCCCGTACCTGGTCGTCGGTCAGCGCATGGACATTGACGAGCAGCACATCGCGGAGCCGGGTCTCGCGGTCCTGGACATCCTTGCCGCCGACGAGGAGACGCTCCGGTCGGTGATGGAAGCTCTGCAGAACCTGTGGGCGACCTCCGGCATCACGCCGGTATGGCGCGTGCCCGGCGAGAGCGGGGTCAGGGCCCGGGTGTACGCCGACGTACGCCGCCAACCCGACCGGAACGCTTGAGGACGAGCACCTGGTCGGCGTAGCCCGTCAACGGTCCGGCCCTGTTCTCCCGGAGCTGCCGCGAAGTGATGAGTCACTCGCCTTCGGGCAGGCGTGCCGGTCCCTCAAGGCCGACTGCGGCGGCGTGCATCCCCAAACGGCCCGACAAATCTGGCACGCTCTGCACCAAATCGGGCAAAGGTGGCAGTTATGGGCGTGAGGCCGGGGTGGTGGAAGGACACGGACGAGCGGGTTCGACGTGTGTCCCTGTGGTGCTGGGCCCTGGCTGTTGTCGCTCTTTTGATCGGCTTGTACGGCGAGCTTCGGTGCTGGTCGGACAACTGGCCCATCCTTACCAACCTGTACTCCAGCCTCACTGCCTTCCTTATCGGGGTACCGGTTGCCTTGATCTTCCTGTCCCAGCTTGCTTCCAGGCAGGCGCTGACGATGGCACGCACAGTGGCCATGAAGCAGGCACCGAATGCGGTCGACCTGTTCACGGGAGCGTTGCTGGGAAGATTCGTTGCGGAGACTCCCGACGCGGCGCGTAGCAGTCTCCGCGATCTGCTGAGCGCGTGTAAGGCATTGAGCCATGCGGCGCGCCGGCCGCACGGCCGCCAGGCGTCACCGTCGTCGCGGCACTTGGCGGCCGAAGTTGAGGCGATCAACCGAGCCCTGGAGCAGACCCTCGACGTTGAGGTACGGGGATCGCTGCAAAAGCAGTGGTTCGCCGAACTCAAGGCGTACTGGCGGCAAGTGGAAGCCGTGCTCGGACCGTACCTCTACGACTCCGGCCTCAAGCCGGAACAGCCGGTGCGGATTCATGAAGCCCTGACGGATCTGACGACCGAGAGCCCGACGCCCTTCATGGCCATGACGGCAGGCTCCACGGCGCCGAGCCTTCTGCAAGTACGGGCTGCGGCGATGATCAAAGGTGCTGACGCCCTGCTCTACCTGCTCGGTCAGGTCGACGACTTGAAACGCATTGGGCAGCGATCCGCCTGAGCGACCGTCCGATGCGGTCGAGCTGTGCGGCCGGCGCGCCGGTACGGGCGAGCCCTCATACGCCGGCCGAGCGGAGCGGAAGGACCGGGATCGGTGCCGCTGAGCGGCCGGGACCGGTGAGTCGCCCACCAGCGGAGATGCTGCTGCCCGTCGAGCGGGCCCTGTAGCCAAACCGCAAGATGTTGTGGTCAGAGTGGACCCACGACACAACATGTAGTGGTTGATAGTGCGTTGAGGGAGAGTCGGTCCGCTAGAGTGGAGTCCACCTCGCGGCAGAGATGCCGGAGAGGTCCCACGGCCGCGCCCTAGGAAAGTGAGGCCGTGGGGACGCTCTCCGACGCGACGTCGTCGAGGTGACCGCGATTCACGACAGCGAAAGCAGGTAGCACTCGACAATGTCCATCTACGACAGTACCGGAACGCGACTCTTCCCCGGAATCTTCCCCGCGTTCCCGCCCCGTCGGCCGCTGAAGCCCGGCGGGGTGCCCGAGATCATGCCCGGGCAGGTCCCCACGGTCATCATCGTTGTCCTCTTCACGGTGGCCGTCGCCGCCGCCCAGTACGAGCTCGCGACCGCCCTAGGGACCCTGCTCGCCGCGCCGCAGTTCGTACGTCAGCAGGTCTAGCTCTGCCGCTCACCCCGGTGGCCCCGCGTAGGCGCGGGGCCACCGCCACGTTCGGCATCGAGCTAACCGGCAATCCCCCGCTTGATCACGGCCCCGACCACTTGCTCGAACGTTTCGCCGGTGAAGTCCTCGCCCCGCGCGAGTGATACACCCTCACCGAGCAACCTGGCGTACGCCCGGAGCCGGTAGACCTTGACGCGTGATCATTCCTCTTCTCCGCGCCGCCACGGCGGCCGCGCTGACCGTGCTGCCCCTCACCGCTCTGACGACCGCCCCCGCCCACGCGGCCGCCGCGCCCGCCCCCCGCGCGGCGGTGACCGTGCCGCTGGGCCAGGCCATCGCCTCGCTGCCGCGTGCCGCCGAGTCCCGCGACGGCTACACCCGCAGCTCGTTCAAGCACTGGGTGGACGCCGACCGGGACGGGTGCAACACCCGCGCCGAGGTCCTTCTCTCCGAGGCGATCGAGCCGCCCACCGTCGGCGCCCGGTGCGCGCTGACCGGCGGTGTGTGGTGGTCGATGTACGACGAGCAGCGGGTCACCGCCGCCTCCGCCCTGGACGTCGACCACATGGTTCCGCTGGCCGAGGCCTGGGACTCCGGCGCGAGCGGCTGGACGCCGGCGCGGCGCCAGGCGTACGCCAACGACCTGGACGCCGAGCGCTCCCTGATCGCCGTCACCGCGAAGACCAACCGCTCGAAGGCCGACCAGGACCCGGCCGAGTGGATGCCTCCTGCCACTGGTCAGCACTGCGCGTACCTCGCCGACTGGACAGCCACCAAGAAGCGGTGGCAGCTCACCGTGGACGACGCCGAGCGCCAGGCCCTGGCCGTCGCGGCCGCGCGCTGTCCGGGGGCAACGGTGACGTACGAGCCGGTACCGTAGCCCGCTGGCGGGTTCACCTTCCTGGTGAGCGTCTTGTCAGCCCCGCCACTGTGCCTCCGCATCCGCGCTCTGGAGCGGAGGCACACGCACGAGCGGCAAGGCCCGCCGCGGTGTCACAGCAGCGCTGCCGCCCGTCCGTCCAGTTCTGCCACGCCCGGGGCCTTGCTGTAGCGGGAGAGCCGCACGCGCATGTCGGTCACCGCGTCGGTGATCTTCACGGACTGGACGCCTTCGGCGCAGTCGAGGAATTCGCCCCATGAGGCCAGGGCCCCGTCGAGGTCGCCCTGGCGGAGGTGGACGTGGCCCAGGTCGCCCAGGACGATGGCGCGGGAGCGTCGGCGGTCCAGGCCGTGGACGTCGAGGGCGTGCTGGAGGTGTTCGCGGGCGCTGTCCAGGTCGCCGAGGCGGGCCAGGATCATGCCGGTGTGGTGGGCCCACCGGCCGGTGGAGAAGTGGGAGGCCCAGGATTCGCCTGGAGCGGCCGTGGCCTTTTCGATGGCGTTCTGGGATTTCGCCAGGGCGGTGCGGGCCAGTTGCTGGTCGCTGTCGAGGGCGGCGGCGTCGGCGAGGGTGGTCTGGTAGTAGGCGATCGCCTTCGGCTCGTCGAGCCGGTCGGCGTACTCGACGCACTTCTCCGACAGGCGCAGAGCCACGGCCCGGCCGCGGGGTCCGAGGTCGATGGCTTGTGTGGCCATCCCGCGCAGGGCGGTCGCGGCCAGCTCGGGCTCCTTGGCCTCTTCGGCGAGGGCGAAGGCGTGCGCGTAGTAGCGCTGCGCGAGACCCTGGTGGTGGTCGTCGTTGCCTTCGTCCTGGACCATCCACCCGCACAGGTGCACCAGCTCGGACGCGGCGGCGAACAGGGCCCGGCCGGTGGTCTCGGTGTAGCGGCCTTCCAGCCAGGGGCCGACGCTGCCGGTGAGGTACTGGACGGCCAGCCGGCGGGCGTGGGCGCCGCCGTATTCGGCGGCGGTGTCGCCGAGGGTGCGGGTCATCTGCCGGATCGCCGCGACTTCACCGGCCCCGACCCGTACGGCCCCGGCCGGTGCGGCGGCCACCCGACGGGTGATGGCCTCGGCGTCGGGGAGGTTCAGGGCCGACAGCGCGAAGGCGGCGGTCGCGGCCAGCATGGTGCGGCGTTCCACGTCACTCCTCCCCAGGGCAAGGACTGATCCCACGGTATCCGGGCCGGACGGTTCAGGATCACCCCGATCGGCAACGCAGACGCGGTTCAGGTCCAGATGTAAGACCTGGACGATGTAGGGGAGCCACCCGTCCGGCGACGGGGTCCGCTCGCCCTTCATCCAGCGGCGGGCGTACTGCCGCTCCAGACCGTCCGGCCCCCGGCCGGCGGCCACGGCGACCTCGCGGGCCAGCTTGGTCGGGCCCCACCCGCGTTCTTCGCACGCGGCCCGGATCAGGTCCGTGATGGTCACCGTCTGCACCGCTGCCCCCTGACCTACGCGGGCTTACAGAGACCTACAAGATGGCCCCTCCTCCCGCTTGGTCACAGGCCGTTGACTGATGCTCACCCGCCCGGCGCTCCCGGAGCCGGGCCCCGTCACGAAAACCACCCGAACCCCGCTTCTGGAGGCATCGTGCACAACCGCTCAGACCTCGCCGCCCTCTGCGGTGCCACCGTCCTGGTGACCGGTGGCGCGGGACTCATCGGCTCCCGCATCACCGCCCGACTGCGGGCCCTTGGGGCCCGGCCGGTGTCCCTGTGCGCCATGAACGCCTACCCCGACCACGTGTACGCCGACCTCTTCGACGTCCGCACGTCCGACCCCAACGTGGTCCTGGGCGACGTCCGGGACACCGCCCTGGTCCGCAAGCTCGTCGCCGAAGCGGACTACGTCATCCACGCCGCCGCCCTGGCGGACGTCGCCGCGTGCACCCGCGATCCGCTGGCCGCGATCGACACCAACGTCGCTGGCACCCAGAACGTCCTGGATGCCGTGGCCGCCACCGACCGCGTGCGCCGCATGGTGTTCGTCTCCTCCGCCAGCGTCTACGGCGACGGCAACCCCGAGGAGACCGACAGCCCCGAGCTGCTGACCATGCGGCAGTTGCTGGAGTCCGTCCACGGCCGCATCCCGCCCCAGTTCCACGAGTTCACCCGCATGCGGCCCAAGTCCGTCTACGGCAACACCAAGGCGTGGGGCGAGGAGCAGACGGCCTTGATCCTCAATCAAGTGGGCACGTCGTACACGATCGTCCGGTACTTCTCCGTCTACGGCGAACCCCAGACCATCAAGCCCCACTCCCACTCGTGGGTGGTGGCCTGGTTCGCCGCCCGCGCCCACCTGGGCCTGCCCCTGCACCTGAACGGCGGCGGCCGCCAGGTACGGGACCTGGTCCACGTCGACGACATCGCCGAAGGCACCCTGCGTGCCCTGGTCAGCCCCAGGGCCCACACCGAGACCGTGAACATCGGCACCGGCGTGCCCACCACCGTGCGCAAAGTCGCCGAGCTGGTCCAGGACCACTACCCGCACACGGCGTTCCTGGACACGCCGCTGCCTGCCGGTGACCCGCTGGGCGGGTACGCGGCCGTCCGCAAGATGGAGAACATCCTCGGCTGGAAGCCGAAGATCACCGTCGCGGAAGGCGTCGACCGCTACGTGAAGTGGCTCCAGACCACCCCGGCCGCCGCCCCGGACTGGCTGCGGCAGTCCACCGGGGTCTGACCAGGCTCTAGATGACCGGGGGGCGGCCCAGCCGGGTCAGCCGCCACACGGTGCGCCACCGCATGGGGCGGCGCGGGCCGCAAGGCGTCTTGACGCCCTCGGCGAACCCGCCGAACCAGGCCCGCAGACCGGCAAGCGACCGCGCCCGGGCCACGGTCAGGGCCACCCACACCCCGAGGTAGAGGGGAACGAGCGGGGCCGGCAGGTGCTGCTTGGCCAGCCAGACCCGGTTGCGGGCCGTCATCCGGTAGTAGACCGCGTGCCGGGCCGGGGACGTCCTGGGGTGCTGGAGGACCAGCTCCGGCTCGTACAGGACGTTCCAGCCCCGGTCGATGGCCCGCCAGGCCAGGTCGGTCTCCTCGTGGGTGAAGAAGAAGGCGTCCGGCCAGCCCCCGGTCTCCTCCAGCATCGGCATCGACAGGGCGTGCCCGCCGCCCAGGAACGTGGTCACTAGCCCGCGCCGCATCGGGTCACCGGCTCGTAGGCGGGGCACGTGGCGGCGCTGCGTGGCGCCGGTCTCGTCCGCGATCCGGAAGGAGACGATGCCCAGACGGGAATCCTCCGCGTACAGGTCCGCGATCCGCCGGAAGACGTCCGCCTCGACCAGCAGGCCGTCGTCGTCCAGGTCCACCAGGACGTCGACGTCGCCGAACTCCCGCAGCCGGTGCCAGGCGACGTTCCGGCCGCCGGACACCCCCAGGTTCTCCTCCAGCTCCACCCCGGTCACGCCCTCGGGCAGACCCGGCAGGGCCGTGCCGTTGCCGACGACCACGATCCGGGCCGCCGGCTCGTCCTGCTTCGCCACCGAGTCCAGCAGGGCCAGCAGCTCAGGCATCCGGTCGCCCATCGTCAGCACGGCGACACCCACACGCGGCCGGGACACGACCACCACCACTTCCATCCAGGGGTCAGGTGAACGGCGAGCCTACCGCCGCCCAACCCCCGCGCCCGACCGAGAGAAAGGCCACCACCCATGGCACGGATCAGCCTCGGCGACTACGTCACCGCCCCCACCCGCGGAGCCATCGCCACGACCCCCTACCAGGCACTGGAGACGTTCGAGCTGGCCGACTTCCTCGCCCAGTGGCCCGGCCTCCAGCGCGAGGCCCTGGTCCTGCTGGGAGAAGACCAGCGCATCCACCCCTCCGCCTACATCCACCCATCAGCGATCATCGGGGACGACGTGATCATCGGCCCGGACGTCAAGGTCCACGAGTTCACCACCGTCCGCAAGGGCAGCATCCTGTGCGCCGGCGCTCAGATCGGGTTCAACTGCGAGGTCACCGCCGCCTTCGTCGGAGAAGACGCCGTCCTGGGACACAGGATCGGCATCAACCGCACCATCCTCGGCGCCCGGACTCACCTGTCCGCCAACGTCACCGTCGCCGCCATCAACATGACCACCGACATGCGCAAGCCCGACCGGGAAGTCATCACGCGGACCACGACCGGCCTGTACCGAACCGGGACAACCCAGTTCGGAGCCGTGATCGGCGACGACACACAAACCGGCAACAACATCAGCATCGGCCCCGGCGTCGCCATCGGCCGACGCTGCCAGATCACCAGCGGCGTGACCCTGGCCATCCGCACCATCCCAGAAGACTGCACCCTCACCGCCCCACACACAGCCCAGACCAGCGTCCGGCGCCGCCGGTCTCGTGAGCCGTCCACCGCACAGGCAGCGCGTCTGGGTTAGTGCTGCGTCGGCTTGCGGTTCTGCTGTTGCTCGGCGCCGGCGCGACGCAGATGCCCCGCCTGCTCCGTGGAGTTGCCCGGCTTCTTCTCGCCGCGCCGTGTGGTCGACCTGCCCCGCGCGGCCGCCGTGGAGACGCGCGGACCGCGCCCGTCCTTGGCTTCGGGAAGGGGACGGGACAGTGCCTCCCCGAGTTGCCGCATCGCCGGGATGTCCACCGTGGTGGATGTGGCGTCCCGCGACGTCGGCGGCGGCCCGGTGCGGCCCTCGGCGGGTGAGCTGTAGGCGGTAGCGGCGTCCGCCAGGTCGCGCAGTGCCGCGGCCGCCGGGGCGTCGGAGTCCTTCTCTTTTCCCCTCCGCCGGAGGCGGTCCGCCGCCGCCTGCGCCCACTGGGCGACCTTCTCGCAGGCGCGGATCGAGACCTTGCGGAAGAACTCGCCGACGCGGCCGTCGCCCATCAGGCGGTCGAAGTGCTCCCCGGCCCGCTCCCTCATGACGCGGACAAGGTGACCGATCGCACCGCGCACCGTCTGGATCTTCTCCCACTCCGGGAGGTCCTGGAGCGCCGCGGCGTGCATATCGGCCCGCTGGAGGGCTGCGTTGACGGCATCGGCCTGCTGTGAGACGGGCGTGGTGGTCTCCGCTCCCGGCTCGGCAGCGGCGGCGTCAGCCTGGACCGGGGACGGCGGTTCGGCTGGGGAGGGCGGTGCGACGGCCTCAGCGAAGGCCTGCTGCAGCGTGGTGAGGTCGGCGTCGAGGTCGGCGACCAGGTCCTGCGCCGTGCCGTTCTCCGGCGGTACGTGCTCGGTGAAGGCCTCCATGACTGCCTGGAACTCGGCGCGGAGGTCCACCGGTCCGGTCGCGGGTTCCGTCGCCGCGGTGTCTGCGGGCGAGGCCTCCGTGCCGGTCCACAGTGGCAGCTCACCGGGGGACTGCGCGGCCGCCTCCGGCTGGCTGGCCTGGAGGGCGTCTTCCAGGGCCCGGCGGATGCCGTCGACGGCGGCGTCCAGGGCCGGACCGTCACCGTTGGGTGTCACGGTGCTGGCCGACGTCTCAGTGTCGGGCGCGTCCGCAGTACCGGCCGGTACAGCCGGGGACTCCTCCCGTGCTGTCTCGACACTCCGGGACTTCGGGACCTCGTGATTCCTGGGTTCCGTGGCGTCCCGCCGCGTCTCGGGGACCGCCGCGGTGTTCTTCGGCGCGGCCGGCACGGCACTCGCCTCCGGGGTGGATGCCGCAGCGGCCGTCTGGTCGCGGACGGCGACCTGCTCCGCCTGGACCGCGGCGAGCGTGGCCTGCACCTGGTCCTGTAGGCGCCGGGAGTCGTACAGGAGATGAGCCAGCGGGTAGGCGAGCTGACGGCGCTCGGGATGGTCCGGGTCGGCCGGCAGCGAGCCGCCCCAGTTGTCGACGGCCCGCTGGACGGCGTCGAGGTGCTGCGTCATCTGCTGAGAGCCGTAGCCCCCGGACACCGCAGCCGCCAAGCCGTCGAGACTGCCGACCAGCTCCCGGAAGCGCTCGTTCTCCTCGAAGGCGGTGTAGGCACGGGCGGCCGCGGCGGCGACCGCTTCCCGGTGCCGCACGGCGGCGTCGCGCAGGTTGGCCCGTAGGGCGTCGACCCGCTGCTGAGGCCCGTCACCGGCGGCCGCGCCGACGGGCGGACCGGCCGGGGCGCCGGTGAACGCGGAGTACATGACGGCCGCGTTGACCGCCGCATCCTGCGGCGAGTCGGTCAGGTAGGTGAGGTCGGCAGGCAGACCTTCGGCGGCCAGGCGCGCGAACCATTTCCCCTCGGCACCTGGGTGGATGGTGGCGATGACGAGGTCACCGCGCAGCACGTCGCCGGAGTCGACCGGCTGACCGTCCAGCCCGGACAGGCGCAGGCCATAGCCGGTGTCCCCGGCGAGCGCGACGGTCTCGAAGTAGCGCTGGGGCGCGGGCGGCTCCTCGGTGACCGGCTCGTCCGGCGCGTCGGTGGTCTCCGGGATCGGCGGGGTGGTCATGGTCGGTTCCTCCGAAGCGTCATGCGCCGTCTCGTCGCTGGGGGCGTCCCCGCCCGCCCGGGCCGCGTCCGTCGGCGCGGCTGTCGGGCCGGACTTTGCTGCCTGCTGGTCGCCGTCCGCTGATGGCGGAGGCTGTTCGGCCGGGCCGGCAGACTGCTCGACGGCGGCCGCCGGTTCCCGCACGTCTTGGCGCTCCGGCGACACCTGATCGCCGTCAGCGGCGGTGTCCGCCTCGGTGTTCGTCGTGGCGTTGACGGCAGCGGCTGCGGATTCCAGGACGTCCTGGGGCTCCGGCGCGGGCTCCGCCATATCGACTCCGTCCACGACTGGCGCCGGAGCCTCTGCGGGCTCCGATCCGCGAGCAGCATCCGTCTCCCGATCCGGGGCGGGGCCGCCGTCCGGCGCCGCCTCGTCCACGGCGGCCACGTCGACCACCTCCGCGTCGGCGTCGAGGCCGAAGGCCATCTGCTCGATCGGTGGGCCCGCCATCATGTACGCACGCTCCGCGTCGCTGTACTCGGGCCAGGTCGAGTCACCGCCAACGCGCAGCCACCCGGCCACATTCGGCGCGGGAACACCAGGATGGGCATGCGCCCAGATGATGGTGTTCTTGAACGGGACACCGAAGCTGCGTGCGACAAGTTCTCCCTCCTCGTCCACGACCACGACGGACAGGTTGACCAGGCGGCCGCGCACCAGATCGTCCGGCAAGTTCGCCGCGGTGTAGGTACGGCCCTGATATTCGTACTCCCACCAGCCCTCGGCGATCTGGCGGCTGGTGACGGGAGGCATATCTGCCGCAGGGGTCAGCTCGCTCTTGGGAAAAGTGAGCCCCTGGCCGACGGAGACGGTAAGGCCATCCTCAGAGACGGAGTTGACCCCGTACTCCTGGCCGTCGTGGTACACGCGGGCGAAGCGCTCGAAGCCCCCCGGGAGCCCTGACCGCCGCTCACCTTCGGCCGCAGCCTCATCAGCAGGCCTCGCGCCATCCGCCTCCTGTCCCGTGCTCTGACCGGCGGGTGGTGTGGTCAGCTCGGTCTCCTGCGCGTCTGTCTCCGGGACAGTCACCGACTCGGCAGGCGTCGCCTGGGGCTCCGAGCCGGCGAAGGCGGCGATCGTCGCCCGCGAACGGGAGGCGAGGAGACTGGCGGCCTCCTGCACCTGCCTCAGCGGGCCGCGCAGGTCTTCACCGACGACCGCCTCCAAGGCACCGCTCCAGGCCGCCACCGTGTGGACCTGGCGCACCAGATCGTCCGGCGAGCCCACCGGGCCCTCCCGCAGGGTCCGCTCGGCATCTCGGTACGCCTCAGCGAGCTGCGCGATGGGATTGGTCGGATCGCCGTTGCCGTCGGGGCGCTGCTGCCGGTCGGCGTCGTAGTAGCGCTGGACGGCGGGCAGGGCGGCCAACTGTGCGAACGCCTCGCCCAACCGGTCGATGTCGGCATGGGCTTCGGCGTCGGTGGTGTACGGCTCGGCGGGATCGAGCGCCGGCACGTCCACATCCAGGAGCACCACATCCAGGTCCGGCAGCGTCGTCTCCTCCGGGGCAGCCGGGCCGGCGGCGGTCGCCTGTGCCTCGCGGAGCCACGCCAGCGCGGCCGCCTGCTCCTCACTGTTCCCGTCCACGGCTTCGGCGGCCGACCGTACGGCGGACTCCGTCTCGATGTAGGCCAGGCACTCGTCACGCGTGCCGGTGAAGTCCATGGTGCCCGTCACGCCGCGGGACTGGCGGACGACGCGAAACACGATCCGCTCCGGCGGGTCGCCGGGCGTCCAGCTTCCGAACAGGTCGTACTTGATGCCTGCCGCGCCGGTCACCTCGGTCATGGCCATCTGGGCACGCATCAGGTCGTCGGGCGCCGCTTCCTCGCTGTTCGCGGCTGCTGGCCGGGCCGTATCCGGCTCCGCCTGCCCGTCTGTCGCGTCCGGGGGCGGCTCGCCGAACAACCCGAGCTGCTCCGTCTCTGCGCTCTGGGAAGCCACGCTCCCCCCTTCCTGCGTACGGTCGGTCGGCCGGTCCGGCGCGGGCTGGTCCTCGTCGCCCCCCGGGCTCCGCCCGTCCGCGCTGGTCCTGCGTTCCCGCCCGTCGTCCCGCGTGGCAGCGGCGTCCGGCTCGGCCGGGACCGCTTCGGGCTTCAGCTCTTCCACGGTCATCTGCCCGTCCGAGACGCCGGCGGACTCCTCCGCCTCCGCCCCGGGGCCGGGCGCCTCCTGCGGCGCCGGGGCCGGGACGCGTTCGGGTGGCGTGATGCCGAACGTCTCGTACAGGTCGGCCGTCCCGTACCCGTCGCCGGGCGGTTCGGTGGTCTGAGTCGTCGGCTCCTCGGTTCTGTCACCTGGTTCCGGTGGTGCTTGTGGGTCGCTGATGTGCCCATTCGCGGCGCGGTCGCCGGAGTTGTCGGTGGGTTCGGCCACCGTGGCGTCGGGCGCGGGGACCAGTGCCGGCGCGGGGGCCGTGGGCAGCTCGGGGGCGGGGGTTGTCTGGTCGTACGCGGCGAGGGCGGCTGCGGCCTGGTCCACCTTGGCCTGGTGGGGTGCGCGCTGCTCGGCGCGCTCGCGGATGGCCTTCTGGCGGCTCTCTGGGGTGCGGTACTTCTCCGGATCGAGCATGGACTCGGTCAGCTCGGGGAGCTTGTCCCGCTCGGTGATCGCCCCGACGACGGCGTCCAGCAGCTCGACGCGGCGCCGGGCGTGCTCGATGGCCGGGCCGTAGTCGACCGCGGCCTGCTGCGCGGTGAGCAGCGCGATCTCGGCTTCCAGTACCGGAAGACGCTCGCGGTCCATGAGCTGGTGGTCTTCTGCCTTCTCCAGCGCGGTCGCCAGGCGGCCGATGATGGTGCCGCCGAACCGCGGGTTGGCCAGGTCGCCGATGGAGCAGACGGATTCGCTGTGCCGCAGGTCGGGGAAGCCGACGTGGGCGCGGATCTCCGCACCGCCCTCCAGGATCTCCGGCCGTACCGCGAAGTCGAGCCCGCCGAAGGTGCCGAGCTTTGTCCACGGCCCCATCCCGAGGCTGCTGTGGCCGCGCAAGGCATCGGCCACGGCCTGGCGGAGGACCGGACCGGCCTCGCCGCGCTGGTCGAAGTCGCGGCCGCCGACCCGGATGCGGAAGGCGTCGCCGCGGATGGTGGCGGTGACCTTCGGCAGAGCGGCGTCCCGGGCGGCGATGGCGTGCTGGGTGCTGGAGAGTTCGGTCTCCTTGGCGAGCAGCAGCTCGGCCTGGCGGACGCGGTCGGCGGCCGCGTTGCGCCGGTCGGCCTCCAGGCCCTGGAGGTGGATCTTGGCCTCCATGAACTGCTTCATGTAGGGGTTGCCGCCGATCTCGGCGGCCATCGTGGCGTAGTCCCAGTCGCTCGCGCCGATCTCTTCGACCGTGTCGTTGTCGTCGTCGCCCTCGCCGGGCGGGCGCTGGATGTCGCGCAGGCCCTCCGCCTTGGAGGTGAGCAGGCCGACCTGCCAGGCGTCCATGCTGCCCTTGGTGGCGAGGAAGTAGATGTTCACTTCCTCGTGCTGGTTGCCGGGGCGGATGACGCGGTAGTTGCGCTGCATCATCATGGCCGGGGTCCAGTCCTGGTCCAGATGCATCAGGGCGTAGGCCCGGTTCTGGCCGTTGAAGCCCGTGCCGAGGACTTCACTGGAGCCCATGAGCACCGCGATGCCGCCGTTGTTGGCGGCCTCGGTCATCGCGGCCTTCTTCTCCGGGGTGTGGTGTTCCTGCGCGAACTGGACCATGTCGCGGGGGACACCGCGGGCGGCGAGCAGGTCGCGCAGCTCGGCGTAGACGTCGAAGCCGCCCTTGTTGTTGCCGCCGGGGGTGCCGCTGTTGCAGAAGACGAAGAACAGCCCGCCGGGGACCGGGTGCGGGGTGTCGTCGCGGCTGGAGACGGCGTAGGTGTGGTCCTTGTGGGCGTGGTACCCCGCCGCGATGATGTCGGCCGCCGTTACCAGCTTGTTCGCCGCGGGCGCGTTGGCGTCCACCAGCCGGGGATCCAGCGCGACTGCGCGGCCCTCGCCGGAGACGGCCAGCATGTTGTCCTCGTCGCGGGTGACTTCACCGGCGTGGATCGCCTGACCCCTGGCCACCAGGGACTGGAGCCGGGCGCGCTGGTCGGCCGTCGGCTCGACCAGCACCAGTTCGGGGGCGCCGCCGGCGAGCTTTGGCCGCTCGATCCCGACGTCGTCGCCAGTCTTGGTGTCGGTGGCCAGCCCCCACATCGTCTTCATCGTGGACTTCGACACGAACCGGGAGAACCGCTCCACGATCGTCAGGCCGCTGCCGTCCGGCGCCATCTCGATGCGCTGGACCTTCTGCCCGAAGGTGTCCGACCACAGGTCCGGGCCGTGCACCCCGAACTGGTCGAGCAGCCACGGCGTCGCCAGTTCGAGGACCGCGTACTGCTCGAAGATGGAGTTCTCCATCGGCGTGCCGGTGCCGAGGGTGACGGTCGGGCGGCCGCCGTCCAACTCCGCCATCCGGTGGTGCCAGGAGAGCTTTTGGTGCATGTCGACCGCGCGGACGCTCGCACTCTCGCCACCGGCCTCTTTCGAGCGGAAGCCCACGGCCGTGAAGCGGTGGGCCTCGTCGACGAGCGCGTAGTCGAACCCGAGGTCGTCCCAGTAGACCTCGCCCGGGGTGCGCATCGGCGCGTCGTTGCGCCGGATGCGGGCCTCCACCGTGGCCAGGCGCTGTTCCAGCTTCATCAGCGCGAAGGCGTTGTGCGGCACCCCGCGCTCGCGCTCCAACTGCTCCTTGAGCGACTCAAGCTCGCGGAAGAGGTACAGCTCCTGCTGCTCGGGGCTCATCCGGATCGACCCGAACGCGCCCTCGGTGAAGATCACCAGGTCCGGGGTGTTCGAGCGCAGCCACTCCAGGACCCGGCGGCGATCTCCGCCGGCGAGGTCGTCGGAGGTGATCAGGTGGATGTCGGCGTTGGGGTAGAGCAGCTTGGCCTCGTCCAGCCACTGCCGGGCCAGGCTGGGCTGGACGACCGCGAACGGCTTGGCGATCTGGCCGGAGGCCTTGAGGGCCTGGGAGCCCATGACCATCGTGGTGGTCTTGCCCAGGCCCATCTCGTGCGCGAGGACGACGCCGCGCTCGAACTGCATCCGTGCGGCCGCCGAGAGCTGCCACGGGTGCGGGGTCCGCTCGGTGGTGAACCCTTCCAGGGTCGGGGTGAGGCTGTCGTAGCTGCGGACGACGTGCCCGTTCATCTGCCGGTTGTAGGCGTCGGTGAGCAGCGTGACCCGGGCGGTGCTGGCGGTGCAGTAGTCCTCGAACGCCGACCGCATCGCGTCGGCCTTGTAGCGCATGGCGCGGGTGGCGTCTTCGTCCACCCCGACGCCGTCCAGGGTGTTCACCACCATGGAGGCCCGTCCGAGCAGGGCCTTGGCGATGTGGACCGCCGAGCGCCGTTCGGTGCCCTTGAGCGCGTTGATCGCGTCGGGGACCTTGCCCGCGGCCAGGGACCAGCCGTACCGCTCGTTGTGGCTGACCTGGAGGGTCGGGTCGCCCAGGTACTCACGCAAGAACCCCTGCACCAGTTCGGCGGGGATCCAGTGCGCGCCGAGCTGGGCGGTGAACTGCCCCAGGCGCTTCGGCGGCGGCTGCACCGCCTCCAGCGCGGCGACGTTCACCGCGTACGTCGGATCGGTGGCGGCCGCCTCGCGGGCCTGTTCGAGCTTCTGCCGCACCGGCCCGGACAGGTAGGCGCCGGCGTGCTCCAGCTTCTTGGTGACTGGGTTGTCGAAGACCTCGGTGCCCAGGCGGCGGCGGGCCTCTTCGGGGGGCGTGCCCAGCAGTGAGGCGATCAGAGGCAGGTCCACCCGGCCGGTGGCGCCCATCACGGCCGTCAGTGCCGTCTTCGGGTCGTCGGTGGGCTTCAGGTCGCCGCGGCGGGCGCCCGGTCGCCGGGTGAGGACCTCGGAGGGCACCGGCCGGTCGTTTGCCCGGTCCCAGTGCTCCAGGCCCAGTACGACGGCGGCGTGCGGGTCCTGGCGGAACCAGCCCCAGCCCGTGGGCAGGCGTTCGTCGTCAACCAGCTCGACGCCGGCGGCGCGGGCGGCGGCCCTGGCCTCGTCGGTCGGCAGCGCCATCCGGGTCTGCCGGGGCCGGGACAGCGGCCCGTACGCCTCGGTGTAGGCGGTGTGCAGCCGGGCAAGCTGGCTGCGGACCTCGCTCGCGCGGTCCGCATCGCTGCCGGTGCGGTCCAGCTCTTGCAGTTCGCTCGCGGTGTCGCGCAGCGACAGCAGCATCCGCAGTTGCTCGGTGCCGGTGATGCCGTCGGCGGTGATGACCCGGATCGGGTCCTCGCCGTTGACGTGCTGCCAGATCCGCCCGTGGTCGTCGGTGTAGAGGCGGCCGGTGAAATCCGACGCGTGCTTCTCGCGGGCGGTCTGCAGCAGCAGCGGCGCGCGGTCGGGCCCGTCCTCATGCGGGACGTAGCCCAAGCCGGCGGCGATCGCCGCGGCGGCGGAGGCCTCCATCCGCTCGCGCAGCAGCCGGGGGGCCCCAGCCGGGTCGCCCTGCACCGTCACCCGCGGCCCGTACGGTCCCGTCTCGGACGTCAGGCGTCCCAGCACGTTCTCCGGGTGCTCGGTGAAGTAGGCGTTCACCGCGAGGCTGTTGCCGCCGAGATCCCGCTCCGGCGCGTCGATCCAGGTCTGGTCGCCCGGCTCCTCGCCCTCCGCGCGGCGGCGGAAGACCAGCACATCGGCGACCACGTCGGTGTCGGCGGTCTCGCCGAAGGTGCCCGCCGGCAGGCGGTAGGCGGCCGTCAGATCGCCCCAGCGGGACATGGCCCGGCGGGCGGCGGTGTCCTCGCCGTCCAGCGTCCACCGCGAGGTGATCACGGCCATGTAGCCGCCCGGCCGCAACAGTGCGAGCTGCTTGATGATGAAGCCGTTGTGCAGAGAGTGCCCGGTCGCGCCGTAGCGGCGCTCCCCGAAGGGGGCCTGCGCGAACGGCACGTTCCCGATCACCAGGTCGAACGTGCCGACTGGGGCGTCGGTGTCGGTGAACGACTCGGACAGCACGTTGGCGTGCGGGTAGATCCGGGCCGCGATCGCCGCGGTGGTGGGGTCCACCTCAACGCCGGTCAGCCGCGCGGTCTGGGGGGCCACCCCGAAGAACGCGCCGGACCCGCACCCGGCCTCCAAGACCTCCCCGCCGTCGAAGCCGTACGCGACCAGGCCCTGCCACATCGCCTCAGCGACGCCCTGCGGGGTGTAGTGGGCCGACAGCACCGCCCGGGACGCCGCCCGCCACTCGAAGGGGTCCAGCAGCTCCCGCAGCTCGCCGCGCACCCGGTCGTACGACTCCCAGCGGGCATGGTCCGTCTCGAACCTGCCCTCCCACTCGCCGCCGGGCCGGTAGATCGGCTCATCGGGGTCCGGCTCGTCGAGGAACACGGTCGGGACCGAGCCCCATCCCGACCAGCGGGCCAGGACGCGCTTTTCCTCGGTGGTGGCGCCGCGGCGGTCGTTCTCCAGCGTTCGCAGCACCTTGATGGCTTCGAGGTTCGCCTCGGCCCGGGCCAGCGGGCCGCGCGGCAAGTCGGCCGGATCAGGGCGGAACCGCGCTACAGGTTCTCCAGCTCCCTGCGGATCGCCGCCAGCTCCGCCGCTTCCGGACTCAGCGGCGCCGCCTGGCCGTCCGCGTCCTCCGGCGGCGGCAGCATCTCGCGCAGCACCTGCTCCCGCGCCGTCGCCGCGATCTGCGCCATCTGGCCGACCCGCGCCTGGTAGTCCGTCTCCGGCTCCAGGCTCTCCTCCAGGTCCTCCTCCGCCACGGCGATCGCCTCGCCCATCTGCGCCCCCAGCGTCCGGAAGAACCGATCCGGGTCCTGCATCGCCGCCAGCTCCCGCGGCCGGAACTCCTCCCAGTGCCTGCGCAGCAGCGTCGCGTACTGGCTGTTCGTCGCCATCCGTCTCGCCTCCCTCCTGCTCGTTGACGGTACCGGTCAGCGCCGCCATCTGCGCCGCCAGCCGTCCCTGATCCACACCGCGCCGTTCGACGTCGCCGCCGGCGGCGCGCACCTGCTCGATCACCGCGTTGACGCCGATGAGCGCGGCGCCCAACGCCGGGATGCGCCGCTTGGCCGCCTCCCGCTCTCGCTTGGGCAGGTTGCTATTCAGCGACTGCTCGCGCAGGTCCTCCGTGGTCCGCTCCGCGATCCGCGCCAGTTCCCCGAGCAGCCCCTCCTCGAAGTAAAAGGGGTAGGCCCGCATCACCTGGTTCGTGAGCGGGTTCACCACTTTCGTCTGCGTCGGCATCTGGTCGGGGGTGAGGAGAGTCAATACCCGGTCGTGCTCGCGGGAGAGTTCCGAAGGCCTGCGCCGCAACCACGACACCAGCGGGTCGTAGGAGCCGATCGGCAGGTCCACCTCCCGCTCCAGGCCCCACGTGCGCCGCGGCAGCGTCTCCGGGTCCTGGTCGTAGCGCTGCACGAGGGCGGCCATCGCGGCCGGTGCGGAGTCGAAGTCGCCGATGCTGCTGCGCTGGTCGTAGTTGGCCAGGGCCCGGAACTTCTGGCCCTGGCGCTCCACGTAGCCGTAGGTGCGCACCGAGCCGTCGATCAGCACCGTGCGGCGGCCGGTGAGGCTCCCGCCCAGGGTCGCGCGGGCCGCCTCCGGGTGCTGCTCCATGCCCCGCTGGAACCACTCCGCCTCCACGGCCTTCAGCCGCTCCGCCCGGGCCTCCCTGACCGCCTCGCTGTAGGAGTAGGCGGACTGCTCGTTGCGGGCGTTGAGGCTCGACCCCAGCTCGGCGTTCTCGGCGATCAGATCTTCCATCGTCATCTCGCCCGCCGGCGTCCGCTCGCTGTAGGACCGTGCCCGGCGGGCGACCCGTTCCTCCTGGACGGCCTTGCGGTAGTCGGTGACCTGGTCGTGCAGCTCGTGGTCGCTCGGCAGGCGCGTCCACACCGGGCCGATCTGCTCGTGGGCGTTCTCCAGCGCCTCGTCATCCAGGTCCGCCGCCGGACCGGCCAGGAGGACCTGGGCGGTGCGGGCGTACCGCTCGGTGCGCACCGCCTTGTTGCGGCGCTCCAGCGTCCGGTACTCCTCATCCGAGGAGTGGAACGGCGTCTTGTAGAGGTTTTTCTGCCACCACTCGTACTCGGCGGCCAATTCCTCGTTGCTCAGCTCGGTGACCGCCGTCGCCGTCGCCACCCGGTCCAGCAGCCGCTTGCCGCGTTCCTGCCGCAGCGCCCGGTACCGCCCCTCCGCTGTGGCGCTGTAGTCCCGGGACCGCTCCACGGCGGCGGCGTCCTCCGCCTCCACCAGTTCCTCGTACGACAGGCTGGTGAGGTCCAGAGGCTCCGGCTCGGGCGGGGGAGCGGGCGCGGCCGCCGCCGGCGGCGGGGCCTGCTGGGCCGGGACGGCCGCGGCCGCCGCCGGCGAGGCGACCAGGTCCTCCGGGGTCTGGCCGGGCCCGAGCACCACGATGTTGCGGTCCTGCCGGGAGAACGCCTGCAGCACGGCGGCGAGGTTGCGGTCGCGGGTGCCCGGGTTCCACTTTCGGCCGGTCACCCATCCCTGGCGCTGCCCCGACCAGTACAAGTTCCCGGCCTTCACCGCGCGACGGTCGTCGTCGTCGTCGTACTTGTCGGTGCCGTACACCGCGGCGACGCCGTCTTCCTCCCACCGCACCCAGACCTTGTCGCGGACGTTCGGGTCGGTCGCCGCCCGGTGGTGGCGCGCGGCCAGCATCGCGAACGACGACAGCCGCCCGTCCCCGTATCCGTCGCTCACCAGGCGGGTGTCACCGACCCGGCCGACCAGGGCGTCGTTGTACCCCCGTCGGGCAGCGGAGGCGATCTCGGTGCCGTCCGGACCGAAGACGGTGACCGAGCTGTCCTTGATGAGCGCGTGATAGCCCGTCACCCCGTCGACTGGCTCCACCCCTTCGGGAAGAGGCAGCGGACCAGGCGAGGCAGCCGATTCCGTCTCGGACGCGGTCTGCGCTTCCGTGTCTACCGTCGCGAGTTCATCCCCCATGCGCTCTCCCCGTGCCACGTAACTCCCGTGGCACGTCAGCAAGCACATGCCACGTCGTCCCACTGGACCCTACCGACCAAGGTCAAAAACCTCGATCCAGATACGCCGGGGCCAGCCCGGGTGAATGCGGAGTTTCCGAACGGCATCTCTATGGCCGCGTCTTGGCCGGTTTCTGCGCTCTTTGTCAGTGGGGGCCGATATCGTTCTCGTGCACGGCCACGCACAGGCCCAAGCCAGCCTCTAGCCCATGACTGGGGCATCTGAGGCGAAGGTGCCAGGACCCGATGGAGGTCCCAGCGCATCAGTGCGGAGAGCATCACCAGCTCGTCCACGACGACGCACTTCCGTTTGCCGCGCAGTTCACCACGTTCTCCGCGTGCAACGGGTCATGGGTAACCGCTGCACGCCACCGAGGAGAAACTCGTGGTCAAGAAGCACGGGAAGAAGCAGCGCGCCAAGAAGAGGGCCGCGCGCACCGGAGCCGCCCACGCATCGGCGGCCGCGAACACCACGCACAAGCACACCCCTCTGCCGGACATGAGCGTCCTCAAGGACCTCCCGCACGTCCGGGACCGGGAAGTCGACCTGGACCTTGCCGCCCGGCTCGTCGCCGCGTGCCGCACCGCCTGCCAGCCCTGCCAGCGGTCCCTGGCCAAGAAGATGGTCGAGGACCGCGTGACGCTCACCGCGCTCGCGGCCGCTCCGTACAGCACGCTCCCCACTCCGGGGGCGTTCGCCTCGCCCACCACCCGCGCCTGGGCGCCGCTGGCCCGTGCCGGGATGGCCCTGGCCAAGGGGGGCCCGACCGTGGCGGCCGTCACGGACATGCTCCAGGGGCAGGCGCTCATGGGCGCGGATGCGACGGCGCTCACCTCCGTAGAGCAGATGACGCCGGAGCAGGCGTCGGAGCTGCTGGAGGACGCGCTCGATCACTGGGCGATGGGCGGGGCAACGCCGGAGCAGCTCGCCGACATGTTCAAGGTGATCAGCCCGGACGACCTCGGTATGTCTCCTGAGGACGTCGCCGCGGCGGTCGACCCTCAGACCCAGGTCTCCCTCTACGCCAACCAGGTCGCCGGATCCGAGGGCGCGGGCGCGGCCGGGGGCGCCTACGGCCTGCACCTGGGGTTCGTCGAGATGGCCGACGGGCGCCCGCTCCCGTTGATTGCGTTCGAGCCGCGCGGTGAGAAGACCGGGCTGGAGCACCTGCGCGACGAGTGCCGGTGGCAGCCGTGGGACGGGCGCGGCAGCGCCTTCCCTGAGCTGGACTTCAACTGGCGCATCCGCACGAGCATCCCCGCCCAGGCCCTGGAAGAGGTCGCCCACACCGACATGGAGGGCTGGGACGACATCCGGCTGTGGCGGGGCCAGGTCAAGGTGCTCGAGGACTGGTGGGGTCTGCTCGACATCGCTGGCCACGCGCTGCTGTGCGGGCCGGTCTCCTCTCCCGACCCGGACGCACTCCTCGCTGCGGCCGCCCGAGGCGAGTTGGTCGCCGTTGTGGCCCGGGCCAGCTTCCGGTGACCTCCGGCGGCGGCCTGATGCCGCCTCACCTTCGGTCGGAAATCTAGAACTCGCCCAGGTCAGCGGTGCCACGGCCCCGGTGCCGTCCGGCGCGCACGACCCGCACCACGGGAGCGCTGTCCGCGCCGGGCGGTGCCGGGGGAGCGGGGGTCTGGGGGCCGGCGAAGGCCCCCAGCAGCCACCGGCCCCAGCCCCGCATCTGCCTGACGAGCAGAAAGGACGCACACCCTTGCCTCACTTCGAGGACGAGGTGAACCTCGCCCAGATCGCCCGCCTGGCCGGAGTCGGCCGCGCGGCCGTCGTCGCCTGGCGCCGCCGCCACGGAGGGCTCGATGCCACCGGCGGCACCGAGGAGAGCCCCACGTTCCCCCGCGCCGCCGCCGAGCAGTGGCTGCGCGACCTGGGCAGGCTCCCCGAGCCTGCCCAGGCCCGCCCGCCGGCCACCGTGACGTTCACGGGCGGACCTGCGGTCACCGTGTACGGGCCCGAGCTGCACAGCCCCGCGCTGCCGTGGAGCGGCGGCGCGGGCTACCAGGAGTTCAGCGGCTACCTCGAACCCGAGCGGCCCGGGATCCCCTGGCCCACCGCCACGGCGCGGATCGAGCGGTGGGGCCACCCGCCGTACGAGGTGACCAACGCCCATGTCGACATCAGCAGCTACGGGGGGCGCATGGAGTTCCTCAAGCTCATCTGGCCTGCCGACCGAGGCCGGGCCCTTCCCGTCACCACCGAGACCGCGGAGGTACAGGCATGACGGAGACCACGACCGAGACCACCATCTCGCGTTGGCGAGCTGTGCGCGTCTTCTCGATCGTGGGCTCCATGCACCGGTAGAACCCGGGGACAGCGAGGCCGTGGAGCGGCGGTGCTGGGGCCGCGCTGCGCGCCGTCCGGCGGAGCCTGACCCTCTTCCCGATCTCCGCCGTAGGTCGGCCGCCCGCCCCGCCGACGACACGGGGACCAGTCCGCGCTGCTGCTCGCCGATGGCGCCTTCGGCGTCTCGCCGCCCTCCGCCGCCCTACCGGCGCCAGACGTTGACGCGCTCTGTCGCCAGTAGCGGCGCGCCCTCCGGGCCTTTCACGTGGGCAGGGATCCACGTCTGCCGACGCAGCGACCGGTCCGGCCCGTGCGGCTGTTGGCGCCAGTGGCCGGAGACGACCCACCGGTGCCGGTAGCGGCGTCCGTCCGATCCGGCATCGGGATCCCGCTCAGTTGGTCGGTACTGGCGGCGCAGAGCTACCAGCGTCACCCCGGCGTCCGGCATAGCTGCGCGCCGAAGTGACCTCGCATCCGCCTTTCCCGGCTCGTGCACTGTCCGGTCTACGAGCTGGGGCTGCTGCATCAAGTTCCATGTGGCAGCCAGCGCGGCCACGATCGTCCGTGAGGGGCGCATACCTTCGTGTGCCGGCAGATCGTCCAGCGGCAGGGGCTCTTCGGTCACCGGGAGGCGGGCCTCGCGCACGGCCAGCAGCGGAGGCACGCGACTGGCGTCTGCACCGGGCAGCCCTGCGAAGAGATCGGGGCCGTGGAGCATGTGCCAGACGGTGAGCGTCTGGCCCGGGCCCGGTCCCCAGGCCAGGGCCTGGACCGGCGCCTGAATCCCCGGGGACACGTCGACCATGCCCAGGCCCCCATCAAACACCGCGAGGCCGATCGGGGACGGCCTGTCGGCCGTTGCCCAGCGTGCCGCAGCCAGGCTCGCGCCCGCGTGCACGGCCAGCGCCGTCATGTCGTCACTGACCCAGTACAGCTCGGCGGCGCGCAGGTGGGTGGACAGGTGCCCTACCAGGTCATCGTCACCGGGTAGCAGGAGCGGAGAGTTGCCGTCGTCCAGCCCGAGGGCGGCGATGCGCCGGAGCGTCTGAGCACGGAGCTTGGGCAGGGCGCGAGGGCGGATCGTCACGAGGAGGCGTTCCTCCCGCGACTGTCGGCACCCGGCTCGTCTTCGCTGCTGGCCGTGTCAGAGGCCTCGTCCGGGAAGGCGATCGACAGGCCGGGAACCTCCTGCGCGATGCGGGCGACCACGGCGCGGTGCCATGAGGCCGGGAAGGGCACCTCTGGGTGGGCGGCGTGGTACTCGGCATCGTCCCGGTAGGTGATCACTCCGGGATCGGGCAGGTCCATCAGACGCTCGACGCACCCGGCCACGAACTCGCCTGTGCGGCGCTCCAGGTCCTCGATCTCCATGCGGACGCCGTCCGGGATCGCGTACTTGCCCTGCTCCCAGTGGCGCACGCTCCGAGGTGAGACGCCCAGGTGTCCGGCGAGCCAGTCACCCGTCAGCCCCAGGAACTCGCGTACGACCTTGAACTCGGCGGACGTCATCCGCTCGTCCTCGGGCATCCCCGGTGGGTCGGTGTAGTGGCGGGTCTTCTTGTGCTCGGTCAAGACAGGCTCCAAGGCAGAGGCCCGCCCCGGGAGGGGGCGGGCTGGGGAGAAGGGGGGTGGGATGGTCAGTCGTCCTCGGTGTGGGCGTGGCGGCCGGTCTCGACGGACATCTTCGTCAGCTCTTGGACTTCCCTGACGTAGGCCTCCTTTGCGTCCTCGACGGTGTCGTAGACGTCGTTCTGGCTGAAGGCGTCACCGTCCCACACGCTGACCGTCCGGTAGTCGCGCATCACGCCGCAGGTGGGCTCGTTGCACTCGGTGCAGTCCGTGTCGTCGTCCCACTTCTCGAAGTCGGCCGGGACCCAGTGCGCGGCCATGGAGGCGACCGCGCCGTTGCGGACGTGGCCGCAACCGGCGTCCTCGCCGCCGCAGTACTGGCCGGCGGGCGAGAAGCGGACCGCGGCGCCGTTGCCGAGCACCAGGATGTCGGTGGTGGTGGCGGTGGCGTCGACCTCGTAGGTGACGCCGTCGACCCACAGGCCGCCAGTCCAGTCCAGGGGGGTCTCGGCCGCGTCCTCGGGGGTCGCCGGGCTGTGGGTGTTCAGCAGGGCGGCGAGGTCGGCGGAGGTGGTGATGCTCATGGGCCCGGGTCCTTCCGGTGCGAGTCTGGGGCTGTTCCCCTGACTTCCGCCACAATTGTAGCTTCCTAAAATAGGAAGGCGCAATATGGGGGCGGCTGAAGGTCTTCTGGTCCGCAGCCGCTGGGCGCCCGTCGGGTGACCGGCGGTCGGGGGGGGGGTAGGGGCGTTGGAACCAACAGGGTTAACCTCGGCGTCCGCTGGCCGGCGGGCCCGTGTCGGCACGGTTCCCATCAACCGCGACGAGGTCCTGGAGCTGTTGGACGAACTCGCTGCCGCGCCGCTGGGCAGCCACGCTCGCACGGCCCAACCGGCGTACCGGCCGCTGCGCGCGTTCGTTGACCGTGCCGCATACCCCTACGCCGAGATCAGATGGGAAGCCCGCCATGGTCGCCGACTACGACATCTCCCCCCTGAAACTCCGAGTCCAGGACATCCCCGTGGTAAGTGCATCCCCGGAGCTGATGGGCGGTCACGGGTACGATCTGGAGAACCTCGCGGACTCCATTCGGGACGGCTTCGGTACCAGCGGCGACTGGTGCGCAGTGGGGCGCGACCTGCACACGCTCACGTGTGGGGATGCGGAGATCCGTCTACGTCCTCGGAAGGACGTAGACGCCTGGCATGCGGACTACTTCCGGGCGGGCTGGCGCAGCGGGAGGTTCCACTACGTCCCCGCGGCACGGCGGCTCGATGTTGCCGCGTACGTGGACCGCACGGCCGATCTGACCGAAGGACTCCTTCAAGCGTCCGACCTGCGAGCAGCAGCAGCAGAGGGTGGGTTTCCTGCCGTGGACCGGCTGGTCCGCCACCATCTACATCTCGTCGATGAGCGGTATGCCGCGCTCGACCGTCTCGTAAGCGGCCTGGTCACCAGCGAGGGGCGGCTTGCCGGATGGGCTCGCCATGTGGCGCATCATGAGGCGGATGATCTCAACACGGTCCGCGAATGGATCACCAGCGCTGTCGTGGAGTACCACCACGGCACCGCCGGGAAGCGCCCTGTCACCATCTTCGGCGGCGTCCAGTTCGAGTTCACGCACTACTCGCTCAATCTCGTCTACATCTAGGCCGGGTCGCCGCCACATGCAGGCTCGGCAACACCCGGCGTAGCGGCCCTGGGCGCCTGCTCGTCCACCCGCGCCGTTCCCTTGACGACCCGGCCGGCGAGCCGGGTCTGCGCGACCGCGGCCGGTGACGGGACTGCCGTGCAGCTCTCAGGAACCGTCAGACCTAACGGGGCTGACCCAGGGCGCCGCCGGGGCCGCGAGGGGCTCGGGGAAGGCGACCCACACAGGGGAATCGACGCCGCGCACGCCGGGGGCGTGCTTGGCCAGGGCGGGCAGGAAGCGATCCGGCTTGCCGTTCACGCCGTGGATGACCTTCACCGGCCTGCGGGTGATGTTGGCGAGGGCCTGCGCCTGGTCCATGACGGCGACGACCGTGTGGTTGAGGCGGCCGAAGCCCGTGGCGGGGCCAGCACACTCGGGGCCGGTTCGGCCGACGAGGACGCGGGCGTGCCAGCCCATGGGCTCGCGGGTGTAGTCGACCATGACGCGCAGCACCCACGCAGCCTGTTCGCGCTCGTCCATCCCGTCGATCCCGTCGCCGCCGCGTAGCTGGTCGAGGCGGTCCTCGTCCGGCCCGGGCGTCACTGCGACGGCGGCCATCCACTGCTCGAAGTCGCTCATGGCCTGGTCAACGACCGACGCGTGCGGCCAGGTGTGGCCGCCGTACGCGGCCATGATCTCGTACAGCTACGGCGAGCATGTTCGAGCCACCGACGATGACGTGCAGGCGGCGGTACCGCTCGGCGTCCGCGTGCGGTTCGTCGCGGGTGTTGATGATGGGCAAGCGGGTCGTCGCCGAGCTGACGCCCCCGGACGTACTCGGCGCGCTGGCTGACGCAGTAGACGGCGCCGCGCGGGGTCTGCAGCACCTTTCCGGCGCCGCAGAGCAAGTCCCTGGTGACGAGGATCGGAATGAGGATGTCCGCGAGCCGCAAGAACTCTCCGTGACGGGCGGCGAGGTAGTTCTCGTGACAGCCGTAGGAGTTTCCCGCCGAGTCGGTGTTGTTCTTGAAGAGATAGACGTCGCCCGAGATTCCCTCTTCGTGCAGGCGGCGTACGGTGTCGACGAGCAGCCCTGCGCGAATGCGCTCGCCCGCCTTCTCGTGGGTAACCGGTCCCCTCACTTTGTCGCATTCGGGAGCTGCGTATTCTGGATGCGCCCCTGGCCGGCCGCGACGTTCCAGGGGGCCTTCTCAAGACACCGCAGCTCCACACCGGCGCCCGGAGGGCGCCCGCCCGAGCAGCCTGCCGAGGATGGGGAAAGCCCCCTCGATCTCCCTCGCACGGGGGGTGGGCCGAGGGGGCATGCCTCACGGTTAGCCGTACGCGGGCTAAGGACCGATCAGCTTGTGCAGCGCCACGGCGCTCACCCCTCCCGCCATGAGGCCGGCGAGCACGCTGCCAGCCGCGTTACCCGCACTGAGGTACGTCAGGCCGCCGAAGATCAGGGCGATGAGCACCGCAGCGACGAGCACGAGCGTGGCGTGCGCAGTCAGCAGGGCGTTCGATTCTTCACCCAGTGGGTGGCCGCCGTGATGACGCTTATGGCTTGACGAAGGGGTACCTTCGTCTTCAGGTGTGGCCATTCATGCTCCTCATGAGTTCGTTCCATCCCTGGACACGAGCCGGTCACACCGTCCGGTGGGCCCCCTGCTGCACCACGCCGTCCAAAGCACTGGTGCCGCAGTGGGGCTCTCCGTTTTCCATGCCGAACTCGCAGCAAAGAGCTTACGAGGCCCACCCGACAACCAAATCCACTTGCGCGAGCATTCACGCCGCCTAACCTTCCACGTGATCTTTCCCTCTACCTGCACGGAAGCAGGTTTCCTCCGCCTCGAACGCCCCTGCGAAAAATTCAACCCAATAGGGGAAAGAAACCCGGGCCAGAGGGCAGACCAAAAGGATCACTGTAACTGCACGCACTGCATCAGTTACAGTTAGTGACAGGGCTTCCGTGTCACGTTGAACTCGCTCACAGCGCCCTGACAGCGCAGCCCGGGCGGCAACGTCGCCGTACGGCTGCACGCCGCGACGGGAACGAGGACTGCCTGCCGTTCCGGCAGGCTGATCAGACGGCGGACAGTCCGGGGACAGCGTGGGCCGAGCCGGGGCTGAGGAACTCCGCCAAGGCCCTACGCGCGTACAACTGTGCTCCCTCCGTGAAGCGCGCGTCGGGGTTGGTGGCCAGGTAGGTGTGCGTGAGGTCGATGACCCAGTCCGCAACCTCACCGCGGCGCTCCAGAGCGTCCAGGGCTTCGCGCATCCGCAGCCGTTCATCTCCGTCGGCCGCCCAGCGCGCTTGGTTCAGGGCACGGGCGATGCAGGCGGAACCGACTTGGAGGAAGTCCCGGTACTCCTGGCCCCCGGCCCGGAGCCGTTCGGTGACTTGCTCGGGGGTGAGGGCGCCCCGGCTGCGCTCGGCGAGCGCGGCGACGAGGCAGGCCTCCTTCTCCTGGCGGCGAGCGTCGTAGTGGGCGGAGCGCTCCTTGTACGGCATGTCCGGGTGGTGGTCGGTGAGCTCGCGGCCTTCCTGGGTCCAGTCGTGTGCCCAGGCGTCGGGGTGGCGCGGGCCCCAGGTCTCGGCGAACGGGTACGGGCCGCCGGTGCCGACGCGCAGCAGCGTGGCCGCGAGGCTCCCGCCCGAGCGGCCGCCGGTGACCCAGGCGTACGAGGTCCACCCGGTGTCCTCGCGCCACACCTTCAGTTCGTAGGTCGGCGGGTGCTTCTCGCCCGGGTACCAGGCGGGCTCCGGTGTGGGCGGGGCGGACTGCGGCCGCCCGGGCGGCCAGGTGTCGAACGGCAGGCGGGGCACCATCGGGCGGTCCGGGGCGGCGTCGGCCCGGTGGACCCGGGTCGGCAGCGTGGAGAGGTCGGTGGTGACGTGCTCCCAGACCTCGGCCCGCAGGCGCCCGCAGTCTCCGCCGGCGGGCCGCTCGATGGCGCTCAGCCGGTAGGCGACGAGTGCGTCGGCCAGCTCCCGGGCCTTGTCGAGGTCGGTGCACCAGGCGCGCGTCCACCAGCTCGGCGCCCCGCCGTTGTGGTCCTCCCCGAGGACGCCGTCCGGGACGTCGTAGGTGCGCACCTCGTACGGCAGGTCGCGGCTCGGGCATACGGGGTCGAGGCTGTCGGGGAAGTCGCCCGGCCGCTCGACGGACCAGCCGTTGTGCACGAACCGCCAAAAGGGCTGGTCGCTGGACAGCCAGACAACCGGCCACACTGCGGCGACCTCCACCCGGCCGTCGGGCAACCGGTGCGGCACGGGCACCCGCGTCCCCTTCTCCACCGCCTTGATGCAGTCGGCGACTTCCCGGATGACGTAGCCGTCGGCGGCAGGCTCGGCCAGGCCCCAGCGGACGCCGTTGTCCCGCTGGACCATGGTCCGGCGGACACTCTCGTCCCAGATCACCGTCACCGGCACGACACCGCGCTCGGCGACGATGGCGGAAAGAGCGTCCACGGTGACCTCCGCCCACCCGTAGCGGGCCGCATCGGCCTCCGGTGCGGTCTCGGCGGCCGCCAGCAGCAGCCTGCGGGCGGCGGTGTAGGAGATGCCTTTGGCGTCGGCGAGGGCGCGGACGTCCTTCTTGAACTGCTTGTCGCTGGTCACGAGATCCCTTCGTCCGGTGGAGATCCCACGCATCCCCACCGTGGGTGGTCGTGACCACGGGGCAGATGGATGCGGCACGTGAGGCGGAGCCCCTTGTCCTCGGTCGCCGTTTCCCCCGCGTGGGAGGGGACTTGGCTCGGAGTCAGGCCGACGTACGGCGGCCTCTTCGACGGTAGCGCGAAGCACCGACAACGGTCCGGGAACGAGGAAGTGCGCTACTGGGCGCGTTCGGCGCATCGAGTGCAATTTCGTGGCCCGTGTGGTTGCTGTGGCGGCGGGTCGGACGGGGGCGACACCAGGGCCGTGGTGCCGTCCGGCGCGCACCGGCCGGAGCGTCCCGAGTCCTTGCCGCGCCGGTCGGTGCCACGGGAGCGGGGGTCCGGGGGCCGGCGAAGGCCCCCGGCAGCCACGGTGCCAAGCTGCCAACCACCCGCTGCGGCGGGCGGAGTCCGGGCCCGGGTGGACGCCGACGTACGCCGCCACCGCGATCGAGATACC
>NZ_JBVIGF010000015.1:0-46375 GCF_055570965.1 Streptomyces sp. NPDC031064
AAGGCCGCCGAAGGCACCGACAACGTCCTCTACCCCATGAAGGACGCCCTCAAGGCCCGCGCCACCGTCGGCGAGGTCTGCAACGCCCTGCGCGAAGTCTGGGGCGTCCACACCCCCAGCGACACGTACTGAAACCCGCACCCGCCGCCCACCCCGAGGACGAACCATGCCGTCAGACACCCTCCCACCGCTCCGCGTGGTGATCGCCAAGCCGGGGCTCGACGGCCATGACCGAGGAGCCAAGGTCATCGCCCGTGCCCTGCGCGACGCGGGCGTCGAAGTCATCTACACCGGCCTGCACCAGACGCCACGGCAGATCGTCGACACGGCCGTCCAGGAGGACGCCGACGGCATCGGCCTGTCGGTGCTCTCCGGCGCCCACATGACCCTCTTCGCCGAGGTCCTGTCGGTCCTCGCGGAGCAGGACGCCCGGGACATCACGGTCTTCGGCGGGGGGATCATCCCCGAGACGGACATCCCGCAGCTCCTGGACCTCGGCGTGGCCGCCCTGTTCACCCCCGGCACCCCCACCCGCGCCATCACGGAGTGGGTACGGACCCACGTACGCTCCCTCTCCGCCCCTGCCCCGGCCTAACTCCACCGCATGCCGATCGCGGACAGCCGCTCCACCCGCTCCTGCGACAGGGTCGCGGCCCGGGTGCGCTGATTGCTCACCCAGGACCCGAGTTTGACGTGGTGTTCCCGGACGCCGCCCCGGTCGTCCTCCACGGTGACCGTCTCCACGTGCTTGCGGGGTACGCGCAGGTGCCCCTCACGCTCGTAGAACCGGGTCGCCGCCGCGAAGTTGACCGCCCACTTGTCGGCCTGGGAGCGGCGCGGCGGGGGCTTCTCGTCCTCGGCGGCCGGTTCGATGCCGAGGACCTGCTCGCACATCCACTGCTGCACCGTGCTCAGCCCGTCCCAGCCGAGCCGCTGCGCCGTGACCCACCGCCCGAGGTCCTCGCCCTGCCGGACGGCCTCGCCCGGCCGGGTGGGGAGCGTGCCGCCCGCCTCCAGGTGCTTCCAGGTCAGGTGGAAGCACCGCTGCCAGGTGACCGGCCAGGCGGGGCACCACGACGGGTCGATGTCCTCCAGTTGTTCGCGCCGCTCGGCGGACAGCACCGTGGCCCTGGTCCGCAGCGGCGCCAGCCCCGCCGCCGCCCGCTGCTCGTTCTCCATGGCCCTGCGGGCGGCGGCCCGCGCGTTCTTCAGCCAGATGCCGACCGGCGCGCCCTGGTACGTGGCGTCCAGCGGCGCCAGCAGGTGACCCTTCTCCGCCGCCCACGCGCGGGCCGCGGCCAGCCCCTCCTCCCAGGCGACGTCGTGGTGCGACCACACCATGTCCAGCCGCTCCAGCGCGGCCACCCGCTCGTCGTCGAGGCCGCCCCGGGCGTGGGAGCGCCGTGCGTCGGCGATCCACTGCCCCAGCGGGAACCCCGCCAGCGAGCTGGGCCACCCCTCCACCTCCGCGCCCTCCCCGGTGGGCACCCGGTAGGTGAACGGCACGCGCAGGTCACCGTGGAGCCGGCGGTAGAGGTGGGCGGCCTCGATGCCGCGCCGCCAGTGCCCGCGCTCGGGGTTGAGGACGCGCAGGTTGATGAACGCGGCCAGGGCGGCCGGGTCGCGCGGCGTGGAGAACTTCAGCAACCGCCTGGCGGGCGCGCTGACGCCCGCCCACGGCCCGTGCTCCTCCTCGCCCTCGGGGCCCGTCTCACGGCCCTTGGGGGAGCGGCTCTGGGCCTGCCGCTCGGCGAGCTGCTCCACGACGCGGGCGTCGTGGGCGCGGAGGGCCTCCAGCAACTTCGCCAGCCCGCCGTACGCGCGGGAGGTGAGCATGTTGTCCGGCGTCTCGCCCGGCCCGAGCAGGACGGGCACCACCAGCGCGGCCGTCTTGCCCTCGCCCGGCCGCATCCGCAGCGCGCGCCCCACCGCCTGCACCAGGTCAGGCATCGACCCGCGTACGTCCGCCCAGTACACCGAGTCGCAGTTGCGGGTGTCGACGCCCTCCCCGAGCACCCGCACCGACCCCAGGAAGCTCTTCTCCACCGCCGTGCCGTCCGCCGCGACGCCCTCGGCGAACTCGGCGAGCACGCGCTTGCGGTGCAGCGGCTTGTGCTCGCCGCACAGCCAGTCGACCCGGATCGTCCTCGGGTACCGCTGCGGGTCGTCGGCCCACAGCTTGGCGGCGACGTCCGGCAGTCCCGCCGCGAACGCCTCCGCCTCCTTCACCATGTGGTGGAACACCAGCGTGCGGTGGAACCCCTCCTCGGCCGACGCCTTCACCAGCGCGGTCTGGAGGGCCGCCAGCCGCGCCCCGCGCACCTCGTCCGTACGCCCCTCGGCGCCCAGCAGCACGGCGGCCTGGAACCGCGTGTCGGTCACGTCCACGCACACCACCTGGTACGGCGCGCAGATGCCCCGGTCGATCGCCTCCGACAGCGTGAGCGTGTACGCGCGGGCGCCGAACGGCCCGTCGGGGTCGTCCTCCATGCTCGCCACCAGCTCACCCGGCGCGCCCGGTTCCTGGCCCTCGTCCTCCCCGAGCTGCCAGAGCCGGGGCGTGGCGGTCATGTAGAGGCGCCGCAGCGACGGGATGCGGGTGTTGTCGTGCACGACCGCCCACGGCTTGCCGATCCGGCCCGAGGTCCGGTGCGCCTCGTCCACCACGATGAGGTCCCAGCCGGCGAGGCCGGCCCGGTGCGCCCGCTCCAGCGTCCCGAGGCCGAGCGAGGCGTACGTGGCGAACACGGTGTACCGGTCCAGGTAGCGCGTCCACTCCACCAGCTCGTCGGCGCTCGTGGTGTTCGGGAAGGGCACGTCCTCGCCGCGCAGCGAGGAGACCCCGATCACCGGGCCCGGGCGGCCGCCCTCGCGCCAGGCGGCCTCCGTCTGGGCGAGCAGGTCCAGCGACGGCACCAGGACCAGCACCCGGCCCGCCCGCAGCTCCTCCGCGCACCGCACGGCGACGAGGGTCTTGCCCGACCCGGTCGCCATGATCACCTGCGTACGCAGCCCCTGCTCCGGCACGAGCGGCGCGGGTGACTCGAAGGCCCGCAGCACCGCGTCGACGGCTTCCTTCTGGTGGGGCCGGAGCGTCCTCTTCGTCACCGCCTCATGGTAACACCTGTTACCATGAGGTCATGGCCAAGACACAGCTCGGAGCACGAGTCGACCAGGACGTCGCGGAGCTCGCCAGGAAGCGCGCGGCGGACCTCGGACTGAGCATCGGCGACTACCTCGCCCGCCTCGTCCACGACGACGCCAGCGGCCTGCGCGCCCGCGCCGTCGAGGCGGCCTCCCGCTTCCTCGCCGAGCACCGGGACGTCTTCGACGAGGCCGAGGACGCCCAGCGCCCGGACCAGGACGCCCAGCAGCCCCGCCCGGGAGCGCACGCCGCCTGATGGACCTGCACATCGACGTCCCCTGGATCCTGCAGGTCGCCGAGGCGGCGGGGGCCGACGACCCCGCCCCGGACGACTACGGCGTCCCCGTCGCCGCGGTCGCGCGCCACCGCGCCGAGCTGTTCGAGCAGCCGGTTTACGACGGCCCCTACGCCAAAGCGGCCGCCCTCGTCCACACCCTGGGCCGCTGCCGCTGGCTGGAACGCTCCAACCTGGCCGTCGCCGCCGCCACCGGCGTCATGTACCTGGAGGCCGCCGGCATCCGCGTCAAGCCCACCCGCGACGACGCCATCGCCCTGCGCGACCTCCTCCTCGCCCCCACCTGCACGGCCGCCCGCATCGCCACCCTGCTGCGCTCCTGGCCCACGGCCACCTAGCCGGCACCCCTCACGGTCAGGAGGCCCGGCCGGCCCCCTAGGGCGTCCGGTCGCCGAGCCGCCACAGGGCGACACCGTGCTCCGCCAGCGCCTCCGGGAGCGAGGCCAGGGCGGGGAGCTGCTCGATGTGATGGACCCCCGGCGGCGGGCCGCCGGTCAGCAACTCCCGGGCGACGTGGGCCGTGACCAGCCCGGTGACCCGGCTCTGCGCCCGTCCGGTGAGCGCGTACGCCGCATGCC
Organism: Streptomyces sp. NPDC031064; assembly: GCF_055570965.1. Classification (NCBI taxonomy): domain Bacteria; kingdom Bacillati; phylum Actinomycetota; class Actinomycetes; order Kitasatosporales; family Streptomycetaceae; genus Streptomyces; species Streptomyces sp. NPDC031064. The sequence continues at coordinate 4,019 of NZ_JBVIGF010000015.1, forward strand.
GGTCCCCGCGCCGCGCGTCGGCCCGCACGGCGAACCCGTCGTCCCCCACGTGGACCCGCCCGAAGGCGGCCGTCAACGCCCGCCGCACCGCGGGCCGGTGGACGCCCCGCAGCAGCCCGGCCCGCCGCGACCCGAACAGCATGGCGGTGAGCGGCCGGGAGTCCAGGCACAGACGGGTCGTCACCCCGGCGACGCCGAGGGTGCGGGGCAGGGTGTGCTGGTCGGAGAACGGGAACCAGTGCGCGGTGCGCGTGCCGTACCCGGGCAGGCCCGTCCGCGCCGGACCGGCCTCCGGGGCGCGGGCCAGCCCCTCGACCGTCCAGCGGACCGCGTCGCCGCCGTGCCGGTCGCCGGTCCCCAGGAGGACCGTGAGGTCGACGTGCTCGGCGCCGCCGACGGCCTCGTGCGCCCGGCGGGCGAGGAGGTTGGTCAGCCCGGGCGCGACGCCGACGCTCAGCACGGCGGTGGCGCCCGAACCGGCCGCCAGGCCGTGCAGGTCCGCCACGTCGTCGAGCAGCCGGGGCGTCGCGGAGATGTCGACGACGTGGACGCCGCTGCCCAGGCACACCCGCGCCACGCCGGCGTCGGGCGGCTCGGCGCACAGCACCACCGCGGCCACGTCGCCCAGTTCCTCCAGCGTCCGCCCAAAGCCGGCCGGGTCGGTGAGGTCCACCCGCACCCCGCCGAGTCGCCGCGCCCTGTGCGGGTCGCGCCCCGCGACCACCACCCGGCCGGGGAACCAGTCGCCGAGCGTCGCGCTCACCGTCGCGCCGACGGCGCCGTAGCCGCCGACGACGAGGACGCGCCCGCCGTTCCCGCCTCGTTTCACTGTAGTCATGCTCCAATGAAATACCGTCGTACCCGGCGGCGGACACCCGACCCCGCCTTCCGGTCCTTCGGGTGCCGTGGCGCGATGTGCTCTCAGGGGCTGCCCCGATGCCCCGCGCCGCCGCCCGGCCCTACCGTCGAGACCGTCATCGGCGGCCCGCACGGGCCGCTCGTGAACGTGACCGACAAGGGGGACCGACACGTCATGCACAAGCGACTGACCCGCGGATCACCACGGCGCTGGCGGCCACCGCGCTGACGGCCGGCCTGGGGCTGGCCGCCCCCACATCGGCGAGCGCCGCCGAAGGGCGCTGCGGCTACAGCGGGGTCCTCAACACCTGGCGCGCCCCGCACCCGGACACGAGCTGGTGCAATAGCTGACGCACTCCGGCACACCCCGGCCCGGGAACTCAGGGTCAGCCCCGATGCGGGCCGCCCTCCGGCTCCCTACTGTGGGCCGTACGGGGGCAGGACACGGGGGAAACGGGGGAGTTGTCCTGCTGGATGACCGGCTTCCGCCTGCCATGGCGGGAGCCGGTCCTCATGCCCGGAGGTAGGTGAGCACGGCGAGGACCCTGCGGTTGTCCATCAGACCGGGTTCCAGGCGCAGCTTGGTGAACACGCTGCGGATGTGGGTCTCCAGCGTCTTCGCGCTGACGCCCAGCCGCCCGCTGATGGCCTCGTTCGAGCGGCCCTCCGCCATCAGGGCGAGCACCTGCCGCTCGCGCGCGGTGAGCCCGTCCAGCAGACTGTCGGCGCGCCGGCGCGCCAGCAGCCGGGCGACGATCTCCGGGTCGACGGCGGACTCCCCGGCGGCCACCCGTTTCAGGGCGTCGTACAACTCGTCCGCGTCGGCCACCCGTTCCTTGAGGAGGTACCCGAAACCCCGGGGCTCGCGCGCCAGGACCTCGACGGCCGCGCTCGTCTCGACGTACTGGGACAGCAGCAGCACACCGGTGCCGGGGTGCCGCGCCAGGATCGCCTCGGCGGCCCGTACGCCTTCGTCGGTGTGGGTCGGCGGCATACGGATGTCGAGGAGCACCGCGTCCGGCTCCTCCCGGGCCACCAGCGCCAGTACGTCCTCCGCGTCACCGGTCTGCCCCACCACCTCCACGCCGCAGTCCTCCAGCAGGCGGACCAGTGCCTGCCGCAGCAGGGGGGCGTCCTCGGCCACGATCACGCGCACGGCAGCTCCGCCCGGATCCGGGTGCCTTCCCCGCGCGGGCTGTCCACCGCCAGCGTGCCGCCCACCGCGGCCACCCGGTCGGCCAGCCCCCGCAGACCGGTGCCGTGCGACAGCCGGTCGTCGGACGGCATCCGTACGCCGCCCACGCCGTCGTCCGCCACCTCCACCACCAGCCGCGCACCGCCGCGCCGCACGCCCACCCGGATGCGCCGCGCGGCCGCGTGCTTGACGGCGTTGGCCATGGCCTCGCACACCAGGAAGTACGCGGTGGTCTCCACGAGCGGCGACCAGCGGCCGGGTTCGGCGTCGACCGTGACCGGCACCGGGCACTGCTCGGCGAGCGCCGTCAGGGCCGGGCCCAGTCCCGCGCGGCCGAGGACCGCCGGGTGGATGCCGCGGGCCAGGTCCCGCAGCTCCTCCAGCGCCTGGCGCAAGCTCTCCTCCGCCTCGGCGACGGTCCGCCGCAGCGCCGGATCGGCGCCCTGGGGGAGCTTGGCGTCGAGCTGGCGCAGCGTCATCAGGGTGTACAGCATCCGGGTCTGAGCACCGTCGTGCAGGTCCCTCTCCAGTCGCTTCCGCTCGTCGTAGGCGGCTTGGAGAATACGCCGGGGACTGAGCCCCGCGCGCGGCCGCAAGTCCCGTGACCAGAGCCGGACGACCGCACCGGCCGCGTCGAGCAGGTCCGGGTCCTCCCCGAGCGCCCGGTCGTGCTCCAGGACGGCATCGGCGCCCTCGTCCTCGCCCACCGCGACCCGTGTGACGTCCCTGCCCTCGTCCCCGCCTCCCGCGCCCGGTTCGGGCAGGCGCACGGGACGGCCGTCCGGATCGGTGTAACCGCCGTCCTCCGCCCGTACGCCCAGCACCAGGGAGGGATCGCCCAGCGTCCTGCGCAGCATCTTCTGCATGTCCGCCTGGGTGGGCGCCCGGCCCGCGCTCGTCACCAGGTCGCCCACCGACGCCCGCCGCAGACGCATCCTCAGCAGGCTCACCAGGAACACGACCGGCACGGCCACCTGACTGGCGTCCGACAGGGCGGTCATGACGGCGTCGGCCGCGCCGAGGGCCTCCGGGTTCAGCAGGTACAGCACCTCCCAGCCCACGAACGTGAACGTCAGCCCGACGGCGACCCAGGCGGGCAGCAGGACCCTGCGCCGCGCGGGGCTGCCCGTGCGCCACCGCCGGACCAGGGTCAGGGCGACCAGCACGGTCAGCACGACACCGGCCCACCGGTAGGCGAGGTCCACCGCGTCGAAGGCCCCGGGGGAGTGGAGGACGAGCAGGGCGTTCGGACCGCAGTGCGCGCACGACAGGTAGCTGGTCGAGGCGTCCGCCGCCGGGTCGTACAGCATGGCCCGTACGAGACCCCCGACGGCCACCAGCGCGTACCCCGCGACGATCAGCCGGCGCTCGTGCGCGGTGCCGGCGCGCCCGTCGGGGAACACCAGCAACAGGTGGGCGAGGACGGCCAGGTTGAGCGCCTCGCCCCAGGCCCCGGCCGCGAAGAGCACCGGTACGGGGAAGCCCTGGAGGTTGCCCAGGAACCAGGTGAGCCCCTCGGCGAGCAGCAGCCGCCCGGTGCGGTTGGCCGGGCGCCGCACCCACGCCACCAGCCCGGACACGGCGAACGCCCACCCGACCGCCAGGTCGCGCACCAGGTCGGCCGGCTCGCCCCCCGCCCTGCGGTACGCCCACGCGCCGCACCCGCCGACGACGAGGGCCACGGCTCCCCACGGCACGACCACCCGCCACACAGCGGCACCCCGAAGGGCGCCTCCACGCGCCGTCTCCCCCTGCATGCTCCTCCTCGCCCAGCGGTGCCCGCACCATTCTCACCCGGCGGGACCCGCGACCCCGTCCGCCGGACGGCCGGCGTACGTCCCGGCAAACGCCCCGGCGTACGTCCGGCGTACGTTCAGCGAGGGAGAATTCCTTTCAATCTCATTTCTCGTCCTTCCAAAGAAATGATCCCCGGCCGGGTACGAGCGCTCACCCTCTTGGTTACTGCCGTGTCTTATACACGCCACAGGAGCGATAAAAGGCTCGCGGATACACCCAAATGACCTGCTGAAGTCACCCTATTGCCGCGCATCGGGCTCAAGATCCACGGCGTTAGGGCGAACGTGACTACAGAACAGGTACCTGGATCGTTTCCCAACGGCCTCGCAGCGACCATCCGGGCGGGAAAGTGGACATTCACGCCCCGATTTGCCGCCTTGCCCCTGGGGAAACACGCCACTTTGCACGATGAACGTCATTGCATCCCCCTGGAGTACACCTCGGCGGTCCTTGAGGACTTCTTGTTGACGATGAACAGAATCCAGGCCGAGTTCCACCGGCTGGCGTCGCGGGCCCGCGGCCCCTTCGCGGCACACGGCGGTGAACAGCCGGGGCAGCCCCGCCATGTATGAGTCCCACGGCCGCCACGTCAAGCCCCCCGTCGACGTCCCGCACGTCGAGCCGCTGTTCCCCTCCTGGGACCCGGCGGAGGAGCTGGCCAGCATGCTCCAGGGCACCATCCCCCACCAGCACGGCGGCATGCCGCCGCTGCTGACCGACGCCACCGACATCCACACCGCCGGTGGCGGCGGCCCGATGGCCGGACTGGAACAGATCACCGCCGAACTTCCCCCCGTACGGCCTCCCATAGCGAGCCACCGCCGCACGGCGCCCAACAAACGCGTCCTGAGCCTGTTGCAGACGTGCAGCGTCCTCACCGCCGCCATCGCCGCGGCCATCGTCTCGATGGTCAGCCTCTACGGCGGCATGGTCACCTACGACCCCCTGCGCCACATCGCCGAACCCCGCACCTCCGACGCCGTCGTCCAGTGGTGGCCCCTGCTGGTCTACGGACCCTGGATGGTCGCCTCGCTCTCCATCCTCCGGGCGGCCCTCCACCGCCGCCGCGCGGCCCACTCCTGGTTCGTCGTCCTGCTCTTCTCGACGATCGCCATGCTGCTGTGCGTCTCCCAGGCCCCCAGGACCCTCTCCGACGCCGCGGCGGCCGCCCTGCCCTCGATCGCCGCACTCGCCTGCTTCCAGCAGTTGGTCCGCCAGATCACCCTGACGCGCCCACCCCGCCAGACCGCCCCCCGTCACCGCAACGCCCCCACCCCTCCACCGCCCAGGCCCACCCCGGAGGAACCCACCCGAGTGGGTCCGGCCCCCGAGTAGACAGCGGCGCTCCTCGTACCCGGGCGCGAAGGCCCCAGCGCTTCAGGTCAGCCGGGCTCCCGACCGGGTACGGGTGGTCCGCCCCGGTGGCTCACTCGTCGTCGAGGCGCGCCGGGGCGGTCCTCGCCGCCGCGGGCCTGCTCTCGGGCTGCGACGAGGAAAAGGTGGGCCGGCTGGTCTCGCTGAGTACGCGCACAAACTCCTGACGCGCCTTCAGCTCCACGGCGTCGACCTTCCAGGGCCGCATCATCGCCGGTCCAGCCAGGGCTGACATGACCGTGCACGCGGACGCACAGGCGACAAGCAGCCACAGAGTCGTGCTCATCTGCATGACACTCCCTCTCCACGCTCAGGACGCGAAACCACTGTGACGGGATTTGTGTCGCAGGGGTCGCACGCATAACTTCTGCGCATATTCCGGAGTCACGGAAAGGATTGGCGAATACTCGCCACGGGTGTTTGGAGTGGCAACTGAGAAGCTATGGACCTATTTTCGCGTGCACCGGAGCCTGATCATCAATGCCGTTCATCAAGGAAAACGCCAACACGGTGACGCAGAGTCGTCAGCGGGTGAAGATGATCATTCCGTTAAAGGGCCGGCCTCGGCCGGCCGATGAGGGCGGTGTGACTCTCCCCTTCCGCCGCCTGCGCATGATCGCCGCCGGGCTGTTCGCCGCTTTGTGCGTCATGGCCCCGGGCACACCGGCCGTGCCGGCCGACACCGACCGCCTCCGGGCGCTGTTCGGGTCGGAGAACCGCACGATCCGCACGGGCGACCAGGTCGTCGCCGTGACGTTCAACGCGGCGTGGAACGACGCCGGCCTGGACCGCATCCTCGGCGAACTGGCCCGCCGTCGGACGCCTGCCACCTTCTTCCTGACCGGCGACTTCGCCGACCGCCACCCCGAAGTGGTCCGGAGGATCGCCGCCGCCGGGCACGGCCTGGGCAACCACTCCCACAGCCACCCCTACTTCAAGGACCTGACGGCCCCGGCACGCACCCGCGAAGTCCTGGCGGCGGACCGGGCACTGCGCGCGGCCGGCGCGGGAGCGGCACGTACGCCGTTCTTCCGCTTCCCCTACAGCGAGACCAGCCCCGCACACATCAGGGAGGTCAACGCCCTCGGATTCGCGGACATCGAGTTCACCACCGACACCAACGGATGGAAGGGCACCGAAGGCGGCATGACCGTGGACCACGCGGTGCGCAGAGCACTCGACGCCCTCCGCCCCGGAGCCATCCTCCAGATGCACCTCGGCGCCCCCGAAGGCCGCACCGAGGTGATCGACGCGTACGCCCTGCCCCTCATCCTCGACGCCTTCACCGCCCGCGGCTACCGCGTCGTCGACCTCCGCACCCTCCTCGGGTGAGCGGTGAGCGGTGAGCGGTGAGCGGTGGCCCCGCGGCCCCTTCGCGGCCCGGCGAAGGGGCTCGCGCGTCACAGCAGGCGTGTGCGGATGAAGTCCGGCAACTCTCCCGCCTCCAGCCGCTGCTCAAGGGCGGCCAGTTCGGCCGCCGTGGGGCCGGTGATGTCCAGGTAGCCGGGGTCCTCGGGAGGCCTTGGCCGCCCGGAGGGCCGGTCGGGCCCGGGCAGCGCGAGGGCGGAGGTCGCCGGCGAGTCCCCGGCGAGGTGCCTGGCCATGGCCGCCTCCGGCTTCACGGGCAGCCGCATGGGCTTGTTGCGGAGGAATCGCCAGACGTCCTCCTGGACGGCCGGAAGGTTGGGCAGGCTGCCGTGTTCGCCGTTGACGTAGCGGGTCTCGCCCACCCACGGGAGCTGGGCGGAGGCGAGGGGGACCCGTCCGTCGCCGTCCCGGTCGGGGTGGTGGGGGATCCGCGTGGTGACGCGGTCCATGTGCTGCCACAGGAAGCCCGCGCGCTTGTTGTAGGCGAGGCGGAAGAGCGTGTTGAAGCCGGTCCCGGCGATGACCGCCATCCGGTCGCGCCGGCCCTGGTCGAGCGAGCAGTGCCACGCGTGGAGGTCGCGGTGGTGCCGGGCGGCGGCGTCGAGCAGGGCCTGAAGCCGCAGTTGCCCGGCCGGGTCCGCCTTCAGGTGCCAGGCCGCGGCGTCGTACGGGTCGAAGTTGGTGCAGGGGTGGTCGTAGTCGGCGGCTTCCCCGGCGCTGCTCGCCGGGTAGACGCCGGCCGGGGCCGGGAGCAGTTGGAGCACGCCCGCCAGCGAGCGGAAGGTGTCGCGCGAGAGGTACGTGCCGAGCAGGACGAGGCGGTCGCGGCCCCACAGGTGGTTCTTGAGGTAGCCCCCGATGGCCGGGGCGCCGTAGTGGGGCGTGCCGAGGAAGACGACCCTGCCGACGTGGTCCCACAGGTCCGGGTGGCGCATCAGCGCGGTACGGACGACCAGGCCCCCCATGCTGTGCGCGACGATGTCGACGGGCACGCGCGCCCCGGCCCCGGTCCGCCGGGCGAGCACCGTGTCGTACAGGCGGTCCGCGCTGATGTGGAGCGGCTTGCGCCAGTCGTAGGGGAAGGCGAGGGGCTGGATGCCGCTTCGTCGTTCCGCCGCGAAGAGGAACCCCTCGTAGGAGGCGTCCACGGCCACGGGCTGGATCTTGAAGGCGGGGTGGGAGTCGCTGTGGCCGTCGGGGGCCAGCGCCAGGCTGTCGATCCGGTCGCGGGAGCGGATGTCCAGCCACCAGATGCCGCCCAGCCCCGTACTGGCGAGGATGCTGCCCATGACGCCGGGCACGAAGACGAGGTTGACGGGTTCGTCGTCGGCGAGGTGGTGCGCCGGGGGCGGCCCGGCCAGAGCGGCGAGCTCCTCGTAGGCGGCGGTGCCGAGCAGGTGGCGCAGCGCGTCCGCGGAGCCCGGGTCACGCACGAGGGCCATGCGGGTGCGCGTGTCCGCGGTGAGGAACCGGTGGGCGATGTCCTGCGGGTGGTGCGGTGTTGTCACGCCTGCCTCGCTCGGGTCTGCGGTGTCCGTGGGCCGGGGCGGTGCATGGCCGCGACTTCATGGGGTTTGGCGATGAAGACCTGGTCGTCGTTGACGTAGCTGTAGAACAGGCCGCCGATGCTGCGGAACTCGTCCCAGAAGAACTTCCTCGTCTGGGCCAGGGCCTCGCCGGCCGCGGTCGGGGCGCCCTTGGCGTCACGGGTGTAGAGGAAGTGGAAGAAGACGCTGGCGAAGCGTGCCGCGAAGTTCGTGGGCACCTTGCACTCGCTGCCGATGTACGCGCGGCTGCCGCGCTCCAGGAAGGTGTTCTGGAGCTCGTTGCTGTAGGTGTGCTCGGCGGCGGACGTCTCGCAGGCGTTGATGAAGATCAGGGGCTTGTCGGTCAGCGGGTCGTCGCCCATGTCGGCGAGCTGGAGCACGTCGCACGCCTCGCCGGTGCTGCCGAAGCGCAGGCTCGGCTTGTTGCCGGCCCCGGTGGCCGCCTGGCAGAAGACGTAGATCAGCGAGACGGGGGAGGGCGAAGGGTCCCAGAGGAACGCCGACAACTGCGCCTTCGGGTTCTCCTTCGAGGCGGGCAGGACCGTGGGCTGCCAGGCGGCCAGCTCCAGCGCGTGCTCCTCGGCCGCCAGCAGGGTTTCGTCGTCCGGCCGGCCGCCCCAGTACATCAGGTGGGCACGGACGGCGTCGTCGTCCAGCGAGCGCGTGGACTCGCAGGGGTGTATGACGTGCGAGATCCGCAGACGGAGGCCCAGGAAGTCATGGGCCTGTACGGGGTGCCCGGGCGGCGGCAGCGGGCCGCGGTACAGCAGCGGCCACGGCACGTGCTGGGGTGTGCAGTCCTTCCAGTGGATGGTGAGCCGGTCGCCGGGCTCCAGCGTCTTGACCAGCGTGCTGAGCTCGGTGTCCTCCGGGAACATCGCCTTGAACAACTGGCGGCCGGCAAGGGCCAGCGCCCGCATCTCCTCACTGCGCGCGTCCGCGCCCCACGCCTTCTCGTCCTCCTCCTTGACGGCGAGCCCGGACCGCGCCGACCAGTCCGCACGTGGCCGGAAGTCCCGCAGGCGCTTGGCGACGTCGGAGGCGGAGATGAGGTTGTACCGCTGCGCGCAGCTCTGCCAGTAGGTGTCCAGGGCCACTTGTGCGTCGCGGACGCGTTGCCCGGCCGTGGCGGACGGCTGCCATGTGGTCATGTCGGTCCGTTCGCGTGCGCCGGCGACCCGCAGGCTCCACCAGGCGCTGGGCGGGGTGACGTACACGGACAGTTCGCGGGCCGCCCGTTGCCAGTCCTGGGGGACGCGGAGGGCCGTCTCCCTGGCGGGCACACGCTGCCGTGCCCGTACCCGCACGGGGCCGCGGTGACGCTGACGGGGCCGTGGGGGACATAACGCGCGCGGCACCGGCACCGCCTCCGGCCTGCCGCTGCCGCTGACACTGCCGCTTCCGCTGTCGTCGTCGGAGGGCACCGTGGCGGGTGGCCGGGGGCCGGGCAGGCCGGAGGCCGTGGTGCGCGGGGGATGCCCGGTGGGCGGCCGGTCCGGTGAGCCGGCGCCTGAGCCGGCGTCCAGTCCGCCTCGCGGCTCGGTGGCGAGGGACTCCTCCACCGGGAACTCGATGGTCAGTTCCCGGTAGGGGTCACCGTCGACCATCACCATGACGTCGATGCGCGCGGTGCCCGCCTGCTGCGGCGTGACGACCACGAAGCGCTCCTCGGACCGGCCGTCAGGCGGGATGAGCAGGTCGAAGTCGACGTTCCACTGTGGTCTGTCGCCCCCGACCGTGACGGAGGCCCGGAACTCCGGGTCGGCGTCGGCGGGCAGGGCCAGCTCGCACGTGGAGGACGACACGATCCACCGCGTGGGCAGTCCGGCGGCGGGGATCTCGTCGGCCGGGATGACCCGTTCGCCGGCTGCCAGGTTGTCCGGGTGGTCGGGCCCCACTTGGAAACAGCCGGTGCGAGGCTCGGCCACCCGCAGCGGGGTGTCGTCCGAGGGCATGTCGGTGAACCAGAAGTTGACGTGCTGGGCGTCCACGGCGTCCAGCTCATGGACCGGCATGACGTCCTCGGCGCCCCGCCCGTGGCCGTCTCCCGCGTCCGGCCGGCGGCCGTCGTCGTCGGGGAACCCGGCGGACCCGGGCGCGGCAGGCGGCTCACCATCACCGCCGTCACCACCCCCGCCGCTCCGCGCCGCACCGCCGGCGGGGATGTCGTCCGTATCGGCGTCCACCCACTCACCGGGCTCGTCGCCGCCCTCCCCGCCGTACTGACCCGAGTGCCGCGCGTGCACCCGAAGGCTGAGGTTTTCCAACTGGGTGAGGAAGTCGTCCGGTTCGGGCACGCTCGCGAGGCCGGCCGCCGACGGCCGGTGCGGGCGAGGAGCCCGTACGGAGGTCTCGCCGGCGCCGATCTCCCGCGCGGCCCCCTGCTCCCGCGCCTTGCGCAGACCGCGCGAGTCATCGGCTTCCGTGAAGAGCTCCGTCGCCTCGTCCAGCGCCGAGACGGCGTCGTCGAAGCGGCCGCTGAGGCGGAGCGCCAGATACAGGCCGTACACCGCCCGTGCCGCCCCCAGCGTCCAGTTGTCCCCGACGCTGGTGCGCACCGCCCCTTCCAGATCGGTCACGGCCCGCCGGAGGTCCCCCTCCGCGATGGCCAGCAGGCCGGACAGGTGCGCGAACAGGGCCTGTGCGCGTACGTCCCCACGGCTGGTCATCCGGTGATGGCCGGCCTCGATGAGCTGCCGGGCGGTGCGGATGCCGTCGTCGCCGCGCTGGAGCAGATACGCGATGACGACCGTGACCAGGTCGGCCACCACTTCGGGATGGTCCGCGGTGTACTGCGTGCAGGCCGCGAGGTTGTCCAGTTCGGCCGCGAGCCACTGCGCGGCCTGGGAGGGCCCGCTGAGGGACGGGGCGAGCTCGGGCAGTGAGCCGCGTAACGCGTCCGCGGACCGCTGCTGCGTCTGGAGCAGATAGGCGGCCGTGGCGGTACGGCGGTAGTAGTCGACGAGCCGTCGCCTCACCTCCTCCGGATCCGCCGGGCCCTCCGGCGCCCCCGTCCCGGCGAACCGCTCCGGCGGGGCTGCCAGGAGGTACGACGACAGCAGGACGTGCATCCGGAAGCGACCGGGGGAGACCTCGGTCAGCAGGCTGTGCCGGTACAGGGAGTCCAGGCACTGGTCGGCGTACTCGACCGTGGTGTCCGCCAGGACGGCCGCCGCGCGCTTCTCCAGCTCCGGCCCCGGGTGCATCCCCAGCCGCCACAGGAACCGGCGCTGCGTGTCGTCGAGCGTGCGCACCGAGGTGTCCAGCACCTCGGAGACCGAGGCGCGGCCACCGGCGAGGCGGGTGAGCCGCCGTGGCGCGCTGGACAGGTCGTCGACCAGGTGCGGCACCTGCCAGGTCGGGTGGGCCAGGAGGACACTGGCGGCGAACACGAGGGCCAGCGGGAGGTTGCCGCACAGGCGGGCGACCTCATGGGCGTCGCCGGCGTCGCTCGCCAGGCCGCGATGGCGCAGCAGGCGGTCGAAGAGCTCGGCGGAGGTGTCGGGTGCCAGCTCGGTCACGGGAACGGACCTGGTCACTTCGGCCGCTTCCAGCCGGAGCCTGCTCGTGACGACGGTCAGGCACCCGGGATACCCCGGGAGCAGGGGCTCGACCTGACCGAAGTCGGCCGCGTCGTCCAGGATGATCATCATGCGCTTGGACGCCAGCCAACTGCGCCACATGCCCGCGCGCCCGTGCACGCTCTCGGGCTGGACGGCCTTGGGGAATCCCGCTGCCGTCAGCAGCGATCCGAGCAGTTGGAAGGGGGACGCAGGCTCGTCCCCGGGGTCGTGCCCCCGGAGGTTGATGAACAACTGCCCGTCGGGAAACCGGTCGGCCACGCGGTGGGCGGTGTGGACGGCCAGGGCCGTCTTCCCCACGCCCGGCATGCCGTGCACCAGGCACACGGACGGCTCATCGGGGGTGTCGGCCACCTCGACCAACTGTTCCACTTCGTACTCGCGCCCGGTGAACGTCGGCACGTCGCGCGGCAGCATCCGGGCGGGGCCCAACCGGTCGAACACCGTGGGGCCGGGCAGACACGCGGCCGAGGCGCCGGAGGCGTCATCCGCCGTCAGAGCCATGGAGGCGGCGGACCCGACAAGTCCCCCAAGCGGTATCACCGGCACTCCCGACAAGCCGCCGGCCAGCGTCGTCAGCAGCGAAAGGCCGGCCGTCTGCGACAGGACGCTGCCCCTCGACGCGATGAGCAGCTCGTTGAGCAGGCGGAGCAGATCCTGGTCGACGGACGCACTGCTCCTGACCAGATCCTGGAGCCGACGCTGGAGCGTGACCGTCAACTCGTGCTCGACCCGGGCGTCGTCGTGCTCCCGGGCGGCGAGAATGAGGTCACGGGCCTCCTCGAGCTCCAGTGACACATTGTCCGCCTCATCGGGCTGAACGTGACGGAACAGCTCCACCAACCGGTCCCGCACCTGCTGCCAGGCGTCGGTTGCGAGGGCCCCCACGACCGAGGCTGACGTCGCGGCAAGAACAAGTGGATCCATCAGGCCCCCGCCCAATCGTCCGTCGTCCCCCACTCTACGAGTCAGGAAGGTGGCCAGGGCTCGTTTCGACAGGTTGTCCAGAAGCATGGTGAGGGAGCCCCGTTCATTTTCGCGAGCGGTGGCGGCGCCGCCCGTAAAGGCGTCAACACGCCTGTGATTGCTGGTAGTTGTGCGTCGCTGACGGATATTCACCGGCGGGCGTCGTCCCCGGGGACGCCGGGCGCGGTTGAGGCAGCAACAGACGTTAGGCCCTGCCGGTGATCGCCTCCCGCGCGTGTTACCGAATCGCGACAATAGGTCACACCCGCAGGTGAGAAACGGGGACCGTGCATCATGGGCGCATGAGAAACAGCGGGGGACGGCAGGACGAGCCGACGAGCTACGGGCTCCAGCCGCCGGTCGCGGCGGCGCGGGAACAGCACAGTGACAACGGAAGCGCGGACCACTCCCGCCCGGAGGCCGGCGCGGAAGCCGGTGTGGAGGCGGGTGTGGAGGCCGGTGCGGGACGCCTCGTCGGCGACCGCTACCGGTTGCTGGAGCGACTGGGGGCCGGCGGGATGGGGACCGTCTGGCGGGCCCGTGACGAGGTCGTCGACCGGGACGTGGCGATCAAGGAGCCCAGGGTTCCGGACCACTTCACGTCCGCCGAGCGTCACACCGCGTACCAGCGTATGCAGCGCGAGGCCCGCGCCGCCGCACGCATCGACCACCCTTCGGTGGTCGCCATCCACGACGTGGTGACCGAGGGGGACCGCCCGTGGATCGTGATGGAGCTGCTGCGCGGGAAGTCCCTCGCCGAGCTGCTGGACGAGGGAACCCTCTCCCCGCAGGAGGCCGCCCGGATCGGGCTCGCGGTGCTCGGCGCGCTGACCGCGGCGCACGAGGCCGGTGTGCTGCACCGTGACGTGAAGCCCGGCAACGTAATGGTGGGCCGTCACGACCGCGTCGTCCTCACGGACTTCGGCATCGCGCAGATGGAGGGCGAACAGAAGCTCACCGAGACCGGGTCCTTCGTCGGCTCGCCCGAGTACATCGCCCCGGAGCGGGTGCTCGGGCGCCGCCCCGGCCCGGAGTCCGACCTGTGGTCCCTGGGCGTGATGCTCTACCAGGCCGTCGAAGGCGTCTCACCGTTCCGCCGCCAGACCACGCCGTCCACGCTCCAGGCCATCCTCCTCGCCGAGCTGCCGCCACCGCACAACTCCGCCGAGCTGACGGCGGTCATCACCGGCCTGCTGCGCAAGGAGCCGGAGAACCGGCTCACCGCCCAGGCGGCCCTGCCGATGCTGCGGGCCGCGGCGAACCCCCTCGCCCGGCAGCCGGCGTCCATATCCGCGCCGGGCGCGCCGGAAGGCCCCGGAACCCGGCCCGCCTCCCTCCGCCACCGCCTCCTCCGGCCGCTGCCGCTCGGCGCCCTCACCGCCCTGGTGGCGGCGCTGGTCGTCACCCTCGTCCTCCTCCCGTCGGGCGACGACGTCCCGGAGGGCTGGAAGCGCTACGAGGAGTACCGCATGCGGGTCACCGTCGCCGCCCCGGCCGACTGGACCATCACGACCGGGGACGACATCGCCAGTTCGGACGGCGCCTACCTCGCCACCCGGTACACCTCGCCGAAGGGCGACATGTCGCTGCTCGTGGACAAGAAGGAGAAGACCACCGAGACCGCCGTGGCGACGGCCCAGCGCTGGAAGCAGGAACACGAGACGGCCACCCCGCCGACCGGAGGCTCCGCCGCCGTCGCCTCCGTGCGGCCCACCACGGAACAGGGCCGTGACGCCGCCCTGATCACCGTGACGTACAGCAGGGAAGGGGAAGGCACACCGCGCCGCCTGTCCAAGACGCTCGTCGTGGTCAACTCCCGGCAGGAACGTCTCACGGTGAACGTCGACGTGCCCGCCGGCAAGTCGGCCGAGGCCACCGCCGACGACCTGCTGAACAAGGCCCGCTCCCAGTACCGGATCGGCGACCTGTAACCGGCCGAACCGCCCGTGGGGCCCCGGTTCCGCCAGCCGCGAGCCGGGGCGGCCTGCCGGACGCCGCCGATTCACAGGGACCACCAGCAATAGAGCCGCAACCCGGAGGCCCGAGCACGACGGGCCAGTCCGGCCAGGCTCTTGAGAACACCAGCCGCACCCTCGGCGCTGATCGGTATCCGCCGGAGTTCATCGGTCGACGACCACGGCCCGGCGAAGCGAACGAGGTCCTCCTCCGTCGCCGAGACGAGGGCATCGAACAGGCCGTCCGACACGCCGACCACAAAAGGAGGCCCCTCCTCCGCCGATGACAACAGGTGCCCGAACCGTGGGTCCCCACTGACCTCCTCGTAACCGCGGCCCGTCACGACGGCCTCGAGCTGCCCGATCGCGACGACCGGATCGACGTTCCTGAGGAAGACCACGTCAAGCCCCGCCTGCCCGGGGCCTCCCGGAACCCCGAGGACCCCGACGGCGGCCCGGTCGTCGGCGGCGGAGAAGTAGTCGCACAGCGTCATACGGCGGATTCTGACACCCACCGCTGACAGCCCTGCCGACACGCGAGCAGCGGCGGGGGCATCGCCCATCACGCCGCCGCAGTGCGGTGGGCGATGCCCCACCGAGCTTGGGGCGGTCACTCGTTCGGTCTACGAACGCTCGCTGGTCGCGTCCATGATCCGTAGCGTCGGACTCCGGCTGAGCCAGTCGGCCGGAAGGGAGCCGGGATGATGAATCGCCGTTCCGCGTCCGCCGGGATCCTGATCGCCATCGCGTCGGTCGTACCCCTGGCCGCCACCGCACACGCCCAGGACCTCGACTGCCGCGACTTCGCGTTCCAGGAGGACGCGCAGGCGGTCTTCAACAGCGATCCGAGCGATCCGCACCGTCTTGACGAGGACCCGGGCCCCGATGACGGCATCGCCTGCGAGGCGCTGCCCCGACGCGCCGGCGCCGTCGCGCCACGGGCCGCGACACCCACGCCGCCGACCGCCACCCCGACGACCACCCCGCCGCCGACCGCCACGCCGACCCCGACGCGTGGGGCTCGTGGCGGACTGGGCGGCGCCTCGTCCTCCGACCGCGCGGCCTGGCAGATGGGCATCGGCCTCACCTTCACGGCAAGCGCCGCACTCGCTGCCGGCTGGGCGGTCAGGCGCCGCCGCCACGGCTGACCGCTCGGCCGGCCCGGCGATGGCCCCCGCCCCCGGGGAACGGAGCCGGCTCAGGCCGGCCGGGACGCGGGCCGGAGGGACTCGATCGTGCGGGACAGGCTGGCCGCCGCGTGGCCCTGGTCGATCTGCTGCTGGAAGAGGGCGTGCAGCGGGGCCAGGAGACCGGTGCCGACTCCCTGGGCGCGTGATGCGCTGAGGATGTTGGCCAGTCCGGTGGCGTTGATGGACAGGTTGGACGTCTCGGTGGCGTAGTCGCCGGAGTCGATCTCTCGCGCGAATCCGGGCAGGGCGCCGGCCGCCCCGGTGAGCCAGCGCAGCAGCAGCTCGGTGAGTTCCCCGGCCTTGATACCGGCGGAGTCCGCCAGGGCCACCGCCTGGAAGAACCCGGCGAACATGCCGTACATCCCGCTCAACAGGGCGATGTCGTAGACGGATGCCAGGCCCGCGTCGGTGCCCACGAACGTACTGTCCCCGAGCAGTTCGAGCAGCGCGCCGTGCGCGTCGAAGGCATCGGACGGTCCGCTGTAGAGGACGAACGTCTCGGGTGTGCCGATGGTCTCCGGCACCCCGTACACCGCGCCGGAGAGGTACGCGGCACCCCGCGCGGTGGCCCACGCGTCCAACTCCCGGGCGGACCGGGGGGTCCCGGAGGTCAGGTTCACCACCACGCGGCCGGCCAGGGCGCCGGCAGCCGGGTCGAGGACCTGCCGTACGGCGTCGTGGTCCAGTACGCAGACGATGACGAGGTCGCTCGCCGTGACCGCCTGCTCCACGGTGTCCGCCCGTACCGCTCCGGCGGCGACCAGGCCGTCGGCCCTGCCGGGCGACCGGTTCCACACGGTGGTGCGGTGGCCCGCCCGCAACAGCGTACGGGCGAGGGCGCGGCCCAGGTTCCCCAGGCCGATCACCGTGACGGTGCGGCGGGTGTCGTGCGTGGTGGTGGCTTCGTTCCTGGTCATGGTCTTCCTTCCCGTGGTGGCCGGTGTGGGAACAGCCTCGCCGAGGGGGCTGTTGACCGGCTGTTGGTGCACTGTCGGTGCGCTGCCGGTGCATGGTGGGTCCGCCGACAGGACCGCGGCAGGGCTGCGAGAGGGAGGGGTGTGCGGTGCGTTTCGGAGTGCTGGGACCGCTGACGGTGTGGGGGGCGGACGGCCGTCCCGTACCGGTGCCCGGTGCGAAGGTACGGACGCTCCTGGCCCGGCTGCTGGTGGCGCCCGGTCGTGCGGTGTCCGCGGACCGGCTGGTGGACGACCTGTGGGGGGACGAGCTGCCGGACCACCCGCGCAACGCCCTTCAGGGCAAGGTCTCCCAGCTCCGCCGGGTGCTGCGGCGCGCCGCGCCGGACGAGCCCGAACCGCTGGTCTCCGAGGCCGGGGGCTACGCGCTGCGGATCGGCGCCGACGCCGTCGACGCGGGACGGTTCAGCGCGCTCGCGCGACCGCGGCGGACGGGTACCGCACCGCGGGCGAGGGCGGCGGAACTGTCCGAAGCGCTCGGCCTGTGGCGGGGCGAGCCGTTCGCCGGGTTCACCGACGAGCCCTTCGCCCGCGCGGAGATCGCCCGGCTGTCGGAGGAGCGGCTCACCGTTCTGGAGGAACTGGCGGAGACGCGACTGGAACTGGGGGAGGAGCGCACGTTCCTCGCCGAGCTCGATGCCCTCCTCGCCGCACATCCGCTCCGCGAACGACTGCGTGCCGCGCACATGCGCGCCCTGTACAGAGCGGGCCGGCAGACCGAAGCGCTCGACAGCTACGAGGCGCTGCGCCGCCGCTTGGACGAGGAGCTCGGACTCGTGCCCGGCCCGGGACTCGTCGCCCTTCGGCAGGCGATCCTGCGACAGGACCCCGCACTGGACACGCCGCCCCGCCCGAACGCCACCCGCCCGAACGCCACCCGCCCGAACGCCGCCCGCCTGCACACCGCCCGCCTCCCGGCGCCCGTCACCCGCCTCGTCGGGCGCGACGACGCCCTCGACGGAATCGCCCGCACGATGGCGGACTCCCGCCTGGTCACCCTCACCGGACCCGGCGGGGTCGGCAAGACGAGGCTGGCCGTGGAGAGCGCGCGGCGGGCGGCGGATGACTTCCCCGACGGCGTGTGGCTGGTGGAACTGGCCTCACTCGAACCGCGACCGGGAGCCGCCCGCCCGGCGCCGGAGGCCACCTCGGCCGTCGCCGAGGCGGTGATGAAGGTGCTGGGCATCCGGGAGGAGCACGCGGAGGACGGCGAGGCGAAGCCGTCCCCCGTGCGGCGGCTGATCGGCGCCCTCGGCGGCCGCCGCACCCTGCTCGTACTGGACAACTGCGAGCACGTGGTACGGCCGGTGACCGCCGTCGTCGCGGCACTGCTGCGCGAAGCCCCGGGACTGACGGTCCTGGCGACCAGTCAGGAACCGCTGCGCATCACCGGCGAGGCGGTGTGGCAGGTGCCGCCCCTGTCCCTCCCGGATGCCGTCGAGCTGTTCACCTCACGTGCCGCCACGCCCGCCCTCGCAGCCGGCGGGCCCGACGCGGAAGCCGTCGCCCTCCTGTGCCGGCGCCTCGACGGCATCCCGCTCGCGCTGGAACTGGCCGCCTCCCGCGTGCGGACGGCGGGCGTGCACGGGCTGCTGAACCGGCTGGGCGACCGGTTCGGAGTGCTGACCGGCGGCGCACGGGACGCCCCCGAGCGCCAGCGCACCCTGCGTGCCGTGCTCGACTGGAGCTGGGACCTCCTCACGGCTGCCGAACGCACCGTACTTCGGCGGTTGTCCGTCCACGCCGGAGGCTGCACCTTGGAGGCGGCCGAAGCGGTGTGCGCCGGTGACGGTGTCCCGGTGGCCGACGTACCGGGTCTGCTGGAGAGCCTTGTCGACCGGTCCCTGGTGGTGCTCTCGGACCGTCCCGACACGACCGCGTACCACCTGCTGGAGACCGTCAGGGCATACGGGCGCGAGCGACTGACCGAGGCCGGCGAGAGCGGCGCCGTACGCGAACGGCACAGCCTCTACTACAGCCGTCTCGCTCTGCGCGCCGCTCCGCTGCTGCGCGGGCCCGAGCAACAGCGGTGGCTGGAGCGGCTGGACGGCGCGGGCGCCGACCTCCGCCGGGCGCTCGACCACGCCGTGGCGGCGAACGCCGGCGAGCGGGCAGTGCGCATGGTGAACGCGCTGGCCTGGTACTGGGTACTGCGCGGCAGACTCGCCGAGGCGTCGAGGGCACTGGACAGCGTGCTCGGCCCCCTGCCGGAGCGGGAGGTGCCGGGGCGGCTGGTGCCGGAAGGGGCGGTGGCCGAGCGGGCGGTGCTGGAGGGGGCGGTGTCGGAGCGGGCGGTGCCCGGGCGGGCGGTGCCGGAGCGGGCGGTGCCGGAGCGGGCGGTGCGGGAGGGGGCGGTACCGGAGCGGGGGGTGCCGGAGCAGGCGGTGCCGGAGGGGGCGGTGCCCGGGCGGGCGGTGCCGGAGCGGGCGGTGCCGGGGCGGCTGGTGCCGGAGGGGGCGGTGGCCGAGCGGCCGGTGCCCGGGCGGGCGGTGCCGGAGCGGGCGGTGCGGGAGGGGGCGGTGCCGGAGCGAGGGGTGCCGGAGCGGGGGGTGCGGGAGGGGGCGGTGGCCGAGCGGCTGGTGCCGGAGCGGCTGACGCCCGAGCGGGCCCTGGCCATGGCGTGGCGTACGGGGATCGGCGTGATGGCCGATGCCGACGGGAACGGGGACACGGCGGGGCGGATCGGGGCCGCCCTGGCGGCGTACGACGAGGTCGACGACCCCGCCGGGCACGCCACCGCGCTGTGGTTCCTGGGTACGGCCCAGATGGGCGCCGGGGCGGTCGCGGCCGGCGAGGCCCTCGTCAACCGTGCCCTCGACGGCTTCGCGGCGCTGGGCGACGGCTGGGGGACGGCCGCCGCGCTGAGCGTGCGCGCGCGGCACGCCATGGCCCGCGGTGACCTGGCGGCCGTCCGGCGCGACGGCGAGGAGAGCGCGAGGCTGTTCCGTGCGGCCGGTGACCGGTGGGGGTGGCTCCAGACCGTCTTCCCGCTGGCGGCGCTCAGCGAGATCGGTGGCGACTACGAGGCGGCCGGCCGGCTGCACCGCGAGGGGCTGGCCGTCGCGGAGGAACTCGGCCTGGCGCGGGAGGCCGCTCAGCGCCTGTGCGGCCTGGGCAGACTGGCCCTCCTGACGGGACACCACGCCCAGGCCCGCACGTACCACGAGCGCGCCCGCGAGCTGGCACGGGAACACCACTTCAGGTCCGGGGAGGTCGACGTGGAGCTCGGTCTCGCGCTCGGCGCGCGCCGGGAGGGCGACTACGCGCTGGCGGAGTCCCACCTCCGTCCCCTGCTCGCCTGGTTCACCAAGGCCGGGTACGGGCCGGGCGTCACGCTCGTGACGGCCGAACTCGGCTTCGTCGCCGAACTCCGGGGCGACGCCGCCACGGCCCGTGAACTGCACCTTAAGGGCCTGGAGGCCGCCAACGACCTGGGCGATCCACGCGCGCGTGCCCTCGCCTTGGAGGGCCTGGCCGGCGCCTTCACCCTCACCGGCCACCATCGCCGGGCGGCGCTCCTCCTCGGCGCGGCCGAAGCCGCCCGCACCTCGGCCGGCGCTCCGCTGCCGCCGGCGGAACGCGCTGACGTGAACCGCGCCATGACCGCCGCCCGCTCCGCGCTCGGCCCGCAGGCCTACACCGCCGCCCACACCGAGGGCGCGTCGCTGGACGGGGAGGGCGTCCACGCCGTGGCGTACACCGACGCGACGGCGCCCCCGCGGGCGCGGAGGTCCACTGCCGCCCGCTGCCGGTGCTGATTGCGGGCGGGCGGCGGGCGGACCAACGCCCGCTGCGTCCCGCACGGAACCAATGGGTTCCACCGGGTTCCACGCGGCCCACTCGTCGGCTTCAGCGGTATCCGGGCTCTCTCCCGGGCCCGGACCCCAGGGGCGCCCAGGTGCATCCGGGTCGCCCCGTTCAGCGCGTCCGCCCCCGACCACCGCACCCTCCCCGCCTCCGGCAGGATGCCTCCGTGAACCATGTCCTGTGCGGTCTCGCGACCAACCCCGCCCTGCCGTCCGAGCTGGTCGACCGGCTGATCGAGATCGCCGACGGCGAGCTCGCCGAGGCCCTCGCCGACCGCGAGGACCTGAGCCATGCCCAGTCCCTCGCGCTCGCGGCACGGGGCGAGGAGCCGGCCGTGCGGCTTGCCCACACGGGCAGGCTCACCGTCGCCGACGTCGATCCGGTCACCCGGCCGCGCGTCGCGCTCGCCCTGCTCGACGAGGGCGCCGGCAGCGCTGCGTGGGCCCGCCTCCTCGCCGGGGACCCGGACGTGCGGCACCGGGAGAAGCTCGCCGCCTGCCCCGGCCTTCCGCCCGACGTCACTCAGACACTCGCCGTCGACGCGGACATACGCGTCGTCGCCGAGCTCGCGCTGTGGACGACGCCGTGGATGGCGGCCCGACTCGCGCGGCACCCGCACGCCGAAGTCCGCAGCGCGGTGGCCGCCAACGACAGGACGCCACCGGACGTGCTGGCGATGCTGATCACGGGCGAGGGGCTGCCGCCGGCCCAGCGGTGCCTGGTCTGCGACCGCGAGGCGACGCCTTTCGTGCACGACCCCTCCTGCCCGCGGCCCGACTGCGATCTGCGACCGGGCGCCGCGTGCGACGGCTCCCACCAGTCCACCGTCCACGACCTGTACGAGCGGGCGCTGCGCAACCCGGCCACGCCCACCGAAGCCGTCATCGGCTTCGCCGACCACCCCTCCATGCTGCTGCGCTGGCAGCTCGCCGCCCGCCCCGACCTGCCGCCGGAGGTCTGCGAACGCCTCGCCGGCGACCCCTCTCCCGGCGTCCGGGCCGACCTCGCCCAGAACCCTGCGACCGGCGAGGCGCTGATGCGCCTGCTGGCCACGGACGCCGACTCCGAGGTGCGGCGCAGCCTCGCGTTCAACCCCCGGGTGCCGCTCGACGTACTCGCCCAGGTGGCCGGTACGGCCAGGATCGGCCCGACCCTTGTGCCCCGGATCGCCGCCGCCGGTGCCGCCGAGGTCGAGGCGCTGGCCACATCGCCCCATCCGGCCGTCCGCATGCTCCTGGCCGAACGGCGCGACCTGCCGGCCGGCATCCGCGACGCGCTGGCCGCCGACCCGGACGCGAAGGTGGTCAAGTCCATCGCGGGGCATCCGGGCCTGTCCGAAGCCCGGTTGCGCGCCATGGTCGACCGGCACGGAGCCCGGGTCGTCGCCAAGGTCGCGGCCAACCCGGACGTACCACCGGCGCTGCTGGAGGACCTGGCACACCATGAACCGACGGTGCCCAAGGCGCTGCGCGAAGTCGCCCGGCACCCCCACGCGACGCCCCTGTCCCTGCTCGCCTGCCTGGCGGACACGCGGGCCAGGCGCACAGCCGCCGGGCACCCGGCCCTGCCGTCCCGGGTCGTGACCGGCCTGCTCGCCGACGACGACCCCGACGTGGCGCAAGCGGCGGCCGCCAACCCCGCACTGCCGCTCGCGGAGATGTCACGGCTCGTGCCCTTGACCTTGACACGGTGACAAGGTCTTCACTTCGGACCATGCCGAAAGAGGACACGAACACGACACGAGCCTTCCAGGAGCGGGAGAAGGGGCTGGAGAACAGCAGCTCGTCGGTACGGCTGAAGGCCGCACTGGCGGTCGGCACGACCCCGGACCCGCGGTTCATCGACAAGCTCATCGAACGGTGCGCGATCGAGCCCGATTTCTCCGTACGCGAGATGCTGACGTGGGCACTCACCCGCCACTCCCCGTCGACGACGGTCCCAAGGCTCGTGGACGAACTCCGCTCGCAGCGTGCGCAGGCACGCAGCCAGGCGTTGCACACGCTGTCCAAGATCGGGGACCGGCAGGCGTGGCCGGCGATCACCCGGGCGCTTCTGACCGACGCCGACGACGAGGTGGCGCGGAGCGCCTGGCGGGCAGCGGTCGTACTCGTACCCGAAGGCGAGGAACCGCGGTTGGCCCACGTGCTGGCGACACAACTCGGGCGCGGCGAGCGCGAGACGCGGTTGAGCCTCAGCCGGGCGCTGATCGCGCTCGGCGAGGTGATCATGCCGCCCCTGCGGGCCGCGATGACGGATGCCGACCCCCGCGTGCGCGGGCACGCGATCGCCACGGAACGGCTGTTGCGCGACCCGGACGCCGGATTCGAGTTCGCGATCGAGGAGGCGAAGCGCATCGTGGTCCTCGGCACGACCGGCAAGGAGGGCTGACAGGCAGTGTTGATCGGTGATGTGGCACGACGGTCCGGGGTCAGCGCCCGCATGCTCAGACATTACGACTCGCTCGGCCTGGTGCGGCCGACGGGGCGTACCGAGGCCGGCTACCGCGAGTACTCCAGCGAGGACATCCGGCGAATCTTCCACATCGAGAGCCTGCGGTCACTGGGGCTGTCACTGCGTGAGGTCGGGCGCGCGCTGGACGATCCCGGCTTCAAGCCCTCACAGCTCGTCGACGACCTCATCCGCCAGACGCGAGAACGCATCGCGCGCGAGACGGAGCTGCTCACGCGACTCCGTCGCATCGGTGCCGCGGAACCCGCCGGATGGGAGGACGTCCTCCAGACCGTCGCACTCCTGCACGCCCTGGCATCGGAGAGCGCCGGGAAGCGCCAGCGCGCCGCCCTGGCCTCGGTCGAGGAGGCCCCGGTGCCGGTGGAGGCCCTGGTCGAGGCAGCGCTGAGCGAGACGGACCCGCACGTCGCCGGGGCCCTTCGATGGGCGCTGGCGCAGTCGGGCGACGATGGACCGGCCCTGCTGGCGCGGGGCCTTCGCTCACCAGTGGCCGAAGTACGCAAACGAGCCGTCCAGTCCATCGCCGAGATCCCGACCGGCGAGGCGACCGCACTGCTGCGGGACGCCCTCACGGACACCGAACTCGTGGTCCGCGGATGCGCGGCTCTGGCACTCGGGGCCCGCGGGGTGTCCGACGCGGTCCCGACGCTCATCGACATGATCGTCGAGGGCATGAACGACGTCGACGCGGCCGACGCACTGCACGCGCTGGCGAGTGATCCGGCGTCCGGTCCGGCGTCCGGTCCGGCGTCCGGTCCGGCGTCCGGTTCGGCGTCCGGTTCGGCGTTGGCGGATCACATCGCCACCAGCCTCGTCGACCGCCTGGCCAACGGCACCGTCGAAACGCCCGCACGCCGACGGCTGACCCAGGCGCTCGCGGACATCCCGGGGAGCACCACGTCACGTGCTCTCGCGGATCTGTCACACGACGAAGACCGTGGCGTCGCGCTGACCGCCACCTACCTTCTGGAGCTGCGCGACACACGATGACGCGGGCGCCGCGGACGTACGTGGACGTTCGTGGACGTTCGTGGACGTCGGGCTCAGGGCTGCCGCTCGTAGACGCGGTTGCCCAGCACGTACGTGGCGGTGACGGCCTGTTCGCCTCCGAGGATCATCAGGGCGAAGAGCCGTTCGTCGAAGGTCTTGGCCGCTTCCGTGCGACGGGCGAGGACCGGGGTGGCGGCCCAGTCCAGAACGGTGAAGTCGGCTTCCTTGCCGACGGTGAAGTTGCCGATGGACCGGTCGAGGTCGAGCGCTTGGGCGCCGCCGAGGGTGGCGAGGTAGAAGCCGCGGTAGGCGGACAGCCCCCGTCCGCGCAGGGCGGTGACCTTGTACGCCTCGTTGAGGGTCTGCAGCATGGAGTAGCTGGTGCCCGCCCCGATGTCGGTCCCCATACCGACGTGCACCTTCTGCCGGCGGGCGGAGTGCAGGTCGAACAGACCACTGCCGAGGAACAGGTTGGACGTGGGGCAGAACGCGATGGCCGACCCGGCGTCGGCCAGCCGGGAGCGGTCGGTGTCGTCGATGTGGATGGCGTGGGCGAACAGCGACTTGCCGGTCACCAGCCCGTACCGGTGGTAGACGTCCACGTAGGAGCGGCCGCCGAACAGCTTCTTGACCAGGGCGACCTCGTCCTGGTTCTCGGACACGTGCGTCTGGAGCCACAGGTCGGGGTGGTCGCGGTG
This sequence comes from Streptomyces sp. NPDC031064, assembly GCF_055570965.1. NCBI lineage: Bacteria > Bacillati > Actinomycetota > Actinomycetes > Kitasatosporales > Streptomycetaceae > Streptomyces > Streptomyces sp. NPDC031064. Next base: position 28,788 of record NZ_JBVIGF010000015.1, read on the forward strand.
GAGCCGGCCGACCATGGTCAGCAGTCGCTCGGTGGAGGTGGGGGCGAATCTCGGGGTGAGGCTGTAGCCCAGTCGGCCCTTGCCGTGCCAACGGTCGATCAACTCGCGTGTCTCCCGCTCCGCCCGGTCGGTGCTGGAGTCCCGCAGGTAGGCCGGCGCGTAAGGCTCACGGTCCATCAGGACCTTCCCGCACAGCATGCGCAGATCGCGCTCGGCGGCCTGCTCGAAGAAGGCGTCGACCGATACCGGATGCACGGTGGGGAAGACACTCGCGGTCGTGGTCCCGGCTGCCAGCAGCCGGTCCAGGAAGAAGCCGCTGACCGCACGCGCGTGTGCCCGGTCGCCGAACTTCGCCTCGGCGGGGAACACGTACTTCTCCAGCCATTGCAGCAGTTGCTCGCCGTACGAGGCGATGATGTCGACCTGGCTGGCGTGAACATGGGTGTCGACGAAGCCGGGCACGATCAGCTTCCCGCGGTGGTCCTCCTGCCGCGCGCCTTCACGCAGCCGGTGCGGAAGCCGGCCGGCCGGACCGGCCCAGGCCACCTTGCCCTCGGCGTCGACGGCCAGCACCCCGTCCTCGAACAGCTCCCACGCCCGCGGATCGGACGTCTCCCCGGGGTCCTTGAGGAAGTGCAGAATCGTCCCGCGCACCACAACCGGCCGGCCACGGCCGTTCCCTCCCGCCGTCGCGGCACCGGACGCGACGGAAGCAGATCCGCCCGCGCCCACCAGGGCGGACGCCGCGGTGGCCACGCCCACGCCTGTCATGACGCTGCGCCGTGACACTCCGGGGACTGTGTGAGGGGTATCGGTCACGGGGCGAGTATCGAAGTCGCGTCGCGTATGGCCTGCCGACCCGCTCAATGCCGTCGCTGCGGGCCACCCGAACAGATGAGCGCGACGGCATTTTTGACCATGGGAAGGACCAGCCGTACCCGGTGGGGGCGCGGTCACATCCCGGCCCCGGTGCCGGTCCCGGCCCCGGTCAGGGCGTCGGGGCCTCCTCCACAGCGCCCAGGTGGTCCTGGAGGCGGGCGTGCCGGAACTGGTACACAGGTCCGTTCCGGCGCAGGACTCCGCGGCGGTGGGCGTCGTGGAGGAACCGCATCAGGCGCCAGGGCAGGTCACCGCGGAGTGCGAACCAGACGCGGGTGAGGAGGAACCAGCTCCACGTGCAGGCCGGCAGCCCCGTCTGGAACCGTCCCACCAGCCGGCCCGCCGTTCCGATGCTGAGTCCGGTGCCGAGCCCCACGGTGAGGCCCACGAGGACGCCCAGCTCGTGCTCGATGACCAGTGCGACCACGGCACCGGCGACCAGCCCGGAGCCGAGGGTTTCCACGGCCATGCGGATGGCCATGACCGCGCGGTCGTTGCGCAGCAGTGACTCCGGGCTCGCCGAGCGCAGGGCGTCGACGGGACTGTTCAGCCACTCCATGACACCGAAGGCCAGACCCAGGCCGATTCCAGCCACGAGTCCGGCCAGCAGCCCGACGACACGCCCGCCCGTGAGTTCGGCCAGCAGCCCGGCCCCGGCGCCCGCGCCGACGCCGGTGGCCAGTCCGACGGTGAGTCCCGAGCCGAGCGTACGTCCGAGGCGCCGGCCCCGGCCGCGCAGGCGGATGTTGACCTGCTTGGGGTACGCCGGGGGCTGCACGAGCAGACCGGCGACGGCCCCCGCGGCCGCGCCGGCGGCCAGACCCGCGGGCACACCGACCGACAGCCCTGCCGCGAAGCCTCCCGCCAGTCCGCTGACGAGTTCCAGTACGAGCGCGGCGACCAGCCTGCCGCAGGGGGACAGCGCGCGGTGGAGCCGCCACCAGGCCAGGTCCCGGGTGCCCTGCCGGTGCAGGTGGGCGGAGAGGAAGGTCAGCCAGCGCAGTGGCTGTTCGGGCCGATAACCGGGCGCCGAACCCGTGCGCCACTGCTGCCCGGGCGCCGCGGTACGGGAGGCGTAGACGGCGGGGATGAACGCGTCCAGCAGGTGGCGCTCGATCGCCCCGCGCTCCACGAACCGGGGTGTGTCGAGCAGTTCGGAGGGGTCGGTGGCGGGCGCGGTGTAGGCGGACCGGGCGAGGGACGCCATCAGCGGAGACGACAAGGCCTGTGCCAGGGGCGCCAAGGGCTGCTCGCGGAGGTGGGCGAACACGGGGTCCCAGCGTGCGTCGCTGCTGACGGTGCCATGGGTCAGGAAGGCGATGGTCTCCTGTACGCCGACGGGTTCGAGTTCCACGACGGCCGCCGTGGCGAGCACTTGTCCGCTGGAGGTGACGGCCGCCTCGTACTCGGCGCTGCGGCAGGTGACGACGAAGGGGCGGCCCGCGACCGCCCGGTCGATCTCACCGAGGGCCGCCGGGCGCAGATGGGCGGGCATCTCGTCCAGTCCGTCGAGCACGGGCAGGATGTGGCCGCCGGTGACCAGCCGGGTCGCGGCGCCGGTTCCGTAGGCCTCGGGGTTGGCCAGTGCGGGATAGTCCTCGTCGAGCCGGCGGGCGATCCACGCGGACAGGTGCTCGCCGTGCGGATCCCAGGAGGACAGCGACAGCAGGACCGGCACCGGCCCGCCGTGCTCGCACCGCCGCTCGAGAAGTCCGAGCGTCAGCACCATGGCCAGTACCGTCTTGCCCGCCCCGGGCTCGCCGAGCACCACCAACTGCTTGCGCGGCAGGGCGACGTAGCGGGGTACGACGTCGGTGAGTCCACCGTGCAGCCTCAGGCGCACCGGCCGCCCGCCCACGGTGTCGCCGAGGACCGCGCCCGGCCGGGCCGCCACCGGGCGGGGCGTCGCCGACCAGCGTACGTTCAGCGGCCGTGGCCGGTGGAGCATGCGGATCGCCGACTCCTCCTCCCACTGCCGCCGTACCGTCGCCGCGAGTCGGGCCAGCGTCCGGCTCTCCCTGGCATCGGCTGCGTCTTCCGCGCCGTCACCGCGCCGCCCGACGCCACCGTTGCCCCGCGCCTCCGCGTCCTGCCGGGCCCGGCGTGCCTCGTTCCCCGCCACCACGAGTGCCAGCACCACCGCCGCGGGCCACGACAGCCACAGGTAGGGGCCGAGCCGCGCGGGGACGGCGTTGGTGGCCACGTTGGTGGCCACCGGCAGCAGGAAGACGGTCACCAGGACGAGGCCGAGCGTGGCTCGCGAGAAGCGTCGCATCTGTCCCCCCCCCGTGCTCCCCCGGCCGGGCCGGTGCGGACGCGGCGCATGCCCTGTGCGCGTAGGGGCAAGGTTACAGATGGTGACGGCATCGGGGAGCCCGCTGGTCCGAGGCAGGGCCTTCTCCATGGGAACGCGCCAGGCGCGTGACAGCCCAGCGGCCCTCCGCGGCGATGGAACCGGTCGTGGCGCATGCCCGGCGGCGGCGTAGCCGGCCTCGCCATCCATGCGCACCGGCGTCAACCGCGTCCGGATTCCGGCGCACCGTACGGTCCATGGCGCCCTCCGCTGCTCGTGGCTGCGGCCACCACCGGCCTGCCGTCGCCGTCCCACGCGCCGAGCGTGGGCGGGGCCGTCCGCTTCGCGTTGACGTTGTGCTCCTCGGCGGTGACACCGGCACAGCGACCGAAGCGACTCTTCTCGCCGAGTGCGACCGACGACGATGAGCCCGCAGGCCCGACCGTGGCCCTGCGGAATTCCTGAACGCCCGCCGCTGACCGTTGACCTACCCGAACGCTCTCACCACCAGGTAGCCGCACCACCGAGTAGCCGCACCACGGAGTGGCCCCGCGGAAAAGGCCGGCGGTTCCGATACGGCGCAGGTCTCCGTTGCCGGCCGGCTGCGGCGCCATCCCCGCTCTCCCCGCCCATGGCTAGGCGCCGCGGCGAGCGCCGCGCCGCTGTGCGGCCGACTGCCGTCGCTCGGCTTCCCGAACGCCCGAGCCGGCCTGGTCGGTTCACTCATCCCGGCCCACGGCGAAGGGGAGGTCAGAGGTCAGCGCAGATTCCGCGCGCCTTGGCCAGCTCCTTCTTCACCTCGGCGTCGACCTCGAAGACCTGGCGGTGACGGTGGTGCGCCCGGGTAACGGCGTCCGCGAGCGGCCGGTACGACGAGTCGCCTGCCGCGGCGGCCGTGGCCAGATCGAAGGCGCCCGCGAAGCGGTACACCATCTGCTCGCCTTCCTCGCCCTTCGTCGCGACCTTCGACTCGTCCAGGCCGGCCAGTGCATCGCACGCGCCCCGGGCGTCCGCCCCGGCGCCACCGCCCGCGCCCGACGTGCCGCCGGTCAGCACCCAGGCCGCGCCCACGCCTCCGGCGCCCACCAGAACTCCGACCAGCACAGCGGCCACCAGCGGACCCCTGCTGCGCGCCGCCGTGGTGGGCGGCACGGGCGAGTGCGGCGGAACGGGGGCCTGGTACGGCTGCTGTGGCTGCATGTACACGACCGTAGCGGGCCGTCCGTCCGTGGGCCCATGCCGGGTCGCTCGGCCGAGGCGGCCGACCCGGTCGACGCTGCCCGCCGGACCCCCTCCATCCAGCGCACTTCCGCATTCGGGCCACCGTCTTCACGTGTCCACCACGGGTTCGCGGTCACGGGGCTGTTGTGAGCCGCCCGACCGGAGGTACACGCGACGGGCGGGCGCCGGCGGTTCAGCGTGTCGCGCGCAGCGACAGCCGTGCGTAGGCGGGGATCAGTACGCCCCGCGCCGGGCGCCGACCGGCTATCACCAGCTCCGGGAAGCCCCGCAGGACCCCGACCACCGCGCGGGTCTCCGCCATGGCCAGCGGCATCCCCAGGCAGAAGTGCGGGCCCGCTCCGAACCACAGCCGGCGCAGACCGGCGGTTTCGGAGGGGTCCCGGTCCGGCGAGAACGGGCCGTACGCCCCCGTGCACAGCAGCGTGGCGATCACCACCCGCTCCCCGGCCTCCACCCGGACGCCCCCGATCCGCCCCGCCCGAGCCGCGCTGCGCAGCATCACCGGAGTCGGCGATGTGACCCGCAGCGCCTCCTCCACCAGGGCGTCGGTGATTCCTTCCGGCCCCCGGCCCGTGTCGTGGGCGAGCGCGACCAGCCGGGGCACGAAGGAGACCAGCGTCTCGGTGCCCGTCAGCAGGAACAGCCCCACCGCGCCTCGCGCCTCGGCCTCGTCCAAGCCCAGCGCGCGCAGTCGCCCCGGCACCGTGGTCTCGTCGCCGGCCCGGTAGGCCGCCACCGCCGCCTCGCTCAGCCGGGCCAACGCCGACCGGGCACGATCCAGTTGGCGCCCGGACAGCGTCGTCCGCCACAGCCGTACGGACGACACCACTGCGGCGGTCTCCGTGAAGTCGGTCCCGCCGGCGGGGAGCCCGACCAGCTCGCGGATCACCTCGGCGGCTCCGTCCCGGACCACCCGGACGAGGTCCACTTCCTCACCCGCCGCGAGCCGCCGCTCCAGTCCGCCGAGCGGAGCGCGCAGCACCCGTTCGCACACGGCCGCCACGTGTCCCTGCGTGAACAGCCCGCCGAGCCGCCTGCGCAGCGCCGCATGCTCGGCGCCCTCCAGCGTGATCAGCACCCGCGAGCCGAGCACCGGGCCCCACAGGGCGGCTGCCGCGCTCGGCCCGGTCTTCGTATACGCTTCGGCGTCCGTCAGCACCTCCCGAGCGAGACGGGCATCGCTCACCACCACACCAACCCGCGGCACCCGCACCACCGGACCGCGGGCGGCGACCGCGCGCACCAGCCGGTACGCCACAGGGTGAGCCGCCGTCTGCACCCGCCGCTCCCAGCGCTCCCACTCCTCCATCCGGGCAAGGTAGCGCCCCTCACGAAAGGAAGGGAGGCCGGGCGCCGGACCAGCCCAAGCCGTCTCGGCCACTGCTGCCAGCCGGTCGGTGGCCGCGCCGGCGACGCGGACCGGCCCGGTCGGCCTCACCGCAGTGGCAAACCCACACGATCTGGCGATGCCCTATCGGACAAGAGCCTGGCTACGCTTGCTGCACCGGCGCTGAGCTGCGTCAACGCCGAGGGGCTTGGCCGTTTTCGGCGAGCCCGGCCTTGCACTGTCCATACGACGGGAGTAGGTCCGCCATGCCATACCGACGCCATCTGAAAACCGCCGCCGTGGGGTTGTCCTCGGTGCTGGCCCTCGGTCTCCTCACCCAGCACGGCTCCACCGCCGTGGCCGCCCCCGGACAGTGCGCGGGCAGCGAACGTGACTTCATCGATCCGCCGCAGCCCGGCGGCCGGACGGCGTTCGAGCTCTCCAAGCCGTATACCCAGGAGGGCACCAAGGTACGGACGGTGCAGTTCAACGCGGGCGGCTCGCTCACGGTCGTGCCGACGGACCCCTCGGCGGCCGCGGCCGGCTCGTGGTTCTTCGAACCGCCGAACGGCAGCCACCCGGCCAAGAAGGGGGTGGTCACCTTCGTCACGGGGGTGACCACGTCCGACGGGGGGAATTACCGCACCTTCTTCACCGTCACGGTCCCCGTCTGCAACCCCCAGAACAATCAGCGGCCCACCAACGTCTTCCAGATCAGAGGCGACCGCACGCTCACGGTCACCGCCCCCGACGGCAGGACTGTCACCACCCCGGACACGGCCTACCAAGCGGATCGCTGACACCGGCGTCCCCATGAGCCGCGGCACCATCAGCCAGCCGCAGCTCGGGAGTTCGCGGACGCTGCAGTGGCCGACTTACTGATCATTTCAGAATGAGGTTCGGAGTCGGCGAGTTGGAGCAGTCCGAGGTGAAGGTCGGCTCGTATCTCGTAGCGGATCCGGAGGCTCGTGACGGCTTCCGCTGGTCACGGACACTGCGAGAGGTGTTCCGCAGCGGTCGTTGATCAGGTGGTGCTTGCTGCCGGAGCGGCCGTGGTCGACCGGCGAAGGTCCGGTGTGAGCCCCCTTTGAAAGCTCTGAGGTGCGAGCCGTCGATCGCGGCGTCGTCGATGTCCAGCAGATCTGCCGTGCGAGGTTCGGCGAGGAGGATGGCGTGCAGGCGGGGCCAGACGTCGGCCTCGGTCCAGTCCCGCAGACGTCGCCGGCACGTCACCCCGCTGCAGCCGATCGTCTCGGGCGGCACGTCCGCCCCGGTCACGCCCGTGCGTAGTGGGGTGCCTGCGGACGGCGGTCCGCGCCCATGCGACGAGCCCGTTCTCGCGAGGCGACCGGAGCCGAATGCGGGCGGCCGATTCCGGGAGCCGCGCACACGTCGGAACCGTGCGCAGTGGGCAGAGCGCAGGGGCGGGCCCGATCAGTTGGCCGAGGTGTTCCGTGTCATCTCGGCTGCCTCGGTGAGGGCGCGTTGTCTGAGATCGCCGAACAGCCGCATCGTGACGGCGGCCAGGACGTCGTCGGCGCCAATAGTCCGCCCGTCCCCGCGGCGGGTGGACAGGGCGAGGAGGGGGTCCTTGAGCAGCGGGGCCGGGGCCGGCTCGCCCGGCACCACCAGACTGACCGTCCCGAACCGCTTGACCCCGCCCTCGCGGACGACCTTTGCCGCGTCCCGGGCCAGGGCCGTCAGGAACACGCTCGCGATTCCGTCCAGGTCGCGGACCATCGCCGGGACCGCCCTCACCCCCCGGCTCCCCAGCAGCCTTCTCACCCCGGCCTCGAACCGGTGGGCGCCAGCCACACCACTGGGTGTACGCGCCCCGCGGCGCTCACGAAGAGACACGAGCGCACCATCGGCGTTGCGCATCTCGCCGATCAGGCCGTGGAAGGTCGGGCTGTGCAGGTACCACGCCGATCCCACCCCCACCTCGACGTTCCGGTCGATTGCCGAGACGAGGTCCTTGGGAATCAGCCTCTTCCTGGCCTCCTCGGCCGCCGCGCTTCTCGCGGCGTCGATGATCTCCGTCAGCACGGTCCGCGTCACCGACGCGGCGGCCCACGCGGCTGGCCGGGAGACGTGCAACGAGGTCACGTCCCTGAACACCGCTTTGACGAGCTGAGGCTTGAACGGCAGGTCGGTCACGACGGAAGCGGTCTGCGGACCGCTGCGCTCGGTGCGTAGGGGTTGTGTGGTCATCGAAGAATGTGCTTTCTGCTGTCGGAGGTGTCAGTGGCCCAGGCCGCACCGGGCGGCGAGACCACAGAGCTCTGCGGAGGGCGCCGAGCCGACACAGGGCCTGCCGGGCGGGGCCGCCGGCACACGGAGGTACAGGCGGCCCCGCCCGGATTCTCGGCGTTCCGGCGACCGGGCGTGCGGCAGGCGGGTGCCACCCGGGCGACGCGCTGTGGTGCGGCGCCGTGCCGGTCAGGCGACCTGGTACCTGCCGACTTCCAGGAAGTGGCGCAGTGCTTCGGGTGTGTTGTCGTCCAGGGCGGCGTTGGCTGCCGCGCGCAGGGCCGGGCTGATGGACGGGTCGGCGAGGATGCGGGCGATGGCGACGCGGTCGTCCTCGGCCTGGGCGATGCGGTAGCCGGTCTCGAGCCAGGCGCGCATCGCCTCGGGGTCGTTGGCGTCCAGGAGGGCGTTGGCTTCTCGTGTCACACGCCGGCCGCTGTCCGGGTCGGCGAGGATCCGGACTATGGCCACCCTCAGGTCGTCGGCGTCCGGCTCGTCCGCGGACGAGGACACCGCGGGCACCGTCACCGCGGTCGGTGCCGCCGTGGCGGCGAAGGACGGGGTGGCGAGCAGGAGGGCCGGGGCGAGGATGCCCGCGGCGATGCCGGGCGCTACGCGATGCAGTCGCAAGGGAAATGCTCCTCTTCGTTCGCGACGGAGGTGAGTTGAGGACGCCTCAGGGCGTTCACTTCGGTGATGCTGCCACCCGGGTCTGACAGTGGCAGTCACCCCGCTTCGGCCGCCGGGCACCGTCGCCGCGGACGTGGCCGGTGTTTCATGGCGGCGCGCCTTCGAGAAGGGCGGCCTTGAGCGCGGCTCGTGGCTGTCGGGCGTGATCGGGGCGAGACGATTCCTGGGGGCGTGGTGTGGTCCGAGCGTGCGGTGGTGCGCGACGGGGTTCGGCTTGTCTGCCGGGACCGGGGCGGGCCGGCGGAAGCGAGAGCACCGCGCACTCGACCGACCCGCCCCCGCGACCAGGCTCTGGCGATGCTCGCAGAGCGCTCCGGCCGCGTTCGCCGATGCCACCGCGTGGACGTTCTGGCGGTGGAACCCGGCCTGGCCCGCTCGGCTCCACGTGGCAACTACCGTGTCCCGGCATACCGCGGCTGCCGCCCCCGGTGAAGGGCAGGGAGGGGGTTGCCCCGCCTTGCCCCTGCCCTCGTGGCCAGCAGCGACGTGGCTGCTCTGATGAGCCAAGCTCCCGTGGCCGGCCCAATGTCAGTACCAGGTGGCAGGCTCTGCCTCCATGAACAAGCAGCAGTTCTGGCAGCTCATTGAGGCAGCCCGCAATCAGACGTCCAACCCGAACGACGCCGAAGCGGTCGCTCGCGAGGCGACCTCGCTGCTGGCCTCCCGGCCGGTCGAGGAGATCGTCGCATCTGAGCAAGTGCTGTGGGGCCTGATGGCTGACTCCTATACCAATCCTCTGTGGGCCGCTGCTTACCTCGCCAACGGTGGGTGCTCTGACGACGGCTTCGACTACTTCCGGGGCTGGCTGATCGCTCAGGGGCGTGAAGTCTTCGAGCGCGTAGTCGCTGACCCCGATGCCCTGGCAGAACTGCCCATCGTTCAAGCCTCCGCAGCCGACGGCGGCGACCTGGAGGGTGGAGACATGCTGGGCATCGCGTGGAACGCACGCATTTCGGCGACCGGTGATCAGCTCCCCGCGAGCCCACCCACCATCCGTTACCAGGATTTGGATCCCACCTGGAACTTTGATTTTGATGACCACGACGAAATGACTCGCCGACTGCCCCGCTTGGCTGCTCTCTATCTGGATTAAGCGGAAGCCCGCCGTCACATGACGAGGTCAAACGGCGGAGGGCGGGGCTCCCGAACATCACTGCCCGTCACTGCATCAGGCCATGAACATGTCTCGGCTGACGAATACGCGACACCTCAACACGCGGGCCTGCCCGTCCCGGGGTCGGTGAAGCCTGCGGGTTCAGAGGCACCGAAGCCTGTGCAGCGAGGACGCACGAGTCGGTCCGTGTGCGTCAGCCGGGCGCATCCGTGGGTTCGCCCGGAACCGTGGGGTGGGCTGCGAGGCGGCGGGCTTCGGCCGTGACCTCGGCATCGACCTGGTCCACGGTTCTGTCGCCGTATTCGAGGATGTCGTACTCGTCGTCGAGTTCGGCGAGCCGCTCAGTCAGTGGCAGCTCATGTCCGTAGCGCTGGTGAAGCCGGAAAGTGAACTCCCGAGGAGTGAGCTCGCCGGCGAGCATGTGGCGTGCGAGAGCTCGGGCAGCGGCTTTCTTGCCGGCCTCGCTGTCGACCGGATAGAAGGTGAGGCCGAGTTCGTCGAGCGCTGTGGGAAGCAGGTCGTGGACGTCGTAGTCGGCCTCGGCGCGCGTGCAGGCGGCGAGGGTACGAAGGCCGGGGGTGTCGAGTCCGGCGACGAGCGCGTCACAGGCGGCATTGACGACATCGCTCGCGCGGACTTCGCCCGTACTCCAGAGGGCGGCATGGTCCTGTAGAGCGATTGCTGCTGCTTCGGTCGACGTCACTGGTCCATGATTCCCTCAACGTTGCGTCCCGGTCGAGCAGATTTCATCGAAGGTGCTGTTCAGCGGCCTGTTCCAGCAGGGCTCGTGCGGAATCCGCGTAGCGCATCGCGGTCTTCTCGTCGAGCCCGAAACCTCGGGCGAGAGGAAGCGGGTCGGGTGCGTGGGTCAGGAATCCTCTTCGAGTTGCCGGTCGGTGCGGAGCCGCTCAGCGTCGCAGCCGCGACGGAGCGCTCGACCTGCCGGCGAGAGCGGTTGCAGCACGCCGTACTCGTGCTGCCCGGCCCGGATCCGGCTGGTGGGGTTGTGGAAGATCGGCTCGTGCCGTTCGGCCCAGGTGAACGGCGTCCGCGGGGCGCCATGCTGATCACGTCGATGGCGGCCGTCCACGGATTTCATGTGGGCGAGGATGTCGTCGCGGGAGACCGCGCGTGCCGCCGTCGCGCAAGGCAGGGGTCCAGCGCTCGGCTTCCGAGCGGATGCCAGGGGCGAGCCCCCTCACATGGTCGGCGATCCAGCGCTCGAGCTAGTCCGGTGATCCGGCCGTCGCGGATGGTGAACGACATGGCCACCCTCGACCCGGCCATACGCCCCGATCTGACCGTCCCCATGCAGGGCAACCGCTCCCACCTCGCCTTCGGCGCGGGCGTGCACGAATGTCCTGGCCAGGACGTCGGCCGCTCCATCGCGGAAACGGGCATCGACCTGCTCCTCGAGCGCGTCCCGGACCTGCGCCTCGCCGTTGACGACGATCAGGTACGGGTCGTGGGCACCTGGATGGCGCGCCGCCTGACGAGCCTGCCGGTCGCCTTCGCCCCGCAGCGCCAGGAGAAGCCGGCCGGCGCGCAGCAGCGTCCCGAGCCACCGGCTCGAGTGGACGCGGCCGGTGCCAGGCCAACTGGCGCGCTCAGTCACAACGGATGTGTCTGGGTGCGGGTGTTGGCACCGTTGGACGGCTTCAATGCTCAGTTTCCGCATGGCGGTATCCCAACCCAGACCCCAAGGGAAAGCATCCCGTAAAGCATCCCGGCGAAGGGGCGAAGAGGAGCGGGAGATGACGGTCCTGCTTCCCGCCGTCCTCTAACCGAGCGTGAGCATCGCCTCCGTGACCTCGCCGACTGCCGCATCAGGGATGGCCGTGGCGGCCTCCTGGAGGACCAGCAGCCGTGCCCCGGGGATCTCGCGTGCGATCGCCTCGCCGTTGCCGACGGGGAAGAAGCGGTCGCGGCGGCCGTGGACGACGAGAGTGGGGACCTCGATCTCGGGCAGGCGCTCGCGCCAGCGGGGCGTGCAGTCGAGCCTGGAGAACACCATGCCCATCTGGTTGGCCATCTGGACCGGAGGTGCGGTGCCGGGGGTGCGGTCCCAGATGCGCGCGGCGGTTGCGCGCGCGGTGACGGGGTCGTTGCCGAGGATCTCCGCGCCGGCGGCGGCGAACTCCGCGACGGCCTCGCGGTCGGTCCAGTCGGGCATCGGACGCGCGAACAGCCGGCTCATCGTCACGTGGTCGTGGTCGGGGAGGTCGTCGTCGGGCGGGCCGGGGGCGACCGCGCGGGTGCCGACCAAGGTGAGCGCCGAGAACGCGTCCGGATGGTCGAGCACGGCCACCTGGGCGACCATCCCGCCGACGCCGATCCCCGCGAGGTGCGCGGGCCCCCCGCCGAGCGCGTCGGCGAGGGCCGCCGCGTCGGCGGCGAGGCTGCGCAGGCTGTAGGCGGGCGCCTGTGGATCTCGCGTCGTCGACTCGCCGCTGTCGCGCAGGTCGTAGCGCACCACTCGGCGGCCGCCGGCGGCAAGGCGCTCGCACAGCGCGTCGGGCCAGGAGAGCATCGTCGTCCCGCCCGCGAGCAGGACAAGTGGCGCGTCGTCGTCACCGAACGACTCGATGCCCAGGGCAGTCCCATTGACGTTGACAGTGGTCATCGGATCACCCCGGGGACGTCGTAGGCCAGGCGGGCCGCGGTCGACGTCGAGATCACGCTCCGCTGCTGCCGGGCCTCGCCGCCGGTACCCAGACCGTTGTCCGGGCTGCGGTCGGGCTCGGTGACGAAGCGGCCGAGAGAGACCGCGGTGTTGGCGATGGTTCGAGTCATGCCAGGACAGACCCGATCCGCCGTCCAAACTCATCGCTCACGCCGAAGCGAGTGGCCCACACGGAACACCGAAGAGTTGTCATCGTGTGCGGTGCCGGAGTGGTGTGCCGGTCGGCCAAAGGGAAGGGAAGGGAAGAGAGAAGCCCCGCCGGACGTGGGTCCGGCGGGGCTTTCCTCATGTCGGGTCAGCGGGAGCTGACGGAACCGATCGAGGTGAGTCCTCCTTGGCCCGTCTCGCCCCGGAGCTCCGCAAACGCCGACAGGAAGCGGTCGGCGAGCGAGGAGCTCAGCAGCAGGCGGTCCGGGAGGGGCGGCAGGTTCTCCCCGTCGTACAGCACCGGTGAGTCCCAGTCGCCGGGTTCGGTCACGCCGCTGCGGTCGACGACCACGGCACGGGTCGGTACCGGAAGCGCGGCGGCCGCGGCGAGGACGGCTGCCTCCACCGTGTCCGACTGCTCCGTCGTGAGCCCATCCAGCCACAGGGTCTGGATCTCGCAGCCGAGCGGTTCGTAGGTGTACTGGTCGACCACGTCGATGTCGGCGGACAGCCACCAGTTCGTCGTCAGGGACGCGATCCGCAGTCCCAGCAGCCGACCGAGTTCCTCCGGAGGCAGGAGGACGTCGTCCCCCTCGACGTCGAGCACCACGGCCGCGCCTTTCGCGGGGTGCACGAGACTCAGACCGTGCGCCTCGAACAGCTCCGCCTGTGCGGCGAGGACCGGCGTGGCCGCCGACTCGCGGTACCAGCGGATGTATCCGTCACTCATGGTCAGCAGTCCGGCAGCGTGAAGATGTGCACATTCTCGTCTCCGAAGACCTTCTTGGCCTGCTTGATGGCCGATTCCGGGGTGTTGTCGGCGAGGTAGTAGACCGCCTTCACGCCCGCCTCGTCGGCCGCGTACTTGTTGATCTTAAGGGCCTTGCCGAACTTGGACGGATTGGCCGCCTTGGCGCCACCGCCGACGTACACGTACTCACCATTGGGACCGATGACGTCGAGACCGCTGGAGCCGACGTTGGGCATGACGATCTTGATGTCCTGGCCCTTGTCGTCCTTGGCCACCTTGCCGCCGACGAGCTTGGCGATGTACTCCTCACGAGCCAGACCGATGTCACCCGCCTCCTTGCCGCCCCCGCCCGACGCGGCCGCCAGGGCGCGCTGCGAGCCGAACGCCTTCGCCGAGGCGCTCCTCGCCGACGGGCCGCTCTTCTTCCGGTCGGTCGCACAGGCCGGGAGCTTCTTCCATACGTCCTCGATGACCTCCTCGCCCTTGTCGACGAGCTTCTTGGCCTTGGCCGACTTGTCGAGGAACTCCTTGATGCCCCAGATCGCCTTGCCGATCTTCGGGAGCTTGCTGACGATGGCGGCTGCCTTCGTCCACGGGAGGTTCTCGACGATCGCCCACAGGCAGGTCGGGATGTCCGGGTCGTCCCAGCACTCCTTGATCTTCTCGGCGGCGATCTCAACGAGGAGCTCGGCGCCGTTCTCCATCAGGTAGTCGAGGAGGTCCTGCTGGGCCAGAGCCCGGGCCGCCTCGTACTCGGCCGGGCTGATGCCCGCCGCCTCCAGCGCCTTGCGCTCGGCCGCGTCCAGGGAGTAGGGGTCACCCTTCTCCTTGGCCTTGGCGGCCTCTTCGCGTTTCTTGCGCTCCAGCTCGCGCTGGTACTCCTCGGCCTTCTTGGCGGCTTCGTCGGCTTCCTTGGCGTAGGTACCGGCGTTCTTGGCCGCGGTTTCGGCGGAGGCCGCGTGCTTCTCGGCGGACTCGGCGAAGGAGTTGGCGTCGGCGGCGTCCTTCTCCGCCTGAGTGGCCGCGCCCTGGGCGACGGCGGCCTCCTTCTCGGCGAGGGTGGCGGCGCTGTTGGCGGCTGCCGCGTGGTTGTCGGCCTCGGCGGCGGCGCCCCGGGCGCGGGCTGCCTCGGCTTCGGCCTGGGTGGCAGCGTTGCGCGCAGCGGCCGCGTCGGCGTACGCCTGGTTGGCGGCCGTACGGGCGAGTTTGGCGTCGGCCTGGGCCTGGGCGTCGGCCTCGTTGGCCCGTGCCGCGGCGGCCCGGGCCTTGGCACCGTCGTCGGCGGCCTGGGCGGCGGACTTCATCGCCGCGACCGAGGAGCGTGCCGCGTCCGCGGAGGAACGCGCGGCTGCCGCCGCCGCCTTGAAGGCGGGTGCGACCTGGGCGTTGGCGCGGGCGGCGGCGGCTTCTGCCGCTTCGGCCGCCTTGAGCGCTTCCGCTGCTCGGGCTTCCGCCTTGGTGACTTCTGCCTGGCCCATGGTCTGGGCGGCCTTGGCGACCTCGGTGGCGAAGTCGGCGTCCACGTCCGTGCCGGTGAACGGAGCGGTCAGCGCGATGGCGGTGTTGGCCGGGTCGGCGATGCCCGCGGCGGTGGTACGGGCCGAGGTCGCGGCCTGGACCGCGATCGTGGCCTGGAGGCGGGCCATGGCCGCCTCCCGGGTGGCGCCCTCGGCCTCTTCCTTGGTGCGGTTGGCCGCCTGGAGGGCGTGGTTGGCGTGGATGGCGGCCAGGCCGGCCAGCCGGGACGCCTCGTGGGCGGCGATACCGGCGCGGGCCTCCTGCGCGGTGGCCTCGGCCGCCTTGGCGTTCGCCCGTTGGGCCGCGGCGCGGGTGGCGGCGGCCTCGGACTCGGCCCTGTTGGCCGCCGCGTTCGCCGCGAAGGCGGCCGCTTCGGCCTTGTTGGCCGCGGCGTTGGCCCGTGCGGCGTGCGCGGTGGCCTCGGCGGCCGCCGCCCGTGCCCGCGCGGCGGCACCCGCCGCCTCGATGGCCGCCGAGCGCGACCGTACCGCTGCCGCGGAGGCCTGGTCGGCCGCGCCGCGAGCGGTGCCTGCCGCCGTCCCGGCCGCGGTCGCCGCGGAGCGGGCCTCGGTGGCCGCCGCGCGGGCGGTCTCGGCGTGCTCGGTGCCCTTGGCCTTGGCGGCCAGCGCCTCGCTCGCCCGGGCGCGGGCGTCCTCGGCCTTGTGGGCGCGTTCGGCCTCCACCGCCTTGTTACGGGCGGTGCGGGCCTTGGCCTCCTCGCCCCTGGCCAGCTCGTCGGCCTTGGCGGCGATGCCTTCCTGGGCCTGCGCGGTGGCCCGCTTCTCCGCCGCCACGGCCGCCGCGGCCTGTGCGTCGGCCCGCTTGGCCGACGCGGTACGGGCCTCGGCCTCGGCACGCGCGCGTGCCGCCGCGGCCGCATCCCGTTCCTGCTCGGCCCGCACCCGCGCGGCCGCCGCCAGATCCCGCTCACGCTCGGCGATCGCCCGCTGCTCGGCCGCGATCCTGGCCTGGGTCTGCGCCTCGATCCGCGCGTCGCGGGTCTTCTTGGCGTGCTCCCAGGCCTGCTTCTCGGCCTGCTCGGCCGCGATCCTGGCCTGGCGGGCCTTGGCCGCCGCGTCCGCGGCGATCTTGGCCTGCTTGGCGGCCGCCTCGGCCAGCCGGGCCGCCGCCTTCGCGTGCTCCTCGGCGTTCGCCCGCCACTTCGCCGCCTGCTGGGCGTGCAGCTCGGCCTGGTTCTTGGAGTTCAGCCCGGCCGCGTCGGCGGCCGTGGCGTCCACCGCGTGCCGCGCGGTCGCCGCCGCCGTGGCCGCCGCGGTGGCCGCACCCTCAATACCGGACGCGACCTCCGCCCACTGCACCCCGTGGGTCAGCCCGGTGTCGACCAGCACATCGGCCTGCACCTTGGCCTGCCCGGCCGCGACCTGCGCCGCCTTCGCCGCACCCTCGGCGATACCCACCTGCCGGGCGACCTCGGCTTTGACCGGCGCGTAGTCCGACAGACGCTTCCCGGCCTTGTCGGCCGCCAGCATCCGGTCGGCCTCACGCGACTGCGCGGCCGCCGCACTCATCGCGTTCGACGCGGTCTTCAACGCCCTGACCGCGTCCCCATGAGCGGCGATCAGCTTCGTACGTGCCTCGGCGGCGGTCGCCGCCTTCTGCGCCAGCTCCCGCAGCCGCTCCGCCGCCTCGGCCGCCTCCTTCTGCGCCTTCTCGTGCGCCGCCCGATCGTCCGCGTCCTTCTGCGCCGCGACCAGGTAGCCCTTCTCCAGGAACTCGGCGATCACCTTGGCGTCACCCGTGGCCAGAGCGGCCTGAGCGGCCCGCTTCACCTCCGGGCCACCCACCGCGACGAGCATCTCGACCCGCTTGCGGTTCTCCTCGACCCGCTGCTGCTCGTTCTGCTCGGTGGCCTTGTCCCGCTGCCGGGCGATGTCCGCACCGAAGGCCAGGAAGTCGGCCCGGTCCCGGGCCGTGCCCTTCAGGACCCGCTCGACCTCCGCGTTGAAATGCGGACCACCGGTCCCGCGCAGCGCCTCGATCTTCCGCCGGTTGTCCACATCGGCGGCATCCCGCTTGTCCTTGGCACGCTGCCGCGCCTCGGCCTCACCACGCTCCAGGAAGTCGCGGATCGCGTTCGGGTCGGTGCTCGCCAGCGCCTTCTTGGCGGCCTCGCGGACCTCTTCCTCCTCGTCGAACTCCGCGAAGTCCTCGACCAACTGCCGGTCACGCTCGTCACTGATCCGGTCCAGCTCGGACGTGGCGGCGGGCGCCGGGGCGGCGCCGCTCTTCGGCTCCGCCGCCGCGAGCGCGTTCAGCGACTGGAGCGTCCGCGCCGGCGACGCCTGTTCGGTGCGTACGGAGGTCGCTGCGGCGGCCTCACTGGCGACGGTGCCCAGCACCGCCACGGCGACCGCCGCGGACACGGCCTTCCGTACATGTGCGGCCACGCCGACGCGCGGCCCTCCGGCTCTGGGCCGGACTCTTCCCCACACGGGAAACCCCCTAGACGAATGATCGAGAAAATCCCGCCCCGGTCACGGGCGGGTGGTCGGTGCGCCGACCGGCGGGCCATCGGTGCGCCCGAGCCGGCCGGACTCCCGGCCGGCCCCGGCAACGGGCCGGCCGGGCGCTTCCCCGGGCGCTTCCCCGGGCGCTTCCCCGGGCGCTTCCCCGGGCGCTTCCCTGGGCGCTTCCCTGGGCGCTTCCCTGGGCGCTTCCCTGGGCGCTTCCCCG
>NZ_JBVIGF010000015.1:46472-53630 GCF_055570965.1 Streptomyces sp. NPDC031064
CGGGCGCTTCCCCGGGCGCTTCCCCGGGCGCTTCCCTGGGCGCTTCCCTGGGCGCTTCCCTGGGCGCTTCCCTGGGCGCTTCCCTGGGCGCTTCCCCGGGCTCAGCCCCGGGTGCGGCTCTCGCCGTCCTGAGCCCGGTCGAACATGGCCTTCCAGAACGCGGCCGCCTCGTCCGCCGCCTGCCGCTCCCCGGCCCAGGCGGCCTCGTGGTCGTCGGCGGTGCCGGAGATCGCCTGCCAGAGGCGCTCGGCGGACTCGCGGGACAACCGGGCGACGTTCCGCCAGTTGTCCGCCTGCGCGGCCGCGGCGGCCTGTTCCGCCTGCCAGGCGCGCTGCGCCGCGCCGGCGTGCTCGGAAACCGCCTGCCAGGCGCGTTCGGCCTCGGCGCGGGCGCGTGCGGCGTCCGCCGCGCCGGCCACGGCCGCCTCCGCCGCCGTGGCCTGCGCGATCAGCCGGGTCAGCGTGTGGTGGCGTACGGCCTCCGCGTCGGCGATCCGCGTCCGGTACGCCGTCAGGTCCAGCGCCGCACCCGTCGCCCAGCCGTAGCCGAAGAACTCCGCGACATCCGCGTCCGTGGAACCGGGCCGCAGCGCCCACTGGGCCGCGACCCGCACCTGCTCGCCAGGGTCCTGCGCGCCAAGACCGCCGACGAACTCGCGGTCGGCGGCGGCGACGTCCAGCCTGTGCAGCTCGCCCGCCTCGCGCGCCGCGCGGTCGCGGCGCTGTGCCTCGGCGTACCCGGACGCGACGAACGCGGCCTGCTCGGCGGCGGTCCCCTTGAGGGCCCGCGTCGCGGCCGCCCGCACCTGCGGGGAGAACTCCGCCGTGTGCGTGGCGATCACCCGCTCGCAGAACGCCTTGTTCCGGGCGCGGGTGTCCCGGGCGCGCTGCTTGGCGGCGTCGAAGCCGCCTCCGGGGGCGAGCCACTCGAGGAGTGCCTGGTCCCCGCGCGAACTGCGCAGCGCGTTCCACGCCGAGGTGCGCACCTCGGCGGCCGGGTGGGTTTTCGCCATCGACGTGACCCGCTTGCGGGCCCCCTCGACGGCGGCGGCCAGCTCCGGCGACAGCGACTGCTGCGGCGAATCGGCCGGTACGGCGGTGACGGCGGTGACGGTGGTCGCCGCTTGCCGCGGTGCGGCGGCCGGGGTGGTACCCGCCCACGCCGGTACGCCGCCCGCGAGGGCGATCGCGCCGGCCAGCGTGCCGACGGTCACCGCCCGCGCGCATCTGAACTGACGACTCAACTCAAGACCCCCTCGGGAATGAAGTACGGTTCACGGCCGCCGGGGCGGGACCGTGCGTACGGTCCCGCCCCGGCGTGACGTTCGACGGCGCGTCCGTGCGCGCCGTCCGGCCGGTTCACGCGACCGGCCGGACCTGCCACAACTGGGCGTCGGAGCGGTTGCAGGTGTAGAGCTGCGCGTCGATGCCGTTGTCCTGCTTGGCGCTGGGCACGTCGACGCACATTCCCTGCGCGTGCGCGGGCTGGAGCTCGTACAGCTTGCGCACGGGGTCGACCAGCATCATCCGCCAGCGCTGGTGTTCCCCCTGGCCGCAGGCGAACTGCTGGACGGCCGCGCCGTTCTTTTCGCTCTTGCCCTGGACCTCGAGGCACTTGCCGCTCTTGACGTTGCGCAGCTCGAAGGTTCCGCTGCGGCCGGCGACGGCGTTCCATTTCTGCGAGTCGGTTCCGTTGCAGGCGTACTGCTGGGCGTTGATGCCGTCCGTGGTCTTGCCGCCCTCGATCTCGAGGCACTTGCTGCTGTGGGCGGCGGTCAGGGTGACGACCTGCTGGTCCATCTTCATGCGGGCGATGGCCTCCGCCCGCGCCGCGGCCGCGACGGCCGCGGCCTCGCGGGCCGCCTCGGCGGCGACGACGGAGGAGGTGGGCGTACCGGGGTCACCGTCGGCCTGGACGGCGGTGGCCGTGCCGGCGAGGACGGCGACTGCCGCGCCCGCGGTCAGGGCGGCCCGGATGATCCGAGACATGTGGGGATCCGTTTCTCTCGCGTGTACGGGGCTCAGGCGGCCGTGACCGGGTGGATGCGCCACTGCTGGGCGAGCGAGCCGTTGCAGGCCCACAGGCGCGCGGTCGCGCCGTCCGTCTTGCTCGCGGACTCGATGTCCAGGCAGCGGTTCGTGTCGGCGGCGAGGTGCGCGGGCCGCAGCTCGTACAGCTCCTTGGCGATGTCGACCATGACCAGGCGCCAGCGCTGGTTGTCGGCCCCCACGCACCACCACTGCTGGACGGCCGTGCCGGTCTTGATGCCGGCGCCCTCCACGTCGAGGCACTTGCCGCTGTGCCCGAAGCGCAGCTCGAAGGTGCCGGCACCGGTGGGCACCATGTCGACGCGCTGGTTGACGGCGTCGTCGGCGCAGGCGGACTGGACGGTGTTGACGCCGTTGCGGAGGCTGGCGCCGGGGATGGTGAGGCACTGGTCGCTGTGCGCGGCCCTGAGCTGGACGCCCGGGGCCACCGCCACGGCGGCGGCCGCGGCCCTGGCGTCGGCGGGGGCCACGGTGGCCGTGGACACCGTGGTGGCCTTGGGAGTCGACGGGGTTCGCGCCTCGTCGGCGACGGCGACGGTCACGCCGCCGATGAGCGCGGCGACACCGGCCGCCACGGCCAGGGCGGATCGGACGATCCGGGACATGGGGTGCTTCCGTTCTTCTCAGGTCTGAAGGGAGAGAGCGCGGCGGGGAGGCGGCCATGGCGCGCGAGTGCGGGGACGGCCGCCTCCCGCGCGGTCAGCGCGCGAGGGGGGTGACGATCTTCCAGGACGCGTCCTGGGCGAAGTCCTTCTCGACGTCGAAGCGGTTCTTCGCGCTCTTGTTGGCCACGTACAGGTCGCCGTAGTACTCGCGCAGGAAGCGGCCCGGCTGGCCGGCCGACTCGAAGGAGGTGCCGGAGCCGCTCAGGCCCTTCTTGGCGCACCAGGTGGCGTCCTTGCGGAACTGCGTGCTGTTGTCGCTCGCGGCCATCCTGACCCGGAGGTCCTTGTGCGTGAGGTAGTGGCCGAGCTTGCGGGAGGACTCGAAGGACCAGCAACCGGGCTGGCCGTTGAGCGCGGGGACGACGATCCAGGTGCCGTCCTCCCGGTCGGTCTGCTTGGACGCGGCGGACAGGGGGGCGATGAACGCCTCCCCGGCGTCGGGCGCGGACTGCCGGATGTAGAAGCCCGCCGGCTTGCCGCTCGCCGGCTGGAAGGACTGGCGCTTGGCCCGGTGCTGCCCTTCCATGAGGAACCGCGCGACGTCCTCGTCGGTGCCGGCCAGGGCCTTCTTGGCGGCGGCGACCAGGTTGGGCTGGACGCCGGTCTTCTCGGCGGCGGCCTGGATCTGGATCGCGAGGCGGCGGTTGGCCTCGGCGATCTGCTTGCGGCGCGCCTCGTCGTCCTTCTTGTACGCCTCTTCGGCGCCGGTGTGGATGAACTGCTTCCACACGGCCGGGTCGGGGCTCAGGACCGCGCGCTGCGCCGCCGCGTAGAGCTCGCTGCTCTTGGCGTCGGCCGGGGCGACGCGCAGCAGTTCGCGGATGAAGTTGTCATCGCTGAGGGCGAGCATGGCCTCGGAGGGCGTGATGCGGAAGAGCGCGGCCGCGTTGGTGCGGGCGGCGATCTCCTTGCGGCGTTCGGCCTCCGCGCGGTCCTTCTCCGCCAGTTCCTTCAACTCGTTGGCGACGTCGCGCTGGTGCGCCTCGCGGGCGCCGTTGGCGATGAACTCCTGCCAGGCGGCCGGCTCGCCGGCCAGGGCCGTCGCGGCGGCGGCGCGGACCTCGGGCCCGGCGGCCTCGTGGCGCATCACGGCACGGATGAAGTTGTCGTCGCTCAGGTCGAGCAGGTCGGGGCTGTTGGGGATGCCGACGGCGATCAGTGCCTGGGACTTGGCGAGCCGGGCGGCACGCGCCGCGTCGGCCTTGTCCTTCTCGCGCTGCTTGTCGACGGCGTACGCCTCGTGGATGCCGGTGACGATGAACTGCACGTGGTCGTCGGCCGATTCGCTGCTCATCGCGGCCTCGGCGGCCTGCCGCACCGCGTCGAAGGTCTCACCGCCGTCACGGGCCTTCTGCCAGAGGGCGTGGATGAAGTCGTGGTCGCTGAGCAGCAGGACGTCCGGGCTCGGGTCCAGGCGGACGACGGCGGCGGCGTCCACCCGCTGCGTGTCGGTGGTGCCGATCCCGGCCGCCGCGGCCGGAGCAGCCGGCGGGGCGGCGATGGCAGCCTGCGGCGCGGCCACGGCGGCGACGGAGGCGACCGCGGTGGCGGTCACGAGTCCGCGCGTGAGGGCTCTCCGCACGCGGGCGGAGTTCGGGTTGCTGTTCTTCATTCGGGTTTCGGTCCCCCTGCTAGGTCCCGCACGCGGTTCCCGACGCGTGCCAGGTGGTCGGGCCGCAGTCTTGAAGATCACTCAAGGGGAGTCAAAGTGGAATTGACAGCTCCTGTCCGATCACCCGCCGGTATAGCCGCTTAACGCATCACTTGAGGCCAATCTTTGACCGAAAGACGACTTGCCTACGCTGGGGCAGAACCCACGAGTAACATGGAACGTTCCATTCCACATGTGATGCGACCAGGAAGTACGGCAGCGCGCAGCGCCTGCGGCACGCCTATGCCCCAGGCGGCACACGGCGCGTCCGGCCCCGGCATCCGGCCCGATCTCACCGGTCCGCATCCGTGCGGATCATGTGAGGAAAAAATGTGGGCCGGTACACATCAAACAAAGCCACCTTCCTCCTGCCTTACCATGCGCCGCCGATCCGCGTCGCGTTGGACGCCGGGTGGGACGGATGACGGCTTGGCCGGAGGAGTCGCTCGGGAACCTCGGCGATCCACTGACCCATCGGGAAGTCGGCGAGGGAGGCCGGCCACCGCTCGGCTTCGGCCTCCCGGTCCTCACGGCCGGGCACGCGGAATAACGGCACCTTGAGGTCGCCGTGGAGCCAGTTGTAGACGACGGCGGTTTCCACCCCGCTCCGCCAGTGCTCGTGCTCGTGTGGCGGTACCTGCGTGCCGATCTCCCCGCACTCGTTCTGCCTCGCCTGCATCACGTCAAGGTGAGCCCCGACCCTGGCGGCAAGGAGGCCCGCCGACTTCAGGCCCGCAAGGGCCTCCGAACAGTCGCGGAAGCCGTTGTCGGCCTGCCCGTCCAGGGCAGGGGTGTCCTGTGGTGGATAGGTGTCGAACCCTGGACGCCGTAGCTGCCTGCTACCGGCAGCAAATGGACTCCCAGGCCCACCAAGACACCCTCAACGCCTGCCGCGCCGAAAACGATCGGATCACCGTGTGGAAGCCGCGTCTTCATAGACGGCAAACGAGTCAAGGCGGCAAATGGCGCCGATGACTGGGTTGTCCACAGCGGTGGCACGGGAAAGACCAAAGACCCCTTGTACCTGCTTGCAGTCGAGTATCAGAAGTTGAGCCCGAATCTACGTAAGTGGGCGGTAGCGAAGAACTTTCAGGGTCTAGATGGTTCCGAGCACACTGAGACCAAGATCGCAGCTTGGATGCGGAAGACCAAGACCAAGAACGTCACCGTTGTGATCAACAACAAGAAGGAAGTCTGTAAATCACCGCAAGGTGGATGCCAGAACTTGGTTCCTGAAATCCTCCCAGAGGGATACACGCTGACCGTTATATTTCAGAAGGAAGGGAAAAAGGCTCCCGAGGCGCCACTCCCGCTCCCGGGAAGGGCCGTGGCGCCCGATGGGGAATAGAGTGCCCCAGGGGGTGATCTAAACTGTCGAAGGAGCCTCCTGTCGTGCCGACCAGGGGGCTTCTTCTTTCAGGCCGTTCAATGCGCCGCCACTCGGTCCCTTATTGGTCGGAGAGCGCAGACCCACGGCTAACCGTAAGGATCGAGCTGACACTCAAGGTGATGGCAGCACATCACCTGTTCGAGCTTAAGTATGCTTGGACAGGTGATCAAGGAACAGATACTGGCGCGCATCGCTGAACCGCTTCCCACTGCTGCCGCGCTGCTGGAGAGCACGGACTGGGATGCTCTGATGGCTCTCTGGTCTGATCCTCTGCCGCTGCGCCAGGTGCTCGAAGACCTTCTGCACCCGGATGCCCAGGTGCGGTTCAAGGCGCTGTACTGGGATCTGGAGCCGATCCGTCATCAAGACAGTGTCTATCCGCCGGCGTTTCATGTCGCGTGCTATCTCGCTGCCATCCTGCCGGATCCTCGTACCACGGCCCTGGGCCAGCCCTGCTTTCCGGGCTCCGACGACCTGCCCACGGTGCGTCACCGGCCCGAACGGGCCAGGCCACTGCGTGCGGGATTGCTGGACTGGATTGGGTTCCTGGCCCTGGACGCCGCCGATACCCGCGATGACGACCCCGACGCTGTCCCGCTGGAGTTCTATCTCGGCCCGGAGTGTGACGACGACCGCTTCACGTGGGACCTGCACGCCTGGGTCGCCGCAGTTGATGCCCTGCGGCCCCGCCTGTTCCCGGCGGTCTCAGCGTTCTGGCATGACCCCGATCCCGAGGTCCGCCATGCCGCGGTGATCGCTTCCCTCCCCTTGGTCCAGCACCCCTCCCTCACGCAGCAGTGGCATCAGCTCTGCCCCCTAGTGGTGCAGTTGCTACGAGAGGTGGTGGATCCGGAGGACGGCTTTTATCGGGTACGCGGGCTGGCCGCACTCTCTATTCACGGCTACGACACTGCCCACTTGCGTCTGCCCATCGATGCTGATGCCGAGCGGAAATGGTCCTTGTGGTCCACCCCGGAAATCCGCGAGCGCCATTACTCCGCTCCGCCGGGCATCTGACAACAGCGCCGAAGTCGCCGCTGTCGGGTCGCCGTCCCCCTGTGGCGCCGGGGAAGCCGACGGTTACGGTGACTTCAACATGGTCAAGCGCCGCGAGTTCATCCTGCCCGCAGGCGTCGTTTATCCCAGCGCCGTGCGCCGACTGCGCTCGGTCACCATCCACCCAGGCCATCTGGCCTGTCTGCACGGGTCCACTACTGTCACCCTTGGGCTGTGTCTGGGCCCGTTCGCGATGCAGGCTGCCTGTACCTGTCTTCCCGTACTCGGGAGGCCATCGCGGGGTGGGAGGAGGGGTTGTGGCTTGCCGGGGATGACGTCTGTTCGGGGAAGAGCTCGCTTGACCCTCATGGGTGGAAGTGGCCGTCATGGGGATCTAGGGAATCAAG
>NZ_JBVIGF010000016.1:0-27435 GCF_055570965.1 Streptomyces sp. NPDC031064
GGTACTGCAGGGGGGACCCTGTGGGAGAGTAGGACGCCGCCGAACAATTATTGTGGGAGAGCCCCGCACCTTATGGTGCGGGGCTTTTCTGCGTTTACGGGCAGGCGGCCAGCCCTTTCTCCCGGTCTGTCCGTCCTGGTATTCAGCCCAGTGTCAGAGGCGGCCCGCTGCCTTCAAGGCGAGATAGGCATCGGCAAGGGCCGGTGCGAGATTGTCGGGGGTCGCGTCCACGACCGTGACGCCGTGGCGCTGGAGCTGTTCCGCCGTCCGGCGGCGCTGGGCCTGGCTCTGTGTGCCGGCGGAGGCTTCGTAGACCGCTTCGACGCTGCCGCGTGCCTTCGTCATCGTTTCCGTGTGAGGGTCGGAGACAGAGGCCACGAGAACGGTGTGCCGCTTGGTGAGCTGCGGAAGGACCGGGAGGAGGCCTTCTTCAATGGGGGCGGCTTCCAGGCTGGTGAGAAGGACGATGAGCGAGCGGCGCGGGGCGTTGGTGAGAGCGGCAGAGCTGAGCCCGTGAGCGTCGGTTTCCACCAGCTCCGGTTCGAGCGGGGCCAGGGCGTTCACGACGGCCGGGAGGATGTCGTTGGCCGAGCGGCCCTGGACGCGGGCGCGGACGCGGCGGTCGTAGGCCAGGAGGTCGACTCGGTCACCGGCTCGTGAGGCGAGGGCGGTGAGGAGGAGCGCGGCGTCCATGGAAGCGTCCAGGCGCGGCACGTTGCCGACGCGGCCGGCCGAGGTGCGGCCGGTGTCGAGGACGATGAGGATGTGGCGGTCCCGTTCGGGGCGCCAGGTGCGTACGGCGACGGTGGTGTGGCGGGCCGTCGCGCGCCAGTCGATGGAGCGGGTGTCGTCGCCGGGGACGTATTCGCGGAGGCTGTCGAACTCGGTGCCTTGGCCTCGGATGAGGACGCTGGTGCGGCCGTCGAGCTCGCGGAGGCGGGCCAGCCGGGACGGAAGATGCTTGCGACTGGTGAAGGGGGGCAGGACGCGTACCGTCCAGGGGACTTTGTGGTGGCCCTGGCGGGCGGCGAGGCCGAGTGGTCCGTAGGAGCGGACCGTGACGCGTTCGGAGTGACGGTCGCCGCGGCGAGTGGGCCGGAGGATCGTCGTGAGGCGTCGGCGCTCGCCGGCGGGGACCGTCAGCGTGTGCCGGGATGCGGCCTGCTCGGTGCCGGGGAGCCAACTGCTGGGCGGCCAGGCGTCGCGGAGGTGGGCGCGCAGGCGGCGCCGGGACGGGTTGGTGACGGTGAGGTGGACTTCGGCTCTGTCACCGAGTCGAACGCGTGTGTCACCACTTCGGGTGAACTGGAGCGTTCGCACTGGCGCGGCGAGCGCGTAGTCGCACAGAATTGCGAGTGAGAGGGGCGCGTTGACCGCGAGCATCCCCGTCCAGCTTGGGGCGAGGATGCCGACGGGGAGCGAGCCGATGGCGGCGAGGAGCGCGGTTCGTCCGGTGAGGGCCACGGTCACTGCCTCATCGGGGAACGGGGACGTGGGCGAGGATCGCCGTGATGACGGAGTCGGGGGTGACTCCTTCCATCTCGGCCTCGGGGCGCAGTTGGATGCGGTGGCGCAGGGTGGGCAGGGCCAGGGCTTTCACGTCGTCCGGGATGACGTAGTCGCGGCCGGTGAGCCAGGCCCAGGCGCGGGCGGTGGAGAGCAGGGCGGTGGCGCCTCGCGGGGAGACGCCGAGAGTGAGCGAGGGGGATTCACGAGTGGCACGGCAGATATCGACGACGTAGCCGGCGATCTCGGGGGAGACGGAGGTCTTGGCGACGGCGGCCCGAGCGGCTTCCAGGTCTGCGGGACCGGCGACGGGGCGTACGCCGGCGGCATGCAGGTCGCGCGGGTTGAAGCCCTCGGCATGCCGGGTCAGCACGTTGATCTCGTCCTGGCGTGAGGGCAGAGGGACCGTCAGCTTCAGCAGGAAGCGGTCCAGTTGGGCTTCGGGCAGCGGATAGGTGCCCTCGTACTCGACCGGGTTCTGGGTGGCGGCGACCAGGAAGGGCTCGGGGAGCGGGCGGGGAGTGCCATCGACCGTGACCTGGCGCTCCTCCATCGCTTCCAGGAGCGATGACTGAGTTTTGGGTGGTGTGCGGTTGATTTCGTCGGCGAGCAGGAGGTTGGTGAAGACCGGGCCGGGCTGAAAGGAGAATTCGGCGGTCCGGGCGTCATAGACCAGGGAGCCCGTGACGTCGCTCGGCATCAGGTCCGGGGTGAACTGGACCCGCTTGGTGTCCAGTTCGAGAGATGCGGCGAGTGCGCGGACGAGCAGCGTCTTGGCGACACCGGGCACTCCCTCAAGGAGGACGTGGCCACGGCAGAGAAGGGCGACGACGAGTCCGGTGACAGCGGGGTCCTGCCCGACCACGGCCTTCGCGATCTCGGTGCGCAGCGCTTCCAGGGAGGAGCGGGCGCTGTCCGAGTTCTCAGGGGTCTCGGGGGTCGGGGCACTCATGAGGTGCGTACCTCTCTTTCGAGGGCGTCGAGTTGGTCTGCGAGAAGGATGAGCGCGGCGTCGTCGCTGGGGGCCGGGCCGAAGAGGAGGTTCTGGAGGTCTCTGTCCCCGGCGGCAAGCCGGGCCGATACGGCGGGGAGCAGGGCGTCGGGGGAGTGGGCTTCCGTGGCGGGGACGCCCAGGAGGGGAGCGAGTCGGGTGCGGGTCGCGGCACGCAGGACGGTGGCCGCGCGGTCGCGGGCGTTCGCGCGGTGGTAGAGGCGGGCGCGGCCCTCGGTGGATTCGGAGGCGCGGATGGTGACGGGGAGCTGTTCGGTGACGAGGGGGCCGAGGCGGCGGGCGCGCCAGACGGCGGCGAGCACGGCGGCGAGGGCGAGTTGGAGGGTGCCCCACAGCCAGCCGGAGGGGATCAGGTCGAGGAAGCCGCGTTCGCCGGCGTCTTCCTCGCGGCCGTCACTGTCACCGCTGCCACCGGCGGCAGAGGGATCGCTGAGCGAAGGGAGGTACCAGACGAGATGAGGCCGGGAGCCGAGGAGTTGGAGGGCGAGCGAGGCGTTGCCCTGCTTGTCCAGCCGTTCGTTGTAGAGGATGTCGGGGGCGCCGAGGAGGACCGTGTCGCTTGTTGCGGGGCCGTTGATCCGCAGAAGAGTGGGCATGCCGTCGCTGGGGTAGCAGGCGTCGCTGCCGGGGAGTCCGGTCGTGTAGCGCTCGCCGCCGAGGTCGGCGTCGCCCGCGCGCTCGGCGGCGGGCAGCGAGCACTGCGGGGACAGTACCGAGACCGGGGCGGAGGGGGCCGTGTTCACTCCGGGCGCCAGGGTGCCGACGGAGGGCGTGCCGGCGGAGATGAGGACCGTGCGGCCGCCTGCGGTGTCCATGTCGCTGCGCAGAACGCTCTGCTGGTGGTCCGTCAGCAGGTCGGGGGTGGTGACGAGGAGTGTGGTGTCGGGTGCGGTCGCGCTGGTGGCTTCGTCGAGGGTGGTGACGACACGGGTGGTGACACCGCGCTGTTTGAGGAGTTCGGCGATGGCGCGAGAGCCGGTGGGGTCGGCGGAGCGGGGGTCGAGTTGGCCGTGCTGGGCGTCCGAACGCAGGAGGGCCATGACGATGCCCGCGAGGATGAGGATGGCCAGGGCGAGCAGGAGCCCCCTGGTCCGTGCCCAGATCTGATGGGCGGTGAGGGACGTCGAGGTGGGCGAGGCGGCGGAGGTGGCGGTCATCCGGCCGCTCCTCGGGTGGCGTCGCTCAGTTGGGGCTTGGCCCGCTCCAGGGCGGTGTCCAGGTTCTTGAGGCGCTGGTACGTGCGCTGGTCGGCGGAGCGGCCGCCGTATGTGACGTCGTCGAAGGCGCGGGCGGCGGCCCGGAGTTCGTCCGCGTGGGCGGGCAGGGGACGGCCGGCATCGGCGGCGGCCTCGTCGGCGGTGCGGCCGGGGCGTGGATCGAGGATGGTGCGTTCTTCGAGGGAGCGCACGATGGCTCGCATCCGTTCCTGGACGGCCTGGTTCCAGCGGTCGGCGGCGGCGTGCTCTTCGGCGGCGGAGCGGTGTTCGGCGGCGCTGCGGGTGCGGTCGTCAAAGAGGGAGTCCGAGGTGGCGGGGGTGCGCTGCGGAGTGCCGAGCCGCCACCACAGGGCGCCGACGAGGGCCAGGACGACGAGGGCGATCGCCACGAGTCCGAGTGGGCCTCCGGGGGTGGCTCCCGACGCGGAGTCGAAGAGCCCGCCGACCCAGTCCCAGAATCTGTCGAGCGCGCGCTGGAGCAGGTTCGGGTCGTTCTCGTGGTACATGGGCTTGGACAGTTCCCGTTCCGCCGCCTCGCGGGCGGGGACGCGGGGGGTGTCCAGCGGTACGTCGTCGTTCGCGTGGACCATGGGCCACGCCGTCGTCAGGCCCCCCGTGATCGGCACCGCATCAGCTCCTGGGGGTGGTGTCGCCGGGCGAGGGGGAGCCGTATCCGGGTACGCCGGCGGCTCGGGCCAGGTCCAGGTCGAGGGCCTCCCGCCGGATGCGCTGGTCGATGTAGAGGAGGACGGAGACTCCCGAGGAGATCGGGTAGGTGATCGAGGCGGCGATGACCGCTCCCACGCCGGTGATGATCAGGAAGGGCCAGCCGAACTCCGGGGCCGTGCCGGTGAGCAGGCCGCCGAGGCCGTTTCCGTCGACCGCGAACGCGATCAGGGTGAACGGAATGGCGATGATCATCGAGATGAGGAACATCAGCAGCATGGTGAGCGCCAGGATGCCGAAGATCCGCCACCAGGTGCCCTGGACCAGCTTGGCCGAGCGCCGCAGGGACGCCATCACGCCCTGCCGTTCCAGCATCAGTGCCGCGTAGGAGAGGCTGAACCGGACCAGCAGCCAGAGGATGACGACGGCGGCGGCGATGCCGCCCACGGCGGCCAGCATCGCGCCTTCGGGGCCGCCGAGGAGCAGCCCGGGCAGCAGGCCGACGGTCATGATGGCGGCGCTCAGCAGCGGCAGCAGCAGGGTCAGGGCGAAGAGCTGGGGGAGCCGGGGGCGGGCCTCCCGCCAGGCGTCGGAGAGCGTCACCGGGCGGCCCAGCACGGCACGGCTGATCACCATGGTCAGCAGGGCGGTGGTGATGGAGGTGCCGATGAGGGTGATGAGCATCGTGGGGCCGAGGGAGATCAGGCTCGCCTTGAGCGACTCGACCGACTGGTCCAGGGTCTCCTGCGGGGTGGGGTCCGCGCTGAGCTTCGGGGGAGCCGGCACCAGGTAGCGCTGGAGGAGGATGTCGGCGATCTGCGTGATGACGGAGACCGTCAGCGTGATGCCGAGCACGGTGCGCCAGTGGGCGCGCAGGGTGGAGACCGCGCCGTCGAGGATCTCGCCGACGCCGAGCGGGCGCAGTGGGATCACGCCGGGCTTGGCGGCCGGTGGCCTGCCCCAGCCGCCCTGGTAGTGACCGCCCGGGTATGGGCCGCCGCCCCAGCCGGGGGCCGGCGCGTGGGGCGGCACAGGGCCGGGCCCGCCGGGCGCCGTGGGCGGGGACCACTGGGCGGCGGGGGGCTGGTCCTTGGACCACTTGGAGGTCGCGCCGGGCGCGTCGGAGGGCTCGGCCGGCTGTGGGACGTCGGCGCCCTGGCCGTCGGAGGGCGAGGATCCGGGCGAGGCCCAGCCCGGAGTGTCGTTCACGGTCGTCCACCTCGTGAATTCGTCGCGGTGCCGGCTCGTCGAGCCGGCTCGGTCACGGTGCCGGGCCGCTTCGTGGGGCGGCAGGTTGGCAGCCATGGTGCCACGCGCCGTCCGCGGGCGGGCCTGGGGTCGGATGTCCTCGGCACCTTCATTGTCGGTGGTTCAGCGGGCAGACTGGGCGGATGGCTGATCAGTACGCACAAACCCCTGGCGTCGCCGAACCGCCCACGCTGCCCTCACTGCGCTGGGAGGAGCCTCCTGAAGGGCCCGTGGTGGTGCTCCTCGACCAGACGCGGCTGCCCGCCGAGGAGGTCGAGCTGGTCTGCACGGATGTGCCGGCGCTGGTCCGGGCGATCCAGACACTCGCCGTGCGGGGCGCGCCGCTGCTCGGGATTGCCGGTGCCTACGGCGTGGCGCTGGCCGCCGTGCGGGGCTACGACGTGGAGGAGGCGGCCGCGTTGCTGGCGGGGGCGCGGCCCACCGCGGTGAACCTCGGGTACGGGGTGCGGCGGGCGGTCGGCGCGTACCGGGTGGCGCTCGAGAAGGGGGAGGACCGGGAGCGGGCCGCCGGGGCTGCGCTGGCGGAGGCCAGGGACCTGCACCGGGAGGACGCCGAGGCGAGTGCGCTGATGGCAGGGCACGGGCTGGCGCTGCTGGACGAGATGTTGCCGGGCGGCGGTCACCGGATCCTTACCCACTGCAACACCGGGGCGCTCGTCTCGGGCGGGGAGGGGACCGCGTTCGCCGTGGCGCTGGAGGCGCACCGGACGGGCAGGCTGCGGCGGCTGTGGGTGGACGAGACGCGGCCGCTGTTGCAGGGCGCGCGGCTGACGGCGTACGAGGCGGCCCGCAATGGCATGCCGTACACGCTGCTCACGGACAACGCGGCGGGCTCACTGTTCGCGGCGGGGGAGGTGGACGCGGTGCTGATCGGGGCGGACCGGATCGCCGCCGACGGTTCGGTGGCGAACAAGATCGGAAGCTATCCGCTGGCCGTGCTGGCCAGGTACCACCATGTGCCGTTCATCGTGGTGGCGCCCGTCACGACGATCGATCCGCACACGGCGGACGGGGCGTCCATAGAGGTGGAGCAGCGGGCCGGACAGGAGGTCACGGAGCTCACCGCGCCGCCGCAGGTGGCGGCCGGTGGAGCCGGTGCGGGAGCGGTCGGCGGGCTGCCGGTGGCGCCGCTGGGGACGCAGGCGTACAACCCCGCGTTCGATGTCACGCCGCCGGAACTGGTGACGGCGATCGTCACCGAACTGGGGGTGGTGTCCCCGGTCACCGGGGGCGGAATTGCCGAGCTGTGTGCCAGGTCACGCCAGGTAACGATTAGCTAATGGGATGATGTCGATTATGAAGGGACGCGTCCTTGTCGTCGACGACGACACCGCACTGGCCGAGATGCTCGGGATTGTGCTGCGTGGTGAGGGTTTCGAGCCGTCGTTCGTAGCGGACGGCGACAAGGCACTTGCCGCTTTCCGGGAGGCCAAGCCGGACCTGGTGCTGCTGGACCTCATGCTGCCCGGCAGGGACGGCATCGAGGTGTGCCGGCTGATCCGCGCCGAGTCCGGAGTGCCGATCGTGATGCTCACCGCCAAGAGCGACACTGTCGACGTGGTGGTCGGGCTGGAGTCCGGGGCCGACGACTACATCGTCAAGCCGTTCAAGCCGAAGGAGCTGGTCGCCCGGATCCGGGCGCGGCTGCGGAGGTCGGAGGAGCCCGCGCCGGAACAGCTCACCATCGGTGACCTGGTCATCGATGTGGCGGGCCACTCCGTGAAGCGGGACGGGCAGTCGATCGCGCTGACTCCGCTGGAGTTCGACCTGCTGGTGGCGCTTGCCCGTAAGCCGTGGCAGGTGTTCACCCGTGAGGTGCTGCTGGAGCAGGTGTGGGGTTACCGCCACGCCGCGGACACGCGGCTGGTGAACGTCCATGTGCAGCGGCTGCGCTCCAAGGTCGAGAAGGACCCCGAGCGGCCGGAGATCGTCGTGACCGTCCGTGGTGTCGGTTACAAGGCCGGACCGAGCTGACATGTCCCGCGGCAGTGCTGCTCCGAAGCCCGGGAACCCGGGAGTCCGTGCGGGGCGGGCTGCCGGGCCGGGGCGTCAGCCATGGCGGCCGGGCCGTCTGCTCCAGGACGGGGCGCCGGGTGGCCCGGTGCTTCGGCTCCTGGTGCGGCTGCTTCGCCGTCCGCTGTTGCCGGCCGTGCGGCTGTGGCGGCGGAACATCCAGTTGCGGGTGGTCGTCGGCACGCTGCTGATGTCGCTCGGGGTGGTGCTGCTGCTCGGGTTCGTGGTCATCGGGCAGATGCGCAACGGTCTGCTGGACGCCAAGGAGCGGGCGGCGCAGAGCCAGGCGTCGGGCGGGTTCTCGGCGGCCCAGACGCAGGCGGACGAGCACCAGGGCGCGGGTGGGCCGGACGGCGGGACCGCGGGGGCGTCGCTGAACTGGCGGTCCGATCTGGTCGTGCAGCTCGCGAGCGGCGGCCAGGGCGCGTTCAACGTGGTGGCTCTCAGCTCCGACACGGAGGGCACGGCGCCGAGCCGTGGTGCGCGGGCTTCGGGCGGTGTGGAGCCGGCGCGGAGCATTCCGGTGAAGCTGCGGGAGTCGGTGGCGCGCGAGCCGGGGACGTACCAGACGTACACCCGGATCAACTACTCGGACGGCAAGCCGTCGGAGGCCGGGCTGGTCATCGGCAAGCGTCTCAACGACATCGACGGCAATTCGTACGAGCTGTACTACCTCTTCCCGCTGACGCAGGAGGAGGACTCGCTCGCTCTGGTCAAGACGACGCTGGCGACGGCCGGGCTGTTCGTGGTGGTGCTGTTGGGTGCGATCGCGTGGCTGGTGGTGCGGCAGGTCGTGACGCCGGTACGGATGGCGGCCGGGATCGCCGAGCGGCTGTCGGCGGGCCGGTTGCAGGAGCGGATGAAGGTCACCGGCGAGGACGACATCGCCCGGCTCGGCGAGGCCTTCAACAAGATGGCGCAGAACCTCCAGCACAAGATCCAGCAACTGGAGGAGCTGTCGCGGATGCAGCGGCGGTTCGTCTCGGACGTCTCGCACGAGCTTCGTACGCCGCTGACCACGGTGCGGATGGCGGCCGATGTCATTCATGAGGCGCGGGAGGACTTCGACCCGGTGACGGCGCGCTCGGCGGAGCTGCTGGGCGACCAGTTGGACCGGTTCGAGTCGCTGCTGGCGGACCTGCTGGAGATCAGCCGCTTCGACGCGGGCGCGGCGGCGCTGGAGGCGGAGCCGATAGACCTGCGCGAAGTCGTCCGCAGGGTGATCGGCGGCGCGGAGCCGCTGGCCGAGCGCAAGGGCGGCCGGATCCTCGTGGTGGGCGACGAGCAGCCGGTGGTCGCGGAGGCCGACGCGCGCCGCGTCGAGCGGGTGCTGCGGAACCTCGTCGTCAACGCGGTGGAGCACGGTGAGGGCCGGGACGTGGTGGTGCGCATGGCCGCCGCGGGCGGTGCGGTCGCCGTCGCGGTGCGCGACTACGGCGTCGGGCTCAAGCCGGGCGAGGCGACGCGGGTGTTCAACCGCTTCTGGCGGGCGGACCCGGCACGCGCGCGTACCACCGGTGGTACGGGGCTGGGGCTGTCGATCGCGGTGGAGGACGCCCGGCTGCACGGTGGCTGGTTGCAGGCGTGGGGGGAGCCGGGAGGCGGTTCGCAGTTCCGGTTGACGCTGCCGCGTACGGCGGACGAGCCGCTGCGCGGTTCGCCGATACCCCTGGAGCCGGAGGACTCGCGGCGCAACCGGGAGCGGGCGGCCGCTGAGGAGGCGTCGCAAGGCACGGGCCGGCTGCCGACGGTGCCGGGGCAGGCTGCGGGATCGGCCCGTCCCGGGCTGCCCGGCCCGGCGCGTACGTCGCTGCCGCCCCGGCAGGCGGCGCAGGTGGCCGCCGACCCCACGGCCCTGCCCGGGAACGGGTCGCGAGTCGTGGCGCGTGGAGCCGGTGAGCGGGCGGGCGAGGACGCCTCGTCCACGGGGCAGGAAGCGAAGCGGGAGGGTACGACTCGTGGGCGCTGAGCGTCGTCGCGGCCGTGGACCGGCGGTGCGCGCAGTCGCGCTGCTCGGATGCGGTGTGCTGCTGGCCGGGTGCGGTTCGATGCCGGACAGCGGGGACGTCTCCCCGGTGAAGGCGTCCAACCCCGGGGACTCGCAGGTGCGGGTGTATCCGGTGTCGCCACGGGAGAACGCGGAGCCGGACGAGATCGTCAACGGGTTCCTGGAGGCGATGACCGGCGACGACCCGGGGTTCGCGACGGCCCGGACGTACCTGACCAAGAAGGCGGCGGGGGAGTGGAAGCCCGAGGAGAGCACCACGGTGCTCATGGCCGCCCCGGTCAGCAGGCGGGAGCGCAGCGGTATCCGTGAGACGCAGGAACGCCTCGTCTACTCCCTGCACGGCGAGCAGATCGCGACGGTGGACAGCCGCCACGCCTACCAGCCGGTGGGCCGGGCCAAGTACGCGGGGGCGATCCAACTGGTGCAGGCGCCCGGTCCGGACGGCAAGGGCAAGGAGTGGCGCATCGACGGCCTGCCTCCGGGGCTGTTGCTCGGAGAGTCGGACTTCCAGCGCAACTACCGTTCGGTGAACACGTACTACTTCGCCTCCGGCCGCCACTGGGTGGTGGCCGACCCGGTGTACATCCGGCAGCGGCAGGATCCTGTGACGCGGATGGACCCGGTGGCGCAGACGGTCAAGGCGCTGCTGGAGGGGCCGACGAACTGGCTGGACCCGGTGGTGGATTCCAGTTTCCCCACGGGGGTCGCGCTGAAGGACGGCGTCACGTCCCTGACGCCCGACGAACAGAACAAGCTGAAGGTGCCGCTCAATAAAAAGGCGGACAATATCGGGTACGGCACGTGCCGGCGGATGGCGGCTCAATTGCTGTTCACCGTGGGCGATTTGGCGTCCACCCGGGTGTCGCAGGTCGAGTTGCAGAGCGAGGACGGGCGCAGGCTTTGCCTGCTGGAGGAGAGCCAGAAGGAGAACTACCGGGCCGCTCCCTCCGGCGGCCTCCATGAGAACCCGTATTTCCTCGACGCGTCGGGGCGGCTGGCGAAGCTCGACGCCGGGGCGGAGAACGTGGGCAGCCCGTCGCCCGTGCAGGGGCCGTTCGGCAACGGGGCGGTGAAGGTCAGCAAGGTCGCCGTCGCCCGCGACGAGCGCCGGGCGGCCGCCGTCTCGGAGGAGGACCGTCACCTGCGGGTGGCCTCCGTGGTCTCGGACGCGGACGTGGAGCTTCCGCAGCCGCTGGTGCGGAGCAACGGTCCCAGGCGGGAGGACCGGCTGTCCGCGCCCAGCTTCGACGGCCGGGGCGGCCTGTGGGTCGCCGACCGCGACCCGGCGAACCCGCGGCTGCTGTACGTGCCGGACGACTCCGCGGAGCCCGTGCCGGTCACCGCTCCCTGGCTCGCCGACGGATGGCGGATCGAGGCGCTGCGGGTGTCCGAGGACGGGGTGCGCATGGCGCTGCTGCTGACCAAGGACGGCAAGACGACCCTGCATATCGGGCGGGTCGAGCGGCATGGCTCCGATGCGAAGCAGACCGTCCAGGTCGTGGACCTCCAGGCCATCGCCCCCCGGATGGAGTCGGTGACGTCGGTGTCGTGGGCGGGGCAGAGCCGGCTGGTGGTGCTGGGCAAGCTGGCGGGCGGGGTGCAGCAGGTGCGCTACATCCAGACGGACGGCTCCACCTCGGCGGCCGCGATTCCGGGGCTGAACCAGGTGAAGGTTGTCGCGGCGGCGAACGACGAGCGCTCCCCCCTGGTAGCGGCATCCGCCGATGACGGCATCGTGCGGCTGCGGGCGGGGGCGAACTGGCAGCCGATGGTTGAAAAGGGCACGTCCCCCGTCTACCCGGGCTGACGCGTCCCCGACCCCGGGAGCCGGCCTCGGGGCCGTGTGGGCCGGCCCGGGGCCGGGCGCGAGGGGCGTGGGTTTTCCACAGGGGTGGATGCCCGGCCGGGCGGCTGGGACCGTTAGGTATGCGCTGGTGGTGGCCGGAGATCGTCGGGTTGGTGCTGCCGCTCGCCTGCGGTGGGTGCGGGCGGCCCCGTACGGCGCTGTGCGACATGTGCGCCCGGGCGCTGTGCGGTACGGGTGGACGGCGGGTGAGGCCGGTGCCGGAGCCGGTGGGGCTGCCGGTGGTGTGTGCCGCGGCGCCGTACGCGGACGCGGTACGGGTGGTGCTGCTCGGGCACAAGGAGCGCGGGGCGCTGGGCTTGGCCCGGCCGCTGGGCGTCGCGCTGGCGGGGGCCGTGAGGGCCTCTGTGGCGGCTTCTGGGGACTCGGGCGGCGGGCCGTTGCTCCTCGTGCCGGTCCCTTCCGCGCGGCGCGCGGTGCGGGCGCGTGGCCATGACGCGGCGCGGCGGCTGGCGCTGGCGGCGGCGGCCGAGCTGCGGCGTACGGGACGGGCCGCGCGTGTGCTGCCGGTGCTGCGGCAGCGGCGGGCGGTGGCGGACCAGACCGGTCTGGGCGCGCGGCAGCGGCTGGCGAACCTGGCGGGCGCCCTGGAGGTGACGGCCGGCGGGGGACGGTTGCTCGGGGCCGGCCGGCCCGTCCTGGTCGACGATCTCATGACCACCGGGGCTTCGCTCGTCGAGGCGGCACGGGCACTGCGTGCCGGTGCGGAGCCGCAATTCCCGGGATTCGTACAGGTGAGCGCCGCGGTTGTCGCCGCCCCGGCGATGTCGTTCGAAATAAACCGGAACTGACGGGGAACTTGCAACGTTGCAGCTACTGAGAGGGCAAAAACACCTGATCGGAGGTTCGTGCGGATAGCGGGTGCCGACATCCGTCCGAGCGAGCTATGTTCGGGTGTGAGGAATGGCGAAAGCCGCGCTTCACCGAATGCACTGCCGTGCTTCCGGCCAGTTTCCGGGGACGGTCAGGACATCCAAGGTGGTGGGGTGGGGATCTTGCCGACGGGGGAGGAGGAGGTCGAGTCGCCAAGTCCGAGGCTCCGGTACTCACCGGGGTCTGGTGCAAAAGGGAGATGCTCGCCGGCCGGTGGGCCGGCAGGAGCGATCCGGGAACGGAGTTCTGCGTGGACATCGTCGTCAAAGGCCGCAAGACCGAGGTGCCCGAGCGGTTCCGCAAGCACGTGGCCGAGAAGCTGAAGCTGGAGAAGATCCAGAAGCTCGACGCCAAGGTGATCAGCCTCGACGTCGAGGTGTCCAAGGAACACAACCCGCGGCAGGCGGACCGGTCCGACCGCGTGGAAATCACCCTCCACTCCCGGGGGCCGGTGATCCGGGCGGAGGCGGCGGCAGGCGACCCCTACGCAGCCCTTGACCTCGCGACGGGAAAGCTCGAGGCGCGGCTGCGCAAGCAGCACGACAAGCGCCACACCCGCCGTGGCAACGGCCGTCTCTCGGCCGCGGAGGTCGCCGACGCGGTTCCGGGCGTCGCCCGCCTGAACGGGAACGGCGCCGTGGCGGTGGAGGAGCGCGAGTCCGTTCCCACGAAGCGGATGGGCTCGCTGGAAGTGCGGGGCGAAGGACCTCTGGTGGTCCGCGAGAAGACCCACACGGCCGCCCCGATGTCGCTCGACCAGGCTCTCTACGAGATGGAGCTCGTCGGGCACGACTTCTACCTGTTCGTCGACTCCGAGACCAAGCAGCCCAGCGTCGTCTACCGACGACACGCCTATGACTACGGCGTCATCCACCTGGAGAGCGACCCGCTGGCCGGCTCCGAGGCAGGCGGTGCGGGTGGCGCCCTCGGTGGCTGACGGCGCCTGAAGCACCCGGTGGTGCCCCTGGAGCGCCGTGTGCGCCCCCAGGGGCACCACCGTGCGACCACAGGATCACCGCTTCGCCGTCCGGGCATGAAATCATGGCGGGGCACGCCAACCGATGCCCCCGGGGCCGAGGTTGGCGTACCGCACATGAACGTCAGGCAGGCCTGCAGGGGGAGGAACGATGGCGGACAGCTTCGGCCCGGTGCACCACCCGGGCGGCTCCGACGCCCCGGTGGGCGGAGCGGGGTGCGGGAGCGGCGCCGGCGGCGACACGGACGGCGGCGCGCCCCGCAAGGAGCCCATCAGGGTCCTGGTCGTGGACGACCACGCCCTCTTCCGCCGAGGTCTGGAGATCGTCCTCGCGCAGGAGGAGGACATCCAGGTGGTGGGCGAGGCGGGCGACGGCGCGGAAGCCGTCGA
The DNA here is from genome assembly GCF_055570965.1 of Streptomyces sp. NPDC031064. Taxonomy (NCBI): domain Bacteria; kingdom Bacillati; phylum Actinomycetota; class Actinomycetes; order Kitasatosporales; family Streptomycetaceae; genus Streptomyces; species Streptomyces sp. NPDC031064. The sequence goes on from NZ_JBVIGF010000016.1 coordinate 13,795, forward strand.
CAAGGCCGCCGACCTGCTGCCGGACATCGTGCTGATGGACGTCCGCATGCCCAAGCGGGGCGGTATCGAGGCCTGCACCTCCATCAAGGAGGTCGCCCCCAGCGCCAAGATCATCATGCTGACGATCAGTGACGAGGAGGCCGACCTCTACGACGCGATCAAGGCGGGCGCGACCGGTTACCTGCTCAAGGAGATCTCCACCGACGAGGTCGCCACCGCCATCCGCGCGGTCGCGGACGGCCAGTCGCAGATCAGCCCGTCCATGGCGTCCAAGCTGCTCACCGAGTTCAAGTCGATGATCCAGCGCACCGACGAGCGCCGGCTCGTCCCGGCGCCCCGGCTGACCGACCGCGAGCTGGAGGTCCTGAAGCTGGTCGCCACGGGCATGAACAACCGGGACATCGCCAAGGAGTTGTTCATCTCGGAGAACACCGTGAAGAACCACGTGCGCAACATCCTGGAGAAGCTCCAGTTGCACTCCAGGATGGAAGCGGTGGTCTACGCGATGCGCGAGAAGATCCTCGAGATCAGGTGAGCCGGGCCAGGGCCGAGACCAGCTCGGGGGCGAGCTCCGGGCGGTCGACGCGCTCGATCCGTACGGCGTCGCAGCCGACCCACTCGGCGGCCTCCCGCAGCGCCTCGGCCATCGGGGCCACGGCCTTGGGGGAGGCCAGCGACACCTGCCTGGCCACCAGGGTCGTCCCCTCGCGGGCGGGGTCCACCCGGCCCACCAGTCGCCCGCCCGCCAGCAGCGGCATCGCGAAGTAGCCGTGTATCCGCTTCTGCTTGGGGACGTACGCCTCCAGGCGGTGCGTGAAGCCGAAGATCCGTTCCGTGCGCGCCCGCTCCCAGATCAGTGAGTCGAACGGCGACAGCAGGGTCGTACGGTGGCGGCCGCGCGGCACGCTCGCCAGCGCCTCCGGGTCCGCCCAGGCGGGCTTGTCCCAGCCCTGCACCCGCACCGGCACCAGCCCCGAGTCGGCGACCACCGCGTCGAACTGCTCGCCCTTGAGCCGGTGGTAGTCGGCGATGTCCGCGCGCGTGCCCACGCCCAGCGCCTGCCCGGCCAGCCGCACCAGCCGGCGCAGACACTCGGTGTCGTCCAGCTCGTCGTGCAGCAGGCCGTCGGGGACGGCGCGCTCGGCCAGGTCGTACACCCGCTTCCAGCCGCGCCGCTCGGTGCACACCACCTCCCCGTACATCAGGGCCCGCTCGACGGCGACCTTCGACGCGGACCAGTCCCACCACTCGCCGCCGTTCTTCGCGCCGCCCAGCTCCGTGGCGGTCAGCGGGCCCTCGGCGCGCAACTGCTTGATCACCGTGTCGTAGGCGCCGTCCGGGAGGTCGTGGTGCCACTGCGGGCGCTCGCGGTAGGCGCGGCGGCGGAAGGCGAAGTGCGGCCACTCCTCGATGGGCAGGATGCACGCCGCGTGCGACCAGTACTCGAAGGCGTGGGGCGGTGTCGGAGACGCGCCAATGGACGCAGTGGTCCAGTACGCCGCGTCGACGGTCTTGCGGCCGACCGCGCCGAGCCGTGCGTACGGAATCAGCTCGTGGGAGCGGGCCAGCACCGAGATCGTGTCGAGCTGGACGGCGCCCAGCCGGCGCAGCACGCCGCGCACCCCGGCGCGGCGGTCCGGCGCCCCCAGGAAGCCCTGGGCGCGCAGCACGATACGACGGGCCTCGTCGGCGGAGAGTTCGGCGGTCGGGCTCGGCAGCGTGGTCATGCCCGGCACGATAGAGGGCGGCACTGACAGTCAGGCCGTCGGCCGGGACGGGGCGGGCAGGTAGGGCACGGTGCTCGGCAGGCCGAGGTCCGAGGGGAGGAGCGAGCCGACCCACGCATCGCGGGCGGTGCCCTTGTTCAGCAGGCCCGCGCGCTGGGTGCCCTCGATCGTGAAGCCGGCCCTTTCGGCGACGGTGCGCGATCCCGTGTTGCCGACCTCGGCGCGCCACACCAGGCGCATGCACCTCGTCGTCGTGAGGGTCCACCGGGCCAGGGACGCGACGGCCTCCGTGGCGTAGCCGTTGCCGCGGTGCTCCTTGGCCGTCCAGAAGCCGATCTCCCACACGCCCGAGTGCCCGCGCACACCTGCGGCGCCCACGAGCGTGCCGCCCTCACGGGTCAGGACCGCGAAATCGAGGTCATAGCCGGTGCGCCAGCCGTCGGGCGCGGTCCTGAGGAAGTCCTCGGCGTGATGCCTCTCGTACGGGGAGGGGAGGGTCGTCCAGCGCTGGATGTCCGGGTCCTGGCAGGCGGTGTACACGGCGTCCGCGTCCTCGGCGGCGAACGGACGCAGCAGCAGGCGGTCGGTGGTGAGGGTGACGGTCTCCATGACGGGATTGTCGTGGGGCGCCGGCGGACGGGCGAACACTTTTCGGGTTCAGCGGCACCTTCCGAGCGCCCCGCGCGTTCTCCTTGCGGGCGGCATGTCGGCGCGGCGGTCGGCCCAGGTGGGCGCGGACCTCCCGGCGTGGTGGCGTCCTCGCTTACGATGGCCGTTGCGGTGGGGCCCACCTGCCGTGCCCGTGCCAGTGTCCATGACAAGACCCAGTGCCAGGCCCGACCGGCAAGGAGACCAGCCTCAGTGTCCGTCTTCAACAAGCTCATGCGTGCAGGCGAAGGCAAGATCCTGCGCAAACTGCACCGCATCGCGGACCAGGTCAACTCCATCGAAGAGGACTTCGTCAACCTCTCCGACGCCGAGTTGCGGGCGCTCACCGAGGAGTACAAGCAGCGGTACGCCGACGGTGAGAGCCTCGACGACCTGATGCCCGAGGCCTTCGCGACGGTCCGCGAGGCCGCCAAGCGCGTGCTCGGCCAGCGCCACTACGACGTCCAGCTCATGGGCGGCGCCGCGCTGCACCTCGGTTACGTGGCCGAGATGAAGACCGGTGAGGGCAAGACCCTCGTCGGCACGCTGCCGGCGTACCTGAACGCGCTGTCCGGCAAGGGCGTGCACCTGATCACGGTCAACGACTACCTGGCCGAGCGCGACTCCGAGATGATGGGCCGGGTCCACAAGTTCCTCGGCCTGTCGGTCGGCTGCATCCTCGCGAACATGTCGCCGTCGCAGCGCCGCGAGATGTACAACTGCGACATCACGTACGGAACGAACAACGAGTTCGGTTTCGACTACCTCCGCGACAACATGGCGTGGTCCAAGGACGAGCTCGTCCAGCGCGGCCACAACTTCGCCTGTGTCGACGAGGTCGACTCGATCCTGGTCGACGAGGCCCGTACGCCGCTGATCATCTCGGGTCCGGCCGACCAGGCCACCAAGTGGTACGGCGACTTCGCCAAGCTGGTCACCCGCCTCAAGAGGGGCGAGCCCGGGAACCCCCTCAAGGGCATCGAGGAGACCGGTGACTACGAGGTCGACGAGAAGAAGCGCACCGTCGGCATCCACGAGTCCGGCGTCGCCAAGGTCGAGGACTGGCTGGGCATCGACAACCTCTACGAGTCGGTGAACACCCCGCTCGTCGGGTACCTGAACAACGCCATCAAGGCCAAGGAACTGTTCAAGAAGGACAAGGACTACGTCGTCATCGACGGCGAAGTCATGATCGTCGACGAGCACACCGGCCGTATCCTCGCCGGTCGCCGCTACAACGAGGGCATGCACCAGGCGATCGAGGCGAAGGAAGGGGTGGACATCAAGGACGAGAACCAGACCCTCGCCACGATCACCCTCCAGAACTTCTTCCGCCTCTACGACAAGCTGTCCGGCATGACCGGTACGGCCATGACCGAGGCCGCCGAGTTCCACCAGATCTACAAGCTGGGCGTCGTCCCGATCCCGACGAACAAGCCGATGATCCGCAAGGACCAGTCGGACCTGATCTACCGCACCGAGGTCGCCAAGTTCGCCGCGGTCGTCGACGACATCGAGGAGAAGCACAAGAAGGGCCAGCCGATCCTCGTCGGTACGACGTCGGTCGAGAAGTCCGAGTACCTGTCGCAGCAGCTCTCCAAGCGCGGCATCCCGCACGAGGTGCTCAACGCCAAGCAGCACGACCGAGAGGCGCAGATCGTCGCCCAGGCCGGCCGCAAGGGCGCCGTCACCGTGGCCACCAACATGGCCGGCCGCGGTACCGACATCAAGCTCGGCGGCAACCCCGACGACCTCGCCGAGGCAGAGCTGCGCCAGCGCGGGCTCGACCCGGTCGAGCACGTGGAGGAGTGGGCCGCGGCCCTGCCGGCCGCGCTGGAGAAGGCCGAGCTCGCCGTCAAGGCCGAGTTCGAGGAGGTCAAGGCGCTCGGCGGGCTGTACGTGCTGGGCACCGAGCGGCACGAGTCGCGGCGTATCGACAACCAGCTCCGTGGTCGTTCCGGCCGTCAGGGCGACCCCGGCGAGTCCCGCTTCTACCTGTCGCTCGGCGACGACCTGATGCGGCTGTTCAAGGCGCAGATGGTCGAGCGCGTGATGTCGATGGCCAACGTTCCCGACGACGTACCGATCGAGAACAAGATGGTCACGCGCGCGATCGCGTCCGCGCAGTCGCAGGTCGAGCAGCAGAACTTCGAGACGCGCAAGAACGTCCTGAAGTACGACGAGGTGCTCAACCGGCAGCGTGAGGTCATCTACGGCGAGCGCCGCCGTGTCCTGGAGGGCGAGGACCTGCACGAGCAGATCCGCCACTTCATGGACGACACCATCGACGCGTACATCGAGGCGGAGACCGTCGAGGGCTTCGCGGAGGAGTGGGACCTGGAGCGGCTGTGGGGCGCCTTCAAGCAGCTCTACCCGTGCAAGGTCACCATCGAGGAGCTGGAGGAGGCGGCCGGCGACCGGGCCGGCATCACCGCCGAGTTCATCGCGGAGTCCATCAAGGAGGACATCCACGAGCAGTACGACGCGCGGGAGAAGCAGCTCGGCTCGGAGATCATGCGTGAGCTGGAGCGGCGCGTGGTGCTCTCGGTGCTGGACCGCAAGTGGCGCGAGCACCTCTACGAGATGGACTACCTCCAGGAGGGCATCGGCCTTCGCGCGATGGCGCAGAAGGACCCGCTGGTCGAGTACCAGCGCGAGGGCTTCGACATGTTCACCGCGATGATGGAGGGCATCAAGGAGGAGTCCGTCGGCTACCTGTTCAACCTGGAGGTCCAGGTCGAGCAGCAGGTCGAGGAGGTCCCGGTGCAGGACGCCGCCGCGAAGACGTCCCTGGCCAAGGAGGACGCCGTACCGGCGCAGGCGGGTGCCGGGCGCCCCGAGATCCGCGCCAAGGGCCTGGAGGCCCCGAAGCGGCCGGACCGGCTGCACTTCTCCGCGCCGAAGGTCGACGGCGAGGGCGACATCATCGAGGGCGACTTCGAGAACGGCGAGGGCGCGGCCCGGTCCGCGGCGGACGGCATGACGCGTGCGGAGCGGCGCAAGGCCCAGAAGGGCGGGCGTCGCCGTAAGAAGTAGCCCTCCGGTACAAGGGCTGTTCTCGGGGCCGGGTGCGTGACGGGTGTCGCGTGCCCGGCCCCGTTGCCGTGCCGTCAGTGGCGCTCGCCGCCGAGTTCGACGGCGGCACAGCGCCACTTGCGGTCGGTGCCCTGTTCCAGGCGGAACGCCATCGCCCGGACCTGCTCGCCCGCCGCGATGCTCGCGTACGCCTCGACCACGCCCGGGCGCAGCGGGAAGCCGCCGCAGCGGCGGATGACCGGCCGTGCGCCGCGCGCCCGGAGGGGTGTGGTGGGCGCGAGCCTGATCAACTGGTCGTACGCCTCGCCGACGGTCTGGCCGAGCATCCAGTGGACGGGGCGCTCACCGCTGAGGACGGCGAGCAGCCGTTCGGCGAAGAGGATGTGGGGCGGGAGCGGCCGGCGGCCGGGAGTGGTGGTGCGGGTCCCGGGGCCACCGACGGCCGGGCGGGGTGAGCCGGGGCGGACCGTGCCGGGGCCGCGCTGGTTCCGGCGGCGGGCCGGGCCGGACGTCGTCCTGGTTGCGGTGGTGCTCATGATCGCCCCCGTCCGTGGGGCCCGGTTCTCTACCGGGCGGTAACTTTGCGGTGGTGATCTTTTACGGGGGCGGGAAGGGCTGCCGCAATCGGCGCGGAAGCGGCCGTCGAAGTCGCGGGCGGATCACCTATCCGGGTGGCGACGGGCGCTCCGGCGTGCGGGGTCGCGCAAGGCGACGGGGTGCCGGGTGGACGGAGCGGCCCGGTGGTCGCCGGGCCCGAAGGGGGACTCCGCACGTATCCTGAGGGCGTCTCCCGACTACGAAAGCGGCCTGCCATGCGCGTCTACGTCCCCCTGACCCTTCCCGGTCTCGCACAGGCGCACAAGGCGGGCGAGTTGGGGCCCGGCCCCCTGACCGCGTACGCGGTGACGCCCGGGCTGCGCGAGTGGTACGTCTCCGACGACATCGAGGAGCTGGAGTACGCCGCGCTGAGCCGGGCCGCCGCAGCGTCCTTGCGGATGCTGGCCGCCGATCCGTCCGCGGCGCGGCGGAGGGTCGTCGTGGCCGTCGACGTACCCGACGGGGCGGCGACCGCCGACCCCGACGGTGCGCTCGATCCGTCGTCGGTGGGCGAGGTGCGGATCGCGCGGGCGGTGCCACTGGCCAAGGCGGCGGCGGTGCACGCGGACGCCGACGACGCGGAGGCCGACGTGGCGGCCGCGGCGGAGGCGCTGGGCGCGGCGGATCACGGGGACGACGACGCGCAGTTCGTGGTGGACGGGGCGGAGGACCATGAGCTGCTGTGGTTCGGGGTGCAGGAGATTCCCGGGTTGATCGGCTGAGCGGTGGGCTACGGCCGGTGAGGGCCGGTTGTCAGAGCGGGCCGGTACCTTTTGGGCATGGGGAAGCGCGACACGCACCTGGTGTGGGACTGGAACGGCACGCTGCTCGATGACATCGACGCGGTCATCGGGGCGACGAACGCCGCGTTCGAGGAGATAGGCCTGGAGCCGATCACCCTCGCGCGGTACCGCGAGCTGTACTGCGTGCCCGTTCCGCTGTTCTACGAGCGGCTCATGGGCCGTATGCCGACGGAGGCGGAGTGGCTCGTGATGGACGAGGCGTTCCACCGGCACTACTGGGTGCGGGCCGAGGTGTGCGGGCTCGCGGACGGCGCGGCCGAGCTGCTGGCGGCGCGGCAGGCGGCGGGCCTCACGCAGTCGTTGCTGTCGCTGGCGCCGCACGAGCTGCTGGTGCCGATCGTGCGCCGGCACGGCATCGAGGAGCGGTTCGTCCGGGTGGACGGGCGGATAGGCGACTCGACCGCGGGCAAGGCGGAGCACATGGTGCGGCACCTGGTGGCGCTGGAGGGCGTGGCGCCCGAGCGGATCGTCGTGATCGGGGACGCGGCGGACGACGCGGTGGCGGCGGCGCACGTGGGCGCGCGGGCGGTGCTGTACACGGGCGGTTCGCACAGCCGGGCCAGCCTGGAGGCGGCGGGGGTGCCGGTCGTGGACACGCTGGAAGAGGCGGTGGCGGTGGCGGAGGAGCTGGTGGCGTAGCCCTTGCGGGCCGCCAGCCCCGGGCGGGGTGCGGGGCGGTGCGTTGGCGGGGCGGTGGGGGTTCGCCCGCGGTGGGGTCCGTGCTGGCCGTGTGGGGGAGCCGGTGTGGGTCTTCTCGTTGGCGGGTGCGGGGCGGTGGGGGTGCGTAGTACGGGCCGGTGAGGGCTGGGCCCCACCCGCAGGGCTCGTGCGGGTGGGGTGGGCAGCGCCGGTGGGCGCACCGGCGTGGGAGGGGCTACGTCACCGGGGACTTGGTGCGGAGCACCTTGAGGAACTCGCGCATCCAGGTGGGGTGGTCCGGCCAGGCGCGGGAGGAGACGAGGGCGCCGTCGACGACGGCTTCCGTGTCCTGGAAGGTGGCGCCGGCGGCCTGCATGTCGAGCTCCAGGGCCGGGTAGGCCGTCACGTGGCGGCCGTCCAGGGCGCCGACCGCGGCGGTCAGGAGCGGGCCGTGGCAGATCTGGGCGACCGGCTTGTCGGCGTCGAAGAAGGACTTGAGGATCTTGCGGAGCTCCGGGTCGTTGCGGAGGTACTCGGGCGCCCGGCCGCCCGGGATGACCACGGCGGCGTACTGGCTGGGCTCGACCTCCGAGAACGCCAGGTCGGCCGGCCAGGTGTAGCCGGGCTTCTCGGTGTACGTGTCGTAGCCCGGCTCGAAGTCGTGGACGACGAACCGGAGCCGCTTGCGGGCCGGGGCGGCGATGTGGACCTCGTACCCCTCCTCGCGCAGTCGCTGGTACGGGTACAAGACCTCCAGGGATTCCGCCGCGTCGCCGGTGACGATCAGGATCTTCACGGTCATCACTGCCTGCCTCTGTCGGGGGGCGCGTGTCGCTGTCCAGAGTGTCAAACTTCCGGGCCGGGTTTTGTACACATACGGCTCATGACGGGCCGGGGGTCAGGAGCGATAGCCTGGACCCGTGATCAGCGCGATACGCCATGGGGGCAGCGAAGCCCCCGGCCAGCGCCCGGAGTGCCACCGTGCCCGGGCGATCGCTGACCCATCCCATCCGGCCCGGTCGCCAAAATTGGCCAATAACGGCCCGGACATCTCTCATCGCGGCATAACGTCGCCTCAGACCGGATACCCCGCGTCGTGGCGTTGTGTCACTTCTTTCACCTACGTCACGCAACGGCGCGCGACAGGAGCCAGAGGACATGCAGACCAAGCTGGACGAAGCCAAGGCCGAGCTGCTCGAACGGGCCGCCCGGGTAGCTGAGAACAGCCCGGTCGGGGGGCAACTCCAGACTGGGGCCGAGAACGGGGAACGTCCGGACCAGGACATCGTTCTCGAATACCTCCAGCGCTACTACCTGCACACCGCCCCCGAGGACCTCACGGACCGCGACCCGGTCGACGTCTTCGGCGCGGCCCTTTCGCACTACCGGCTGGCCGAGAACCGCCCCCAGGGCACGGCCAACGTCCGCGTGCACACGCCGACCGTCGAGGAGAACGGCTGGACCTGCAGCCACTCCGTCGTCGAGGTCGTGACGGACGACATGCCGTTCCTCGTGGACTCCGTCACCAACGAGCTGTCCCGGCAGGGCCGCGGCATCCACGTCGTCATCCACCCGCAGGTGGTCGTCCGCCGTGACGTGACCGGCAAGCTCATCGAGGTGCTCCCCGCCGGCGGCGACGGCAAGGAACGGCACGACGCCCTCACCGAGTCGTGGATCCACGTCGAGATCGACCGCGAGACCGACCGGGCCGACCTCAAGCAGATCACCGCCGACCTGCTGCGCGTCCTGTCCGACGTCCGCGAGACGGTCGAGGACTGGGAGAAGATGCGCGACGCCGCGCTGCGCATCTCCGAGGACCTCCCCCGCGAGCCCATCCCCGGCGACCTCCGCGAGTCGGAGGTCGAGGAGGCCCGCGAGCTGCTGCGCTGGCTCGCCGACGACCACTTCACCTTCCTCGGCTACCGCGAGTACGAGCTGACCAGCGACGACGCGCTGTCCGCCGTGCCCGGCACCGGTCTTGGCATCCTCCGCTCCGACCCGCACCACAGCAAGGACGAGGCGCACCCCGTCTCGCCCTCCTTCAACCGGCTGCCGCGCGACGCCCGCGCCAAGGCCCGCGAGCACAAGCTGCTCATCCTCACCAAGGCCAACAGCCGCGCCACCGTGCACCGGCCGTCCTACCTCGACTACGTCGGGGTGAAGAAGTTCGACAAGGACGGGAACGTCGTCGGTGAGCGGCGCTTCCTGGGCCTGTTCTCGTCGGCCGCGTACACCGAGTCCGTGCGCCGCGTGCCGGTCATCCGCCGCAAGGTCGCCGAGGTCCTCGACCAGGCGGGCTTCTCGCCCAACAGCCACGACGGCCGCGACCTGCTCCAGATCCTGGAGACGTACCCGCGCGACGAGCTGTTCCAGACGCCGGTCGACCAGCTCAAGTCGATCGCGACGAGCGTGCTGTACCTCCAGGAGCGCCGCAAGCTGCGGCTCTACCTCCGCCAGGACGAGTACGGGCGCTACTACTCCGCGCTCGTGTACCTGCCGCGCGACCGCTTCAACACCACCGTCCGGCTGCGGATCATCGACATCCTGAAGGAGGAGCTCGGCGGCACCAGCGTCGACTTCACCGCCTGGAACACCGAGTCGATCCTCTCCCGGCTGCACTTCGTCGTCCGCGTCCCGCAGGGCACCGAGCTGACCCCGCTCACCGACGCCGACACCGAGCGCATCGAGGCCCGGCTCGTCGAGGCCGCCCGCTCCTGGGAGGACGGCTTCGCCGAGGCGCTCAACGCCGAGATGGGCGAGGAGCGCGCCGCCGAGCTGCTGCGCCGGTACGGCAACTCCTTCCCCGAGGGGTACAAGGCCGACCACACGCCGCGTGCCGCCGTCGCCGACCTGGCCCACCTGGAGCAGTTGGTCCGGGGCGAGAAGGACTTCGCGCTCTCCCTGTACGAGCCGGTCGGCGCGGGCCCCGGCGAGCGCCGTTTCAAGATCTACAAGACGGGCGACCAGATCTCCCTCTCCGCCGTCCTGCCGGTCCTCAACCGGCTCGGCGTCGAGGTCGTCGACGAGCGCCCGTACGAACTGCGTTGCGCCGACCGCACCCAGGCGTGGATCTACGACTTCGGGCTGCGCATGCCGCACGGCTCGGCGGGCGGCGACTACCTGGCCGACGACGCGCGTGAGCGCTTCCAGGAGGCGTTCGCCGCGACCTGGACCGGCCGCGCCGAGAACGACGGGTTCAACGCGCTCGTGCTGAGCGCGGGCCTGGGCTGGCGCCAGGCGATGGTGCTGCGCGCGTACGCCAAGTACATGCGCCAGGCAGGCTCGACGTTCAGCCAGGACTACATGGAGGACACCCTCCGGCACAACGTCCACACCACCCGGCTGCTGGTCTCCCTCTTCGAGGCGCGGATGTCGCCGGAGCGCCAGCGGGCCGGCACCGAGCTGATCGACGGGCTGCTGGAGGAGCTGGACGGCGCGCTGGACCAGGTCGCCTCGCTCGACGAGGACCGCATCCTCCGCTCCTTCCTCACCGTCATCAAGGCCACGCTGCGCACCAACTTCTTCCAGAAGAAGGGCGACGGGCAGCCGCACGACTACGTGTCGATGAAGTTCGACCCGCAGGCCATCCCCGACCTGCCGGCGCCCCGCCCGGCGTTCGAGATCTGGGTGTACTCGCCGCGTGTCGAGGGCGTCCACCTCCGCTTCGGCAAGGTCGCCCGAGGCGGCTTGCGCTGGTCGGACCGGCGCGAGGACTTCCGTACCGAGATCCTCGGCCTGGTCAAGGCGCAGATGGTCAAGAACACCGTCATCGTGCCGGTCGGCGCCAAGGGCGGGTTCGTCGCCAAGCAGCTCCCCGACCCGGCGCTCGACCGTGACGCCTGGCTCGCCGAGGGCATCGCCAGCTACAGGACGTTCATCTCGGCGCTGCTCGACATCACCGACAACATGGTCGCGGGCGAGGTCGTGCCGCCGGCCGACGTCGTCCGGCACGACGAGGACGACACCTACCTCGTCGTCGCCGCCGACAAGGGCACGGCGACGTTCTCCGACATCGCCAACGAGGTCGCGGTCGCGTACGGCTTCTGGCTGGGTGACGCGTTCGCGTCCGGCGGCTCGGCCGGTTACGACCACAAGGGCATGGGCATCACCGCCCGTGGCGCGTGGGAGTCGGTCAAGCGGCACTTCCGGGAGCTGGGCCACGACACCCAGACCCAGGACTTCACGGTCGTCGGCGTCGGCGACATGTCGGGCGACGTGTTCGGCAACGGCATGCTGCTCAGCGAGCACATCCGGCTGGTCGCCGCCTTCGACCACCGGCACATCTTCATCGACCCGAACCCGGACGCGGCCGTCTCGTACGCCGAGCGGCGCCGCCTGTTCGAGCTGCCGCGCAGCTCCTGGGCCGACTACAACAAGGAGCTGCTGTCCCAGGGCGGCGGCATCCACCCGCGCACGGCCAAGTCGATCCCGGTCAACGCGCACATGCGCGCGGCCCTCGGCATCGAGGGGACGGTCACCAAGCTGACCCCCGCCGAGCTGATGCAGGCGATCCTCAAGGCGCCGGTGGACCTGCTGTGGAACGGCGGCATCGGTACGTACGTCAAGGCCACCACCGAGTCGCACGCCGACGTCGGCGACAAGGCCAACGACGCCATCCGCGTCAACGGCGAGGACCTGCGGGTCAAGGTCGTCGGCGAGGGCGGCAACCTGGGTCTGACCCAACTCGGCCGGATCGAGTTCGCCCGGAAGGGTGGTCCCGAGGGCGAGGGCGGCAGGGTCAACACCGACGCCATCGACAACAGCGCGGGCGTGGACACCTCCGACCACGAGGTGAACATCAAGATCCTGCTCAACGGGCTTGTCGCGGACGGCGACATGACCGTCAAGCAGCGCAACAAGATCCTCGCCGAGATGACCGACGAGGTCGGCGCGCTGGTGCTGCGCAACAACTACGCGCAGAACGTGGCCCTCGCCAACGCCGTCAAGCAGTCCCCGTCGCTCCTCCACGCCCACCAGCGCTTCATGCGCCGCCTGGGCCGTGAGGGCCGGCTGGACCGGGCGCTGGAGTTCCTGCCCAACGACCGCCAGATCCGCGAGCTGCTCAACGCGGGCAAGGGCCTCAGCCAGCCGGAGCTGGCCGTCCTCCTCGCGTACACCAAGATCACGGTGGCGGACGAGCTGATCCACACGGACCTGCCGGACGACCCGTACCTGCGCGAGCTGCTCCACGCGTACTTCCCGACGCAACTGCGCGAGGAGTTCGCCGAGCAGATCGACGCCCACGCGCTGCGCCGCGAGATCATCACGACGGTGCTGGTCAACGACACCGTCAACACCGGTGGCTCGACCTTCCTGCACCGGCTGCGGGAGGAGACCGGCGCGTCGGTCGAGGAGATCGTCCGGGCCCAGACCGCCGCGCGGGCCATCTTCGGGCTGAGCGAGGTGTGGGACGCCGTCGAGGCGCTCGACAACAAGGTCGCGGCCGACGTCCAGACCCGTATCCGGCTGCACTCGCGGCGCCTGGTCGAGCGCGGTACGCGCTGGCTGCTGGGCAACCGGCCGCAGCCGGTGCAGCTCGCCGAGACCGTCGAGTTCTTCGCCGAGCGCGTGGAGCAGGTGTGGGCGAAGTTGCCGCAGATGCTGCGCGGCGCGGACCTGGAGTGGTACGAGTCGATCGTGGCCGAGCTCACCGGGGCGGGCGTCCCGGACGAGCTGGCGCTGCGGGTGGCCGGCTTCTCCTCCGCCTTCCCGACGCTCGACATCGTCGCGATCGCCGACCGGACGGGCAAGGACCCGATGGCGGTCGCCGAGGTCTACTACGACCTGGCCGACCGGCTCTCGATCACCCAGCTCATGGACCGGATCATCGAGCTGCCGCGCGCCGACCGCTGGCAGTCGATGGCCCGTGCCTCCATCCGCGAGGACCTGTACGCCGCGCACGCCGCGCTCACCGCCGACGTGCTGTCGGCCGGCAATGGCACCTCCACGCCCGAGGAGCGGTTCAAGGCCTGGGAGCAGAAGAACGCCGCGATCCTCGGCCGGGCGCGCACGACGCTGGAGGAGATCCAGGGCTCGGACGCGTTCGACCTGGCGAACCTGTCGGTCGCCATGCGGACGATGCGGACGCTGCTGCGTACGCATAGCTGACGGCCTCGCGCGGGGGGGGGGGGGGGGGGGGGGGAAGGGGGGGGCGACCCTATCCCCCTCACCACCCACACACGCAAGTTACC
>NZ_JBVIGF010000017.1:0-7045 GCF_055570965.1 Streptomyces sp. NPDC031064
TACTGCAGGGGGGACCCTGTGGGAGAGTAGGACGCCGCCGAACAATTATTGTGGGAGAGCCCCGCACCTTATGGTGCGGGGCTTTTCTGCGTTTAGAGTCGTGTTATGCGCTATGAACTGGTCATTTTCGACAACGACGGCGTCCTCGTCGACAGCGAGCCCCTCTCCAACGCCATCCTGGCCGCCTACCTGACCGAACTCGGGCACCCCACCACGTACGAGGACTCCCTGCGGGACTACATGGGGGCCGCGGTGCACCGTATCCACGACGTCATCCTGGAGCGGACGGGGCTGCGGTTGCCCGGGGACTTCGATGAGACGTTCCACGCGCGCGTGTTCGCCGCTTTCGAGCGGGAGTTGGAGGCCGTCGCGGGCGTTCAGGAGCTGTTGGAGAAGCTCGTCGCCGAAGGCGTGCCGTACTGCGTCGCCTCGTCGGGGAGTCATGAGCGGATTCGGGTGGGGCACCGGAAGACCGGGCTGGACCGGTGGTTCCGGGAGGGCAGTGTCTTCAGCGCCCAGGACGTGGGGCGGGGGAAGCCGGCGCCGGATCTGTTCCTGCACGCGGCCGAGCGGATGGGGGTGGCGCCCGAGCGGTGTGTCGTCGTCGAGGACAGTCCGCTCGGAGTCCAGGCGGCGCTGGCGGCCGGGATGGACGTGTACGGGTTCACGGCGATGACGCCGGCCGAGCAACTGGTGGGGGTCAAGGGCTGCTTCGACGACATGGGGCAGTTGGTCGAGCTGCTCGTGTGATCGGCCTACCCAGGGGTAGCCCGGCAGCCTACGCTGTGCCGCCATGACGGATGCGCGGTTGCGGCGTGGGCGGGGCTCCCTGGCGGTCTGCTTCTTCGTGCAGGGCGTGACCTTCGCGCTGCTGGTGACGCGTATCCCCGCCATCCAGGACCGGTACGGGATATCCGACTCCCTGCTGCCGGCGTTCCTGGCGGCCGTGCCGGTCCTCGCCGGGGTGGGGAGCGTGGGCGCCGGGCGACTGGTGCGGCGGGTGGCGCCGAGCGCGGTGCTCCGGTGGGCGCAGCCGGTGGTGCTGCTGGCCCTCCTCGGGGTGGGCGCCGGGGACCGGATGTGGCACGTCGCGGTGGCGCTCGGGGTGTTCGGGCTGGCCGTCGGGGCGCTGGACGCGTCGATGAACATGCTCGGGGTGAGCCTCCAGCACGCGTACGGGCGCAGCATCATGCTCGGGTTCCACGCGGCGTACAGCCTGGGCGGGATCGTGGGGGCGTCGCTGGCGTGGGTCGCGGTGGACCGGGGGCTGGCGCTGGGCGCCTCGTATCTGGCGGTCGTCGTGGTGGTGCTGCCGGCGGCGCTGGTGGGGAGCCGGTGGTACGTGGACGGGAAGCCGGGAGCCGGAGAGGGGTCGGCGGCAGGCCGCTCGGCGGGGGTTCTGGTGCCGTTGTGCCTCGTGATGACGTTCGCGTACATCGGCGACTCCACCGTGTCGAACTGGAGCGCGAAGTATCTGACGGATGTGCTGGGCGGTTCGGAGGCGCTGGCGACCGTTCCGTACAACGCCTATATGGTCACCACCCTGTTGGGCCGGGCCCTCGGGGACCTGGGGGTGCGGCGGTTCGGGGCGGTGGCCGTGGTGCGGGGCGGGGCGGTGCTGGCGGCGGCCGGGTTCGGGGTGGTGGCCGGGGCGCCGGGGGCGTGGGCCGGGGTGGCCGGGTTCACGGTGCTGGGGTTCGGGCTGAGCGTGCTGGTGCCGCAGACGTTCGCCGCGGCGCGCGGTGACGCGGAGGTGGCGCGGCTGAACGTCTTCAACTACGTGGGCTTCCTCGTCGGGTCGCCGTTGGTGGGCGCTCTTGGGGATGCGTGGAGCTACCGCGGGGCGATGGTGGTGCCGCTGGTGTTGGTCCTGGTGACGCTGCGGTATGCCCGTTCGTTCGGTGTTGAACGGGACCGATACGGTGGCGGGCATGAGCGGCCGCGCACTGTTGATGTGGGATGACGCACTTACCGGCTACGACTTCGGGGCCGGGCACCCGATGGACCCGGTGCGGCTCGCGCTGACCATGGGGTTGGTGCGGGCGTACGGGCTGGACCGCCGGGTGGACGTGGTGGCCGCGAAACCGGCCGGGGACTCCACGCTGCGGCTGGTGCACCGTGAGGACTACGTGGCGGCCGTACGGGCGGCGTCGGCGGACCCGGGGGCGGCGGAGCAGGCGTACGGGCTGGGGACGCTGGACGATCCGGCGTTCGCGGGGATGCACGAGGCCTCGGCGCTGATCGCGGGTCAGTCGGTGGGCGCGGCCGAGGCGGTGTGGCGGGGGGAGGCCGCGCACGCGGTGAACTTCGCGGGCGGGCTGCACCACGCGATGCCGGGGTCGGCGGCGGGCTTCTGCATCTACAACGACGCGTCGCTCGCGATCGCGCGCCTGCTGGAGCTGGGCGCCGAGCGGGTGGCGTACGTGGACGTGGACGTGCACCACGGGGACGGCGTGCAGGCGGCGTTCTGGGAGGACCCCCGGGTGCTGACCGTCTCGCTGCACGAGCACCCGCGCACGCTGTTCCCCGGGACCGGGTGGCCTGAGGAGACCGGCGCGGCGGGCCCGGCGGAGGGCGGCGCGGTGAACGTGGCGCTGCCGGCCGGCACGGGCGACGCGGGCTGGCTGCGGGCGTTCCACGCCGTGGTGCCGGAGCTGCTGGCGGACTTCCGGCCCCAGGTGCTGGTGACGCAGCACGGGGCGGACACGCACTTCGAGGACCCGCTCGCGCACCTGGCGGTGTCCCTGGACGCCCAGCGCGCCGTCCAGGTGGCGTGCCACGACCTGGCGCACGAGTACGCCGAGGGGCGCTGGGTCGCCCTGGGCGGTGGCGGGTACGCGATCGTGGACGTCGTACCGCGGTCGTGGACGCACCTGGTGGGGATCGCGGCGGAGGCTCCCGTGGAGCCCGAGTCGGTGATCCCGTCGTCGTGGCGGGACGAGGTGTACGCGCGGACGCGGCAGTTGGCGCCGGGGCGGATGACCGACGGGCGGTGGCCGGTGTCGTGGCGGGGCTGGGACGAGGGGTACGACCCGGCGGACCGGCTCGACCAGGCGGTGCTGGCGGCCCGGCGGGCGGCGTTCCCGCTGCGGGGCCTGCTGCCGTAGGCGCGGCGGCCGTGGCGTGCCGCCACACGGTGTTACGCCAACTGTGGGGTGTCCCCGCCGTTTTGGCGCCGCGCCCGGGGTGGTGCGGCAGCATCGGCAGGGTGCTGAGTACCGGTGCGTTGCGTGCGCATTTGCTGGCGGCCGGGCTGGCCGGCCCGGTGGCGACCTCGCGGGAGCAGAGCCTGCGGAGCTACCGCCTGTTCGCGGCCCGGGACCCCCGGGTGACCCTCGGGCTGGACCCGCAGTGGGCGTGGGACGAGCGGGACCTGCTGCGGCTGATGGCCGACAAGTGCGGGGTCTCCGGCGATCCCGCGTACCGGTCCGGGCCCGACGTCATCGACCCGGAGCGGACGCTGAGCGCGCTCGGCGCGTTCGCCGCGCGGCTCGCGGAGGTCGCCCGGAGACGGGCGCCGGTGCTGTTCGGGACCGGTCATCCGCACCGACTGCTCGGTTTCTACGCCGGGCTCGCAGACGCTTTGTCGGCGGCCGGATGTCTCGTTCTCACACCCGCGCAGGGCCGATGTGTCGACATAACGACCCGGTTCGGCGTACGTACGTACAGCCTCGACTACGTACGGGGAGTCGCGTTGGTGCGGGAAGGAGGGGCTGAAGGCGCCGGTTGTGAGACCGGCGCACACACCCATTCCCCCCTCCCGGTCAGGGTCGCTCTGGAGGGTCTCGCGGACGCCGGCGGGCCGCTGCCGGAGCTCGTCGTGGGGGACCACGGATGGGTCTGCGGCGCAGGTCAGTTGGGCTTTGAGGCCGTCGGCCTGGCCGACACGGACGACCCCGCGCTGTTCGTCGGGGAGGCGGAGGGGCGCGTGTCCGTGGCCGTTCCGCTTGATGACGCTGTGCGGTCTGATTACTACCGACCGCTTACTCGCTATGTACTCAATCGAGCGTGTCTGTCACGGTAGGGGCCCGATGGCAGCTCCTCTTCCCCACTCGTATCACCCGCCCCTAGTCTGGTGAGTGAGCGCACCGCGACGAAGAGTCACCGGAGGGGAAGCCGGTGGGCGTTGCGGGCGGAAGGTACAGGTGGGTCATGGCTGCTGCTGGCGAGAGGCCTCTCAACGAGGTCAAGTTCCTGACCGTGGCGGAAGTCGCCTCGGTGATGCGAGTGTCGAAGATGACCGTGTACCGCTTGGTGCACAGCGGTCATCTGCCGGCGATCCGGGTGGGCAGGTCCTTCCGGGTTCCGGAGCAAGCGGTTCACGAGTACCTCCGAGAGTCCTTCGTGGGGGTGGAGACGGCTTAGCGGCCGTCGAGGGGCCCCGTGCGTACCCCTCGGATTACAAGCTCGGCGCTCGGGCCGGTAGGCTAGGCCGACGTAGGTCGTGTGGGCCCAGACGCCCCGCACCGAGATCCCCGCCTGTGCGGGGGTGTTCCGAGAAGTGAGCGAGGGTAGTCGTGGGCTCTGTTATCAAGAAGCGGCGTAAGCGGATGGCCAAGAAGAAGCACCGCAAGCTGCTCAAGCGCACCCGCGTTCAGCGTCGCAACAAGAAGTAAGCGACGGCTGTACGTGCGCCATTCGCGGCCCTTCCACCGGTTCCGGTGGGAGGGCCGCGGTGTTCGTGGCGCCGCCCATCGGGGTGCGGCGGTCATTACAGCGCACCATTCACCCGCTACGGTGGCCCGTAGGCGAGGACCGAACGGAAGGCGCTGATCTTGGGGAAGGTCGTGCTCGTCACCGGCGTGGCCCGGCAGCTCGGCGGCAGGTTCGTACGCCGCATCCAGCGGGACCCGGAGGTGGAGCGGGTCATCGGCGTGGACGCCGTCCCGCCCGCGCACCAGTTGGGCGACGCCGAGTTCGTCCGTGCCGACATCCGCCAGCCCGCCATAGGGCGGGTCCTGGCCGAGTACGGGGTCGACACCGTCGTCCATATGGACGTCACCGGAACGCCGCTGGGCGCCGGCGGGCGGACGGCGGTCAAGGAGACCAACGTCATCGGCACCATGCAGCTCCTCGGGGCGTGCCAGAAGTCGCCGACGGTCAGCCGGCTGGTGGTGAAGTCCAGTACGAGCGTGTACGGCTCCGCACCCCGCGACCCGGCCGTCTTCATGGAGACGACACCGCCGAAGTCCCTGCCGAGCGGCGGCTTCGCCAAGGACGCCGTCGAGGTGGAAGGCTACGTGCGGGGCTTCGCGCGCCGGCGGCCCGATGTGGCGGTGTGCGTGCTGCGGTTCGCCAACATCCTCGGGCCGGACGCGGACTCCCCGCTCGCCGAGTACCTCTCGCTGCCCGTCCTGCCGACGGTGTTCGGGTACGACCCGCGACTCCAGTTCGTCCACGAGGACGACGTCATCGAGGTGCTGCGGATCGCCTCGCACGAGCCCCGGCGCGGCACCCTCAACAGCGGCACGTTCAACGTGGCGGGTGACGGTGTGCTGACGCTGTCGCAGTGTTCGCGGCGGCTGGGGCGGCCGACGGTGCCGGTGCTGCTGCCGGCGGTCACCTGGGTGGGTACGGCGCTGCGGACGGTGGGGGTGACCGACTTCTCGCCGGAGCAGATCCGGCTCCTGACGCACGGCCGGGTGGTGAGCACGGCGCAGATGCGCGAGACCCTCGGGTTCGAGCCGAAGTACACGACCGCGGAGGCCTTCGCGGACTTCGCGCGCAGCCGGGGGCCGGGTCTGCTGCCGCCGGAGGCCCTGGCGGGGGCGGTCGACCGGATCGCCGCGTCGTCGCTTCCGTTCCTGGGCGGTGGCGGCGGGGCGAAGACGACTCAGAGCGCCGGATGAGGGAGCGCGATTCAACGATGGCGGACGCCAAGGTCATTCCGTTCGACGACGACCGGTCGCGCGCGGGTGCGGCCACCCCCAGGCCGGGCCGTCGGCGGCCCCTGCTGGGCGGCGGCACCCGGCGGCGGAAGGGCGAGGGCGGGGTGAGCGCCCTGCCGGGCCCCCAGGCGCCCGAGGCGGCGGCGGCCACGGACGAGCCCCGGGCGGCCGCCGACGCGGAGGCGGACACGGGCATGGGCGCGGACCGGGGCGGCCGTGGCGACTGGGACCGGCGGATCGCGGGCGGGCTGGCCTTCCTGCGCCGGAGGATCACCGGTGAGTACGAGGTCGACGAGTTCGGGTACGACGAGGAGCTGACCGACCAGGTCCTGATGTCGCTGCTGCGGCCGCTGTACGAGAAGTACTTCCGCGTCGAGGTGAAGGGCATCGAGAACATCCCGTCCGAGGGCGGGGCGCTGGTGGTGGCGAACCACTCGGGGACCCTGCCGCTGGACGGGCTGATGATGCAGGTCGCCGTCCACGACAACCACCCGGCCGGGCGGCATCTGCGGCTGCTCGCGGCGGACCTGGTCTTCATGCTGCCGGTCGTCAACGAGCTGGCCCGGAAGGCGGGGCACACACTGGCGTGCGCGGAGGACGCGGAGCGGCTGCTCCAGCGCGGCGAGGTCGTCGGGGTGATGCCGGAGGGCTTCAAGGGCATCGGGAAGCCCTTCAGCGAGCGCTACAAACTCCAGCGGTTCGGCCGGGGCGGGTTCGTGTCGACCGCGCTGCGGGCGGGCGCTCCGATCGTGCCGTGCTCGATCGTGGGCGCGGAGGAGATCTACCCGATGATCGGTAACGCGAAGACCCTCGCTCGGCTGCTGGGCTTCCCGTACTTCCCGATCACGCCGACGTTCCCCTGGCTCGGTCCGCTGGGGGCGCTACCGCTGCCGACGAAGTGGACGATCCAGTTCGGCGAGCCGATCCCGACGGACGGCTTCCCGCCGGAGGCGGCGGAGGACCCGATGCTGATGTTCAACCTGACGGACCAGGTCAGGGAACAGATCCAGCACACGCTCTACAAGCTGCTGGTACAGCGGCGGTCGGTCTTCTTCTGATAGTGCCGTGGGGGGGGGGGGGGGGGGGGGGGGGGGGGGGGAAAACAAACCCCCCCCCCCCCCCCCCCTCCCCCCCCCCCCCCCCCCCCCCCCCCAGAC
>NZ_JBVIGF010000018.1:0-2496 GCF_055570965.1 Streptomyces sp. NPDC031064
TCTCGTGACTGCGTGCCTTTTGAAGAATGAGCCTGCGAGTTTGCGGTGTGTTGCGAGGTTAACCCGTGTGGGGAAGCCGTAGCGAAAGCGAGTCCGAATAGGGCGATTCAGTAGCGCGCTCAAGACCCGAAGCGGAGTGATCTAGCCATGGGCAGGTTGAAGCGGAGGTAAGACTTCGTGGAGGACCGAACCCACCAGGGTTGAAAACCTGGGGGATGACCTGTGGTTAGGGGTGAAAGGCCAATCAAACTCCGTGATAGCTGGTTCTCCCCGAAATGCATTTAGGTGCAGCGTCGTGTGTTTCTTGCCGGAGGTAGAGCACTGGATAGGCGATGGGCCCTACCGGGTTACTGACCTTAGCCAAACTCCGAATGCCGGTAAGTGAGAGCGCGGCAGTGAGACTGTGGGGGATAAGCTCCATGGTCGAGAGGGAAACAGCCCAGAGCATCGACTAAGGCCCCTAAGCGTACGCTAAGTGGGAAAGGATGTGGAGTCGCAGAGACAACCAGGAGGTTGGCTTAGAAGCAGCCACCCTTGAAAGAGTGCGTAATAGCTCACTGGTCAAGTGATTCCGCGCCGACAATGTAGCGGGGCTCAAGCGTACCGCCGAAGTCGTGTCATTGCAGTACATACCCCCAACGGGGACTGTGATGGGTAGGGGAGCGTCGTGTGCCGGGTGAAGCAGCCGCGGAAGCGAGTTGTGGACGGTTCACGAGTGAGAATGCAGGCATGAGTAGCGATACACACGTGAGAAACGTGTGCGCCGATTGACTAAGGGTTCCTGGGTCAAGCTGATCTGCCCAGGGTAAGTCGGGACCTAAGGCGAGGCCGACAGGCGTAGTCGATGGACAACCGGTTGATATTCCGGTACCCGCTTTGAAACGCCCAATACTGAACCAGGCGATGCTAAGTCCGTGAAGCCGCCCTGAGCTCTTCGGAGCGTAGGGGAGTGGTGGAGCCGACGAACCAGACCTGTAGTAGGTAAGCGATGGGGTGACGCAGGAAGGTAGTCCAGCCCGGGCGGTGGTTGTCCCGGGGTAAGGGTGTAGGCCGTGTGATAGGCAAATCCGTCACACGTTAAGGCTGAGACCTGATGCCGAGCCGATTGTGGTGAAGTGGATGATCCTATGCTGTCGAGAAAAGCCTCTAGCGAGTTTCATGGCGGCCCGTACCCTAAACCGACTCAGGTGGTCAGGTAGAGAATACCGAGGCGTTCGGGTGAACTATGGTTAAGGAACTCGGCAAAATGCCCCCGTAACTTCGGGAGAAGGGGGGCCATCACTGGTGAGGGAACTTGCTTCCTGAGCTGGGGGTGGCCGCAGAGACCAGCGAGAAGCGACTGTTTACTAAAAACACAGGTCCGTGCGAAGCCGTAAGGCGATGTATACGGACTGACGCCTGCCCGGTGCTGGAACGTTAAGGGGACCGGTTAGCTCTGTTTCGACAGGGCGAAGCTGAGAACTTAAGCGCCAGTAAACGGCGGTGGTAACTATAACCATCCTAAGGTAGCGAAATTCCTTGTCGGGTAAGTTCCGACCTGCACGAATGGCGTAACGACTTCTCGACTGTCTCAACCATAGGCCCGGTGAAATTGCACTACGAGTAAAGATGCTCGTTTCGCGCAGCAGGACGGAAAGACCCCGGGACCTTTACTACAGTTTGATATTGGTGTTCGGTTCGGCTTGTGTAGGATAGGTGGGAGACTGTGAAGCTTGGACGCCAGTTCAGGTGGAGTCGTCGTTGAAATACCACTCTGGTCGTGCTGGATGTCTAACCTGGGTCCGTGATCCGGATCAGGGACAGTGTCTGATGGGTAGTTTAACTGGGGCGGTTGCCTCCTAAAGGGTAACGGAGGCGCCCAAAGGTTCCCTCAGCCTGGTTGGCAATCAGGTGTTGAGTGTAAGTGCACAAGGGAGCTTGACTGTGAGACCGACGGGTCGAGCAGGGACGAAAGTCGGGACTAGTGATCCGGCGGTGGCTTGTGGAAGCGCCGTCGCTCAACGGATAAAAGGTACCCCGGGGATAACAGGCTGATCTTCCCCAAGAGTCCATATCGACGGGATGGTTTGGCACCTCGATGTCGGCTCGTCGCATCCTGGGGCTGGAGTCGGTCCCAAGGGTTGGGCTGTTCGCCCATTAAAGCGGTACGCGAGCTGGGTTTAGAACGTCGTGAGACAGTTCGGTCCCTATCCGCTGTGCGCGTAGGAATATTGAGAAGGGCTGTCCCTAGTACGAGAGGACCGGGACGGACGAACCTCTGGTGTGCCAGTTGTTCTGCCAAGGGCATGGCTGGTTGGCTACGTTCGGGAGGGATAACCGCTGAAAGCATCTAAGCGGGAAGCCTGCTTCGAGATGAGTATTCCCACCTCCTTGAGAGGGTAAGGCTCCCAGTAGACGACTGGGTTGATAGGCCGGATATGGAAGCCCAGTAATGGGTGGAGTTGACCGGTACTAATAGGCCGAGGGCTTGTCCTCAGTTGCTCGCGTCCACTGTGT
>NZ_JBVIGF010000019.1:0-1649 GCF_055570965.1 Streptomyces sp. NPDC031064
CGTCGGAACGGCCCAACAGCCGGAAAGACAACCCGCTCTGACCGGGAATCAGGCCCGAAAGGATCTGATAGAGTCGGAACCGCCGGAAAGGGAAACGCGAAAGCGAAGAACAGCCCGGCAGCCCGCTCCAGCGGGTGGCAGAAACGGAAAACGGATCTGCTAAGCTGGAAACACGAAATACCGAAGGGAAGCGCCCGGAGGAAAGCCCGAGAGGGTGAGTACAAAGGAAGCGTCCGTTCCTTGAGAACTCAACAGCGTGCCAAAAATCAACGCCAGATTAGTTGATACCCCGTCTCCATCATGGAGATGAGGTTCCTTTGTAGAAAACACAGCGAGGACGCTGTGAACCGAGGGGATTATTCCTCCCCTCCGGTTCCGCTCAACGCGAGTGTCAACCGGATAACCGGTAAACATTCACGGAGAGTTTGATCCTGGCTCAGGACGAACGCTGGCGGCGTGCTTAACACATGCAAGTCGAACGATGAACCCACTTCGGTGGGGGATTAGTGGCGAACGGGTGAGTAACACGTGGGCAATCTGCCCTTCACTCTGGGACAAGCCCTGGAAACGGGGTCTAATACCGGATACCACCGGCTCTCGCATGGGAGCTGGTTGAAAGCTCCGGCGGTGAAGGATGAGCCCGCGGCCTATCAGCTTGTTGGTGGGGTAATGGCCTACCAAGGCGACGACGGGTAGCCGGCCTGAGAGGGCGACCGGCCACACTGGGACTGAGACACGGCCCAGACTCCTACGGGAGGCAGCAGTGGGGAATATTGCACAATGGGCGAAAGCCTGATGCAGCGACGCCGCGTGAGGGATGACGGCCTTCGGGTTGTAAACCTCTTTCAGCAGGGAAGAAGCGAAAGTGACGGTACCTGCAGAAGAAGCGCCGGCTAACTACGTGCCAGCAGCCGCGGTAATACGTAGGGCGCAAGCGTTGTCCGGAATTATTGGGCGTAAAGAGCTCGTAGGCGGCTTGTCGCGTCGGATGTGAAAGCCCGGGGCTTAACCCCGGGTCTGCATTCGATACGGGCAGGCTAGAGTGTGGTAGGGGAGATCGGAATTCCTGGTGTAGCGGTGAAATGCGCAGATATCAGGAGGAACACCGGTGGCGAAGGCGGATCTCTGGGCCATTACTGACGCTGAGGAGCGAAAGCGTGGGGAGCGAACAGGATTAGATACCCTGGTAGTCCACGCCGTAAACGTTGGGAACTAGGTGTTGGCGACATTCCACGTCGTCGGTGCCGCAGCTAACGCATTAAGTTCCCCGCCTGGGGAGTACGGCCGCAAGGCTAAAACTCAAAGGAATTGACGGGGGCCCGCACAAGCAGCGGAGCATGTGGCTTAATTCGACGCAACGCGAAGAACCTTACCAAGGCTTGACATATACCGGAAACGGCCAGAGATGGTCGCCCCCTTGTGGTCGGTATACAGGTGGTGCATGGCTGTCGTCAGCTCGTGTCGTGAGATGTTGGGTTAAGTCCCGCAACGAGCGCAACCCTTGTTCTGTGTTGCCAGCATGCCCTTCGGGGTGATGGGGACTCACAGGAGACTGCCGGGGTCAACTCGGAGGAAGGTGGGGACGACGTCAAGTCATCATGCCCCTTATGTCTTGGGCTGCACACGTGCTACAATGGCCGGTACAAAGA